>NZ_AORL01000001.1 GCF_000383095.1 Sphingomonas sp. PR090111-T3T-6A
TGTCAGCCTCAAGCCCCCTCCACCACCCTTCGGGTGGTCCCCCTCCCCCTTGGCAGGGGGAGGATCATGGAAACAGGCGGTGAGGCCATGTTCGCGACAGACCTGACCGCCCTTCCCTCACCGGCCCCGCTTCGCCGCCCACATTTCCTTGAGGATCGAGCGGCGGATCATCTTGTTGGTGACGGCCGGATCATGCCACCACCAGCCGTCCGCCTGCATCGCCTTGGCCGCCTTCACGAAGCGCTCGACCACCTCGGCGAAGTCCGTATCGCTATAGTTGAGGCTGAAGATCAGGCGGCCGGTGCCGACCCAGCTCAGCGCCAGCCCCTCGGCCCGGAGATAATATTGCAGCATCCAGTTGTAGCGCGACGGCTGCGTATAGCTCACCGTCCAGATCGAAGAGAGGTTGCTGACCGTCACCGGCAGGCCCGCTTCCGCGAGCTTCGCGTTCATCAGCGCCGCGCGGCCGTTCCAGATGTCGTCCGCGCCCTCGTAGAGCGCCTTGCCCTCATCGGTGTCGAGCGCGCGCAGGAAGGCGTTCATCGCGCCCATCACATAGGGGTGCGAGTTGAAGGTGCCGCGCGCGAAGCAGATGTCGACGGGCTTGTCGTCACGGTAGCGCTTCATCAGCTCCGCGCGGCCGCACAACACGCCGACGGGCAGACCGCCGCCCAGCGTCTTGCCGTAGGTCACCATGTCGGGCTGGACGCCGAAATATTCGGCCGAGCCGCCCTTGGCGAGGCGGAAGCCGACGAACACGTCGTCGAAGATCAGCACGATGCCGTTGGCACGGCACGTCTCGGCCAGCTTCTCCAGCCACGCCGCATAGGCCGCCTTGTCGAAGCCCGCCTTGCGGCTGCTGTCGACCAGCGAGGAGTCCGACGGCGCGCCACTGTTCGGGTGCAGCGCCTGAAGCGGGTTCACCAGCACGCAGGCGATGTTCCTGCGCGTGGCGAGCACCTTGAGCGTCTTCTCGCTCATGTCGGCGAGCGTGTAGGTGTAGTCGGCCGGCGTGGGGTTGCCAACGCCCGGCTGCACATCGCCCCACCAGCCATGGTACGCGCCGCAGAAGCGGACCACATGGCTGCGCTTGGTGTGATAGCGCGCGAGCCGCACCGCCTGCATCACGGCCTCGGTGCCAGACATGTGGAAGCTCATCTCGTCCATCTTCGAGATGGCCTTCAACCGCTGCACATTGTCCGCGACGACGGGGTGGAAGGCGCCGAGCACCGGTCCGAGTTCCGCCACCTGCGCCGCGCCCTCCGCGATCATGCGCTTATAGGCGTCGAAGCCCATCAGGTTGACGCCGTAGGAGCCCGCGAGATCGTAGAAGCGGTTGCCGTCGAGATCGGTGATGGTCACGCCATCGGAGGACGCAAGGAAGCTGCCGGCGGAGAGGTTCTCGCGCACGACGCGGCTGAACTGGAAGGGCACGCGGTAGCTGCCGGTGAACTGGAGATCGGAAAGGCCCTGAGCGGCCTCCTTGGTCAGCGCCGCGGTCCTGGCGAAGCGCGTCTCATAGAGTTCGGACAGGCGCCAGAAGCCCGCCTCGCGCTGGCAGACGACATCTTCCGGCGCCGCATCGGCGCGGAAGAAGCGTTGTTCGTCATAGCTCCAGGCCGGGATCAGCCCCGCCACCCGGCGCGACATGCGCGCATGGCCGGCGAGCGAGCGATGCTTCGCGCGGGACAGCATGAGGCGCGCCCGGCCCTTGGTGGCAGCGGCGGCGGCAACGGCCAGCGCGCCCGCGCCCCACAGGGCGAGAGGCTGCGCGGCGACGGCAGTGAGATTGGCTTCCATGCCAAATTACAGGCACGAAAAACGGTGACGGCATCATGACATTGCGTAGCGCGCTCGCCCGCATCGGCGGGAATGAGGATCTGAACTTCCTGCTCACCAACAGGCTTCCGCGGCGTTTTGCCACGAAGCTGATGGGGCGCATCTCGCCGATCGAGCAGCCGCTGGTGCGCAAAGCCTCGATCGGCCTGTGGCGCCTCTTCTGCGACGTCGACCTGAGCGACGCCGCCGACAGCCGCTTCAGGAGCCTCCACCACGCTTTCACCCGCGCGCTGAAGCCGGGCTCGCGTGCCCCCGATCCCGATCCCCGGGTGCTGGCGAGCCCGTCGGACGCGATCGTCGGCGCCTGCGGCCGGGTCGAGGACGGCAGGCTCTATCAGGTCAAGGGCATGGACTATGCCCTCGCCGACCTGCTCGGCGACGAGACGCTCGGCGCGCCCTATCGCAACGGCAGCTTCGTCACGCTGCGGCTGACGGCGGCGATGT
Source organism: Sphingomonas sp. PR090111-T3T-6A (assembly GCF_000383095.1). Taxonomy (GTDB): domain Bacteria; phylum Pseudomonadota; class Alphaproteobacteria; order Sphingomonadales; family Sphingomonadaceae; genus Solisphingomonas. Next base: position 2,284 of record NZ_AORL01000001.1, read on the forward strand.
ATCATCGCTTCCACGCACCCCACGATCTCTCGGTCGAGGAGGTGCGCTACATCTCCGGCGACACCTGGAACGTGAACCCGATCGCCTTGAAGCGCGTCGAGCGCCTCTTCTGCCGCAACGAGCGCGCGCCGATCCGGGTGCGGCTGGATCGCGGTGGGCACGACATGCTGCTGGTCCCGGTGGCCGCCATCCTGGTGGCGGGCATCCGCTTCACATTCGCGGACGTTGGCCCGCACATCCGCGAAGGCGGCACGCGCGCCATCCCCCTCCCCGGCCTCGTGCACATGAGCAAGGGCGAGGAGATGGGCTGGTTCGAGCATGGCTCGACGATCATCCTCTTCGCGCCGGAGAGCTTCGCGCTGGCAGACGGGATCGAGCCCGGCGTCCAGATTCGGGCCGGGCAGGCGCTGATGCACTTGCCGGAGTGAAGGGCAGCGGCAATCATCAGTAGGACATCACCGATATGGCCCGCTCCATGACGAGTAGCGTTCTGTCTCGTTTCCTTGTGCTCCTCTTGCTGGCGCTCTTCCTGTCGACAAGCGTCCCGCCCCCGAGCGCACGGGCGGCTGCTCCCACGGATATCGCCTTCACCGGCTTCGTGGTCGATCAGGCGAGCGTGCTGTCGCCTGCGGAGAGGGATCGCCTCACCATGCGCCTCGACTGGTTCCAGCAGCGAACAGGGCATCAGTTCGCGGTCGTGACCGTCGACAGCCTCCATGGCCAAAATGTCGCCCTCTTCACGAGGAGGCTCGCCAACCGTTGGGGTGTCGGCCGGTTCGCCGTGAACGACGGCATCCTGCTGCTCATCGCGCCGAACGAGAAGAAGGCGCGGATAGAGGTAGGCCGAGGGCTGGAGCGGCGGCTGACCGATCCACTCTGCACGGCCATCATGCGCTGGACGATCATCCCGGCCATCCGGCGCGATGGCGTGGCGGCCGGGATCGACGCGGGCGTCGGCGCCATATTCGCCCAGTTCGGGCAGGCCCCGCGCCGCCAGGGGCGGGCCGCATAGCTCAATGCCGCCGCCACCAATCCAGCACCAGCGCATAGAGGACTACGCATCCCGCCATGGCGAGCAGCGCCGCAAATTGCAGCGCGGAGGCCAGCGCAGCACGGGCAGCCTGCTCACCGTCCATGCTTCAGCCTTTCTCCAAAGACGCGTGACCTCCGGCGAGGGTAACGACCAAACCAAAAGGTATCCATGGTCATGACCGCGAGGGCGGGAATCCATACGTGCCTTGCCGGTCAGCCACAGATCCAGATCAAGTCCGGGGGTGACGTGCAGCCGTCTCCTCTCACCCCGCCGGAACCGCCTTCATCACCTCGCCGCCCTTGATGACGCCCTTCACATCCTCCAGCAGGCGGATATTCTTCAGCGGGTCGCCGGCTACCGCGATCATGTCCCCATAATGGCCGGGGCTCAGAGCACCGATGTCCTTCTCCCGCCGCATCAGTTGCGCGGAGACCGTCGTCGCGGCCTGGATCGCCTGCATCGGCGTCATCCCGTAGCGCACCATGTAGGCGAACTGCCGCCCGCCGAGCCCATATCTGTAGACGCCCGCGTCCGTCCCGAAGCTCAGCTTCGCGCCTGCCTTCACCGCCTTGGCGAAGCCCTGCCGCTGCTCGTCGGTCGTCTCCCGGTTCTTGCGGAGATATTCCTCCGGCATCCCGAGCTTCGCGCCCTCTTCCGCGATCCAGTCGCCGTCATAGATATCCATGTCGAGCCAGACGCCGGCCTTCTTCGCCATGGCGATGCCCTCATCATCGATCAGCGAGGCATGTTCGACCGAGCGCACGCCCGCGCGGATCGCCGCCTTGATCCCCTCCGTGCCATGGGCATGGGCGATGCAGTAGCTGCCGTGGAGCCTGGCCTCGTCGCAGGCGGCCTTCATCTCCTCGGGCGTGAGTTCGAGCGCGCCGGGCTCGCTGCCCACCGCCAGCACCGCGCCGGTGGCGATCATCTTGATGAAGTCGGCGCCGTGGGCGAGCAGGAAGTCCACCTTCTCGCGCGCCTCGTCGGCGTTGCGGACATATCCGTACTGGAGATCGTCCGGAATCTTCACATCGGGCGCGAAGCCCGTCACCGCCCCACCGCCGCCGGGGATGGTGATATAGGCCCCCGCCACGATCATGCGCGGCCCCTCGACCACACCCTTCTCGATCGCGTCGCGCAGCGCCACGTCGGTGAGGCCGCGATAGACGCCGACGTCGCGCACGCTGGTGAAGCCTGCGTCCAGTTCCACCTTCGCCATCGCCGCGCCGCGCAGCACGCTCTCCGCTGCGGTGGAGCGGAGCGGCGCGATCGGGTCGCCCTGATCGAAGCCGTCCGCGATATGGGTGTGGCAGTCGAGCAGGCCCGGCAGCACCGTATAGGCCGACCAGTCGACCAGCGTGCCGTCGGCCGGCGCGCCCTTCCACGGGCCGATCGCCGTCACCCGGCCGTCGACCACCGTCACGATCTGGTCCGCGAGCACCCTCCCCTGCTCGGGATCGACCAGATGACCGGCATGGACATGCACGGTCGCCGCCCGCGCCGTACCGGCCGCGACGAACGCCGTCGCGGCCAGAAGAAGGGCTTTCAGCACGCCTCGGCTCAGAATTTCTGGCCGAAACGAATGCCGAACTGCTGCGGCTTCACCGGATAGATACGGGCATAAGGCCCGCAATAGATCGGCGAGCAGACGGTATTGCGGCTGAGCTGGCCGCGCTTGTCAAAGGCGTTCTGCACGAAGAATTCGAGGTTCATGTTCCTCAGCCTGCCGCCCAGCGAGAAGTCGAACGTCGTGAACGACGGCGTGTCGCCCAGAAGCGTGCCCTCGACCACGCCCAGATAGCTGCGCGTGCTGCCCTGATAGAGCACGCTGCCCTGCACGAAGGCGTTCACGTCACCCACCTGCCGATCATAGCGCGCCGTCAGCGTGCCCTTGAACTTGGGCTGGATCGGCAGGCGCGTGCCCTTGGGCGCGGCCACGTTCCCGTCCGCCACCGAGCAACTCGTCAGCGGATTGAGCGTCACCGGATCGACCTGGCAGAAATTCCTGGTGAGTTTCGCGTCGTTATAGGCTCCCGAGCCCGAGAAGGTGAGATGGCCGAGCGCGAGGTTGAAGTCCGCCTCCACGCCATACACTCGCGCGTCGCCGGCATTGTAGATGTTGGTGACGCCCACCGAGCCGACCGGCGCCAGCGCATATTGGAGCTTGTTCCACTTCTCGTAATAGAAGGCGCCGTTCAGCGTCAGCTTGCGGTCGAACCAGCGCGTCTTCCAGCCGATCTCGTAATTGTCGAGCGTATCGGCGTCGTAGGGATTGATGCCAAGGCGGCGATTATTGCCGCCGGGACGGAAACCGGTCGAGTAAGTCGCATAGACCATCCGGTCCGGATCGACCTGCCAGGTGAGCGTCACCTTGTGCGTCTCGCCCGCCTCGTTGACCTTCTTGTTGATGTTGTCGCAAGGGCGATCCGTCCCCGTGGTCGGCAGGCAGAGCGCGTTGCCCGCATCGTCCACCTTGGTGATGTCGCTCTGGAAGCCGGAGAAGCCGGTCAGCGTGTTGCGCGCCATGAAGCCGCGGATGCCGGCGGTCAGCGTCAGGTTCGGCAGGATATCGAACGCCGCCTGCCCGAACATCGCATAGTCGCGGTCGACGATGTGCGTGCGCGTCAGGAAGATGTCGTCACCGAACACGGCCGGCGTATCCGGGATCGAGCCCAGCCCCGGGATGTTATAGTGCGCCGTGTTCTGGTTGGCCTGCCGCTGGTAGAACATGCCCGCCGTCAGCCGGATGCGCTCGTCCGCCGGAGAGCTGATCCGCAATTCGTGCGTCTGCTTGCTGATCTTCTGATGGACATGGAAGACCTGCGTCGGATCGAGCGGCGATCCGTCGGCGTTCTGGAAATAGGTGTAGCCGGGGATCTGGTCATAGGCGACGGTGTAATAGCTGTAATCCTGCACCGTATCGAGCGAGCGCTGGAGATAGCCGCCCGAATAGAGCACGTCCCAGTTGGAGAGCTTGCCCGTGATCGTCAGCCCTGCCTGATACCATTTGTCGAGCGTATGCTCGGGCGTGAAGTCATGCACCTCCAGATCGCCGGCCTTGGGATCGTAGAGGAAGCTGCCCTTTGTCTTCTGATGCTGGGCGATGATCGTCGGCGTCGCGGTCCAGTCATCATTGAGATCGATGCCCAGCGCCACGCGGCCGCCATAGGTATCGACCGGGTTGAAGTTCTTCTTGACGAACTTGTCGTTGTTGACCGTCAGCGGGCTGTCGATCGGCGGCCCGTCCGGATCGGCCGGATTGGTGTGCGGCCGCTGATAGGTTCGGGTGCCCGGCGTGTTGTCGATATAGCCGCCGTCATGCTCATAGAAGCCGACGAGGCGGATCGCCGCCCGCTCGCTGATCGGCAGGTTGACGAAGCCCTCCGCCGTGCCGCCGGCATTGCCCTTGCCGAACTTCGTGCCGGTCAGGTCATAGCCCGCCGAGAATTTGGTGGGATCGGGCTTGTTGGTGATGATGCGCAGCGTGCCCGACAGCGAGCTTGCGCCGTAAAGCGTGCCCTGCGGGCCGGACAGCGCCTCGACGCGGGCGATGTCGTAGACATGCACGTCGAGCAGCGCGCCGATCGTCGTGACCGGGATTTCGTCGAGGTAGACGCCCGAGGTTGGCAGCGCGCCGCCCGGAAGCCCGTCGCCGCCCGACGAGATGCCACGGAAGAAAAGCTGCGACTGGCCGGGGCCGAAGGACTGGAAGCTGACGCTCGGCAACTGCTTGGCATAATCGTCGAACGCCTGGACCTGATGCTGCTCCAGCGTCGCGGCGCCCAGCGCCTGGATCGAAATCGGGACTTTCTGGAGACTTTCCGCGCGCTTCTGCGCGGTGACGATGATCTCGCCGGGCTGTGGGGCGCTCGTGTCCGCGGCGGCGACCTGCGTGGGCGTGCTCTGCTGAGCAAGCGCAGGCGCTGCGGCGAGCAGCGAAGACGAACCGAGCAACAGTGGCACGACATTACGCAATGCCGTGCGACGAACAGGCGTCACAGTCGTCATCATATCTTATGTCCCCCTCAGACCATCTTTGTGGTCACCGTCCCATCATTGTTTTATCCGAACAGCCTCTTCCTTTGTCTTGGCCTCGTCAATCGCCGGCTCGTTGCATTGCAGCAACAGTCAGCCGGAAAGCGCCGGATAGTGTCTGTCGAGCCCACCAAGCGCTGCCTTGAGCGGCCCCAGCCACGGCTCGAAATGCCGCCATTGCTCCACGCCCTCACGAAAGATCGGGCGGCGGACCTGCTCGGAGCTCGCCGTCTGCACCGCGCGCTCGGTCTCCCAGAAGCGCAGGCAGGCGGGATCGAAGGGCAGCCCGACATGATCGAGCAGCGCGCGGATCTCGGCCTCGGTGTCCGCCACCATCGCCTCGTGCAGCACGCGGTGGACGCGGCCCGGCAGCACCGCATCGACATGCGCCATCGCCGCGACATAATCGGCATAATAGCGGCCCATCTCGTCGAGCGCGTAGCTGAACGCCTGCCCCCGCGCGAAATGCTGCTTGAAGTTGGAGAAGCAGCAACCGAGCGGATGACGCCGCGTGTCGATGATCTTCGCGTTGGGCAGAATCAGATGGATCAGCCCGACATGCGCCCAGTTGTTGGGCATCTTGTCGATGAAATAGGGCCGGTCGGTCTTGCGGTGGATGCGGGCGCCCTCGAGATATTCCTCGCCCAGCGCGCGCAGTTGCGCGGCGTCCAGCTCCGCCAGCACCTCCGGGTAGCGCGACGGGTCGGATCGCGCCTTGCGCCCCGACAGGCGGTGGGCGAGCGCGAGGATGTCGGGCAGCTCGCGCGTCCCCTCGACGAGCGGATGGCTGGCGAGGATCTGCTCCACCAGCGTCGAGCCGGAGCGTGGCATCCCCAGCACGAAAATCGGGTCGGCGGCCTCCGCGCCCTGCCCTTTGCGTGCCTCGAAGAAGGCCGGCGTGAACAAAGACGCCGAACGCGAAACAAGGTCGCTCGTCTCGTCGGCGTCATGGTCGATCACCTGCCGCCTCAGCCTGTTGCCCTCGGCATAATGGCGGAAGGAGGCTTCCCACGCGGCCGCATCCTCGAACGCCTTGCCGAGCGCGAAGTGGAGGTGGAAGCGATCCTCCGTGCCGATCTCGCCTTCGAGCGCCGCCTCCATGCGGGAGATATCCCCGGCCGTAAAGCGCACCGTCTTGAGGTTGGCGAGGCTCCACCACGCTTCGCCAAGGCCTGCGCGCAAATCGATGCTGCGGCGATAGGCGGCGACGCTGTCCTCTTGCCGCCCGACCGTCTTGAGTGCATGGCCATAGCTCATCCACACCACCGCCGTATCGGGCCGCTGGCGCAGCACCGCCTCGAACTGCCCGATCGCCTGATCATGATCGCCGATCCGGCTGAGCACCGCGCCCTTGAGGTTGGTGTAGGCGGCGTTGTCCGGCTCGTCGGCGAGCAGCCGGTCCAGCTCCGCCAGCGCGTCGAGCGGGCGGTTCTGCCGATGCAGCACGGTGGCGAGGTTATAGCGCGCGGGCGCGAAGCTGGGCGACAGCTCGATCGCGCGGCGCAGCAGCTTCTCGGCATCGGCGTTGCGCCCGATCCGGCCGGCCAGCTCCGCCAGCATCCGGATCGCCGCGACGTCGGTGGGATGCTCGGCGAGCCACGGCTTCAGGATGCGCTCGGCAACGGACAGATCGTTCTCTGCCAGCGCGATCGCCGCGCGGCGCAGCTCCGGGTCGTTCACCGAGGCGCGGATCTGGTGGGCGTAAGCGGCGTCAGCCCCCGCTCCGTCCCCCGAGAACAGGAGCTGGTCGCCGAGCGCACGCCAGATGTCAGCGGACTCGGGATCGCGCCCCGCCGCCTCGCGCAGCGTGCGGATCGCGTCCGCCCGCCGCCCCGTCGCCGCCAGTGCCTGCCCGAGCAGCAGCAGCCCCTGCGCATGGCCCGGCGCCGCGCGGAGAATCTCGCGCGCCTGCTCCTCGGCCAGCATCGGATCGCGGGTGAGCAGGCGGCGGGCGTGGGCGAGCGCCACATCCAGCGTTCCGCGCGGTTCCGATGCCGTGACCATCACGCTCCGACCGTCCCCCTCAGCTAAATCGCGCCTCCAGCCAGCGCGTTGCGATGCCGATCGCCTCCTCCGGCGTGAACACGCTGTCGTCGAGGCACAGCTCCAGCCACAGCCCGTCGATCAGCGCGGTGATCGCCACCGCCTCCAGCCGATGGTTGCCGGGCGTGCGGCAGGCGTCGAGCAGCCGCTCCACCTCGGCGCGATAGGCGGCGTAGGTCTCGGCATGGGCGGCGGCGACCAGCGGCATCGACTTGGTGAGGCTGAGCAGCCCGAGCCAAGTCGCGAGCAGGTCCGCATCCATCACCGGCGGGCGGAAATTGCCGCAGACATAAGCGGTGAGCCGCGCGCGCGGATCGGCCCCGGCGGCCTCCACCGCAGCGGCGAGCGCATCCCCCACCCGATCGGACACCTGCCGGTAGGCGGCGGCGAGCAACGGCTCCACGCCCTCGAAATGATGCGTCACGAGGCCCGGCGACACCCCCGCCTCCGCCGCGATCGTGCGGACCGAGACGCCGCCCGCGCCATGGATGGCGAGCGCGCGCTCGGCCGCGTCGATCAGCGCCTGCCGACGCTCGACCGGAGCCCGTCTGTATCCCGCCCGCGCCACGTCAGCGCGACGACAGGGTGATGAGCAGGCTGTGCCACTGCACCAGCGCACCTGGGATGGCGGCCACGGGCGCGCGCTCGTTCAGGCCATGGGCGAAATCGTCGGACGGCTTCATGAACACCGCCGACACGCCATAGCTCGGCACCCCGTTGGCGCGGAAATGGAGGCTGTCGCTGGCGCCTGCCGCCATGTTGGGGACCACCGGCACGCCCGGATGGGCAAGGTCCACCGCCTTTTTCACCGCGTCCATCACGTCGGGGCGGAGCGGCGAGGCGTCGCTGGCGGTCGGATCGCCGATGGTGGCGAAGGTCGCATCCTTGTCGGCCACCACCTGCTTCAGCGTCGCCTCCACATCGGCGACCTTCACGCCGGGGAAGATGCGGCAGTTGACCGACACCGATGCCTTCTGCGGCAGCGCGTTGAGCGCATGGCCGCCCTGCAACATCGTCGCGACGCAGGTGGTGCGGACCTGCCCGATATATTCGGGATCGGCCGAGAGCGTGGCGGCGGCCTCGGCATCCTTCGGGTTCGCCGCGAAGCGCCGCATCGCATCGCCGAGCGCGCCCGGCGTCTTCTCGGCGGTGGCCTTGAGATAGGCGACGGTCAGCTCGTTGGACTGGACGGGAAACTGATAAGACGCGATCCGGTCGATCGCCTTGGCGAGGCGATAGATCGCGTTTTCGTGCGGCGAGCCGGGACGGCTGGAATGGCCGCCGGGGCTGGTGAAGCTGATCTCGAAATCGGCATAGGTCTTCTCGCCGGCCTGGAAGCCGAAGACCATCGGCTTGCCGTTCTCGTCGAGCGTGCCGCCACCGCCGTCGCCGTTCAGCACCAGCTCCGCGTTCTTGAGCTGGCCGGCCAGCACGCGGGTGGTCGCCATCGCCGTCTCCTCGTCGCCCGAGAGCGCGAGGATGATGGTACGGCGGGGCTTGTAGCCCTCCTGCTTCATCCGGATGAGCGTGGTGACCACCATCGCCACGTCGAACTTGTTGTCGAGCGAGCCGCGGCCATAGACATAGCCGTTCTCCACCACCGGCTTGAACGGATCGCGCGTCCAGTCCTTCGGATCGGCGGCGACGACATCCATATGGTCGGAGATGACGAGCGGCTTCAGCGCCTTGTCGGTGCCGGGCCATGTGACCGTGAGCGCGCCCGTCTCGCCGATCGGCTGGAAACGGATGTCGCTCTCGGCAAAGCCCGCCTGCCTGAACTGGCCGGCGAGATAGTTGGCGAACGCCGGGATCTGGTGGAAGCCCTCGACCGTCTTGAAGCTCACCGCCGTCTTGAGCAGCTCCAGCGCGCGGTCCGCCTCGCCGGCAGGCGGAGTCGCCGGCAGCGCGAACGCCACGCCCGAGACGCCCACCGCCCATGCGGCCAGCACGGCCTTGCTCCAACGCGACATGAAACCCCCTGATCCGGTCTTGTTGGACAATCGTATCGTTGCCCGCCCGGCAGTCAACAGGCTGTCACATAGACGCGGTCAGCCGATCGATGTCCTCGGCGCTGTTGTAGATATGGGGGGATAGCCGGATGCAGCCCTCCCGCGCGTCCACGAACAGGCCGGCCTCGCGGAGCTTCGCCAGCGTCGCCGCCGCATCGTCGACCGCGACGAGCACGGCATTGCCGCGCCTCCCCCGGGCCGAGCGGATGCGGTCGGGCAAGGCGTCGTGGAGGTGCTGGATCAGGCCCTGATTGTGCGCGTGGATCGTCTCCACGCCGATATCGAGGATGCGCCCGATCGAGAAAGCCGCCTGCGCGAAGGGCAGCACCGAGGGTGTTCCGCCCCAGAAGCGGCTGGCGTCCCCGGCCGCGCGGAAATCGTGGATGTCGAACGCGAAGGGGTTGGCGTGCGAGAACCAGCCGACGTCGATCGGATCGGTCGCGCCCAGCGCCGTGTCCGACACCCACAGGAAGGCCGCCCCCGGCCCGCCGCACAGGAACTTGACCGAGGAACCGACCACGAAATCCGCCGTCCACTCCGCCACGTCGACCGGTACGACGCCGAGCGTCTGCACCGCGTCGACGATGGTGAACACGCCCTCCCGCCGCGCCGCGCGCGTGATCGCGTCGACCGGCAGGCGGGCGCTACGGTTCGAGAAGGCATGGGTGACGAGCGCCACCTGCACGTCGCCAGCCGCCATTTCCGCCGCCCAGCGCGCCGCATCCTCCGCCTCGGCGCCCCGCGGCAGGAAGCGCGTGCGATAGCCCCGCGCCGCCGCCGCCGAGGCGACGAAGCCGATCGAAGGGAAGTCTTCCTCGCTCAACAGGATCACGTCCCGCCCCGCCCGCGTGGGCAACGCGTGGATGATCTTGGCGACCGCGCTCGACACGTTGGTCTGCGGGCAGACCTGATCCGCCCGCGCGCCGATCAGCCGGGCGACCGCTTCCCGGAAGCCCGACACCGCCCCCAGCCACGCCGGCCATGCGTCGCCGCCCGCCTCGCTCCACGGCTGGTAGAAAGCCTCGGCCACCGCCGCCTCCGATCCGCGCGGCAGGCAGCCGACCGAGTGGCTGAGCAGATAGACGCCCTCGGGCATGTGGAAGTGCGATCTCATGACCGGAGTGGTTGCATCGCCCGCAGCCAAGTGCAAGGCAGTCGCCACCAGAGGGAGTGGATGATGGGTAGCGTTGCCGAGAGCTTCGATCGCTGGATTCGGGGTGCGTTCGTGGAGATGAACAGCGCGCTGGAGAGGCTCTATTTCGCGCAGGAGGATCGCGGCCAGGTCGAAGGCGTCGGCGACGCGATCAAGCAGGCGCTGCATGACGAGGGTCATGCCCATGTCGTGGCGCTGTGGCGCGAGGGGAATACCGGCGACGGCTTCGAGAGCGCGTTCGGCGTGCTCGGCAATGTCGGCATGTATCTCGCGGCGCTGCGCCGGCACGAGCTGACCAACCCCGCCCGCGAGGAGCGCTCCCCCTTCCGCGAGGCCTCGTCGCTGGCGCTCGATGTCGGCACCGCGATCGGCATGGCGCCGCGCTTCGCCACCGCGCATCTCGCCACGCACAACCGGGCGATTCATGGCCTGCGCAAGAGCTTCACCGACCTGCCGGACGAGTTCCTCTTCATCGACGAGAACGCACGCGGCATCCTCGCCTTCCAGCGCGCAGCCGATGCGCTCGGCCGGATCGTTCCGCTCGGCGTCACCAACCCGGTGGCCGACACGCTGTTCGCCGCCGCCGCCGATGCCATGCGCGAGGTGATCGCGATCAACCAGCGCCTGTTCGATCAGCTCGACGTGGCGCGCTTCTTCTGGAGCGTCAGGCCCTATTACAAGCCCTATCGCGTCGGCCGGCAGGAATATCGCGGGGCCAATGCGGGGGATTTCTCGGGGATCAACGAGATCGACCTGCTGCTCGGCCTCTGCCGCGCGAGCGATCCCTATTATGCGCAGCTTCTCGTCGACAAGATGGCGTTCATGCTGCCCGGCGATCAGGCGCGCCTGCGCGAGACCATGCGCCACAGGAGCCTGATGGACGAGTTGCTGATGCTCGCCGACGACCATGCCGGGGCGGACTGGTTCCAGGCCAACGCCCGCGCCTTCCTCGACATCTGCGACCTCTATGCGGAGACGGCGCGCCAGCATCATGACGCGCTCGTCCGCCGCTTCATCGAGGAGCCTTCCGAGGGGCTCGCCGAGAACCGGATGGCGGGGCTCACCGCCTCCGGCCCGCCGCTCGCCGTGCTGCTGCGCTCGCTGGAGACGCTGCGCGACTTCCGCATGGCAGCGCCTCGCCACGATATCGAGACCCGCGCCGACGACCTCGCCCGCCTGCGCGCGGCGGCCGGCTAGGCCTTGGGCGGCTGGCCGAGCGCCGCCCAGTCGCGTGTTCCCCCATCGGCGCCGATGATCTTGTCCATGCGCGCGGCGAGCAGGCGGATGAAGGGGATATCCGCCCCCTCGCCCGCAGCATCCAGCGCGAGGCCCACATCCTTGCGGCCGAGACGCAGCGGGAAGCCCGCCGGCTCGAACTTCTCCGTCGCGATCAGCGGGCCGTAGACGGTCATCATCCGGCTCCCGAAATCGGTCTCGCGGAAGAAATCGGCCATGGTCTCCGCCGCCACGCCCTCGGAGCCAGCAATGCGATAGGCCTCGGTCAGCGTCTCGATGATCGCCGCGATCGAGGCATTGGCCGCGAGCTTCGACACCGCCGCCATCGCGGGCTCCGCGCCCATGCGCAGCACCTTCTGCCCCATCGCCCCGAACAGCGGCTGGAGGCGTTCCAGATCCTCGTCCGCACCGCCCGCGATGATCGAGAGCTTGCCCGCCGCCGCCGCATCCGGCCGCCCCAGCACCTGCGCCGAGACGAAGCGCTGCCCCTTCGCGCGATGCGCCTCGGTCAGCCGCCTGGTCAGCGCCACGCTCACCGTGCTGCACGAGACATGCAGCACGCCCTCGCCGGCCGAGAGGATGCCGCCTTCGCCCTCCGTCACCGCCTCCAGCGCGGCATCGTTGGCGAGCATGGTGAAGACGATCCCGGCTTTCGCGGCCTCGGCCGGCGTCGAGGCGCGCGCCGCGCCCTGCTCCACGATCGCGTCCGCCTTCGCCGCATCGCGGTTCCACACCGTCAGCCGATGGCCAGCCTCCAGCAGCCGCTGTGCCATGCCATGGCCCATCTGCCCGATCCCGACGAAACCTGCGTCCATATCCCTGTCTCCCGTCCCAGCGGCGTCCGCGCCGAGTTGGGGCGCCCGGCGGCCTCCCGCAATGAGCCGCGTATGAACAAACGGTCATCTACCCCTCATTGCGTTGCAAATGGCGAACCGTGAGAAGGGGCCATGATGGCGTATCGGCGCATGACGGAGCGCCGCATCGGACGGGGGCTCGCAATCGGCGTCGGCATCGTTGTCGGGGCCGTCGCGCTTGTTCTGATGCTGGCGGAAAATGGCAGCTTCCAGCGGTTCGGCCGCGGGGGCGGCGCGGTCACATCCATCCCCGGCCTGACCATCGGCGACACGCACGACCAGATGCCGATCGTCACCAGCGTCCGATCCAACGGCGCGGCGGAGCGGGCCGGCATCCGCGTCGGCGACGAGATCGAGGCGATCGACGGCCATGCCGTCCACAATGTCGCGGCGTTGCGCGCCGTGATGCAGCAACAGGGAACGCAACGTCTGGCGCTTCATATCCGGCGTGGAGATGCGGTATGGACGATCGCGATCGACCGCAAGGAACCAGCGGGCGATGCCATGGCGGTGACGGGGACAGTATATGGCGCAGAAAATCCTGCTGATTGAGGACGACGCGCAGACCGCAGGCTATATCGTCAAAGGGCTGACCGAAGAGGGCATGACGGTGGATCATGCCGCCAACGGCCGCGACGGGCTCTTCCACGCGACGGACGGCGGCTATGACGCGATCATCCTCGATCGGATGCTGCCGGGGATGGACGGCATGGCGGTGCTGGGCGCACTCCGGGCAGGCGGCATCCATACGCCGGTGCTGATGCTCTCGGCGCTCGCGGCGGTGGACGACCGGGTGGCGGGGCTCACCGCCGGATCGGACGATTATCTCACCAAGCCCTTCGCCTTCGCCGAGCTGCTGGCAAGGCTCCGCCTGATGCTCCGCCGTGGCGGGGCGAGCGCGCAGCCGACGACGCGCCTCTCCTGCGGCGGGCTGGAGATGGACCTCCTCTCGCGCAAGGTGAAGCGGGATTCGCGCCCGATCGAGCTTCAGCCGCGCGAGTTCCGCCTTCTCGAATATCTCCTGCGCCACAAGGAGCAGGTGGTCACGCGCACCATGCTGCTGGAGGGCGTGTGGGACTATCATTTCGATCCCGGCACCAACGTGATCGACGTCCATGTCAGCCGCCTGCGCCGCAAGATCGACGATGGCGAGACGGTGCCGCTGATCCACACGGTGCGCGGCGCGGGCTACCGGCTCGGCACCGAAGCCTGAGCGGACGGTGAAGCTCCCGGCGTTCCTGCGTTCGTCGACGACCCGCTTCTTCGCGCTGGTCTTCATCCTCCAGCTCATCTCGGGGACGGCGCTGCTGCTGTTCGTCCGCCACATCATCGCGGACGAACTGGAGCGTACCTCGCGCACGCTGGTGACGGCGCTGCGCGACGACCTGATCGCGGATTACGAGCATGAGGGCTCGCGCGGGCTGAGGCAGCTCATCGCCACCCGCCTCGCCACCACCGGCGCGCGCGACGCGGCGGTGCTGCTGGACGATCCGGTCGGCAACCATCTCGCCGGCAATATCGAGGACTGGCCGCCGTTCCTCCCCTTCAACGCCGGCTGGCAGGTGACGCCGCCGCTCTATCGCGTCGGGCGCGACAAACCGGAGCAGATGGGCGTCATCTCCACCAAACTGCCCGACGGCACGCACCTGCTCGTCGGCCATGTCATCGAGGGCGATCTGCGCGTCCGCAGGCTCACCGGCGAGGCGATGATCGCGGCGCTGCTGCTGGCGATCCCGCTGGCGCTGCTCGGCGCGATCGTGGCCACCCGCGTCATCACCGCACGCGTGGAGCGCATCGCCGAGACGGCGCGCCGCGTCGGCATGGGCGACCTCTCGCTGCGCGTGCCCGCCGACGAGAGCCGGGGCGACGCGTTCGGCGATCTGGCCGAGGCGATCAACCTGATGCTCGCCCGCATCGAGGCTCTGGTGGCGGAGCTGCGCGTCGTCACGGACTCGCTGGCGCACGACCTGCGCTCCCCCCTCACCCGCCTGTCGGCCACCATCGACCGGGCGATGCGCGAGACCGACGACGAGGCCGCCGCCGCCGCGCTGGAGCGCGTCGGCGCCGAGGCGGACACGCTGCTCGCGATGCTCTCCACCGCGCTCCAGATCAGCCGCGCCGAGGCCGGCATCGGGCGGGACCGCTTCGTCTCCACCGATCTCGGGCGGATGCTGGAGGATCTGGCGGAGGTCTACGGCCCGCTCGCCGAGGAGCGCGGCTTCACGCTCACCGCCAGCGGCCAGGGCCATGCCGACGTCCACCGCGAGCTGGTGGGGCAGGCGCTCGCCAACCTCGTCGACAATGCGATGAAATATGGGCGCGCGGGCGGGCATATCCGGCTCTCGGTCGCCACCCATGGGGATTTCGTGTCGCTGCTGGTCGACGACGACGGGCCGGGCATCCCCGCCGACCAGCGCGAACAGGCGCTGCGCCGCTTCGGCAGGCTCGACCCGGCGCGGCAGCCCGGCGGCGCGGGGCTGGGCCTCGCGCTCGCCGCTGCGGTCTCGCGCCTGCACGGCGGCGGCATCGAGCTCGGCGACAATGAGCCGGGGCTTTCGGTGCGCCTGTCGCTGCCCCGCTTGCAGACCTAGCGCGCCTTACGCGGCCGCCTCCTCGTCGTCATCAGTTCACCCCAAACCGTCATGCCGGACTTGATCCGGCATCCAGCTTCTTCTTCGCGACCAAGGCGAAAGCAGCTGGACCCCGGATCAAGTCCGGGGTGACGAGGCAGGGGCACGGAGCGCCAGGCGCGTTACGGGACACCGAACGAAGAAGGAGCAACAGTCCCCCTCAGGCGCTCGCCTCCACGCGCCCCGTCCGCTGGAGCTTGCCCCAGCCGACCCACGGACCCGACAGCGCTGCGCCCACCGCGCGGATCACCACCGAATACATGAGCTGGCGATAGATGAAGCGCTGCGCCAGCAGCAGATGACCCGGATAGGGCTGGCGACGGGGCTCCAGTCGATAGGCGATCCAGCCACACAGCAGGTCGATCGAGCTGAAGGCCAGCCAGTAGACGCCCATGCGCAGCACGTCGCTCTGCGTCTGCGCCCAGCCATGCTGGTGGACGCGGATGATCGTCGAGACGACGCTGATGCCGAGCGCGAGGTCGATGATCGGCGAGATCATCGCGAACACGATCTGGAACAGCCACGCCTGCGGAATGCCGACCAGCGCCAGCCCGGCGGGCTTGCGCTCGCGCAGGATGGCGCGGTGCTTCCACAGGCACTGGAGCGTGCCGAACGCCCAGCGGAAACGCTGCTTGGCGAGCGCGCGGAAGGTCTCCGGCGCCTCGGTCCATGCCACCGCGTCTACGTCATAGGCAACGCGCCAGCCGACGCGCTGGATGGCGATGGTGAGGTCCTGATCCTCGGCCAGCGTATCGACCGGATAGCCGCCCACCGCGTCCAGCGCCGAACGCCGCCACGCGCCGACCGCGCCCGGCACGACGGTGATCGCGTCGAACCGGCTGAGCGCGCGGCGCTCCAGATTCTGCGCGGTCACATATTCCACGGCCTGCCAACGGGTGACGAGGTTCACCCGGTTGCCGACCTTGGCATTGCCCGCGACCGCGCCGATCTCCTCGTCCGCAAACCAGCGGGCGAGGCGGGCGATGGTGGTCTTCTCGAACTGGGTGTCGGCGTCGAGCGCGACGATCACGTCGCCCTTGGCCAGCGTCATGCCACGATTGAGCGCCGCCGCCTTGCCGCCGTTGGTGAGTGTCAGCAGCCGCACGCGCGGCTCGCCCGCGAAGGCCTGAGTGACGATGTCGCTGGTGCCGTCGGTGGAGCCGTCGTCGATGACGATGATCTCAAGCTGCACCTCCTCGCTCGCCAGCACGCGGCGGACCGAGCTTTCGATCACCCGCGCCTCGTTGAAGGCGGGGATCAGCACCGAGACGAAGCGGTTGGGATCGATCTCCGGCACCGGCTCCTGCGCCTGCTCGCGCTTCGAGAAGACCGCGAGGATCGCCATCAGCACGGCACGCGCGATGCCAAGCGTGATCGCCACGAAAAACAGCCACTTCAGCGTCGCGAGCAGACCGGCGAGGAACAGGAAGATGCCGACATCCGCCCGCACCGCGAGCAGATCCTCACCCGAGATGGTGGGCATCACTTGCTGCGGCGTCAGCCCGACGAGCTGCGACACGGTGACGAACTTATAGCCCTTAGCCTTCAGCGCCTGGATCAGGATCGGCAGCGCCTCGATCGTCTCGCGCCGGTCGCCGCCCGCGTCATGGAGCAGCATGATGTTGCCGGATCGCTCGGCATTGCCCGCCAGAACGCCCTGGATGCCGTTGCGGATGATCGCCGCCGCGCCGGGGCGCGTCCAGTCCTCGGTGTCGACATGGAGGCCGACATTGACATAGCCGTCGTCCTGCGCGCGCAGCGCAGGCACGAGTTCGTCGTCGGTCGTCGGCTCGGCGTCGCCGAAATAGGGGATGCGCAGCAGGCGCGTGCCGCGGCCGGTATAGGCCTCGATCAGACGCTGCGTGGCGTTGAACTCGATGCTGGTGCCGCGGCCCGAGACGAGCGCCATGTTCGGGTGCGTATAGCTGTGGTTCCCGATCTCGCTGCCTTCCGCGATGATGCGGTTGAGCAGGCCCGGATGGCTGACCGCATTCTCGCCGATCACGAAGAAGGTGGCGGGCACGCCTTCCTTCTTCAGGATGTCGAGGATCTTCGGCGTCCAGACCGAATCCGGCCCATCGTCGAAGGTCAGCGCCACCATGCCCGGCTGATAGCCCGTGCGGGTGACCACATAAGGCGTCGGCAGGCTCTCATAGGCCTCGCCGCGGATCAGATCGTTGCTGTCGGCCGTGATGGTGCGATGGCCCGTGGTGGGCGTATCGGTGATGCGCAGCACCTCGCCATTGCCCTCGACGTCCACGTCACCGACGGAACGCAGCATGGAGAGATCGGGCACCTTCCTGCTCTCGAACGCCTTGAACGCATCCCATACGCCGGGGTCTTCCGACCCGAGACGCCACAGCGCCACGCCCGAAACGCCGATCGCGTCCGCCGCGCGGAGCTGGTTCCACGCGGTTGCGGCGTCGAGGAACCAGACGGAGTGGGGCACGCCGTCGTCGTCGGCATAGTCGAAGGTCGGGTTGCCGCTCTCGGGATCGAAGCGGATCTGCGTCTCGCTGTCGTGCGCGGTCAGCCACGCATCCTCGACCGAGACGATGCCCGCCTCCTTGTTCCCCTTCTTCCAGTCATAGCCGTAATTGGCGATGGCGACGATCGACTTGGCCGGGCCGACGGCGGCGACCGCCTCGCGCATCCGGTCGACGAACCAGCGCTGCGAGGCGACGGGGCCGGGCTCGCTGCTCGTCTCGTGCTCGTCATAGTCCATGATGAACAGGCGGTCGGCGATGCGGGCGTAGGCCTTCAGATCCCATTCGGGATTGCCGACCGGCACGGCCACCGTCACCATCAGCCCCTTGGCGCCGAGCCGCGCCTTCGCCTCCGCGATGAAGCGCAGATAGTCGCGCTGGGCGGTGACGGGCAGGTCCTCGAAATCGAGCACCACGCCCGCCGCCTGCCAGCGCGCCAGCATCGGCTCGATCTGGTCGAGCAGGTGCGCGCGCGCCTTGGGATCGCGCAGCAGGGCCGCGAAGCCGGGGCCGTCGGGCTGGCCGTTCGAGAAGTTCTGGACGAGCGGCAGGATCTTGGGCCGGCTGGTGCCCTGACGCAGCACCGCGTCGAGTACGCGGTCGTTCAGCGCCGTGAAGTCGTGCTTCGGGCCGTTCACCGTCGCCAGCACCGGCACCAGCCAGTCGATCTGCCCGATATGGCGGACCAGCGAGGTGCGGGACGCATCGTCCCACGGCACGTAGAAGGCGACGACCTGCTGGTGCACGGCGGCGGCGGCCCGCTCCTGCGCGCCGGTCGAGACCGGTAGCCAGCCGCCCAGCGCGCGCTTCAGCACGCGGCGGACATGCGCGATCTGCGCCGGCAGCGGGCGCGGCTGCGCACGCTCGATGCGGATATCCAGCGGGCTCGGCACGGGAACGTGGACGATCGTCAGCGCGAAGACGCAGGCCGTGATGGCGAGCGCGATGATCAGCGCGAACAGGGCTCGAAGCGACCAGCGCTTCCGCCGGCCGCTGGGATCGTAGAAAACCGGGGCCTTCATATCACCTGTTACCCCACCCTCACGCAAAAACGAAAACGGCGCCCGGCCGGGAGTGGGTAGCCGAGCGCCGTTCCGTCATGCATCGGCGTGACAGGGTCCAGGCCCGCCGACGCCATGGACCGTAGCCGTGGCGCCTCAGCGGTGCCGTGACCTCGGCATGAAGGATCGGTAATGTCTTCCCCGGACGCCCGGCCAGGCGTTCACGCCAGCCTTATCCTGCCCGACACGCCGTGGGAACCTCTGCCCGCCTCAAATCTCCCAGATGATGGCATCGCGCAGGATGTGATCGACGATCCGCTCGGCCGCGGCCTCCGCCGACATCCGCGTCGTGTCGATGCGGATCTCCGGATTTTCAGGGGCTTCATAGGGGCTGTCGATGCCGGTGAAGTGCTTCAGCTCGCCACGCCGTGCCTTGGCGTAGAGGCCCTTCACGTCGCGCCGCTCGGCGTCCGCCAGCGGGGTATCGACGTGGATTTCCACGAACTCGCCCTGCGGGAGCATCCGGCGCACCATCTCGCGCTCCGCCCGGAACGGCGAGATGAAGGCGGTGAGCACGATCAGCCCCGCGTCCGTCATCAGCTTGGCGACCTCGCCGACGCGGCGGATATTCTCCACCCGGTCCGCATCGGTGAAGCCCAGATCCTTGTTGAGCCCATGGCGCACATTGTCGCCGTCGAGCAGGAAGCTGTGCCGGCCGAGCGTGTGGAGCTTCTTCTCCACCAGATTGGCGATGGTCGACTTGCCCGCGCCCGACAGCCCCGTGAACCAGAGCAGCTTGGGGCTCTGGTTCTTGAGGCGGGCATGGGCCTCGCGGGTGACGTCGATGGCCTGCCAGTGGACATTCTCCGCGCGGCGCAGCGCGAAGTGGATCATGCCCGCCGCGACGGTCGCGTTGGTGAGCTTGTCAATCAGGATGAAGCCGCCGAGCGCGCGGTTCTGCTCATAGGCCTCGAATACCAGCGGGCGATCGGTCGAGAGGTTGGCGACGCCGATGGCGTTCAGCTCCAGCGTCTTCGCCGCGAGCTTCTCCATCGTGTTGACGTTGATCTGGTATTTGGGCGCCTGCACCTGCACGGTGACGGTCTGCGCGCCGAGCTTCAGCCAGTAAGGCCGGCCCGGCAGCATCGCCTCCTCGGCCATCCAGACGAGGCTCGCCTCGAACTGGTCGGCGGCTTGCGGCGGGTTCGACGCCACCGCGATCACGTCGCCGCGCGAGCAGTCGATCTCGTCGGCGAGCGTTAGCGTGACCGACTGGCCCGCCACCGCCTCCTCCAGATCGCCATCGAGGGTGACGATGCGCTCGACCGTCGAGGTCTTGCCCGAGGGCAGCACCCGGATCGCGTCGCCCGGACGGACCACCCCCGCCGCGATCTGCCCCGCGAAGCCCCGGAAATCGAGGTTGGGGCGGTTCACCCACTGCACGCTCATGCGGAAGGGCTTGGCCTGCTCCGCCTCGGCATCGACCTCAACGGTTTCGAGATGCTCGATCAGCGTGGGCCCCTCATACCAGGGCGTGTTCTCCGAGCGCGTGGTGATGTTGTCGCCGACGAAGCCAGAGATCGGCAGGGCGACGAAATCGGCGATCCCGATGCTCTCGGCGAAGGCGCGATAATCCTCGACGATGGCGTCGAAAGTGGCCCGGTCATATTCGACCAGATCCATCTTGTTCACCGCCAGCACGATGTGCCGCACCCCGATCAGGTGCGCGAGATAGGAGTGCCGCCGCGTCTGGGTCAGCACGCCCTTGCGCGCGTCGATCAGGATCACGGCGAGGTCGGCGGTGGACGCGCCCGTCACCATGTTGCGCGTGTACTGCTCGTGGCCGGGGGTGTCGGCGACGATGAACTTGCGCTTCTCGGTCGCGAAGAAGCGGTAGGCGACGTCGATGGTGATGCCCTGCTCGCGCTCGGCGGCGAGCCCGTCGACGAGCAGCGCGAAGTCGATCGCCTGCCCCTGCGTGCCGACGCGCTTGGAGTCCGCCTCCAGTGCGGCGAGTTGATCCTCGAAGATCATCTTCGAATCATAGAGCAGCCGCCCGATCAGCGTGGACTTGCCGTCGTCCACCGAGCCGCAGGTGATGAAGCGGAGCAGCGACTTATGGCGATGACGGTCGAGATAGGCGTCGATGTCGGCGGCGATCAGCGCGTCGGCGCGGTAGCTGGAGGTGTCGTTCATCAGAAATACCCCTCCTGCTTCTTCTTCTCCATGCTGGCGTCGCCCGCATCGCGATCGATGGCGCGGCCCTGCCGCTCGGACGTCGTGGTGAGCAGCATTTCCTGAATGACCTCGGAGAGCGTCGAAGCCTCGCTCTCCACCGCGCCGGTCAGCGGGTAGCAGCCAAGCGTGCGGAAGCGGATCGAGCGCATCACCGGCTCCTCGCCCGGCTTCAGGCGGAAGCGCTCGTCGTCCACCATCAGCAGCAGCCCGTCGCGCTCCACGGTCGGGCGCGGGGCGGCGAAATAGAGCGGGACGATCGGGATGTTCTCAAGCTGGATGTACTGCCAGATGTCCAGCTCGGTCCAGTTGGAGATCGGGAAGACGCGAATGCTCTCGCCCTTGTTCTTCCGCGCGTTGTAGAGGTTCCACAGCTCCGGGCGCTGGTTCTTCGGGTCCCAGCGGTGCGAGGCCGAGCGGAAGGAGAAGATGCGCTCCTTGGCGCGGCTCTTCTCCTCGTCGCGGCGCGCGCCGCCGAAGGCCGCGTCGAAGCCATAATGGTCGAGCGCCTGCTTCAGCCCTTCCGTCTTCCACATGTCGGTGTGGAGCGCGCCATGGTCGAACGGGTTGATGCCGCGTTCCATCGCTTCCGGATTGTGGTGGACGAGCAGGTTCATGCCGCTCTCCCGCGCCATCCGGTCACGCAGCTCGTACATCGCCTTGAACTTCCACGTCGTATCGACATGGAGCAGCGGGAAAGGCGGCGGCGAGGGATAGAAGGCCTTGCGCGCCAGATGCAGCATCACCGCCGAATCCTTCCCGACCGAATACAGCATCACCGGCCGCGTCGCCTCCGCCACCACCTCCCGCATGATGTGGATGCTCTCCGCCTCCAGGCGCTGGAGATGCGTGAGGCGTTCGGGGGCAAGGGAAAGAACCGTCATGATGCGCCCTGTTTGGCGGGCAATGGCTCCGCTTTCCAGACTCGCTTTCTTCTTACCCCGAAAGCTCGGCTGTCAGGCAGCAAGGTGCAAAGCGCCGTGCAGGCGCTCGGTCCATTCGGGGCGGCTGACGAGCAGGTCCGGCATCCAGCTTTCCGGCTGGTTGTAGACGAGCGGGCGGCCATCCAGCGTGGTGGCGTTGAGCCCCGCTGCCTTGGCGATCGCGACGGGCGCCGCTGAATCCCACTCATATTGCCCGCCGGCATGGAGATAGGCGATCGCGTCGCCGCGCAGCACCGCCATCGTCTTGGCGCCGGCCGAGCCCATCGGCAGCATCTCGACGTCGAGCTTGGCGCAGGTCTTGATCGCGCATTCGGGCGCGCGCGAGCGGCTGACGAGGATGCCCGGCTTCTTGTGGAGATCCGCCAGCACCACCTTGTCGGAGCGCCACAGCGTGCCGCGCGCCGGCTCCGCCACCGCGCCCACCACCGGCTCGCCGTCGATCGCCAGCGCGACATGGACGGCCCAGTCGTCCCGGCCCTCGGAATATTCCCGCGTGCCGTCGAGGGGATCGATGATCCACACGCGGCGCTTCCCCAAGCGCGCCTTGTCGTCGGCGCTCTCTTCCGAGAGCAGGCCGTCATCGGGCCGCTGGTGGCGGATGGCGCGGACCAGAAAGGCGTTCGCGGTCTGGTCCCCCGCCTCGCCGAGCGCCTTGCCGGTGAGCAGGTTGCAACGCCTCAGGTCGAGGAGCACGCGCCCCGCAACGTCGGCGAGGCTGGCAGCGAGATCGATATCGTTCACGAGTTGCAAAATGAGACGGTCGCTCGCCGAAATCAACGCAGCGTTTGTTGGGAGGACAACAGGCCGCCTAGCTCAGTCGAACGCCTCGCCCGGCTCGACGCCCCAAAGACGCGTCTCTTCCAGATAGCCGCCACGGCCCTGCACGTCGAACTTGCACCAGCCCGCGGCACATTTCGAGAGGCGGCCGATCACGCCGGGCTCGGCCCGCCACACCACCCTCGATCCCGGATCGGGCCGATCGCGGAGTTCCGCCACGCCGCCCTTCACCATGCCGGTTCGCTGATCGGACACGAGATTGCCGATCATCCAGCCCTCGGTGCCGTCGGGGTCGCGGATCTTGCGCCAGCCGGGATAGACCTCCAGCACCTGCACCGGCAGGCCCGCGCGCTGATAGAGCCAGCTCGCCGGATAGTTGCGCCCCGGCCCTGTCCGCATCCGCGCCTGCCCGGCGGAGATCGAGCCCCAGTAAGGCGTCTGGCGAACCTGATTCGACGCCGCCTGCGCGCCCGCTCCGATCGCGAGCGCGGCGATCGCCGCCACCATCATCGACTTCACCGCCGACCTCATCGCCTTCATCCCCAAACCGCTGCGCATCCAGGGCTCTAGGACAGGCGCCGGACCCCGCACAAGGCCCACCAAAGGCGGAACCCGCCCAATCGCTCAACCGTTTTCCGCCCTGTGCCCGCGTGCTATGCTCGCCGGCAGAGTGTTCGAGAGGGAGTTGTTATGAAGCGCAAGATCCTGCTCGGCGGCCTCGTTGCCGCTGCCATGGCCGGGGCGCCGGCTTATGCGCAAAGCTCGGGCCAGCTCCTGAAGGGCGGCGCGATCGGTGCGGGCGCCGGTGCCGTCGCGGGCGCGATCATTCCGGGCATGTCGGTCGGCACCGGTGCGCTCGTCGGCGCGGCCGGCGGCGCCGCCATCACGGCGCTGAACCACCGCCACCATTATTATCACGACCGCTATGGTCGCCGTTATTATCTGGATAAGCGCGGCCGCCGCATCTACCGCTGACGCCGGCTTGAGGAAGGGCGCGACCCCTCGGGGGTTCGCGCCCTTCTTCTGTCCGGTTCAGGCCGGCAGCCGCCGGAGCCACTCCCGCAGCATCCGCTGCCCCGCCCGCGCTGCCTCGCGGCCGAACCGGGCATGGTCTCCGCGGATGACCTCCGCCGAGCTTCCCGCGCCGCGGAGATAATCCGCATCCGCCGTCAGCCAGCGGTCGATGCCGTCGTCGATATCGCCCATCTCGGGATGGCATTGCAGCGCCAGCACCGAAGCGCCCAGCGCGAAGGCCTGCGGGAAATGCTCAGTCTCGGCGAGCAGCACCGCGCCTTCCGGCACGTCGAAGCCATCGCCATGCCAGTGCAGCACCGGCGCCCCCGCCAGCGCCGCCAGCGGGGAGCCCCGCCCCGCCGCCGTCAGCGCGATGGGCGCGAAGCCCACCTCCCGCACAGGACCGGGCGCGACCTTCGCCCCCAGCGCCGCCGCGATGAGCTGCCCACCGAGGCAGACGCCCAGCGTCGGCCGCCCCGCCGCGAGACGTTCCGATAGCCGGGCGATCTCGCCCTCCATCCACGGATGCCGGTCACGCTCGGGCACGCCCATCGGGCCGCCCATCAGCACCAGCAGGTCCGGCGAGAGGAAGCCGGCCGTCTCGAACCCCGGATCGCCGAGGCAGAGCCGTTCGATGGCATAGCCCGCATCGGCCAAGGGGCCGGCGAACGCCGCCGGCCCCTCATGCGCGACATGCTGGACGACGAGCGCCCGCTTGCCCGTCATCAATCGCCCGTCAGGATGCGATCGACGAGCTGCTTCACCGTCGGCACGAAGCCGTTCGAGTAGAACGGGTCCTGCTTGAAGCGATAGGCGGCATGACCCGCGAACATCAGGTTGCGCTCGACGTCGCCGCCATGCGCGATCTCCTGAAGCGTCTTCTGGATGCAGAAGCTGCGCGGATCGGCGAGGCGACCGGTCGAGTTCGTGTCATTGTCCGCCCAGGAGGAGAAGCCGCACTGGCTGAGGCAGCCCATGCAGTCGGCCTGATCCTTGCGGATCACCTTCATCTCTTCGGGCGTCACGAAGACGAGCGTGTTGTCCGGCGTCTTGAGCGCGACGGTGAAGCCGTGGCCATACCATTCGCGCGCGCGCAACAGGTCGTTGCGCGTGACCCAGAAGCTCTTGCCCTTGACGCCGACGTCGAGCTGGAACTGGTGATCCCCCGCCGCCTCGCCCGAGAAGGCGATCTGACGCTCGGAGCGCTCCTCCAGATTGCGCAGGAAGGGATTGCGCACCGCCGACGAATAGAAGCCGGTCGGCGAGAAGCGGTGCAGCAGCACATCGCCCTCGTTCAGCGTCATCAGGCGCTGCTTCCAGGCGTCCGGGATCGGGCTTTCCTGCGTGAGCAGCGGCCGCGTGCCGAACTGGAAGGCGATGGCGCCCAGCTCGGGATTGTCGATCCAGTCGTCCCACTCGCGCAGGAACCAGACGTTGCCGGCCATGACGATCGGCGTGGTGTCCGGGATGCCGCCCTCGCGCATCGTCTCGCGCAGCGCCTTCACGCGCGGATAGGGATCTTCCGGCTTCAGCGGATCTTCGGCGTTGGACAGGCCGTTATGGCCGCCCGCCTTCCACGGGTCCTCATAGACCACCGCCGCGAGCCAGTCCGCCGCCTTGTGATAGGCGCGCTTCCACAGCGCGCGGAACGCGCGGGCGGAGCTGACGATCGGCAGGTAGCTCACCTGATGCTCGGCCGCGATCTCGGAGAGCTTGTAGGGCATGCCCGCGCCGCAGGTGACGCCCGAGACGAGCCCCCGCGTGCGCTCCAGAACGCCCTGGAGCACGCGCTGCGCACCGCCCATCTCCCACAGCACGTTGATGTTGATCGCGCCCTTGCCGGAGGCAAGATCATAGGCGCGCTTCACCTGCTCGACGGCGCCGTCGATGGCGTACTGGATCAGCTCCTCATGCCGCTCGCGGCGCGTCAGCGCGCGATATATCTGCGGGATGATCTTGCCTTCATGATCGTAGCTGTCGGCGTTCACCGCCGACACAGTGCCGATGCCCCCCGCAGCAGCCCACGCCCCCGAACTCATATGATTGGTCGCCGAAACGCCCTTGCCGCCCTCGACGAGCGGCCATACTTCGCGGCCGCCGTACAGGATCGGCTGCAAACCTTTGAACAAATCGTCCTCCGTCCCGGAACTGGACCCCGGCGGGTCTTTAGCAGGAAGCGCGGGATTGCGCTCCTTAATATTGCCTTGATGTCAGGATAACGCTCCGGAGCGGCCCATGGCCTCCTCATAGAGCGTCCGATAAGCCGCGATCATTGCCTCCTCGCCATAGCGCGCCCAGGCGATCTGCCGGTTCGCGGAGCCGAGCCTGTGGCGCAGATCGCGGCTGGCGATCAGGCGGCCCAGCGCCTCGGCGAGGCCAGGCTCGTCCTCGGGCGGCACGATGTAGCGGCGGTTGCCCGGCGCGACCATGGAGGCGACGTCGCCCACCTCGGTCGCCACCACGGGCAGGCCGGCGGCCATCGCCTCGACCAGGGATATCGGGAACTGCTCGCTGTCGGAGGACAGCGCGAAGATGTCGAAATGCCCGACATAACGCGCCGCATCGGGCAGGAAGCCCGGCAGCAGCAGCCGGTCGGCCACGCCCTCGGCCTGCGCCGCGGCGAGGACGGCATCGCGCTCCGGCCCCTCGCCTACGATCACCAGCCGCCCGCCCTGCCCCGATCGCGCGAACATGCGGACGAGGCGCGGCAGGTTCTTCACGCCACGCAGGCCCGCCATCGTGCCCACCACCACGTCGCCCGAGGCACGGCGGAAGCTGGGGATGGAGTCCGGCTCGGGTTGGCCAGCGTATCGCTCCAGCGGCACGCCGTTGGGAATGCGGCGGATGCGGGCGGCAGGGCGCCCCCAGTCGATCCGGGCGATCCGCTCCAGCCGGGCGGACGGCACCACGGTGCGATAGGCGGAGCCCAGCGCGAGGCGGCGGAACAGGATGCGCGAGCGCTTCTGCCGGACCAGTTCGTCCGCGTTGAAGCCATCCTCATGATGGACCAGCGGCGGCAGCCCCATGCCCCGCGCATGAAGGCGATGCGCCATCACCCCGTCCATCGCCCCCCAGTTGTAGCTGAGCACGAGGTCGAAACCGGTCATGTAGCGGGCGAGCTGGCGATAGCGGCCGAGACCGGGCCGCCCCGCGAGCGAGGGCGCGTCGTCACCCCCCGGAAAGCGAACGGCGATGCCCGGATCGATCGCGTGGCGCGCGCCCAGCGCATCGGGGACGGCGCTCAGCACCACATGCTCCGCCGACGCGCCAAAGGCATTCATCAGTCGAACCGCACGCGCCTCCTTCCCACCCAGCGAAAAGGTCGAATGGAGATGAAGGACTCGTACCGACATGACCCCAACGGCTTATGCCATTCGGGCGATGAACCGAAGGTGGCTGATCGTCCTACTGTCCTGTGATGATACGACTGAGCAGCCTGTCGATTGCCGCTACAGAATCCGGTTCGTCCAGCGCCGGGGCGTGGCCGACGTCCGCGACGGTGGTGACATCGAGGCCCGGCAGGCGCCGCGCCATCTCGTCCGCCGTCGCCGCCGTCAGCAGATCGCTCCGCGCGCCGCGCAACAGCGCCACCGGGCGGCCCGCCAGCGCCTCGAAGGCCGGCCACAGGTCCACCGGCGGCGCGTCCGCCGGCACCTCGCGGATCGGCTCGGCGATGCGCATGTCGTAATCGAACACGATGCGCCCCGCCGAGGTGAGGCGGCAGACACGCTTGGCCATCGCCAGCCAGTCGCGCAGATCGTAGCGGGGATAGACGTCGCGCTGCGCCTCGGCGAGCGCACGGGCGGCGTGGAGCCAGGTCGGCCAGCTCGCGCTCTTGCCGACATAGGTGCGAATGCGCGCCATGCCGGCAGGATCGATCACCGGGCCGATATCGTTCAGCAGCACGCCGGCCAGCCGCTCGGGCGTGGTCGCCGCGATCAGCATGGCGAGGATGCCGCCGAGCGAGGTGCCGAACAGCACCACCTTGTCGAGCTTCAGCGCCACGAACAGCGCGCCGATGTCGAGCACGTAGGACGGCGGCGCGTAAGTGGAGGAATCGGGCGCCGGCGGGCTCTCGCCCCGGCCGCGCAGGTCGATCGCGATCACGCGCCAGGCGGGCGACAGCCGCTCCTCCACATCCGTGAAATCGCGCGCGTTGCGGGTCAGGCCGGGGACGCAGAGGATCGCCGGACGCCCCTCCGCCTCAGGCCCGCCGGGATAGTCGCGGTAATGGAGCTTGAGCCCGTCGGTCGTCTGCCACCAACCGTCTTCGTAAGGCTGCGATACGGCCATGCTTGTCTCCCATGCGCGGCGCGCCCCATATCGCGGCATGGCCACTTCCCCGCAAGCACCCTCCGCCTTCCGCCCCGAGGCGCGCATCCTCTCTCTGGGCGACGCATTCTACGATCGCGTGACGGCGGCCAATTTCCCGGCGACCATCCTGCGCTTCCGCAACGATCGCGCGGCGGCGGAGGTGGGGCTGGACGGTCTCAGCGACGCCGAGTGGATCGAGCGTTTCGGCCGCTTCCAGCCCTTCGAGGGATCGCTCGAAGAACCGCTGGCGCTGCGCTATCACGGCCACCAGTTCCGCCAGTACAACCCCGAGCTGGGCGACGGGCGCGGCTTCCTCTTCGCCCAGATGCGCGGCCGCGATGGCCGGCTCATGGACCTCGGCACCAAGGGCTCGGGCCAGACGCCGTGGAGCCGCTTCGGAGACGGCCGCCTGACGCTCAAGGGCGGCCTGCGCGAAATCCTCGCCACCGAGATGCTGGAGGCGCTGGGGGTCAACACCTCGCGGACCTTCTCACTGATCGAGACGGGCGAAGCGCTCCATCGCGGCGACGAGCCCTCCCCCACCCGCTCGGCCGTGCTGGTGCGGCTCTCCCACGGGCATATCCGCATCGGCAGCTTCCAGCGTCTCGCCTATCTGAACGATGCGGCGGGCACTGAAGCGCTGGTCCGCTATTGCCTGGAGGAGCTGTACGGCGAGCGGCCCGGCGAGCACCCGGCGCTCCGCCTCTACGAGCTGGTGGTCGGGCGAACGGCGCGGCTGGCGGCGTCCTACATGGCGGCGGGGTTCGTCCATGGCGTGCTCAACAGCGACAATATCGCGATCACCGCCGAGAGCTTCGACTATGGCCCATGGCGCTTCACGCCCTATTGGGACCCGAGCTTCACCGCAGCCTATTTCGACCAGACCGGCCTCTATTCCTTCGGACGCCAGCCGCAGGCGATCCATTGGGACGCAGCCCAGCTCGCCCTCTCGCTCACCGCGATGGAGCCGGTGGAGGCGCTGGCGCCCATCCTCGACCACTTCCCCGCGCTCTACGAACAGGCGCTGGCCGACGCGATGCTGAAGCGCCTCGGCGTGACACCGCGGGGCGAGGCCGAGGACATCGCGCTCACCGATGCGATCACCCGCGCGCTCCAGCAGAACACCATCACCATCGACCGCTTCTTCTTCGACTGGCGGGGCGGAGCCCGGCGCGCGGCCTCTCCCGACGAGGCGGCCTATGACCATCCCGTCTTCCGCCCCTTCGTCGAAGCGGTCGCGGACTATCAGCCGACGGTGTCGCTCGATCATCCCTATTGGGCCGACGCCGAACCATGCTCGATGCACATCGAGGAGGTCGAGGCGATCTGGGCGCCTATCGCGGAGGCCGATGACTGGTCGCGCATGGAACGAAAAGTGAAGGAAATCCGTCGTATGGGGGACGCCATGGCATCGCCGCGCCCTTGACCGGGCAGGGCAAAGAATGCTGGGTAAGCAGTTGGACAGGCGAGCAATTCCACCCATGCTGATTTCGACCGAACCCGCCACCGGCGCCACCCTCTGGAAGGG
Source organism: Sphingomonas sp. PR090111-T3T-6A (assembly GCF_000383095.1). GTDB lineage: Bacteria > Pseudomonadota > Alphaproteobacteria > Sphingomonadales > Sphingomonadaceae > Solisphingomonas. The sequence goes on from NZ_AORL01000001.1 coordinate 31,576, forward strand.
TGCGGAAGGCGATCCCGACGCGGAGGTGGCGGCGGCGCGCGGCGCGTGGGCGGAATGGGCCGCCCGCCCGCTCACCGTGCGCATCGAGGCGCTGCGTCGCGTCGCCAACATGATCCGCTCGCGCGCCGACGCCTTCGCCGAGCTGATCGCGCGCGAGACCGGCAAGCCGCTGTGGGAGGCGCTCACCGAGGTGCAGTCGGTGATCGCCAAGGTGGACATCTCGGTCAGCGCCTATTCGGAGCGGACCTCCCAGCGGAAGCTCGAAGGGGCGATGCAGTCCCGAACCGCGCTGCGCCACAAGCCGCATGGCGTGCTGGCGGTGCTAGGGCCGTTCAACTTCCCGGCACACCTCCCCAACGGCCATATCGTCCCCGCGCTGATGGCGGGCAACGCGGTGGTGTTCAAACCGTCCGAGAAAGCCCCGGCCTCCGGCGCCTTCCTCGTCCAATGCTTCCATGAGGCGGGTATCCCCGAAGGCTGCCTCCGCCTGCTGGTCGGCAGGCCAGAGACAGGGCAGGCGCTCGCCCGGCATCCCGGCGTCGATGGCGTGCTCTTCACCGGCTCGGTCCGTGCGGGCCAGGCCCTCCACCGCCAGTTCGCCGAGACGCCCCACAAGATGCTGGCGCTCGAAATGGGCGGCAACAATCCCATCGTCGTGTGGGAAACGCCGCATCTCCACGCCGCCGCCATCCTGTGCGTGCAGTCGGCCTATCTTACCGCCGGTCAGCGCTGCACCTCCGCGCGCCGCCTGATCGTGCGCGACGGGATGCACGAGCCGCTGCTCGACGAGATCGCCAAGCTCGTCGGCCGTCTCGTCATCGACGAGCCGCTCGCCAAGCCCGCGCCCTTCATGGGGCCGGTGATCGACAATGATGCGGCCGATCATCTCCAGAATGCCTGGCTCGACCTCATCATGCGCGGCGGCCGCCCGATCCACCATCTCCAGCGGACCGATCCCGACCGCCCCTTCCTCACGCCCGGCCTGATCGACGTCACCGACATGGACAAGCGCGCCGACGAGGAGCTGTTCGGCCCGATCCTCCAGATGATCCGCGTGCCGGACTTCGACGCCGCGCTGGCCGAGGCCAACGCCACCCGATACGGCCTGTGCGCCTCGCTCATCACCGATCAGCCGGCGCTTTACGAGCGCTTCTGGTCGGTCGTCCGCGCCGGCATCATCAACTGGAACCGGCCGACCAACGGCGCGCCCTCCAATGCGCCCTTCGGCGGCATCGGCCTCTCCGGCAACCACCGCCCCAGCGCCTACTATGCGGCGGACTACTGCGCCTATCCGGTCGTCTCGGGCGAGGCGGAGACGATCCGCGCCTCGATCGGCGTGGGCCTGCGCGACTCCTAACGCGGGCACCGCCCCAAGCTCTTCTAGCCCGGCCCCAAGATGCTTTCGGTTGTGACGCGGCGCGTCCTGCCCCATCTCCCGCATCATGGCATCCTTGTTGGACCCCTCGGCGCGCGGGCGCGTCATCCTCGTCGGCGCCGGACCCGGCGATCCCGGCCTCCTCACCCTGAAGGCGGTGGAGGCGCTGCGCTCGTGCGATGTGGTCGTCCATGACGGGCTGATCGACCCGCGCGTGCTGGATTATGCGCCCGAGCACGCCCAGCGCATCTCGGTCGCCAAGAAGCGCGCGCGCCACACTTTGCCTCAGGAGGCGATCAACGCGCTGATCATCGCGCATGTCCGCGCGGGCTCGATCGTGGTGCGGCTGAAGGGCGGCGACCCCTTCGTCTTTGGCCGTGGCGGCGAGGAAGTCGAAGAGGTGCGCGCGGCGGGCCTTCCCGTCGAGGTGATCCCCGGCGTGTCGGCGGCGCTCGGCTGCGCGGCGGAGGCGATGCTGCCCTTGACCCATCGCGACTGGTCGAGCGCGGTCAGCTTCGTCGCCGGCCAGTGCAAGGGCCTCTCCGAGCAGAACTGGTCCGGCCTCGCCGGCAAGGGCCGCACGCTCGTCATCTACATGGGCGTCGCCAACGCCGACGCGATCGCGGACAAGCTGATGGCCGACGGCGTCGACCCGGCGCTCCCCGTCGCGATCATCGAGAAGGGCACGCTGCCCGGCCATCGCGCGCTCAGGACGCTGCTGGCGGACCTCGGCGACATGGTGGCGCGCGAGACGGTCGAAAGCCCCGCGATCATCGTCGTGGGCGAGGTGGTGGTGCTGTCCGATGCCGAGAACCGGCTCGCGACGCTGGCGGCGCAGGCGGAGGCCCTGAAGGCATGAAAATCGCGACCGGAAACGACCTCGCCACCGGCGACGTGGTGTGGTGGGACGGCGAAGGCTGGACCCGCCATATCGAGGACGCCGCCGACGTCGGCGAGAATGGCGCCGCCCTGATCGCGCGCGAGGAAGCCTCGCGCCGCGTCAACGTGCCCTACATCATCGACGCCGAAATGACCCCGCGCGGCCCCCGCCCCGCCCATATCAAGGATCGCATCCGCGCCTATGGGCCGACGGTGCGCCTCGACCTGAACCGCGTTCCCATCGATCCCGCGACCGGAAGCTGGGTGATCTGACATGTACCGCTACGACCAGTTCGACCAGTCGATCGTCGACGCCCGCGTCGAGGAGTTTCGCGATCAGGTGGCCCGCCGCCTCTCCGGCGCGCTCAGCGAGGACCAGTTCAAGCCGCTCCGGCTGATGAACGGCCTCTATCTCCAGCTCCATGCCTATATGCTGCGCATCGCCGTGCCCTATGGCACGATGAACAGCCGCCAGATGCGGATGCTGGCGCATGTCGCGCGCAAATATGATCGCGGCTACGGCCACTTCACCACGCGCCAGAACCTCCAGTTCAACTGGATCGAGCTGAAGGACGCGCCCGCCATCCTCGCCGATCTGGCGAGCGTGCAGATGCACAGCATCCAGACGAGCGGCAACTGCATCCGCAACACCACGTCGGATCAATATGCCGGCGCCGCGCACGACGAGGTGACGGACCCGCGCCCCTGGGCCGAGCTGCTCCGCCAATGGTCGAGCTTCCACCCGGAGTTCAGCTATCTGCCGCGCAAGTTCAAGGTGGCGGTGATCGCCTCCGACGAGGATCGCGCGGCGATGCGGCTGCACGACATCGGCGTGCAGATCGTCCGCAACGAGGAGGGCGCACTCGGCTTCAAGGTGTTCGCCGGCGGCGGCATGGGGCGCACCCCGATGATCGCGCCGCTCATTCGCGAGTTCCTGCCCGCCGAGCATTTCATCAGCTATCTGGAAGCCTGCCTGCGCGTCTACAATCGCTACGGCCGGCGCGACAACATCTTCAAGGCGCGCATCAAGATCCTCGTCCACGAGATCGGCGCGGCGGAATATGCGCGCCAGGTCGAGGAGGAATGGGCGCATGTGAAGGCGCTCAACCTCGATCCGCCGATGAGCGAGTTCGACCGCATCGCCGCTTACTTCGCCCCGCCGGCGTGGGAAGAGGGCCTGTCGGACGAGCTCGACCTGTCGGACCCGGAGTTCAAGGCCTGGGTCGACCAGAACGTCTTCGGCCACAAGCAGCCCGGCTATGCGATCGCGACGATCAGCCTGAAGCCGGTCGGCGGCATCCCCGGCGACGCGTCGGCCGAGCAGATGGACCTGATGGCCGATCTTGCCGAGCGCTACAGCTTCGACGAGCTGCGCGTCACGCACGCGCAGAACATCACCTTGCCGCATGTGAGGAAGGCCGATCTCCACGCGGTCTGGCAGGCGCTGAAGGACGCCGGGCTCGCCACCGCGAACCTCGATCTCATCAGCGACATCATCGCCTGCCCCGGCCTTGATTACTGCTCGCTCGCCAACGCCCGCTCGATCCCGCTCGCGCAGAAGATCGCGGAGCGCTTCGCTCCACTCGACCGCCAGCGTGATCTCGGCGAGCTGAAGCTCAAGATCTCGGGCTGCATCAACGCCTGCGGCCACCACCATGCCGGCCACATCGGCATCCTCGGCGTCGACCGGAAGGGCACGGAGAACTACCAGCTCCTGCTCGGCGGTTCGGGCGCGGAGGACGCCAGCCTCGGCCGCATCACCGGCCCCGGCTTCGACGAGGACGGCGTGGTCGACGCGATCGAGCGCACGCTCGACAAGTATCGCGCCGTCCGCGAGCCCGGCGAGCGCTTCCTCGACACCTATCGCCGCGTCGGGTTCGAGCCCTTCAAGGAGGCCATCTATGGTTGAGGCCCTGCGCTATCGCGACGACAGCGCGCATGAGGAGCCGGCCGTCACCCTCGACGCCTTCCTCGACCAGACCAACGCCACCGCCGTGCGGCTGGAATCGGACGAGGACGCCCGCGCCCTCATCCCCTATCTCGACCGGCTGGCGCTGATCGAGATCGCCTTCCCCACCTTCCGCGACGGGCGCGGCTATTCCGCCGCCTCGATCCTGCGCGAGTCGGGCTACAAGGGCGAGCTTCGCGCCGCGGGCGACGTGCTGATCGACCAGATCGGCCATATGCGCCGCTGCGGCTTCGACGCCTTCGCGCCGGACAAGCCGCTCGATCCGGCCGCCGTGGAGCGCGCCTTCCGCCGCTTCCCCTTCTCCTATCAGAAGGCCGAGGACGGGAGGGTGCCCGTCTGGGCGCTGCGCCGTGGCTGAGGCGGTGCGCACGCGCGACGTGATCGAGACGGGGCCGCGCCACACGCCCGCCGACGTCATCCGCCTCAACACCCGCTTCGCCGGTTCGGCGCCCGCCGATGTGCTCCGCGCGGCGCTGATCGAGAGGCTGACCGGCCGCACGGCGGTCGTCTCCTCCTTCGGCGCGGAATCGGCGGTGCTGCTCCACATGGTCGCGAGCATCGATCCGGCGACGCCGGTGATCTTCCTCGATACGCTGAAGCATTTTCCCGAGACGCTGGCCTATCGGGACCAGCTCATCGAGCGGCTAGGCCTTACCGATGTGCGGACGATCCGCCCCGACGCCGAGCGCCTCGCCGCCCGCGACGCCACGGAACTACGCTGGTCCTACGATCCCGACGGCTGCTGCGAGATCCGCAAGGTCGAGCCGCTGTCCCGCGCGCTTGCCGATTTCGACGCCACCATCTCGGGCCGCAAGGGCTTCCAGTCGACCACGCGCACGCACATCCCCGCTTTCGAGATGGACACGAGCGACGCCGCCGGCCGGATCAAGCTCAACCCGCTCGCCGGCTGGACTAAGACCGATCTGGACGCCTATTTCGAGGCGTACGATCTGCCGCGTCATCCGCTGGAGGCGCAGGGCTATCTGTCGATCGGCTGCTCGCCCTGCACCAGCGTCGTGCAGGAGGGCGAAGACCCGCGCGCCGGTCGCTGGCGCGGCTGGGACAAGGTGGAGTGCGGCATCCACACCCCCGCCGACGGGCCTGACCAGCCGAGCTTCTGACCCCCATCCAATCCAGTTACGACCGGATCAACGGAAGCTTTAGGATTTTCTGCGAGAAGCCGCCCCGGGAGTTTTCAGGGTCTCGGGGGAGCAACCCGCATGACGAGTATTTCAGGCAATAGCTGGGGTTCGGGCATCCAGGCCCTGCTCCAGAAGCAAGTGACGGCGGGCACCATCCCGTCGGGCGATCAGTCGGCCCTGTCGTCGGCGATCAACGACATCGGCAACGCGCTCCAGTCCGGCGCGTCGACGGCCACGTCGATGAAGGATCAGGTCGGCAGCGCGATCGACGCCGACGTGTCGAGCGGCAAGCTCACCACCGATCAGGCGAGCGAGCTGAAGGGCCTGTTCGCCAAGGCGCACGGCCATGTCCACCACGCCCATGGCGGCGGCGGAGCCTCGGCGCTCGACAGCCTCTTCTCCGACGACAGCAGCACCGATCCGACGAGCACGGCCACATCGACCGATCCGCTCACCAGCGTGGCGAGCAGCGCGCACAACGCGCTCGACGGGCTGACCTCGTTCGTCTCCAGCCTGCGCTCGGCGGTGTCGTCCAACGGCCTCTACGGCGCCGGTGGCGGCACGGCGGGCAGCCTGGGCTCCATGCTGATCAACGCCTTCGCCTGATCGAACCCGGCCGCCTCGTTCGCCTGTCCGGGCGAGGCGGCTTCCGGGCTCAGGGCCGCGGCAGGCTCGTCACCTGCGTGTAGACGACGACCCAGCGCCCCTTCCGCCGCGCGAAGGCGTCCACATAGCGGAAGTGCGAGACGAAGGGCTTTCCGTCCTGCGTGCCGCGTTCGATCCCCTCACCGCTCACCACGCCGCCATCGGCACCCTGCGGCTCGACCCGATGATGCAGGATGACGAACGGCTCCAGGACCTCGCCCGGCGTCGTGGCGCCCGCGATGAAACCGTCACGGCCGAGCGCCTCGCCCTTGCCCGTCACGAACAGGAAATCCGGCGCCAGAAACCGCTCCAGCGCCGCCCGGTCATGGTGGAATTGCGCATCGTCGAAGGCCTGCGCCGCCTCGGCCAGCGTGCCGCGCTGCGCATCGGGCGCGGCGGCGAGCAGCAGGGCGGCGAGCACGATCATTCGAGATCCGGCACGACGTAACCCGAATCGACCAGATCCGAGAAGCGCGTGATCTTGGCGTCGAACTTCACCGGCACGGTGCCGGTCGAGCCGTGACGCTGTTTCGCCACCACGACCTCGGCGATGCCGTGGACGCGGGCCATGGCGCGCTGCCAGTCCTCGAACGCCGCCACTTCGCCCGGCGTGTCGCCCGCCTCCACCGAAGCCTCCTTGGGCTTGGTGAAGTGGACATAATATTCCTCGCGATAGACGAAGAGCACGATGTCGGCGTCCTGCTCGATCGAGCCGGATTCGCGAAGGTCGGACAGCACCGGCCGCTTGTTCTCGCGCTGCTCGACCTGACGGCTGAGCTGGGAGAGCGCGATCACGGGGACGTGCAGCTCCTTGGCGAGCTGCTTCAGGCCACGCGAGATTTCCGAGATTTCCTGCACGCGGTTCGACTCGCCGCCCCGCCCCGAGCCCGAGAGGAGCTGGAGATAGTCGACGATGATGAGGTCGATCCCGCGCTGGCGCTTCAGGCGGCGCGCACGGGTGCGCAGCGCCGCGATGGTGAGGCCGGGCGTGTCGTCGATATAGAGCGGCAACTGCTCCAGCTCGGCCGCCGCGCGGGCGAGGTTGCGAAAATCGTGTTGCGAGATCTTGCCCATGCGCAGGCTCTCGCCGCTGATCCCCGAGCTTTCGGCGAGGATACGCGTGGCGAGCTGGTCCGCCGACATTTCGAGGCTGAAGAAGGCCGTGCCGGCGCCCAAGGACTTCTCCGGCCCGATGCCGTCCGCCTTGTCACGCATCAGCCGCTGGGCGGCGTTGAACGCGATGTTGGTGGCGAGCGAGGTCTTGCCCATGCCGGGGCGTCCGGCGAGGATGATGAGGTCGGAGCGGTGCAGGCCGCCCATCTTGGCGTTGAGGCTGTCGAGGCCGGTCGTGATGCCCGAGACATGGCCACCGCTGTTCAGCGCACGCTCGGCATTCTTCACGGCCTCGGTGGCGGCCTGGAGGAAGCTCTTGGTCGAGCCCTGCTCGCCGCCCTCTTCGGCCACCTTGTAGAGCGCGACTTCGGCCTGCTCGATCTGCGTCTTGGGATCGACCTCGTCGGAGGTGTCCATCGCGCTCTCGACCATGCCCCGCCCGACGCCGACCAGCGCGCGCAGCAGCGCGAGGTCGTAGATCTGCGTCGCGAAGTCCCGCGCGCCGATCAGCGCCGCGCCCGAGCCGGTGAGCTGCGCCAGATAGGCCGGTCCCCCCAGTTCCTTCATCGCCTCGTCGCTCTCGAACAGCGGGCGGAGCGTCACCGGATTGGCGATCATGTTCTTGTCGACCAGCCGGAGGATCTGCTCGTAGATTCGCCCGTGCAGCGGCTCGAAGAAATGTTCGGCGCGCAGCTTCACCTGCACGTCCTCGCAAAGCCGGTTGTCGATCATCATCGCGCCGAGCAGCGCGGCCTCCGCCTCGATGTTCTGGGGCAAAGCGGGTGCGTCCGCCTCACCGGCGGGGGGCATGATTCGATAGGGTTCGGCCATCCCCCTTCATCCGCCTGTCTGCGCCCGGGCTCAACCGCGCGCACAGGGATATCCCCGTCCAAAGCGAATCGGCCCACGATTCCATCCACAGACTTCTGCCCAAACGGTGGATAACAGGCCTCTCGCCAAGCGGCACCGGACCCGATAACCCAAGTGTGCATGAGTGACCCGCGGATCATCGACATCACACTCGACGAGCGCACCATCCTGTGGCGCAACGCGGATATCGAGCAGGAGCGCAAGGTTGCCCTGCTCGATCTGCTGAACGATAATTATTTCAAGCCCTTACGTGCCGCATCGGATGGCTATGAAGGGCCATACAAGGTGGCGCTGCGCGTCGAGGAAGGGCGGCTCGCGATCGACATCCAGCGCGCCGACGGATCGCCGGTCGAAACGATCGGCCTCGGGATGATGCGCTTCCGCCGCTCGATCAAAGATTATTTCGCGATCTGTGACAGTTATTATCAGGCGGTTCGTCAACAGACGCCGCAGCAGATCGAGACGGTCGACATGGCGCGCCGCGGCCTCCACAACGACGCCGCCGAGCTGCTCCGCGAGCGGCTGGACGGCAAGATCGAGCTTGATTTCGATACCGCGCGGCGGCTCTTCACGCTGATCTGCGTGCTGCATATCCGGGGATAAAGGTGACGGAAGTTTCGGTGGAAGAAGTGGGCGTCGCGGTGCTGGTCGACGCGGCACGGGCGGCGGCGCGCCATGCGCACGCGCCTTACTCGCGCTTCGCGGTGGGCGCGGCGCTGTTGATGACGGACGGGTCGATCGTCACCGGCACCAATTTCGAGAATGCGAGCTACGGCCTGTCGCTCTGCGCCGAGACGGTCGCGCTGGCGACGGCGAACGCGCAAGGTCGGTTGGCGGACGTGCTGGCGGTTGCGGTAATCGGCGGAATGAAGGGCGCGGACGGCCTCCCCGTCGGCGACAAGCCCGTCGGCCCGTGCGGCCGCTGCCGCCAGGTGCTCAACGAAGCCGCGCAGATGGGCGGGCGCGACCTGCCGGTGTTCTGCGCCTCTGCGGATGGCGTGACGGTCGAGCGGCACATGCTCTCGGCGCTGCTGCCCCATGCCTTCGGGCCGGCAGATCTGGGGCTCGCCTGAGATGCCGATCGAACTGATCTGCCTCGATGCCGACGACACGCTGTGGCATAATATGCGCCACTTCGACGCGACGCAGGCCATCTTCGCGGACCTGCTCGCCCCCTTCGCCGACGCGGGCGTCAGCCGCGAGCAGCTCACCGCGATCGAGATTCGCAACCTCAAGCTCTACGGCTATGGCGCCAAGAGCTTCACCCTCTCGATGATCGAGACGGCGCTGGAGCTGGCCGGCGACCGCCTCACCGATCGCACCATCGCCGACATCCTCGCGGCGGGGCGCGAGTTGTTGGCGCATCCGGTGGAGCTTTTCCCCGGCATTGAGGCGGCGCTCGACGTGCTCGGCGCGCAGGCGCGGCTGGTGCTCGTCACCAAGGGCGATCTGCTGCATCAGGAGACCAAGCTCGCCGCCTCCGGCCTCGGCGACCGCTTCTCGGGCGTGGAGATCGTCAGCGACAAGAATGCCGACACCTTCCACCGCCTCTTCGCCCGCCACGGCGTCGCGCCCGAGCGGGCGGTGATGGCGGGCGACTCGCTGCGCTCCGATGTGCTGCCGGCGCTGTCGGCGGGGGCGTTCGCGGCCTATGTCCCGCACGACATCGTCTGGGAGCATGAACGCGCCAACGAACCCGTCGGCCACGAACGCTATCGCCGCTTGAGCCACCTCGCCCAGCTCGGCGACTGGATCGCGGGGCTTTAGCTTTTAACCGTCACCCCGGACTTGATCCGGGGTCCAGCTTCTTCCGGCGTCAGAAGAAGAAGCGGGATGCCGGATCAAGTCCGGCATGACGGTTGGGAAGAACCTCTCAGCCCCGCTCCACTTGGCTCACGTCCCGCACCGCGCCGCGCGCGGCGTTCGTCGTCATCGCCGCATACGCGCGCAGCGCCGGCGACACTTCGCGCTTGCGGCCGAACGGCTTCCACGCCTTGGCGCCCTTGGCCTCCATCGCCGCGCGACGCTCCGCCAGCGCGGCGTCGTCGAGATCGAGGCGGATGACGCGGTTGGGGATGTCGATCAGGATCGGATCGCCCGTCTCGACCAGCGCGATCAGCCCCCCCTCGGCCGCTTCCGGCGAGACATGGCCGATCGACAGCCCGGAGGTGCCGCCCGAGAAGCGCCCGTCGGTGATGAGCGCGCAGGCCTTCCCCAGCCCCTTCGACTTCAGATAGCTCGTCGGATAGAGCATCTCCTGCATCCCCGGCCCGCCCTTCGGCCCTTCGTAGCGGATCACCACCACGTCGCCCGCGACCACCTGATTGCCGAGGATACCGGCCACCGCCGCGTCCTGGCTCTCATAGACGCGCGCCGTGCCGTGGAAGGTGAGGATGCTCTCGTCCACGCCCGCCGTCTTCACGATGCAGCCCTCGGGCGCGAGATTGCCGAACAGCACGGCCAGCCCGCCATCCTTCGAGAAGGGATGCTCGGTCGAGCGGATCACGCCATCCTTGCGATCGGTATCCAGCTCCTTCCAGCGCGCGGACTGGCTGAACGCCGTCTGCGTCGGAACGCCGCCCGGCGCCGCGCGGAAGAAGGTGCGGACATCCTCGCTGTTGGTGCGGCCGATGTCCCAGCGGGCGAGCGCATCGCCCAGCGTGGGGGCATGAACGGTCGGCTGCGAGGCGTCGATCAGCCCGCCGCGCTCCAGCTCGCCGAGGATCGCCATGATCCCGCCCGCGCGATGGACATCCTCCATGTGGACGTCCTGCTTGGCCGGCGCGACCTTGCAGAGGCAGGGCACGCGGCGGCTGAGGCGGTCGATGTCGGCCATGGTGAAATCCACCCCCGCCTCCTGCGCGGCGGCGAGCAGGTGGAGCACCGTATTGGTCGATCCGCCCATCGCGATGTCGAGGCTCATGGCATTCTCGAACGCCGCGAAGGTGGCGATGTTGCGCGGCAGCGCGGTCGCGTCGTCCTGCTCGTACCAGCGCTTAGCGAGGTCGACGATCAGGTGCCCCGCCTCGCGGAACAGCTTCTCGCGATCCGCGTGGGTGGCGAGCGTCGAGCCATTGCCCGGCAGCGACAGGCCCAGCGCCTCGGTGAGGCAGTTCATCGAATTGGCCGTGAACATGCCCGAGCACGAGCCGCAGGTCGGGCAGGCCGAGCGTTCGATCGTCTTCACTTCCTCGTCGGTGTAATGCTCGTCGGCGGCGGCGACCATCGCGTCGACCAGATCGAGCGCGACCTCCTTGCCCTTCACGACGACCTTGCCGGCCTCCATCGGCCCGCCCGAGACGAACACCGCCGGGATGTTGAGCCTGAGCGCCGCCATCAGCATCCCCGGCGTGATCTTGTCGCAATTGGAGATGCAGACGATCGCGTCGGCGCAATGCGCGTTGACCATGTACTCCACGCTGTCCGCGATCAGCTCGCGGCTGGGCAGCGAATAGAGCATCCCGCCATGGCCCATGGCGATGCCGTCATCGACGGCGATGGTGTTGAATTCCTTGGCGACTCCACCCGCCGCCTCGATCTCGCGGGCGACGAGCTGGCCGAGATCCTTGAGGTGGACATGGCCCGGCACGAACTGGGTGAAGCTGTTGACGACGGCGATGATCGGCTTGCCGAAATCCTCATCCTTCATGCCCGTCGCGCGCCAGAGTCCGCGCGCGCCCGCCATGTTGCGGCCATGGGTGGTGGTACGGGAACGATAGGCGGGCATGGACGGTCCTCAATGAATGAGGACCGGCCTTGCGCAACCTTAGGTCGAAATGTCAACCAACAATTGAAACGATATTACGCGGCGACATCGATCTCCTCGACGACCGTAACCTCGGGCGGCCCGGCGAGCAGATCCGCCGCCGTAGCGCGGAAGGCGACGTAGTGCGGGGCGTTACGATGCGCCTCGACCGCGTCATGATCCTTGTAGAGTTCGTCGATCACGATCCGCTCGCCGCCCTTCTCGCGCCAGGCGTCGTAGCGCAGATTGCCGGGCTCGCCGCGCGCACCGGCGACGGCGGTGCGGACGGCGGCTTCCAGCTCGGCCTCGCGGCCTGGCTTCGGGGTGACGAACGCGACGATCTTGACGGGCATCAGGGCTTTCCTTCGCGACGGAAAATGGGGGGACGCTTTTCAAAGAAGGCGGTGAAGGCCTCCCGTGCTTCCGCGGACTGCATGCATTCGCGGAACAGGCGGCTTTCCTCGTCCATCCGTGCCTTGATGGGGGCGAGGTCGCCCTTCATCAAGCGGCGGGTCTGCGCGAGCGCCTGCGGAGGCTTGGCCGCCAGCGCCGCCGCCTTGGCGCGGGCATGGGCGAGAAGCTGGTCCGCCGGCACGATCGCCGTCACCAGACCGGCCTTGTCGGCGCTCTCGGCGTCCATCGGCTCGCCGAGCAGAAGCATCTGCGCTGCCTTGGCATGGCCCATCCGCATCGGCGCGAGCAGGCTGGACGCCGCCTCCGGCACGAGGCCGAGATTGACGAAGGGCGTCAGGAAGCGAGCGTCCGGCGCCGCATAGACAAGGTCGCAGTGGAGCAGCATCGTCGTCCCCACGCCCACCGCGAGGCCCTGCACCGCCACGACGATCGGCTTCTCGAAGGTGGCGATAGCGCGGACGAAGTCGAACGCGGCCGAGCCGCCCTCGGGCCCGCTCTGGAAATCCTTGAGGTCGTTGCCCGCGCAGAAGTCACCGCCCTTGCCTGCGATCAGCACGGCGTCCACGTCCGCCCGCTCCATCGCCTCGCCGAGCGCCGCGGTCATGGTGCGATACATGGTGGCAGTGAGCGCGTTCTTCTTGTCCGGGCGATCGAGATGAAGCTCGATGACGCCGCCCGTCTCGATGGTTTCGATGCCTTCGCCGAGTTGCACGGTCATGGACTCGCTCCTTTACGTTTACGGAAAGGTTAGCGCTTTGACGCCGCCAAGGGAACAGCCGTTCGGCGCACGAATATTCCGGCTTTACGCTCCTCAAGGACATAAACGGAGACAAGCCCGCCCCCGCGCGCTAGAGGCTGCGCCACTATGGCAACCGAGTCCAAACCCCGCACGCTCTATGAGAAGATCTGGGACGCGCATGTCGTCTCGCAGCGCGAGGACGGCACCGCCCTCCTCTATATCGACCGCCACCTCGTCCATGAGGTGACGAGCCCGCAGGCCTTCGACGGCCTTCGCGCGGCGGGTCGCAAGGTGCGCCGCCCCGATCTCACGCTTGCGGTGCCGGACCATAATCTGCCGACGACGGCCCGCGTCGACGGCGCAGGCCATCGCCTGCCCATCGCCGATCCGCAGTCCGCTGAGCAATTGTCGGCGCTGACCCGCAACACCACCGAGTTCGGCGTCGAGTTCATCGACGAGCTGGCGCCCGAGCAGGGCATCGTCCACGTCATCGGCCCGGAGCAGGGCTTCACCCTGCCCGGCACCACCGTCGTCTGCGGCGACAGCCATACGGCGAGCCATGGCGCTCTGGGAGCGCTCGGCTTCGGCATCGGCACCTCCGAAGTGGAGCATGTGCTCGCCACGCAGACGCTGCTGCTCAAGCGCTCGAAGTCGCTGGAGGTGCGCGTCGATGGCCCGCTCGGGCCGGGCGTGACGCCGAAGGACGTGGCGCTCGCCATCGTCGGCGCGCTCGGTGCGGGCGGCGGTGCGGGCTATGTCGCCGAATATACCGGCTCGGTGTTTCGCGAGATGTCGATCGAGGGGCGGCTGACCGTCTGCAATATGTCGATCGAGGCGGGCGCGCGCGCCGGCCTCGTCGCGCCCGACGACAAGACCTTCGCTTATCTCAAGGACAAGCCCCGCGCGCCCAAGGGGGCCGACTGGGATAAGGCCGTCGCGTGGTGGCGCACGCTCGCGACCGATCCGGGCGCTGTCTACGACAAGACGATCGTCATCGACGCCACCGCCATCGCGCCGCTGGTGACATGGGGCACGAGCCCCGACGACGTGGTGTCGATCACCGGCATCGTTCCCGATCCGGCCGACCTCTCCGATCCGGCGCGTCGCGCGGCGGCGGAGAAGTCGCTGGCCTATATGGGCCTCACGCCGGGCACGCGGATGCAGGACGTGGCGGTGGACCGCATCTTCATCGGAAGCTGCACCAACAGCCGCATCGAGGATCTCCGCGCCGCCGCCGCCATCGCGCAGGGCCGCCATGTCGCGGCGAATGTGAAGCAGGCGATGGTGGTGCCGGGGTCGGGCCTCGTGAAGCGTCAGGCCGAGGCCGAGGGGCTCGACCGCATCTTCATCGAGGCGGGCTTCGAATGGCGCGAGCCGGGCTGCTCGATGTGCCTCGCCATGAACCCGGACAAGGTGCCGGCCGGCGAGCGCTGCGCGTCGACCTCCAACCGCAATTTCGTCGGGCGTCAGGGACCGGGCTCGCGCACGCACCTGCTCTCGCCCGCCATGGCCGCTGCCGCTGCGGTGACCGGCCACCTGACCGACGTGAGGGAGTTCGCCTGATGCGCCCCATCGACACCATCGAGGGCAAGGCCTACCCGCTCGGCCGCCCGAACATCGACACCGACATCATCATCCCCGCCCACTGGCTCAAGACGGTGACGCGCGAGGGCCTCGGCAAGGGCGCCTTCGAGACGATCCGCGCCGAGCCCGGCAATGTGTTCGACGATCCGCGCTATGCCGGAGCCCCGATCCTGATCGCGGGCGACAACTACGGCTGCGGCTCCAGCCGCGAACATGCCGCCTGGGCGATGGCCGACATGGGCATCCGCGCCGTGATCGCGCCGGGCTTCTCCGACATCCACGCCGGCAATGCCTTCAAGAACGGCATCCTGACCGTCGTGCTCCCTCAGGAGCAGGTCGACCGGCTGCTGGAGGTGGCAAAGGAGCACCCCATCTCGATCGACCTCGAACATCAGACGGTGACGACCCCCTATCAGGATCGCTTCCGCTTCGAGATCGACGCCTTCCGCAAGGATTGCCTGCTGAAGGGTCTCGACGAGATCGGCATCACGCTCGAACTCGACGCCGCCATCGCTGCGCACGAGGCGAAGGCGCATGTCGAGACGCCGTGGGTGGAAGGCGCCGCGAAGGCCGCCTGAGCCGTCAGGCGGCGGCCAGAGCGTCCATCGCCAGCGCGATCGCGCCCATCGGCCCGGCCTGATCGCCGAGCGCCGGGGGCGCGATGTAGCTCTCGATCTGCGACGACACCGACACCGCATCGCCATAGCCGGCCAGGCTGTCGACCAGCATCCGCCGCACCATCGGCAGGATCTGCGGCTGCTTGGTCGCGACGCCCCCGCCAATCAGGATGCGCTCCGGCACCGAACCCATCACGAGGTTATGGCAAAGCCCGGCAATGGCATGCGCCACCATCGACCAGACGATATGGTCGGCCGGCAGATCGCCGCCATTCTTGCCCGTCCGCTGCTCCACCGCGAAGCCCGAGGCGAGGCCTTCGACGCAATCGCCGTGAAAGGTGCAGGCCCCTCCCCAGCTATCGCCCGGAAAGCGGGGAACGCGCATATGGCCGGCCTCGGCATGGCCGATGCCCATCACCGGGCGGCCGTTGACGATGATCCCGGCGCCGACGCCAGTGCCGACCGTGATGTAGGCATGGGAGGAGAGCCCCTGCGCCCCGCCCCAGCGCCCCTCGGCCAGCGCCGCGCCCGACACGTCCGTATCGATGGCGGTCGGCGCGCCGTAGCGGCTCGCGAGTCGCTGCGCGACGTCCGTGTTGCGCCAGCCCGGCTTGGTCGTGGCGGTGATATAGCCATAATCGGGCGCGCCCGGCTTGAGCTGCAACGGCCCGAAACAGGCGAGCCCCAGCGCCGCGAACCCGCGCTCGGCCTGCCACTTGTCGAGCACGCGCTCGATAGCCGACAGCGTTTCCTCAGGGCTCGTGGTGGGGACGCGTTCCTCCGCGACGACCCCGCCCGGTCCCGTGGCCAGCACGCATACGCATTTCGTGCCACCCAGCTCCACGCCAGCCGCAAGCACGCTCATCGAACGAAATCCCACTGATACTCAGGCATTCATCCTCGCGCCTTCAGGCTGATGACCATGACCGCCCTCACAAGAGCAGACCGTCCCTTTCCTCTCCGGGAAAAAAACTAAAATTGAAAGAAGAATTTCAATGCAAGCGGATTACAAATGGGAAGGCCCCGCCGCAACGGTGCGGCGGGGCCTTCGTTCTTGTCCCACACGGCGCTTCGATCAGTGTCCCGAGGGCAGCGCCACGGTGGCATGCTCGGCGCCCTTCACCCGCGCCGCTGCCAGCGCGAAGACGAGGATGCCGGCATAGCCGATCACGGGCACGATGAAGGCATGGCCGAAGCCGCCCGTCACATCGGCGATCTTGCCCGCGATGAAGGGCAGGATCGCGCCGCCGACGATCGCGACGCACAGCAGGCCCGACGTGGCCGAGGCCGGCGCCGACGACCGCTGGAGCGTCAGCGTGAAGATGGTCGGGAACATGATCGAGTTGAACAGGCCGATGCTGAGCGCGCACCAGGCCGCCGCCGGGCCGCTCAGCGTGAAGGCGGCCAGCGACAGCAGCCCCGCCACCGCAACCATCACCGAGAGCAGGATCGGCGCCGGGAACACCGCCAGCAGGCCGCTGCCGAGGAAACGGCCGATCAGTGCGCCGCCCCAGTAATAATTGGCGAGCATCCCGCCCGCGACAAGCAGGCTGACGCCCAGCACCTCCGGCTGGTTGAGGAAATTGATCATGATCGACCCGATCGACACTTCCGAGCCGACATAGAGGAAAATCGCCAGCGCCCCCGCCAGCGCCCAGCCGGATCGCAGCGCCGTCAGCGGCGAGGCATTCTCGCCCGCGGCACCCGTCCCGCCATTATGCGGCACGGCGTTCTCGATACGGTGGCGCATCACGAAGATCAGCAGCCCCAGCGCCAGCAGGAAGGCCGCGATGATGAGGAAGGCGTGGTTGACCGCGCCAAGGCCCGCGATGCGCGATGCCTCGTCGGTGATGGTCGCGCCGCCATCCTTGAACACATCGCCCGACAACATCAGCGACGAGCCCAGATGCACGCCCAGCACCACGCCGAGCGAGTTGAAGGCCTGCGCCAGCGTCAGGCGGAAGTGGGACTTCTCGGGCACGCCCAGCGCCGCCGCGAGCGGGTTGGCCGCCACTTGGAGCGCGGTGATGCCCGCCGCCAGCGTGAACAGCGCCACCAGCACGAGCGCGTAGGTCTGCGCCGCAGATGCCGCGAGGACGATGAAGCAGCCCAGGATCATCACGCCGAGCGAGGCCATGATCGTCTTGCTCGGCCCCAGCCGGCCGAGCACGGCGGCGGCGGGCAGCGAGAAAACGCCATAGGCCAGGAAGAAGGCGAACTGGGTCAGCATCGCCTCGGCGCGGCTCAGGCTGTAGATGCCCCGAAGCGCCGCGATCAGCGGATCATTGTTGGAGGTGATGAAGCCCCAGGCGAAGAAGAGGCAGGTAACGGTAATGAACGCGGGCAACGCACCCGCCGCGGATCGACTCTGCATCTCTTCTCCTGTCAGTTCTTGGCCGGCGCCGCGGCGGGCAATCGGCGGGTGGAGGTTGCGCAGGCGATGACGCCGCTGTCAATCTCAGCGTCCGCCCGCGTCCCTCACGGGGCCGGTCGAACCGCGAACGACGAGCTGATAAGGCAACATCCGGTGCGGCGGCACCTCCTCGTCCTCCAGCAGCGAGAGCAGCGCGCCCGTCGCCTCGCGGGCCATGTCCCGGATCGGCTGGTGGATCGTGGTGAGGCGCGGCCAGACGACCGAGGCGATGTTGCTGTCGTCGAAGCCGACCACCGAGAGATCGCCCGGCACCGACACGCCCGCCTCATAGGCCGCGTTGAGCACGCCCGCCGCCATGTCGTCGTTGCAGGCGAAAATCGCGGTGGGCCGATCCTTCAGCGCCAGAAGCTGGCGCCCGGCCTCATAGCCCGAGAGGAAGGTGTAGGCACCCTGCGTCTCCAGTTCGGGATCGATCGGCAGGCCGTGCGCCTCAAGCCCGGCGCGATAGCCCTCGAAGCGCGCCGTGGCTGAGGCGTGGGTGACATGGCCGCGCACGATGCCGATGCGCTTGTGGCCGAGCCCCACCAGATGATCGACCACGGCACGGGCGGCGCTGCGATCGTCCATCGCCACGTCGGGGGCCTGGCTGCCGCCGCTGGTCGGCGCGATGCGGGCGTAAGGCAGCCCGCAGGCCTCCAACTCCGCCACCGTCGCCGCATCGTCGCAAAGCGGGGGCGCGAGGACCACGCCGTCCAACCCCGAGGCGCGCGCGATCGCCTGCATCTTGCCGGACGCGGTCGCCGCATCGGCGAAGGGCAGCACGAGCAGGCGGTATCGCTCGCCATGCAGCCGGTCGAGCGCGCCGGTCTGGAGGTCGACGACATAGTTGGGGCTGGGATTTTCATAAGCCAGCCCGATCAGGAAGGAGCGCCGCCCCGCAAGGCTGCGCGCCGCCACGTTCGGGTGGTAATCCAGCTCCGTCGCCGCCGCGAGGACGCGATCGCGCGTCAGCGGACGGACGTTGGGCTCGTTGTTGAAGACGCGCGACACAGTCTTGATCGACACGCCGGCGGCATCCGCGACATCCGTGATGGTGGAATGCCGCGTTGCTGGTTTTCTTGCCACCCCTGTCCCCGTTCTGGCTCTCCTGCGGGCAATTAGCCCTGTACGGCCGTTACAGGCAAGCGCCGCGCGCCTTTGGGCTGCGGGAGGGGCTCTCCGGCATGGGCGGCGGCGATGATCGCCACGACGTCGCGAGCCTCCACCGGATCGACCGGAAGCGCCCCGCCGGAGCGGATCGCGGCCGCCATCGCGCGATAGAAACCATAAGGATCGCCCGCTGCGACCGGGGCTTCCAGCCGCTCGCCATCCTTCGTCGCGCGATAGGCCGGGATCGGGGGAAGGCCTTCCGCGAAGCCGGGCCGCGAGGGGTTCTCCCCGGCCCGGAGCGCGGCCTCCAGCGGATCGAGGCCTTCGGTCCACCAGCTCCCGCTGGTGCCGTGCAGCGCCATGTGCGGTCGCGTCGCGGCGACCAGCGTCGAGGCGGAGAGGATCGCGCGGGCCTCGCCATAATGGAGCGTCAGCTCGAAATAATCGTCGGCGCCTGCACCGGCGCGCTGGGTGGCGACATCAGCGGTCATCGCGTCCGGCCAGCCGAACAGGCCCAACGCCTGATCGATCAGATGCGGCCCCAGATCCCAGAGCAGCCCCGCCCCCGGCCTCGGCGTGTTGCGCCACACCGCCGCCGCCTCCGGACGGAAGCGATCCCAGCGCGCCTCGTAGAGCGCGACCGGCTCCTCCGCCGCGATCGCGCGCGCGGCGAGATAGTCCCCGTCCCAGCGGCGATTGTGATAGACGCTGAGCAGCCTCCCCGCCTCCGCCGCGACGTCGATCAGCCGGTCGCATTCAGCGAGGCTCGACGCCATCGGCTTGTCGACCACGACATGCCGCCCGGCCCGCAACGCCGTCTCGGCATGGGCGGCGTGGAGGTCGTTGGGTGTCACCACGACCACCAGCTCGACCTCGTCGATCGCCAGCAGCGCATCGATGTCGGAGACGACCTGCGGCCGGTCGCGCCGCTCGGCGGCCTCGGCGCGCGAGGTCATCACGGCGGCGATGCGGTAATCGGGAAGCGCCTCGATGATCGGCGCGTGGAGGACCGCGCCGGCAAGCCCATAGCCCACCAGCCCGACCCCGATCGGGGAGGATGTCGTCATGTCCCCAGTTGGGCGCCCGGCCGCGAGTCCGTCAAGGCTTGGCGGGCTTGGACTGCCTGGGCGGCGTCGGCACCGGCTCGAACCAGCCGAGCACGCAGCGCGGATAGGCCGCGATGCCCACCGACCGCACCCCTGTCGTATCGAACACGCGAACGAAATCGCCCTCGCAGAGCTGCGATCCCCACGGCTCCGTCTCCAGCGCGCCGAAGCTGCTGTTGAGCTTCTCCACCCCCGGACATTCGGTGCGCAGATGGTTGCGATAGGTGCGCAGGCCCGAGGTGAAGATGATCGTGTCCTTCCCGTCGGATCGATGGCCCGTGTAGCGCTGGCTGTCGATGCAGGAGACGGCGCCCGGCGGGCGCGGCGCATCCGGCGCCTTGGCCGCAACCGCGAGCAGCGCGCAAGGAAGGATGACACCCCAGCGAAGCATGTTCATCGGCCCGACTCCTGACTGCCCGCACATGGTTACGCCCTCAGCCCTGAACGACGCATGGCCGAGCTATATCATATAAATTAGGCCACCATGGTTGCCATCGCCGGAGCGGTCGAGCATCTCTCGGCCTGCCTCGCTTTCCCCCGTTGGAGACCGTCCGATGATCCTCCGTCGCCTTGCTCTTGCCGTCACGATGGCGCTGGCCCCGATCGCCGCGCACGCCGCCGAGCCGACTCAAGCCCAGAAGGATCAGTGGGCCAAGGAAGGCGAAGAGCGCCTCCACACGGACTGGGCGTGGCTGGGCAAATATCAGGCTGCCAATGCCGCCCTCTCCGCTCGCGGCAAGGAGCCGCGCGTCGTCTTCATGGGCGACTCGATCACGCAGGGCTGGTTCGATCAGGTGCCGGAGTTCTTCACGGCCGGCCGCGTCGGCCGCGGCATCAGCGGGCAGACCACGCCGCAGATGCTGCTCCGCTTCCGGCAGGACGTGCTCGATCTTCATCCGGCGGTCGTGCAGATCATGGCGGGCACGAACGACATCGCCAGCAACACCGGCCCGATGACCATCGAGCAGACCGAGGCGAACTTCCGCTCCATGACCGAGCTGGCGCAGGCGCATGGCGTGCGCGTGATCCTCGCCTCGATCCCGCCGTCATCGGCTTTCCCGTGGCGTCCGGGCCTTGCCGTCACCGAGAAGATCAAGACGATCAATGCGTGGCTGAAGCAGTACGCCGCCGAGACGGGCTCGACCTATGCCGACTATTGGTCCGCGCTTCAGGACGGCAAGGGCGGCTTCCGCGCCGACTGGGCGAGCGACGGCGTCCACCCGAACAAGGCGGGCTACGCCGTCATGATCCCGATCGCGCAGAAGGCGATCCGCGAGGCGCTGGCCAATCCCGTGCCCAAACCGATCGCCATCGCCGCCAAGCCCTGAAACGTCAGCCGTGCCGATCCGCGTGGGCGTCGGTCGCGCGGATCAGCCGATCGAGGATGCCGGGCTCGCTGTACGCATGGCCCGCGTCCGGGATGAGGTGGAACTCCGCTTCCGGCCAGGCGCGGTGCAGATCCCAGGCGCTGCGCACCGGCGTCGCGGCGTCGTAGCGGCCCTGCACGATCGTGCCGGGAATGCCCTTGAGCTTGTGGACGTCGCGGAGGAGCTGCCCCTCCTCCATCCAGCCCTTGTTGACGAAATAATGATTCTCGATCCGGGCGAAGGCAACGGCGAACTGCTCCTCGCCGAACCCGCCCGAGGTCGCCGGATCAGGGAGCAGTGTGATCGTCTCGCCTTCCCACTGCGCCCAGGCGCGGGCGGCTGAAACCTTCTCGCTCTCGTCGCCGCCGGTCAGGCGCTTGCGGAAGGCTTCAAGGAGATCGCCGCGCTCGGCCTCGGGGATGGGGGCGAGGAAGCGCTCCCACTTGTCCGGGAAGAGCCACGCGGCGCCCCCCTGATAATACCAGTCCACCTCGGCCTTCCTGAGCAGGAAGATGCCGCGCAGGATCAGCTCGGAGACGCGCGCCGGATGCGTCTCGGCATAAGCGAGCGAGAGGGTCGAGCCCCAGCTCCCGCCGAACACCAGCCATTTGTCATGCCCGCACATCTCGCGCAGCCGCTCGATGTCGGCGACGAGGTGCCAGGTGGTGTTGGCCTCCAGCTCGGCATGGGGCTCGGACCGGCCGCAGCCGCGCTGGTCGAACAGCAGCACGTCGTAGCGCGCCGGATCGAAGAGCTGGCGGTGCGCCGGGCTGCACCCGCCGCCCGGCCCGCCATGCAGGAACACCGCCGGGATGCCGCCCGGCTTCCCCACCCGCTCCCAATAGACGCGATGCCCGTCGCCCACGTCGAGCAGGCCGGAAGCATAGGGCTCGATCGGCGGATAAGGCTGGCGCAGCGTCTCGGTCATGCGGGAATCTCCTGAAGCGCCATCCGGCATCGCAGAGCGCGCGGCGTTCGCCAAGTGCGCTTGCCGCTGTTCCCCGCCGGGGACTACCATCGCGCCGCGCCGGAGGGACTCGGCATCCAGATCATCGTTGTTGAGGGAGCAGCAGCATGAGCGACGAACTCGTCTTCTACACCAACCCGCAATCGCGCGGACGGATCGTGCGGTGGATGCTCGAGGAGGTCGGCCAGCCCTATCGCACCGAGGTGCTCGAATATGCCGCCTCGATGAAGGGCTCCGCCTATCTGGCGATCAACCCGATGGGCAAGGTGCCGGCGATCACCCATCGCGGGCAGGCCGTCACCGAATGCGCCGCGATCTGCGCCTATCTGGCCGATGCCTTCCCCGAGGCCGGCCTCGCGCCGCCGCCGCAGGATCGCGCCCGCTATTATCGCTGGCTGTTCTTCGCCGCCGGCCCGGTGGAGCAGGCCGTCACGATCAAGGCGCTCCAGGTCGATGTGCCGGCCGAGCGCGAACGGATGGTCGGCTACGGCACCATGACCTGCATGCTCGACGCGCTGGAAGGCGCGCTCGACGGGCGGGACTATATCGCCGCCGACCATTTCACCGCGGCGGACTGCTATGTCGGCGCCCAGCTCCACTGGGGCATGATGTTCGGCACGGTGGAGAAGCGGCCGACCTTCGAGGCCTATGTCGCCCGGCTGACCGCGCGCCCTGCTCACCAGCGGGCGATGGAGATCGACGACGCCCTCACGCCGGCCCCCGCGCCCGCCGGCTGAGCCCCACGAAAAAGGCCCGGCGGATCGCTCCGCCGGGCCTTTCCTTTACGGCTTCCGTTCCCGGATCAGTTGCGCTGGTTGCCCATGAAGCGCAGCAGGAAGAGGAACAGGTTGATGAAGTCGAGATAGAGCTGCAACGCGCCCATCACCGCCGACTTGCCGGCATAGGCCGTGCCGCGCACCGCGAAATAGCCGCTCTTGATGCGCTGCGTGTCATAAGCGGTGAGGCCCGCGAACAGCAGCACGCCCACCGCCGAGATCAGCAGGTTCATCGCCGACGAGTGCACGAACATGTTGATCAGCATCGCCACCATCAGGCCGAACACGCCCATGATGAGGAAGGTGCCGAAGCCCGACAGATCCTTCTTGGTGGTGTAGCCATAGAGGCTCAACGCCGCGAAGCTCGCCGCCGTCGCGAAGAAGGCCTGCGCGACCGAACCGCCGGTGTAGACCAGCAGGATCGTCGACAGCGACAGACCCATCAGCACGGCATAGGCCCAGAACAGCGCCTTGGCAGTACCTTCCGAGATGCGGTTGATGCCGAAGCTCAGCCACATCACCACGCCGAGCGGCGCGAGCATGACGAGGAAGCGGATGAGGCCGCCCTGCATGAAGATCTGCGCGGCTGGCGACTCTGCGCCACCACGCGCGAACAGCATCGCGACGATGCCGGTTAGCAGCACGCCGGATGCCATGTAATTGTAAACGGACAGCATGTAGGACCGCAGCCCTGCGTCGAACGCCGCCTCACGGGCGCCCGTCGCAGCGCGAGGCACCGCGGTCGTCCGGGGGTCAGACCAGTTCGCCATCGAAGATACTCTCCTTGTCATCGACGATCAGCGTCGACACCGGCAATATCAGGCTTCCCGGTCCGCCTTTCAAGCGAAACCGGATCAGAGCCGGAAGGAAGAGCATGGCGCATCACCGCCTTTTCGTCGCGATCAGGCCCCCCGCCCCGGTGTGCGCGGCGCTGCTGAGGGTGATGGGCGGCGTGCCCGGGGCCCGCTGGCAGGACGACGCCCAGCTTCACATCACGCTGCGCTTCATCGGCGAGGTCGACCGCCATCAGGCCGAGGATATCGCCGCCCTGCTCGGCCATGTCCGCCATCCGGGCTTCTCGCTGACGCTCGCCGAAAGCGGCACGTTCGAGCGCAACGGGCGGGTCGACGCATTGTGGATCGGCGTCTCGCCCCGCGATCGGATCAAGGCGCTCCATGGCAAGATCGACCGGATGCTCGCCCAGGCCGGCGTCGCGCCGGACAGCCGCGCCTTCCTGCCCCACATCACCCTCGCCCGCTTCGCCCGCAGCGCCGCGCCGCCGCCGGGCGCCGCCGCCGGCATCGTCCCGCCGCCGCTCGATCCGTTCGCCGTCACCAGCTTCGAGCTGTTCGAAAGCCATCTCGGCTCGGAGGGCGCAATCTACGACACCGTCGCCCGCTACCTGCTGGACCCGCCCGAGGCCTGATCGCCCCATCGACGCAAGACCTGTCGCCCAAAGCGGACATGAAAAAAGGGAGCCGGCCGAAGCCGACTCCCCTCTTTTCCGTCGAGCCCCCGAAGAGGCTCTCGCGGGAAGACCTTACTGACCCGAACCCGGGCCGAAGGTGATTTCCACGCGACGGTTCTGCGGCTCGCGCACGCCGTCGGCGGTCTGCACCAGGAGGTGCGTTTCGCCGAAGGCCTGGGTCTGGAGCGCCGTGTCCGGCACGCCCTTGCCCGCGAGATACGACTTCACCGAGTCCGCGCGACGCTGCGACAGGCCCATGTTGTACTTCGGCGTACCCGACGTGTCGGTGTAGCCGGCCAGCATGACCGAAGCCGAACCGGTCTGCGCATAGGCAGCGGCGGCGTTGTCGAGGATCGAAGCCGCTTCCGGCGTGATGTCCGACTTGTTCCAGTCGAAGAACACGATGAACGGACCCGGGTTCG
>NZ_AORL01000002.1 GCF_000383095.1 Sphingomonas sp. PR090111-T3T-6A
AGGGATGCCGGTTGGAGGCGCGCCGAAATCGCACGCCATGGCGGAAGCTCGAAGTAATCACGCACCATACCAAGAATAGTCACAAACCAGGAGCAATCGCGGCTGCATTATCACACGACCTGAGACGATCGCGAGCGCGGGTGCTCGCGGGGCGGCGTCACGGTTTGCCGGCGGAGAGGTCGATGACCACGACTTCGATCAGCGCGCGGCGGGCCTGGGGAATCCGCTCGATCAGCATGGTACGCATAGCGTCGGCGCTCGCCGGCGCGAGAAGCCCGTCTGGATGTGCCTTCAACCGCCGGTTAGTTGCCGACGGCAGATCGCCGAACCACAACACGCAATAGATGCCGCGTTGCTCGGAGCGCCAATCGATCAGATATTGCACGTCGAGCTGGCTGGTCGCGGCATCCCAGACCTCGCCATGCCATTGGCCTTTGACCTCGACTGGCAACTGCATCGCCCCACGCGCGAATGCCAGGTCCGCGCGCTTGGTCTGCGGCATGTCTGCCTCGGTGATCCGCTGGATATCGTAGCGGGCGAGCTCGGGGCCGATCATCGCTGCCAGCCGGTCGCGGCACCGGTTCTCGTCGCGCGGGATGCCTGCGTCGGTCCAGAATTCAACGACCGAATCCAAATCGTCGCCGATGAGCTTGCGTTGCGCGACGGCCATCTCTTCGCGCACTAGCGCCTTCAAATCCTCGATATTGCCCGGAGGGCCATCGTCGAGCAGCGCGGTTAGATCAGCCGGGGCGAGCGCTGAAAAATCCCCTTCGGCGCGCTTCTGCCGCTGTTCGGCCGCCATGTGGCGGATCAGCGCGGCATAGCTGTCGTTGGGCCCGGCGACGAGCCGCGCCATCGATTCGGCGGCCTCGATGCTCGTGTCGTCGGCGATCCGGCTGATCAGCCAGCGCAGAAAGTCGGTCGCGTCATAGTCGTTTGTGTTGCCTGATCCGGAGCCCTCGAGCACTGCATGCGGACGTTGCTCGCGAAATTCAGTGATGATCCATTCGGCCTGCACGACCGTCAGTGGCATCATCCTGCCGCCCCGCTCGAACTGTAGGCGGTTGCGTAGGAACCAGATGAAGTCGGGATAGTCCGCGCCGATCCCGGCAAGATCGAGTCTCACAGCATCGAACCGGACGAGTACATCGATCGCCAACCACGACAGCATATGGTCGAAATTGCGGAACACCCTCTCGGCGCGCGCTTTGGCGACATCGCGGAGCGCGTCGAGCGCGCCGCCATAAGTCAGACAGTCGACCAGACCCGCCTCGACGGACTCCGGCACGTTGGGGAACATGGTCAGCCAGTCGGCACCGAGTGCTGTCCCGGTCGCCTGCCATTCCGGATCGTGGGCGAGTTGATAAAGCCCGGCGACATGCTCTTTGCCCACACTGAGCGCGGGCTCGATCCAGAGCCGCGCGAACGCCTGGCGGGCTTCGGCCGTGGGGATGACTTCGGCTTCCAGCGCCGCGCGCAGCGCGTCCTTTTCCTTGTCGAGATTCCAACCATGATCGTCGTGACTGAGCAGCAACGCCGCCTGCTTGAGCGGCGCGGACAGGTCGGCAAAGCCCTTGCCACGGCGCATGCGCTCATAAAACCCGGCCATGATCGGAAAGCCGTAATTGTAGATCGTGCCGCGCGCGAAGCCGTCGGCAATCTCAACGGGCGTCGGCAGGTCGGAGCGGTGCAATACGGCCTCAAATCCGAGCAGCGCATCATTGCATAGGCCCGGCCCGAGCCAGATCGCGAGCCGCTCTCCCGCCGGCAAATCGCTCGGTAGTTCGTGGAATCGATCGAGATAGGCTTGCGCCGGCTGCAAGATCGCGTCCAGCTTACCGGCGCGCAGATCGTCGCGCACCTTGCCAAATGAGCGGCGCGCCTCCTCAAAGGCCACCTTGCGCTTGCGCTCGCGCTTAGCCGCTTCCTTCTCCTGCCGGACCTTCCACCCGGGCTTTTTGGGATTTTCGAGCTTACGCAGGAAATCGCCGAGCGGTTTGTCGCCACGGCGGAACCGTTCCGCCGCCGCGCGCACGTCGGGATCGAGCCCTTCGGCCCCCCAGGCGATGCGTACCAGATCTTGCCAATCCTGGCGCAGTGCGGGATCTTTGTTGTTGCCTTGGGCAAGCCGGTCGAACACGATGATGATGTCCTCAGGTCGCCCAGCCAGTTGTAGGCGGCGGCGCTGCAGATACAATTCAGTCATCCATAGGCTGTCCGTGCGATGATCGTTCGCCAGCGCGTGCGCTTGGACTGCGTGGCGCAGTGCAGCCTGTGCCCCCAGCCGTGCGGCGAGCGTCTGCTGGACGTCGCGGTGATAGTGATGCGCCCGCTCGACTCTGCCGAGCCAGCGCCACAGCAACGGCGCTTGAGCTACGCCGATCACGCCTTCATCGATCCCACGAATGATGAGTTCGGCGACGATATCGGCAACCTCGCTGGCATGTTCCCAGTCGTCATCGCGCAGCAGCTCGGCATAAGCGACGATCAAGTCGATGACCCCGACCAGACGTGTCAACGGGATCACTGCGAACAGTCGCTTGTAGCTGCGGGCGGTATGTACGCGTCGCCCCGTTCGGCGGGGCAGCGGAGAACTGGTCACCCCCATTTCGGCGAACAGCGTCGCGACAAGGAGGTCGTCCGAGACGTCGGCATCGATCTGCTGGATTAACTGGCGCGCAAGCCGCGGCGCATCCTCGCCGGCCTGATTGGTGAGCGCTGCGATCGTCGCTTGCCACCAAGTCCGATCACGGTGCGGCAGTAAGGCCTCGGCCGCATCATCGCGCTCGCGATAAAAGCGCTCAGGCGCGAGCACGATCGCTTCCAACGTATCGGCAAGTTCGGCCGCGAGGTGCGTGCCTTGGAGCCCTTCGATCAGCAGGGAGCGCAGGTGCGCGCTGCTCGCCGCCGAGGCAATGATCGCCTCTATCTTGCGTTTGAGCGTTGGGATCATTAACCCAGCCGCGGTCTTGCTGTCCCAGTCCGCCG
Source organism: Sphingomonas sp. PR090111-T3T-6A (assembly GCF_000383095.1). GTDB lineage: Bacteria > Pseudomonadota > Alphaproteobacteria > Sphingomonadales > Sphingomonadaceae > Solisphingomonas. The sequence goes on from NZ_AORL01000002.1 coordinate 2,989, forward strand.
CTCGGAAATAGGGATCGTCCTCGGCGAGCCGACATAGCGCCTCGAATAGGCAATCCGCGAGATGAGGGGTCAGCGCCGCAGCCTCGCCGTAGCGCAGCACGCCATAGGGGTCTTCGGCGATGACCCGCTCGGCCATCGCCGGGCTATGAAAGGCGAGCCAGGCATGGAGCCCACGCAGACTCGCCGGAACGCCGCCGCTGCCATGCAGTTGAGCGAGCACGCGCCGTTGCGCGCGCGGTGTCGCCGCCTGACGTGCGAGCCATCGCGCACCGAGATATTCGGCGATGACTTTGTGGATCGGCTTGGCGCGCGACGGTCCGACACTGTGAAACAGCTTGGAGGAAAAGATTGCCCGCGCGGCCTTAGCGCTAGGCAAGACCTCCAGATCGGCGAGCCGGGCATCGCCTTGCTGCACATGCGCAGCGCCCGCGGCGGTGGCGGCCTCGGCACCATCGAACAGCAGTCCGGCGGCGATTGCGCCGGCGGCGTCGAGGGCTTCGTCCTGCGTTAATTGGGCGAGGCCCTCGTCCTGCCGATCAGGATCATGTTCGGGCCAGATCAAAGTGCAGACGCGCTCGAACAATGCTGCGCGCGTCGCCGGTAATTGCGTGTCGGTTTCCCCAACCCGTCCCATCAAGCCAAGCGTCAGTGGGTTGCGGTAAAGGTCTTGGAGGCTGTGACGCGCGAGGTGATCGAGCACGTGATCGGCATCCACGTTCGGATGCTGCGCGAGGAGGAACGCGCGAGCTTCGTTGCGATCGAATGGTTCAAGCGTCAGGATGCGTGGCTCGACTCCGTAGAGCTGGCGCAAATTTGTCACGCTGCGTGCCTGCCATTCGCGCGATCGGCACGAGAGGACAAACGGCGGTGAGCCCGCTTCTTCGAGCTGCGCCAGAATCGCGTCGATAGCGTCGCCTTCACGCCGCGACATTGCTTCATCGAGACCGTCGATCAGCAATGGCTTGCCCGCAGGCACCAGCTTGACCGGATTCCTAGCGTTTATAAAGCGGATCGCCGTGACTGGCTCGCTCCCAAGCCGCCGCCCGATCTCGCGCATCAGCTCGCTCTTGCCCATGCCTGGTTCACCGAGCACGATCTTGTTGCCGCCCAGCGCGAGCAGCCCGACTTCGTCGACGCGGTTGTCGAACATATGCTCCTCGCTGATCGCGAGCCGGCGCGGGAAATAGGCGGACGTTGGCCAAGGACTGGCGTTGTCGGCCAGATCGGCTGCCGGGGCCGATGCGGTCACGGTCGCCATGTCAGGCTACCCGCGGGATCAGCGTGCGGGAGCCACCCCACAGCGAACAGACCTCCAATGCCTGCCCGTGCGCGCCGGCCAACTCGCGCGCCTTGATGATGGCTTAGCTTGTTGCCGAAAGGCGCAGCCGCTCGGCGATGCACTATTCGCACACCGGCTCCGATGACAGCCGCTCGATCAGTCCCCGCACCTGGTCAAATACTGTCGTCATTCATCACCCTTTTCGCGGCAATATATGTACTGGCGACGGCGTGCAAAGGCCGCGCGGGTCACGAAACTAGGGATCGCGGGTGGGTGCCCTTTGACCCTGTGGACTCTCGGGTCTTCTTAATGTGACCGGCCGCTTTCTTTCCTAAGTCATCGCAAACCCGCAAGGCCGGAACCGGCCACCCGCAGTCAGCAGCCGTCCGATTAGCAGTCGGATGCCCGATGGCAGTTGCTGACCTAAATGAAGGGCCGATCGTTGGGTCTCTCGCCCGGAACCTGCCAGTCGCTTACCGGCCATAAGTCACCGGTCTAAGGTCGGATCCTCGATCGCCACGCGACCTCGACGAGGCGGCTTATCCCTGCGCCTGGCGGCGGGCGGTCCGGCGGGAACGCCTAGAGCGGTTCGTCTATGAACGCCCGATCGCTTCCACCGATTAGGAGGTTTCTTCCTTCGGCATCCCACAATTCCATATTGGTAAAGCCTTGGAGCATGATCGGCAGATAATGCGCAAAACAGCGACGGGTATGGACATATTCGGGCGTCGGCGGTATAGAATTAGGTAGCAAAAGTGGAGGCTTGTGCGACAATGCGTAACTGAATTATGCAGAATTATATTGATATATAATCTAATCAATGCGTTTTTTTATTTTAAATTGTCCTGTAGGCGCACCATAATCCCAAGACATCTTTGGCAAAGACCCACGACGCTTCCCAGCGGAAGCGCGTAAACGTGGGTCACGCATGGGAGCTTTGGCCAAGCGTTTCGAGGTGATCTAGCTATCGGATGTCGGGATGGGAGCGATTTGCGTTCCCGCCATGCTCAATCTTGATACGCAATCGTCGTCAGGTGTGAGCGCCGCTAAAATCCATCGGCACATCAACCAGCTATCAAATCGAAGTCGTACATTTCCTTCTCCTTCCTCTACTTGGTCAGGAAAAGGCGATTGAAAAGTTCGTTTTTCTGATCGGGATCGATTCCCTGGCACGAACTGGGGCGCGGCTCGCAACTGCTATGAATACACGCCCCAGATCGGTCTTAATCCGGAAGGGTCTCAATAGTCCCAGAAGCCGGCAACCCAGCGGAAGGCATCGCCGTCCACCGCGATCCGGCCGACCGACGGGAACGGCAGGTGCGTGGCCACGAACAGTTCACGCGTCTCTGCCGCCTCTCGCAGAAGACGGATACGGACGCGAACGGACTCCTCTGGGTCATGTTCAAAGCCATTGTGCCAGTCGGGGTGGTCGAAGCCGACCGGGAAGATGGCGTCGCCCGCGAAGGTCAGCCGCTCGCCGCCCGACGTCAGGCGGACCACGCTGTGTCCGGGGGTGTGGCCCCCGGTACGCCAGGCGAGCACGCCCGGCGCAACCTCATAGTCCTCGTCGAACGTCCGCACCTGGCCGCGATAGGCGTCCATGAACTGCGCGGCGGTGGTCCGCAGCACGTCCGGCACCGGCGACGGCATCTCGGTGTGCGAGAAATCCGGCGACTCCCAGAACGCCACCTCGGTGGCCGCGACATGGATACGCACGTCCGGGTTCAGCCGGTTCTTCACCTCGTCGACGAGCAGCCCGCCGATATGGTCCATATGCATGTGCGTGATGACGATGTCGGTCACCGACGCGAGATCGATGCCGGCCGCCGCCAGCCGCCTGGGGAACATCCCGGCTCGCGGGAAGCCGGGGAACTGCCCGCCCAGACCGGCGTCCACGAGGATGACCTGCTCGCCGCTGCGCACCACGAGCACGTTCAGCGCCCAGTCGAAGGCGTCCGGCCCCAGGAACTGGTCCTTGAACCAGGCCACGCGGGTGGCCGGGTCGACGTTGGTGGACATCGTCTCGGTTGGCAGAGGCAGCACGCCATCGCTGACCACGAGCACGTCGATCTCGCCGATCCGCAGCGCGTAGCGCGACGGAACCAGCTCCTCGACCCCCGAACCATCGGTATGTGGGATATTGTCCAGCTTCATAACCCTGTCCTCTCAACCGCAGGCTTCATCACCGCATCGGCAGGCTAGGTTGAGGCGTGTCAGCGGTCGATTTGGGTCGAGGGATGGGTGGACCATACCAGGGGATAGGTCCTGTCATTCCGTTTGCGGGGCGTCCCGATACCCGGAGTGAAGGTCAGGGACGGCGGCAAGCATTCCTCGATCCCGCGGATCAAAGCTCGATGATGCCGCGCCGCACCGCGATAGTGACGGCATGGGTGCGGTCGCTGACGTCGAGCTTGGCGAACAGGTTCTTGAGGTGCGCTTTCACGGTTTCCTCCGAGAGCGACAGGGCCTGGGCGATCTCCTTGTTGGCCTTGCCCTCCGCGACAAGGCGCAGGACGGCGATCTCGCGTTCGCTCAACTGCTCGTCGGCGATATGGTGCGCGATCCCGGTGGCGACCTCTCCCTGCACATGCCGCCGGCCGCGATGGACGTTCAGGATAGCGTCCAGCATCTCGGTCCGCAGGCTGCTCTTGAGCAGATAGCCCGTCGCGCCGGCCTTGAGCGCGCGCACCGCCTGCACGTCGCCGGCATAGGTGGTCAGCACCAGGATGCGCGCATCGGGGAAGTCGGCGCGGATGGCGATGATCGCCTCGAGCCCGCCCGTGCCCGGCATCTGAAGGTCCATCAACGTCACGTCGGGCCGGAGTTCGCGGAAGCGGGCGATCCCTTCCGCCCCGTCACCGGCCTCGCCGACGACGATCATGTCGGTGCGGTCCTCCAGGATCGACGCGACGCCCTCGCGCAGCACGGGATGGTCATCGACCAGGAGGATACGGATCGGCGATGGATCAGGCATGGTCCGATTCCGTCCTTTCGCGGAAGAGCCAGGAGAACAGGCGCTGCCGGCGCGGCGCGGTATCGGCGTAGGCCAGCCGCGCGGGCAGCGTGATCGTCACCGTGGAGCCCATGCCGGGATGGGAATCGATTTCAAGATCCCCGCCGATCCGTTCGGCGCGCTCGCGCATCCCGACCAGGCCGAAATGTCCCGGCTTGTGCCCCTGTTCGAGGATGGCGCGCTCGAAGCCCACGCCGTCGTCGCGTATTTCCACGCCGAGATGGCGCAGGCCGAAGCGGACGATGATGTCGATGGAACCGGCTTTCGCATGATGGGCCACGTTGAGCAAAGCCTCGTCCACGATCCGGCTGAGTTCGACCGAGACGAGCCGGTCGATTAGTCGCGGCTTGCCCTCCGCGACGATCCGGATCGGGATCGGCGGATCGAACGCCGCCTCGACCGCCCGGTCGCGGAGCAGTTCGGGGAGATCGCCCGAGGCTTCGGCGGTTCGCAGATTCTGTACGCGGCTGCGCGCCTCCACCATGATCTCGTCGGCGCGCCGAAGCGCGGTCTCCAGCTTCGCGCGCGTCGCCTCTTCGGCGGGCATCTTGTTGGCGACCGACTGAAAGCGCAGCACCAGCCCCTGCACACCCTGCAACAAAGTATCGTGGAGTTCGCGCGCGATCCGCTCCCGCTCGCCAAGCCGCTCCTCCAGCCGGCTGTGGATATCGCGCGCGACCTGCCCCATCCGCACCCAGTAGGCGAGCCAGAGCAGCAGTCCAACGACCAGCACCCATAAGAGGGTGAACCAACGCGACTGCACGAAGGTGGGGGGGATGACGAAGTCGACCGTCGCCCCTTGCTGGTTCCAGACGCCGTTGTCGTTGGCGGCGATCAGGTGGAAGCGATATGTGCCCGGCGCGAGATTGGTGTAGAAGCCCTGGCGGCGGGTTCCCGCCTCCACCCAATCCGTATCGAGCCCCTCCAGCCGGTAGCGGACATGGGTCGTGCGCGGGTTCGAGAAGCTGAGCACCGCGAAATCGATATGGAGGTTGGTCGTGCCCGCCGGCAGCGTGACCATCGTCGGGTCGCGATAGGTGCGGTCGGCGACGAGCGCGCTGATCGCCACCGCCGGCGCGATCCGGCTGCGTGTGATCTGGTTCGGATCGAGCCACAAGGTCCCGCTCTGCGTGGCGATCCACAGCCGTCCGTCTCCACCCTGCACGATGGCCTGGCGGCTGTGCGAATGCGGCCGGCTGCGCAACCCGTCGATGGAGCCTAACGCCAGCATCGGCGGGATCATGCCGGGGTCGCCGAAAGCGCGCTCCAGAGCGTCGGTGCGGACGCGCAATATCCCGGCCGGGCTGGCGAGCCAGGTGTCGCCGGTGGGCGTGCGGACGATCCCGTTCACGCCGCTGAACTGCGGGACGCGCCGGGCGGAGATGCTGGCGAAACGTCCGTTGCGGATGCGCCCCAGCCCGAACCGGCCTGCGACATAGACGGTATCGGGGGCGGCCAGGTACAGCGTCACATCATCCGGCGCATAGCCATCGCGCGGTATCCGGATCGAACGCCGTGTCGTGCCCTCGATCCGGCTGATCATGTCGTTGTTCCATTGGACGATCAGCCGGCCTTGCGCATCGGTGATCATCCCCTTGGGCAGGAAGGCAGGGCCGGGCGCGCCGAACATCTTTTCCCAGCGGCCCGCATGAAGGCGCGCCATGCCGCCGAAGGACGCCGTGACCCAGAAGTCGCCCTGCGCATCGAACGCGCAGTCATAGGCGGTATAGGCCAGCGGCACATTGTGCGGCAGCGACCGGATGTGGCCGTTTCGCCAGATCACCACCTGCTTGTCCTTGTGCAGGCCGATCCAGATCGAGTGGTCGGGGGCTTCGCACAGGGTGCGCGGTTCCTTGTCGGTGTGAAAGATCGGTTCGGGGCGGCCGCCGGGGCGTACGCGATAGACGGTGGTCTCCTCGCCGATATAAACTGTGCCGTCGGAGGCGCGGAGCAGGAGGTCGCCGTAGGTCGCCGACTCGGTGAGTTTCGGCTCGAAGCGCAGCGTCGCGGGCCAGAAGCGGTCCATCCCATTGTCCGTCGCGACCCAAATATTGCCTTCGGCATCCTGGAAGGCCTGACTCGTGGTGTTGGAGGAGAGGCCGTCGCGCGTGGTGAAGCGCTCGACCTGCGCCACCGCCTCGGCCGCGGAGGCCGCGCCGCGCGGATCGGGATGGGCCACGCGCTGTAGCCCGTCATAATAAGTCGGGACCCACAGATTGCCCTCGCGATCGAACGTGGGACGCCCCCGGATTCGCGCGAGATCGGTCGCATAGGCATGGCGCAGCGGCGGAGGATCGCCTTGCCCGGCCGGACCGGTGATCGGATAGCTGCCGTGGCGGTCGGTCAGCCAGACCCGTTCCTGCGGATCGAGCGACAGCCGCCCCATCGCCCGCCGCTCGCGCCTGACGATCTCGAAATGCTCGCCGTTGGGCGCCAGCCGCGCGACCGATCCTGTGAAGGAGACCCAGACGGTGCCGTCGCGCGTCACCGCCATGCTGTACGGGTTGTCGAGCGGCGCACCCGCTTGGCCCCCGAACGCGGTCCAACGATTGTCGCGATAGCGCAGGAGCGGGATGCCGACCCGTTCGGTCAGCACCCAGACCGTCCCGTCACCGGTTTCGTGCATCGCGATCACGCGGTGCGGCGCCGCCGGCGCCCGCAGGAAGCTCAGCCGGCCGTTTCGATAGACCGCGAAGCGTCCGGAACGCTCGAAATTGGTCCAGACATCGCCGTTCCGGCGCACGAGGATCGCTGATGGCGCGCCGTTTGCGATCATGTCCACGCCCGTGCTCACGCATTCGAAGCGCATGCCGTCGAACCGGTACAGGCCGCTGGCGGCCGCCACCCACAGGTAGCCGCGATGATCCTGCGCGAGTGCGGAGACCGGCCGCGGAGCGTCGCTCTCGTCGCTCCAGCGCTGGTGCGTATAATGCGCGAGCAATCGTTCCGGGGCGGCGGCGAAGGCGGCGCAGGGCAGCAGCAGCATCGCGACGAACAACGCCCTGATCAATTGCATCGACGTTCCCGCAATTCCGATGAGGCTCCGCCACGACGTTCGTCCATGCGTCCCATCGCCGGGAGCGGGGAAGGATGCTACCCCCGAACAGGGGATCGGAACATCCCCGGATACAGGCTGTCGCCGGCTGGCGACGCAGCTATCAGCATGACGTGGTGAAACTTATCTCCCGTTATCCGGATGGCATCACCGGTATCGCCCTGCTGTTGCTGCGCTTTTCCTGCGCGGTGGCGGCTTTCCCCGCGCTCGTGTCCTTATGGTCCGGGCCCGATGGCGGCGCGCCGGCGGCCATCGCTTCCGCCGGTGGGCTCGCGCTCGCGCTCGCGATCGGTCTCGGCACGCGGGTCATGGGGTTGCTGCTGACGGTCGCGCTCGCCGCCGTGCTGTTCGCCGCGAAGGGGGATCGCGCGCTGTTGCTGGTGGCCGCCGGCAGCGCCGGTGCGCTCGTCCTGCAAGGGCCCGGCGCCTATTCGATCGATGCGCATCGCTATGGCCGCCGCGTCATCCGTCTGGAGCCGCGCACCCCGGATCGGGGAGCCGGGGCGTAACCCGTTTCGGGATTTCGCCGCGTGATGCGCCATGAAAGACTTGTTCGCCTCCAGCCGCAACCTCCCGGGGAAAGCAGGATGAAACAGACAGCACAATTGGATCGTCCGTTGGTGCTGATCGTCGACGACGATGCCGAAGTCCGGAATTCGATCGAAGAACTCATGCAGTCGGTGGGGATCGATGCGGTGGGCTTCGCGTCGACGCACGAACTGATGACGGCTCCGCTGTCCGAGCGGCCCGGTTGCCTGATCCTCGACGTGCGGATGCCGGGGTATAGCGGGCTCGATCTTCAGAACCAGCTTGCCGCCAGCGGCAATGCGAAGCCGATCATCTTCGTCACCGGGCATGGCGACATCCCCATGTCGGTGCAGGCCATGAAGGCGGGCGCGATCGACTTCCTGACCAAGCCGTTCCGCGATCAGGCGCTGCTGGATGCGGTGTCGATGGGGATCGAACTCGATCGCGCGCAGCGCGTGGAGGCGGAGCGCGTGCGCCGGCAGGCCGAACGATATGCGACGCTCACCACCCGCGAGCGCGAAGTGCTGCGCGAGGTGACCCGTGGGCGGCTCAACAAGCAGATCGGCTATGATCTGGGCATCAGCGAAGTGACGGTGAAGCTGCACCGCAGCAGCGTCATGCGGAAGATGCAGGCGACCTCTCTCGGGGAGCTGATCGGCGCCTGGAACCTGCTTCCCGGCACGCTCCGTCAAGCAGCGGCCTAGACCATAGTATGGTTACAATGCCCCAGCAATTCCGCGAGATTTACCGGCGCCTTGCAAGTGGCGCCGGTAAGGGGCCCATCTTTTGCCCGAAACGCCTCTCATCGCGGTCGTGGACGATAACGAAGCGATGCGTGACGCTCTCCTGAACCTGCTCCAGGTCGAGGGCCTTTCCGCGGAGGGCTATGCCAGCGCCGGTGCCTTCCTGAACGATTTTTCGTCGCGCGCCTTCGCGTGCCTGGTCACGGATGTCCAGATGCCGGGCATAAGCGGGCTGGAGCTGCAATGCTGCCTTCGGACGATGGGCTCGGATATTCCCGTCATATTCGTCACGTCGGCCGAGGATGCCGCGACGATGGTTCAGGCCAGAGCAGAGGGCGCGGCTGCCTATCTCACCAAGCCGCTCGCGACGACCGAGTTCGTCCGTGCGCTTCGGGTCGCGCTCGGTGTGCCGGGGCGTTGCTGAGATGACCGTCGATATTCCAGCGGCGGCGCTCCCGATCGAACTGCAACGGTTCGAGGCGGAGATGCGCCGGCACGATAGCGCCTGCTGGGCATTCGACATTGCGCGGGCCCGCACGCTCATCGAGTCCGTAGCGGCGGGCCAAAGCCCCGAGGGGTGGATCGAGGCCCTGCTGTCAAACATGGTGGTCGTCGAGGCGAACGCGAATGCCGTCCACCTCTTCGGCTCTTATGCAGGCCGCCGTCGAATGCTGGGGCAATCGATCCTCGGCTTCTGGCCGAGAGAGGGATGGCCCATCCTGGCCGACCTCATCGTCACGGCCGTCACGTCGCATCCCCGGCCCCATACCCGCAAACTCAGGATGAAATCGCTGGTGCTGCGTCAAACCCTGTTCACGGCACGGATGTGCGATCATCCGGATCTCGCCGACATCATGCTGCTGGCGGTTACCGCGGACCCGGTCGACGAGCGCTCCTTCTGGGCGCTGCGGGTCAGCGAGGCGCGGTACAACAACCTGATCCACCACCTCCCCTTCGCGTTCCTCGAGGTCGATTCGAGAGCCCAGGCCGACATCTTCGACGATATGCGCCGAAAGGGGCTGCGGAACGTGGAGGCCTATCTCGACACGAATCCGACGGACATCCTGCGCGCCTGCGAGATCGTCAGGATCACCGACGTCAACGAAAGCGCCGTGCAGCTGTTCGGCGCACGGGACGCCAGCGAGTTGATCGGGCCGGTCGATCCGCTTTTCTCGGCCTCGCCGGAGACCGCCAAGCGCGTGATGATCCATCATTTCGAGGGCCATCGCAGCTATTCCGAGGTCATCAAGCTCTGGACGCTGGACGGGCGCCTCCTCGACGTATCGTTGTCGGTCACCTATCCGACGCGCCCCGAGCAGCTCGACATCACCCTGATCATGCTCGAGGACATCACCGAGCGCCTGCGCACCGAGGCGCAGCTCCGCCAGTTGCAGTCGGACTATACGCGCGCCGCGCGCATCTCGATGCTCGGGGAGCTGGCCTCCTCGATCGCGCATGAGGTCAACCAGCCTCTCTCGGCCATTCTCACCTATGCCGAAACCAGCCTGAGGTGGCTTTCGCGGGATGATGCCAACCTGGAGAAGGTCGCGCAGCTTACCACGCGCATTTCCGACAGCGCCCGCCGCGCCGCCGAGATCGTCCAGCGCATCCGCGGCATGACCGCCCGGCATGTGCCGCGCACCGTCTCCCTGGACCTGAACGAGATCGTGGACGAGGCGCTCCATTTCGTTCGGCACGAGACCGAGACGCGCTCCATCGCGCTGACCGTCCGGCTGGGCCGCGAGCTTCCGAAGATCTGCGGGGACAGGGTGCAGCTTCAGCAGGTGATCGTGAACCTCCTGATCAACGCGGTCCAGGCCATCCAGTCCACGGGCAGCCCGTGCGGGGCGATCAGGCTTGCCACCGATCTGGACGAGCGCGGCGCGGTCACCTTCACCATCCGCGACGATGGGCCGGGTATCGCCGAGGCCGACATGAGCCGCCTGTTCCAGAGCTTCTTCACGACCAAGGACGAGGGAATGGGGATCGGGCTGGCGATCTGCCACTCGATCATCGTCGCGCATGGAGGGACGATCGGCGCCTCCAGCGAGCCCGACGGCGGGGCCCGCTTCTGGTTCTCGCTGCCGGCCTCCCGCTAGATGTGCTTGTGGCGGATCGCGCCTACTTCAACTCTTTCAGCGCCATGTCGCGAAGCGTCTTTCGCGCCTGCTCGGATGTGCGCGTCGCGAAGGTGTCGGGGTCCTTCAGCCGATAGAGCTGGGCCAGCTCCTTGAGGGACGAGCGGTAGTCCGCCTCCCTTGCCTCGCATCCGGCGATCGCGGCGTCCGCCACCGCCTCATGGTCCTTGATGCTTCGCGACTTGTGGTGCGTCACCTTCAGCACGCAGTTGCGCCATTGCGCGTAAGCCAGCACCTCGGCGGCGGTGACCCGGTCCTGATCCGAGCTGCTCGCCGATGGCGAGGCGAGCGGAGCGGCGAGTTGGGCGGCCAGCAGGAAAAGCACGAAGCTCGCTGCCGATCTCTAGAGATTTGCCATGGCGAGCTGGGCGGGCATGGGTCACTCACAGGCTAGGGGCGACGAATGCCTTGCGCCGGGCAGCGAAGGCATGATCGGACTACCGAATCCCATTGCCATAGTCATCACGGATGCGCGCGGTTTCGCTTTTTTAAGCCGCCCGGCCGCACGCCTCTTCGTTCCGGCGCACCCCCATGGGCATCAGAACGCCACGGCGAGGCTCGCATTCGCTCCGTTATAGGCGCTCGAATGGCCGGCGAAGCGGCCCTGATAGCCGATCGAGGCGGACAGGCGCGGCGTGAAGTTCATGCTGAGGCCGGCCTGCGCCTCGCCCCAGTTGCGATCGGGCACATAGCCGGGGACGGCGAACTCGCCGTTCATCGTGGTGAGGCCGACCAGCACCGCCCGCTGGTGCGCGTTGCCGTCATGGGCATAGGCGATCTCGGCATAGGGATGGATCGTGGCGCTCGCCGCCTCCATCGTCCCCTGAAGGCGCAGACCCGCCTCGCCGATGAAGGATTTGCGGTTCTGGCCCTCGAACACCATCGCGGTGCTGTCGCCGCTCCGCTCGCTGTAGCGGTTGACGGTCACCCGCTCGAAGATGCCGCGCGCGAAGGGGCCGAAGCGCAGCGCGTCGCCGCCGAACCAATAGCCCGCCGTCGCATTGGCCGAGATGATGCCGCCATGCGTCCGGCCATTCTCGATGCGTGTCGCCGGGCCGATCGCGATGGTACGCCGGATGTCGTCATACCAGAGTTTGCCGCCGCCGCCCTCCGCGCTCAGATAGGCGTGGCCGAGCGTATATTGCGCGAAGACGGTGCCCATCAGGGTGCCCGTGCGGAAATGGCTGAGCTGCGTGTCGGCGTTCTGGTGCGAGCGGCCGGCGGTCAGCTCGGCGCCGACGGTGAGGCCGGGCATCAGCGTGCCGAGCACGCCGCCGGTGACGAGCCAGTCGTCATGATCGGCCGGACGGATCGCCTCGCGCCGGAAATTCTCGTGGGCGAAACCGCCCGTCAGGAAGACGCGCGCGTGCGGCGAGGGCGACATCTGCTCGAACAGCAATTGCTGCGAGACGGCGTTGCGCTCGGATTCGAGTGTCACCAGCGGCTGCTCGGCGAGCAGGCCCGCCTGTTGCGAGGCGGTGATCTCGCTTTCGATCACCTGCGCGAAGAGGGCGTGGGCGGCGGTCGTCGGATGGACGCCGTCGGCGAAGAGATAGTCGGTCGCGGCCGTCGCGCTGACCAGCGTCGCGGGCGTGCAGGTCAGCGAGCTGGACGTGGTGCAGGCGGGCGTCGTCGTGTTGACGAAGCCATATTGCGAGGGGCTGGCCAGCACCTCGTTCAGGAAGGCGAAGGTGTTGACCGGAATGATCCCGGTGCGGCCGCTCAGGTTGGAATCGAGCGCCTGGTTGAACGCCGTGGAGAGCTGGGTAAGCGCGGCGGCGGTGCCGGGGGCGGCGGCATCCTGCGCTGCCGCCTGCGGGGTGCGGCCGATGTCGGGCAGCGCGAAGACGACGACATAGCGCGCGCCGGCGTCGAGCATCTGGCCGACCAGCCGCGCCTCCTGCGCGCCCGCCGCGTTGATCGCGAGGCCGGCCTGCGTCGGCGTTTCCAGCGCGGAGACGCCCGCCTGCTGCTGGACTGCCGCCGTGATCTGCGCCGCGACCGCCGCCGCCTGCTGCGCGGGAAGGCCGGCGGTGGCGGCCGCGATCAGTTGGGCCGCCGTCGCCGCCGCGCCCACCGAGGTGGCGTGATAGAAGATGTCGTTGGCGCCGCCGAACACCGAATAGAGCCGGTTCGGATCGAGCTTCGGATTGGCCGCGAGATAGCTGCCGATCTGTTGCGTCTCGGTCTGCACGAAGGCGGGCGCGCCCGGCCCGTTGGTGACGACGCCGGCCGAGCCGACCGCATAGTTGGTGCCCCCGGTGGCCGATGCGCTGAGCGGGAGGCCGTAGAAGCTCGCCACATCCTCGATCGCGGTGTGGCCGGGGTTGGTGGTGAAGCGCAGCGGGGCCGGCAGGCCCAATCCGGCGGCATAGTTGCCGCTGTCGCTCAGGCTGTCGCCGAACGCGGTGGCGCCCGTGAACGGCCCCGCCGCCTGCGCCGCGCCTGCAAACGCGATCATCCCGACCAACGCGCTGGTCGCCATCAGCCCCCTCAGCATCCCCGTGTCCTCTCTATCTTTTATCTGGGGGCGATGCTGGTTCAGCCCGCTCCTGTCCGTCAAGCGCAGGTGAGGCCGGGTTGGGCGCTTCCCGGCGCGGCTGTGGCGGCGCGGCGACACGCCCCGTTCCGATTCCGTCCGCCTCTGGTAAAGGGCGCTCCCATGCAGGAATCGCCCCATCCCTATCGGCTTCTCATCGACGGCGCGCTGGTGGAGGGCGCGGCCACGATCGACGTCGTGAACCCCGCGACGGGTCGTCCCTTTGCCGTCGCCCCCCGCGCCGATGCCGCGCAGATGGAGGAAGCCGTAGCGTCAGCGCGGCGGGCCTTCCCCCGCTGGGCACGATCCGAGTGGGACGAGCGGCAGGCGCTGCTCGTGGCGATCGCCGACAGGCTGGCCGCTCGGATCGAGGCGTTCGCGACCCTGCTGACGCGGGAGCAAGGCAAGACGCTCGCGGAATCGCGCTTCGAGATGGAGGGCGTGATCGCGGCCTTCCGCCACTTCGCCACGCTGGAGCTTCCTCCCCGCGTGCTGCGCGACACGGCGAGCGAGCGAATCGTGGAATATCGCCATCCGCTGGGCGTCGTCGCGGCGATCGTGCCGTGGAACTATCCGCTGCTGATGCTGGCGCTGAAGCTGGCGCCCGCGCTGCTGGCGGGCAATGTGCTGATCGCCAAGCCCGCACCGACCACGCCGCTCGCCACGCTGAAGCTGGGCGAGATGATGGCGGAGATGGTGCCGCCGGGCGTGTTCCAGATATTGACGGACGGAGGCGATCTCGGCCCGCTGCTCGCCGCCCATCCCGATATCGACCATGTCAGCCTCACCGGATCGACCGCGACCGGCCGCAAGGTGATGGCCGCCGCCGCCGGCAACCTCAAGCGGCTGGTGCTGGAGCTGGGCGGCAACGACGCCGCGCTGCTGCTCGACGATGCCGATGTGGAAGCGGCGGCGGAGCAGATCTTCGGCAGCGCGATGGCGAACGCCGGGCAGGTCTGCTTCGCGATCAAGCGGGTCTATGCGCCGCGCGCGCTGGTCGATCCGCTGTGCGCGGCGCTGGCCCGGCGGGCGGAGAGCGCGGTGGTCGGCGACGGCATGGCGGCGGGCACCACGCTCGGCCCCGTCCAGAACCGCGCCCAGTTCGACCGGCTGCGCGCCCTGCTCGACGAGACGCGCCACGAAGGCCGGATCGTCACAGGGGGCGAGGTGCTGGCGGGCGAGGGCTATTTCATCGCGCCGACCATCGTGCGCGACCTCCCCGACGAGGCACGGCTGGTCCGCGAGGAGCAGTTCGGGCCGATCCTGCCGGTGCTCGGCTATGACGATCTCGACGACGCCATCGCCCGCATCAACGCCAGCGACTATGGCCTCGGCGGCTCGGTCTGGACCCGCGATGTCGGGCTTGGGCTTGCGGTGGCGGCGCGGATCGAGAGCGGGACGGTCTGGGTCAACAAGGCGATCGACCTGCCCTTCGACATTCCGGTCGGCGGCGTGAAGCAGTCCGGCATCGGCCGCCAGCAGGGGATCGAGGGGCTGGAGGAGTTCACCCAGGCCCGCATCATCAACGCGGCGCTCTGATCGCTCCTTAGTGGCGCCAGAATTCGAAGAGGTTGAGCACCACCTCGAAGGCGATCAGCAGGATGACGGCGATCTCCAGCCGGTAGGATCGCTTGTCCTGCACCAGATCGAGCAGCACGTCGGCGGCGTCGCCGATCACCTCCAGCTTGCGCTCGATGGCGCGGGCGCGGTCGCCCAGCTCGAACTCGGCTTCGAGGCGGCCGTAGAGGCGGTCCAGCTCGGGATGATCCCATAGCAGGTCGGGCTTCTCGCCGATCTGCGCGCGGCCGACGACGCGGTGCTGGGTCGAGAGCACGTCGCCGATATGCTGCATCACGCGGCGGATCGGCAGGCCGGCGCGGCCCTGCGTGCGCAGCTCGTTGACCAGCGGCTCGATCCGGTCGAACGCCTCGGCGATGCGGCTTTCGTCGCGCGCCAGCACGACGCTGCGGGCGAGCACCGTGGCGGTGAGCAGCAGCCGCTCGGGCGTCGCCTCGCGCAGGCGGATATGGCCGTCGGCGCTGACCAGCTCCTCCCCGCCGGGGCGGATTTCGATCCACGCCGTCTCGATCTCCGGCGAGGAGACGGGCTCGATCACATGATCGGACAGGCGGGCGATCAGCTCCGCCTCGATCTCGCTCGACGCGCCGAACAGCACGAGGACGCCGTAGCGGAACACATAAGCCGCCCCGATGCCCGACAGCGTCAGCGTCTCGGGCTCGACGAACTGCCGCAGGTTGCGCGTGTCGATGCGTGTGCCGAGCAGCAGCGCGCGCACGTCCGCCGTCCGCTCGCCGCCCGACAGGGAGACGCCCAGCACCTCGCGCGCGCCGATTCCGGGCCGCGTCGCCGCGGTGGCGGGGCGGGACGGGTCAGCCATGGCCGGCTTCGTTTCGGGCGGAGCGTGTCATCGTCGCTCTCCTTGCGCGAAGGTCATGACAATCCCAACGCAGGACAAAATGGGCCGGGGACGGGACGGCACGATGCCCGCCTGTCATGAGGGAGTCGCGGTCGCTCGTCAAAAGGGGCGCATCCAGTGAGTATAGTGTCGGCCTTCCGCCCCTGTCTCGGAACATGGAGGTTTGGGGATGTCCTCGCTCGTCACGATCGATTTCGAAGCCTCCTGCCTGCCGCGTGACGGCCGGAGCTATCCGATCGAGGTGGGCATCGCCGACATGGCGGGCTGGTCGCGCGCCTGGCTGATCCGGCCGGAGGCCGAATGGCGCGGCTGGACGTGGAGGGCGGAGGCGCAGGCCCTGCACGGGATCGAGCGCGATCAGCTCGACCGCGAAGGTCTGCCCGCCAAGCTGGTGATGGCCGAGCTGAACGCCTGCCTCGCCGGCCGCGACGTGATCGCCGATCATGATCTGGACCGCGTCTGGCTGGCGACCCTGTCGGAAGCGGCCGGTATCCGGCCTGCTTTCCGCATCCGTCATGTGGCGGAATTGCTCGATGAATGGCGGCCCTCGGCCGATGTGCTGGAGCGTGCGGTCGAGGGGGCGGATCGGGGTGTGCTCCGCCGCCATCGCGCGGAGCCTGACGCACTCTGGCTTGCGCATCTCGTCGGGGCGCTGGGTGTGGACCGGCGGGCCGTCCGTCCGGCGTTCCGGTGGGCGGATGCCGCGCCCGGCAAGCCCGCCCTGCAAAACGCCGCCTGAAACTGGGGCGACTCGCCGCCGTCCCTCAGGCCATCAGTGCGGGGCGGGGTTCCCGATCGCCCTGCCGGAAGGCCTGCGCGACGATGGCGAGCTGGGTGCGGTTGCGGACGTTGAGCTTGCGCATCAGCGCGGTCATGTGCGCCTTCACCGTCGCCTCGGCGATGCCGAGATCGAAGGCGATCTGCTTGTTGAGCAGGCCGGAATGGACGCCCTGCATCACCTTGAACTGCGTCGGCGTCAGCCTGACGGCGGTCTCGTCCGGTTCTGCGGCGTGATTCTGCCCGTTGGCGATCCTGTCCATGACACCCTCTCATCTTCCCTTGGCGATCCGGCCTCGCTGGCGAGCCGCGCCTTGATCCTTGAGCCGTTGTCCGGCCTCTTCCTGCATCCGATTCTCACCTTCAGGGGCTGAATCGGTTGGACAGGTTTAGGCTATGTTCGAAAAGGGTATCCCGTCAATCCGCCATTTTGGTGTGGCGACAACCGGAAAAGCTGTCATACAGGTATTGGCGATCAAGAATGCGGGGAAAATCACCCGCGCAGGTCTGGAGAGGGCGATGAGGGGCATGCGGAACGGCGCGGCAGGGAAGGGCCGGCACGGCGCGGAGGCGCGTCGATGACGGCCGAGGACGCGCGCCTGGTCGTTTCCGCCGTTCTCGGTATCGCGCTGGCGGTCGGTCTGATCGTCAAGGGGCGGTTGCATCCCTTCGTCGGCCTGCTTTGCGGCGCCTTCACCGTCGGCCTGCTCGCCGGAATACCGACCGTCGATGCCGCCAAGGCGGTGGAGAAGGGCGTCGGAGACATCCTCGGCGGGACCGGCCTCGTGGTGGCGCTCGGCTTGTCGCTTGGTGCCATGCTGCAACTCTCCAACGGCGCCTCGTCGCTGGCCCATGCCGTGCTGCGCCTGACCGGGGATCGCGGCGCACCCTGGCTGAGCCTGCTCGCGGCGATGGTGATCGGCCTGCCGCTTTTCTTCGAGACGGGGCTGGTGCTGCTCCTGCCGATCACGATGGCGGTGGCCGCGAGCCTGCCGGAAGCCGCGCGCTCGCGCGATGCGGCGAAGCTGCGGCTGGTCATGCCGGCGCTGGCGGGCCTTTCGGTGCTCCACGCGCTGGTGCCGCCGCATCCCGGCCCGCTGCTGGCGGTCAACACGCTGGGCGCCGATCTCGGCCGGACGATCCTCTATGGGCTGATCGTGGCGATCCCGACCGCAATCCTCTCCGGCCCCGTCCTGAGTCGCTTCACGACGCGCGGCATCACGCTCTCCGACGCCGTCATCGAGGCGCCCGAGACCGAGGCGACCGCGCCCAATCTCTGGCTCTCGCTGCTGGTGCTGCTGATGCCGGTGGTGCTGATCGCGAGCGCGCAGGTGCTGCCGCTGCTGCCGGCCTCGCTCAGCGCGCGGCTGGGCGGGCTCAGTGCCTGGGGCCATCCCGTGCTGGCGCTGCTCGTCACCAATCTGCTCGCGCTGCCGCTGCTGTTCGGGCGGCGGATGATGGTGGCGTCCGTGCAGGAGCGGATCTGGACCGAGACGATGAAGCCCGCCGGCGCGATCCTGCTCGCCATCGGCGCGGGCGGGGCGCTGAAGCAGGTGCTGGTCACCGCCGGCCTCTCGACGCTGCTCGCCCGCTGGGCGGAGACGGGGGGGCTCTCGCCGATCCTGCTGGCGTGGCTGGTGGCGGTCGGCGTGCGTCTCGCGACCGGCTCGGCGACGGTGGCGACGATCACGACGGCGGGCATCATGTCCGGCGTCGCGGCGACCACCGGCGTCTCACCCGAATGGCTGGTGCTGGCGATCGGCGCGGGCTCGATCTTCTTCTCGCACGTCAACGATCCGGGCTTCTGGCTGGTGAAGAGCTATGTCGGCACCAGCACGGCGGACACCTTCCGCACCTGGTCGGTGATGGAGACGGCGGTGTCGGTGCTGGGCCTGATCTTCATCCTGATCGTGAGCCAGGTGCTGGCATGAGCGAGGGGCGGCTGGCCGACCGGGCCTATACGCGCATCGTCGCGATCATCAACGAGGACGGCCTCCAGATCGGCGACCGCCTGCCCTCGGAGGCGCAGCTCGCCCAGACGTTCGGCATATCGCGCACGGTGGTGCGCGAGGCGCTCGTCCGGCTGGCGTCGGACGGGATCACCGAGGCGCGGCGCGGCGCTGGTTCCTATGTGAAGCGCCGCCCGTCCGAGCGGCTGGGCGCGCACATGCCGATGTCCGATCTCTCGGCCACGCTCGGCACCTATGAGGTGCGCTTCGTGCTGGAGGCGGAGGCGGCGCGGCTGGCGGCGATGCGCCGCTCGTCCGAGCAGATGGGCGAGATCGAGCACGCGCTGGCCGGGTTGCGGACGGCGCTCCTCTCCAGCGGCCCGGCGCATGACGAGGACTGGGCGCTCCACCGCGCGATCGCGCTCGCCACGTCCAACCCCGCCTTCCTGGCGACCTTCGATCATCTCCACGACGATGTGGACCGCATCCTCAAGGCCGGCGTCGACATCTCCCGCTCGCGTCCGCCGGCCGCCATCGAGGCGATGATCTCCGAGCATGAGATGATCGTCGATGCGATCCGCGCGCAGGATGCGGAAGGGGCGGCGCTGGCGATGCGCTGGCACCTCTCGCAGGGGCGCAAGCGGTTGATGCCCTGAGCTTTACGACTTTGGTCGCGGCTGTTCGGGCTTGCGATCCTGATTATCGCCCCACCATCCCCTTGATAAGGCGCAAAGCATGAACCTCAAGCTGGTCGCGGCCGCGTTGCTTCTCTCCACCTCGACGGCCGCGCTGGCGGCCTCGCCCTCGGCCTTCGCGGTGGCGCCGGCCGAGCCGGGTGCGGTCACCGTGCAGGGCGTCGGCGACGGCAAGGCCGATGACAGCGCCGCGATCCAGAAGGCGATCGATACGGCGGCCAACAAGGGAGCGGGCGGGATCGTCTTCCTGCCGTCCGGCCGCTATCGCATCACGCGCAGCCTGCTCGTGCCGCCGGCGGTGCGCATCTTTGGCGTCGGCGCGACGCGGCCGGTGATCTTCCTGGGTGACCGCACGCCGGGCTTCGGCAAGGGCATCGGCACCATGATGATGTTCACCGGCGGGCCGGGCTTCCTGCCGGGGCACAAGGTGGCGGTTCCGCCGCTCGGCAGCGTGCCGTTCAGCGACAAGGTGTCGGATGCCAATTCGGGCTCCTTCTACGGCGCGCTGAGCAATGTCGATTTCGAGATCGGCGCGGGCAATCCGGCGGCGACGGCGGTGCGCTTCCATGCCGCGCAGCACGCTTATCTCAGCCATGTCGACATGCGGATCGGATCGGGTCTGGCTGGGGCCTATCAGGTCGGCAACGTCATGGAGGACGTCCATTTCCATGGCGGCCGCTATGGCATCCTGACCGAGAAGACCTCACCGGCGTGGCAGTTCACGCTGATCGACTCCTCGTTCGACGGCCAGCGCAAGGCGGCGATCCGCGAGCATGAGGCGGGGCTGACCTTGGTGAACGTCCGCATCTCGGATGTGCCGGTCGGGATCGATATCGATCAGGGATACGGCGACTGGCTGTGGGGCAAGGACGTCCGCTTCGAGAATGTCGCCAGGGCCGGCGTCATCATCTCGAACGAGGGCAACGCCTACACCCAGATTGGCTTCGAGAATGCGATCGCGAGCAAGACGCCGACCTTCGCGCGCTTCCGCGATAGCGGAAAGGCGGTCGCCGGTTCCGGGGCGGCTTATCGGGTCAAGGCGTTCAACTACGGCCTCGCGCTCTCCGGCTTCGGCGATGCGGGGCAGTTCGCGACGAAGATGGAAGCGGAGCCGCTTTCCTCGCTTCCGGCTGAGCGTGAGGCTGCGATCCGCGACCTGCCGCCAGTGTCCGAATGGACCAGCGTCAAGGACTTGCGTGCGAAGGGTGATGGCTCGACCGACGATACCGCCGCGATCCAGCAGGCGATCGAGAGCCATCGCGTGCTCTATTTCCCGATGGGCCATTATGTCGTTAGCGACACGCTGAAGCTGAAGCCCGACACCGTCCTGATCGGCCTCCATCCGAGCCGCACCCAGATCGTGCTGGCCGAGAAGACGCCGGCCTACGCCGGTGTCGGCCCGGCCAAGGCGCTGGTCGAGTCGCCGCAGGGCGGCACCAATATCGTCACCGGCCTTGGCCTGTTCACCGGCGGCGTGAACCCGCGGGCGAGTGCGCTGATCTGGAAGGCGGGCGAAAGCTCGCTGGTCGATGACGTCAAGATCGAGGGCGGCCACGGCACGATCACCGCCGACGGCCATCGCTTCGATCCTTATGACGCCACCCACTCGGCCGACGCAGACCCGGCCAAGCGCTGGGACGGCCAGCATCCGAGCATCTGGGTGACCGATGGCGGCGGCGGCACCTTCGTCAATGTCTGGACCCCGGACACCTATGCCCAGTCGGGTATGCTGGTTTCGAATACCAGGACGCCCGGCCATGTCTATGAGCTGTCGGCCGAGCATCATGTCCGCAACGAGATCGTGCTCGACGGCGTGGAGAATTGGGAGTTCCTCGCCCCCCAGACCGAGGAGGAGTCCGGCGAAAGCCAGGACACCGTGTCGATCGAGGTGCGCAACTCGCGCAACATCCTGTTCGCCAATTACCACGCCTATCGCGTGACGCGCAGCGTGAAGCCGGCGCTGACGGCGGCGCGGTTGTTCAACTCGTCGGACATCCGCTTCCGCAATGTCCATGTGAACGCCGAAAGCGGTTTCTCCACCTGCGACGCCAATGGCTGTGGGACCTATCTGCGGGTCAGCAAGTTCCCCTACGAGAACACGATCCTCGACATGACGCACAAGCTGGCGGTGCGTCAGCGCGAGTTCGCGACGCTGGATGTGCCGGCCGACCCGGTGGCGGCGGCACCGGCCTCACTGGCGCCGGTCGAGAAGCTGGAGGACGGCTTCTACTCGATCTCCGGCGCGGCGGTGGACGCGTCCGGCAAGCTCTACTTCGTCGATCACCGCTTCCAGCGCATCTATGGGTGGAGCGAGAAGGAAGGCCTCTCGATCGAGCGCGATGCCCCGCTCGATCCGGTGAACCTCGCCTTCGACAGGTCGGGTAACCTGATTGTGTTGTCCTCGGACGGCCCCGAGGCGACGGTCTACAGCTTCAAGCCTGGGACCACCGATCCGATCACGCTGATCCAGCCCACGCCTACCGGCCAGCATCCGGGAGCGAGCATCGCTCTCCCGGTCAACACATGGGTGAACGGCGAGTTCAAGGATCAGCTCGATCCCAAGACCATGCGCTTCACCACGCTCCACGAGATGTATGTTCGAGATGCGGGCACGGCGAAGGCGCGTGAATATGTCTCGGCGGATGGCAGCCTCGTGCTCCCGGCCTTCCGGGTCTTCCAGCAGGGGCCGGGCAACCATCTCGGCTGGCGCTTCTCCGACACGCTGGACAGCTATGGTTTCGTCGCGGCGAAGGCGGGTGAGCGGGTCTATGTCGTCAACGGCTCGGAGGACCGTACCTACAGTGCCCTTGTCGGCACGGCCGGGCAGCTCACCGATCTCAGGCCCTTTGCCGAGCGTGGCGGGGAGGGCGTCACCAAGGGGCCGGATGGCCGCGTCTATGTGCTGAACGGCGAGGTCTTCGTCTATGCGGCCGACGGCAAGGAACTCGGCCAGATCCGCGTGCCCGAGCGGCCCACCCAGATCCTGTTCGGCGGCGCGGAGGGCAAGACCCTCTTCATCCTGACCCACCACGCGCTCTACGCGGCCAGGCCCTGATCCGGGCCGTGTGCCGGGCCGGCGGCCTTTGGCCCGGCCCGGCCTTTATCGCCGCGGGATCAGCCAGCCCTCGTCGTTTAGCCAGTCGTCCAGCCGGTCCGGCCAGTGCTGGATCGAGAGGCGTTCGGAATGCATCGCCAGGTTGAAGCCGTGATCGGTGTCCGCGAACATGTGGAGTTCCGCCGACACGCCCGCCTTGCGGAGCTGGTCGTAGAGCGCGAGCGCGGGCGTCGCGCAGCATGGGTCGATCGAGCCCGCCGCGATGAAGGCGGGCGGCGCGCTGGCCACCGCCTTGCCCGGAATGCCGAGCGGGCCGGGATAGATCAGCACCTGAAAGTCGGGCCGCGCGCTCTCGCGATCGATCGCATCGGCGGCGGCGGGCGTGGCGGGGGCGAGGTTGTCCGTCACCAGCGACACTAGCTCGCCGCCCGCCGAGAAGCCCATGATCCCGATCCGGTGCGGATCGACGCCATAGTCGGCGGCGTGCGCGCGCACCCAGCGGACGGCGCGGCGCGCGTCGGCGGCGGCATCGCCCTCGATCGTGTAGGTCGAGCCGGGCTCGCGTGCGAGGCGGTATTTCAGCACGAAGGTCGTGACGCCGAACCGGTTGAGTGCCTTGGCCGGCACCACGCCCTCGTTCTGGAAGACGAGCATCCGGTGCCCGCCGCCGGGGATGACGATGATCGCCGCGCCATTGGCGTGCTTCGCGTCGGCACGGAAGACGGTTAGCGAGGGGTTGTGGACATTGTGGACATAGGCGCCGTCCTCCAGCCGCTCCGCCTCGCCGGCGTGGCGCTCCGATCCGGGGGCGCCGTGGGGCCAGATCGGGATGGCGGCGTCCTCGGGCGCGGGGGCCGCGAACACCGGCCCCGCACAGGCCAGCAGAAGGGCGAGGAGGGGACGGCGGAAGGTCATGGGCGGGCTCCCTGTCGGATGGCGGCGGATGTCAGCGCGGCGTATCGGTCCGGCGCAGCCAGTCGAGGCTGGCCTCGCGCAGTTCGTCGAGCGGGCGGGCACCGTCGAGCACGAGGACGGGTTCCCCCGCCTCCGGCTGTTCCAATGTCGCGAGCTGGCTGTCGAGCAAGCTCGCGGGCATGTAATGGCCCGGCCGGTTGTTCATCCGGTGGACCAGTTCCTCACGGCTCGCCTCGGGGAGGATGAAGGCGACCGGCAGCCCGGTCGCGCCGGCCAGCCGCTCGCGATAGCTTTGCTTGAGCGCCGAGCAGGCCGCCACCGCCACCCCGTCCGCCAGCACCGCCTCGCGGATGCCCGCGCCCAGCCGGTCCAGCCATGGCCAGCGATCGGCGTCGTCGAGAGGTATGCCGGCGCGCATCTTGGCGACGGCCGCTGCGTCGTGGAACGAGTCGCCTTCCAGGAAGCGGCAGCCCAGCGCGCGCGCCAGCTCCGCTCCGAGCGTCGACTTCCCACTGCCGCTGACGCCCATGACGATGATCGCCCTCGGCCCGAAACCGGCCGTGTCGGATTGCGTCTGCACGTCTCTTCCCTTTGTGTTTGCTGGCCCCGAAAAAATGCGGCCCAGCTTTCGCCAGGCCGCCAGTCGGGGAAAACCGACAACGTTATCAAGCGGATTCGACACGCTTGCCAATTACGACCTTGGTCGCGGCTGTTTCACCCGTGAAGAGCGATTAGGCCCGATCAAATTCCATGCGGGAGGCACGCGGCGACGCGTCGGCGCACCCGCCTTGTGGCTTCTGGAACAACAAGCGGGGATCGCATGAAATCGCGTTGGATGGCGGCGGCTGCTCTCGGTGCTGTTATCGCTCCCATGACGGCGGTGCTGGCCGTGCCTTCCGCGCTCCCCGTGGCGCCGGCGGACGGCGGTGCCGTGACGGTCCACGGCGTGGGCGACGGCAAGGCCGACGACAGCGCGGCGATCCAGCAGGCGATCGACACCGCCTTCGCGAAGGGCAAGGGCGGTATCGTCTTCCTGCCGTCGGGGCGCTACCGCATCACGCGCACGGTCTTCGTCCGCTCGGCGGTGCGGGTCTTCGGGGTCGGGCCGACGCGGCCGGTGATCGTTCTGGGGGACCGCACCCCCGGCTTCGCCACCGGCGTGAAGACGATGCTGAGCTTCACCGGCGAGGATCAGTATCAGATCGGCACCGTCGCCTTCCCGCCGACCACCAGCGTGCCGTTCGACCGCAAGATCCAGGATGCGACGTCGAGCACCTTCTATTCGGCGTTGAGCAATGTCGACATCGAGATCGGCGCAGGCAATCCGGCGGCGACGGGCGTGCGCTTCCGCGTCGCGCAGCATGGTTTCCTGCGGCATGTCGATATGCGCATCGGGTCGGGCCTCGCGGGGGCCTATCAGGTCGGCAACGTCATGGAGGACGTGCATTTCCATGGCGGCCGCTATGGCATCCTGACCGAGAAGACCTCTCCGGCGTGGCAGTTCACGCTGATCGACTCCTCGTTCGATGGCCAGCGCGAGGCGGCGATCCGCGAGCATGAGGCGGGGCTGACCCT
Organism: Sphingomonas sp. PR090111-T3T-6A; assembly: GCF_000383095.1. Taxonomy (GTDB): domain Bacteria; phylum Pseudomonadota; class Alphaproteobacteria; order Sphingomonadales; family Sphingomonadaceae; genus Solisphingomonas. The sequence goes on from NZ_AORL01000002.1 coordinate 27,687, forward strand.
GGTCAACGTCCGTATCTCGGATGTGCCGGTCGGGATCGATATCGATCAGGGCTATGGTGATTGGCTGTGGGGCAAGGACGTCTGCTTCGAGAATGTCGCCAAAGCCGGCGTCATCATCTCGAACGAGGGCAACGCCTACACCCAGATTGGCTTCGAGAATGCGATCGCGAGCAAGACGCCGACCTTCGCGCGCTTCCGCGATAGCGGAAAGGCGGTCGCCGGTTCCGGGGCGGCCTATCGGGTCAAGGCGTTCAACTACGGCCTCGCGCTCTCCGGCTTCGGCGATGCGGGGCAGTTCGCGACGAAGATGGAAGCGGAGCCGCTTTCCTCGCTTCCGGCCGCTCGGTCGCCTGCAATCCGCGACCTGCCGCCGGTGTCCGAATGGACCAGCGTCAAGGGCTTGGGCGCGAAGGGCGACGGCTCGACCGACGATACGGCCGCGATCCAGCAGGCGATCGCCAGCCATCGGGTGCTGTACTTCCCGATGGGCCATTACGTCGTCAGCGACACGCTGAAGCTGAGGCCCGACACCGTCTTGATCGGCCTGCACCCGAGCCGGGCCCAGATCGTCCTGCCGGACAATGCCCCCGCTTATGCAGGCGTCGGCCCGGCCAAGGCGCTGGTGGAGTCGCCGCAGGGCGGCACCAACATCGTCACCGGCCTCGGCCTGTTCACGGGCGGCGTGAACCCGCGGGCGAGCGCGCTGATCTGGAAGGCCGGCGAAAGCTCGCTCGTCGATGACGTCAAGATCCAGGGCGGCGGCGGCACGCTGATGGCCGACGGCAAGCATCTCGACATGTCGAAGCCCGCCTATCGCTGGGACGGGCAGCATCCGAGCATCTGGGTGACCGATGGCGGCGGCGGCACCTTCGCGGATGTCTGGTCGCCCAACACCTTCGCGCAGGCGGGTTTCGTCGTCACCAACACGAAGACGCCAGGCCATGTCTATGAGCTTTCCAACGAGCATCATGTCCGCAACGAGATCGTGCTCGACGGCGTGGAGAACTGGGAGTTCCTCGCCCCCCAGACCGAGCAGGAGGTGCGCGACGGCGTCGACACGGTGTCGCTGGAGGTGCGCAACTCGCGCAACATCCTGTTCGCCAACTATCATGGCTATCGCGTCACCCGGACGATCAAGCCGGCGCTGACGGCGGTGCGGCTGTTCAACTCGTCCGACATCCGCTTCCGCAACGTCCATGTGAACGCCGAAAGCGGTTTCGCCACCTGCGATGCCAATGGCTGCGCCACCTATCTGCGCGCGAGCAAATTCCCGTTCGAGAACGCTATTCTCGACATGACCCACAAGCTGGCGGTGCGTCAGCGCGAGTTCGCGACGCTGGACGTGCCGGCCGATCCGGTGGCGGCGGCTCCGGCCTCGCTGGCGCCAGTGGAGAAGCTGGAGGATGGCTTCTACTCGATCTCCGGCGCGGCCGTGGATGCTTCGGGCAAGCTCTACTTCGTCGATCACCGCTTCCAGCGCATCTATGGCTGGAGCGAGAAGGAAGGCCTCTCGATTGAGCGCGATGCGCCGCTTGATCCGGTCAACCTCACCTTCGACAAGTCCGGCAATCTGATCGTGCTGTCCTCGGACGGGCCGGAAGGAACGGTCTACAGCTTCAAGCCGGGCACCACCGATCCGATAACGCTGATCCAGCCGACGCCGGTGGGCCAGCATCCGGGGGGCAGCATCGCACTGCCGGTCAACACCTGGGTGAACGGCGAGTTCAAGGATCAGTTCGATCCCAAGACCATGCATTTCACCACGCTGCACGACATGTATGTCCGAGATGCGGGCACGGCGAAGGCCCGCGAATATGTTTCGCCGGACGGCAGCCTCGCGCTGCCCGCCTATCGGGTGCTGACGCAGGGGCCGACCAACCATCTCGGCTGGCGCTGGTCCGACACGCTGGACAGCTACGGCTTCGTGACGGCGAAGCCGGGCGAGCGGGTGTTCGTGGTCAATGGTTCGGAGAATCGCACCTACAGCGGCCTCGTCGGCGCGGCCGGGCAGATCACCGATCTCAAGCCGTTCGCCAGCCGTGGCGGCGAGGGCGTTGCCCAAGGCTCGGACGGCCGCGTCTATGTGCTGAACGGCGAGGTCTTCGTCTACGCGGCGGACGGCAAGGCGCTGGGCCGGATCATGGTGCCCGAACGGCCCATCCAGATCCTGTTCGGCGGCGCGGACGGCCGCACGCTCTTCATTCTCACGCACCGCGCTCTGTACGCGGCCAAGCCCTGATCGACGCAACATCAAAACATAAAGGGAGGATATCATGATCGACACGACGCCCCGCATTCCGGCAGCGCTGAGGCGCCGCGCGATGTTGCTGGCGAGCGCCACCATCGCCGGTTTCGCGCTGATCGCCCCCGCGCACGCGCAGGACACGAGCGCGCCGGCTCCGGCCCCCAGCGCCTCCCAGCCGGCGCAGGACGAGGCCCAGCCGCAGCAGATCATCGTCACCGGTTCGCGCATCACCGCCAGCGGCTTCTCCGCGCCGACGCCGACGCAGGTGCTCGGCACGGCGGACATCGCCAAGCAGGCCCAGCCCAACATCTTCAACACCATCGCCGAGCTGCCCTCGCTGCAGGGCTCCACCGGCGTCACGACGGGCACCAACAGCACGTCGAGCGGCACGCAGGGCCTGAGCTCCTTCTCGCTGCGCGGCCTCGGCACGATCCGCACGCTGACGCTGCTCGACGGCCAGCGCATCGTCGGCGCCAACGTCACCGGCGTGCCGGACATCAGCCTGATGCCCCAGCTCCTCATCAAGCGCGTCGATGTGGTGACGGGTGGCGCCTCGGCCTCCTGGGGCTCGGACGCGGTGGGTGGCGTCGTCAACTTCGTCACCGACAAGCATTTCGAGGGCTTCAAGGCCAACGTCCAGAGCGGCGTGACCACCTATGGCGACGACGGCCAGTATCTCTTCCAGGCGGCGGCCGGAAAGAGCTTCCTCGACGGGCGCCTGCATGTCGAGGTGAGCGGCGAATATGACCATGAGGACGGCGTGCCGGCCGGCGGCTTCGGCGAGGACGCGCCGGGCGGGCGCGACTGGTATACGACGGCCACGCTCCTCAACCGCGGCGTCACCAATGACGGCTCGCCGCAATATCTCTACCGCGAACATGCGCAGGCCTATCAATATGGCAAATATGGCCTGATTACCGCTGGGCCGCTCCAGGGCACCGCCTTCGACTTCAACGGCAATCCCTTCGCCTATCAATACGGCTCGAACGGCGTGCCGGCGAAGAATGCGGCCGGCACCGTGGCGGGCTGCTACAATTTCTGCCAGGGCGGCGATCTGTCGGGCAATGTCGGCATCGGCACCTCGCTCCAGTCGCGGCTCCAGCGCCTCAACGGCTATGGCCGGATCGGCTTCGACATCGCGCCCGAGAACGAGATCTATGCCACCGTCAACGTCGCGCGGGTGCGGACGTCGAACCAGCCCAATCCGGGCATGGCGCGATCGGGCATCACGCTGCAATGCGACAATCCCTTCGTGCCGGCTGAAATCCAGGCCGATTGCGCGGCGGACGGGATCACCAGCTTCCAATATGGCGTGAGCAACGCGATCCTGCCCAACATCAAGGTGAGCCCCGAGCGTACCCAGTATCGCTTCGTCGGCGGGGCGGACGGCAAGTTCACCGCGCTCGGCAGCGACTGGAGCTACGACGCCTATTACGAGCATGGCGAGAATGTCACCGACATCCGCGTGCAGAACATGACGCTGGTGCCGCGCTACAACGCGGCGATCCAGGCGATCAGCCTCAACGGCCAGATCGTGTGCGCGGACCCGGTGGCGCGCGCCAATGGCTGCGTGCCGATCAACATCATCGGCGGTGCCCCGCTCAGCGCCGAGCAGCTTGCCTATATCCAGCCTGGCCACGGCCCGTTCCAGCACACGCGCCAGTCGCAGGACGCCGCCAGCTTCAGCCTCAACGGCCAGCCCGTGTCGCTCTGGGCGGGGCCGCTCTCGGTCGCGTTGGGCGCGGAATATCGGCGTGAACATTATAAGGTGAACGGCGACGTCTATGGCAACGGCGTCACCGGCGACAATGTCTATGACACCGACTATCCCGCCGATCCGCTGCTGAACAGCGCCGGCGGCAACTGGTATGCCGGCAATTATCATGACGGCCGCGGCACCTATAACGTCAAGGAAGCCTTCCTCGAACTGAACGTGCCGCTGTTCGATTCGCACGCGATCGGCAAGGCCAACCTCAACATGGCCGGCCGCTGGACGGACTACAGCACGTCGGGCACCGTCTATACGTGGAAGATCGGCGGCACCTGGGATACGCCGCTGGACGGCGTCCGCCTGCGCGCGGTGACCTCGCGCGACGTGCGTGCGCCCAACCTGTCCGAGCTGTTCGCGGCGCCGATTTCGGTCAACGTGCCGAACGTCTTCGATCCGTTCAACAACCGCTCGGTCAACGTGTCGCAGAACACGGTCGGCAATCCGAACCTGAAGCCGGAAATCGCGCGCAACACCGAGGCGGGCTTCACCCTGTCGCGGCCGCATTGGCTGCCCGGTTTTAGCTTCTCGTTCGATTATTACCGGATCAAGATCAAGGGCGCGATCTCGTCGCTCTCGGCGCAGGACCAGATCAACTACTGCCATGCCGGCGTGACCCAGCTCTGTGGCTCCTTCTTCCTGGATTCGCCGGACAACACGGGCAATTACGTCAACGTCCAGCCGTTCAACCTCGCCTCGATCTTCACCGACGGCTTCGATATCGAGGCGAGCTATCGGTGGGAGCGGCCGCTGGGCCTCGACGGCAATCTGTCGATCCGCGGTCTGGCGACCAACGTGCGCAACTATATCACCAACAACGGCCTGCCGGGCGCGATCCCGATCCAGCAGGCGGGCGTGAACAGCGGCGCGACGCCGAAGTGGAAGCTGCTGGGGGTCGAGAGCTACGACACCGACAAGTTCAGCATCACGCTCACCCAGCGCTGGTTCAGCGACGGCGTGTTCGGAACCCAGTACATCGTCTGCGGTGCCGGAAATTGCCCGGTCTCGACCAACAACAATCCGACCATCGATTATAACAAGATGAAGGGCGCCTTCTATTTCGACGTGGGCGGTTCCTACAACGTCACCAAGCTGTGGCAGGTCTATTTCAAGGTCGACAACCTGTTCAACCGCGATCCCACCCCCTCGCCGCAGACCAACACCGGCGTGGACATCAACCCGCAGCTCTATGACGTGCTGGGCCGCATGTTCCGCGTCGGCGTGCGCTACAACTTCTGATCGGGACGACAGGCCGCCCTCGCCAGCCGAGGGCGGCCTTCGCCTGTTCCGCGACAGATCGGTGTGGCCGATTTCAGCGAGTGACAGGCTTCATTGGCGAGGCCCCGCACCTTCCGGCAGAGGAAGGACATGCCGCCGCGCCACATCATTCCCGCGCTCACCGCCGCCGACGTCGAGAGCCCCGTCGCCATCCGCGCCCGGCTGCGCAGGCTGGCGCAGAGCCGGCGCAGCCTTCGCGCGGCCAGGCGCCTCTAACGGATAGCCCTGATCCGGCCGAAGCCGCGCGGCGCGCGCGGGGCGTCGTCGAGCACGCCTTCGCCGGCGAGGGATTCGATGATCGGGCAATCGGGCCGGCCGTCGCCATGGCAGGTCGCCGCCAGGTGCTTGAGCGTCTCGCTCATCTCCCGAAGCTCATGCGCCTTGCGTTCCAGTTCCGCTACGTGGCGAAGCGCGATCGCCTTCACGTCGGCGCTGGCGCGGCCCCGGTCGCTCCACAGCGCGACCAGCTCGGTCATCTGATCGGCCGAGAAGCCGAGATCGCGCGCGCGGCGGATGAAGCGCAGCGTATGCACGTCCCGCTCGCCATAGGAGCGATAGCCCGCCTCGGTCCGCTCGGCGGCGGGCATGAGGCCGATCGACTCATAATAGCGGATCATCTTGGCCGAGACGCCGCTGGCTTTGGCGGCCTGTCCGATATTCATCTGGCGATCCTGTGTCCTGCGAGGGGAGGATATCGGCGGAGGCGGGGCGGCCCGCAAGGGCGTCAGCCGAGCGCCAGCGCCGGGGCGACGCGCCGCAGCCTCAGTGCGTTGCCCAGCACGAACAGGCTCGACATCGCCATCGCGCCCGCCGCGAGCATCGGCGAGAGCAACGTCCCCGAAACCGGATAGAGCACGCCCGCCGCCACCGGGATCAGCAGCACATTGTAGGCGAAGGCCCAGAACAGATTCTGGTGGATGTTGCGGATCGTCGCCCGGCTCAATCCGATCGCGTTGGGCACGCCGCGCACGTCGCCGGACATCAGGATCACGTCCGCGCTCTCGATGGCGATATCCGTGCCGGTGCCGATCGCGATGCCGACATCCGCCTCGGCCAGCGCAGGCGCGTCGTTGATGCCGTCGCCGACGAAGGCGATGCGGCGATCCTCGCCGCGCAGCGAGCGGAGCGCCTCCACCTTGCCGGCGGGGAGCACCTCCGCCGCCACCTCGTCGATGCCGAGCGTCCGGGCGATCGCCTCGGCGGTCCGGCGGTTGTCGCCGGTGATCATCGCCACCCGCAGACCCAGCGCATGGAGCGCGGCGATGGCTTGGGGGCTCGTCCCCTTGATCGGATCGGCGACAGCGAGGATGGCCGCGAGCCGGCCGTCGATGGCGGCATAGAGCGGGCTCTTGCCCTCCTCGCCGAGCCGGGCTGCGGCCTCTGCGAAGGGGAGGAGGCCGATCCCGTGCCTTGCCATCAGGCGGTCGGCACCGACCACGACCTTGCGGCCGTCCACCGTCGCGGTGACGCCATAGCCCGGCAGCGCCTCGAAGCCGCTCACCCCGTCACGGGCGAGACCCTTGGCGTCCGCCGCCTCGACGATGGCGGTGGCGATGGGGTGCTCCGATCGCGCTTCCACCGCAGCGACCAGCGCCAGCACGTCGTCGACCTCAAAGCCTTCGGCGGCGACCAGATCGGTCAGCTCCGGCCGACCGACGGTGAGCGTGCCCGTCTTGTCGAGCGCCACCACGCCGACATCGCGCAGCGCCTGCAACGCCTCGCCCTTGCGGAACAGCAGGCCCCATTCGGCGGCGCGGCCGGTGCCGACCATGATCGAGGTCGGCGTCGCCAGCCCCATGGCGCAGGGGCAGGCGATGATGAGCACCGCCACCGCGTTGACCAGCGCGAAGCCCAGCGCCGGGCGGGGCCCGAACACCATCCAGATCGCGAAGGTGGCGAAGGCGGCCGCCATCACCGCCGGCACGAACCACGCCGTCACCCTGTCGACCAGCGCCTGGATCGGCAGCTTGGAGCCCTGCGCCTGCTCGACCATCCGGATGATCTGCGCGAGCAGCGTGTCGGCGCCGGTGCGGCTGACGCGGACGGTGAAGCTGCCGGTCTTGTTGATCGTGCCGCCGGTCACTTCGGCGCCGGGCTCCTTGCGGACGGGCAGCGGCTCGCCCGAGATCATCGCCTCGTCGACCAGCGAACTGCCCTCCATCACCGCGCCGTCGACGGGCACGCGTTCGCCGGGGCGCACCTGCACCAGATCGCCCGACGCCACCTCGTCCAGCGGCACGTCGCGCGCCTCGCCGTCCCGCAATACGCGCGCGGTTTTCGGGCGAAGGCCGACAAGGCGCCTGATCGCCTGCGAGGTCCGCCCCCTGGCGCGGGCTTCCAGCGTGCGGCCGAGCAGGATCAGCGTGACGATGACCGACGAGGCCTCGTAATAGAGGTGCGCGGTGCCCGTCGGCAGCACGCGCGGCAGGAAGGTCGCGACGACCGAATAGCCCCACGCCGCGGCCGTCCCCAGCACGACCAGCGAGTTCATGTCCGGCGCGCGGCGCAGCAGGGCGGGGATGCCCTTGCGGTAGAAGCGCAGGCCCGGCCCGAACAGCACCAGCGTCGCCAGCGCGAACTCGATCAGCGGATGGCTCCCGAAGCCCGGCACCATCGCGATCAAGAAGACGGGAAGGGTGAGCAGGGATGCGGCGATCAGCGCGCGGCGCAGGCTGGCGAACTCTCGATCGCGCGTCTCCGTCTCGCGATCGGCGCTGTCGTCGCCGGAAGACAGTGGCCGGGCCGCATAGCCGGCGCTTTCGATGGCGGCCTCGATGGCGGTCGCGTCGGCGATGCCGGCGATATGGCGGACCGTCGCCCATCCGGTCGCGAGATTGACGCCGGCATCCGTGACGCCCGGCACCGCCTTCAGCGCCCGCTCCACCCGCCTCACGCACGACGCGCAGGTCATGCCCTCGACGGCAAACTCCTGCGTTTCCTCGGTCGTCGCATAACCCGCATCCCGGATCGCCTCGACCACGGCGATCGGCTGGGCGTCCGCATGGAAACGGACATCCGCCCGCTCCGTGGCGAGGTTGACCGAGGCTTCCGCGACGCCCGGCACGGCGCGGATCGCCCGTTCGACCCGTCCGACACAGGAGGCGCAGGACATGCCCTCGATACGCAGGCTGGCGCTGGCAGTGCTCGAACCCATCGAATTGATCCCGTCGTCCTTCACTGCCGTTTCAGATGGGGCTTCCCATATTGGGAAGGTCAAGCATCGGGCCGCGTATTTTTTTGAGGCCTTTCCCGATGATAGGGAGCATGGCTGCGATCCGCCCGGCGGGAGGCGATCACGGACCGGGCGCGGGTGATCCGGAAAGCGTAAAACCTTTGGCGATGGCCGCGATGCGCGGCCGGGCTTGCCATGAAGCCAACATGCGCGGACTCTCGCGACTCGTGATCTGCCAAACAGTTTCAATGGGAAGACCGGGAGAGCGATCATGGAAGGCAACGGTTGCGCCCCGAGGGTCGTGGCCCTCGTCGGACCCGCGGGCGCGGGAAAGACCAGCCTCGCGGAGGCGTTACTTTATGCGGCGGGCGCGGTGCAGCGACCCGGCGCGGTGAGCGAAGGCAATTGCGTGGGCGATGCGAGCCCCGAGGCCCGCGCCCGAGGCGGCTCCACCGAGATGAACCTGATGCGGTTCACCTATCTCGACAGTCCTTTCGCTTTGCTGGACACACCCGGATCGCCGGGCTTCGCGGCGGACGCGGCGAGCGCGCTCCCCGCGGCGGATCTCGCGCTGGTCGTGGTCGATCCCGATCCGGTCCGCGCGCCGCTGGTCGAACCGATCTTGCGCCGGCTGGAGACGATGGGCGTTCCGCACGCCCTCTTCGTCAACAAGATCGATCAGGCGCGAGGCTCCATCCCCGAACTGCTCGAAGCGCTTCAGCCGATGAGCGGCGCGGCGCTGGTCGCGCGCCAGTTGCCGATCCGCGAGGGCGGGCATGTCACCGGCTTCGTCGATCTCGCGCTGGAGCGGGCCTATCATTACGAGCAGGGCAAGCCGTCGAAGCAGATCCCGGTCGCCGACAGCCTGCGCGGCGAGGAGGAAAGTGCGCGTTTCCACATGCTCGAGCAACTCGCCGATCATGACGATGCGCTGCTCGAACAGCTCATCTCGGATGAAGCGCCCAGCCTCGAAACCCTGTTCGGCGATCTGAACCGGGAGACGGGCGACGGGCTGGTGGTGCCCGTGCTGTTCGGCTCGGCGCTCAATGATTTCGGCATTCGCCGGCTGCTCAAGATGCTGCGCCACGACACCCCGCAGGCCGCCGCCACCGCCGCGCGGCTCGGGATCGAGGGGGCGGGTCTTCGCGTGCTCAAGGTCTCCTACGGCAGCACGATCGGGCGGCTGGCGATCGCGCGGATGTTCGGCGGCCGCCTGACCGAAGGGGCCGAGCTGGTCCGCTCCGACGGGCCGGGGACGCGGGCCGGCGCGCTCTCCACGATGCAGGGCGCCGGCACCACCAAGGTGGGCGCGATCGAGGCCGGGGATATCGTCGGCATCGCCAAGGCGGAAGGCCTGATCGCGGGGGAGATCGTCGGTGTCGGCAGTCGCTGCGCCGGGGCGGGCTGCGCGGAGGCGGAGCCCGTGATCGCCAATTGCGCGCTCGCCATCGCCGCGAAGGACCAGAAGGACGAGGTGCGCCTCTCCGTCGCGCTCAACCGGCTGGCCGAGGAGGATGCCGGCCTGCGCTGGAGCCATGACGAGGGATCGCGCGAGACATTGCTCCACGCGATCAACGACGAGCATCTGGCGGTGACGCTCGACCGGCTGCAACGCCGCTACGGCGTGACCGTCTCCTCGCACCGGCCGGGCGTCGCCTATCGGGAGTCGATCCGCAAACCGGTCAGCCAGCGTGGCCGGCACAAGAAGCAGTCCGGCGGCCATGGCCAGTTCGGCGATGTGGTGATCGAGATCCGGCCGTTGGAGCGGGGCGAGGGCTTCCGCTTCGAGGACAGGATCACCGGAGGGGCTATCCCCCGCCAATGGATTCCCGCCGTCGAGCAGGGCGTGCGCGACGCGATGGCGGCGGGGCCGCTCGGCTTTCCGGTGGTGGATGTGGCGGTGGCGCTGGTCGATGGCAGCTTCCACAGCGTGGACAGCTCCGAGCTGGCCTTCCGCACCGCGGGGCGGATGGCGATGAGCGAGGGGCTGGCGGCGGCCGTGCCCTATCTGCTGGAACCGGTCGACCATGTGACGATCAGCGCGCCGGGCAGCGCCACCTCGCGGGTCGGATCGGCGGTGGCGAGCCGGCGCGGGCAGATGCTGGGAATGGCGGGCAAGGACGGCTGGTCGCACTGGGACATGATCGAGGCGCTGATCCCCGAGGCGGAGCTGCACGGGCTGGAGGCTGAGCTCCGCTCGCTGACGCAGGGCATGGGGCAATATGAGGCGCACTTCGAGCGTTTCGCCGAGGTCTCGCCCAAGCTCACCGGCGAGGTGATCCGCCAGCGCGCGGCGATCGCCTAGAGCGGGCGTTTAGATCGGCAACGCCACCGTCGACTTGATCTCCGACAGGGCGACGGTGGAGTTGATTTCCTGCACGCCCGGAAGCTGGCTGAGCTTGTCGAAGAAGAAGCGCTCATAAGCCTCGATGTCGCGGGCCACGATGCGCAGCATGAAGTCCACCGTGCCCATGAGCACATAGGCGTCGAGCACCTCGGGGAAGGCGCGGATCGTCTTGCCGAACTCGTCCAGATTGGCGCGCCCGTGCGCGTTGAGCTTCACCTGCGCGAAGATGTGCGCGTTGAGGCCGACCTTGCGCCGATCCACGATCGCCACGCGCCGGGTGATATAGCCCTCGCGCTCCAGCCGATCGATCCGCCGCCAGCAGGGGGAGGGCGACAGCCCCACCTTCTCCGCGATCTCGGCCGTGGTCTGGCTCGCATCGCGTTGCAGCTCGCGCAGGATCTTGCGTTCGAATTCGTCGAGATCGTCGGACATAAAAACCTGAAAATAGTCGATGGGAGGAAAATCCATCCTTATCCTAGCGCATATCCGGTGAATGAGGTGAGAAAATTCTCCCAGAACGGGCGATGTTCAGGTGAGTTTGATCCAAGGGAGTGGAAACATGGTTCTGAGCGTGAGCGAGTGGGCCTCGGCCGGGCAGGCGCATCTGGTGCGCGACGAGGCGGCGGGGCTCGAGGGCATCATCGTGCTCCACTCGACCGCGCTCGGGCCGGCGGCGGGTGGCTGCCGCGTCTGGAGCTATGATTCGGCCGACGCGATGGCGGCGGACGCCTTCCGCCTCGCCGAGGGCATGACCTACAAGAATGCGCTGGCGGGCCTGCCGCTCGGCGGCGGCAAGTCGGTGCTGCGACGGCCGGAAGGCGCGTTCGACCGGAGGCGTTTCTTCCGGGCCTTCGGCGCGGCGGTGGAGGAGCTGAAGGGCTCCTACGTCACCGCCGAGGATGTCGGCACGTCGGTGGACGACATGCGCGCGGTGGCGGAGGCGACGCGTCACGTTGCCGGGCTTCCTCCGCAGGACGGTCGCCCCGGCGGCGATCCGTCGCCCTGGACGGCGCGGGGTACCTTCCTGTCGATGCAGGTCGCCGTGGAGCGGTATCTCGGCCGCGCGCTCAAGGACGTGACCGTGGCGGTGCAGGGCGTCGGCCATGTCGGCGAGGCGCTGGCGATGATGCTGCACGCGGCGGGCGCGAAGCTGGTGGTGGCCGATGTCGCCTCCGCCTCGGTGGATCGGGTCGTCGCGGCGACGGGCGCGCGGGCGGTGCCGGTCGAAGACATCCTGTCGGTGGAGGCCGACGTGTTCGCACCCTGTGCGCTCGGCGCGATCCTGTCGGCGGAGACGATCGGCTCGCTGAAGGCCCGCGTGGTCTGCGGGGCTGCGAACAACCAGCTCGCCACGGCGGAGGACGGCGCGCGGCTGGCCGACAAGGGCGTGCTCTATGCGCCGGACTATGTCGTGAACGGCGGCGGCATCATCAACGTCGCGGCGGAATATCTGGGCTGGTCCACGGCGGACGCGGTGGCCCGCGTCGAGGCGACGGGCGAGCGGCTCGGCCGCGTGCTCGACCTCGCCGCGGCGGAGGGCCTGCCGACCAACCTCGCTGCCGATCAGCTCGCCCGCAGCATCGTCGCGGGTGGCCCGGCGCTGGAGCGCGACGCGGCCTGACCCGGCGCGCGCCGCCCGCCTGAAGCGTTCAGGCGGGCGGTGCCCAGCCGAGGCCCAGCGCCTTCTGGATCGCGACGAAATCGCCGGTGAGGCCGGCTTCCGCGATCGAGAGATTCTGTTCGGCGGCGATCTGCTGACGGCGGGCGTCGAGCAGGTCGATCAGCGTGGTGGTGCCGGCGCGATAGCGCTGCTCGGAAAGCTGGAGCGCGAGGTCCGCTTCCGCCTTGGCGCGGGCCCGGGTGGCGACGGTGATGCGGCCGTAGCGGAAGCGGGAGAGGGAATCCTCCGCATCGCGCAGCGCCGCCAGCACGGTGGCGCGATATTTCGCCTCCGCCTCGTCGCGCACGCCCTCGGCCTGACGGACCTTGGCGGCGTTGCGGCCGAAATCGAGGAAATCCCAACTGATCTGCGGCGCCACCAGCGCCACGAAATCGTCGAGCTTGGTGAGATCGGAGATATCCGACCCGCCGACCCCGATGAGGCCCATGAAGCTCACCTTCGGGAAGCGCGCGGCCTCGGCCTGCCCGATCTTCGCGGTGTCGGCGGCGAGCGTGCGCTCGGCGGCGCGGATGTCGGGCCGGCGCTGGAGGAGGGCGGCCGGGTCGCCCACCGCCACCTCGGCCGGGGGCAGGGGAAGCGGCTTCACCGGGGTCAGCGTCGCGTCGAGCGCGCCCGGCGCCTGTCCGGTCAGCGTCGCCAGCTCGTCGAGATAGGCTTCGGCCTCGGCGTGGAGCGGGGTGATCTCGGCGCGCGAATTGTCGAGCTGGTTTTCCAGCCGCGTCACGTCGAGCTGCGAGGCGGTGCCGCGGCCGAGGCGCTGGCGCGTCAGCTCCAGCATCTGCTCCTGCATCGCGATCGAATTGTTGCCGAGGTTGATCCGCCGCTGCCGGTCGCGCAGGTTCACATAGGCCTGCACCACTTCGGCCGAGAGGCTCACCTGCGTATCGGCGATGTTGGCCTCGGCCACTTCGGCGGTGGCGCGCGCGGCCTGGATGGCGCGGCGCTGGCCGCCGAAAATGTCGATCTCCCAGCTCGCGTCGAAGCCGACATTGTAGACGTCGAGATCGGTCGAGCCGCCGCCGGAATTGCCCGAGCCGCCATTATCCGAGCTGCCGAAATCGATGCCCGGCAGATGGGCGTGGGCATAGGAGCCGGTGCCGCTGATGTTGGGGAGCTCGTTTGCCCGCTCCACGCGCAGCGCCGCGCGCGCCTGCCGCAGGCGAGCCTGCGCGGCTGCGACGTTCGGGTTGGCGGCCAGCGTGCGGGCGACGAGATCGTTCAGCACCGGATCGCCCAGCGCTTCCCACCAGCGCGCGACGGGCGCGGTGGCGGAGGCGGCGTCTCCGGCGCGGGCGAAGGCCGTTGTCTGCGTGGCGGATTTGGGCGGCCCGGCATAGTTGGGGCCGACGGTGCATCCGGCGAGCAGGCCGAGCAGAGCGAGGGTCGGGGCGATCGGGCGCATGGCGTTACTCAATGGGCGGCGACCGGCTTCGCATGTTTGGGAAGCGGTCGCAGGAAGAGGACGAGCGGAATGACGCAGACGATGCCGACCGTGAGCAGCCAGAAGAGATCGGCGTAGGTCATCGTCAGCGCCTGGGAGGAGATGATGTTGCCGAGCGAGCGGAAGGCGGCCGCCTGTCCGCCGAGGCTCTGCGCCTGTCCGGCCATGTAATCCTGCACGAACACCGAATTGGCGGGGAGCGCTTCCTCGATCCGGCGGCTGTGCAGCCAGACGCGCTGATCCTGGATCACCGCGATGCCGGCGAGCGCGAGGCTGCCGCCGAGGTTGCGCGCCGTGTTGTAGAGGCCGGACGCATCCGCCGCCTGCTCGGGCGAAACGGAGCGGATCGCCGCCTGGTTCAGGAACATCATCGCGCAGACGGTGCCGACGCCGCGCAGGAGCTGCGAATCCACGAAGGCGGTGCCGGTGGAGAGCGAGGTGATATCGGTCTCCATATAAGCGCTCACCGCCAGCAGCAGCAGCCCGAAGCCGACCGAGATGCGGATGTCGATATTCTGCACCATCCACGGCGTGAACGGCATCATCAGCATCATCGGCACGCCCGAAAGCAGCACGATCTCGCCCGATTGCAGCGAGTTGTAGCCGGAGATCGTCGCGAGGAACTGCGGGATGACGTAGGAGGTGCCGTAGATCACCATGCCGACGGTCGTCACCATCACGACCACGGCGCCGAACTGCCGGTCCAGCAGCAGCTTGAGCCGGATCACCGGCTTGCTGGCCAGCACCTGCCCCGCGAACAGGAACAGGAAGCCCACCGCCGAGACGATCGCCAGCGTGCGGATCTCGCCGGACGAGAACCATTGCTCGCGTTCACCTTCCTCCAGCACGACGGTGAGCCCGCCCAGCCCCATCGCGAGGCCGAGGATGCCCAGCCAGTCGGCTTCGCGCAGCAGCTCGAAGCGGGGCTTCTGGTGCGGCATCGCGACGAGCAGCAGCGTGATGAGCGCGGCGCCCACCGGCAGGTTGATGAAGAAGGCGTAGTGCCAGCTCACATTCTCGGTCAGCCAGCCGCCCAGCACCGGGCCGAGCACGGGTCCGAGGATGGCGGTCGCGCCGAACATCGAATTGCCGATCGGCTGTTGGTGGCGGGGCAGGCGGGTGGCGATGATGGTCATCGCCGTCGGGATCAGCGCGCCGCCGGTGAAGCCTTGCCCCACGCGGCCGACGATCATCATGCCCAGCGTCGTCGAGAAGCCGCACATCATCGAGAAGCCGACGAAGAGGCTCGCCACGATCAGCAGCAGCGTGCGCAGGCCGAACAGCCGCTCCAGCCAGCCGGAGATGGGAATGATGATGATCTCGGCGACCAGATAGGCGGTGGAGATCCACGTCCCCTCGGTGCCGCTGGCGCCGATCTCGCCCTGGATGGTGGGGAGCGAGGAGTTGACGATCGAGATGTCCAGCGTCGCCATCAGCGCGCCGAGCGTGCCTGCCGCCACCGCCAGCCAGGCGGCAGCGTCGGCCTTCTCCAGCGGCGCGGGCGCGGCAGGGGCGGAGGCGTCGCTCATCGGCCGCCGCGGCTCCGCTCCTGATCCTTGATCCGGCCGATCTCGCCCTTGGCCGAATAGGTATCGACGTTCACCGTCACCGACAGGCCGGGCACCAGCACCTTGCGGGCATCGGGGCCGGCATCGATGGCGATACGGATCGGCACGCGCTGCACGATCTTGGTGAAGTTGCCCGTCGCGTTCTGCGGCGGTAGCAGCGAGAATTCGGCGCCGGTGCCGGGCGAGACGCTCTCGACATGGCCCTTCAGGTCCACGCCGGGCAGCGCGTCCACCTCGATATGCGCCGGCTGGCCGGGGCGCATCAGGCCAACCTGCGTCTCCTTGAAGTTCGCCGTGATGTAGATCTTCGACAGCGGCACAACCGACATCAGCCGCGTGCCCGACTGCACGAACTGGCCGACGCGCACGCTCTTGTCGCCGACGCGGCCGTCGACGCTCGCCTTGATGACGGTCGAGCCGAGATTGACGTCGGCGGCGGCGAGCTGGGCCTGCGCCGCCTCGCCCTGCGCCTCGGCCTGACGGATCTGCGCCTCGAGCGAGCCGATGCGACGCTGGGCACTCTCCAGCGAGGCCTTTTGCGCGGCGACGGTGTTGGCGGCCTGCGTCGCCTGATTGCGCAGCGTCGTCAGCTTCTCGCGCGTCTCGGCGCCGCTGGCGGCAAGCGGGGTGTAGCGGGCGACTTCGCCGGCGGCATATTGCGCATCCGCCTGCGAACGGGCGAGCTGCGCCTCGGCCTCGGCGATGGCGGCTTCCTGCTCGCGGATGCCGGCGCGGACATTGTCGGCATTGGCCCGCGCGACATCGATCTGCGCCTGATACTGGGCGGTCGCCGCCTTGTAGTCGCGCGGATCGATGCGGACGAGCGGGGCGCCCGCCTTCACGTCCTGGTTGTCGGCGACGAACACCTGCTCGACATAGCCGGAGATCTTCGGGCTCACCGTCACCGCGTCGGCGCGGATATAGGCGTCGTCGGTGCCCTCCACATATTTGCCGCGGGTCTCATAGTGGATCAGCCACAGCAGGATCAGCACCGCGACCACGCCCAGGGCGATCAGCAGGATGCGCTTCGTGCCGGGGCTCATGCGCTTGGCGCGCTTGCCGTTGGCGGTCGGCGATTCGGTTTGATCGGCCATGGATTCGGCTCTTTTCCCTTTGGGCACAGGTCGATGACGATGTTTCTCAGCGTGGGACTTGCCCAAAAGCCGAAGATATGGCAAGCCCTCTTATTGTGGAACCTCAAGATATTCTCACCGACTGCGAGCGGGTCGCCAATGCGCTGCGGGACTATTATCTGCGCGCGCATCGCGTGGTCGAACGACGGATGACCGTGCAGGGCACTTCCTTCGCCCGCCACAAGCTGCTCATCATGATCGCGCGGATGGGGCCGACGCGTTCCATCGATATCGCCGCCGCGCTCGGCCAGGCGCCGCGGACGGTGACCGAGGGCATAGACGGGCTGGAGCGGGACGGTCTGGTCCGCCGCGATCCCGATCCCGACGACCGCCGCGCCAAGCGCATCTCCATCACGGAGACGGGGGATGCAGCCGTCCGCGCCTCCGAGCCGGAACGGCAGCGCTTCATCGTCGATACGCTCGGCGTGCTGACGATGGAGGAGCGCGATCAGCTCGTGGGGCTCCTCGACAAGCTCAACGCGCGGCTGCTGGAACTCGACGCCGAAGCCTGATTCCCCAAGGGAATGCCGACATTGGTCGAGTCCCGTCGCGACGCTCCGCGTCGATTCACCCCTCGGTAAGGAGGCGGGCGCACGCCCGGTTCCATGCTTGCGGCTCTCCGGTGGGGAGAGGGCTGAGGCAGGGATGGGGGCCTATATGGGTGAAGCGGAAGATTGCGCGGTGCACGAGACGGTTGTGTCCGACGATGCGGTGCTGGCGCTTTTCGTCTTTGCGAGCGTGACGCTGTTCCTGCTGATGGGTTTCAGCCTCTTCACGATCTGACACGCGGATCAGTCGCGGACGTCCCGCCAGCCGAACAGCATCGGAGAGGGGGCGCTGCGCCGGGAAAATTCCCGCCCGGCCATGCGATGAATGTCCGCCTCGAAGGCATGGAAGACGCGCAGCGCATCCTCCCGGCCGAGATGGCCGGCCCGCCCTTTCGAAAGCTGGGCCAGGGCCTCGCTGGTGATGAGGAAGTCCACGGCCTTTCCGTCCGCGATGCCACGGAAGACGATGCCGTTGCGTTCATGGACCCAGCGAGCGCTGCCCGGCTGGAAGTGAATGCCCGTCTGGCTCAAGGCGCCCCCCCGGATATCCCGAGGGGAAAGGCTGCGCCCGCCCGTCATGTGCCGCAAGACGGGGAGGAGGGCGCCATGCCCCTATGTGGGACAGGGAAGGCGGGCTCAGCCTTGCTCGACGAAGGGATGGTCCGCGCGTAGCCGATCCACCGCACGTTCGACCTCGGCGATCTCGCGGGCGTTGCCGGCGGCCCGCACTTCCCAGTTGCAATGCGGATGCGTGTGGAGGGGATAGACCTTGATGTCGGCAACGGCCTTGCGCCAGCGCGCCCGGCCGCCCCCAAGCGCGCTGGCGAGAACCGTCACCAGCAGGTTGCGCAACTCGCCGGCGGTCACTTGTTGGCGTTGCCGTTCGGATGATCCGAGAAGACCCGGCCGACCGACTTCGCATCCTCGCCGGCCCCTTTGACCGTGTTGCAGGCCGTGGCGGCCAGGCTCGCCAGCAGCAGGCCGATCGCGGCGATAGTCCGTTTCGTCATATATGTTCCTCCGATGCCCGCCGGTCATAGCGCGGGCAGGGGAATCACGGAATGGCCGCCCGCTGTCGAAGAGCGACGGAAAGGGGGTGGGATGCGACGCGTGACAGGGTTGATTTGCGATTGTCGAAAAAAGTTCATTCGAATCGTTGACGGCCCTCGGGAGTGCCTATAGAGGGCCTCTCACCGCAGCGGACGACGCCTTCAACGGCCGGTTCCAACGGGGAAATTTCGAACCGCTACAGTGGTTTAACGGAATGACCCGAACTGCAGGATCGGATGCGTCAAGGCGCATCCGGACGAACTTTTTGAGATCGTTTTAAACGGTCCCCCGAGGTCAAATCCGGGGCAAGAAAAGTATCGG
>NZ_AORL01000003.1:2500-5540 GCF_000383095.1 Sphingomonas sp. PR090111-T3T-6A
ACCCACCCTCACCATTTAATTTCGACCGTGAGCAATTACGGCCGGAGTTAAATGGGAAGGGTATCCCAGACTGAATACATAGGTCTGGTGAAGCGAACCCGGAGAACTGAAACATCTCAGTACCCGGAGGAAAAGACATCAACCGAGATTCCGTAAGTAGTGGCGAGCGAACGCGGACCAGGCCAGTGCCTCTAATTCAACTAGCAGAACGATCTGGAAAGTTCGGCCATAGCGGGTGACAGCCCCGTATGCGAAAGTGAGATTAGAGGACTCGAGTAGGGCGGGACACGTGTAATCCTGTCTGAACATGGGGGGACCACCCTCCAAGCCTAAATACTCGTGCATGACCGATAGCGAACAAGTACCGTGAGGGAAAGGTGAAAAGCACCCCGATGAGGGGAGTGAAACAGTACCTGAAACGGATTGCCTACAAGCAGTTGGAGGGTCCTTGAGGCCTGACAGCGTACCTCTTGCATAATGGGTCTGTGACTTAATGTATCGAGCAAGCTTAAGCCGATAGGTGTAGGCGCAGCGAAAGCGAGTCTGAATAGGGCGCCATAGTTCGATGCATTAGACCCGAAACCCGGCGATCTAGGCATGACCAGGCTGAAGGTGGGGTAACACCCACTGGAGGGCCGAACCGATTACCGTTGAAAAGGTACCGGATGAGTTGTGTTTAGGGGTGAAAGGCCAATCAAGCCGGGAAATAGCTGGTTCTCCGCGAAAACTATTGAGGTAGTGCCTCGGACGAACACCCTAGGGGGTAGAGCACTGGATGGATGCGGGGGTCGCGAGATCTACCAATTCTAACCAAACTCCGAATACCTAGGAGTGATATCCGGGAGACAGACGGCGGGTGCTAAGGTCCGTCGTCAAGAGGGAAACAGCCCTGACCTACAGCTAAGGTCCCCAAGTCGTGTCTAAGTGGGAAAGCATGTGGGAATCCCAAAACAACCAGGAGGTTGGCTTAGAAGCAGCCATCCTTTAAAGAAAGCGTAACAGCTCACTGGTCTAAACAAGGGTTCCTGCGGCGAAGATGTAACGGGGCTCAAGACACGCACCGAAGCTTAGGGTGTGACATTAGTCACGCGGTAGCGGAGCGTTCCGTAAGCCTGTGAAGCGTCCTGGTAATGGGGCGTGGAGGTATCGGAAGTGCGAATGCAGACATGAGTAGCGATAAACAGGGTGAGATGCCCTGTCGCCGAAAGACCAAGGGTTCCTGCGCAAGGCTAATCCGCGCAGGGTGAGCCGGACCCTAAGACGAGGCCGAAGGGCGTAGTCGATGGGAATCAGGTTAATATTCCTGAGCCTGGGGATGTGTGACGGATCGCTTAAGTTGTATGTCCTTATCGGATTGGACATGCTTCGACGCGGTTCCAGGAAATAGCCTCCCCGTACAGTCCGTACCCGAAACCGACACAGGTGGTCAGGTAGAGTATACCAAGGCGCTTGAGAGAAGTGTGCTGAAGGAACTCGGCAAATTGCCTCCGTACCTTCGGAAGAAGGAGGCCCCACATATGCGCAAGCACTTGTGGGGGGCACAGGCCAGGGGGTAGCGACTGTTTAGCAAAAACACAGGGCTCTGCTAAGTCGGCTTCAAGACGACGTATAGGGTCTGACGCCTGCCCGGTGCCTGAAGGTTAAGTGGAGGTGTGCAAGCACTGAAATGAAGCCCAGGTAAACGGCGGCCGTAACTATAACGGTCCTAAGGTAGCGAAATTCCTTGTCGGGTAAGTTCCGACCTGCACGAATGGCGTAACGACTTCCCCACTGTCTCCAGCACATGCTCAGCGAAATTGAATTCTCCGTGAAGATGCGGAGTACCCGCGGTTAGACGGAAAGACCCCGTGCACCTTTACTGCAGCTTCAGAGTGGCATTAGGAAAGAACTGTGTAGCATAGGTGGGAGGCTTTGAAGCATCGGCGCCAGCCGGTGTGGAGCCATAGGTGAAATACCACCCTGTTGTTTTCTGATGTCTAACCTGCTCCCGTGAAACCGGGAGAGGGACCCTCTGTGGCGGGTAGTTTGACTGGGGCGGTCGCCTCCTAAAGAGTAACGGAGGCGCGCGATGGTTGGCTCAGGCCGGTTGGAAACCGGCTGTTAGAGTGCAATGGCATAAGCCAGCCTGACTGCGAGACTGACAAGTCGAGCAGAGACGAAAGTCGGTCATAGTGATCCGGTGGTCCCTCGTGGAAGGGCCATCGCTCAACGGATAAAAGGTACGCCGGGGATAACAGGCTGATAACCCCCAAGAGCTCATATCGACGGGGTTGTTTGGCACCTCGATGTCGGCTCATCACATCCTGGGGCTGGAGCAGGTCCCAAGGGTTTGGCTGTTCGCCAATTAAAGTGGTACGTGAGCTGGGTTCAGAACGTCGCGAGACAGTTTGGTCCCTATCTGCCGTGGGCGTCGAAATTTGAGAGGAGTTGACCCTAGTACGAGAGGACCGGGTTGAACGTACCTCTGGTGGACCTGTCGTCATGCCAATGGCGCAGCAGGGTAGCTATGTACGGACGGGATAACCGCTGAAAGCATCTAAGCGGGAAGCCTCCCTCGAGATAAGATTTCTTAGAGCGGTCGAAGACCACGACCTTGATAGGCCGGATGTGGAAGTGCGGTAACGCATGGAGCTAACCGGTCCTAATTGCTCTATTCGCGCTTGATGAGCCCCACCATCAATGACAGACCTGATCTGTCGGTGGTAACTCACCAGCACAGTAATCCGCACGATTTCTAACCCGCACTACAACCGCGCCGGCCACATAGCTTGGTGGCCATAGCGTCTGTGACCCACCCGATCCCATCCCGAACTCGGCCGTGAAACCAGACAGCGCCGATGGTACTATCGCTTAAGCGATGGAAGAGTAGGACGCCGCCAGGCTTTGTCGCCGGCGCAACAACTGTGCACCAAGAACCCATTCACAAACACCCCGCTCCGCACGAGCAGGGTAACGTCCTCGGCGCGGGGTGGAGCAGCCCGGTAGCTCGTCAGGCTCATAACCTGAAGGTCACAGGTTCAAATCCTGTCCCCGCAACCAA
>NZ_AORL01000004.1 GCF_000383095.1 Sphingomonas sp. PR090111-T3T-6A
TCCCCAACATACCGGACAAACCACAGCGGCGCAGGACTACCTGCGGCGCTCTTTCGTCTCCATCCAGTCCAGTCCGCTACTCCTCCGCTACTCCGGAGCCGCCAACGCTCAGACGTGGCCTTGGTCCAGTGAGGCCGCCGATCTAGAATAGCTGCCGGACCGGTTTCGCCGATCTTGTCTGTTGGAAAGCCATGCCCCGGGGATGGCGCAGGGCTATCGCGCGACGATGGTGGTGGAATCGGTCCGCAAACCCTATGGACGCTCGCTTCCGCGCCAACAGATTGGGATTTGAAGTGACCGATGGCGATCTGCCGATCTGCGTGGCCGCGCTCTATCGGTTCACGCCTTTTGCCGATTGCGCGGGCATCTGCGAACGGCTGGAGCAGCTTTGCCATGCAGTGGGCGTCAAGGGAACGCTGCTTCTCGCGAGCGAGGGCATCAACGGAACCATCGCCGGAAGCGATGAGGCGATCGGGGCGGTCATCGCCGACATCCGGAGCCTGCCGGGTTGCGCCGGGCTGGAGCCCAAATTCTCCCGGGCGAAGGCGCCCCCGTTCCAGCGGCTGAAGGTGCGGATCAAGCGCGAGATCGTCACGATGGGGCAACCCGACATCGATCCGCTGCTCGATGTCGGGCATTATGTCGCGCCGGAAGCGTGGAATGCCCTGATCGCCGAGCCCGGAACGATCCTGATCGATACGCGCAACGACTATGAGGTGGAGGTCGGGACGTTCGCGGGGGCGATCAATCCCCGGACGCCGACGTTCCGCGATTTCCCCGCCTGGTTTCGCGCGCATCGCGACGCGCTGCTCGGCGATGGGCCTCCGCCGAAGGTCGCCATGTTCTGCACCGGCGGCATCCGCTGCGAAAAGGCGACGGCCTTCCTGAAGGCGGAAGGCGTTGAGGATGTCTACCATCTGGAAGGCGGCATCCTCAAATATCTCGAGACGGTGCCGGCGGAGGCGAGCCTGTGGCAGGGAGAGTGCTTCGTCTTCGACGAGCGCGTGACCGTCGGCCATGGCCTGCGGGAGGGACAGCATGTCCGCTGCCGCGCCTGCGGCCGGGCGGTGAGCGACGCTGATCGGGCCACGCCGCTCTACAGCGAGGGCATGAGTTGCCCTGGCTGTCAGCCGCTCGAGCTTGCGTAAGCCGCGATCTGTTCGGCAGGCTGATATGTCTATCCGAACATCCCCGGATTGATAGAAAGCGGTCCTTCGCTACTGTTCTGGCCGATCCGTGATATATCGGACGATGGGCGAACTGTCTGGCCTGCCGCGACCGGCCATCGGCGACAAAGGCTATCCCGGCAAGGCTAGCTGACAGGCTATACGAGAGCGCGGTATCGCTCCCGTTATCCCGCACAAGGCCCAAAAGAACAAGCTGGCCCTGGCACTCTACAGAACCGCGCCCGGATCGAGTGTGCCGTCGGCAAGCTCAAGCGCTTCTAACGCATCGCCCTGAGTTGCGAGAAGACTAAGCGAAAACCTCGCCTCACTCTTTGCCTTCGCCACCCCCATGACCTTGATCAATCTGTTCACACGGCTTGGGGTGCCTATACTTCGGCATGATATGCATCCGACTGAGTAAACTCATATAAATCGCACGATGTATGCTCTATTGTTTTGATGACGAGAAATATCATCAAGTTGGAGCACGCGACCAAACAGTCAGGATGTTTCCAATGCTGCCGAGAGTTTTGCGCAATCTTGTCGGAACGTCGTCTATGAATTACTCGATTCCAAGGGCGCTGGTGATTGCCTTCGGTCTTGGGCTGGCATCTGGGAATGGCGCATGGGCGCAATCAGCGGCGGCGCCCGGAGCGGCGGGTGCGGCCTACCAGGAGATGCCGGCGATCGCCCCGATCGGCGTCCGCGTGGATCGCTATCTGCCGCTGCCGCACCCGGCCGCGGTGCCGCCGGTGGACCCCGCCAAAGGCTATCGCCTCCAGCAGCTGGGCGGCGGTCTCTACATGGTGACCGATAATGGATACCAGTCGATGTTCCTGGTCTACGACAAGGGCGTCGTGGTGGTGGATGCGCCGCCCAGCTACTCGGCACATCTGAAGCAGGCGATCGCGGAGGTGACGGATCGGCCGATCACCCATCTGATCTACAGCCACGCCCATATCGACCATATCGGTGGCGCGGCGGATCTGGGGGGACACCCCATCATCATCGCCCAGGAGGAGACAGGCCGCCTGCTTGCTCGATCAAATGATCCGAAGCGCCCCTTGCCCACGGTCACGTTCAAGGATCGATACACGCTGAAGGTCGGCAGCCAGGTTCTGGAGCTGAGCTATCACGGTGTCGCCCACGAGCCCGGCAACATCTTCATCTGGGCGCCGGCGCAGAAGGTGCTGATGGTGGTCGATGTCGTCTTCCCGGGCTGGATGGCATGGTCGGGCTTCGCCGACGCGCAGGATATCCCCGGCTATTTCGAGCAGGTCGCCGAGATCGACAGGATTCCGTTCGAGACTCTGGTCGGTGGGCATGTGGATCGCGTCGGGACCCACGCCGACGTGCGCGAGCAGCTTGCATTCATGAACGACGTCAAGTCGGCCACCAGAACGGCGCTCCAGACCACGCCCGTCGGCGTCGGGATGGATGCCGCGGACAAGGCCAACCCGTGGGCGGTGGCCGACAACTATATCGACCGCGTGGTGGTCAAGTGCGTCAACACGGTAACGCCCAAATGGCAGTCGCGCCTGGCGGCGTACGACGTGTTCATCTGGTCCCAGTGCTTCGCCATGCAGCAGAGCCTTCGGATCGACTGAGCGCTCGTTTCAGGGGCGCGTTCGACACCCGCGGCCCGAAAAGATCGTTGAGCCGGCGCACGAGGCGTGCGCCGGCGCCGGGGTGGAGCACCGCTATACCGCCCGCTGACCGGGCGTCGGGAATGGAGGATGACATGGATATCGGGCTGAAGGGGCGGCAGGCCGTGGTCTGCGCGTCGAGCCGGGGTCTCGGGCGGGCCTGTGCGCTGGAACTGGCGCGGGCCGGTTGCAGCGTGGTGATCAACGGCCGCGACCAGGCGACGCTGGAGCGGACCGCCGAGGAGATCCGGGCCGAGACCGGGGCAGAGGTGATCGCCGTCGTTGGCGACGTCACCACCCGCGCCGGTCAGGACGCGCTGATGCAGGCCGCGACCCGGGTCGACATCCTGGTCAACAACAATGCCGGCCCGCCGCTCCGCGACTTCCGCGAGATCGATCGCGAGGCCCTGCTGACCGGCGTGGTCGACAACATGGCGGCGCCGATCGAGCTGGTGCAGCGGGTGATCGACGGCATGGTCGAGCGGCGCTTCGGCCGCATCGTCAACATCACCTCGGCCACGGTGAAGATGCCGATAGCAGGGCTCGACCTGTCCAGCGGCGCCCGGGCCGGGTTGACCGGCTTCCTCGCCGGCGTGGCGCGGTCGGTGGCGCATGCCAACGTCACCATCAACTTCCTGTTGCCCGGAGCGTTCGAAACCTACCGGCGCCGCTCGAACGTGCAGACGATAGCCGAGCGGCGCGGCGTTCCAAACGAGACCGTGCGGCAGGAGATGCAGGCCGACATTCCCGCGGGGCGCTTCGGCGACCCCTCGGAATTCGGTGCCGCCTGCGCCTTTCTGTGCTCGGCCCAGGCTGGGTACATCACCGGGCAGAGTCTCCTGATCGATGGCGGTGCCTATTCCGGGGTTTTGTAGGGTCACACGAAGCGCCGTCCAGATTCGCGCTCGGGTAGATATCAGTTGTAGCAAACCGACCACTTGATCCATGCCAAGAGGCCCCCGAAGCAAAAGAGCTTCGGGGGCCTCCCGCATATTCGAGCCTGTCGTCAGCCGCCCGGGCCGGGCGACGTCGTCACCGTTGTGGTGGTCTTCTTCTCCGCGACCGTCCGGGACGGGGTGGTCGTCTTTCGCACGACATGGTGGACCACGCGCGGAGCCGTCGCGTGGACGGCATGCTCCTCAGTCGTCACCGTCGTCGTGACGGGGGCGGGCGGCGGCGGCGCGTTGCGCATCGCTTCCACCTGAGCATTAGCCTGCGCAGCCGACTGCTCGGCCGCATCGGCCCGCGCGTTGGCGGCGACGGCATCCTGCTGGGCGGCGGCGGTGGCGGCCATCGCGTCGGCGTGGCGGGCCCGCTCATTCTCGACCCGCGCCTTGTTGGACTCGCCGATCGCCATGTCGGCCAGCTCCGACGCATGGTTCGCATCGGCGATCGCCTGCTCCTTGTCCCCGCGCGCCACATCCTCCTCGGCCGTGCGAAGGGCGGCCTGCGCACGCGCCTGCAATGCCGGCACCTGGCCGGTCGTGCCGGCCCTGTTGGCCGCATCGACCTTGCCACGCGCTTCTGCAATCGCTGCCTGTGCGCGGTCACCCTTGCCCGCGATGGCAGGTGTCATCGCAAGTACAAGAAGTGCAGAGAAGCCGATACCATGCGCTATTCGAGCAGGGTGTCTCATGACTCATCCTCCTCATGATCTTCCTCGGCACAGAACCAATGGTCCGGAAATTTGGTTCCACTTGCGATGATTGGAGCATGATAATGCAGAAGTCTGTCGAGGGCCGCCCTTGATTGTACCATGCCTTCGGGATGCCCGGGCCGGAGAGCGAGCCGTCGCCGACCTTGTCCGACCTATCCCAGCCTGTATGCCTGTATCGGGGGTGCAACAGGGAGGTTGGTTTGCGTTACATTCCTTGGCTCGCAATGGCGTCGGTTTGGGCGTTGATGGCCGCCGCGCCGCCGCCGGTCACGCCGGACATGGTGCAGACCGGCACGGACATCCCCGCCAAGTGGGAGCAGCCCGAGCAGGCGTTCGACTATGTGAAGCGGGATGTGATGATCCCGATGCGCGACGGCGTGAAGCTCCACACCGTCATCCTCGTGCCCAAGGGCGCGAAGGGGCTGCCGATGCTGCTCGAACGCACGCCCTATGACGCCTCGGGCTTCTCCAAGACGAACAGCCCGCATCTGGAAGAGGCCGTCTGGTCGGCGAACCGCGAGTGGGTGCGCGACGGATATATCCTCGTCTATCAGGATATCCGGGGCAAATATGGCTCGCAGGGCAAATATGTCATGACGCGCCCGCCGGTCGGCCCGCTCAACCCGACCAAGACCGACGACACCACCGACGCCTGGGACACGATCGACTGGCTGGTGAAGAATGTCGCCGAATCCAACCAGCGCGTCGGCATGATCGGCTCGTCCTATGACGGGTGGACGGTGACGATGGCGCTGCTTCATCCACACCCCGCGCTCAAGGTGGCCGCGCCGGAAAGCCCGATGATCGACGGCTGGATGGGCGACGACTGGTTCCACTACGGCGCCTTTCGGCAGGTGAATCTCGATTATTTCACGGGCCAGACCAGCAAGACCGGCAAGGGCAAGGATATCCCCCGCTGGTCGCATGACGATTATCAGAACTTCCTCGATGCAGGCTCGGCCGGCGCGTTTGCCGAGGCGCATGGCCTGAAGGACCTGCCCTGGTGGACGCGCATGTCGGCGCATCCGGCCTATGACGCCTTCTGGCAATATCAGGCGCTCGACAAGCAGGTCGCGGCGCATCCCTCGACGGTGCCGACCATGTGGCTCCAGGGCCTGTGGGATCAGGAGGATATGTACGGCGCCGTCCATAGCTGGGAGGCGCTCAAGGCCAAGGGGATGGCGGCCAACAACCATCTGGTGATGGGGCCGTGGTATCACAGCCAGGTGAACCGCGCGGCCGAGACTCTCGGGCCGCTCAAGTGGAAGGGCGATACGGCCGCCGATTTCCGCAAGGATGTGCTCATCCCCTTCTTCAACACCTATCTGAAGGACCGGAAGCCCGCCGAGCCGACGCCGCCGGTGCTGATCTACAACCCGGCCGAGAATCATTGGGACAAGTTCGCCGACTGGCCGGGCGCGCCATCGCTGACGCCGCTCTATCTGCAGGCCAATGCGGGCCTCGCCTTCGACAGGCCGGCCGCGGCCGGCGAGGCGGCGGAGGACAGCTATGTCTCCGATCCCGCCAAGCCGGTGCCCTTCCTGCCCACGCCGGTGGCCTTCTCGGATCGCAGCCGGTGGACGACCTGGCTGGTGCAGGACCAGCGCTTCGTCTCCAACCGCACCGACGTGCTGAGCTACCAGACGCCCGTGCTCGACCATGCGGTGACGCTGCAAGGCGCGCCGATCGCGGACATCTTCGCCAAGACCACCGGCACGGATGGCGACTTCGTGGTGAAGATCATCGACGTCTATCCCGCCGCCGTGCCCGAGCAGCCGGAGATGAGCGGCTATCAGCTGCCGATCAGCCTCGACATCTTCCGCGGGCGCTATCGCAACAGCTTCTCCGATCCGACGCCGATCCCGGCGGGCGAGGTGCAGGAATATAAGTTCCGTCTGCCGACGGTGAACTATGTGTTCAAGCCGGGACACCGCATCATGGTCGAGATCCAGTCGAGCCTGTTCCCGGTCTATGACCGCAACCCGCAGACCTATGTGCCCAACATCCTGTTCGCCAAGCCGTCCGACTATCGGAAGGCGACGGTGACGGTGGTGCATGGCGCGGCGGGCGCCAGCTCGGTGCTGCTGCCGATCGTGGCTGGGAGCACGGCGGAGAAGTGAGGCTCCTCACCCGGATCGGCCTCGGTCGATCCGGGCGACCGCCACTCAGAAGCGGGTCTCGCCCCGGAACAATGTCTCGGTGCGGCCGCCGATCCAGATCGTGCCGGCGCCGTCCTGCTCCACCCGGACGCGGCCGGTGCGGCCGAGCGCGGTGCCCTGCGCCGCGACATAGGGGGCGGTTCCCCGGCCCGAGCCCAGCATCCATTGCGCAGCCGAGGCATTGAGGCTGCCCGTCACCGGGTCCTCGACCAGCCCGCCATGGGAATCGCTGAAGAAGGCGCGCAGCTCGAAGGCGGTATCCCCGCCCGGCGCGTGGGGCCCCACCACGCCGATGTCGATGCGTCGCGGATGGCTGCGTGCCGGACGGAGCGCCAGCACGGCGTCGGCGGAATCGAGCAGCACGCCGATCCAGCCGGGGCCATTGTCGATCCACTGCGCCTCGACGATGGCGTCCCGCGCGATGCCGAGCACGCCTGCCACCTCGTCGAGCTTGTCCTCCTCCACAGGCCCCGAGCGCATCAGCGGCGGGGCGGCGAAGGCAAGCATGCCGCCCTCCTGCCGGATCGGGATCAACCCGGCGCCGCATTCCTGCACGATCTCGCCACCGCGCTTCGGCACGCCACCGTCCGCCAGCCAGGCATGGCAGGAGCCGAGCGTCGGATGGCCTGCAAAGGGCAGTTCGCGCTCCAGCGTGAAGATGCGTACGCGATAGTCGGCCTCCGGGGTGGTTGGCGGCAGCAGGAAGGTCGTCTCGGAGAGATTGAGCCAGCGGGTGATGCGCTGCATCGTCTCGGTGTCGAGATCGGTGGCGCCGGCCACCACCGCCAGCGGATTGCCCGTGAAGGGGCTTGCGCCGAACACGTCGACCATCTGGAAATTCATGTCGCGGATACTCCCGGAGCCGGAAAGGGGATGGGGGCGCCGGGGCCGTGCGAGCGTCCGGCATAGAGAAGGCGACCCTGCCCGAGCCGGGCGAGCACGAAGCCGATGTCCTGCTCCGAGAAGGCGAAGCAGCCGTCGCTGCGGCCCAGCCGCCCCTGTGTCGCGAGCAGCGACGGATCGACATAGCGGGCCGAGTGGATGACGATCGCCCGCGCCTCGGCATTGGCATCGCTCGGGTCGAGGCCGGCCAGCCGGCGGGACAGGCCGTGAATGCCGGTATAGGTCTCGCCGGTGAGATAGGCGCCTTCCGAGGTGGCTTCCGAGCCGTTCTCGTTCGAGAAGCTCTGGAGCCAGCCCGTATGATCGGGGTCCGAGCCCTTGCCGTGGGCGACCAGCAGGCTCGTCGTCTTGCCCGCCAGCATGTCGATCAGGTGGAAGCGCGGCGCCGAGGAGGGCAGGCCGAAATCGGCGATGGCGACCACGTCGCGCGACCAGATGATGCCGTCGTGTCGCCACAGCGCATCGAGCGCGCGGGCGACGAGCACAGGGTCCACCATCGGCGCCACCGCCGCGAGGCCGCGCTGGACGGCGGCATCGGCCGCCCCCGCTCCGCACGCCGCGATCAGTGCGGCCGACTGGAGCACCGCTCGGCGAGAGGGGAGGAAGGGCGTCGCCATCGGAGCGATCCTAGCATGTTCGCGGCGCGCGATAAGGCCGCTTCGCTGGCGATCCGGCGGCCGGTGCGCTAGTCAGGCAGGATGTTCGTCGCGGTTTATTGGTGGCGGGTCCATCCCGGCAAGGAGGCGCAATTCCGCGCCGCATGGCGGCGCGGCACCCAGCTTATCCGCGAGCGCTATGGCAGCTACGGCTCGCGCCTGCACCGCGACGCCGACGGGCGTTTCGTGGGCTATGCGGAGTGGCCGGACGAGGCCACCTGGCGCGCGGCGTTCGACCAGAAGATGGTCTATGACGAGCCCGCCACCCGCGCGGCCTTTCTCGACGCCATCGCCGAGACGCCCGCGAA
This sequence comes from Sphingomonas sp. PR090111-T3T-6A, assembly GCF_000383095.1. Classification (GTDB taxonomy): domain Bacteria; phylum Pseudomonadota; class Alphaproteobacteria; order Sphingomonadales; family Sphingomonadaceae; genus Solisphingomonas. Next base: position 8,496 of record NZ_AORL01000004.1, read on the forward strand.
CGCCGAGCCGATCTTCACGATGACCGTCAGCGACGATCTGCTGACGCGCAGCCTCGCCCATGCGGCGGGGCCGGACCTGACGGGCAAGGTCGCGCTGGTCACGGGCGCGGGCGGCGGGCTGGGGCTGGAGATGGCGCGCGCGTTGGCACGGGCGGGGGCGCATGTGCTGCTCCATGGGCGCGATGTGGCGAAGCTCGAACCGGCGGTGGCGGAGCTGGTGGGAGAGGGACTCAATGCCTCTGCCTTCGTCGCCGATCTCGATGACGAAGAGGGGCTGGCCGAGGCGGTCGCCCGGCTGGCGGAGGCGCGCGGCCGGATCGACATCCTCGTCAACAATGCCGGCGCGCGCGATCGCCGGCCGCTGGGCGAGCTGGACCGGGCGAGCGTCCGCGCGCTGCTGGAGACGAACCTCGTCGCGCCGTTCGACCTCGTCCGGCTGGTGGCGCCGCACATGCCGGCGGGCGGGCGGATCATCAACATCACCTCGATCGCCGGCCCGATCGCCCGCGCCGGCGACGCCGCCTATACCGCCGCCAAGGGAGGGTTGGAGGCGCTGACGCGCGCGCTCGCCGCCGAACTTGGCCCCAGGGGCATCACCGTCAATGCCGTCGCGCCCGGCTATTTCGCGACGGATGCCAATCGCGCGATGGTGGAGGACGAGGACGTCGCCGATCATCTCGCGAGGCGCACCTCGCTCGGCCGCTGGGGCGAGCCTGCGGAGATCGCGGGCGCGGTGCTGTTCCTCGCCTCGGCGCAGGCTTCCTATGTCACGGGGCAGGTGATCGCGGTCGACGGCGGCTATCTCGCCCATTTCTGAGCGCGGCTTGACGTCGGTGACCGCAAGAGGCAAAGGCGCCCCACTTCCTGGGGAGTAGCCGCCCGCGCGTGTCATGCGGGGCGCACGTCAACAAACTTGGCCTCGGCCATGGCGTGCGCGACCTGTCGGTTTGGCGAGACCATGGATCGGCGGGCGTTCCGGGGGGCCGGGCGCGCGCATCGATTCATGCGTCGCCTTGCCCGGCCCCGGGATGTTCGCAATGCCTGCCCTGCCCTGGACGATCGCGCTGCTGCTCGGCTCCGCCGTCGTCATCTACCTCTCCTGCGAGTTTTTCGTGAACGGCGTCGAGTGGATCGGCCGTCGCCTGTCGGTCGGCGAGAAGGCGACCGGCACGGTGCTCGCCGCGTTCGGCACGGCGCTGCCGGAGAGCGTGGTGACGCTGGTCGCCGTCGCCTTCAGCGCGGGGGCCGCCTCCAAGGCGCTGGGCGTCGGCGCGGCGCTGGGCGGGCCGCTGGCGCTCTCCACCATTGCTTATGCGACCGTCGGCCTCGTGCTGATCGCGACGCGTCAGCAATTGCCGCGCACCGCCGAGATCCGGCAGGACTTCCGGCACCTCAGCCGCGATCAGGGCTGGTTCCTGCTGATCTTCGTGGCCAAGGTGGCGCTGGGCCTGATCGCCTTCGCATGGAAGCCGTGGCTGGGGCTGCTCTTCCTCGGCGCCTACGGTCTCTATCTCCGCCAGGAGATGAAGGGCGGCGGCGATATGGAGGAGGGCGAGCTGGAGCCGCTCAGGTTCCAGCCGGGGCGCGAGACGCCGACGCTCGCGGCAGCCGCGCTCCAGACCGGCCTCGCGCTCTGCGTGATCTTCGCGGCCTCGCGCCTGTTCGTGACGCAGCTCGAGCATCTGGGGCCGGCGCTGGGCCTCAAGCCGCAGCTTCTGGCGCTGCTCCTGAGCCCGATCGCCACCGAGCTGCCCGAGACGATGAACGCGATCATCTGGGTGCGGCAGGGCAAGCATCGGCTGGCGCTGGCCAACATCTCCGGCGCGATGATGATCCAGGCGACGGTGCCGACGGCGCTCGGCCTGTTCTTCACGCCCTGGATGCTCGACACGCCGCTGCGGGTTGCGGCGATCGCGACGGCGGTGGCGGTGGCGGTGATGTTCGCGGCCTTTGCGCGGGGCGTGATCTCGCGCTGGCTGCTGGCCGCGATGGGATTGCTCTATATCGGCTTCGCGGGCGTGCTGGTCGCCTTCCACATGGCGGGTTGATCAGCTGTGCAGAAGGCCAAGGCAGACACCGAAGCCGAGCGTTGACCACAGCGCGAGATTGCCGATCAGCAGGCCGGTCTTCTCGATCGGGCCGGGGTGAAAGCGGGATCTGTGCATGGTCTCTTCCTCCACTTGCCAGAATGCGCGGAGGATGGGGTTCGATCCAACGAACTTCCCCGCTTTCTCTGATCGCCGGGCTTCATGATGATTTCGCCCGAGGCATAATCGCTCTAACGGGAGACGGCGCGCCGTGGCGGGATCGGCCCGGACAGGCGCCGCGTGTAGAAGGAGTAGGATGTGAAGAGCCGGATTCTCGTTGCCGCCCTCGTCGCGATGGCCGGCGGCACCATCGCATCCGCCCAGGCGCTGCCGGCAGGCAACCCGATAGCGGGCCAGCGCGTGTTCAACCAGTGCGCGAGCTGCCACACGATCGGCAAGGGCGCCGAGGCCGAGGCCGCGCCGGTGCTGAACGGCGTGGTGGGTCGCAAGGCAGGCTCCGCACCGGGCTACGATTATTCGGCCGCGCTCAAGAAGTCGGGCCTGACCTGGGATGCGCCGACGCTCGCCCGCTTCCTCCATGCGCCGGCCAAGACGGTGCCGGGCACGCAGATGGCGTTCGGTGGCCTCGCCAAGCCGCAGGATCAGGCGGACGTGATCGCCTATCTCAAGCAGTACGCCGTGGACGGCACCAAGAAGTGACGGCGCGAAGCCACGCCGGGCTCGCCCGGTGCGGCTCGCCTCCAAAGCCGGGAGATTTCCCATGCCGCTCTACGAGATCGACGGGTTCAAGCCGACGCTGCCCGAGGATGGATCGAGCTGGGTGGCGCCATCCGCCGACGTGATCGGCGACGCGCGGCTGGGGCGCGAGGTGGGCATCTGGTTCGGCGCGGTGATCCGCGCGGACAACACACCGATCCTCGTCGGTGACCGCACCAATATCCAGGAAGGGGCGATGCTCCATTCCGATCCCGGCAGTCCGCTCAGCGTGGGCGAGGACTGCACGGTCGGCCATCATGCCATCCTGCATGGCTGCACCATCGGCGATCGGGTGCTGGTCGGCATGGGGGCGACGGTGCTCAACAATGCGGTGATCGCGGACGATTGCCTGATCGGCGCGGGCGCGCTGGTGACCGAGGGCAAGGCCTTCCCGCCCCGCAGCCTGATCGTCGGGGCGCCCGCCCGCGCGGTGAAGACGCTCCCCGAGGAGGCGATGGTCGCGCTCAAGGCTTCGGCCGCGGGCTATGCTGCGCGGCAGCGGCGATATGCGGCGGGCTTGCGACGCATTGATGGGCCGCCGGAAGGGCGCGATTGACGAACGGGCGACGAACGCCGACGCTCCGGCCCCTTGGGGGGTGGGGAGCGAGTCATAATGTTGTTGATGAAGGAAGCCGAAGCCGGGCTGATCGTATCGTCGCGTGATTTGAGGAAGGTCGGCGCGCATCCGGATCATTGGTATCCGATCTGCTGGAGCCGCGAACTGAAGCCCGGCCAGATGCTGGCGCGGCGCTTCGCGGGCGATCCCGTCGTCGTGGTGCGCAGCAAGGAGGGCGTTCTGTTCGCGCTGGAGGATCGCTGCGCGCATCGGCAGGTGCCGCTCAGCCACGGCGTCGTGAAGGGGTGCACGGTCCGCTGCGGCTATCATGGCTGGGCCTATGACGAGAGCGGGGCGTGCGTCGACGTGCCCTATCTCGGGCGCGAGCGTCTGCCCAACGGCGTGAAGTCCTATCCCGTGCACGAGGTGGACGGGCTGATCTTCATCTTCCCCGGCAACCCGGAGCTGGCCGATGCGCATCGGCCGGCTTCGCTCGGCGCAAAAGGGGATCGCACCTACAAGACCCGCGAACTCAACCGCGAGGTGGGCGCGCACTACACGTTCATGCACGAGAACCTGTTCGACATGAACCACCAGTTCCTCCACCGCCGGCAGATGGGTCTGATGAAGGCCACCTGCCTCGGGCGGGACAGTGGGCCGAACTGGGCGGAGGTGCGCTACACCTTCTCGCGCACCGAGGGTGCTGCGACGATCGGCGAGGGTGCGATCCTCGGCCTGATGCGCGGCAAGGACGAGGCCGACCGCAAGGACAAGATGGTCATCCGCACTGACTATCCGCACCAGAATCTGCGCTTCTGGATTGACGAGGGCGATCCGGTGCTGTCGGTGTGGCTGGGCTACACCCCGCTCGACGCCGAGCAGCGGACCAACCGGACCTTCGGCTATCTCTCGGTCAAGAAGCCGGGCCTGCCGCTGCTGCTCGACCTCGCCTGGCCGTTCATCACCATGTTCACCGAGTCCATCTTCAAGGAGGACAAGGAGATCGTCGAGATGGAGCAGGCCGCCCACGATGCGCAGGGGGGCGACTGGAACAACGAGGTGTTTCCGCCGATCCGCGAGCTGCGCGCCGTGCTGGAGCGCTGCGGCGCGCCGGCCTGAGGCGTCGGGCCCGGTCAGCCATTGTCGGGCTGATCGGGCGCGTCGTCCTCGCTCTCCTCCTCGCTGTCCGGGCCCGAGGGCGCATTGGGGCGGGTCGAGAGGTGCAGGCCGTTCTCGTCGAACTGGAGGTTGAAGGTGGTGTTGCCGATCGTCGCCTCGGCGCTCGCGTCGGGGATGGCGTCCGGGTCGACCAGCGCCGGCACCTTCTGGCCGAGCGGCGTCGCGCCGATCGCCTGCGCCATGAAGGTCCGCCAGATCTTCGCCGGCAACCCGCCGCCCGCCATGCCGGGCAGCGGCTGGTTGTCGTCGCGGCCGACCCACACCGCCGTGACCAGCCCGCCCGCGAAGCCGACGAAGATCGCGTCGCGGCTGCCCTGGCTGGTGCCCGTCTTGCCATAGACCTGCGTGCTGAGCGCCGCGCCGCGCGCCGTGCCCTGCTTCACGGTGGCCGAGAGTAGGTCGAGCAGCATCTGGTGCTGGCTGTCGTCGAAATGATGCTTGCGGTCCCACAGCCAGTCGAGCCAGCCCTGCGGCGGATCGGGCAGGCCGTGCGGCGTCACCGGCCAGCTATTGCCCGCGACCGCGGCATAGGCGCCGGTCAATTCCAGCAGCGAGACGCCCGAGGTGCCCAGCGCGATCGAGGGATCGGCCTTGAGCGGGCTGGCCACGCCGAGATCTTGCGCCGCCTTCACCACGGCGTCCGGCCCGACCTTCTGCGCAAGGCGGACGGCGGCGACATTGCTGGAGCGCGCGAAGGCCTCGCGCAGCGTGATCGAGCCGCGATAGCGATGATCGGCATTGGCGGGCGACCAGCCGTCGATGGTGAGCGGCTTGTCGTCCACGCGGGAATCGGGCGTCATCCCGTCGCGCAGCGCCGCCAGATAGACGAACAGCTTGAAGGTCGAGCCCGGCTGGCGGCGCGCCTGCACGGCGCGGTTGAAGCTGCTGGCGGCATAGTCGCGCCCGCCGACCATCGCGACGACGCGCCCGTCGGGCTTCATCGCTACCAGCGCCACCTGCGTGCCGGCGGGGCCGGCGCGGGTCGCGGCCTCGGCGGCGCGCTGGAGGCGGCTGTCGAGCGTGGTGGTGATACGCTGCGCGGCATAGCCGGTCCCCACGCTGTCGCGCGCGGCGGGGAGCACCCAGTCGCCGAACCACGATCCGCCGATCTCGGCCGGCACCGGACGGAGATGCAGCCGCGCCGGCGGCGTCGCCCGCGCGGTGGCCTCGTCGATATAGCCGGCCTCCGCCATCGCCTGCACCACCAGCGCCTGCCGCGCCTGCGCGCCGTCGAGATTGGAGCTGGGCGCGAGCCGCGAGGGCGCCTTCATCAGCCCGGCCAGCATCGCCGCCTCGCCGACGCTCAGATGCTCGGGCGCCTTGTCGAAATAATGGCGGGCGGCGGCGCGCAGGCCGTACACATTGTCGCCGAAATAGACGTTGGAGAGATAGCGCGAGAGGATGTCGTCCTTGCTCAGCCACGCTTCCAGCCAGAGCGCGACCATCGCCTCGCGCAGCTTGCGCCCGGCGGTGCGATCCGAGGTGAGGAAGACCAGCTTGGCGAGCTGCTGCGTGATCGTCGAACCGCCCTCGCGCATGTGTCCGGCGCGCAGATTGTGCCACATGGCGCGCGCGATGCCGTGCGGATCGACGCCCCAGTGATGATAGAAGCGCCGGTCCTCGATCGCGATGAAGGCCTCGCCGACATGGGGCGGCAGCTTGCGCACGTCGACCGGCCTGTCCGTCACCGCGCCCTTGCGCGCGATGATCTGCCCGTCGGCGGCGAGCAGGGTGACGCTCGGCGGTGCGATCGGCTGGAGCGATTTCGACAGCGGCGCCGTCACCGCCAGCCACGCCACCGCCGCCATGAACAGCAGCAGCACGCCGCAGATCGCCCAGCGCAGGAGACGCCAGCGATGACGTTGCACGGGGACGGGCACGACCGGCCCAGGCGTCGCCACGGGCGGGGCGGAGCCGGCAGGAATCGTATCGGGGGCGGAAAAGGGGTTGTGCACGGACTGTGTTATATCAGCAATACGGTGAGGGGCGCCAGTATCGTGTTGGCACGGGAATGGCAGGCATGGCTTCGTTACAGAATGGCAGGCTGCTTGTCGCCTTCCCGGTGGCGGCCTAGGTTCGCGGGTGCAAGGGAGCGTGTATCGCGTGGTCGACAGTGGGCAATTGGCGGGTGAGTCGCTTTCGGATGTCTTCCTCAGGCACCGGCCGGCGCTGAGGGCCTTCCTGCGCGGACGATGCGTCCAGCATGGGGTGGACGATCTGCTCCAGGATATCTGGGTGGAGACGCAGCGAACCTCCGGCCCGGTCACGCCCGATCCATTGTCCCATCTCTATCGCGTCGCCCATCGGCTGGTGCTGGAACAGGAGCGCGGGGCTTCCCGTCGCGACCGGCGGACGAGCCGCCACCTTCCGGAGATGGAGCGCACGCTGATCGTGCCGCGTCCCGTGCCGCCGGCGCCGGAGACGCTGCGCACGCTCGGCGCGCGGGCGGAGCATGTCTTCCGTCGTTATCGGCAGGACGGTGCGTCCCGGCTGGCGATCGCGGAGGAGCTGGGCATCAGCCCCGGCGTCGTCGAGATGGAGCTGGGGCGCGCCTATGCCGCGCTGCTGCTGTCGCGGATACGGGCATGATGGCGAATATGCGCGCCATCCCGGAAAGCTCGCGCGAGGAGATCGCGCTCGGCTGGATCATGCGGCTGCACGATCCGGCCTTCGATCGCTGGCCGGAGCTGAGCGAATGGCTGGCGGAGGACGAGGAAAATGCTCTCCTGTTCGACCGGCTGTCCATCGCCGACCGGGCGGTGGCCGGGGAGTTGCTGGATGCACCCGCTCCCAAACGACGCCTCTGGCCGGAGCGGGATGACACGCCCGCCGCCCGCGCGCGCCGGTCGGGCGAGCGGATGTGGATCGCGTCCGCCGCGCTGGTGTTCCTCGTCACCATCCTGTTCGTGCTCGTGATCCTGCCGTCGATGCGCCCGGCCCCTGCTGCCGGTTCCGCCGAACTGCGCTGACCCTCTCCAGCGGGCGCTTGCCATGCCGCCTTCCACAGCATAGCCATCCATCGGGAACGACGGGCGCGGGGGGCTGCGCCGTCGGCGAGGGGGGAAGACGATATGCTCGCAGGGGCATTGCGTCCTGTCGTGGCGCGGCGTGTCGCCGGGCGCCGCCTCTCCGCATCTTTTTCATCTTTTCGACGGAAACTCCATGCCAGTCGGGATGGAGGGGCTTCGCGCGCATAGGGTCCAACAATACGCGCGGCGCCCGACAAGGGGGGGGAGTGGCGATGCGGACATGGAAGGGTTTGACGGGGAGCGCGCTCGCGCTCGTCGCGGCGCCGGCCTGGGCTGAGGAGGCGCCGCAGAGCGCCCCGCAGCCGATGGCCTCGGCCGGCGAGGAGGTGGTCAACGCTTCCGATATCATCGTGACGGCGACGCGGCGTGCCAGCCGCCTGTCCGACGTGCCGATCGCCGTCTCCGCGATCACGCCGGAGACGCTGCGCAACAGCGGCGCGACCGACATCCGCCAGCTCACCCAGGTGGCGCCGTCGCTGCTGGTTTCCTCGACCACCTCGGAAGCCGGCGCGGGCGGCGCGCGCATCCGCGGCGTCGGCACGGTGGGCGACAATCCCGGCCTCGAAAGCTCGGTCGCGACCTTCATCGACGGCGTCTACCGCAATCGCGCGGGCGTGGCGCTCACCGAACTTGGGCCGATCGACCATGTCGAGGTGCTGCGCGGGCCGCAGGGCACGCTGTTCGGGCGCAACGCCTCGGCGGGGCTCATCAGCATCACCACCGCGATGCCCCGCGACCGTTTCGGCGGCTATGCCGAGGGAAGCTACGGCAATTATGACACTTACCGCTTCGCCGGCGGCATCACCGGGCCGATCGGAGACAGCGGCGTCGATTACCGGCTCGACGGCGTCTACAACCATCGCGACGGCTTTCTGAAGGACGTGATCTCGGGCCGGCGGGTGAACGACCGCGACCGCTATCTGATCCGGGGCAAGCTGCGCTACCAGCCGAGCGATGCGCTCTCGATCCTGCTGATCGGCGATTACAGCCGCCAGAACGAGGAATGCTGCGCGGCCGTCTATCTGCCCACCCGCAACGCAACGCGCACCGCCGACGGCAGCCTCGTCATCACGCCCTCCACGATCGCGGCGCTGGAGGAGAGCATCCACTCCAACGTGCCCGGCGCGGGCAATGGCCAGATCCTCGACGACCCTTATGCGCGCCGCGTCGCGATCACGCCGGGGCGGAATTATCTGTCGCGGGTGAACGACGGCGGCGGATCGGTGCAGGCCGATTATGATTTCGGCGGCGCGAAGCTCACCTCGATCACCGCCTATCGCGTCAACAAATACACCAGCGGGCAGGATTCGGATTTCAACAATCTCGACCTGCTCTATCGCGCGGGCGACGGCGGGCGCTTTACCCGCTTCAGGACCTTCACGCAGGAGCTGCGGCTTCAGGGCTCGGCCTTCCGCGACAGGCTCGACTGGCTGGTGGGCGGCTATTATGGCGACGAGCGCCTCGCCACCCACGACAATCTCTCCTTCGGCGCGGACTACGATCAATATGCGACGAAGCTCGGCGCGGCACTGCTGGGGCAGCAGGTGCCGGCGCTCGGCCAGCTCTTCGGCGCGACCGGCTTCGCCAACCTCAAGGGCTTCGCGCAGGGCTTCGCGGCATCGCAGCTCGGCGGCCTGCCCCCGGCGGTGGTCAACCAGATCGCCGGCGCCATCGCGGCACAGGTGCAGAACGTCACCATGGCCGGCACCGGCGACCGCGACATCTTCAACCAGCGCGACCGCAACTATGCGATCTTCACGCACGACATCCTGCATCTGACCGACCGGCTCTCGCTGACGCTCGGCGCGCGCTACACCTGGGATCGCAAGCATCTCGACGCCTCGCTCGAGAGCACGACCCCGTGCGGCGCCTATTCCGCGAACATCGCCCGGTTGCGGGCACTGGCGGCGTCGGGCGCGCTCGGCAGCGCGTCCGCGCTGGCCACCGCGCTGGCCGACCAGATCCTGACCCCGCTCGGCGCGCTGCCCTGCGTCATCAATTCGGTGAGCGGCGATTTCTCGGGCCACCGGCACGAGGGCGAATGGTCCGGCACGGCGGTCCTGAGCTACAAGCCGACCGACCGGCTGATGGGCTATGCGAGCTATGCGCGCGGCTACAAGGCGGGCGGCTTCAACCTCGATCGCGCGCCCTTCTTCAACCCCGGAACGCTGACCGCGCTGCCGACGAACAACCTCTCCATCCTGCAATTCCAGCCGGAGAAGGTGGACGCCTTCGAGGTCGGCACCAAATATCGCGGGCGCGGCTTCGACATCAACGTCGCGGGCTTCTACCAGCTCTTCAAGAGCTTCCAGCTCAACACCTTCAACGGCACCGCCTTCTTCGTCACCGACATACGCGGCTGCAAGGACGATCTCGGCACCACCGATCAGGACCAGATCGCCGGCAATTCGCAATGCGCCAGCGAGGAGTCCGGCGTCACGTCGAAGGGCGTCGAGATCGAGGCCTTCCTCTATCCCGCGCCGGACTTCACCGTCTCGGCGGGCTTCACGCTGGCCGACACCCGCTATCGCCACAATCTCGCCGGCACGCCGGACATCAACGGCAACAATGCGCTCCAGCCGGCGCTGTCGCTGCTGCCGGGCGGGCGGCTGTCGCTTTCCTCGCTCTACACGGTGACGGGCTCGGCGCAGTGGACGCCGCCGGTCGGCCGTCTGCGCGGGCTCCTCTACGCGGACTTCCGCTACACCTCCGAGATGAACACCGGCTCCGATCTGTTCAGCGAGAAGGAGCAGCCCGGCACGATGGTCATCAACGCCCGCATCGGCCTCGGCGCGGCGGACCGGAGCTGGAGCATCGAGGGCTGGGTGCAGAATCTGTTCAACGTGAACTACGAACAGGTCGCGTTCAATTCGCCCACACAGGGCGGGAACGTCTCGGCGGCGCAGCTCTCGGCCGGGCAGACCGCGACCCAGCTCTACAGCAGCTTCCTCGCCGAGCCGCGCACCTTCGGGCTCACGCTCCGCAAGACATTCTGACCGCGAGCGCCCGCCCTTTGGGGCCGATTGCCTTGCGGCGGGGCGGGCGTATCATGGCCGGAAAAGATGAGGAGAGAGCGATGCCGCTGCGTTTCGCGGAGCGGGCCGAGGAGGCCTATTCCTTCCCTTTGACCATCGGCCATCTGCTCGATGCCGCGCTGACGACGTCCGCCGATCAGGAGATCGTCTATCGCGACCAGCTCCGCTTCACCTATCGCGAGCTGCGCCGGCGCATCGGCCGCCTTGCCTCGCTGCTCACCGGTCTCGGCGCGGACGAGGGCATGACCATCGGCGTGATGGACTGGGACAGCCATCGCTATCTGGAGGCCTATTTCGCGATCCCGATGATGGGCGCGGTGCTCCAGACGGTGAATGTCCGCCTCTCGCCGCAGCAGGTCGCCTATACGCTGAACCATGCCTCGGCCGAGATATTGCTCGTCCATCACGACTTCTTCCCGCTCGTCGACGCGATCCTGCCGGCGCTGCCGAAGGTGAAGGCGGTGGTGGCGATTATGGACGGCACCGACGGCCCGCTCCCGGCTTATGCGAAGGGGGAATATGAGGCGCTGTCGGCCGCCGCCTCGCCCGACTATCCGTTCCGCGATTTCGACGAGAACGCGATCGCGACGACCTTCTACACGACGGGCACCACCGGCAATCCCAAGGGCGTGGCGTTCAGCCATCGCCAGCTCGTGCTGCACACGCTCGCCTGCAACGCGCCCTTCGGCGTCACCCGTCAGCGCGGGCTCGGCATCGAGGACGTCTATATGCCGCTCACCCCGATGTTCCACGTCCATGCCTGGGGTGTTCCCTATATCGCCACCATGCTGGGGCTGAAGCAGGTTTATCCGGGCCGCTACGAGCCGGGCATGCTCCTGAAGCTCCGCGCGCAGGAGGGCGTGAGCTTCTCGCATTGCGTGCCGACCATCCTCCAGATGCTGCTCGCCGGGGCCGGCCAGACGGGCGCGGACCTCTCCGGCTGGTTCATGATCATCGGCGGCTCGGCACTGACCCCGGCGCTCTATCTGGAGGCGCGCCGGCACGGCATGGAGCTGGTGGCGGGCTATGGCATGTCGGAGACGGCGCCGACGCTCTCGATCGCCCGCCGCCGGCGCGGGGGCGAGGCGAGCCCGGAGGCCGACGCGGCGGCGCTCACCATGGCGGGCGTGCCGGTGCCGCTGGTCTCGGTGCGGATCGTCGGCGAGGGCATGGCGGACATCCCCGCCGACGGCCGGTCGCGCGGCGAGCTGGTGGTCCGCGCGCCGTGGCTCACCCAGGGCTATACCGGGGATGCCGAAGCCTCGCAGGCGCTGTGGCGCGGCGGCTGGCTCCACACGCAGGATGTCGCGAGCCTCGACCCGCAAGGCCATATCCAGATCCGCGACCGGCTGAAGGACGTCGTAAAGACCGGCGGCGAGTGGATCTGCTCGCTCACCATCGAGGAATTGCTGGCGGGCGTGAAGGGCGTGGCCGAGGTCGCGGTGATCGGCGTGCCCGACGCGCGCTGGGGCGAGCGGCCGATTGCCGTCGCGGTGGCGCGCGCCGGCGCCGCGCCGACGCTGGCGGGGTTCAACGCGCCGCTGGAAGAGGCGGTCGAGGCGGGCATGATCAGCCGCTACGCGCTGCTCGACCGGCTGGAGCTGGTCGACGCGATGCCCAAGACGAGCGTCGGCAAGATCGACAAGAAGGCGCTGCGTGCCCGCTTCGCCGCGCCCTCCGAATCGAAGGTGACGATGACGGTGAAGGCCTAGCGTTCCCAGGGCGGGGCCGGATCATACAGCTCCGTCAGATGGGCGAGATAGGAGCGCAGCGCCGCCGGCAGCGGCTCGGCGCGGGCATGGACGGCATAGATGCCGACGTCGCTCGCGCCCTGCCAGTCGGGCAGGATGCGCCGCAGCGCGCCCGAGGCCAGCTCGTCGCCCACATCCCATGTCGAGCGCAGCGCGATGCCGACACCCGCCAGCGCCAGCTCGCGCACCACCTCACTGGAATTGGTGAGGACATGGCTCTCCACGTCGAGCGTGCGGCGGGCGTGCACGCTCTCCAGCCGCCACGGCGTCTGGTTCGAGGCGGCGAGCAGGCGGTGGCCGGCAAGAGCGCGGAGCGAGGCGGGCGTGCCGTGCCGCTCCAGATAGGCGGGCGCGGCGCACAGCACGCGGCGGTTGGGCGCGAGCAGCCTTGCCGTTAGCCCGGATCCCTGCGCCGTCGCGGTGATGCGGAGCGCCACGTCCACCCGCTCGGCGAGCAGATCGGTGAAGCCGTCGTCGAGCAGCAGCTCGACCTGCACCGCCGGATGGCGTTCGAGGAAGGCGGGCAGGCGCGGCGCGACGTGCAGCCGGCCGAAGGAGGTGGGCGCCGCGATCCGCAGCAGCCCGCTCGGAGCTTCGGCGCGGCCGGCGACACGCGCCTCGGCCGCCTCCATCGCGGCGAGGATGGCGCGGACATCCTCATGGAAGACGCGCCCCGCCTCGGTGGTGGTGAGCCGCCGCGTGGTGCGGTGGATCAGCCGCGCGCCGAGGCTCGCCTCCAGCGCCGCCAGCCGCTTGGAAGCCGCCGCCGGAGAGAGGCCCAGCTCGCGCCCCGCCGCCGACAGGCTGCCGAGATCGACGATGCGGGCGAACAGCCGATAGTCCCGATCCATGCGCGATTGTTTCCCTGAGCGATCAAATGCATTGAACAATTTCCGTCTAATGATGCAATCCCGCCTGCGCTATGATCGGTGTCGCCGAGAGGAGAGATCATGACCGACACGATCATCGACAGCCAGAGGATCGACCGCGCCGGCCTCGCCGTGGCCCCGCCGCTGGCGCGCTTCATCGAGGAACAGGCGCTGCCCGGCACGGGCATCGAGGCGGATGCCTTCTGGGCGGGCGTGGCCGGCCTCTTCGCCCGCTTCGCGCCTGAAAACGCGGTTCTGCTCGCCAAGCGTGACGATCTTCAGGCGCGGATCGACGCCTGGCACGAGGCGCGTGTCGGCCAGCGGGTCGATGCGGCGGCCTATCAGGCCTTTCTGCGCGAGATCGGTTATCTCGCCCCCGAGCCCGCGCCCTTCACGATCGAGACCGGCCCGGTCGATCCCGAGGTGGCGACGCTGGCCGGACCTCAGCTCGTCGTTCCCGTGCTCAACGCGCGTTTCCTGCTCAACGCCGCCAATGCGCGCTGGGGCAGCCTCTATGACGCGCTCTACGGCACCGATGCGCTGGGCTCGCTGCCGCCTGCCGGTGGCTACGATGCGAAGCGCGGGGCGGACGTCGTCGCCCGCGCCAAGACCTTCCTCGACGAGGCGGTACCGCTGGCCGAAGGCTCATGGGCCGATTTCGCGGGTGGCGAGCCGGTGCTGGCCGATCCCTCGCAGCTCGTCGGGCGCGCGGGGGACACGCTGCTCTTCCGTCACCACGGTCTGCATATCGAGCTGGTGATCGACCGCGCCCATCCCATCGGCCGCACCGATCCGGCGGGCATCGCCGACGTCCTGCTCGAATCCGCGCTCAGCACGATCGTCGACCTGGAGGACTCGATCGCGGCGGTCGATGCCGGGGACAAGGTCGCGGCCTATGCCAATTGGCTCGGGCTGATGAAGGGCGATCTGGAGGCGCGCTTCGACAAGGGCGGCCACGCGATGACCCGCGCGCTGGAGCCCGACCGCCGCTATGCCGCGCCCGATGGCTCGACGCTGGAGCTGCCCGGCCGCGCGCTGCTTTTCGTGCGCAATGTCGGCCATCTGATGACGACGCCCGCGCTGCTCCTCCCCGACGGATCGGAGGCGCCGGAGGGCATTCTCGACGGCATCGTCACCTCGCTGATCGCGCTGCACGATCTTCAGGGGCAGGGCCGTTTTCGCAACAGCCGGGCGGGCTCGATCTATATCGTGAAGCCCAAGATGCACGGGCCGGAAGAGGCCGGCTTCACCGATCGCCTGTTCGATGGAATCGAGGATCTGCTCGGCCTCGCGCGCCACACGATCAAGGTCGGCGTGATGGACGAGGAGCGGCGGACGTCGGCCAATCTCGCCGCCTGCATCGCGGCGGTGAAGGGGCGCATCGTCTTCATCAACACCGGCTTCCTCGATCGCACCGGCGACGAGATCCACACCTCGATGCGGGCCGGCGCGATGATCCGCAAGGGCGCGATGAAGGCTTCAGCCTGGATCGGCGCCTATGAGAAGCGCAATGTCGCGATCGGGCTCGCCTGTGGCCTTTCGGGGCGGGCGCAGATCGGCAAGGGCATGTGGGCCGCGCCCGATCGCATGGCCGACATGCTGGCGCAGAAGGGCGGCCACCCGATGTCCGGCGCGACCACCGCCTGGGTGCCCTCGCCGACCGCCGCGACGCTGCACGCGATGCACTATCACGTCGTCGATGTCGCGGCCCGGCAGAAGGCGGTGGCGGCCGAGCCGGTGCCGTCGCTCGACGCGCTGCTGACGATCCCCTTGGCCGAGGGACGCAACTGGTCCCGCCAGGAGATCGCCGAGGAACTGGACAACAACGCGCAGGGCATCCTCGGCTATGTCGTGCGCTGGGTGGATCAGGGTGTCGGCTGCTCCAAGGTGCCCGACATCCACGACATCGGCCTGATGGAGGACCGCGCGACGCTGCGCATCTCGTCGCAGCATATGGCGAACTGGCTGCTCCACGGCGTCGCAAGCGAGGCCGAGGTGGATGCCGCCTTCCGCCGCATGGCCGCCAAGGTGGACGCGCAGAATGCGGGAGATCCGGCGTATCGACCGATGGCAGGGCGCGAGACGGAGAGCCTCGCATTCCAGGCAGCGCGTGCGCTGGTGTTCGAGGGGCTCACCCAGCCCAATGGCTATACGGAGCCGCTCCTTCACCGCTTCCGCCAGAGGGTGAAGCAGGAGGGATGACGTTGACGAAGTTGACACAAGTGACGGAAGAATCCCGTCACCGTCGTTGAGAAAGACCATGCCGCCCGGAAGGACGGCATGGTCTTTCGTGGCAGAGGAAATCCCACATTGGAAGGGCGGCCGAAATCGCTATCAGGTTCAGCCATCCTTCCCCTCAATGAAAATCCCGTGACTTCGGGATGATCCGCACGTCGCGCGGATGGCGGGCGCGGGGGATGGGGATGATGGGAGCTGCCTCGCCCAACCCATCCAGAAGCGCGCTCAGGTCCACGATGCGGTTCGCCATCAGGTGGGTCACGCCTTCACTGCGCTGCACCTCACCCTCCGCCTGCATCAGCCGCGCGGCCATCAGCGGGCGGCGATAGCGTTCGAACAAGCGCGCCCAGAGCAGGATGTTCACGATCCCCGTCTCGTCCTCCAGCGTCGCGAAGATGGCGTTGCCCTTGCCCGGCCGCTGACGAACCAGCACCACGCCCGCCACCTTCACCCGCGCGCCGTTCTTCGCCTCCTCCAGCTCCTCGCTGCTGAGGATGCCCCGGCGGCGGAGCGTCGCGCGCAGGAACTGGATCGGGTGCGCCTTCAGGGAGAGCCGGGTGGTCTGATAGTCGGCGGTGACATGCTCGGCGAGCGGCATGGCAGGGAGCGCCACATCGGGCTCGTCGGCCAGCTCGCGGGCGCGGGCGGCGGCGAAGAGTGGCAGCTCGGCCGAGGCCGGCATCCGCCGCACCTCCCACGCCGCCTCACGTCGCGGCAGATCGAGCGACCGGCACGCATCCGCATCCGCCAGCAAACGGAGCGCGCGGGCGGGGAGCGCCATCGTCTCCTCGCCTTCGCCGCGCGGAACCCGCACGCGCCGGCCCAGCTCCTCGATGCCGGCGAAGGGGCCGTTCGCCGCGCGCTCGGCGGCGATGGCGTGGCCCCAATCCTCGCGGAAGCCGTCGATCTGGCGGAAGCCGAGGCGCAGCGCATGGCCCTTGTCGAGGCGGTGCCGGGCCGCGCCCCACGTCCAACGGGTGTGGACAGGGCCATCGGCAGCGCCGGCTTCGAGGTTGTTGTCCCAGGCGCTGTGGTTGACGTCGATCGCGCGGACCTCGACGCTGTGCTCCTGCGCGTCGCGGACGATCTGGGCAGGGGCGTAGAAGCCCATCGGCTGCGCATTGAGCAAGGCGGCCGCGAACACCGCCGGATGGATGCATTTGAGCCAGGCCGAGACATAGACCAGCAATGCGAAGGAGATGGCGTGGCTTTCGGGGAAGCCATAGCTGCCGAAGCCCTTGATCTGATTGTAGCAACGCTGGGCGAAATCGCGCTCATAGCCGCGCGCGGCCATGCCCTCGATCATCTTCGTCTCGAAATCGCCGATCGTGCCGACATTGCGGAACGTCGCCATCGCGCGGCGAAGACGGTTGGCCTCGTCGGGGGTGAAGCCGGCCGCGATGATCGCGAGCTTCATCGCCTGCTCCTGAAAGAGCGGCACGCCGAAGGTGCCGCCGAGCACGTCATGGAGTTCTTTCGGATCGTGCGGCGGTGCCGGTTCGGGAAACTCGAACGGCTGCTTCTTGAGGCGATATTCGGCCCGCCGCTGAAGATAGGGATGCACCATGTCGCCCTCGATCGGGCCGGGGCGCACGATCGCCACCTGTATGGCGAGATCATAGAAGCACTCCGGCCTGAGGCGCGGCAGCATGTTGATCTGGGCGCGGCTCTCAACCTGGAAGACGCCGATGCTGTCGCCGGTGCAGAGCATGTCGTACACCGCCGGCGCATTCTGTGGCACGGTGGCGAGCGTGAGATCGCCGAGGCCGTGTGCGCGCATCAGGTCGAACGCCTTGCGGATGCAGGTGAGCATGCCCAGCGCCAGCACGTCGACCTTCATCAGGCCGAGCGCATCGATATCGTCCTTGTCCCATTCGATGAAGGTGCGGTCGTCCATCGCGGCGTTGTGGATCGGCACCAGCTCGTCCAGCCGCCCCTGCGTCAGCACGAAGCCGCCGACATGCTGCGAGAGGTGGCGCGGCGCGTGGAGGAGCTGGCCGACGATCCAGTGCAGCCGCGCGAGTTCGGGTGCTTGCGGATCGAAGCCGGCATCGGTGAAGCGGCGGCCCTCCATGCGGCCGGCATAGCTGCCCCACACCATGCCGGTGAGCCGCGCGGTCACGTCTTCGGAGAGGCCGAGCACCTTGCCCACTTCGCGCACCGCGCTCTTCGGGCGATAATGGATGACGGTGGCGGCGATGCCGGCGCGGTGGCGGCCGTAGCGTTCGTAGATGTGCTGGATCACCTCCTCGCGCCGCTCATGCTCGAAATCGACGTCGATATCAGGCGGCTCGTTGCGCTCGGCCGAGACGAAGCGCGAGAAGAGCAGGTTGAACTCGGCCGGATCGACCGAGGTGATGCCGAGACAATAGCACACCGCCGAATTGGCCGCCGATCCGCGCCCCTGACACAGGATCGGCGGATCGAGCGAACGCGCATATTTCACCGCGTCATAAACGGTGAGGAAATAATAGGCGTAGTTGCGCTTGCGGATGATGGCGAACTCTTCGTCCAGCAGCGTGCGCACCTTGTCCGGAATGCCATCCGGATAGCGCTTCTGCGCCAGCCGCCAGGTCTCATGCTCCAGCCAGGCCTGTGGCTCCCAGCCTTCGGGGACGGGCTCGTGCGGATATTCATATTGAAGCTGATCGAGCGTGAAGCGGATGCGGCCGAGGATATCGGCCCAGCTGTCGATCGCCGCCGGAGCCTGCCGAAACAGCCGCGCCATCTCGGCGGCCGGCTTCAGGTGGCGCTCGGCATTGGCGAGGAGGCGGGTGCCGGCCTGCGCGATGGTCGTGCCCTCACGGATGCAGGTGACGATATCGTGGAGCGGGCGATGCTCGGGCGTCGCATAGAGCGCGTCGGTGGTGGCGAGGAGGGGGATGCCGGTGCGCGCCGACAGCGCCTGAAGCCGCGCGAGGCGGCGCTGATCGTCACCGCGCCGCGCCATGGTGGCGGCGATCCACAGCGGCGCGTGGCGGGCGAGGCGGCGGAGCAGGAACTCGTGGCTCTCGTCGGCCAGCGCGATCAGCAGCAGGCCGTCCGCATGATCGATCAGATCGGCGAGGCGCAGGTCGCATTCGCCCTTGGTCGCGCGGAGATTGCCGGTCGACAGCAGCCGGGTGAGCCGCCCCCAGCCGTGCCGATCGACCGGATAGGCGACGATGTCCGGCGTGCCATCGGTGAAGGCGAGCCGGGCGCCGAAGACAAGGCGGAAATCGGGCTGGGGCTCCTTCGCCTGCTCGATCCCGGCGCGCAATTCCTTCAGCGCGACATGGGCACGCACCACGCCCGCCACGGTGTTGCGATCGGCGATGCCCAGCCCCTTGAGGCCGAGCTTCACCGCCTTCACCACCATGTCGGCCGGGTGCGAGGCGCCGCGCAGGAAGGAATAGTTGGTCGCCGCGACCAGCTCGGCGAAGGCGGGGGCGTCGTCCGTGCTCATGCGAACAGCCCGTGGATGTACCAGCCGGGCCGATCCGTCTCGCTGCCGTAGAGGCCGTGGCGGAACAGCCAGAAGCGGCGGCCGCGCGCATCCTCCACCCGGAAATAATCGCGGGTGAGGAGCGGGCGCGGATGGGGGGCGGGCGGCATTTCTGCTGCTTCCTCCTCCGGATCGTCGCGGCCGGAATGGGAGTGGGCGACCGAGGGCTCGGGATCGGGCAGCCGCTCGACCTTCACCCGCCACCATTCGGACGCGATCCGCTCCGGCCCCTCGAAACGGGTGACGTCATGATGCGTGCGGCGCCAGCGGAAGCGGCGGGGCGGGCCGTCGGGCACCTCGGCCAGCACCTCGATCGGTTGCGGCGGGTCGAACAGGTGGAGCGGGCGGAGCGGCGGCTCGCCGGGCACGGGCGGCTCCCAGGCCGTGGGCGCGGGCCTGTCCATGGCGGGGAGGGGGAGCGCGCGCTGCTCGGGGATGTGCGTGTCGCGGGCCGCGAAGCGGCGGACGCGCCCGCGCCCCAGCCGCGTGCCGAGCCGGTCGACCAGTGCCGCCAGCACATCCTCGCTGACCGAGCCGCCTTCGAGCTGGAACTGCGACGCGCCAAGCGGTTCCACCTTGGGCACCGCCAGCCGGATCATGTCGAAGCCGAAGCCCGGATCGATCGGATCGGCAAGCGCATCGATCCGCTCCCGTATCAGCCGGACGATCAGCGCCGGGTCGCGCGTCGGCAGGCTCGTCTCGACGGCGAGATCGCGGGTGAGGCCGTCGCTGCGGTACAGGCGCGCGGCGAAGCGCCGGCCGCCGCTGTGTCGCTCCTCCAGCGCCCCGGCGGCCTCCCCGGCCAGCTCCGAGAGCGTCAGCAGCGCCGCCTCGGTGCGCACGATCGGTTCGGCGAAGCGCCGCTCGAACAGCAGGGCGGGGAGCGGCCGGCGCGGCACGATGCGGCTATCGGCGTGGCCGATCAGCCGGTCGAGCGCGGCCACCGTCTCCGATCCGAAGCGCGCGGCGATCGGAGCGCTCGGCCGCTGGGCGAGATCGCCGATGGTCTTGAGCCCCGCCCGGCCGAGCGCGACCTCCACCTCTTCCTCCAAGCGCAGCGCCGCGACCGGCAGCCGCCGCACGGCCGCCGCCTCGTCGGGCGCGGGCATGGTCTGATAGCGGGCGAGCGCCTGCGCCGCCTCGGGCGTGGCTGCCACGGCGTGGCGCAGATGGAGCCCCAGCGCGCCGATCCGCCGCTCGGCATCGGCCGCGAGCGCCGTCTCGCCGCCGAACAGATGCTCCGCCCCGCTGATGTCGAGCGTGATGCCGTCGGGCGGATCGAGCGCCACCATCGGCGTATAACGGTCGCAGCCGTCGGCGATCCGTTCCAGCCACAGCGCGTCGGCGTGCGGATCATGATCGATGGCGGCGAGTTCGGGGACGCGTGCGCGGGCGTCGGCGAGCGTCAGCCCCGGCAAAATCCCGAGCCGCAGCGCACGGGCGTCGACCGCGACGATGCGCATCGCCCCGCGCTGCTTCTCGACGAAGGCGAGGGGCTGGTCAGCCGGCGTATCGGGGTGCGTCGCCCGGAAACGATCCGCCGGCAGCAACGGCAGGAACAGCGCGAGGTAGCGACGGCTCGCGGAAGCGGACGCGCTCACGATCCCACTCCAGCCGCCAGCGCCCGCCGGCAGGGCCGCTGCGCTGGCGCAGCAGTTCGAGGTCGAAGGTGGGATGGCCGGGCGCGCCGGCTTCCAGCGCGGCCGAGGCGGCGGCGGCGACCGACCAGCGCGTCTGCGCCGCGCTCGGCCCCGGCTCGGCATCGGCGCGCAGCATCAGCGCGGTAACGCCCGAAGCCTCCGCTGCAACCGCCAGCCGACGGCTCGCGGTGAGATCCAGCGCACGGGGGCGGCGCCACGGCTCGATCACCGCCACGCCCACCTGCGGACAGCGCACCACCTCGGCCGCCGCGCGCAGCAGCGCCACCGGATCGGGCAGCACCACCAGCACCAGCCGCGACGGATCGAGCCCGATCTCGGCCAGCCCCGGCGGATGCAGGCGCCCCGCGCCACGCTCCGCCTCGTCCTGCCGGAGCCACAGCAATGGCGCGCCCGGCGGCAAGGCCAGCAGCGCCAGCATCGTCGCGAAACCCGCGACGGCGCCCGCATCTTCCGGCTGCTGCGCGAACAGCTCGTGCAGCCGTCCGCGCGCCAGCCCGCCCCCGATCGCGGCATCGATCGCGGCATGACCCAGCGCCGCCGGAGCGGGGGCGTCCGCCGTTCTCTGCCCCTCGATCCGGGCGATTGTCCCTCGCAAGGCGCATAGCGCTTCCACCGACTCGACCATAGAAATGTTCTCTCTATGTTCTAAGTCGCGCGTCTGGCCTCAGGGAGTCAAGAGGGGGCTCAGAAGTGGTAGGCGAGGCCGGCCAGCACCTGATGACGATCGAAGCGGCCATGCACCTGGCCGAGTTCCGTGTAGCGATATTCGACGCGGGCCGAGACGTTGGAGGTGAGCGCGCGCTCGGTGCCGCCGCCCAGCGTCCAGCCGTTGAGGTCGCTGGAACGGCTGATCGCCTCGGCCTGCTGCCCGATGGTCGTGGTGCGGACACGCACATTGGCATAGCCGGCGCGCGCATAGACCAGCGTCCTGGGATTGACGAGATAGCCGGCGCGCGCGGTGACGTTGATCTGGCGCTGAGGATCGATGCTGGCCGGCGTGCCGTCGACATCGCCCCGCACCGCGTCATGGATGCCGGCGTCGAGGCCCGCCTCGGCGCCGACCACCACGCGGGGCGCGAGCTTGTAATCATAGCCCGCGATCGCGCCGCCCGCGAAGGCGGACTTGCCATGGTCGACGACGACGCCGTTGGCGTGGCCGATGCTGTCATGGTTCAGGCCGGCCTCGACGCCGACATAGGGGCCCTGGAAGGGTTCGGCCAGCGCGGGAGCGGCGGCGAGCGAGGTGGAAGCGAGCGCGAACGCCGCGACGAGCGAGCGGGTCATGAGCGGTCTCCTGTCCGGTCGGCGACGGGGCCGGCCTCTTGAGGCTCATGTAGGACGACGCTGTCATTCCGGTCAGCCGGAATAAAATAGGAGGTTTTGTTCGATTTCCTGGAAATGTCGATGATGCGAGGGGCGGGATAGAAGATCGTGCCACTTTTGCATCGGATTTATGATGAGGGAGGAGCCGCGCTCGAAGAGCGGGAGAGATTCTCGCTTTTCCGGAAAAGGAAAGATCTTGTTGCTTCGTGTAGTTCGGTTTCGTTTCAAAACGAAACCATAATCAGTCCTTCACCAAATACCTCATTCAATTCAACCGAAGATATGCTATTCTCCAACGTTCATCCGAACGGGATGACGAGGAGAGAAGGTGATGGAACATATGGATCCATCGCTGTGCAGTGTGGAATGCCGTTTGCTGTGCCTGATGAGCAGCGTCTCGCTGGCCATCTCCGCCGCGGTGATCCTGTTGCTGACCTGATCCAGCCGTCCCCGCCGAAATCACTGGGCCTCAGCCGATCGGCGCACCCATATCATTCTTGTAATGGTGCCAGGTGAAGATCGCCGCCGCGCCCCTGTGAGGGCTCCAGCGTTCCGCGAGCGCGCGCGTCTGCTTCTCGCTCGGCCGTTCGGCGAGGCCGAGCAGCCGGCCCGTCTCGATCTGCACGGCGAGATCGCCCGCCGGCCAGATGTCCGGCCGCCCCTCCGCGAACAGCAGGTAAATCTCCGCCGACCAGCGGCCGATGCCCTTGATCCGCACCAGCGCCGCGATCGCCTCCTCGTCGTCGAGGGGCAGGCGCGCCAGATCCAGCTCGCCCGAACGCACCAGCCCCGCGAGGCTGCGGGCATAGCCGGTCTTCTGGCGCGACAGGCCGGCCGCGCGCAACGTCTCGTCACTGGCGGCCTCGATGCGCGCCGGGTCGTCGAGATCGCCGAGGGCCTCTTCCAGCCGCCCCCACACCGCGCGCGCCGAGGCGACGCTCACCTGCTGGCCGACGATGGTGCGCAGCAAGGTGGCATAGCCGCGCTCCGAGCTGCGCGGGCCGGGCAGGCCGACGCGCTCGATCGCGCGGGCGAAGGCGGGCTCCACGGCGGACAGCGCGTGAAGCGAGGCGTGAAGCTGATCGATCGAAAGGCCCATGCGCGGATATCGTCCCTGGCGCTTGTCTTGCAAAAAAGAGCCATCACCCATAGCCGGGCACCACGCGCCCGTCACCCGGAGGAGAATACATGCCGAAGTTGATCGTCGTTACCCGCGAAGGCCAGGAATCCACCGTCGAGGGCGAGGCCGGCCTCAGCGTGATGGAGGTGATCCGCGATCATGGCTTCGACGAGTTGCTGGCGATGTGCGGCGGCTGCTGCTCCTGCGCGACCTGCCACGTCTATGTCGACGATGCCTTCGCGGGAGAATTGCCCACGATGAGCGAGGACGAGAACGACCTGCTCGACAGCTCGGACCATCGCACGGCTACGTCGCGGCTTTCCTGCCAGATCCCCTTCTCCGACGCGCTCGACGGCCTGCGCGTCACCATCGCGCCGGAGGATTGAGGCGGCGAACCCCTCCCATCACCGGGAGGGGCGGTGTCCTCAGGCGGCGCGCGTCGCCGCGGCGTAGAGCGCGATGGCGGCGGCGTTGGAGATATTGAGGCTCTCCATGCGCGGGCTGATCGGCAGCTTGGCCAGGGCATCGCAATGCGCCTCGGTGTTCTGCCGCATCCCCTCGCCCTCCGCGCCGAGCACCAGCGCGAGCTTGCCGGGGTTCATCGCCTCGGGCAGCAGCATCTTGGCATGGCCGGTGAGCCCGACGCGCCAATAGCCGGCGTCGGCCATCTCATCGAGCGCGCGGGCGAGGTTCACCACGCGAATCCACGGCATGATCTCCAGCGCGCCCGAGGCCGAGCGGGCGAGCGCCCCCGATTCGGGCGGCGAGTGCCGGTCCTGCGTGACGATGCCGAGCGCGTCGAACGCCACCGCCGAGCGCAGCACCGCGCCGACATTGTGCGGGTCGGTCACCTGGTCGAGCACGAGGATGGGGCGTCGGTCGCTGGCGTCGGTCGCCATCTCGAACAGCTCGTCGAGCCAGCGATCGGGCAGCGGATCGCATTCGAGCACGAGGCCCTGATGCGGGGCATCCGACGGCACCATGCGGCCGAGATCGGCCACTTCGGCATATTGGATGGTGAGCATCGACGGCGACAGGCCGAGCGCTGCGATCGCATCGTGCGTGCCCCACAATTTGCGGAGCGTCCGCTCGGGGTTGGCGAGGGCTGCGGTGACGGCGTGACGCCCCCACAGACGGATACGGCCGGACTGGGCGGCGGAGGGGCGATGACCTTTGCGCATGATGGCCGCGCTTTTCTCCGCTCATGCGTTGACAGGCAAGAGTTCATTCGCCAATAGGCGCGCCTCGCCCCGGCGCAGGACGCTGGAAGGGTGGCCGAGTGGTTAAAGGCAGCAGACTGTAAATCTGCCCACGCAAGTGTACGCTGGTTCGAATCCAGCCCCTTCCACCACCGCCGGGGCGATACCCATCCCACGGATATCACGGTCATTTTCCGGCGGCGGTCGAGAGCCTTCCGGGCTTATCCCTTGCGGCCGATGACGAACGCGCCGTGATGGCCGCCATGGTTGCTGTGCTGGATGGTGAAGCGCTCGATTCCAGCGCGATAGAGCATCGCCATGATCTGGTTCAGATCATAATCGTACATCATCATCGTGCCCGAGCCCGGCGGCGTTTCAATGAGCGCCTTCATCCGCTCCCCGTCCCACGACACATAATCCATGCCGAGCCCGGCCATGGTGACGGCGCCGCGTTCCTTGAAGGTCGTGAACTGGACGGTCATGCCGCCACCCGGCGCCAGCCGGTCGAGCAGCTTCTGGAAGAGCGGCAGGCCGTTGGCGGGGTGGATGTGCTGGAACACGATCGTCGAGTTGATCCAGTCGACAGTCTCGGCAGGCACCGAATCGATCGCTTCGAAGATTTGGACGTTTGCCGGGACGTTCTTCCGCGCCTCCTCGCGCATGCCCTCGGCGACATCGATGCCGTAGACCTGATCCACGATCTCGGCGAGCGCGCGGCTGAGCCGGCCGACGCCGCAGCCGAAATCGATCACGCTCTTCGGCTGGAAATCGCCATAATGGCGGCGGAGCAGATCGAGCTGCCATCCGATATCGCCGCGTCCGGAAGCCCAGAAATGTTCCAGCCGCTCCGGCGTCAGATTCTCCCGAAAATATTCGAGGTGACTGAAAACGCCATAATAGGGCTCTCCGGCGATGCCTTTCCAGTCTTCGTCGGTGTCGCGTAGCATAAAAGCTCCGGATGAGTGGAGGAGTGTAAGGGCATTCCGAATTTATGCGCAACAGGAAAGCCGCCTCTTGAGTGATACGGGGGTATCTTCCGGATCCGTCGGCGGCTCTACGGGGAAATGGCGCTCGGGAGCGGTGCCCGGCCCACTAATGCGGCGTCACCACCTTCGCCTCGCCATCGGGCGTGACGACCGTCGAGCCTGGTGGAACCACGACCGTGGTCCGGTGATCGCTGCCGCAGCTTGCGAGGGGAAGAGCGGCGGCCAGAAGAAGCAGAAGCCTGCGCATCGCCCGGTCCTTTGTGTTGATCGGCGTTCGTAGAAGACTCTGGCCAGGGCCAATCGTTCCCTTCCGTCCCGCGGCGGGCCACGGCGCATTCCCATTTGCGTTTTCCGC
Source organism: Sphingomonas sp. PR090111-T3T-6A (assembly GCF_000383095.1). Taxonomy (GTDB): domain Bacteria; phylum Pseudomonadota; class Alphaproteobacteria; order Sphingomonadales; family Sphingomonadaceae; genus Solisphingomonas. The sequence continues at coordinate 34,085 of NZ_AORL01000004.1, forward strand.
CGATAGGTTCGCGCGCAAACCAGAATAGGGGATATCGATGCGCCTTCTGCCTGCCTGCCTGTTCGCCGTGCTGCCCGCCGCCGCCCTCGCCGCCGCCTCGCCCGAACCGGTGTTCAGCCCGCAGAGGATTTCCGACCATATCAAGACGCTCTCCTCCGACGCCTTCGAGGGGCGCGGCCCGGCGACGGCGGGCGAGGTCAAGACGGTGGCCTACATCACCCAGCAGATGCAGGCGGCAGGGCTGGAGCCCGGCGGCCCGCTCGTCAACGGCAAGCGCCAGTGGACGCAGGACGTGCCGCTGCTCCGCTCCGAGATCAGCGGCCAGGCGGCCGTCTCGATCGGTGGACAGGCGCTGACGCAGGGCAGCGAGATCGCGATCCGTGCCCCGATGAACGGGCAGAAGACCGTCGCGATCGCCGACGCGCCGCTGGTCTTCGTCGGCTATGGCGTGAACGCGCCCGAGCGGAAGTGGGACGATTTCAAGGGCGTCGACCTGCACGGCAAGATCATGGTCGTGCTGATCAACGACCCCGATTTCGAGACCGGCCAGGGCGATTTCGGCGGCAAGGCGATGACCTATTATGGCCGCTGGACCTACAAGTACGAGGAAGGCGCGCGGCAGGGCGCGGCCGGCGTGCTGGTGATCCACGAGACCGATCCCGCCTCCTATGGCTGGGCGACGGTCAAGAACTCGAACACCAATCCGCAGTTCGATATCGTGCGCAAGGACCCGGCCTCGGTCCACACCGCGATGGAGGCGTGGATCCAGCGCGACCTCGCCGTGCAGCTCTTCAAGGATTCGGGCCTCGATTTCGAGGCGCTGAAGAAGCAGGCGCAGACCCGCGACTTCAAGCCGGTGACGCTGAAGGCGACGCTGTCCGCGAAGTACGCCGCCGACACCGGCGTGATCACCTCGCACAACGTGCTGGGCCGCCTGCCGGGCGCCAGGCATCCCAATGAGACGGTGATGTATACGGGGCACTGGGACCATCTCGGCGTCGGCGCGCCGGATGCGAAGGGCGACCGCATCTATAACGGCGCCGTCGACAACGGTACGGGCATCGCCGAGCTGATCGAGATCGGCCGCGCCTTCGCTCATGCGCCGCGCACCGACCGCAGCCTCGTCTTCATGGCGGTGACGGCGGAGGAGAAGGGTCTGCTCGGCTCCGAATATTATGCCGCCAACCCGGTCTATCCGCTGGCGACGACGGCGGGCGTGATCAACATGGACGCGCTCTCGGTCGCGGGCCGCGCGCATGACTTCACCATCTCGGGCACCGCCAAGCTCGGCCTGCTCGACGACCTGATCGCGGAAGGCAAGAAGCAGAACCGCACCTACACGCCCGATCCGCGCGTCGAGGCGGGTGGCTTCTATCGGTCGGACCATTTCTCGATGGCCAAGCGCGGGGTTCCGGCGATCAGCTTCGGCTCGGGGCGTGACCTGCTGAACGGCGGCGTCGAGCGCGGCACCCAGATCGCCCGCGACTATACCCGCGATCGCTACCACCAGCCTGCCGACGAATGGTCGGCCGACTGGGATCTGTCCGGCATGGCCGAGGATGCGGACCTGCTCTACGATCTCGGCCGCGATCTGGCGAACTCGCGCCAGTGGCCGGACTGGTCGGCCGACAGCGAATTCCGCGCCGAGCGGGACAAGACGGCGGCGCAGCGCCGCTGATGGCAGCGATCGGCACCGGCCGCGACGAAGGGCTCAGCCGCGGCATCGGGACGTTCGGGCTGGCGGCGGCGACCGTGAATGCGGTCATCGGCGCCGGCATCTTCTCGCTGCCCGCCGGCATGGCGCGGGCGGCGGGGCCTTATGCGCTCGTCGCCTACCTGTTCTGCGCGGTGGCGATGGGTGCTGTGGTGCTGTGCTTCGCCGAAGCCGGCAGCCGGGTGCCGACCTCGGGCGGGCCCTATGGCTATGTCGAGCAGGCGTTCGGGCCGTTGCCGGGCTTCGTGATGGGCGTGCTGCTGTGGCTCGCCGCGGTGCTCGCCAGCGGCGGGATCGCGGCGGGGCTGGCCGATGCGCTGGCCCATTTCTTCCCGGTGCTGGCGGGAGCCTTGCCCCGCGCGGGGATCATCGTCGGCGTGCTGGGCGGGCTCACGCTGGTGAACCTCGCGGGTGCGCGCATCGCCTCGCGGCTGATCGCAGGGGCGACGGCGGTGAAGCTGCTGCCGCTGGCGCTGTTCGTGGGCGTCGGGCTGTTCTTCCTTGATCCGGCGAAGATCGGGGCGGGCGTCGCGCCCGATGCGGCGGGCGTGGGCCGCGCGGTGCTGCTTTCGCTCTTCGCCTTTCAGGGGATGGAGACGGCACTCGGCGTCAGCGGCGAGGTCGCCAATCCGGCGCGGACCCTGCCGCGCGCGCTGATCGGCGCGATGCTGTTCGTGACCATCGCCTATGTCGCGATCCAGATGGTGGCGCAGGGGTTGCTGGGCGCAGGCCTAGGCGCGTCGAAGGCCCCGCTCGCCGACGGCATGGCGACGATCGACCCGCGCCTCGGCCTGCTGCTGCTCGCCGGCACCGCGCTGTCGCTGGCGGCGTGGCTGGGGAGCGACATCCTCGGCGCGCCGCGCATGCTGTTCGCCTTCGCGCGCGACGGCTTCCTGCCGCGCGCGCTGGGCGAGGTGTCGGCGCGCAAGGTGCCGGCCAACGCCATCCTCGTCCACGCCGCCATCGCGATCACGCTGGCGGTGACGGGCACGTTCGAGGAGCTGGTGGTGCTCTCCTCGCTGGCCGGCTGCGCGCTCTATATCGGCGGCTGCGCGGCGGTGTGGCGGCTGAGGCAGCGCGACGTGGCGCTGGCGGGGCCGCCGGTCCGTCTTCCCGCACTGGGGCTTTGGGTGGTGCTCGGCATCGTCAGCATGGCGGCCTGCATCGCACTGGCGAGCTGGGCGGAGATCGGCGGGCTCTTCGCGGTGATCGCGGGATCGGTGCTGCTCTATGGGGCGGTGCGTCGGCGCTAGGGCCGGAAGAGTAAAGCGGGCGCGGATGGAGCCGGACCGGTATGCGGAGCGCTGGCGCCCCGCCACCTCGGTTTCTGTCACGCCGCGAGAGTTCGTGGCCGCGCTGGCCCTCCTCCGCGCCCGCCGGGCGGCATTCCGCTCCTGCTGCGAGGGCTCGTAACCGGCACCGGGAGGGCGGTCAAAACGACAACGATGTCACAATTCTGACGCTTTGCACGACCGTGCCATCAGTTGCAGGGAAGCAACAGGGCGCCTTCGATGACCGTCACGCAGCGCCCCGACAGGATCACGCGCTCGCCGTCGAGCCGGCAGCCGAGACGACCGCCGCGCGCTGAGGCCTGAAAGGCGCTGAACTCCGGGCGGCCGAGCTTTTCGGCCCAATAGGGCGCCATCACTGCATGGGCCGAGCCCGTCACCGGGTCTTCGTCGACGCCCGCCCCCGGTGCGAAGGCGCGGCTGACGATGTCGGTCTCGCGGCCTCGCGCCGAGACGATCGCGAGGATATTACCCTCCGCCGCCAGCGCCCGGAAATCGGGGGTGAGGCCGCGCACCACGTCCTCGTTCTCGACGATGACGAGCGCGTAGCGGTGCGGATGCCAGAGCGTCTCGACGACCGTGTCCAGTCCCAGCGCGGCGACGATGGCGGGAAGCGGCCGAGGCTCGGGCTTCCACGCCGGCAATGCCAGCTTGTAGCCCGCGCCGTCCCGCGCGACCGCGAGGATGCCCGCCTGGCGCGTGCGGAAGGTGACGCGGTTGCGGCAGGGCTCGGTGCCGAGGATGGCGTGGCCCGAGGCGAGCGTGCCATGCCCGCACAGCGCCACCTCGGCCGCAGGCGAGAACCAGCGCAGCTCGAAATCGGCCTCCCCGGTGGCGTCCGTCACGAGGAAGGCCGTTTCGGAGAGGTTGTTCTCCGCCGCGATCCGCTGGAGCATCTCATCCTCCAGCCAGCGATCGAGCGGCACCACCGCGGCCGGATTGCCGGCGAACGGCCGGTCCGCGAAGGCGTCGATCTGGAGGAAGGGCAGCTTCATATCTCGCTCCGTTCCGCGATGGCCTTGGGCAGCGCGCCTTCCTGATCGACATGGCCGACGGGATCGGGGTGGATCAGCACCTCCAGCCCCGGAAAGGCCGCCATCAACTGCGTCTCGATATCCTCCATGACGGCGTGCGCGACGCCGATCGTCGTCTCGGCCGGGAAGGACATGTGGAACTGCGCGAAATCATGCGCGCCGCTGGTGCGGGTGCGCAGATCGTGCATCCCCGCCATCGCCGGGATGGTGGCGGCGAGATCGAGGAAGGCGCGGCGCTTCTCCTCGGGCCATTCGCGGTCCATGAGCTGGTCGATGGCGTGGGTGGCCGACGTCCACGCGCCCCAGCCCAGCCAGAGAGCGATCAGCAGGCCGAACAGTGCGTCCGCGCCGGTGAGCCCGGCATAGCGATCGAGCACCAGCGCCAGCACCACGGCGCCATTGAGCGCGAGATCCGACTTGTAATGGAGGTGGTCCGCCCCGATCGCGACCGAGCGGGTCCGCGCGATCACCGCGCGCTGATAGGCAAGCAGCGCCAGCGTCGCGGCGGCGGCGACGATCGAGGCGACGATCCCGGTTTCGGGCGAGGCGGTCGGCGTCGCGTGGAGCAGCGACATCACCGCGCGCGCCGCGATCGCCACTGCCGAGGCGGCGATCAGCGCCACCTGGAACAGCGCGGCGAGCGACTCGGCCTTGCCATGGCCGAAGCGGTGATGCTCGTCGGCGCGCTGGGCGGCGACATGGACGCCGTAGAGCGTCACGATCGAGGCGACGAGATCGAGCCCCGTGTCCGCCAGCGACGCCAGCATCGCCACCGATCCGCTGACGAGCGCGGCATAGCCCTTGAACCCCAGCAGCAGCGTCGCCACCCCCACGCTGGCCAGCGCCGCGCGGCGGTTGAGGGCGCCGGTCTCCTGATCGGCGGTGCGGTTCATGGATAGAGCAGCCCTTCGCTCCAGCCGTCGGCGGTGCGGGTGAAGACGCGGCGTTCGTGCAGGCGGTGCGCGCGGTCGCTCCAGAACTCGATCCGCTCCGGCATCACGCGATAGCCGCCCCAATGCGGCGGGCGCGGCACGTCGCGGCCTTCGAAGCGTGCCTGCTCGGCCTCGAAGCGCGCCTCGAAGGTGGCGCGGGCGTCGAGCGAGCGGGACTGGTCGGACGCCCAGGCGCCGAGCTGCGAATCTCGGCTGCGCGAGGCGAAATAGGCATCCGCCTCGTCCGCTGCGACGATGCTCACCAGCCCCTCGATCCGCACCTGCCGGCGCCGGCTCTTCCAGTGGAAGAGCAGCGCGGCCTTGGGGTTGGCGGCGAGTTCGCCGGCCTTGCGGCTCTGCTGGTTGGTGTAGAAGACGAAGCCGCGCGCATCATGCCCCTTGAGCAGCACCATGCGCACCGACGGCATCCCGTCGGCCCCGACGGTCGCAACCGCCATCGCGTTGGGATCGTTGGGTTCGCTCGCGCGGGCGTCTTCGAGCCAGGCGGCGAACAGGGCGTGCGGATCGTCGGTCATGCGCTCCACATAGCGTTGACGGGCCTCTTGCGTTAGGCGTGGCGAGTCCACATCTCAGTTGTTGTATTTGGGCAACAGTTGGTTACGGCGAGGACTGCGATACAGGTAGACAATGGCGGATCCCTATCAGACCCTGGGCGTGGCCCGAAATGCCGACGAAAAGGCGATCAAGTCGGCCTATCGCAAGCTCGCCAAGGAGCTGCATCCCGATCGCAATACGGACAATCCCAAGGCGGCCGAACGCTTCTCGGCGGTGACGGCCGCCTATGACCTGCTGTCCGACAAGGACAAGCGCGCCCGCTTCGACCGCGGCGAGATCGACGGCGAGGGCAATCCCAAGGCTCCCTTCGGCTTCGGCGCCGGGGCGGCGGGCGGCAATCCCTTTGCCGGGCGCGGCGGCTTCCGGCCGGGTGCAGGCCCCGGCGGGGCGGCGGGCTTCGAGGGCGAGGCCGGCGATTTCAGCAGCATCTTCGACGAGCTGTTCGGCGGTGGCGGCGGGCCTTTCGGCGGCCGTCGCCGTGGCGCGGCGCCGCAGCAGAAGGGCGCGGACGTCGCCTATCGCCTCGCGGTGAGCTTCGAGGATGCGGCGGCGCTCCGTCCGCAGCGGGTGAGCCTCTCCAACGGCAAGACGATCGAGCTGAAACTTCCCGCCGGCGTCGAGACCGGCACGCAGCGCCGCCTCCCCGGACAGGGCGAGCCCGGCCCCGGCGGCCCCGGCGACGCGATCGTCACCATCGAGGTGACGCCCCACCGCTTCTTCAAGCGCGAGGGCGACGATGTGCGGCTCGACCTGCCGGTCCGGCTCGACGAGGCGGTGCTCGGCGGCAAGGTGAAGGTGCCGACGGTCGACGGCCCGGTGATGGTGACGGTGCCGAAGGGCTCCACCTCGGGCAAGGTGCTCAGGCTCGGCGGCAAGGGTTTCCACCGCGCGATCAGCGGGCGCGGCGATCAGCTCGTGACGCTGCTGATCGACATCCCCTCGGGCGATGCCGAGCTGGAAAAGCTGGTCGACGAATGGCAGGGCGACCGCTCACGCAACCCGCGCGCGGGGCTGGGCGTCTAAGGCATCGATGAAGGGTCTGTCCCCCGAAAGCCCCGAGGCCCGCGCTGCCCGCCTGGGCACGCTGGAGCGTGCGAGAGCACGGTTCGGGGTGACGGGGCAGGCCTTCGAGGTGATCCGCCGGGTCATCGTCGGTGTCTATTCGGATGGTTTCATCCACGCAGGAAACCTTGCCTATCTGACGCTGCTGACGCTCTTTCCCTTCTTCATCATCATGACCGCGCTGGCCCAGCTCTTCGGCCGATCGGGCGACGGGGCGGAGGCGGTGACGTCCTTCCTGCGCGTGATGCCGCACGGGGTGGCGGGGCTGCTCAAGCCGGCGATCGATTCGGTGCTGGCGGCGCGGACCGGGCCGCTGCTGTGGATGGGCGCGATCGTCGGGCTGTGGACGGTCGGGAGCTACATCGAGACGATCAGAGATATTCTGCGCCGCGCCTACGGCCTGCGCGCGAGCGGGGCCTTCTGGCACGCGCGGCTGGGATCGGTGGCGATCATCATCGTCGCGGTGATGCTGGTGATGGTAGCCTTCTCCGCGCAGGTGGCGCTGACGGCGGCCGAGCAGATCGTCTACGGTCTCCTCCCCTTCGCGCGCGAGGTGGCGGGGTGGATCGGCCTCTCCCGCCTCGTGCCGGGCGTGGTGATGTTCGGCGCCCTTTACATCCTGTTCTACACGCTGACGCCAAGCCGTTATCGTTTCTCGAACAGCCCGAAATGGCCGGGGGCCTTGTTCACCTCGGTCTGGTGGCTGGCGACGACGGCGCTGCTGCCGGTCGTGCTCAGCCTGCTGGGCGGCTACAACCGCACCTATGGCAGCCTGGCGGGCGTCATCATCATGCTCTTCTTCTTCTGGCTGGTGGGTTTGGGCATGGTGATTGGCGCTCATGTGAACGCAGCACTGGCGGAATCGCCCTCGCCGCGCCTAAAGGAGGCGCCCAAAGAGACTGAGGAGGCATCATGGCCGGTCTGATGGAAGGCAAGCGCGGGCTCATCATGGGCCTTGCGAACGACAAGTCGCTGGCGTGGGGCATCGCGAAGATGCTGCGCGAGCACGGCGCGGAGCTTGCCTTCAGTTACCAGGGCGAGGCGCTGGAAAAGCGCGTCCGCCCGCTCGCCGAGCAACTGGGCTCGGATTTCCTGATCGATTGCGACGTGTCCGACATGGACGCGCTCGATGCGGCGTTCGACACGCTGAAGGCGACATGGCCGACGATCGACTTCGTCGTCCACGCCATCGGCTTCTCGGACAAGACGCAGCTTCGCGGGAAATTCTACGACACCACGCTCGACAATTTCCTGATGACGATGAACATCTCGGCCTACTCGCTGGTGGCTGTCGCCAAGCGGGCGCGCGAGATGATGCCGAACGGCGGCTCGATCCTGACGCTCACCTATTACGGCGCCGAGAAGGTGATTCCGCACTATAACGTGATGGGCGTCGCCAAGGCCGCGCTGGAGACGAGCGTGAAGTATCTCGCGGTCGATCTCGGCTCGGAGAATATCCGCGTCAATGCGGTGTCCGCCGGCCCGATCCAGACGCTGGCGGCGCGCGGCATCGGCGACTTCAATTACATCCTGAAGTGGAACGAGCTGAATTCGCCGCTCAAGCGCACCGTCACCATCGAGGATGTGGGCGGCTCGGGCCTCTACTTCCTGTCCGATCTGTCGGCGGGCGTGACGGGTGAGATCCACCATGTCGATGCCGGCTACAATGTCATCGGCATGAAGGCCGAGGACGCGCCGGACATGTCGCTCGTCTGATGAGCTGGAACAGCTTCGGCCGGGTCTTCCGGTTCACCACCTGGGGCGAGAGCCATGGTCCGGCGCTGGGCGCCGTGGTGGACGGCTGCCCGCCGGGGCTGTCGCTCAGCGAAGCGGATATCCAGCCCTGGCTGGACAAGCGCCGCCCCGGCACCTCGCGCTTCACCACGCAGCGGCAGGAGCCGGATCAGGTCCGCATCCTGTCGGGCGTGTTCGAGGGCAGGACCACCGGCACGCCGATCAGCCTGATGATCGAGAATGTCGACCAGCGCTCCAAGGATTATTCCGAGGTCGCGCTGGCCTACCGCCCCGGCCATGCCGACTATGCCTATGACGCCAAATACGGCTTCCGCGACTATCGCGGCGGCGGGCGCTCCTCGGCGCGCGAGACGGCGGCGCGGGTGGCGGCGGGCGGCATTGCCCGTGTGGCGATCCCGGAGGTCCGCATTCGAGGCTATCTGGTCGAGCTGGGCGGCGATCGTATCGATCCGTCTGCGTTCGATGCGGAGCAGATCGACGCCAATCCCTTCTTCTGCCCGGATGCCGCCGCCGCGGCGCGCTGGGAGGAGATCATGGACCGCACGCGCAAGGCCGGTTCCTCGGTCGGCGCGGTGGTCGAGTGCGTGGCCGAAGGTGTCCCCGCCGGCTGGGGCGCGCCGCTCTATGCCAAGCTCGACAGCGAGCTGGCCTCGGCGATGATGAGCATCAACGCGGTGAAGGGCGTCGAGATCGGCGACGGTTTCGAGGCCGCCCGGCTGACCGGCGAGCAGAACGCCGATCCGATGCGCCCCGGCCCGGACGGCAAGCCGCTCTTCCTTGCCAACCACGCGGGAGGCATCGCGGGCGGCATCGCGACCGGGCAGCCGGTGGTGGTGCGCGTGGCGCTCAAGCCCACCAGCTCGATCCTCACCCCGGTCGAGACGATCACCCGCGAGGGCGAGGCCTCCGACATCCGCACCAAGGGTCGCCATGACCCGTGCGTCGGCATCCGCGCGGTGCCGGTCGTGGAAGCGATGATGGCGCTGGTGCTTGCCGACCAGAAATTGCTCCACCGCGCCCAGACGGGCCGCTGACACGACGAAAATCCCCCCTCCCCGACCAGCCGCTCCGACCCGGCGGCAGGGCGTGGCACCGCCCGAACAGCGGCGCGTTCATGGTTAACCTCCGTCAGGAGAGACCATGAGGAGAGTAGGATGCGTAATGTTCTGATCGCCGCTGCGGCCATCGCGCTGATGCCGGCGGCGGCCTTCGCCCAGGTGACGGATCAGGGTGGAGCCCCCGGCGGGATGCAGGCTCCGCCGCCTTCCGGCACGACGGCGCCCAGCGGGGATATGAGCGCGACACCGCCCACCGCCCCGGCGGGCGATCCCAGCGCCAGCCAGGCTCCCGCTGGTGATCCATCGGCGGGCGCGGCCACGGGCACCACGGATTCCAGCGGTTCGACGACCACCACGACGAAGACCAAGCACAAGCATAAGCCGAAATAAGCTTGGTGGCGGGCAGGCGGGTCTCCATGCCCGCCATACAAGGAGGGCCGGGGCAGCGATGCTCCGGCCCTTTTTTCATCAGTCCGCGAAGGGATCGCGGACGAGGATGGTGTCGTCGCGCTCGGGGCTGGTGGAGACCAGCGCCACCGGGCAGCGGATCAGTTCTTCCACGCGGCGGATATATTTGATCGCCGCCGCTGGAAGCTCGGCCCAGCTCCGCGCGCCGGCGGTGGATTCGCTCCAGCCCTCGATCGTCTCGTAGATCGGCTCCACCGCCGCCTGATCCGAGGCGTGGGGCGGCAGATAATCATAGTCGCGATCGCCGATGCGATAGCCAACGCAGATCTTGATCTCCTCGAAGCCGTCCAGCACGTCGAGCTTGGTGAGCGCGATGCCCGAGATGCCCGACACCGCCGCCGCCTGACGCACCAGCACCGAATCGAACCAGCCGCAGCGGCGCTTGCGGCCCGTCACGGTGCCGAACTCGTGCCCGCGCGTGCCGAGGCGCTCGCCGGTCTCATTGTCCTGCTCGGTCGGGAAGGGGCCGGAGCCGACGCGCGTGGTGTAGGCCTTGGCGATGCCGAGCACGAAGCCCGCGCCGCTGGGGCCGAGGCCCGAGCCGTTGGCCGCCGTGCCCGCGATCGTGTTGGACGAGGTGACGAACGGATAGGTGCCATGGTCGACGTCGAGCAGGATGCCCTGCGCGCCCTCGAACAGGATGCGCTTGCCGGCATGCTTGGCCTCGTTGAGCGTCACCCACACGGGCTTGGCATAAGGCAGCACGACGTCGGCGATCTCGCGCAGGTCCGCCAGCAGGCGCTCGCGGTCGATCGGCGGCTCGCCGAAGCCGGCGCGGAGCGCGTCGTGGTGGGCGCAGAGACGCTCGATCTGGGGGCCCAGCGCATCGAGATGGGCGAGATCGCACACGCGGATCGCGCGGCGGCCGACCTTGTCCTCATAGGCAGGACCAATGCCGCGGCGCGTGGTGCCGATCTTGCCGGCGCCGGACGCATCCTCGCGCAGGCCGTCGAGATCGCGGTGGAAGGGGAGGATCAGCGGGCAGGTCTCGGCGATGTGGAGATTGTCCGGCGTGATGGTGACGCCTTGGCCGCGCAGCTTGGCGATCTCGTCCTTGAGATGCCACGGATCGAGCACCACGCCGTTGCCGATCACCGACAGCGTGCCACGCACGATGCCCGAGGGAAGCAACGAGAGCTTGTAGACATTCTCGCCCACGACGAGCGTGTGGCCGGCATTGTGGCCGCCCTGGAAGCGGACGACGACCTCGGCGCGCTCGGAGAGCCAGTCGACGATCTTGCCCTTGCCCTCATCGCCCCACTGGGCGCCGACGACGGTGACGTTGGCCATGTTAGTTTCCTAGCGTTTGGAGGGCGGCGTCCGCCCAGACATGGGTGCAGCCGAGCGCGGAGGCGTCGTCGGCGGCGGAAAGGGCGGCGACGGTGGCATAGCCTTCGCTCCGCAGGCGGATCGCGGTCTCGTCGGCGGTGCCGAGCGGCAGGAAGACGCGGTCGCGCCCGTCCGGGGCCACGCCCGCGTCGACGATCGGATCGAGATAGAGCGAGAAGCCGACCGCCGGCTCCTCATGCCCGCTCGGATGGACGATCGAATAGGAGCCGCCGCGCCCGACCTCGCCGCGCACGCCATCCGCGAAGAGCGAGAAGCCGATCCAGCTCTGATATTCGAAGCCGTGGCGTTCGGTGGGATCGAGGGTCAGCGTCGCGCGGTCGCCGATCGCGGTGGCGATGGCGCGCACGCCGTCGAGGCGCGAGCCGAGCAGTCCGCCCGTATCGAGCTGGGCGAGGCGCGCGGTTGCCGCTTCCACGGGGCCGGCGGCCTCGATCAGCGGCAGATAGGCCTCGGCGCCGAGCGTCGCGAGCGCACCGGCGTCCTTGCCGTCGAGTTCATGGATCACCGCCTCGACATCGGCGACCGGCATCGGGCCGGCCGCGAGCAACGGCACCAGATCGGGCAGCGTCAGGTCGACCGAGAGGCCGGTGGCGCCGGCGGCGGTGAGCGCGTCGAGCGCGACGCGGATCGCCTCGATCACGGCGGGGATCGAATCGGTGCCGATGATCTCGGCGCCCGCCTGGCACATCTCGCGCTCGGGGCGGAGCTGCGTGCCGCGCACCTTGAGCACCTGCCCCGCATAGCAGAGCCTCAGCGGGCGCGGGCGATGGGCGAGGCGGGTGGCGGCGATGCGGCCGACCTGCGCGGTGATGTCGGGGCGGAGCGCCAGCGTGCGCTGCGACACCGGATCGATCACGCGCAGCAGATCGGTCGACCGCGAGGATTTGAGCCGGCCGAGCAGCGTCGCCTCGAACTCGGCCAGCGGCGGTTCGACACGGGCATAGCCGTTCAGTTCGGTGGTCTGGAGCACGGCTCCACGGACGCGGCCGAGCGCTTCGGCCTCCGGCGGCAGCCGGTCGCGCAGCCCTTCGGGCAGGAGGGAGGGTGAGGTCATCGCGTGAGCCCCTTTAGCGTGGTTTCGCCCGCGCGCCAGTGTAGCGTGCGTTTCGATGACGGGCGGCTGGGTTTATATGATGAGCAACGGGCCGAGCGGGACGCTTTATATTGGCGTGACGGCTGCTTTGGCGCGCCGCGTGCTCCAGCATCGTCAGGGCGTGGGTTCCGAATTCTGTCGGGAGCATGGCCTGACTCGTCTCGTCTATATCGAACGGCACGAACGGATCGATGAGGCTATCGTCCGGGAGAAGGCGCTGAAGAAATGGAAGCGTGGCTGGAAACTCAATCTCATCGGCCAGATGAATCCCGACTGGCGCGATCTTTGGGACGACATCAACCATTGACGTCGTCCCTGCGCAGGCAGGGACCCATGTCTCTTTCCGCAGCCGGTGCCGCAGGAAGCGAGAGACATGGGCTCCTGCCTGCGCAGGAGCGACGATTTTATCAGAAGGTCAGCGCCTTGACGGTCTTCACGCCCGGAAGCGTCTGGACCTTGGCGAGGAGCGGCTCCTCGACGGCGGTGTCGACCGAGAGCAGCAGCACCGCCTCGCCACCCGCCGCGCGGCGGCCGAGGTGGAAGGTGCCGATGTTGACGCCCGCCTCGCCCAGCGTCGTGCCGAGGCGGCCGATGAAGCCCGGCGCGTCCTCGTTGACGATGTAGAGCATCGGGCCGTCGAGATCGGCCTCGACCTTGATGCCGTAGATCTCGGTCAGGCGCGGCGAGGCGTTGCCGAACAGCGTGCCCGCAACCGACTTCGGGCCGGCGGCGGTGTCGACCGTCACGCGCACCAGCGTGTGATAGTCGCCTTCGCGGTCATGGCGCACCTCGCGCACGTCGAGGCCGCGCTCCTTGGCGAGCGTCGGCGCGTTCACCATGTTCACCGTGTCCGAATAGACGCGCATCAGGCCGGCCAGCACCGCGCCGGTGATCGGCTTCTGGTTGAGCTCGGCGGCAGCGCCCTCGACCTCGATCGCCACGCCCTTGATCGCATCGCCCTCGAGCTGGCCGATCAGGGAGCCGAGATTCTCGGCGAGCGCCATGTACGGCTTGAGCTTGGGGGCTTCCTCGGCCGAGAGGCTCGGCATGTTGAGCGCGTTGGTGACGCCGCCCGAGACGAGGAAGTCGGCCATCTGCTCGGCCACCTGGATCGCGACGTTCACCTGCGCTTCGGTGGTCGACGCGCCGAGGTGCGGCGTCGAGATGAAGTTGGGCGTGCCGAACAGCGGCGATTCCTTGGCCGGCTCGGTGACGAACACGTCGAGCGCGGCACCGGCGATATGGCCCGAATCGAGGCCCGCCTTCAGCGCCGCCTCGTCGATCAGCCCGCCGCGCGCGCAGTTGATGATGCGCACGCCCTTTTTGGTCTTGGCGAGATTCTCGGCCGAGAGGATGTTGCGCGTCTGGTCGGTGAGCGGGGTGTGCAGCGTGATGAAGTCGGCACGCGCCAGCAGCTCGTCGAGCGTCGCCTTGGTGACGCCCAGCTCCACGGCACGCTCCTCGGTGAGGAAGGGGTCGTAAGCCACCACCTTCATCTTGAGGCCGAGCGCGCGGTCCGCGACGATCGAGCCGATATTGCCCGCGCCGATCAGGCCGAGCGTCTTGCCCGTCACCTCGACGCCCATGAAGCGGTTCTTCTCCCATTTGCCGGCCTGGGTCGACTTGTCGGCCTCGGGCAGGTCGCGGGCGAGGGCGAACATCAGCGCGATGGCGTGCTCGGCGGTGGTGATCGAGTTGCCGAACGGGGTGTTCATCACCACCACGCCGGCGGCCGAGGCGGCGGGGATGTCGACATTGTCGACGCCGATGCCGGCGCGGCCGACCACCTTGAGGTTCTTCGCGTGGGCGAGGATCGCCTTGGTCACCTTGGTCGAGGAGCGGATGGCGAGGCCATCATATTCGCCGATCATCGCGGCCAGTTCCTCCGGCGTCTTGCCGGTGATCTCGTCCACCTCGACCCCGCGCTCGCGGAAGATCTGGGCGGCCTTGGGGTCCATCTTGTCGGAAATCAGTACCTTGGGCATGTCATGCTCCATGGGCCGGGATCGGGCCGGCCGAAATTCGTGTCACGGGAAGGCGGCCGGGCGCGGTGGCCCGGCCGGGAAGCGTCAGGCGCGGGCGGCCGCGAAAGCCCAGTCGAGCCACGGTCCGAGCGCCTCGATGTCGGCGGTCTCGACCGTAGCACCACACCAGATGCGCAGGCCCGGAGGGGCATCGCGGTACGAGCCCAGATCATAGGCGGCGTCCTCGGCCTCGAGCTTCGACACCATCTTCTTCTCGATCGCGGTCAAACCCTCGTCGTCGAGGCCCTTCACCGCGTCGCCTGAGAATTTGAGGCAGACACTGGTGTTCGAGCGCACCGCCGCATCGGCGGCGAGATGGTCGAGCCAGTCGCGCTCGGCGACGATCCTGTTCAGCGCCTCGGCATTGGCGTCGGCGCGTGCGATCAGGCCGGAGAGGCCGCCCAGCGACAACGCCCACTCCAGCGAGTGGATATAATCCTCGACCGCGAGCATCGACGGTGTGTTGATCGTCTCGCCCTTGAAGACGCCTTCGGAGAGCTTGCCCTTGGCGGTGAGGCGGAAGACCTTGGGGATCGGCCAGCTCGGCGTGTGGGTCTCCAGACGCTCCACGGCGCGCGGCGAGAGGATGATGACGCCGTGCGCGCCCTCGCCGCCCAGCACCTTCTGCCAGGAAAAGGTGACGACATCGAGCTTCTCGATCGGCACGTCCTGCGCGAACACCGCCGAGGTGGCGTCGCAGATCAGCAGGCCTTCGCGGTCGTCCCTGATCCAGTCGCCGTCCGGCACGCGCACGCCCGAAGTCGTGCCGTTCCAGGTGAAGACGACGTCGCTGTCCTGATCGATCGCGCCGAGGTCCGGCAGCTCGCCATAGGGCGCCTTGACGACGTTCGGATCGAGCTTGAGCTGCTTGGCGGCATCGGTGACCCAACCTTCACCGAAGCTCTCCCACGCCACCGTGGTGACGGGGCGGGCGCCCAGCATCGTCCACATCGCCATCTCGACCGCGCCGGTATCCGAACCGGGGACGATGCCGATGCGGTGCGTGTCGGGCACCTGGAGGATCTTGCGCGTCAGGTCGATCGCGTGGGCGAGGCGGCTCTTGCCGAGCTTCGAGCGGTGCGAGCGGCCGAGCGAGGCGTGCGGCAGGTTCGCGGCCTCCCAGCCCGGAGGCTTGGCGCAGGGGCCCGAAGAGAAGAAGGGGCGCGCCGGCTTCGGCGCGGTCGGACGGTCAGCGGACGCAGATGCGGCGTCGGCTCGCAACGTGTCAGTCATGTAGACTCTCCTCACAGAGAGCACGCGCCGCGTTGGGACGGCGTGGCCCGCCGCCGCCTTTAGAGACGCGGACGGGGGAGTCAACCGCGTAAATATGTCGCTTAGATCATTTCACGCGACATTTCGTTTCGGCGATGCCGCCCATGCGGCGAAATGAGGCGAGGCGATGCGAGGGGGAGATGACCCTGCTCCCCCCGCCGATTAGGCTGGCGGAGCGGAGGGGTGTTCATGCGTCGTTTGCGTCTGGTTCCGGCCCTGGGAGCGGTGGCGCTGCTCCTCGTTTCCTGCGTGCCGCACGAGCGCCAGCCGGCACGCCCGTCCGCGCGATACCGTCCGCCGCCCGAGCGCCCGGCCTATGACGCGGCAGCCCGGCGCCAATGCCTGAGCCAGCTTTCGGCCGACGGCGCGCAATACAGCGTGCTGCCCGATCGCGTGTTCGGCGGTGGCTGCTCGGCGATCGGCACGGTGCAGCTTTCGGACATCGGGATGCCCGTCACCAATCTCGGCGCGATGACCTGCCCGCTGGCCGACGCCTTCACCCGCTGGACCCGCGACGCGACGCAGAAGGCGGCCGAGGCCTGGCTCTCCTCGCCGGTGGTGAAGATCGAGAGCTTCGGCACCTACTCCTGCCGGCCGATCAACAATGTCGGAGGCAACAGGCTCTCCGAACATGGCCTGTCCGACGCGGTGGACATATCGGGCTTCGTGCTCGCCAACGGACGGCGGATCACCGTGCTCAACGACTGGAACGGGCCGGACCAATATGCCCGCAACTTCCTGCGCGCGGTGCATGACGCGGCGTGCCGGCGCTTCCATATCGTGCTGGGGCCGGACGCCAACGCGCTCCACCGCAACCACCTGCATTTCGACATGGGGCCGGGGACGTACTGCCGCTGAAATCTTCCCACCGTCATGAAGGACGGCTAAACCCCCGCTAATGAACGATCAGAACCGCACTCCGGCCGGCGACAAGGCCGGCGTTCCCAAGCGCATCTTCGCCCCCGCCAAGACCGAGGCGAAGGTCGCCCGCGAAGCGGTGGTGACGCCGCAGACGGAAGATCCTTCCTACCGCCTCGCCTTCCAGGACGACGAGTTCCTGCTGCGCGAGGATCTGCGCCCCGTGCGTTTCCAGCTCGAACTGCTGAAGACGCAGGTGATTCTCGACGAGGCGAACATCGCCTCCACCTTCGTCTTCTACGGCTCGGCGCGCATCCCCGAGCCGGAACGGGCGAAGATGCTGGTCGACGCCGCCAAGACCCCCGAGCAGCGCCGCATCGCCGAGCGCCTCGCGTCGAACGCCCATTATTATGACGAGGCGCGCAAGCTCGCCCGCATCGCCAGCCGGGTCGCGCCGGACGCCGACGGCAAGCGCCAGTTCGTGGTCTGCTCGGGCGGTGGCCCGTCGATCATGGAGGCCGCGAATCGCGGCGCGCGCGATGTCGGGGCGGATACGATCGGCCTCAACATCGTGCTGCCCCACGAGCAGGCGCCGAACCCTTATGTGACGCCGCATCTCTCGATGCGCTTCCACTATTTCGCGCTGCGCAAGATGCACTTCCTGCTGCACGCGCGCGCGGTGGCGGTGTTCCCGGGCGGCTTCGGCACGTTCGACGAGTTCTTCGAGCTGCTCACCCTCATCCAGACGGGCAAGACCTCGCCGCTGCCGATTCTGCTGTTCGGCCGGGAGTTCTGGGAAACGGTGGTCAACTGGCACGCGCTCGCCGACTATGGCGTGATCGCGCCGCAGGATCTCGACCTGTTCCGCTTCGTCGAGACGGCGGAAGAGGCGTGGGAGATCGTTCGCGACTATTACGACATGCCGGACGTGGTTGCGGCCGAATAAGCCGCTCCGGCGCGGGCTTCCGGGCGGCGCGGTCGCTGCCCGGAAGCACTTGCCGCTTACTTCTTCTGCTGGGCCTCGTTGCCCGTCACGCTCGGCGCCGCGTTACCGCCGACCGCGCCCTTGGGATTGGCGGCGGCCTGCGCCTCGGTGACGACCGGCTGCTTCTTGGCGCCTTCGCCGGCCGTGTTCTCGCCCGGCTTGGCGGCAGCGGCAGTGCCCGCGGCGGCGGCCGGAGCGGCGGCGGGCGCCGTCGGCAGCGGCTTGGGCGCGTCGCTCTGCGTGTTGAGATAGGCGATCACGTTCGCCCGATCCTGCGGGTTGGAGAGGCCCGCGAAGGTCATCTTGGTGCCGGGCGCATACTCCTTCGGGCTCTTCAGCCATTGGCCCAGCGAATCCCAGTCCCACGCGCCGGGCTTGCCCTTCAGCGCGTCGGAATAGGCGAAGCCCGCCTCGGTCGCGCGGGCGCGGCCGACGACGTCCCAGAGCTGCGGGCCGATGCCGTTGGGGCCACCCTTCTGATCGGTGTGGCAGGCGCCGCACTTCTTGAAGACGTCGGCGCCCTTCGCCGGGTCCGCCTTGGCGAGATAGGTTTCGATGGGCCCTTCGGCGGGGGCACTTTCCGCGCCGGCTTCCTGCTCGACCCCTTCGACGGTGTAGCCCATCTTCTCGGGTCGCTCGGCGTG
This sequence comes from Sphingomonas sp. PR090111-T3T-6A, assembly GCF_000383095.1. Lineage (GTDB taxonomy): Bacteria > Pseudomonadota > Alphaproteobacteria > Sphingomonadales > Sphingomonadaceae > Solisphingomonas. The sequence continues at coordinate 52,199 of NZ_AORL01000004.1, forward strand.
AAAATATTCACCCGTGACAACTGTCAGACCAAGCGCGGCAATACCCGCGGCAAGTACCCAGCCGGCGATCGTGTTGGTCCGGTCGTCCATGCCCCGCAACACTCCCCTTTTTTACGCCTATTCTGGCGGCTTATGTCCAGCGCCGTTACAGACGCGATACAGGCAGCCAATGCATAGAATCGCCAAACGGGCTGCGCAAGCGCGCTTGCAGCCACCACCTGACAGCGCGTAGTCGCGGCTTTACATGCAGACCTATCCCGCCCCCGCCGCCGTCCTCGTCGATACGATGGCTGCCGCCGCCGCCGCCGATCCCGCCCGCGCCGTCGCCTTTCAGGGCGCGCCGGGCGCCAATTCGCATATCGCGGTGATGCAGGCCTTTCCCGACGCGCTGCCGCTGCCCTGCTTCGGATTCGAGGATGCGATCGACGCGGTGCGCGAGGGCCGCGCCGAGCGCGCGCTGATCCCGATCGAAAATTCGCTCCACGGCCGCGTCGCCGACATGCATTTCCTGCTGCCCGAGAGCGGGCTCACCATCATCGGCGAGCATTTCCTGCCGATCCGCCACTGCCTGCTGGGCTCGGGCACGCTGGGCGAGGTGGAGGAGGCGATGAGCCATCCGCAGGCGCTGGGCCAATGCCGGCACTGGCTGCGCGGGAACGGCATCCGGGCGATTCCCTTCCCTGACACCGCCGCCGCCGCGGCCGCGGTGGTGGAGATGGGCGCGCCCGCCCGCGTCGGCGCGCTGGCGCCGCGTCTGGCGGCGGAACTCTACGGCCTGCCGATCCTCGCCGAGGGAATCGCCGACGAGGAGGACAACACCACCCGCTTCCTCGCGCTGGCGCTGGAGGCGCCCGAGGAGATCGGGGGCGGTCCTTACATGACGACGCTGATGTTCCAGGTGAAGAATGTCCCCGCCGCGCTGTTCAAGGCGCTGGGCGGCTTCGCCACCAACGGCGTCAACATGACCAAGCTCGAAAGCTATCAGCGCGGCGGTGCCTTTCAGGCGACCGAGTTCTACGCCGATATCGAGGGCCATCCCGACGAGCCGGGCGTCGCCCGCGCGCTGGAAGAGCTGGCTTTCTACTCGCGCTGGGTGCGCATCCTCGGCACCTATCGCAAGGCGCGCAACCGGGATCTGTAAGCCCGCTCAGCTCTCCGCCAGCCAGCGCCGGAACAGCGTGTGGGCGATGGCGTAGGGCGGCGGCGGCAGGAAGGGAGCGTCAGGCTCGCCGTTCATCGCGGCGATCACCCCGGCGCGGTCGATCCAGCGCGCGTCCTCCAGCTCGGTCTCGTCGATGCGGAGCCTGTCGTCGTCGGTCATGGCGACGCAGGCGATCATGAGCTGCGAGGGGAAGGGCCAGGGCTGCGACGCGACGTAGCGCACCGAATGGACGGCGACGCCCGCCTCCTCGGCCAGCTCGCGCGTCACCGCCTCCTCGACCGATTCGCCGGGTTCGAGGAAGCCCGCCAGCGCCGAATAGCGCCCCGGCGGGAAGGCCGGCTGGCGGCCGACGAGGATACGCGCCGCATCGCCCGTGCCGTGCTGGGCGAGCATGATGACCACCGGGTCGACGCGCGGGAAATGCTCGGCCTCGCAGTTCGGGCAGCGGCGCCCCCAGCCGGCGCGGAAGGCCAGGGTTCGGTGCCCGCAGTTGGGGCAGAAGCCGTGGCGGGCGTGCCAGTCGATCAGGCTGCGCGCGGCGGCATAGGTGCCGGCCTCGCCGGGCTGGAGCGCGGTAATCGCCGCGAACAGCTCCGGCGAGCGGCGCAGAGCGGAGACGCCCGGCGTCAGCGCCACGAAACGCGGCCGCCCCTCGATCCGGCCGAGCAGCGCCAGCTCCACCTCGATCTGCACCTCGGCCAGCGGGGTCCAGCCGAGCGTGCCTTCCTCCGCGCCGAGCGGGTGCAGGTCTGCGAGAAGGAGGAGCAGCGCCTCCGGATCGGCCCGCATCGCGGCCACCAGTGCCTCGTCGTGCCGGGCCATGTCGACCCGGTCGAGCAGCGATCCGGTGAAGCCGGGAAGGATCGTCATAGCGCAAGCATCTCCTGGGAAGCGCGGCCAAGCGCGGCGGCGCGCGCATAGAGGGTCGGCAGGCCAGCCTCCTCGATGCGGTCGACCGGCCACCATTCGCCCTCGATCGGGCGGCCGGGAAGGTGGGCGGCCATCACGTCGAGCGACAGGGCGAAATGGGTGAAGACATGCTCGACCGTGCCGACCGGGCGCCAGTCGGCGCCGAGGGGGGAAGCGGCTTCGGCGGAGTCGCCCCACTCGCCTCCGGGAAGTGCGCGCATCCCGCCGAGCATCCCCTTGTCGGGGCGGCGGACGAGCAGCACGGCGCCATCCGATTCGAGCCAGTAGGCGATGCCCTTCCGGCGCGGCTTGGCCTTCTTGGGTAGCTTCACCGGATAGGCTTCGGGATTGCCTTCAGCCCGCGCCTTGCAGCCGGCGTTCAGCGGGCAGACGTCGCAGCACGGATTGCGCACCGTGCAGATGGTGGCGCCGAGGTCCATCATCGCCTGCGCGAAATCGCCTGCGCGCGCGTCCGGGGTGATGCTGTCGGTCAGCTCCCGGATACGGGGCCGTGCGTTGGGGAGCGGCTCGGGGCAGGCGAACAGGCGCGTCACCACCCGCTCGACATTGGCGTCCACCACCACCGCGCGCCGCCCGAAGGCGATCGCCGCCACCGCCGCCGCCGTATAGGCGCCGATGCCGGGCAGGGCGCGTAAGACATCCTCGCTATCGGGGAATCGCCCGCCATGATCCGCCATCACCGAGCGGGCGCAGGCGATCAGGTTGCGGGCGCGGGCGTAGTAGCCGAGCCCGGCCCAGGCGGCCATCAGCTCGGCCTCGTCGGCGGCGGCGAGATCGGCGACGGTCGGCCAGCGGCCGGTGAATTTCGCGAAATAGGGGCCGACCGCGGCGACGGTCGTCTGCTGGAGCATGATCTCGCTCAGCCACACCCGATACGGGGTCGGCGCGGGCGTGCCCGGCGCCGCCCGCCACGGCAGCGCGCGGGCGTTGGCATCGTACCAGGCCAGCAGTGCGTGAGCGGCATCGACGGGCATGGGGCGCCTATGGCATGGGGAGGAGAATGACGGAACGGGCTTCAGGGGTGTCGGGGGAAAAGAAGGCGTCGCGCGGCAAGGCGAAGGCGCCTGTCGAGCGGCCGCGTGCCGCGCGTGCGCGGGCGCTTTCGGAGATTGTGCCCGAGATTGGCGGTGTTCATTTCCGCCGCTTCGGCTTCATCCAGTCCGCCGTGGTGAGTCGCTGGCCCGAGATCGTCGGCCAGCGCTACGCCGGCGTCTCCTCGCCCGAATCGATCCGCTTCCCGGCGGGCAAGAAGTCGGACGGCGTGCTCACTCTTTCGGTCGAGGGCGCCCATGCGCCGATGATGCAGCATATCGCGCCGACGCTGATCCAGCGGGTCAACCGCTTCTTCGGCTATCCGGCGGTGGCGCGCGTGCAGATCCGTCAGGCCGCCGCCACCCCGCGCGCGCGCCGCAAGCCGCCGGCCGCGCCCAACTTCCAGCCCGTCGAACTCGGCGACAGCTTGCGCGCGGTGAGCGATCCCGAGCTGCGCGCCGTGCTCGAATCGATGGCCGAGGGCCTTTCCTTCACCACCGGCGCGCCGCGCCTGCCGGAGCCTTCCGAATGAAGCCTGTATTCGTCGCGTTCGTGGCCGCCCTGTTCGCCGTCTCGGGCACCGCGCCTGTCGAGGCCGCCCCCCGCACGGCCCATGCGCCCGCCGACTGGACCCGCGTGATCGAGCAGACGCCCGATGGCGGCATCCGCATGGGCAACCCCAACGCGAAGGTGAAGCTGGTCGAATTCTTCTCCTTCACCTGCCCGCATTGCGCCGTGTTCGCGACCACCGCCTTCAAGCCGCTCACCGACAAATATGTCCGCTCGGGACAGGTGAGCTTCGAGCTGCGCTCGGCGCTGCGCGACGCGCTCGATTTCTCGGTGGCGCTCAGCACCCGTTGCGTCGCGACCAAGGACTATTTCGGCACGGTCGAGGATGTGATGGCCGGCCAGCAGGATTGGGAGACCAAGGCGTCCGACTGGATCTCCGCCCACCAGACCGAGCTGAGCGCCCCCGACAAGTCGGCCGCGATCCACGCGCTGATGGCCAATGCAGGCGTCGAGGCGCTGATCGTGAAGCATGGCACGACGCCGGCCGCGATCGGCAAGTGCCTCGACGACAAGGGCCTCCAGTCGGTGCTGGAGAAGACCACCAACGATGCCTGGAACGTCCGCAAGATCGGCGGGACGCCCGGCTTCCTCATCAACGATATGGTCCAGTCCGGCGTCTATGACTGGGCGGCACTGGAGCCCAAGATCCAGGCCGCGCTCAAGGGATGATCACAGGAGTATCGCGCATCATGACGATCAAGAACCGCCTCCTTCTCACCGGCTTCGCCATGGCCGCCCTGACGCTGGCCGGCTGCCAGAAGAAGGCTGACGACAGCGCCGCCACGGCCACCGCGCCGGCCACGCCCGCCGCCAGCAGCGGCCCGGTGGGTGCGGCGCCCGCGGGCGGCTGGGCCAGCCAGATCAGCCAGACGGCCGATGGCGGCTATCTGATGGGCAATCCCAACGCACCGGTGAAGCTCATCGAATATGGCTCGCGCACCTGCCCACACTGCGCGAAGTTCACCGAGGAAGGCTTCCCGGAACTCAAGAGCAAATATATCGACGCCGGCAAGGTGAGCTACGAGTTCCGCGATTTCGCGATCCACCCGATGGACCCGGCCGCGATCCTGCTCGGCCAGTGCAACGGGGCGACCACCTTCTTCCCGATCCTTGAGCAGATGATGGCCGATCAGCCCAACGTCTTCCCGAAGCTGGATAAGCTGCCGGCGAATTTCCAGCAGGAGATCGCCAACAAGACGCCCAACGAGCAGGCCGCCGCCTGGGGCGAGCAGCTCGGCTATGTCCAGTTCGTCGGCCAGCGCGGCGTGCCGGAAGCGAAGGCCAAGGCCTGCCTCGCCGATCCCAAGGCGCTGGATGCGCTCTCCAAGCGGATGCAGGACGGCGTTACACGCTACAATGTGAGCTTCACGCCCTTCTTCGTCGTCAACGGCAAGCCGGCAGGCGAGAACACCACCGTCTGGTCGGCGCTGGAGCCGATCCTGAAGGGCGCCGGCGCCTGACAGGGCGCTTGAGGGGGGTAAGGCGACGATGCGGATCCGGCGGCTCAAGCTCTCGGGCTTCAAGAGCTTCGTCGATCCGGCCGAGCTGGTGATCGAGCCGGGGCTGACGGGGATCGTCGGCCCCAATGGCTGCGGCAAGTCGAACCTCCTCGAAGCCATCCGCTGGGTGATGGGCGAGGCCAGCTCCAAGTCGCTGCGCGGCAGCGGCATGGAGGACGTGATCTTCGCCGGCACCGCCCAGCGCCCGGCGCGGGACTTCGCCGAAGTCTCGATGCTGATCGAGCAGGCGGACGAGCGCGGGCCTCAGGAGGCCGAGATCGTCCGCCGCATCGAGCGGGGCGCGGGCTCCGCCTACCGCATCGACGGGCGCGACGTGCGCCAGAAGGACGTCGCGCTGCTCTTCGCGGACGCCGCGACCGGCGCGCACAGCCCGGCGCTGGTGAGCCAGGGGCGGATCAGCGCGATCATCGCCGCGCGGCCCACCGAGCGCCGCGCCATGCTGGAGGAGGCGGCGGGGATTGCCGGCCTCCATGTTCGCCGCCGCGATGCCGAGCAGAAGCTCCGCGCGACGGAGACCAATCTCGAACGGCTCGACACGTTGCTGGGCGACATGGAGGCGCGCGCCACGGCGCTGCGTCGGCAGGCGCGGGCGGCGGAGCGGTATCGCCTGCTCTCGGTGGATATCCGCGTGGCGGAGGGGCGGCTGATCTACGCGCGCTGGCGCGAGGCGGCCGAGGCGACGGCGACGAGCAAGCGCGAGGCCGAGGCGGCCGAGGCGGCGGTGGCCGCCGCCGCCGATCGCCAGCGCCGCGCCACCGAGGCTTCGGGGCAGGCGGCACAGGGGCTGGCGGCGGCGCGCTCGACGGCCCAGTCCGCCCGCGACGTGGCGGCGACGGCGGGCCATCGGCTGGAGACGCTCCGGGCCGAGCGCAAGGCGCTGGAGCGTCGCATCCAGGAGATCGCCCAGCTCCGCGACACGCTGGAGCGCGACCGGGCTCGTGAAGGCGCGCTGGCGGAGGATGCGGCGGCCGCCATCGCCCGGCTGATGGCCGAGGCGGAGACGCTGACGGCGCGCGTGGCGGAGGCCGAGGCGACACGTCCAGCTCTTACGACACGGTTGGCGGAGACGGAGGCGGGGCTGCGCGACGCCGAGGTGCTGCTCGCGCAGGCTCTCGCAGCGGAGGCGGCGGAGCAGGCCGAGGCGCGGATCGCGCAGGCGGCGCTGGCGGCGGCCCGTCAGCGTCTCGACCGCGCCGAGGCGGAGGTGGCGCGCATCGCTCGCGATCTGGCGGCGGTGGGCGATGCTGCGCAGCATGAGGCGGCGCTGGCGACGGCGTCCGCCGCGCGCACGACTGCGACGGCCGAGGCGGACGCCGCGACCGAGGCTATGACGAAGGCCGAGGAGGCTCGCGTCACGGCCGCGGCGGCGCGGGATGAGGGGCAGGCGGCGGCGGCCACGGCGCGGGCGCAACTCGCCTCGCTGGAGTCCGAAGCGGCGGCACTGACCCGCTCGCTGGCGCGTCGCGACGGCAAGGAGCCCCGCGCCATCGACCAGATCACTGCCGCGCCCGGCTATGAGCGCGCGCTGGCGGCGGCGCTGGGCGACGATCTGGAGGCGCCGGTTGGCGGCAAGGGCGCGCGGCGCTGGGCGGGCGCGGATGCTGCGGGCGATGCTGCGCTGCCCAAGGGGTGCGAGCGGCTTTCGGATCATGTCGAGGCGCCCGAGGAACTGGCGCGGCGGCTGGCGCAGGTCGGCGTCGTGGAGGCGGATGACGGGAGCATCCGGCTCGGCGTCGGCCAGCGCCTCGTGACCCGTGACGGGAAGATGCGGCGCTGGGACGGCTTCGTCGCCGAGGAGCAGGGCGCCGCCGCCGCCGAAGGCCTCATCCGCCGCAACCGCCTGACCGAGATCGAGACGCAGCTCCCGCCCGCCCGCGCGACGCTGGCCGAGGCCGAGGCGAAGGGGCGCGAGGCCGCCGCCGCGCTCGATGCCGCGGAGCGCGACGGGCAGGCGGCGCGCACGTCGCTCACCGCTGCCGAACGCCGCGCCCGTGACGAGGCGCTGGCCGAGGATCGCGCCCGCGTCGCCATCGAGCGCATCGAATCCCGCCGCGCCGAGCTGGCCGAGCGCGCAGCGCAGGCCCAGGCCGAGCGCGATGCCGCGGACGGAGAGCGCAGCAAGGCCGCCGATGTGGTGGCGCTGTTGCCCGATGGCGGGGAGACGGCGCGCGCGGTCGCGGCACAGCGGGCCGCGACGGATGCCGCGCGCGGGGCGGTGGGCCAGTACCGGCTCGATCTCGCCCAGCTCGATCGCGGCCTCTCGGCGGATCGCGACCGCGCTGTGGCGGCGAGGGCAGAGGCCGAGGGCTGGCGCGCGCGCGCCGGCGATGCGGCTAGGCGGATCGAGGAGATGGCCGCCCGCGCCAACGCCGCCGAAGAGGAGGCCGCATTGCTTGCCGCCACGCCGAAGACGCTCGCCGAGCGGATCGAGGCGGCCCAGGCGGAGAGCGCCGCTGCCACTGCCAATGTCACCGAAACGGCGGCGGCCGAGCGCAGCATGGAGGTTGTGTTGCGCGAGACCGAGGCCGTGCTCGCGGCGGTCAACGAGGATGCGGCCGGTGCCCGCGAGGCGCGCGCGACGGCGATCGCGCATCACGAGAATCACGAGGCGCGGCGGCAGGAGATGGGGCGGCTGGCCGGCGAGCGCTTCCAGTGCCCGGCGCCCGTGCTGCCGGAGAAGGCCGGTTTCGTCTCCGCCGAGGTCGGCGACATCGCCTCCGAGCAGCGGCGCTTCGACCGGCTCAACATCGATCGCGAGCGGATCGGCCCGGTCAATCTCGTCGCCGAGCAGGAACTCTCCGAACTCGACAGCGACCGCGTCACGCAAGCCGCCCAGCGCGACGAGCTGGCCGAGGCCGTCTCGCGCCTGAGGGGCTCGATCGGCAGCCTCAACCGCGAGGGTCGCGCCCGGCTGCTCGCCGCATTCGAGGCGGTGGACGGGCATTTCCGCCGCCTTTTCACGCGCCTGTTCGCGGGCGGCGAGGCGCATCTCGCGCTGATCGATTCGGACGATCCGCTGGAGGCGGGGCTGGAGATCATGGCCCAGCCGCCGGGCAAGAAGCTCTCCTCGCTCACATTGCTGTCGGGCGGCGAGCAGGCGCTGACGGCGGTGGCGCTGATCTTCGCGCTGTTCCTCACCAACCCGGCGCCGATCTGCGTGCTCGACGAGGTCGACGCGCCGCTCGACGACGCCAATATCGAGCGCTTCTGCGACCTGCTCGACCAGATGACCCGTGAGACCGACACGCGCTATCTCGTCGTCACCCACAATGCGGTCAGCATGGCGCGGATGCACCGGCTGTTCGGCGTCACCATGGTCGAGCGCGGCGTCAGCCGGCTGGTCTCGGTCGATCTCGGCGGCGCGGAGACGCTCCTCGCCGCCGAGTGATCTGCTTCAGTCGCGCGCCGGGATGTTGAGCCCGCGCTCGACCGCCGGGCGGGCGAGGCCGCGTTCCAGCCAGGCCGGGACATGGCGCAGCCTGTCGAACTCGACCAGCGCGCCCGCCTCGTAGAATCCGTTGATGTTGCGCACCCAGCCGAGCAGCGCGATGTCCACCATCGTGTAGTCGTCGCCCATCATCCATGTGCGGGTGGCGAGGCGATCCTCCAGCACGCCGAGCAGGCGCTTGCTCTCGGCGACGTAGCGCTGGAGCGGGCGCTTGTCCTCATACTCCCGGCCGGCGAACTTGTGGAAGAAGCCCACCTGCCCGAACATCGGGCCGACGGCGGCCATTTGGAAGAAAATCCACTGGATCGCCTCATAGCGCAGCGCCGGGTCGGCGGGCATCAGGCGGCCGGTCTTGTCGGCGAGATAGAGCAGGATCGCGCCGCTCTCGAACAGGCCGAGTGGCCGGCCGCCGGGGCCGTCGGGATCGATGATCGCCGGAATCTTCCCGTTCGGGTTGAGCGAGAGATAGGCCGGCGTCCAGGTCTCGTTCTGGCCGATCTGGATCAGATGCGGTTCGTAAGGGAGGCCCAGTTCCTCCAGCGCGATCGACACCTTCACGCCATTGGGCGTGGGCAGCGAATAGAGCTGGATGCGATCGGGGTGCTGCGCCGGCCAGCGGGCGGCGATCGGGAAAGCGGACAGATCGGACATGGTATCTCCCTGGCGCTAAGAGGCTGCGCGCGCCAGAGATAAGGCCGGGGCAAACGCCGACAAGGCGCTCGCCCCGGCCCATGTCGATCAATCCTGCGGGATGCCGCCGTTCGCCGCGTCTTCCTTCTCCTGCTGGCGCTGGAGGCGCGACTGCGTCTGGAACTGCGCGAAGCAGCCGGTCTGGCCGCCGGTGCCGACCATCGAGCAGGTGTTGGGCAGGCCCGCCGCCTCGCGGCTGACATCCTCGGTGGTGCGCACCTTGTTGACCCAGCTGTTGCCCGGCGCCGGCTGCACCTTCTTGCCGCGGAAGCGCTTGGGAATGCGATAGCGCTCGGATTCGGGCTCACGGGCGCAGACGATGATCTCATTGTCCTTGCCGGTGGGGCAGGGATCATTGCCGTAGACGACGATTGATATGGTGCGGGATTCGTTCGCCGCGGCGGTTTCGGCCTTGGCCGCGGGCGCGGTCTTGGCTGGCTCGGCGCGCGCGGCGAGCGGCAGCGCCATGGCGGCCAGCAGCAGGCCGAGCAGGAAGCCCGCACAGGCGATCAACAGCGATCGGGCGGCGGCGAAGGCGGTCATGGGGCGATCCTCCACGATCGGGGCTGGTGCTGAGCCAAGCCCCTCGGTGGCTGTCGCGGTGCTGAATGAAAGCATCGACATCCCTGTTATGTGGGGTGGAGGCCGCGCTCAGGGAACCCCGGCGTCGGCCTTCTTCTGCGTCTGGCGCTCGGCGCGGGCCTCGGCGAACATCTTCTGCATGCACCCGGTCCAGCCGCCGGAGCCTTCGTTCGAGCAGCTTTGCGTGCCGCTCTTGCCGACGAACTCCACGCTCTTCGCGCGCTGCGCCCAGCTCATGTTGGTGGGCGAGATCTCGTTGTCGCGCAGTTCCTTGGGGATGCGATAGCGCTCGGTTTCGGGCTGGCGGACGCAGACGACGATCTCCTGCCCCGCGCTGGAGGGGCAGCGATCATTGCCGTAGATGATGATGAAGCGATCCTGCTGCTGCGCGAGCGCGGGCAGTGGCTCCAGCACCGAGAGGCCGAGCGAGGCCGTTGCGATGAGCGAGAGGGAAAGCAGCCTGCGCATGATCGTTCGCCTTAGTCCGGCCGTTGAGCCAAAACGGCATGGCGGAGCCGGACGGTTCCCGCAAGCGAAAGGAGGCGGGGCATGGCGCGGATCGAGCTGGAGCGCGGCGATATCACCGTGATGGCGGTCGACGCGATCGTCAACGCGGCCAACAGCGCGCTGGCGGGCGGCGGCGGCGTGGACGGCGCGATCCATCGCGCGGCGGGGCCGGACCTGAAGGCGGCGAGCATGGCGCTGGCGCCCTGCCCGGCCGGCGAGGCGCGAATCACGCCCGGTTTCCGCCTGTCCGCGCGCTTCGTGGTGCACACGGTCGGCCCGGTGTGGAGCGGCGGCGACCGGGAGGAAGCGGCGCTGCTGGCGCGTTGCTACACCAGAAGCCTCGACCTGGCGGCGGAGGCTGGCGCGCGATCGATCGCCTTCCCGGCGATCTCGACCGGGATCTACGGCTATCCCAAGGAGGCCGCGGCCATGGTCGCGGTGACGGCGATCCGCGGATGGGCGGACGCCCGTCCCGACGCCTTCGATCGCGTGGTGCTGGTGGCCTTCTCGGGCGAGGACGAGCGCGCGCTGGCGGCCGCGCTCTAGGCCCTCAGACGCGCTTGGAGATGGCGATGGCGGCGCGGCATCCGAAGCGGATCGCCGCCGACAGGATCGGATAGCCGAGCGCCCGCTCCGCGCCCTCGGCCATGGCGGTCTCGCGATGCTCGACCTCCTCGGCCTGGAACTCCGCGATCGTCTCGGAGAGCTGCGGATCACGGTCGCCCAGCTCGGCGAGCTGCTCGCCATAATGCTTGTCGATCTCGGTCTCGATCGCGGCGGTGCAGGCCATCGCGGCCTCGGGCGAGATCAGCGCGGTCGCGGCGCCGAGCAGGAAGCCGGCGCGATCCCAGAAGGGCGCGAGCAGCGTCGGGCGCACGCCGCGCTCGGCGATGAGCTTGTCGAAGACCTGACGGTGACGCTCCTCCTGCGCAGCCATGCGCGCGATCGGGCGCGCGGCTTCCGCTCGGTTGCCGAGCACGGCGAGCTGGCCCGCATAGATGCGGGTGGCGCCGAACTCGCCCGCCTGATCGACGCGGATCATCGCGTCGATGTCGGGGGCCTTCAGCGGGCGGTGGGCTTGGCGATCAGCCACAGGATCGATGCTCCCGAAACAAGCGAGAAAAGGGCGTTCCAGCCGGCCAGCGACACACCCCAGAGCGTCCACTGCGTCTGATCGCAGCGCACGACCGGCGCGGCCATGACCTGGGCGAGGATGTCCTGCCCCGGTCCGCCGAGCACCGGCGCCGTGCACCGGGTGATGCCGGTCCACCAATGATATTCAACGCCGGCATGATACACGCCGATCGCGCCGGAGATGAGGATCCCCAGTGCCGCCAGCAGCGTGAAGCCGCGCGAGGCCTTCGGATTCGAACGGAGCAGCACGGCGATGAGCGCGAGCACGAGCGCCGCGAGATGCGGCCAGCGCTGCCACATGCACATCTCGCAGGGCACGAGATGACCGATATATTGGGACGCGAGCGCGCCGCCCAGCAGCGCGGCGGGAACGAGCACCGCGATCAGGCGGGCGCGGGACAGAGCGGTCATGGATGAGTTCCGTCGTCAGTGCTTGGCGGGAGCGGCGAGGGCGACCTTGGGCGCGGGCGCCAGCGGGCCGCCCAGCCGCGCCATCGTCTGGAGCGCGTAGTTGAGCTGGAAGTCGGTGACCCCCTGCTTCTTCAGCGCGTCGGCCGTCACGGTGAAGCGCGGATCGGTCTTGTCGTCGGCCTCCAGCACGCTGTCGTCCACCTTCGCCTCGTTGATGAGGTGGCGGCGCAGGTCGTTCTCGCGGAACTTCGGACGATCCTTGTAATCCGGATCGGAAAGCTGCGGGACCATCACGTCGGGCTGGATGCCGCCTTCCTGCACCGAGCGGCCCGACGGCGTGAAATAGCGCGCCGTGGTGAGGCGCAGCGCCGTATCCTCGGTCAGGGGCAGCAGCGTCTGCACCGAGCCCTTGCCGAAGCTGCGCTCGCCCATCACCAGCGCGCGGCGCTGATCCTGAAGCGCGCCCGCCACGATCTCGGCCGCCGAGGCCGAGCCGGCATTGACCAGCACGATCACCGGGAGACCCTTCGCGTCATCGCCGGGGTGGGCGTAATAGCGCTCGATATCGTCCTTGGCGCGGCCGCGCTGGGAGACGATCTCGCCATGATCGAGGAAGGCGTCGGCCGTCTCGATCGCCTGATCGAGCAACCCTCCGGGGTCGTCGCGCAGATCGATCACATAGCCGGTCGGCAGCCCGCCATTGGCCTTGGTGATGGCGGCGATCGCGGCCCGCGTGTCAGCGCCGGTCTGCTTCGAGAAGCTGTTGATGTTGATGATGCCGATGTGGTTCTTGATCTCCCACTTCACCGGCTTGATGACGATGTTCTCGCGGGTGAGCGTCACGTCGAAGGGTTTGTCGCGGCCGGGGCGCACGATGGTGAGCGTCACCTTGGTGCCCGGATCGCCGCGCATCTGGTCGACCGCATCGTCGAGCGTGGTGCCGTAGATCAGCTTGCCGTTGATGTGGGTGATATAGTCGCCGGACTTGATGCCCGCGCGCCAGGCCGGGGTATCCTCGGTCGGCGTCACCACCTTCACCACGCCGTCTTCCGCTTGCACGGTGAGGCCGAGGCCGCCGTAATTGCCGTCGGTCGTCAGCTTCATCTGCTGGAAGTCGTGCGAGTCCAGATAGGAGCTGTGCGGATCGAGGCTCGCCAGCATCCCGTCGATCGCGCCCTTGATGAGCGCCTTGTCGTCGGTCTTGTCGACATAGTCGGAACGGATCTTCTGGAAGACGTTCATGAACTGGTCGAGCTGGTGATAGGTGTCGGAGGCCTTGTCGGACTCGGCGGCGCGTGCGCTCTGGACGGTGGGGATCAGCATCGTCGGGATGGCGGCACCCGCAGCCAGCAGGGCAATCGAGCGCAACAGGGACTTCGGCATCGAGTCTCGTCTTTCCGTGGGGCCGGGGTGCCCCTCCATGACAACTGTTACCGCGTTTCGTCCGAAGGCAAAAGCGGCGGAAATTCTCAGCCGCTCTGCGCCATGGCGAGGATGTCGACGGGGCGGTTGTCGCGGCGCAGCTCGGCGGTGATGGGGGAGGCGCTCGCGCCGGCGCGGCCTATGAGGTCGCCGGGGCGGAGCTGCTGGCCGACCTTCACCGCCACCGTGTCGAGCCCGGTCAGGGTCGTCGTCCAGCCGCCGCCATGGCCGAGGATGACGATTCGGCCATAGCTGCGAAAAGCCCCGGCATAGAGCACGGTGGCGACCGTGGGCGCGCGCACGTCCGTGCCCGGGGCCGCCGTGACGGTGAGGCCGCGCGCGCGGATGCCGGCGCTCGATACCTCGCCATAGCCGGTCGCGATCGCCCCGCTCACCGGCAGGCGATAGCGCTCAGGCCCGGCATGGGCGGGCACGGCGTCGTCGGGCCCGGCGGGGCGCGGATCGGGGCCGGCGAGGCGCGCGAGACGGGCGCGGACATCGCCAGCCTCCGCCATGGCCTGCATCCGGTCGGCGATGTCGCGGGCGTCCTCGCCGAGGCCGATGGCGCGCTCCTCCTCCTGCGCCGCCTGATCGGCGAGGCGCTGCGAGCGGCGGATGGCGGTGGCTTCCATCGCTGCGAAGGCCTGCCGGCGGGTGGCGAGCAGTTTGCGGCTGGCATCGAGTGCGGCGGCGGCGCGCTCGGCGTCGCCATGAAGTTCGGTCTGTTTGGCGAGTTCCGCCTGAAGCGCCGCCGTGCGCGCATGGATCACCGGCAGCGTGTCGGCGAGCAGCAGGCGGACATGGACCATGTCGTCGAGCGAGCCCGGCTGGGCGATGGCGAGCGCGGGCGGGCGGCGCGCCATGGTCTGGAGCGCGGCGACGAGGTGCAGGATGGGCCCCTGCTTCTCGGCGATATGGCTGCGCTGGTCGGCCTGAAGCCGGGCGATCAGCGCGATCCGGGCCTGCGCGGCGGCGAGATCGGATTCGGCGGCCTGCACCTGAAGCCCAAGCGCGGCGGCCTGCGCACGGGCGCGGTCGGCCTCGTTGCTCGCCTGCTCGGCAGCCTGGTTGAGCGCCGCGGCGCGGGCTTCGGCCTCGGACGCCGCCCGCTTGGCACCGACCAGCGCGTTGCGGACGTCGCCGATGGCAGGCGCGAGGTCGGGCGCTTCGGCGGGCGCGGCGGCCGTCGCCAGCGCCGTCACCGCAAGCCCCGCCATGATCGCCCCCCGCGCGGCCATCAGCCCTCGCGGTGATAGGGGTGGCCGGCGAGGATGCTCGATGCCCGCCAGAGTTGCTCGGCCAGCATAGCGCGGGCCATCATGTGCGGCCATGTCGCCTTGCCGAAGGCGAGGAGGAGATCGGCCCTGGCCCGCGTCTCGTCCTCATGCCCGTCGGCGGCGCCGATCAGGAAGCGCACCTCGCGCACCCCGTCGTCGCGCCAGCGGCCGAGGATCGCCGCCAGCTCGCGCGACGGCAGATCCCGCCCCGTCTCGTCGAGCGCGACGAGCTTTGCGCCGGGCGCAAGCTCGGGCATCCGCCCACCGGTGTCGGGCAGCTCGCTGACCTTGGTCGGCCAGCTCACGCGCTTCAGATAGCGATCGACCAGCTCGGCCTCGGGGCTGCGCCCGATCCGCCCGCGGGCGACGATGTGGAGCAGCAAGGCCGGCTGGCGTCAGGCGCCGGGCGGCGGCGCGGGCGGATTGGAGGGCGAGGCCGTCGCCGCGCTCTCGTCGCCGAACGCCCACATCCGCTCCAGATTGTAGAAGCTGCGCACTTCCGGGCGGAACAGGTGGACGATCACGTCGCCGGCATCGATCAGCACCCAGTCGGCGGCGGGCAGGCCCTCGATCTTGGGGCTGCGGCCGACCTGCGCCTTCACCTTCTCGGCCAGCTTCACCGCCATGGACGACACCTGCCGGCTCGAACGGCCGGAGGCGATCACCATGTAGTCGGCGATGCTGGTCTTGCCGGCGAGCGGGATCGAGATGGTCTCGACCGCCTGATCGTCCTCAAGCGACTGGAGCACCAGCGTGTGGAGCGCCTCGGCCTCCGGTGAAGCGGCGGGGCCACCCGTCATGTCGCGGGTGGCGGCGGTAGAAGCAGGCAATGAACCTCCGGGGGAACGAGCCGGCGCGTCACGCGATCGCGCAGGGCTCTTGGGTTAGTACGGCGATGCCAATCGGGATCGGCGGCCCGCCGGGCGGTGGCTGAAGTCGGGTCAGGAACAGTGTGCATCAGCACGAGTGCCGGCAAACTCCATCGCGTCCACCGCTTCGCACCCGAAGCGGACCGGCCGAAGCGGCCCAGCCAGCCCATCGCTACACCAGATCGGGCGGTCGCATCATAACCCGGACGCGCGATCACGGCAATGGGAAGCGTCGCGGCGATCTTCCGCCAATCCTTCCACAGCGCGAACTGGGCGAGATTGTCGGCGCCCATGATCCAGATGAAGCGGTCGCGGGGATAGCGGCGGACGATCTTGCGGAGCGTGTCGACGGTGTAGCGCGTGCCCAGCGTCGCCTCGATCGCGGTGGGCACGATCGGCGCGCGGCGGGCCATGCGCTCGGCAGACGCGAGGCGGTCGGCGAGCGAGGCCATGTCCGGCGAGCCCGCCTTCAGCGGGTTGCCCGGCGACACCAGCCACCAGACCTCGTCCAGCCCGAGCGCTTCGAGCGCGAACAGGCTGATCCGCCGGTGTGCGGCATGGGCCGGGTTGAAGGAACCGCCGAGCAGGCCGATCCGCCTGCCGCCACCTCGCTTCACGCTTTGTCTCTCAAGGCCGTGTCTGCCCCGTGCCGCGCACCTGCCATTTGTAGGTGGTGAGCCCTTCGAGCGCGACCGGGCCGCGCGCATGGAGGCGGCCGGTCGAGATGCCGATCTCGGCGCCCAGCCCGAACTCGCCGCCGTCGGCGAACTGGGTCGAAGCGTTCCACATCACGATCGCGCTGTCGACGGCGTTGAGGAAATGCTCGGCGACATCGGAGTCCTCGGCGATGATCGCGTCGGTGTGGTGCGAGGCGTGGGCGGCGATGTGGCGACAAGCGCCCTCCACGCCGTCGACGAAGCCGACGGAGCAGATCGCGTCGAGATATTCGGTGTCCCAGTCCTCGTTCGATGCGGGCGTGATGCGGGGATCGAGCGCTTGCGTTTCCGCATCGCCACGGAGCGCACAGCCGGCGTCGAGGAGGGCGCGGACGAGGCCGGCGGCCTCGGGATAGGCGCGGTCGATCAGCAGCGTCTCGGTCGCGCCGCAGACGCCGGTGCGGCGGAGCTTGGCGTTGACGGCGATCGCCTCCGCCATCGCCGGATCGGCCGAAGCGTGGACGAAGCTGTGGTTGATGCCGTCGAGATGGGCGAGCACGGGCACGCGCGCCTCGGCCTGCACGCGCGCGACGAGGCCCTTGCCGCCGCGCGGGATGATGATGTCGACCAGCCCTTGCGCTCGCAGCAGCGCGCCCACGGCGGCGCGGTCGGAGGTGGGCACAAGCTGCACCACATCGACCGGAAGCCCGGCGGCGGCGATGCCGTCGGCGAGCGCGGCATGGATGGCGGCGTTGGAGGCGCGCGCCTCCGAGCCGCCGCGCAGGATCGCGGCATTGCCCGCCATCAGCGCCAGCGCGCCCGCGTCGGCGGTGACGTTGGGGCGGCTCTCATAGATGATGCCGACCACGCCCAGCGGCACGCGGACGCGGCGCAGCTCCAGCCCGTTGGGACGTTCGCGCCGGTCGATCACTTGGCCTACCGGATCGTCGAGCCCGGCCACCGCTTCCAACGCCTCCGCGATGCCTTCCAGCCGCGCGGGCGTGAGCGTCAGCCGGTCCTTCATCGCTGCCGCCATGCCGTTGGCGTCAGCGCGGGCGAGGTCTTCGCCGTTGGCGGCGAGGATCGCCTCCGACCGCTCGCGCAGCAGGCGCGCGGCGTGACGGAGCGCTTCCCCCTTCTGCTCCGTCGGCGCGGCGGCGAGGATCGTGGCGGCGGCGCGGGCGCGGCGGCCCATCGCGCCGATCAGCGTGTCGGCAGCCTCCTCGGTGAGCGCGCCGGTCTGGGGCAGGGGAATATCCATCCCCGCCGATTAGCAGAATGTGCCCCGATCGGGCACCCTCTCGACCGCCCGCCCGCTTGCGGCTTATTCTTGGGCCGGGGAAACAGGGGATTGGGAATGACGGAGACGGGTGAGGGGATCGGTGACCTGCTGACGGGCGGCATCGTCGCGCGCGAGGTGGACAGGCTGTCCGGCACCGCGGGCCACGATCCCCACGAGGGGGCGGGTGGCGAATGCCTCAACTGTGGCGCGGTCAGGGCCGGCCCCTTCTGCCAGGGCTGCGGCCAGAGCGGGCATATCCACCGCAATGTCACCGCGCTCGCGCATGACATCCTCCACGGCGTGTTCCATTTCGAAGGCAAGATCTGGAAGACGCTGCCGATGCTGGCCTTCCACCCCGGCGACCTGACGCGGCGCTACGTCCATGGCGAGCGCGCCAAGTTCGTGTCGCCGATGGCGCTGTTCCTCTTCTCGGTATTCCTGCTGTTCGCGGCGGTGAACCGGTTGTCCTCGCCCGATGTGGCGGGGGCGGCGCAGGGGCTGGCCAAGGCGCAGGTGCAGCTCACCACCGAATCCGCCAAGGCGCAGGAACGGCTCGACCGGCTGGAGAAGAAGCGCATCGATACGCTCGCCGCCGATCCCAACGCCGATCTGGGCGATCTCAACCAGAAGATCAGCGACGCCCAGCGCGAGGTGGCGGGGCTGTCGGTGGCGGCCCAGCACCTGCCCCAGGCCAAGGCGGGTGCCTCGGGCATGGTGGAGGATGCGGCCGGAATCGTGAATGTCGACACGGGCTTTTCCAAGCTCGATCGCCAGATCGGCCATATGAAGGAAAATCCGGCGCTCTATGCCTATAAGCTCAAGATGGCGTCGTATAAATTCAGCTGGGCGCTGATCCCGATCTCGGTGCCGTTCATCTGGCTGATGTTCTTCTGGCGGCGCGATGTCGGCCTGTACGATCATGCCATCTTCGCCATCCACTCGCTGAGCTTCATGACGCTGTTCGTGGTGGGGTTGCTGGCGCTCTATTTCGTGGGCGTGGGGCAGGCATGGCTGTGGTGCGCCTTCCTGATCGTGCCGCCGGTGCACATGTATAAGCAGCTCAAGCACGCCTACCAGATCGGCCGCTTCGGCGCGGCGTGGCGGACGGTGACGCTGCTGTCCATGACGGGGGTGACCTCGCTGCTCTTCTTCCTGCTGCTGCTCTGGCTGGAGGCGGAGTGAAGTTGAGGCGGCCGGCCCGTTCAGGACGACCCGGCCGCCCGGAAGCCTTACGCGGTGACGACGTTCAGCGCGACGTCGATGTTGCCGCGCACGGCCTTCGAGTAGGGGCAGATCTGGTCCGCGGCGTGGAGGATCGCCTCGGCGACGTCCTGCGCGATGCCGGGAAGGATGGCGGTGATCCGCGCCTGAAGGAAATAGGCGCCCTTGGTCATGCCCAGATCGACCTCGATCTCGAGCGCGAGATCCTCCGGCAGCGTCACTTTCTTCTGCTGCGCGACGAGGCCGATCGCCGAGATGAGGCAGGCCGACCAGGCGCCGGCGAACAGCTTCTCGGCGGTCGGATGCGCTTCGATGCCGGTCAGCGACTGGTCGCCCTGCGTGCCCTTGCCGGGCGTCGAGAGCTGGAGGTCGAGACGGCTCTCATGAATGTGCGCGGAGCCTTCCGGCGTGCTCGCCGCGGTGTGGGTCTTGCCGGTGAACAGCACGGTATCGATCTTGGTCATGATGCTTCTCCTCGTCGCGAGTATGCTAGCGGATGAGATTAAATCGTATCCGATGTAATCGAATATGATCTTTCGGCATGTCGGAGTCAAGCGAGATGGAGTGTCCCTCCAGGGACGTTGCAGGATGTTGAAATCGCTCGGGAAAGCCGGCGAGGGTTTGAAAATCCTAGGCGCCGATCAGAATGGTGTGGCGCTCTGGGCGATTCGGGGAGGCGGCTGGATCGCCCTCCTCACCAACGAAAAGGGCCGGAGCATCGCTGCCCCGGCCCTTTGTTTTTGTCGCTGTGAGCGTGGTCAGGCGCCTTGCGGCGTCGGCTCTCCCCACGGGTTGCCGCCGCCCGGACGGCGCGACTTGGGGATCGACGAGCCCGTCGCCGCGCGCGGCTGCGGCGTGCGGTTGGACTTGTCGTCGCGGCCGATGTCCTCGCCGGCGATCGCCTTCTTGGCCTCGTCGCCGGTCAGCGTCTCATATTCGAGAAGCGCGGTGGCGAGGCGGTGCAGCTCGTCGAGATTGTCGGTCAGCACCTGGCGGGCGCGGCCCTCGCCCTCCTCGACCAGACGGCGGATTTCGCCGTCGATCAGGCGGGCGGTCTCTTCGGACATCATCTGGTTGCGCGCGACGGAGTGGCCGAGGAACACCTCGTCCTGATTGTCGCGATAGCGCAGCCAGCCGAGCTTCTCCGACATGCCATATTCCATGACCATCGAGCGGGCCATGTCGGTGGCCTGCTGGATGTCGTTGGAGGCGCCGGTGTTGAGCTCGTCCGCGCCGTAGATGAGCTGCTCGGCGATGCGGCCGCCGAAGCAGAGCGCGAGGCGCGCCTTCATCTGCTTCATCGACATCGAGTAGCGGTCGCGCTCGGGCAGGTTCCACGTCACGCCCAGCGCACGGCCGCGCGGGATGATCGTCACCTTGTGGAGCGGATCGCAGCCCGGCACATGGAGCGAGACGAGCGCGTGGCCGGCCTCGTGATAGGCCGTCGAGCGCTTCTCCTCCTCGGTCATGACCATGGACTTGCGCTCGGCGCCCATCATGACCTTGTCCTTGGCCTCCTCGAACTCGCGCATGGCGACGAGGCGCTTGCCCTTGCGGGCGGCCAAGAGAGCGGCCTCGTTGACGAGGTTGGCGAGATCGGCGCCCGAGAAGCCTGGCGTGCCGCGCGCGATGGTGCGGACATTGACGTCGGGCGCGGTCGGCACCTTCTTCATGTGGACGGAGAGGATCTTCTCGCGGCCCTCGATATCCGGGCGCGGCACCACGACCTGACGGTCGAAGCGGCCCGGACGCAGCAGCGCGGGATCGAGCACGTCGGGGCGGTTGGTCGCCGCGATGATGATGATGCCTTCGTTGGCCTCGAAGCCGTCCATCTCGACGAGGAGCTGGTTCAGCGTCTGCTCGCGCTCGTCATTGCCGTTGCCGAGGCCGGCGCCACGGTGGCGGCCGACGGCGTCGATCTCGTCGATGAAGACGATGCAGGGCGCGTTCTTCTTGGCCTGCTCGAACATGTCGCGGACGCGGCTGGCGCCGACACCGACGAACATCTCGACGAAGTCCGAACCCGAGATGGTGAAGAAGGGCACGCCCGCCTCACCCGCGATCGCGCGGGCGAGTAGCGTCTTGCCGGTGCCGGGCGAGCCGACCAGCAGCGCGCCCTTCGGGATCTTGCCGCCGAGGCGTGCGAAGCGCGACGGATCCTTCAGGAAGTCGACGATCTCCTGAAGCTCCTCGCGTGCCTCGTCGATGCCGGCGACGTCGTCGAAGGTGACGCGGCCATGCTTCTCGGTCAGCAGCTTGGCGCGCGACTTGCCGAAGCCCATCGCGCCCGAGCCGGCGTTCTTCTGCATCTGGCGCATCACGAAGAAGGCGATGCCGAGGATCAGCAGGAAGGGCAGCGCCTGATAGAGCAGCAGCAGCCACACCGAGGTCTGCTCCTCGGGCTTGGCCCGGAAGCGGACGCCATGATCCTGGAGACGCTGCACGAGCTGCGCGTCGCCGGGCGAGATGGTGTGGAAGCTCTGGTCGTTGCCGATCTTGCCGGAGATCACGTTGTCCGCGATCACCACGTCCTTGATGCTGCCGTCATCGACCTTCGCGAGGAAGTCCGAATAAGCGATCGTGTCGCCGGCCCGGCTGTCGCGCATTCCGCCGTCGAACAGCGAGACGAAAAGGAAAAGGGCGCCAACAATGGCGAACACGACCAGCATGTTCTTCATCCAGGCGTTGCCGTTGCCCTGGGGTTCCTTGTCGTCGTTCTGCATGAGTGTTCCGATCAGAGTGTCCCGCCAATTATGTAGGTGGAGGCAGGTTAATGGCAATGGAACAAGATCGATCAGGCTGATCGGCGCGGTGGAGCGGGGCGGAAACGCCATGTTACGCCCCCGGTCGCCATGACGTCAGCGAGCGTGGCGGTGCCGCCCGCGTGGAGCGTCGCCATCAGGCGGGCGAGGCCGGGGCCGTCGGGGCTGGCCTGAAAATGCCGCGAGAACAGCAGGATGAGCGCGCGCCGCAGGATGTCGCGGGGGGCATCGCCAGGGGTGAGGAGGACGTGATCGCGCTCCATCCGGCAGGCCTGGGCGAAAAAGCGCTCGGTGAGCGTGCCAAGCGCCTCTTCGGCGTCGCGGAGGTGGCTGGCGGAGGCCGCGACTCGGGACGGATCGAGCCACGGCGTCCGAGCGAGCAGGTCGCGAGCGGCGGTGCGATCGAATCGCGCGTCGTGGTTGGAGGGATCGCGTGCCGGTTCGATCCCGGCGGCGGCGACGATCGCCTCCAGCTCGGCCTTGCGCCAGCCGAGCAGCGGGCGGAGCAGCTTGGGGCCGTCCGCGTCACCCTCGTCGATCGGGCGGACGGGGCGGATGCCGCCGAGGCCGGACAGGCCAGCCCCGCGCGCGAGGCGCATCAGCAGCGTCTCGGCCTGATCGTCGGCATGATGCGCGGTGAGGACGGCGGCGAGGCCCTCCGCACGCGCCCATAAGTGGAGCGCGGCGTAGCGGGCGCGGCGGGCCTCGCCCTGCACGCCCTCACCGGCCGGCGCGACCGTCACGCGGACAATCCGGTGCGGCACGCCGAGCGCGGCGGCGACGGCGCCCGCCGCCTCTGCCTCAGCCGCCGCCTCGGCGCGCAGGCCATGGTCGACCGTCATCGCCTCCACCGATCCGGCGGCGGCCGCGAGCAGGAGCAATGCGAGGCTGTCCGGCCCGCCCGACAGCGCGACGCCGACTGCCGTGCCGGGGGCGATCCCGGCGGCGGCGAAGAGCGCGTCCCGATCGGCGGCGTAGCGCGTTACGAGAGAGGCGTCAGGCCCCGCACTTGGCATCGACGCGACCCTGCGCGACCTTGGCCTTGAGCGTCGCATTGGCGCTCGCGCCATAGACGTCCTGGAACTCGCCATAGGCCTGGCAGGCGTCGCTGTTCTTCTTCAGCTTGGTGAGCGTGACGCCCAGATAATAGAGGCTGTCCGGCGCCCGCTCGCCGCGCGGGAACTGCTTGTAGCTGGCGTAGAAGGCCTTGGCGGCGTCTGCGAGCTGGCCGTCGTCGAGATAGGCGCGGCCGATCAGGTTCTGCGCATAGCTCGCCCGCTTGTGCTTGGGATATTTGCTGACGACCTGCGCGAGTTGCTTCTCGGCATCGGCATAGCGCTTCTGCGACCAGAGCGTGTAGCCCAGCATATAGCCGTCCTCGGCTGGATCGCCGGTCTTGGCGACGGTGGGCATGGCCTCGCCGGCCGGAGGGGCGCTGCTGCCGGCCTCGTCCGCCATGACGGGCGCGGGGGCGGGCTTGCCGGTGACGGGCTTACGGCCGGCGGGGCCGAAGGGCGGGGCTGGCTGGCTGGCCGCCTGCCCATTGGGCTGCGGAGCGCCGTTCGGCGGCGGGGCACCGGCGCCGCCCTGCTCGAGCGCGTTCAGGCGATAGTCGGTATCGCCCTTCATCTTGGCGTATTGCTGCTCCAGCACGGTCAGGCGATGACCGCCCTCCTCGACCTGGTTGGTGAGCTGCTGGACCTGCTGCTCCAGCGCGGAGACGCGGTTGGTGAGATCGCTGATGGCCGATCCCGCCGGCGATCCCGCATCGGCGGGCGCGGCGGTGGGCGGCGCGATCTGCGGCTCGAAATATTGCGGATTGCCGCCGGGGAAGACCTTGCGCTGAACCGCGTGCATTTCCTTTTCGAGCTTGTCGACGCGGGTCGGAAGGCTGTCGGACTGGGCGAGGGCCGGCGCAGCGGTGCCGGCCAGAAGAAGGGCGATGATCGCCAGGCGCATGGGCATGATCCCGTGAAGTGGTCCGGCCCTTCTATCGCGAAACGGGGCTGTCGCCACGATGAAGCGCCGGGAGATGCGAAAGAAAGGTCAGTCCCCCTGCGTGCCGTCGCGGAACGCCGAGGGTGTGCCCGGTGCCGCCTGCGGCTGGGATGCGGCCGGCTGGCCGGCGGCGGGGGCCGACGCCGCAACGCCTGCCACCAGCGCGGCGGCCTTGAGGCTGACGTTGGAGATGGTGTGCGCGGGCTTGCCCAGCGGCGCCACCGGCTTGCCGCCCACCGTGACGGTCAGCCCCTCGGGCCGGCCGGTGCGGATCACCGGATCGACGGCGGTGGCGGGCACGTCATAGGTCTTGCCCTTGTCGAGCACGCCCATGAACAGCGTCGGCCCGTTGCGCTCGGAGATCTTCACCCAGGTCGGCTGCACGGCGACGAGCTGGACCGGGCCGCCCGTGGGCGGCGCCGGGGCCTGCACAGCCGGCTGCGGTGCCGTATTCGCCGTGGCGGTCGCGGCCGGAGCGGCCGCGGCGGTCTGGTTGGCCTGATCGCCGTTGGCGGCCAGCTCGGCGCGGGCATTGGCGCCTTCGCCGGTCATCATGCCGCTGCGCCAGATGCCGTAGCCGGCAGCCAGCACCACCGCGATCACCAGCGCGACGATCGCCAGCAGGCGCGGCGGCAGGCGGACGGGATCGGCCGGCTCATAGGGTTCATAGGTGACGCGCGGGCTGTCGTGCGACACCTGCGCCAGCTCGCTGCGGAAATCCTGGCTCAGCAGCACCGGATCGAGATCGACGGCGCGCGCATAGGCCTTGACGAAACCGGCGCTGTACGGGGCGGCCGGCAGCCCCTCCAGCCGGCCATCCTCGATCTGCACCAGGTGACGCACCGGCACGCGGGTCTGCTTGCCGATTTCATCGAGCGACTGCCCACGCGCTTCGCGAGCGGCGCGCAGCCGCGCGCCTACCGTCGTCGGGCCGTCTGCCGCCCGCTCGCCCATCTCGTCCATTCCGTCTCCCCGCCGAGCCCGGCGCACTCCGCCACGCCCCACTACTGGCGCTTTTTCGCAACACTGGCGTGGCAAAGTCAAATGGCTGCGTGCAGCATTTTTGTGGATACGATCCGCTTGGCCGTTCCGTTCCCCGAAAACAGGCGGATCGTCAGAGAATGGCGACGCGGCGTTCGCCGGCCCAGCTCTCCATCCGGGCACGCAGATCGCGCGGTGCTTCGGCCAACCAGGCCGGCATCGCCTCCCGCAAAGCGGCGACGTCGAGCGAGCGGATCATCGCCTTCACGGGGCCGACGGCGGCCGGCGTGATCGACAGCCGGTTGAGGCCGAGGCCGAGCAGCGCCATCGCCTCCAGCGGCCGCCCGCCCATCTCGCCGCACACGCCGACGGGCACGCCCGCCACGCGGCAGGCCTGCGTCACCCGGCTGAGGAAGCGCAGGATCGCGGGCGACAGCCAGTCATAGCGTTCGGCGAGCTTGGGGTTGCCGCGATCGGCGGCGAACAGGAACTGGGTGAGGTCGTTGGTGCCGATCGACAGGAAATCGAGCCGGTGCAGTAGCTGGTCGAGCATCTCGGCCAGCGCCGGCACCTCCAGCATCGCGCCGTAGCGCACCGCCGTCGGCCCCATCCGCCCGCGCCCGGCGAGCCATTCGCGCTGGCGCTCGAACAGGTCGCGCGCGGCCTCATATTCCCACGGCTCGGACACCATCGGGAACATCACATGCAGCGTGCGCCCGGCGGCGGCCTCCAGCAGCGCACGGGCCTGCGCCTTCATCAGCGCGTCGCGTTCGAGCGCGAGCCGGAGCGCGCGCCAGCCCATCGCCGGGTTCTCCTCGCCCTCGGCGCCGTCCACCTTCATGTAGGGGAGGGCCTTGTCGCCGCCGATGTCGACGGTGCGGAAGATCACCGGGCGGTCGCCGGCCGAATCCATCACGTCCCTGTAGAGCCGCTGCTGGCGCTCGCGCTGGGGAAGCGTTGCGGAGACGAGAAACTGGAACTCGGTGCGGAACAGGCCGATGCCGTCCGCGCCCGTCACGTCCAGCGCGGCGGCGTCGTCGCGCAGGCCGGCGTTGACCATCAGCTCGATCCGCACGCCGTCCTGCGTCAGCGCGGGCAGGTCGCGCATCGCGGCGAACTCGGCGCGGCGGCGCTGGGTGACGGCGAGCTTGGCCTCGAACACCTCCTCCATCGGCGTGGAGGGGCGGGCGACGAGCAGCGGCTGTGTGGCGTCGAGGAGGAGGAGGTCGCCCTCCGCCACCAGATGGCGCACGTCGCGCACGCGGCCGAGCACCGGGATGCCCATCGCCCGCGCCACGATGGTGACGTGGGCGGTGAGCGAGCCCTCCTCCAGCACCACGCCCTTCAGGCGGCGGCGATCATATTCGAGCAGCTCGGCCGGCCCGAGGTTGCGCGCGATCAGGATCGAATCCTGCCGCAGGCCCAGTTGCGCCGCCGTGCCGAGCTGGCCCGCGACGATGCGCAGCAGGCGGTTGGAGAGATCCTCCAGATCGTGCATCCGGTCGCGCAGCAGCGGATCGTCGATCTCGCGCATCCGCATCCGGGTGCGCTGCTGCACGCGCTCGATCGCCGCCTCGGCGGTGAGGCCCGAACTGATCGCATCGTTGATGCGGCGGCTCCAGCCCTCGTCATAGGCGAACATCTTGTAGGTCTCGAGCACGTCCTGATGCTCGCCCGCCGTGCCGAACTCGGCCTGGCTGGTCATGCGATCGATCTGCTCGCGCATCTGGCGGAAGGCCGAGTAGACGCGCTGGCGCTCGATCTCGACATCCTCGGCGACGGTGTGCTCGATCACCACATGCGGCTGGTGGAACACGGCATGGCCGCGCGCCATGCCGTCGACCAGCTTGAGGCCGGAAAGCTGCGCCGGCCCCATGTCGCGCGCGGTGACGCCGGCGCCGACGCTCTCGTCGACGAGGCCGGCCGCCGCGATCAGCTCGGCCAGCACCATGGCGACCGTCTGGAGCGCCTCGATCTCCACCTCGTCATAGCGGCGCGGCGCCTCGTGCTGGACGCAGAGCACGCCCACCGCCCGCTCGCGCCGCACGATCGGGACGCCGGCGAAGCTGTGATAAAGGTCTTCCCCCGTTTCCGGGCGATAGGCGAATTCGGGGTGCGCGGCCGCCTCGTCGAGATTGAGCGTCTCGACATTCTTGGCGATCGTGCCGACCAGGCCCTCGCCCAGCGCCAGCTTGGTGACGTGGACCGCCTCCTGCGACAGGCCGCGCGTGGCGAACAGCTCCAGCACGCCGTCGCGCAGCAGGTAGACCGAGCATACCTCGCTGGTCAGCGCCTCGCCGATGATCTGGACGACATTGTTGAGCTTGGCCTGCGCATGGGTTCGCCCGGCCATCACGTCGTGCAGCCGCGTCAGGATCACTCGGGCGGCGGTGGCGGCGGCGGTGGGAGGCGGAACAGGCATGCCGTTACGGCTAACAGTCAAACCGGCCGAGACCAAGCACCGTTCGCCTCCATCGTGACGAAGCCGGGCTTGTCACGCCGGTCAGGTGGCCGGCGGCTCGATGCGCGAGAGGCCGAGGCGGGGAATCTCGATCGCCGGGCAGCGATCCATCACCACCTTGAGCCCGGCGGCCTCGGCGCGCTCGGCGGCGGCCTTGTCGATCACGCCGAGCTGCATCCACACCGCCTTGGCCCCGGCGGCGATCGCCTCGTCCACTGCCTCGCCGGCCTTTTCCGAATTGCGGAAGATGTCGACGAGGTCGATCGGCTCGCCGATCTGCGCCAGCTCGCGCCAGACGAACTCGCCATGGAGATGCTCGCCGGTGATCTGCGGATTGACCGGGAACACGCGATAGCCGTGCATCTGGAGCGTGCGCATCACGCCGTAGCTGGGCCGGCTCGGCCGGTCGGACGCGCCGACCAGCGCGATGGTGCGCGTCGACCGGAGCAGTTCGGCGATGTCGTCGTCTTCGGTGAGCGGCATGGTCGTCCC
The DNA here is from genome assembly GCF_000383095.1 of Sphingomonas sp. PR090111-T3T-6A. Taxonomy (GTDB): domain Bacteria; phylum Pseudomonadota; class Alphaproteobacteria; order Sphingomonadales; family Sphingomonadaceae; genus Solisphingomonas. Next base: position 79,606 of record NZ_AORL01000004.1, read on the forward strand.
TCCGGGCGGCTGTGGTCCGCTTCCGAAATGAGTCAGCGTTGCCTTTTGTTCAATGCCTCGACCAAATGTTCGGCGATGCGCAGGAAGGGGGCGGCCGTCTCGCTGTCGCCCGCCGCCGGGGGCTCGCCCGCGTCCGACGCGCGGCGGATCGCGATGTCGAGCGGCACGCGGCCGAGGAAGGGGATGCCGAGCCGCTCGGCCGCCGCCTCCGCGCCTCCCTGCCCGAAGGGATCGGAAACCTCGCCGCAATGCGGGCAGGCATAGCCGGCCATGTTCTCGACGAGGCCGAGGATCGGGATGCCGGCGGTGTTGAACAGGTCGATCGCGCGGGTGGCGTCGATCAGCGCCAGATCCTGCGGGGTCGAGACGATCACCGCGCCGGTCGGCCGGTGCTTCTGGATCATCGAGAGCTGGACGTCGCCGGTGCCGGGCGGAAGGTCCACCACCAGGGTGTCGGTCTCGCCCCAGCGCGCATCGACGAGCTGGCCGAGCGCGCCCGACGCCATCGGCCCGCGCCACGCCAGCGCCTTGTCCGGCCCGACGAGCTGGCCCATCGACAGCATCGGGACGCCCCATTTGGTGTCGATCGGGTTGAGCTGTTTCGATTCGGCGGTCGGGCGTTCGCCTTCGGCTGCCATCAGGCGCGGCTGCGAGGGGCCGTAGATGTCGGCGTCGACGAGGCCCGCCTTGAGTCCCAGCCGCTTCAGCGCGATCGCGAGGTTCGCCGACAGCGTCGACTTGCCGACCCCGCCCTTGCCCGAGCCGACCGCGATCAGGCGGCGCTCATGCTTCTCGGCGGTCTGCACGACGCGCACCTCGCGCACGCCCTCGATCCCGCCGAGCACGCGGCGCACGTCATTCTCCAGGATGCCCCGGCCCATCTCGTCGAGCCCGGTCACGTCGAGGATGACGCTGACCGTGCCGTCCGCGGCGAGGCGCGGCGGGGCGATGCGGCCCTCGGCATGGGGAAGCTGGGCGGCAAGCGCGGCGGCGAGGGAGGGGGCGTCGGTCATGATGGCGAGCGCATAGGCCTCGTCCTCCCCGATGGCACTATTTTTCCGCGTTTCGCCCCCTATAATGACGGCCATGATCGACGAAATCGGGCGGGTCGACCGCGATACCCCCCAGGCGGTGCTGAGCGAGAATGGCCCCTGGGGCGGGCGCGGCGAGGGCGATGGCTCTGGCGGCGGCAAGGGCTCTGGGCCCGGCGGGGGCGATGGCCCGCGCAATCCGTGGACGCAGCCTCCCAAGAAGCCCCGCGTCCCGCGCGGGCCGAACCAGCCTTCGCTGGAGGAACTGGTGAGCCGGATGCGTGGCCGGTTCGGGGGCGGTCTGCCCTCGGGCGGCGGGCGGTCGCTCTGGGGCTATGGCCTCGCGATCTTCGTGCTGCTCTGGCTCGGCACCACCTCGATGCACCGCATCGATCCGCAGGAGCGCGGCGTCATCACCCGCTTCGGCGCTTATGCCGGCACGCTCAAGCCCGGCATCGGCATGACGCTGCCGGCGCCGATCGACGTCGTGACGCGGGTGAACGTCGACCAGATCCAGAATTTCGACGTGCCGGCCTCCGGCGGCCAGAACCTCGTGCTGACCGGCGACCAGAACATCCTCGACCTTGCCTATTCGGTGCGCTGGTCGATCCGCGATCCCGAGCTGTATCTCTTCGAGCTGGCCGAGCCCGAGGACACGATCCGCGAGGTCGCCGAGAGCGCGATGCGCGAGGAGATGTCGCGCGTGACGCTCGATCAGGCGATCGGCCCGATGCGCTCCGAGATCGAGGCGCGCGTGGCGACGCGGATGCAGGCGCTGCTCGACCGCTATCGCTCGGGCGTGGTGGTGCAGGGCGTGGCGATCCGCCAGGCCGATCCGCCGCAGGCCGTGAACGACGCGTTCAAGGACGTGTCGGCCGCCCAGCAGGATGCGCAGGCCGCGATCAACAATGCGCGCCGCGACGCCGAGCAGGTGATGGCCGGCGCGCAGGCGCAGGCGCAGGCCTTCGACAAGGTCTACGACGCCTACAAGATGGCCCCGGACGTGACCAAGAAGCGCATGTATTACGAGACGATGGAGGCCGTGCTGGGCAAGACCGACAAGGTGATCGTGGATACGCCCGGCGCCAACACCTATCTGCCGCTGCCCGGCTTCCCGCCGCATCGCTCGGCCAACCAGCAGCAGGGCCAGCAGCAGGCGCAGCAGGGGGGCGGCCAGTGACGGTGGCGAGCCGCATCCTGCGCAGCCCGATCGGCTGGGCGATCGGGCTGATCCTCGTGGTGCTCGCCTGCGCGGTGGTGTTCACCGCCGTGCCCGAGACCGAGCAGGCGCTGATCGTCCGCCTCGGCAAGCCGGATCGCGTGGTCAACGCCTATGCGCCCGGCGAGCATTTCGGCGGCACCGGCGCCGGCCTCGTCGCGCGCATCCCGCTGATCGAGGAGGTGTTCCTCATCGACAAGCGCGTGCAGAATCTCGACATGGCGAGCCAGCCGGTGCTCTCCACCGACCAGCTCCGCCTCCAGGTCGACGCCTTCGCGCGCTATCGCATCGTCAACCCGCTCCAGATGTATCTGACGGCGCGGGGCGACGAGCGGCGCGTGACCGAGGCGCTGAAGCCGATTCTCGGCTCGGCGCTGCGCAACGAGCTGGGCCGCCGGCCCTTCGCCGCGCTGCTCACGCCCGAGCGCGACGTGGCGATGGCCAACATCAAGACCGCGCTCGATCGCGTCGCGCGCCAGTACGGCGCCGAGATCGTCGACGTTCGCATCAAGCGCGCCGAGCTGCCCGACGGCACCCCGCTCGAAAGCGCCTACGAGCGCATGAAGAGCGCCCGCCAGCAGCAGGCGATGACGATCCGCGCCGAGGGCCTCAAGCAGGCCACCATCATCCGCGCGCAGGCCGATGCCGATGCCTCCCGCATCTATGCCGACGCCTTCAACCAGGACCCGGCCTTCTACGATTTCTACCGGGCGATGCAGTCCTATCGCGCCACCTTCGGGGTCGACCGGCCGACCGAAGGCTCCACGCAGATGGTGATCTCGCCCAACAGCGAATATTTCCGGCAGTTCGGAGCCAAAGGGAAATAGTGCCGCCATTGCCCGTTCAAATCTTGTTAACGAAGGGGGCCGCAGCCTCGCGGCTCCCGTCGGTGACGGGCTGAATTTCTGACCATCCTCTCTGGGAGGCCATCGATCGTGCGTTATGCCTATGCCATCACTGCCGCGCTGCTTGCGGGCGGTGCTGCCGCCACGCTTACCATGCAGCAGCCGGTGGGCGCGCAGGTCGCCCAGAATGCCGGATCGGCCTCGCATACCCCGATCGGCGGGCCGGCGAGCTTCGCCGATCTGGCCGAGCGTCTCTCGCCGGCAGTGGTGAACATCTCCACCACCCAGCGCGTGAAGGTGCCGCGTCAGCAGAACCCGTTTGCCGGCACGCCCTTCGACGATCTGTTCCGCCAGTTCGGCGGCGGCGACAATGACGACAACAATGGCGGCAACGCCACCCCGCAGACGCGCGAGGCGACCTCGCTCGGCTCGGGCTTCATCATCTCGGCGGACGGCTATGTCGTCACCAACAACCACGTCATCACCGGCGGCGATCCGAACGAATCCAAGGGCGCGACGCTCGAATCGATCACGGTGACGTTGCAGGATCACACCGAGTACAAGGCGAAGATCGTCGGCCGTGATCAGGCGGCCGACCTCGCCGTGCTCAAGATCGAGGCGCCCAAGCCGCTGCCCTTCGTGCAGTTCGGCGATTCCACGCGCACCCGCGTCGGCGACTGGGTGATCGCGATCGGCGAGCCCTTCGCGCTCGGCGGCACGGTGACGGCGGGTATCGTCTCGGCCATCCACCGCTCGATCGGCGGCGGCCCCTATGACCGCTACATCCAGACCGACGCGGCGATCAACTCGGGCAACTCCGGCGGCCCGATGTTCGACATGGCGGGCAATGTGGTGGGCATCAACACCGCCATCTATTCGCCGTCGGGCGGCAATGTCGGCATCGGCTTCGCCATTCCGGCCGAGCAGGCCAAGCCGGTGGTCGAGGTGCTGATGAAGGGCGGCCGGGTGAAGCGCGGCTATCTCGGCGTCGGCATCCAGCCCGTCACCGACGATATCGCCTCCGCCCTCGGCCTGCCGAAGAACCACGGCGAGATCGTCGGCCGCGTCGAGCCCGGCTATGCCGCCGCCCGCGCCGGCATCCAGCAGGGCGACGTGATCGTGAGGGTCAACGGCAAGGACGTGACGCCGGACGATTCGCTGTCCTTCATCGTCGCCAACCTGCCGATCGGATCGAAGGTGCCGATCGAGCTGATCCGCCGCGGCCAGCACATGACCGTGACGGCGGTAGTGGGCGAGCGCCCGCCGGAAGACCAGCTCGCCGGCACGCTCGGCGGCGACAATGGCAGCGACGACAACGACAATAGCGACACCGCCGCCGCGCAGAGCAAGGCGACGCGCTCGGCGCTGGGCCTCGATCTCCAGGCACTGACGCCGCGGATCGCGCAGCAGCTCGGCGTGCCCGCCTCGACGCGCGGCGTGGTGATCGCCTCGGTCGATTCGTCGAGCGATGCGGCCTCCAACGGCCTCAAGCGCGGCGACGTCATCCTGTCGATCAACCAGCAGCCGGTGACGACCGTGGCCGCCGCCGCGCAGGTCATCGCGGATGCCCGCAAGGCGGGCCGGGACACCGTGCTGCTGCTCGTCCAGCGGGGCACGCAGCCGGCCATCTATGTCGGCATCAAGCTCCAGAAGAAGTGACGGCAACGGTCGTGCTATGACGAACGGGGTCGGCCGGAAGGTCGGCCCCGTTTTGTATCGGGGAAGGGTCTCGGGCGTGGTGGAACAACAGGGTCAGGACGGCATCTTCATCGGCGCGAGCGCGGACGGCCAGCGGCAGACGCTGGTGATGAAGCGCGCCAACCGCCACGGGCTGATCGCGGGCGCGACGGGCACGGGCAAGACGGTGACCTTGCAGGGCATCGCGGAGGATTTCTCGCGCCGGGGCGTGCCGGTGTTCCTGGCCGACGTGAAGGGCGACCTTTCCGGTATCGCCATGGCCGGCTCGCCCACCGCCAAGACCCATGACGCCTTCGCCGCGCGCGCCAGGGAGATCGGCGAGGACGACTGGAGCTATTCGGACAATCCCGCGATCTTCTGGGATCTGCTCGGCGAGCAGGGCCACCCGATCCGCACCACCGTTTCCGAGATGGGGCCGCTGCTGCTCTCCCAGCTCCTCGACCTCAACGAGGTGCAGGAAGGCGTGCTGACTGTCGCCTTCACGCTCGCCGACAAGGAGGGGCTGCTGCTCCTCGATCTCGACGATCTGGGCGCGATGCTGGCCGAGATCGCCAACCGGGCGGACGAGCTGGCGACGACCTACGGCAATGTCTCCAAGGCCTCTGTCGGTGCGATCCAGCGGGCGCTGCTCCAGCTCCGATCGCAGGGCGGCGAGCATTTCTTCGGCGAGCCCGCGCTCGACATCCATGACTTCATGCTGGTGGACGACAAGGGCCGGGGCCAGATCTCGATCCTCGCCGCCGACAAGCTGATGGCGAGCCCCAAGCTCTATTCGACCTTCCTGCTGTGGATGCTCTCCGAACTGTTCGAGGCGCTGCCCGAGGTGGGCGACCCGGACCAGCCCAAGCTCGTCTTCTTCTTCGACGAGGCGCACTTGCTGTTCGACGCGGCCCCGCCTTCGCTGCTCGAAAAGGTGGAGCAGGTGGTGCGTCTGATCCGCTCCAAGGGCGTCGGCGTCTATTTCATCACGCAGAACCCGATCGATGTGCCCGACACGGTCGCGGGCCAGCTCGGCAACCGCGTGCAGCACGCGCTGCGCGCCTTCACGCCCAAGGACCAGAAGGCGGTGAAGGCCGCGGCCGAGACCTTCCGCGCCAATCCCGGCGTCGATGTCGCGACCGCGATCACCGAGTTGAAGGTGGGCGAGGCGCTGGTCTCGCTGCTCCAGCCCGACGGCTCCCCCGCGCCGGTGGAGCGCACGCTCGTCAAGCCGCCGAGGAGCCGCGTCGGCCCGATCACGCCGGCCGAGCGCGCGACGCTGCGCCAGCTCTCCCCGCTGGGTGCCAAGTACGACACGCCGCTCAACCGCGAATCGGCCGCCGAGAAGCTCGCCGCCAAGGCGCAGGCGGCCGCCGCCCAGGTGCCCGCGGATGCTCCGGCGGCTCCGGGCCGGACGGCTGCGGCCCAGCCCTCGATGTTCGACAAGATGCTCCAGTCAGCGGCGCGATCGGCCTCGTCTTCGATCGGGCGGCAGGTGGCCAACGAGGTGGGGCGTCAGATCTTCGGCACCGGGCGGCGTTCCTCGTCGGGCGGGGGGCTCGCCGGGCAGTTGGTCCGGGGCGTGCTCGGCGGGCTGATGCGTAATCTCTGAGGGGCGGAATCGGCCGTTTTGTTTGCCCCTCGTTAACCGCGCGCCGCTAGGTGTGCGGCGGTAAGGAGCGAGGAGGCAAGCCAAGGAGGTGTTCACCGAACCGGCCACCTATAGTGCGCCCGTGACTCGGCTCGGCCGGTGGATCGCTGATCCCGGCCGGGACGTGGCTGTGGACGTGCGGCCGTTGATGCTGGCCGGCCTGTTCGGCACGCTCACCATCTTCCTCGGCGGCGTTCTCAACACGATCGCGGTGTCGCTGGTCTGCGCCATCCATCGGCCGGGGCCGGCCTTCATCGGCTGGGCGGTGTTCGAGCTGGCGCTGGGCGCGATCCGGCTGGCGGTGCTGGCGCGCTGCCGCAAGAATGCGCAGGCCGGCCGGGAGACCTCCACCGATCTCTATCTGATGCTGGCGATGCTGTGGGCCTGCGGCGTCGGCTTCGGCGGCTTCATGGGGATGATGAGCGGCGACTGGACCATCGCCGCGCTCACCGGCATCTCGTCCGCCGCGATGGCGGGCGGCATCGCCTTCCGCAACTTCTACGCGCCGCGTCTGTCGGCCGCGATGATCCTGCTGAGCTTCGGGCCGCTCGTCCCCGGCGCGGCGCTGTGCGGGGTGCCGCTGGTGAAGCTGCTGGTGCTTCAGGTGCCGGTCTATCTCTTCGCGATGTGGACGGCGGCGTATAAGCTCAACGCCATGCTGGTCCGCACGCTCGCGGCCGAGCGCGAGAATGACCGCCGCGCCTCGCACGACCAGCTCACCGGCCTCGCCAACCGCACCGGGCTGGAGCGTGCCATTCTCGCCTGGCAGCATCGCGAGAACCGGCGCGGGCCGCTCGCTTTCTTCTATGTCGATCTGGACGGCTTCAAGCTCGTCAACGACCAGCACGGCCATGTCGCGGGCGATGCGCTGCTGCGCATGGTGGCGGCGCGACTGATGGCGCTGGCGCCGGAGGGCGGGCTCGCCGCGCGCATCGGCGGCGACGAGTTTGTGCTGCTCGTGCCCGAGGCGGATCGTGGCGGCACGCTGGGCCGCGCCGAGCGGGTGATCGCGGCGATCGCGGGCCACCCTTACGATCTCGACGACAATGTCTCCTGCACGATCGGCGCGAGCATCGGCATCGCGCGGCTGCCCGATCACGGCCATGACGTCGGCACGCTGATGTCGGCGGCCGACGGCGCGCTCTACGAGGCGAAGGGCGGCGGGCGCTGCCGCGCGGTGATCGCGCCCGCGCCGGGGCTGCGGCTGGCCGACGCGCTCACCGGATCGCGCCGCGCCGCGACGCGCTGACCGGCCGATCACGCTGATCGACACGCGCCGCTTTCCCTCGCGCGCTCCCGCGCCTATTTTGCCGGCCATGACCAGCACCATCGAATCCGCGCCCGCCGATCGGGCCACTACTCCCGCCGTGCCGCCGGCTGCGGTCGCCTCCGTCTCGCTCGATGATTTCGCGCGCGATCGCGATGCCTTCGCCGAGGCGCTCGGCTCCTCCTTCGAGCGCTACGGCTTCGCCGTCATCGCCGACCATGGCATTTCGGGCGACCTGATCGCCCGCGCCGAGGCCGCTGCCAAGGCGCTGTTCGCGCTCCCTGAGGATGTGAAGCGCGCCTATCATGTGCCCGGCACGGGCGGCGCGCGCGGCTACACCCCCTTCGGCATCGAGACCGCCAAGGGCGCGACCGCGATCGACCTCAAGGAATTCTGGCATGTCGGCCGCGAGCTGCCCGAGGGGCATCGCTACAACGACGTGATGGCCACCAATATCTGGCCGAAGGAGCTGGCCGAGTTCCGCTCGGTGATGCTCGAGCTCTACGCCGCCTTCGAGGCGACGGGCGCCCGCCTGCTCGAGGCGATCGCGCGCTATCTCGGCCTCGCCCCGGATTTCTTCGAGAATACGGTGGAGGACGGCAACTCGGTGCTCCGCCTGCTGCATTATCCGCCGGTGACGGGCGACGGCCCCTCGATCCGCGCGGGCGCGCATGAGGACATCAACACGATCACCCTCCTCCTCGGTGCCGAGGAAGCGGGACTGGAGATCCTCGACCGCGACGGACAGTGGCTGTCGGTGACGCCGAAGGAAGGCGAGCTGGCGGTGAATGTCGGCGACATGCTCCAGCGGCTGACCAACAACCGCCTGCGCTCGACGACGCACCGCGTCGCCAACCCGGCCTCGGCGCGGCGCGGCCATGCGCGCTACTCGATGCCCTTCTTCCTGCACTTCCGGCCGGATTATCTGATCGAGACGCTGCCGAGCTGCGTCGATGCGGAGCATCCGGACCTCTATCCGCAGCCGATCACCGCGCATGATTACCTCATGCAGCGTCTGCGCGAGATCAAGCTGCTGTAATCATACCTGGAGCGGGCGGGGGTCAGCCCCGCCCGCGATAGGTCGGCACGCCCTGATCGGGCAACCACAACCCCTCCGGCACCGGGCCGGACTGCCAGAACACATCGATCGGGATGCCGCCGCGCGGATACCAGTATCCGCCGATGCGCAGCCAGATCGGCTTCATCTCGTCGAACAGCCGCTCGCCAATGCCGACGGTGCAATCCTCGTGGAAGGCCGCATGGTTGCGGAAGCTGCCGAGGAAGAGCTTGAGCGACTTCGACTCGACGATCGTCTCCGCCGGCGCATAGTCGATCACCAGATGCGCGAAGTCGGGCTGCCCCGTGACCGGGCAGAGCGAGGTGAATTCGGGCGCGGTGAAGCGCACCAGATAGGGCCGACCGGTCCGCGGATTGGGGACATAATCGAGAACGGCGTCCTCGGGACGCTGCGGCAGCGGGCTCGTCTGGCCAAGATGGATGGGGCTCATGCCGCCCACCTAGGATCGCTGTCCTTCGTTAGCAATGCTTGGCGAGGTCGAATCCGGGGCCTATGCGGGGCGTCCAAGGAGTGCCGGCATGGATGATCTCGTTACGGTCGAATGGCTTTCGCGGCGGCTGGAGGACCCCGGTGTGGTGGTGCTGGACGCCACCTATCTGCCCTTCGAGCCGGAGCGCGACGCGGCGGCCGAATATCGCGCGGGGCATATCCCCGGCGCCCGCTTCCTCGACCTCGCGACGCTCGCCGACCGCGCCGATCCGCGCCCGACCATGGCGCCCGACCTCGACGGGTTCCGCGAGCGCATGGCGGCGCTGGGCGTCCGGCGCGACGACCGGATCATCTTCTACGACGACAGCCCGCACCGCACATCGGCGCGGGCGTGGTGGCTGTTCCGCCTGTTCGGCTCGCACCGTCTCGCCATCCTCGACGGCGGCGCGGATGCGTGGCGCAAGGCGGGCCTGCCGCTGGAGAAGGGCGAGGGGCATGGCGCCGCCATCACGGCCCAGCGCACCGGCTTCACCCATCGCGACGACCGGCTGATCCGTGCGCTCGCCGATGTTCGCCGTCTGGTCGATGCGCCGACCGAGCAACTGGTCGATGCGCGCGGCACCCCGCGCTTTTCGGGCGCCGAGGGTGATCCCCGTCCGGGCGTGGCGCCGGGCCATATTCCCGGCTCGGTCAACCTGCCCTACAGCCGGCTGTTCGAGGCGGACGGTCGCTGGAAGAAGGGCCATGCGCTGGCCGAGCTGTTCGCCGCTTCGGGCGTCGATCCGGCGCGGCCGCTGGTCTTCACCTGCGGATCGGGGATCACGGCGGCGGGCCTGCTCTTCGCAGCCCACATGCTCGGCCGCGAGGACACCGCGCTCTATGACGGATCGTGGAGCGAGTGGGGCGCCGATCCCTCCACCCCCAAGGCGACGGGAGCCGACGCGTGAGCCACGAGGAACGCGAGGAGACCCGCCTCGTCAACGGCGGGCGGCGCAGCGAGTGGACCGGGCCGATCGTCAACCCCCCGGTCTATCGCGCCTCCACCATCCTGTTCGACGACTGCGCCGCGCTGAAATCCGGTGCGGGTCGCAACGCCGATGGCGAGTTCCATTATGGCCGGCGCGGCACGCCGACCCAGTGGGCGCTGTCCGAGGCGCTGACCGATCTGGAGCCGGGCGCGGCAGGCACGATGCTCTACCCTTCCGGCGTCGCCGCGATCGCCTGCGCGCTGCTGGCGGTGCTCAAGGCGGGCGACGATCTGCTGATGGTCGACAGCGTCTATGAGCCGACCCGCGCCTTCTGCCGCAACGTGCTGGCGCCGATGGGGATCACGACGCGCTTCTACGATCCGCTGGTGGGCGCCGGGATCGAGGAGCTGATCCAGCCCAACACGGCGGCGATCTTCCTCGAAAGTCCCGGAAGCCTCACCTTCGAGGTGCAGGACATTCCCGCCATCGTCGCGGTGGCGAAGGCGCGCGGCATCGTCACGCTGCTCGACAACACCTGGGCGACGCCGCTCTTCCTGCCGGCGCTGGCGATGGGGGTGGATCTCGCCATCCTCGCCTGCACCAAATATGTCATCGGCCATTCGGATGCGATGATGGGCTCGGTGACGGCGACGGCCGAATATTATCCGGGCCTGCGCAAGATGACGCAGCTCTTCGGCCAGCATGTCTCGCCCGACGACGCCTATCTCGCCAGCCGCGGCCTGCGGACGCTGGCGGTGCGGCTGAAGCAGCACGAGGCGGGCGCGCTCGCCGTGGCGCGCTGGCTGAAGGGGCGGCCCGAGGTGGCGCGCGTGCTCCATCCGGCGTTCGAGGACTGCTCCGGCCATGCCCAGTGGAAGCGCGACTTCCGGGGTTCGTCGGGCCTGTTCAGCTTCGTGCTCGACGGTGGCGATGCGGCCGCCCGCGCCGCGCTGATCGACGGGCTCCGGCATTTCGGCATCGGCTATAGCTGGGGTGGCTTCGAGAGCCTCGCTCTCCCGGTCGAGCCCGCGACGCTACGCAGCGCAACGACATGGCAGGCGGAAGGGCCGCTCGTCCGCCTGCACATCGGACTGGAGCACCCCGACGACCTGATCGCCGATCTGGACGAGGGCCTCGCCCGCTTCCGCGCGGCGCGCTGAGGCTTCCGCCCCGGGGTGCTGGCACGGCCGCACCCCGAGGCGATACGATCAGAAGCTGGCGCTGATCGAGCCGACCACCACGGCCTTGGCCGCGCGATAGGTCTGGAACGGGCTGGGCGTGCCCGTCTGGTCCACGAACGGGTTGTTGCGCGCATTCTTGTGCGAGACGTTGGTGCCGACACCCGAGACGTCGAAGGTGAGCGCCTTCCACTTGTAGCTCACGCCGACGTTATAATCGATATAGTCCTTGGTGTAGTCGAAGCCGCCGCCGGTGTGGCCGAGGTGGCTGTGCACGCTGAATGCCGTGCCCGGCACCGAGAAGCCCAGCTCGCCATAGACATAGACATTGTAGTTGGTGCCCGAATAATAATCGAACACCTTCTGATCCGGGGCGATGTTCACGCCGATCTTGCCGGTGGCGGGGCCGTAGGTCTTGGCGAGCGAGCCGTAGACTTCGTAATAATTGCCGGCCGGCGCGCCCGGATAGAGATAGCCGTAGAGGCCGCCGTCGAAGGTGACGCCGGTGCTGCCCAGCGCATGGGTATAACCGCCATAGACGTCGATCTCGGAGCCGCCGATGTTGACCGTGCTGTTGCCGGCGCTGGCGCTGGACCCCCAGGTCGAGAGATAGAAGCCGGACGCGTGCGAGACGGTCACCGAGCCCTGGAAGACCGGGCGATTGTTCGACTGCGAGATGCCGCGGAAGCGATATTGCGACCACACGCCCGCGGAGCCGGTGATGGTGAAGGCCGACGGCGGCGCCGTGGGATCATCCGCCAGCGCGGGAGTGGCGATGAAAGCGGAACCTGCCACAAGGGCAGACACGAGCAAGGCTGTGCGCATCGGATGGCCTTTCGATATCGATGATCACTTCCACCCGCGAGCAACCGGTGCCTGTCTGTTCGCCGACGGGGCTCCTCGGTTGCTGCGAGGAATGTGCGCAGGATTGGCGCACTGCACAACAGATATCGGGGGGCGGGAACGTGGAAACCCCCGAATGTTGCATTGCGGCAACAATATTGTAACCGAAACTCAGCGTTCAACGATGCGCCCGGCTTCCATCGCGATGGTGCGGTGGCACAATTTGCGTGCGGCCGCGGCATCGTGTGTGACGAACAGCATCGCCAGCCGGCGGGTGCGCTGGAGCCGCAGCAGCAGATCGAGAATGCGCCCGGCGATCAGCACGTCGAGCGCGGAGGTGGCCTCGTCGAGCAGCAGAAGCTCGGGCTCGGGGGCCAGCGCGCGGGCGATGGCGACGCGCTGTGCCTGCCCGCCGGAGAGCGTCGTCGGCCGGCGATCGATGAAATCCGGCGGGAGGGCGACTTCGTCGAGCAGTGCCCGCACCCGCTCCCGGCGCTGTTCCGCGTCCAGCTCGGGGCGGAGGCGCAGCAGCGGTTCGGCGACGATCTCCGCCACCGTCCAGCGCGGATCGAGGCTGGCGGCCGGGTCCTGGAAGACGGGCTGGATCAGCCGGCGATGCTCGGTCCGCATCCGGGCGCGGGATGGAAGCGCCTCGCCGCGCCAATGGACGCTGCCGCCGCTCTGCGGCCCCAGCCGTCCGATCGCGCGCGCCAGCGTCGACTTGCCCGAGCCCGAATGACCGACCAGCGCCACCGCCTCGCCTTCGGCGATACGGAGATCGACCGCCTTCACCGCCTCCAGCCTGCGCCGCCGCCAGCCGGGCAGCGCATAATCGACGCTGACCCCGCGCGCCTCCAGCAGCGGGGCGCCGATCGGCGGGCGCGGGGGGAGCGGCTCGTCGATCCGGGGCATGGCCGTCACGAGCGCACGCCCTTCGCGCGAAACGGGATAGGTGAGCACCGTGCGCGCGTCACCCGCCTCGACGACATGGCCATTGTCGAGCAGCAGCGCGCGCGTGGCATGACCGACCACCGCCGGCAGATCGTGGCTGACCAGCAGCAGTGCCAAGCCGCGCGACTGCCGCAGCCGGTCGAACAGCCGCATGATGCCGGCGCGCAGGGGAGCGTCGAGCGCCGAGGTCGGCTCGTCGGCCACCAGCAGCGCGGGGCGGTGGGCGATGGCGCAGGCAATCATCGCGCGCTGGCGCTGGCCGCCCGAGAGGCGATGCGGATAGGCGGCGAGCAGGCGCGTGGGCTCGTCCAGCCCGACCTCCGCGAGCAGCGCGGCGAGTTCCTCATGGGTGGGACGCGAGGCGCCCGTCTGCTGCCACGCTTCGGCGAGCTGGGCGCCGATGGTGAGGTGCGGCGCGAGCGCGGTCGCCGGCTGCTGGAAGACGAAGCCGGCACGCGAGCGGAGCTTGCGCAGCGTCGCTTCGGAGCGGCCGATCAGCTCCTCGCCCTCCAGCCGCGCCGATCCGCCCGCCATGGCGGGGAGCAGGCCGAAGGGCGCGAAGGCCGTGGTCGTCTTGCCCGATCCCGAGGCGCCGACCAGCGCCACGCATTCTCCCGCGTCGAGCGAGAAGGACACGCCCGACAGGATATGCTGTCCGCCGATCGTCGCCATCAGCCCGTCGATCGCATAGATCATGTTGCCAGCCGATCCCGGACCGCCTCGCCCGCGCGCGTCAGCGCCACCAGCAGAGTCACCAGCACCGCTCCCGGCACGAGCAGGGTAGCCGCCGCGACGTCCATGTCCTCGGCGCCGTCATGGACGAGGATACCGAGCGAGGTCATCGGCTCCTGCACGCCCAGCCCCAGGAAGGAGAGGAAGCTCTCCACCATCACCACCTGCGGCACGGTGAGCAGCAGATAGGCGATGGCGACGCCCGCGAGATTGGGCAGCAGGTGGCGCGCCATGATGGCGGGCGTGCCGGCGCCTGCGGCCTCGGCGGCGAGGATGAAGGGGCGGTGGCGCAAGCGCAGCACCTCGCCGCGCACGACGCGCGCCATGGTCAGCCACTCGACCGCGCCGATGCCTGCGAAGACCAGCACGATCGATCGGCCGAACACCACCATCAGCAGGATCACCACGAACATGAAGGGCAGCGCGTAGAGCGCATCGACGATCCGCATCATCGCCTCGTCCACCCGTCCACCGCACCAGCCGGCGATCATCCCCCAGAGCGTGCCGATGACGAGCGCCACGGCCGCCGCGGCACCGGCGACGCCGAGCGTCACCCGCGTGCCGGCGAGCGTGCGCGCAAGCAGGTCGCGCCCCACAGCGTCGGTGCCGAGGAAATGGTGGGGGGAGAGCGGGGGGGCGCGCACCGCGCTCCAGTCGATCGCGTCATAGCTCCACGGCAGCAGCAGCGGGCCGAGGATCGCGGCGACCGCGATCCCTGCTACGATGGCCAGCGGAAGGACGCCTGGCCTCATCCCGCCGCCCTCGGGTCGAGCCAGCCATAGAGGAGGTCGGCGATGAGGTTGAACAGCAGGATCAGGCCCGCGTAGAGGATCACCACCGCCAGCACGAGCGGATAGTCCCGGTTGAGCGCGCCCTGCACGAAATAGCGGCCGAGCCCGGGTAGCGCGAACACCGTCTCCACCACTACGGCGCCGGTCAGCAGCCCCGCCGCCGCCGGCCCGACATAGCTCGCCACCGGCACCAGCGCGGGGCGGAGCGCATGGCGGACGAGGATGCGCCCCTCGGAAAGCCCGCGCGCACGGGCGGTGCGGACATGGTCCTGCGCCAGGGTGGTGGCGAGGCCGGCGTGGGCGAGGCGGGCGATGGCTCCGGCGGTCGGCAGCGCCAGCGCGATCACGGGAAGAAGCAGATGGCGCGGATCGCCGCCGCCCCATCCCGATACCGGCAGCCACCCGAGCAACAGCGCGAAGACCAGCACCAGCAGCGGCCCGGTGACGAAGCTCGGCAACAACGTCGCGATGGTGGCGGCCAGCATCAGCGCCCGGTCGATCCATCCACCGGGCCGCATTGCGGCGCACGCGCCGATGGCGATGCCGAGCGGCAGCGCCACGGCCAGCGCCAGCCCGCCCAATGCCAGCGACACGGGCAGCCCCTGCCGCACCAGATCGCCGACCGAGAAATCGCGATAGACCAGTGAAGGCCCGAAATCTCCCTGCGCGAGGCCCAGCAGATAGCGGCCGAGCTGCACCATCAGCGGCCGGTCGAGCCCATAGGCATGGGCGAGCGCGGCGCGGGTGGCGGGATCGAGCGGGCGCTCGGCGTCGAACGGTCCACCCGGCGCGACCCGCATCAGCAGGAAGGAAAGGAGGATGACGGCGGCCATCGTCGGCAACGCCGTCATCAATCGCCGGATAAGGATCGCGCGCATGGGTGGCTCAGCCCCTCATGTGCGCGATCCGCGTCCGGGACACCGCTTATTGCGGGGTGGAGACGGTCGTGTTCTGGGCGTTGCCGGCCGGCGCCGCCAGGATGCTCTTGGTGTCGGCGCCCTTGTCGACCACGCTGGTCGCGGGCGAGCCTGCTTCCGAGCGGATGCCGGTGTCGGGCGCGCCGCCGGCGGCGTCGACGAGGCCCTGCTGGCCGGGGCTCACGGCCGCCTTGCCGCCGAACATTGCGGTGAGCGCCTCGGACGCGGCGGTCTGCTCCTGCGGGCGAGGCGCGCCGGGACGCGGCGGGCGCAGCGCGAAATCGGGCGGGATGACGAGCGGCGGCGAGCGAGTCACCGCGAACTCGTTGGGGGCGTTGCGATTGCCGAAGCCGCTCGCCTTGGAGCTTGCGCAGGCCGACAGCGCGCCCAGCGCACCCAGCATCGCCACAGCACCGATCGTCTTACGCATTCAGATCCTCCGAAGCCGCGGCGGGAGCGCGCGAGAACAGCGCGCGCAGCACCAGCAGCAATACGCCTATGGTAATAGCGGCATCGGCGACGTTGAACACCAGGAAAGGATGCCAGTCGCCGAAATGCAGGTCGAGGAAGTCGGCCACATAGCCGAGCCGCACCCGATCGGTGATGTTGCCGAACGCGCCGCCCAGCACGAGGCCGAGCGCGCAGGCGTCCGCCTTGTTGCGCTCGCGCCAGAGCCAGAAGATCACGGCGGCCGCGATCGCGCCGGTCATCGCGACCAGCAGCCAGCGGTCCATCGCGCTTCCTGCGGTGAGGAAGCCCATGGAGATGCCGTGATTCTCCACCCACAGCAGGCGGAAGATCGGCAGCAGCTCGATCCCGCCGCGGCCGGGCAGGTCGATGCCCTGCACGATCACCGCCTTGATGATCTGGTCGACCGCGAAGGTGAGGATCGCAAGGCCGAAGCCCAGCCGGCGGAAGCGCTCCTGCACGAGATCAGCCATGCACGGCGCCTTCGCAGCGATCGCAGAGCGCGCCGTCCTCGGTCACTTCCGGCAGGTAGCGCCAGCAGCGGCCGCACTTGGCCCAGTCGGTGATGGTGACGGCGACGGTCGTGCTGTCGGTGGTCTCGAGCTGGACGTCGGAGACGATGAACAGCTCGGCCAGCTCCGACGGCGTCGCGGCAGGGCGCTGCGGCGTGCCGATCGCGACCTTGGCTTCGAGGCTGGAGCAGATCTCCTTGGCCTTGCGCTTCGGCTCGATCTCGGCCGAGACGGCGAGGCGGAGGCGGCGGAGATCCTCCCAGTTGGCGGCGAGGCCCTCGTCCATCCACAGGCCGTCCACTTGCGGCCATTCGGTGAGGTGTACCGAGCCCGCGTCCGGATAGCGCGTGCCCCACACTTCTTCCGCCGTGAAGCAGAGGATCGGCGCGGCATAGCGCACCAGCGCGTGGAACAGGATGTCGAGCGTCGTGCGATAGGCGCGGCGCGTGATCGAGCCCGGCGCGTCGCAGTAGAGCACGTCCTTGCGGATGTCGAAGAAGAAGGCCGACAGGTCCGCATTGGCGAAATCCGTCAGCGCCCGCGCGTAGCGGTTGAACTCGAAGGCATCTGCCGCCGACTTCAGCTCCGCGTCGAGCCTGGCGAGCAGGTGGAGCACATAGCGCTCCAGCTCGGGCATCTCGGACGCCGCGACACGCTCGGCCTCGTCGAAGCCGTCGAGCGCGCCCAGCATGTAGCGGAAGGTGTTGCGCAGCTTGCGGTACGCGTCGGACGTGCCGGCGAGCACCTCCTTGCCGATGCGGACGTCCTCGAAATAGTCGGTGGAGGCGACCCACAGGCGCAGGATGTCGGCGCCGCTCTCGTTGATGATCTTCAAGGGATCGACGACGTTGCCGAGGCTCTTCGACATCTTGCGGCCCTGCCCGTCGAGCGCGAAGCCGTGGGTCAGCACGGCCTCATAGGGCGCGCGGCCGCGCGTGCCGCAGCTCTCCAGCAGCGAGGACTGGAACCAGCCGCGATGCTGGTCCGAGCCTTCGAGATAGAGGTTGGCGCGGACGCCCTCGCCGTAGCGGGCCTCGATCGTGAAGGCGTGGGTCGAACCCGAATCGAACCACACGTCGAGGATGTCGTTGACCGGCTCCCAGCCCTTGCCGGCATGGTCGCCGAGCAGCTGGTCATGATCGGCGGTGAACCACGCATCCGCGCCGCCCGCCTTGAAGGCCTCGACGATGCGGGCGTTGACCGCCTTGTCGTTCAGATAGCGGCCGTCCTTGTCGACATAGAGCGCGATCGGCACGCCCCAGGCGCGCTGGCGCGAGATCACCCAGTCGGGGCGGCCTGACACCATCGCGCCGATGCGGTTGCGGCTCTTCTCGGGCACCCAGCGGGTCTGCTCGATGGCGTCCATGGCGAGTTCGCGCAGCGTCGGGCCGTTGCCCGAACCGCCGGTGCGGCCGTCGGCGGCGTCGATCTCGGCGGCGATCGGCTTGTCCATGGCGATGAACCACTGCGGCGTGCAGCGGAAGATCACCTTGGCCTTGGAGCGCCACGAGTGCGGATAGCTGTGCTGGAAGCTGCCCGAGGCGAGCAGCGCGCCCACTTCGCGCAGGTCCGAGCAGATCGGGCCTTCGGGGGCGTTCAGCTTGGGATTGATGACGGAGAGCGGGTTGCCGCCCATCCACGCCCAGTCGGCGCGGTAGCGGCCGTCGCCTTCCACCGCGAACACCGGGTCGATGCCGTTCGCCTTGCAGAGCAGGAAGTCGTCCTCGCCATGGTCCGGCGACATATGGACGAGGCCGGTGCCGGCGTCGGTGGTGACGAAGTCGCCGGGCAGGAAGGGGCGGGGCTTGGCGAAGAAGCCGCCCTTCTCATGCATCGGGTGACGCGCGATAGTGCCGGCGAGATCGGCGCCAGAAAGACGCTTCAGCTCGCCAGTTTGAAAGATGACGGTCGAGCCGGGGTGCTCGACCTGCAACGCGGCCGTCAGTGCGGCAGAAACGCGCTTTTCAAAGGCTCCCTTTAGGTCGGAAGCGATGAGGAAGTGACGATTCCCCATTGAACGAGCGATTGGGTGTTGGCTTGCCTCTTCCTGACTACCCCAGCCCTGCACGCTCCAAGAGCTTGTCCGAAGCAAGCTGTATTCAACGTCCGACCCATAGGCGAGCGCCTGATTGACCGGGATCGTCCAAGGCGTCGTCGTCCAGATCACGGCGTACGCGCCGACCAGCTCCGGGATCGCGCTCTCGACGATCTCGAACGCCACGTCGATCTGCGTGGAGGTGATGTCCTCATACTCGACCTCGGCCTCCGCGAGCGCGGTCTTCTCGACCGGCGACCACATCACCGGCTTCGCGCCGCGATAGACCTGGCCCGTCTCCGCGAACTTGAGGATTTCGCCGACGATGGCCGCCTCGGCGTCGAACTTCATGGTGAGATAGGGATCGGCCCAGTCGCCCATCACGCCCAGCCGCTTGAACTGCTCGCGCTGGGTGTCGACCCACTTGTCGGCATAGGCGCGGCACTCGGCGCGGAACTGCGCGACGGGCACCTCGTCCTTGTTCTGTTTCTTGGCGCGATAGGCTTCCTCGACCTTCCACTCGATGGGGAGGCCATGGCAGTCCCAGCCGGGGACATAGGGCGCGTCCTTGCCCATCAAGGTCTGCGAGCGGACGATGATGTCCTTCAGCACCTTGTTCATGGCGTGGCCCATGTGGATGTCGCCATTGGCGTAGGGCGGGCCGTCGTGGAGGATGAAGCGCTCGCGGCCGGCGCGCTGCTTGCGGAGCGTCCCGTACAGATCCTCGCTCTGCCACTTCGCCAGAATCGCCGGTTCCTTGGCGGCGAGGCCCGCCTTCATGGGGAAGTCGGTCTTCGGCAGGAAGACGGTGTCGCGCCAGTCGCGCTGCTGCGGGGTGTCGGTTTCGTCGGCCATATTGCGCCGGGGATTAGAGGGCGGCCGGCCTCGGGGCAAGGATTCTAGGCGAGCGAGAGGATATGGCGTGCCTCGGCGCAGTCGGCCTCGATCTGGGCGGTGAGCGCTTCGAGGCTGTCGAACTTGGCCTCGGGGCGCAGAAAACGGACCAGCTCGACGGTCAGCTCCTGCCCGTAGAGGTCGCCGGAGAAGTCGAAGAAGGTGGGCTCCAGCAGCTCCTTGGGCGGATCGAACTGGGGCCGGATGCCGAGATTCGCGGCGCCGTTCAGCACGCGGCCATCCTCCAGACGCCCGCGCACAGCATAGACGCCATAGGCCGGGCGCAGATAGTCGCCGAGCGCGATGTTGGCCGTCGGGAAGCCGATGGTGCGGCCGAGCTTGTCGCCATGCTGCACGATGCCTCGGATCGCGAAGGGGCGGCTCAGCAGGCGGGCCGCTTCTTCCATCTCGCCGGCCTTGAGATGCTGGCGAATGCGGGTGGAGGAGGCGACGGCGCCGTCCGTCTCGACCGCGCGGACCGTCTCGGCGCGTATCCCGTGCCGTTCGGAGAGCGCCGCGAGGTCGGCGGTGTTGCCGGCGCGGCCCTTGCCGAAGGTGAAGTCCTCGCCCGTCACGACCCCGGCCGCGCCGATCCGCTCATGCAGCCATTCCGTGACGAAGCCCTCGGGGCTGACCGCCGCGAGCGCCCGGTCGAACGGCAGCGCGAGCGCCGCGTCGGCGCCGAAGGCCTCGAACAGGTCCATGCGCTGGGGAATGGTCGTGAGCAGGAAAGGCGGTGCGTCGGGCCTGAACAGCCGCGCCGGGTGCGGATCGAAGGTGGCGACCATCGCCGGCCGGCCCTCCGTGCGGGCGCGTTCGATGGCACGGCCCACCACCGCCTGATGGCCGACATGGAAGCCGTCGAAATTGCCGAGCGCCACGATCGCGCCCCGCGCGGGGGCGGGAACCGGCTGGTCCCCGGAGAGCCGTATCATGGCCGCGCGCTATAGCAGGTGGCGCCGCGATGCCAAGGGAAGCGCGGCGCCAAGCCGAACCTCAGCCGCGCACCAGCGTGACGAAGCTGTAGGCCGGGCGGTCGCCCTCGGCGGCATGATCCTCGCGGAACGTCTCGCGCCAGCCGGCGCCGAGATCGGGCATGTGCGTGTCGCCCTCCGGCGCGGCATGGACCTCGGTCAGCTCGACACGATGCACCAGGGGCAGGAAGAGGCGATAGATCTCTGCCCCGCCGATCACCGCGACCACCGGCCCGCTGGCGAGCGTCAGCGCTTCCTCGATGCTGGTGGCGACCTCCGCGCCCTCAGCCCGCCATGCCGCGTCGCGGGTCAGCACGATGTGGCGGCGGCCGACGAGCAGGTTGGGGAAGCTCTCGAACGTCTTGCGGCCCATGATCATCGGCAGGCCGGTGGTCATCGCCTTGAAGCGCTTGAGATCGGCGGGCAGGCGCCAGGGCAGGCCGCCTTCCACGCCGATCACGCCATTGTCGGCGCGCGCCGCAAAGAAGACGATCTCGGCGCCGCTCATGCGGGAAGCGCCGTCGGGCGGGGGAGATGGTGCATGGTGCCGTCCTGAGATGCGGAAGCCTTGCCCCTCCTAGAGAGGGACGGACGCAGGGCGCAAGCCGGACGGTGATTCTGGTGACGGGACGATGAATCGTGCGGGAAAAACGATTCGCCGCACGGGCCGGGCGATCGGTCGACCGGTTGTTTAGTCTCTCGGAATTATCGTTACATCCCAACGCTACGGGGTGGTTGGGGCTTTATCGAACATGCTGAAACGGTCGAAGGTCGCGTTGTGTTCCATCGCGCTCGCGCTTTTCGCGATGCCGTCGGCGGCCGACGCCCAGCCTTCGGGCTTCTGGCAGTGCGCCCCCTTCGCCCGCATGTTCTCGGGCGTCCAGCTCTTCGGCGCGGCGGCGAGCTGGTGGAGCCAGGCGGTCGGCAAATATAGCCGCGGCGGCACCCCCAAGGAGGGCGCGGTGCTGGTGTTCAAGGCGATCGGCTCGATGCGCTCGGGCCATGTCGCCACCGTGTCGCAGGTTCTCTCCGACCGCATGATCAAGGTGACGCACGCCAACTGGTCCTCGCGCGGGCAGGTCGAGCATGACGTGCTGGTGATGGACACCTCGGCCAAGAACGACTGGAGCCAGGTGCGCGTGTGGTTCAAGAACCTGCACGATCTCGGCACCCACAGCTATCCGGTCTACGGCTTCATCTACGGCAAGAAGGCCGCCGACGCGGTGAAGGCCGATGCCGCCCAGCAGGGCGATACCGACGGGGACGACGGCTCCAAGAGCTGATCCCCCCGCTCCCACCAAGGGACAGGATGGCTTCTTCACCGCTTGCTTACGGCTGATCGGCTAGGCCAGCGTGCGCCGGTTGGGCTCAAGGGGTGAGGATGCAGCAGCAAGGCGATGCAAGGCCGCGTTCGGCGGTATCGACGGGCGTGGGCCTTGTCGGGCTGGCGGGGCTGGCGGCCTTCTATGGCGCGGTTCGGCTGTGGAGGCTCGATTCGCCTTGGGTGCCGCTTGCCGGGCTGGCCGCCTGCGCGCTGCCGATGCTGCTCTGGTCGCTGCTGGTCGACCGGGTGCACCGCAATCCCTCGACCGGGATCGACTGGTCGGCCGCGCCGCGTCCCTGGGGAGAGGCGATCGACATCAGCCTGGTGAAGCTCGCCGGATTGTGGGCGACCTGGGGGCTGATCGCCTCCTTCTATGCGCTCGGCCGCTGGTATTGGTCGGGCGATTATCTCTACGCGATGGACGTGCTGAGGATCGCGCTGCTGCCGCTGCTCGCCTTGTCGGTGCCCTATGTGGTCTGGCTTGATCGCCGGCTGGTCGAGCCGCGTGACGGGGCGTGGGCGTTCGGCACCTGGCTGCTCACCGCCGGGCGTGGAGCCGATGCGGCGCTCCGCCAGAAGATCGCAGAGCATATGCGGAGCTGGGCGATCAAGGGCTTCTTCACCGCCTTCATGCTCTCGGCACTGCGCGGCAACTGGGCGGCGGCGACCGGCGTGAGCCCGGCCGCGATGGCCGCCGATCCGGTGGCGCTGGCCGACGGGCTGGTGGCGCTGATGTTCCTGATCGACGTCAGCATGGGGACGGTCGGCTATCTCTTCACGATGCGGCCGCTCGATTCGCACATCCGCTCGGGCAATCCGTTCGTCGCGGGGTGGACGGCGGCGCTGATCTGCTATCCGCCCTTCATCCTGATGAACGCGGGCGGGCCGCTCGATTATCAGCAGCACCAGCTCGGCTGGGCGCGCGCGCTGTCGGACCATCCGCTGCTCCAGCCGCTCTGGGCCTTCGCGCTGATCGCACTGACCGGTGCCTATGCCTGGGCGACGGTGGCGTTCGGCCTGCGCTTCTCCAACCTTACCCATCGCGGCATCCTGACCCATGGGCCTTACCGCTTCACCAAGCATCCGGCCTATGTGTCGAAGAACCTGTTCTGGTGGATGGCGACAGTGCCGATGCTCACCACCAGCGGCGACTGGCGCGATGGCTTGCACAACTCCTGCCTGCTCGCCGTCATCAGCGGCGTCTATTTCTGGCGCGCCAAGACCGAGGAGCGGCATCTGATGCCCGACTCTGCCTATCGTGCTTATGCTGACTGGATGGCCCGCCACGGTCCTCTGGCGAAGCTGTGGCAGGCGGTGCGGCCGGCGCGATCGAAGGCGATGCAGCCGGCCGAATAAGGCGCCTTAGAACGCCATCTCGTCATAGATGCGGCCGATGTCGCCGCCCCACGCGCCGTTATAGCGGTCGAGCAGGACTTCCGCCGGCGTCTTGCCGCTGGCGACGATCTCGCGCAGCGGGGCGAGATAGCCCGTCTCGTCGTCGCCCGCCCCGTTGAGACGCTGGCGTGCGGCAAGGCCGGCATGCGCGATGTCGAGCACGCGCGCCGCCAGCTCGCGGAAGCTGCGCCCGCGCGGACCCCTGGTGGCGAGCGCCAGCGTCGGAACCTGCTCGCGGATGCGGTGATGGTCCTCGACGGTCCAGTGCTTCACCTCGTCCCACGCCGCGTCGAGCGCCTGATCGTCGTAGAGCAGGCCCACCCAGAAGGCCGGCAGCGCGCAGATCCGGTTCCACGGGCCGCCATCGGCACCGCGCATCTCGAGGAAGCTCTTGAGCCGCACCTCGGGGAAGGCGGTGGAGAGATGATCGTTCCAGTCGCCGCGCGTCGGCTTCTCGCCGGGTAGCACGGACAGCTCGCCCCGCATGAAATCGCGGAAGCTGAGCCCGGCGGCGTCTATGTAGCGGCCCTCGCGATAGGCGAAGTACATCGGCACATCGAGCATGTAGTCGGCATAGCGCTCATAGCCGAAGCCGTCCTCGAACACGAAGGGCAGCATGCCCGTGCGCTGCGGATCGGTGTCGGTCCAGATGTGCGAGCGGTAGGAGAGGAAACCGTTGGGCTTGCTCTCGGTGAAGGGCGAATTGGCGAACAGCGCGGTGGCGAGCGGCTGGAGGGCCAGCGAGACGCGGAACTTCTTCACCATGTCCGCCTCGCTCGCATAATCGAGGTTGGTCTGGATGGTGCAGGTGCGCAGCATCATGTCGAGGCCGAGCGAGCCCACGCGCGGCATGTGCCGCAGCATGATCGCATAGCGCCCCTTGGGCATGATCGGCAGCTCTTCGCGCGTCTTGTCCGGCCAGAAACCCAGCCCAAGAAAGCCGAGGCCCAGCTTCTCGCCCACTTCCTTCACCTGGCGCAGGTGGCGGCCGGTTTCGGCGCAGGTCTCGTGCAGATTGTCGAGCGGCGCGCCCGACAGTTCGAACTGGCCGGCGGGTTCGAGGCTGATCGCCCCGTCGCTGCCGGAGAGCGCGATCACCTTGTCGCCCTCGATCACCGGCTCCCAGCCATAGGCGGTGAGTTCGTTCAGCAGGTCGCGGATACCGCCCGGCTCCTCATAGGAGGGGGCGCGGTGATCCGCCGTGCGATAGACGAATTTCTCGTGTTCGGTGCCGATGCGCCAACGATCCCTGGGCTTTTCGCCCTTCTGGAAGATGGCGAGCAGGTCGTCGCGCGACTCGATGATCGGGTCGGCTTCGGCGGTGGCGGTGCGGGTCGACATGCCTTGCGCCCTAGCGTTTACCGATCGGTATGGAAAGAGGCGGTCAACGCCAGTCGCCTGCGTGGCCCATCCAGAGCGAGACAGCCGCCAGCGCCGCCGTCTCCGCGCGCAGGATGCGGGGGCCGAGCGAGATGCCGCGCGCTTGGCGGAGCGCGCGGATCGCCTCGCGCTCGGCCGGGTCGAAGCCGCCTTCGGGGCCGATCAGGATCGCGGCGGGGCCGGGCTCGGGCCGGAAGGGGTCACCACCGGTCTCGTCCGCGAACCAGAGCGTGCGGTCGGCGGGCCAGTCCTTGAGGAGTTGCGTCAGCTTCACCGGCTCGTCGAGCGCGGGAAGCGCGGTGCGGCCACATTGCTCGGCGGCCTCGATCATATGGGCGCGCAGGCGCTCGAGGTTGAGCTTGTCGACCACGCTGCGCCGGGTGAGCACGGGGAGGAAGCGGCCGACGCCCAGTTCGCACGCCTTCTCGGCCATCCAGTCGACCCGCTGGCGCTTGATCGGCGCGGCGATCAGCCAGAGATCGGGCACCGGCTCGCGTTCGGCGAGGTGACGGACCATGCGCAGCCGCGCATCGCGCTTGCCGGCGGAGGAGACTTCGGCGGCCCACTCCCCCGTGCGATCGTCGAAGCAGCGTACCGCGTCGCCCGCCTTCAGCCGCATGACGTTGAGGAGATAATTGGCCTGCGCGCTGTCGAGTACGACCTCCGTGCCCTCGGAGAGCGGGACATCGACGAACAGGCGGGGCGCGCTCTCAGGCGGCCAGGCGGGTGTGGCGGGCATGGGACGGGCTTAGGCGGTCAACAGCATACTGTCCAAGGGGGAGGGGCTATGGGTGGTTTGCGGGCGGCCTGCTGATGGGCTCGCACCGGCGAGGCGGACATGCAGTCGCCCGCCGCTTCCGCTTTCGATGCCACGAAGCGGATGGCGGAAAGCGACCGTCCAGCCCTGAAATCAATCGAGGTTGTGATGAGCCATTCGCCGTATCTGCGATATCACGCAATAATCAGGCTGTGATACGTTGCGCAGGCATTTCCTCGCATAGGCCCGCGTGTCCGCCGGAGTTTTCGCGTTCTGCCTCAAAAACTCCGCACCGCGAGTGGCCTTCTCCAAATAGATTTTCTGCTCGGTCGGAGTGGGACCCCCCAGAGCGGAAACTCCATATGCGGTCGAAGTTATGACCGCCTGCGCAGACCCCGCGGCCGGGATGGCGATGGCAGCGATAACACCCAGCAAGACTCGGCGCATGATCCATATCCTTCCACGTCTCACTCGATAATGAGATAATGCGCCGAACAGGGGCATCAAGCACTACGCAAGCGAAGCCGCCATTATGGAGGCATCTGCGCTGGCCCCCGACCACGCGTCCCTGTCGGTGTTCGAGGTTATGAAGAGCGATTTCCTCTTCATTCGTGTCAGCGTCGATCCTCCGGATGAGCTTCGCGAGCCGGTGGCGGCGGTCGCTCGCCCGCGCTAGTCGGTGGTTTCAAGGGCAGTGTGATCGACCTGCGCTTGAGGCTTTGGTGCACTTGTACCATGGGCGATCGGTACGTAAAATTGAGCTGCGATGGACTGTGTCGGGGGATTGGCGGTGCTCGCTTTCCAGCGTTTGTGGGTGCGTGGCGCGTTAGGCCTGTCGGCGGTCATGCTCACCGGTTTCGGCGCGGGATGGGCTTTAGCCCAGATGGGCTCGCAGACGGAGATGGATACGGGGAGCCGCATCGCGCGCCCGGTGCCGGCGGTCATACCGCACCATATCAAGCCCACGGACGACGATTCCCGGCTGGTTACAAGTGCGTTCGGCGTGTGTGTCGTCCGGGCTCATCGCGCGATGGTCGAGCGCGTGTTGGCGCTGCCGAGATTTGGCAAAGGTACATGGCATGCGTTTGCCGTACTGGCGGACGAGAAATGCTTGAACAGCGGCACGTTGGCGATGCCGACGGATTTGCTGCGAGGCAGTCTGTACGCTGCGCTGTATGCGATCGACTTTCGCGTTGCTCCTTCCGTGCAGATCACCGAGCCGCTGGATTATAAACCCGACGTAGCGGGTGCTGAGCCAGCGGCTGCACAGAGTTATCTCGCGTTGCATGACTTCGGGGATTGCGTGGTACGCGCCGACACTGCGACGACCCGCGCGCTCGTCCTGTCGCCGGTGGGGAGTGCGGCGGAGGGCGAGAATTTCGCGAGGCTGGCATCGCGTTTCAGTGGCTGCATCGTCCAGGGGCAGACGATCACCTTCAGCAAGTCGGTGCTGTCGGCCGTGCTTGCCGAGACGCTTTACCGCTCGACCAAGGCCGCCGTTGCCGCGTCCACGACAGTAGCGCCCCCGGCGATCCCGGTTAGGTGACGGGCGCGGGACGGTACGCTAGGGAGCGGCGGTGATCAGCGAACCCCTCTCCGTCCCCGATACCGAAACCCGCGGCTTGCTCGCGCTGCTGCCGGCGGCGGCGCGGCCTTATGCGATGCTGGCGCGCTTCGATCGGCCGATCGGGGCCTGGCTGCTGTTCTGGCCGGGCGCTTGGGCCATCGCGCTCGCGGGCGGCGCGAGTGTCCGGACGGTGTGGCTGATGCTGCTGTTCGGCATCGGCGCGATCGCGATGCGGGGTGCGGGGTGCGTCTATAACGATATCGTCGACCGCGACCTCGACGCCCGTGTCGCCCGCACGCGCGGGCGGCCGCTGCCGAGCGGGCAGGTGACGCTCAAGGGTGCGTGGGCCTTCCTGATCTCCCTCTGCCTCGTCGGCCTTGCGGTGCTGCTGGCGCTGAACTGGCCGGCGCGGGGCATCGCGGTGGCGAGCCTTGCGCTGGTCGCCTGCTATCCCTTCATGAAGCGCATCACCTGGTGGCCGCAGGCGTGGCTGGGGCTGGTCTTCTCCTGGGCGGCGCTGGTCGGTTGGGTGGCGGTGACGGGCGGGCTCTCCGCGCCGGGGCTGCTGCTCTATGCGGGCGGCATTCCGTGGGTGGTGGGATATGACACCATCTACGCGCTTCAGGACATCGAGGACGATGTGCTGGCCGGCGTCAAATCATCGGCGCGGGCGATGGGCGCGCATGTCCGGCCGGGCGTGTCGGCGCTCTATGCCGCGGCGGTGGCGCTGTGGGGCGCGGCGCTGTGGAGCGTTCGGCCCGATCCGCTGGTGCTGGGGTCGCTGATCCCGGCGGCACTCCATCTCGGCTGGCAGGTGGCGACGCTCGATCCGGCCTCGGCAACAGGCTCGCTCGCCCGCTTCCGCGCCAACCGGACGACCGGCTTCCTCATTTTCGCGGCCGCTCTGGTGGTCGGAAGCGCGACGCGCCTTTGACGCCCGCCCTTTGACGGACGCGCTCCGGCTACCTAAGTGCCGGACATGCTCACCGTCCCCGAAGCCCAGTCCCGCGTCCACGATCTCGTAGCCTCCGCCAAGCGGGCCGGCGCGGATGCGGCGGACGCCCTCTATGTCTGCAACGAATCGACCGCCGTCTCGGTGCGTCTGGGCGCGCTGGAGGATGTCGAGCGCTCGGAGGGCGAGACGATCGGCCTGCGCCTGTTCGTCGGGCGGCGATCGGCCAGCGTCTCCTCGTCGGATCTTTCGACCCACGCGCTCGACACGCTGGTGGAGCGCGCCGTCGCCATGGCCCGCGAGGCGCCCGAGGACGCCTATGCCGGCCTCGCGCCCGAAGACCGGCTGATGCGCGCGCCGGGCCCGGATGTGGACGGCGACGACGGCGCGGACGTCTCGCCGCAATCGCTGCGCGCCCGCGCCGAGGCGGCCGAGGAAGCGGCACGTGCCGTCGCGGGCGTCACCAACAGCGAGGGCGCCTCGGCCAGCGCCGGCCGCACCATCATCGCGCTCGCCACCAGCCACGGCTTCGCCGGCGGCTATGCGACCAGCGGCCATGGCTGCTCGGCCAGCGTCATCGCGGGCGAGGGCGCGTCGATGCAGCGTGACTATGCCTATCGCTCGTCCCGTCACCTCGCCGATCTGGAAGGCTCCGAGGCCATCGGCCGCCGCGCCGGCGAGCGCGCTGTGGCGCGGCTCAATCCGGTGAAGATATCGTCCGGCTCGATGCCGATCCTGTTCGATCCGCGCGTCGGCTCCTCGATGCTCGGGCATCTTGCGGGCGCGATCACCGGCTCCTCGATCGCGCGGCGGACCAGCTTCCTGCTCGACGCGCTCGATACCGAGGTGTTCGCCAAGGGCATCTCGATCATCGACGATCCGCATCGGGTGCGCGGGCTCGGCTCCAAGCCTTTCGACGGCGAGGGGCTTCCGACCGCGCGGCGGGTGTTGATCGACGACGGCGTGCTGACCGGCTGGCTGCTCGATTCGGCCTCGGCGCGGCAGCTCGGCCTCCAGCCCACCGGCAATGCCCAGCGCGGCATCGGCGGGCCTCCGGGCGCCGGCACCACCAATTTCTACATGACGCCGGGCGCTTTTTCCCCGGCCGAGCTGATGGCGGACGTGAAACGCGGCATCTTCGTCACCGAGCTGATCGGTCATGGCGTGAACGGCGTCACAGGCGATTATTCGCGCGGCGCGGCGGGCTTCCTGATCGAGGACGGGCAGATCGGCCCGGCGGTGGCGGAGATCACCATCGCGGGCAACCTCAAGGACATGTTCCGCGCCATCATCCCCGCCAGCGACCTCAAGTTCGAGCGCGCCATGGACGTGCCGACGCTGCGCATCGACGGGATGACCGTCGCCGGTGCCTGACGCGGCGCCTCTCGCGCGGGTGGCGGAGGCCGCCGCCGAGGCGGGGGCGCTGGCGCTCGCCTGCGCGGACAAGCGCGTCAAGCGGTGGGAGAAGGCCGGCGGCGAGCCAGTGTGCCAGGTCGATCTCGATGTCGACCGTTTGCTGAAGCTGCGGCTGGCGGAGATCGATCCGCAAGCCGGCTGGCTTTCCGAAGAGAGTGTCGACGACAAGGCGCGGCTGGCGGCAGAGCGCGTGTGGGTGGTCGATCCCATCGACGGCACGCGCGACTATCTGCGCGGCCGGCCCGGCTGGGCGGTATCGGTGGCGCTGGTCGAGCAGGGCCGGCCGGTGCTGGCCGTGCTGGAGGCTCCGGCGCGGGGCGAGCGCTGGACGGCGATCGCGGGCGAAGGCGCATACCGGAACGGCGAGGCGATTCGCGTGATGCCGCGCGACAGGCTGTCCGGCGCGCGCGTGCCGGCCGACCAGTTGCCGCGCCGGGACAGCGATCTGGTGCCCGTCCACAAGCCCAACTCGATCGCGCTGCGCATGGCGCTGGTGGCGGCGGGCGAGGCCGATCTGGTCGCGACGATGCGCTGGGGGCATGAGTGGGACATCGCCGCCGCCGCGCTGATCGCGGCCGAGGCAGGCGCGCGGGTGAGCGATGCGCTGGGCGCGCCGCTCGCCTTCAACACGCCCGATGCCGAGGCCTTCGGCATATTGGTGACGGCGCCGGGCATCCATGCTGCGGCGGTGGAGCGGCTGGCCGGCTACGCCGCGATCGCCGAGCGTCTGGCGGCGCGGTAGGATTTTTGGAAACACCGCTCAAATCCGAACAGCTCGTTAAGATTTGAGGGGTTAGGGCGGTCTCCATGACCGTTCAGGGCCCGATCAGTCGCACGCTGTTCCAGTCGGATGCGTTGGAGAAACTCCTCGGCGATGCGGGGGCGCGAGACCCGGTGACGCTGGCGGCGCAGCTTCGCGCGGCGATCGAAGCGCAGGCGGGTTATGAGCGGCAGCGGATGCTGGCCCAGGCGCGCGAAGCCTATCGCGAGGGCTTCCTTTCGGGTCGCACCGTGCCGCGTGTCGTGCCCTTCAGCATGAGCCTGTGGCGCGCTTCGCGGTCCTTCAACCAGCTCCGCGCGCGCGAGCAGCCGATGGACGAGACGGCGTCGCGCTACGCCAAATACCAGGAATTCTGACCGCCGGGGTCCGCCGTCAGATCGAGCGGCGCTCCAGCGCGTGGGCGCCCTCGTCGATCAGGCTCTGGAGGATGTCGGCGAGCGGCTCCTCCTTCGTCACCATGCCGACCGACTGGCCGGCCATCACCGAGCCATGCTCGACATCGCCCTCGATCACCGCGCGGCGGAGCGCGCCCGCCCAATAATGCTCGATCTGGAGCTGGGCCTCCATCATCTCGACCTTGCCCTCGTCGAGGAGCTGGGCGACCTCGCGCTGCTTGGCGGTGAACAGTTCGCCGCCGGCATTCTTGAGCGCGCGCACCGGGATCACCGGCAGGCGGGGATCGATCTGCACCGAGGCCACCGCATCGCGGGCCGAGGCGCGGATGAAGGCCTTCTTGAAGTTCGGGTGCGCGATGCTCTCAGTCGCGCACACGAAGCGCGTGCCGAGCTGCACGCCGGCCGCACCCATCTCCAGATAGCCCGCCATCGCCTCGCCGCGGCCGATGCCGCCCGCCACGAACACGGGCACCTGCGCCGCCACCTCCGGCAGGATCTCCTGCGCCAGCACGCTGGTCGAGACCGGGCCGATATGGCCGCCAGCCTCCATGCCCTCGACGACGATCGCGTCCACGCCCGAGCGGATCAGCTTCTTGGCGAGCGCCAGCGCCGGAGCGAAGCAGATCAGCTTCGCGCCCGACTGCTTGATCCGATCGATCGAGCCCGCCGGCGGCAGGCCGCCCGCCAGCACGACATGGCCGACATTGTGCTTCGCGCACACGTCGATCAGCTCGGAGAGCTTGGGGTGCATGGTGATGAGGTTGACGCCGAACGGCTTGTCGGTGAGCGCCTTGGTCGCGGCGATCTCGGCGTCGAGCAGTTCGGGCGTCATCGCGCCGCAGGCGATCACGCCGAAGCCGCCGGCATTGCTCATCGCGGCGACGAGGTGGCGTTCGGACACCCACGACATCGCGCCCGCCATGATCGCGACCTTGCTGCCGAGGAACTCGACACCGCGCGCCATCAGGCGGGCGAGGCGGTCATGGCCGATGCTGTCGGCGGCCGGGCGGGTCAGGGTATCGATGCTGGTCATGCGCGCCCCCATAGAAGAAACGGGCGTTCAGCCCAAGTCTCTCCGTTCGGCGGGCCTTTCAAGGCCGCCGCCCCGCTGGAAGACGGGACGGCGACATAGGGTTCAGGCCGCGTCTTCGGCGTCCAGACCATAAGCGGTGTGCAGCACGCGCACCGCGAGTTCGGTATAGTCCTCGTGGATCAGCACCGAGACCTTGATCTCCGACGTGGTGATGGCGAGGATATTGATGCCGCGCTCGGCCAGTGCCCGGAACATCGTCGCGGCGACGCCGGCATGGCTGCGCATCCCCACGCCGACCACCGAGATCTTGCAGACCTGCGTGTCGGGGATCAGCTTCTCATAGCCGATCGTCTCCCGCGCCTTCTCCAGCACGTCGAGCGAGCGGGCCAGCTCGGCGCCGGGCACGGTGAAGGTGACGTCGGTCGATCCGGTGCCGTGCGCGACGTTCTGCACGATCATGTCGACGTTGATGCTCGCTTCCGCCAGCGGGTTGAAGATGGTCGCCACCGCGCCGGGGCGATCCGGCACCGCGACGAGCGTGATCTTCGCCTCGTTGCGGTCATAGGCGATGCCGGTGATGTGCTGCTGTTCCACGTTATTCTCTCCGATCTCGTCCTCGCCCACCACGAAGGTGCCGGGGGTGGGCTCCGCATCCGGGTCGCCGAAGGAGGAGAGCACCTGGACGCGCACCTTCTCCTTCATGGCGAGGCCCACCGAGCGGGTCTGGAGCACCTTGGCGCCGACCGACGCCAGCTCCAGCATTTCCTCGTAGGTGATCTTCTCGATCTTGCGCGCCTTGGGTACGATGCGCGGGTCGGTGGTGTAGACGCCGTCGACATCGGTGTAGATGTCGCAGCGATCCGCCTTCATCGCGGCCGCCACCGCCACCGCCGACGTATCCGATCCGCCGCGGCCGAGCGTGGTGACGCGGCCGTCCTCGGTCTGCCCCTGGAAGCCGGGGATGACCGCGACCTGGCCGTTGGCGAGGCTGGCGTTGAGCGCCTCGGTATCAATCGTGCCGATGCGGGCCGAGGCGTGCGCATCCGAGGTGCGGATCGGCAACTGCCAGCCGAGCCAGCTCCGCGCCGGAACCCCGATCGCCTGCAACGCGATCGCGAGAAGGCCGGACGTCACCTGCTCGCCCGAGGCGACGACGACGTCATATTCCTTGGGATCGTAGAGCGGCGAGGCCTCGCGGCAGAAATTGACGAGGCGATCAGTCTCCCCCGACATCGCCGAGACGACGACGGCGACCTGATGGCCCTTCGCCCACTCGCGTTTGACCTGCCGCGCCACGTTCCGAATACGCTCGATGCCCGCCATCGACGTGCCACCAAACTTCATCACGATACGTTCTGCGGGACGGGACATGCGGGTGCTCGAATGTTGCGGCAGAAATCGCCTGTGGGAAAGAAAACGCCGCCCTGATAGGGGGAGCCCATGACCGATGCAACCCAACAGAACAGCACAATCGACCCCGCCGAAGCCGCGCATTTCGGCAAGCTCGCCGCCGAGTGGTGGGACCCGAAGGGGTCGTCCGCGATGCTGCACCGGCTGAACCCCGTACGGCTGGGATTCGTGCGCGAGATGATCGACCGGCACTTCGGCAGCTTCCACAATGAACGGCGGCCGCTGGCGGGCAAGCGTGCGCTCGATGTCGGCTGCGGCGCGGGGCTTCTGACCGAGCCGCTGGCGCGCATGGGCGCGAGCGCGACCGGCCTCGACGCGGCGGCGGAGAACATCGCGGCGGCGCGGCTCCATGCCGAAGGGCAGGGGCTGGAGATCGACTATCGCCACGGCAGCGTCGAGCTGCTGGAGGCGGAGGATCGCTTCGATCTCGTCTGCTCGATGGAGGTGATCGAGCATGTCACCGATCCCGGGGCCTTCGTGGCGGGCCTTGCGGGGGCGCTGGCACCGGGCGGGTTGATGCTGCTCTCGACGCCCAACCGCACGGCGCTGTCGAAGCTGGCGCTTATCACCGTGGGCGAGGGGTTGGGGCAGATCCCCAAGGGCACGCACGACTGGCAGAAATTCCTGAAGCCCGACGAACTCGGCGGGTTGCTCGAGGAGGCCGGGCTTCAGGTGATCGAGACGCGCGGGCTGTCGTTCGATCCGATGAAGGGCTTCACCCTCTCGGACGACGTCCGCATGGACTATCTGCTGGCGGCGGTGGCCGCCTGAGCAGAGGTCAGGCGGCGCGGTAACGCGCTGCCACGTCGCGCCTGGAGAGGTTGGGCGCCATGGCAAGGCGCGCCTCGTTGAGCGCGACATACTGGCCCTCGTCGGGCAGCGGCGGGATGGTCACTGTCTCGCGGCGGTCGAAGCCGACGAGGGCGGCGTCGACCAGATCGTCGACATGCATCACCGCATCGGGCGGGAGCAGCGCGTCGACGTCCTTGCCCGAGCGCTCCCAGATTTCGGTGCGGGTCGCGCCGGGAAGGACGGCCTGCACATAGAGGCCCTTGTCCTTGTGCTGCGCCGCCATTGACTGGGTGACGTTGAGCAGGAAGGCCTTGGTGCCGCTATAGACGCCGTCGAACATCTCCGGGGCGAAGGCCAGCACCGAGGCGATGTTGACGATCGCGCCATGCCCCCGCGCCACGAACGCCTTGCCGGCGGCCGAGGCCAGCAGCGTCGGCGCGGTGATGTTGAGCGCGATGATGCGGTTGAGTTCGGCAGGCCCGTTCTCGAGGATGCCGCCGTTCAGCGACATGCCCGCATTGTTGATGAGCAGCGTGATCGACGGATCGGAGGCGAGCTTCTGCTCGATCGCGGTCACGTCGGCGGCGTCGGTGAGATCGGCGCCGATCACGTCGATGGTCACGCCCGTTTCCGCGCGAAGGCGCCCGGCGAGCGTCTCCATGCGCGTGGTGTCTCGCGCCACGAGGATGAGGTTGTAGCCGCGCTTGGCGAGGCGGTCCGCATAGACCGCGCCGATGCCGCTGGAGGCGCCCGTGATGAGGGCAGTGCCGAGGGGGGTGCTGCTCATGTCCAATTCCTTTCGACTCGGGTTCAACGAGTAACTTGCGTTTTGATAGTAACGTGACTATCACAATGCAATGGACGTTGAGAAATATTCCGGGGGCACCTGCCCCGTGGCCCGCGCGCTGCTCCGGGTAGGCGATGCCTGGAGCATGATGATCCTCCGCGACGCCGGCTATGGCGCCACGCGGTTCGATCAGTTCCGGCAGAGCCTGGGGATCGCGCCCAACATCCTCACCCGCCGCCTGTCGGCGCTCACCGAGGCGGGATTGCTGGAGAAAAGGCGCTACAGCGAGCGGCCGCCGCGCGACGAATATGTGCTGACCGACAAGGGGCGGGATTTCCTGCCCGTGCTGGCGGCGATCGGCGCGTGGGGAACGCGGCACTATGGGCCGGACGGCGTCAGCCATGCCGTCGATGCCGAGACGGGCGCGCGGATCGAGCCGGTCGTGGTGGACCGTGCGACGGGGCGGCCGCTCAGCGAGATTCGCACCCGTCTGGTGATGCCCGACGGGCGTTGAAGCCCGCCGGGGGAGAGGTCAGGCGGCTTCCGCTTCCGGATCGACCGTCGGCGCGAGCAGGCGCCCGGCGGCCCCGCGCACGATCAGCAGCACCACGCCGCCGCCGGCGACGAGGGCCGCGTGCAGCCCCCAGAAGGCGAAGCCGGACATGGTGCCGAGCAACGCCGCGAGCTTCGCCACGATCAGTCCGGCGATGAACAGGTTGATGTAGTAGATCGCCATCAGCGTCGCCGCGAGCGCCTTGGGCGCGACGCGCGAATAGAGCGCGAGGCCGACCGGGAAGATGTTGGCGAAGCCGATGTCGTTCAGGATGTGGAACGCAAGGCCCCAGGCGAGGCTCACCTTCTGCCCCGTCGCCGCCTCATGCAGCGAGGCGAGCGCCAGCGTCAGCGGCCCGAGCGCCGCCACGAAGGCGCCGATGGTGAGCTTGGTGATCTCGTCGGGCTCGGGGAAACGCGTCCCCCACCAGCGCCAGAAGATCACCGATCCCGCCATTGTGACGGTCGACACGATGGCATCGAGCGAGATCAGGAAGGTCGACGGCATCGACCAGCCGAAGAAGCTGAGCTGATAATGCTGGTCGCCCCACAGCTCGTAAGCCGCGAAGAGCTGCTGGTTGCCGATCGCGGTGAAGGAGAGCACCGGCACCAGCAGCGCCAGCACCAGCACGCGCTTGCCCTCGCCCGGCGCGAGCTTCGGCCGGGGCTCCACGACGCCGCCCTTGTGCTTGGGTGCGGGCTCGGCGGGCAGCCAGCGGCGGCCCGAGAGATAGACGAGGAGGCCGATCACCATCCCCACGCCCGCCGCGCCGAAGCCGAAATGCCAGGCGATCTTCTGGCCGAGGAAGCCGCACACGATCGGAGAGGCGATCACCGCGATCTGGATGCCGATCATGAAGATCTGGAAGGCGTCCGCGCGGCGCAGGTCTCCCGGCGCATAGAGATCGCCGACCTGCGCCGCGATATTGCCCTTGAAGAAGCCCACGCCGACCAGAAGGCAGGCGAGCGCGAGCAGGAAGGTCTGGTCGAAGGCCATGAAGAAATGGCCGAACGACATGGTCACGGCGCCGAAGATCACGGCGCGGGTGCGGCCGATCCAGCGGTCCGCGATCGCGCCGCCGACGAGCGGGGTGAGATAGACGAGGCCGCCATAAAGGCCGGCGATCGCGCCGCCCATGGTGAGCGGGGTCAGCGGGCCGAACAGCCCTTCGAGCATGTGGCGAAAGGGCGGGAAGCCCCAGATATGCTCGATATGGCCGGGCTGGAAGAGCTGCTTGGCGCCATAAAGCGCGAGCAGGGTCGCCATGCCATAATAGGAGAAACGCTCCCACGCCTCGGCGAAGGAGAGATAGCCGAGGCCGCGGGGATGGCCGAGAAAGGCCCGGTCGGACTGGTAGTCGAGCGCTGGCTCCGCGCCCGCGGCAGTGGTGGCGTTCATTCCAGGAAATCAACCTTGTCGTAATGCGCCGGCGGGCCGATCACCTCCATCCGCTCCGATAGCATCGGGCGGAAGCTCGGGCGGCTCTTCAGGCCAGAATACCATTGTTTGGTCTGCTCGTGACCACGCCAGTCGATCCCCCCCAGATAGTCGGCGACCGAGAGATGCGCGGCGGCGGCAAGGTCGGCGAGGCTCAGCACCGGGCCGCCCAGCCAGCGGCGATGGTCGAGCAGCCAGTCGATATAATCGAGATGGCTGTTGGCGTTCTTCATCGCCTCGCGCAGCGCCTTGGCGTCGGGCGAGGTGCGGTGGACGAGGCGCTTGAGCATCCGCTCCGACATCAGCGGGCCGACCACCTCGCCATAGAGACGCTCGTCGAACCAGGCGACGAGGCGGCGGATTTCCGCGCGCGCGGCCGCATCGCCGCCGAGCATCGGCGCCTTGTCGATCGTCTCTTCGAAATATTCGCAGATCGCGTTGGAATCGCAGAGCGTCACCTGGCCCTGCACCATCACCGGGGTCTGCCCGGCGGGGTTGAGATCGATGAACTCGTCGCGCTTCAGCCAGGGCGATTCGCGGACCAGCTCGTAGCCCACGCCCTTCTCGCCCAGCAGAAGACGGACCTTGCGCGAAAAGGGGCAGAGCGGGAATTGGAAGAGGTGCCACATGATGCCCCTGCCTAGACGGCAGGCGGGGCAGGGGGAAGAGGGCGCAAGCAATCCTCCCCCCGCAAGGGGGAGGGGGACCATGCGCAGCATGGTGGAGGGGGCGGAGGTGGGCGGCTTGCCGGCCTCTCGCGGTGATACCCCTCCACCGCCTTCGGCGGTCCCCCTCCCCTTTTTAGGGGAGGATTTTACTCCGCCGCCACCGCGGTCGTCTCGTCGGAGAGCGGGTGGGCGAGGCGCGTCACCATCTCCTTGGGGCAGACCTGCCAGATGCGCTCACGCCAGTGCGCCCAGTCGGCGAGCACGGTGTGCGCCCACTTGCTGTCGGTGCGGCGGGCATGTTCCTCGATCAGGCTCTTGGCGACGCCCTCCCAATGGGCGGACGCCATGCGCTGCCACAGGATGCTGTCCGGGTTGGCGTGACGTTCGAACGAGCCGTCCTCGTCGAGGATGAAGGCCATGCCGCCCGTCATGCCGGCGCCGAAATTCTCGCCGACCGCGCCGAGGATGACCGCCGTGCCGCCGGTCATATATTCGCAGCCGTTCGCGCCACAGCCCTCGACCACGACATTCGCACCCGAGTTGCGCACCGCGAAGCGCTCGCCGGCCTGACCCGCCGCATAGAGCGCGCCGGCGGTCGCACCGTAGAGCACGGTGTTGCCGATGATCGCGTTGCGGCGGCTCTCCAGCGGCGAGGAGACGGTCGGGCGCACCGCGATGATGCCTCCCGAGAGCCCCTTGCCGACATAGTCGTTCGCGTCGCCGAACACCTCCAGCGTCACGCCCTTGCACAGGAAGGCGCCGAGCGACTGGCCGGCCGAGCCGCGCAGGCGGACATGGACATGCCCGTCCGCCAGATGGCTCATGCCGAACTTGGCGGTGATCTCCGACGAGAAGCGCGTACCGACCGCACGGTGCGTGTTGCGCACCGAATAGGTCAGCTGCATCTTCTCGCCGCGCTCGAACACGGCCTTGGCGTCGCGCAGCATCTGCGCGTCGAGGCTGTCCGGCACCTCGTTGCGGTTGCCCGGGATCGAGAAGCGGCGCTGATCGTCCGGCGCGTCCACCTTGGCGAGGATCGGGTTGAGGTCGAGGTCGTCGAGATGCTCGGCGCCACGGCTGACCTGACGGAGCAGCTCGGTGCGGCCGATGATCTCGTCGAGCGAGCGCACGCCCAGACGGGCGAGGATCTCGCGCACCTCTTCCGCGATGAAGGTCATCAGATTGATGACCTTCTCGGGCGTGCCGATGAACTTCTGCCGGAGCTTCTCGTCCTGCGTGCAGACGCCGACCGGGCAGGTGTTCGAGTGGCACTGGCGGACCATGATGCAGCCCATCGCGACCAGCGACAGCGTGCCGATGCCGAACTCCTCGGCGCCGAGGATGGCGGCGATCACGATGTCACGGCCGGTCTTGAGGCCGCCGTCGGTGCGGAGCTTCACGCGATGCCTGAGGCCGTTGAGCGTCAGCACCTGGTTGGTCTCGGTGAGGCCCATCTCCCACGGCGTGCCGGCATACTTGACCGACGTCTGCGGAGACGCGCCCGTGCCGCCGACATGCCCGGCGACGAGGATGACGTCCGCATGCGCCTTGGCGACGCCCGCCGCGACCGTGCCGATGCCCGCCGAGCTGACCAGCTTCACGCACACCTTGGCGCGCGGGTTGATCTGCTTCAGGTCGTAGATGAGCTGCGCCAGATCCTCGATCGAGTAGATGTCGTGATGCGGCGGCGGCGAGATCAGCGTCACGCCCGGCGTCGAGTGGCGGAGCTTGGCGATGAACTCCGTCACCTTGAAGCCGGGGAGCTGGCCGCCCTCGCCGGGCTTGGCGCCCTGCGCGACCTTGATCTCCAGCTCCTCGGCGGCGCCGAGATATTCCGCCGTCACGCCGAAGCGGCCCGAGGCCACCTGCTTGATGACCGAGCTGGCGTTATCGCCGTTCGCATAGGGCTTGTAGCGACGCTTTTCCTCGCCACCCTCGCCGGAGACGGCCTTGGCGCCGATCCGGTTCATCGCGATCGCCAGCGTCTCGTGCGCCTCCGGAGAGAGCGCGCCGAGCGACATGCCCGGCGTCACGAAGCGCTTGCGGATCTCGGTGATCGCCTCGACCTCGTCGATGTTGATCGCCTCGCGCGCCCAGTTGAACTCCAGCAGATCGCGCAGATAGACCGGCGGCAGATCGCGCACCCCGCGCGAGAATTGCAGATAAGTGGAATAGCTGTCGGTCGACACCGACGTCTGCAACAGATGCATCAGCGTCGCGGAATAAGCGTGCGTCTCGCCGCCCGCGCGCTGGCGGTAGAAGCCGCCGATCGGCAGCGTCGCCACGGCCGCGTCCCACGCCTTCTCGTGGCGCATGATCGCCGAGAGCTGGAGCGAGGCATAGCCCTCGCCCGAGATCTTGGCGGGCATCCCCGGAAAGAGATCGTTGCAGAGCGAGCGCGACAGGCCCACCGCCTCAAAATTATAGCCGCCGCGATAGGAGGAGATCACCGCGATCCCCATCTTGGCCATGATCTTCAGAAGGCCGTCGTCGATCGCCTTGCGGTAGCGCTGGAAGCATTCCGCCAGCGGACGCTCGCCGAACAGGCCACGGGCGTGGCGATCGGTGATCGCGGCTTCGGAGAGATAGGCGTTCACGGTCGTGGCACCCACGCCGATCAGCACCGCGAAATAATGCGTGTCGAGGCACTCGGCCGAGCGCACGTTGATCGACGCATAGGAGCGCAGGCCCCGGCGCACGAGATGCGTGTGCACCGCCGCCGCCGCCAGCACCATGGCGATGCCGGCCTTGTCCGCGCTGACATGCTCGTCCGTCAGGAACAGCTCGGAGCGGCCCTCGCGCACGGCCTTCTCGGCCTGACGACGGATTTCGGCAATGGCGTTGCGGAGCGCGTCCGGCCCGCCTTCGGGATCGAAGGTGCAGTCGATCTCCGCCGCGCTGGCGCCGAAATGGGCCTTGAGCGTCTCCCAGTCGGTGGAGGTGAGCACCGGCGACGGCAGGACCAGCACGTTCGACTGGACCGGCCCGGTGTCGAGGATGTTCGCCAGATTGCCGAAGCGCGTCGACAGGCTCATCACGCGGGTTTCGCGCAGCGAGTCGATCGGCGGGTTCGTGACCTGCGAGAAATTCTGGCGGAAGAACTGGCTGATGAGGCGCGGCTTGTCGGAGATGACCGCCAGCGGCGTGTCGTCGCCCATCGAGCCGATCGCTTCCTTGGCGTCGTCCACCATGGGGGCGAGGATCAGCTCCATGTCCTCCATGGTCTGGCCGGC
This sequence comes from Sphingomonas sp. PR090111-T3T-6A, assembly GCF_000383095.1. GTDB lineage: Bacteria > Pseudomonadota > Alphaproteobacteria > Sphingomonadales > Sphingomonadaceae > Solisphingomonas. The sequence goes on from NZ_AORL01000004.1 coordinate 119,946, forward strand.
CGCGACCTGACGACGGGTGAGCTCGGCGCGCTCGAAGCGGACGCCATGCTCGCCTTCGGGGACGGGCAGGTCGGAAAGCTCGCGGAAGTCCTTCACATAGTCGCCGAAGGGATGCTCGGCGGCGAGGCGATCCTTGAGCTCGACATCGCCGAACAGCTTGCCCTCGTCGAGGTCGACCGCGATCATCTCGCCCGGCCCGATCCGGCCCTTGGCGACGATCGTGCTCTCCGGGACGACGACCATGCCCGTCTCCGAGCCGACGATCAGCAGATTGTCGGCGGTGAGCGTGGTGCGCAGCGGACGCAGCGCGCTGCGGTCCACACCGGCGACGACCCAGCGCCCGTCGGTCATGGCGAGCGCGGCGGGGCCGTCCCACGGCTCCATCACCGAGGCGTAATAGGCGTACATGTCGCGGTGCGCGTCGGGGAGGTCGGCGGCGCCCTGCCACGCTTCCGGCACGAGCATCAGCTTCGCGGTCGGCGCATCGCGGCCGGCGCGGCAGACGGCCTCGAACACGGCGTCGAGTGCTGCGGTGTCGGACGCGCCCGCCGGGATCAGCGGCTTGATGTCTTCGCTATGCTCCCCGAAGGCGATCGCGGCCATCTTGATCTCATGGCTCTTCATCCAGTTCTTGTTGCCGCGAACCGTGTTGATCTCGCCATTGTGCGCCAGCGTGCGGAAGGGCTGCGCCAGCCACCATTGCGGGAAGGTGTTGGTCGAATAACGCTGGTGGAAGATCGCGAAGCGGCTGACGAAGCGCTCGTCGAGCAGATCCGGGTAGAAGGCCGACAGCTCTTCCGCGAGGAACAGCCCCTTGTAGATGATCGACCGGCACGACAGCGAGCAGATGTAGAAGCCCTGGATCTGGGCCTCGATCACCTTGCGCTCGATGCGACGGCGGATGAGGTAGAGATTCTTCTCGAACTCGGCCGCGTCCACGCTGCCCGGCTGCGGGCCCTGGATCATGATCTGTTCGATCTCGGGGCGCGTCTGCATCGCCTTGTCGCCGATCACGGAGACGTCGACGGGCACCTGACGCCAGCCATAGATGGTGTAGCCGAAATCGATGATCTCGGATTCCACGATCGTGCGACACGTCTCCTGCGCGGAGAGATCTGTGCGCGGCAGGAAGATCATGCCGACGCCGAGGCGGCCGGGGCCGGGCTTGTGGCCGCCATTCTCGATCGCGTCGTCGAAGAAGCGGACGGGCAGCTCGACATGGATGCCGGCGCCGTCGCCGGTCTTGCCGTCGGCATCGACGGCGCCGCGGTGCCACACCGCCTTCAGCGCATCGATTGCGGCCGAGACGACGCGGCGGGACGGCAGGCCGTCGGTGGCGGCGACAAGGCCGACGCCGCAGGCATCGCCCTCATATTCGGGGCGGTACATGCCCTCGTTGGCGAGGCGTTCATGTTCGGGGGTGGGGAAGTGGGCCATCGCCTCGCTCCGCTGTTCGTTCATTTCGGTCATCACGCAGCCACCATCTGGGGCTGTGCCTTGGCGGCCTTCGCCTTGTCCTTGAGCCAGGCGTGCATCCGCTCGGAGACGTCGCGGCCATCGCGCACGCCCCACACCACGAGGCTCGCGCCGCGCACGATGTCGCCGGCGGCGAACACGCCCGGAAGCGAGGTCTGCATCGTCTTGTGGTCGATGCGCAGCGTCCCCCAGCGGGTGACGGACAGCTCCGGCGCGCCGAACATCTGGGGCAGATCCTCGGGGTCGAAGCCCAGCGCCTGAATCACGAGATCGGCCTCCAGATGGAAGTCGCTGCCCGGATCGGCTTCCGGCGCGCGGCGGCCGGAGGCGTCGGGCGCGCCGAGGCGCATCTTGGACGCATGGACGCCGGTGATCGTGTCCGCGCCGTCGAACGCCTTGGGGGCGGAGAGCCAGACGAACTCGACGCCCTCCTCCTCGGCATTGGCGACCTCGCGCTGCGAGCCGGGCATGTTGGCGCGGTCGCGGCGATAGAGGCACTTCACCGACTTGGCGCCCTGCCGCACGGCAGTGCGCACGCAGTCCATGGCGGTGTCGCCGCCGCCGACCACGACGACATGCTTGCCCTCGGCGTTGAGCGAGCCGTCGTCCCATGCGGGCACGGCATCGCCGAAGCTCTTGCGGTTGGACGCGATCAGATAGTCGAGCGCCTTCACCACGCCGGCCACGCCGACGCCCGGCGCCTTGATCGCGCGCGCCTTGTAGACGCCGGTAGCGACGAGCAGCGCGTCATGGCGCTCTCGGAGTTGGGCGAGCGTCGCGTCGCGGCCGACCTCGAAGCCGAGGTGGAAATGGATGCCCGAGGCCTGCAACCGCTCGATGCGACGGGTGACGACTTCCTTCTCCAGCTTGAAGCCGGGGATGCCGTAGACGAGCAGGCCGCCGGCGCGGTCGTGCCGGTCGTAGACATGCACGTCATAACCATGGCCGCGCAGATACTCCGCCGCGGTGAGGCCGGCCGGGCCCGCGCCGATGATGCCGACTGACTGGTCCGAACGATCGCGCGTCGGGTTGACGGGCTCGACCCAGCCCTCCTTCCAGGCGGTGTCGGTGATGAACTTCTCGATCGAGCCGATGGTGACGGCGCCATGGCCGGAGAACTCGATGACGCAATTGCCTTCGCACAGGCGATCCTGCGGACAGATGCGGCCGCAGATCTCGGGCATGGTGGAGGTGGAGGCCGACAGCTCATAGGCCTCGCGCAGGCGCCCTTCCGCGGTCAGGCGCAGCCAGTCCGGGATGTGGTTGTGGAGCGGGCAGTGCGTCGAGCAATAGGGCACGCCGCATTGCGAGCAGCGGCTGGCCTGCTCCTCGGCCTTCTCCGCGAGATAGGCGCGGGTGATCTCGGCGAAATCCTCGGCGCGAATCTCGGGTGCGCGCTTTTCGGGGTAAGCCTGCCCCACGCCCACGAATGTCTGCATCGAATTATTCGCCATCGCGCCCTCCAATTGAGGACGCGAAAGCATAGAAAATGGGGTGAGTCACGAAAGGAATCGGTGATAGGTAAATATCACTGACCAATTAATGGGCTCATTTTCCGTCTTTCACGATCAGATGGGTTCGGATGGAGTCTTATAGGTCCGATATGGACCTATCAATGCATCAGCCAGAACAGCGCCGCCGCACCGGCGACGATGCGATACCAGGCGAAGGGCGCGAAGCCGTGGCGCGAGACCACGGAGACGAACGCCTTCACCACCACCAACGCCACCACGAAGGCGGTCACGAAGCCGATCGCGATCTCCGGCCAGCCGACGGCGCCGGGCGTGGCGAGCGCCGCGCGATTCTTGGCCAGCTCCACCACGGTCGCGCCCAGCATGGTGGGGATGGCGAGGAAGAAGCTGAACTCCGCCGCCGTGCGCCGCTCGACGCCCAGCGACAGCGCGCCGAGGATCGTCGCGCCCGAGCGGCTGACGCCGGGGATCATGGCGAGGCACTGGATGATGCCGATGCCGAGTGTGGTCGGCACGGGCAGCGCCGAGACGCCGACCAGGCGATGCCGCTTCACCAGCTTCTCGATGACGAGGATGGCGATGCCGCCCGCGATCAGCGCGTAGCAGACGATGTCCGGCCGGGTGAGCAGCGCCTCGATCCGCTTGTGGAAGGCGAGGCCGATCACGGCGGCGGGCAGGAAGGCGATCAGGATGTTGCGCAGGAAGCGCCAGGATTCCGGCCGGCCTCGCCACAATCCGTTCAGTACGGCCATGAACGTCCGCCAGTAGAGCACCACGATCGCGAGGATCGCGCCGAGCTGGATGACGATGTTGAACACCTGCCACTGCGCATCGTCATAGCCGAGCAGCGCGCCCGCGAGGATCAGATGGCCGGTGGAGGAGACGGGGAGGAACTCGGTCAACCCCTCGACGATGCCGAGGAGGATGGGCTGAAGGATCATCATGGACGCGACACTCGGTTCGGAAGCCGGAAAACAAAAGGGCCGGCACATCGGCCGGCCCCGTAAAGAGATCAGGACGCCTTGCGGATCGCCCCGAAGCGCCCTGCGCGCCGGTATCGCACCAGCCAGCCGGGCGCCACGGCCTCCAGCGCGGTCGGCTTCACGCCGAGATCGACGAGACCGTCGGCGCCCGTCGCCACGACATTGTCGGACTGGAGCATCTGCCACTGGTCCTGCGTGATCGGCGCGCAGGGCAGGAAGCCGAAGCGGGCGATCAGGCCGCCCAGGCTGTCCGGCAGTTCGAGGAAGGTCGGCGTCGCGCCGATCATCGTGGCGGTGCGGCGGATGAGATCGCCCATCGCGATCACCTCTGGCCCGCCCAGCTCGAAGGTGCGGCCGGCATAACGCTCGGGATCGAGCACGGCGTTGGCGATCGCCCTGGCGACGTCGGCCACGAACACCGGCTGGAAGCGCGCGCCCGCGCGCAGGATCGGCACCACCGGGCCCGACTGCATCATGGCGCCGAAGCGGTTCACGAAATTGTCCTCGGCGCCGAAGATGATCGACGGGCGCACGATGGTCGCGGCCGGGAAGGCGCCGCGGACGACCAGTTCGCCTTCGGCCTTGGTGCGGCCGTAGACGGTGGACGAATTGGCGCTCGCGCCGATCGCGGACACATGCACCAGCGCCCGCACGCCCGCGGACGCCGCAGCCTCGGCCACGTTGCGCGCGCCGTCGACATGCACTGCCTGGAGCTTGCCCGAGAGGATGCCGACCAGGTTCACCACCACATCGCTGCCCTGAATGGCGCGGCGCACCGTGTCCGGCTTGGTGATGTCGGCGGCGATGAACTGGGTCTGGCCGAGGCCACCCAGCGGCTTCACGAAGAAGGCGCGCTTGGGGTCGCGCTCGACGATCCGCACCCGCACGCCGCGCTGAAGCAGCGCCTGCGCGACATAGCGCCCCAGGAACCCGCCCCCGCCGAACAGCGTCACCAGCTCTGCCATCGCCTGCATATCCCTTGTGTCGAAAACCGTGTGTGCGGTCGCCTTGCCCCCGCTTGTTGTGGAAAACAAGCGACAACGAAAAATTGCCGTTGACAGGTCCGCACACCCGCCGCTATCCGCCGCGGCCTACCCCGTGCCCAGATGGCGGAATTGGTAGACGCACCAGCTTCAGGTGCTGGCGATCGCAAGGTCGTGGAGGTTCGAGTCCTCTTCTGGGCACCATTTTCCCCGAGATGAGAAAATCCCCCTTAGGGGACATTTGCCGCATCAGGCCTCCGGGAAATTCTCGCCCAGAAATTTCAGCACGGCGCGCACGCGGGCGGGCATTCGCGTATTGGCGAAGCGGTCGATCACCGAGATTGTGAGCGGTTCGATCGCAGCGGCGGGCAGGACGGGCGTCAGCCGCCCCTCTTCCAGATCCCCGCGCACCCGGATTCGCGGCAGCAACCCGATCCCCAGCCCGCTCGACACCGCCCGGTAGACCGCCTCGCTGCTGTTCGCCCGGAAGCTCCCGCTGATCTTGAGGCGCTGTCCGTCGATGTCCCAGGCGGTGCGGTTCGGGCCGTAGCCATAGGTGATGCAGTCATGCTCCAGCAGATCGCGTGCCGATCGGGGGGCGGGCCGCCGCGCCAGATAGTCCGGCCGTGCCACGAGGATTCGCGAGAATGAGCCCAGCGCATGGGCTTCCGGCCCGAGATCGCCCACCCGCAACGCGAGGTCGAGCCCGGCGTCCGCCAGCCCGTCCTGCCAGTCCGACACCGCGAACTCGATGCGCAAGGCCGGATGCTCCGAGAGCAGCAGCCCGATCCGCTCCGCATAATGGAGGCCGAGCGCGGTGGTGACGCCCACGCGGACCACGCCGGCCACATCGCCCGTGCCGGCGAGGTCGCTTTCGGCATGGTCCATCTCCTCGATCACCGCGCGGGCATGATCGAGCAGCCGTTCGCCCTCGGGGGTAAGCGTCAGGCTGCGTGTCGTCCGGTGCAGCAGACGCACGCCGAAATGATCCTCGAGGAAATCGATGCGCCGTGCGATGGTGGTGTTGCTGGCATGGCTGCGCTGCGCCACCGCCGTGAAGTTCAGTGTTTCGGCTACTTTGGCGAAGGTGCGGAGCGCGAGCACCATGTCGGTCATTTGAACGATCCACGCACGACTATTGTCCCCATTTTCTTCATTATCCCACAAAGCCGCTCTGGTTAAGCAACGCGCAGACGCCCGCGCAGAAGGGCGGGAGCAGGAGATTGCGAGATGACCGACCGGATCGCCCATCAGGGGCTGGCCGCCCGCCGCATGGATGCCGCGTCCGCCGCGGCGCTCATCGCTCATGGCATGACCGTGGGGATGAGCGGCTTCACGGGCTCGGGCTATCCCAAGGCCGTGCCCACGGCGCTCGCCGGGCGGATCGAGGCCGAGCACGCTGCCGGTCGCCCGATGCGCGTGAAGGTGTGGACCGGCGCCTCCACCGGCCCGGAGCTGGACGGCGCGCTGGCCAAAGCGGACGGCATCGAGCTGCGCCTGCCCTATAATTCCGATCCCATCGCCCGCGAGCGGATCAACCGCGGCGAGATGGACTATCTCGACATGCATCTGAGCCAGGTCGCGCCGATGGCGTGGCAGGGCTTTCTGGGGCCGCTCGACGTCGCGGTGATCGAGGTGACCGCGATCCTGCCCGACGGCTCGCTGGTGCCCTCCTCGTCGGTCGGCAACAACAAGACCTGGCTGGACCGCGCCAAGGCGGTGATCCTGGAGGTGAACAGCTGGCAGAACCCGGCGCTGGAGGGGATGCACGACATCTATTATGGCACCGCGCTGCCGCCGCACCGCGTGCCGATCCCGCTGATCCGGCCCGACGATCGCATCGGCCAGCCGACACTGCGCTGCGATCCCGACAAGGTGATCGCCGTCGTCGAGACCGACGCGCCGGATCGCAATGCCCCCTTCACCCCGCCCGACGCCACCGCGAAGGCGATCGCGGGCCATCTGCTCGATTTCCTCGGCCATGAAGTCAAGATCGGGCGGCTACCGCCCTCACTGTTGCCGCTCCAGTCGGGTGTCGGCAACATCGCCAACGCGGTGCTGACCGGCCTCATCGACGGGCCGTTCCACGATCTCACCGCCTATACCGAGGTGATCCAGGACGGGATGCTGGACCTGCTCGACAGCGGCCGGCTGCGGATGGCGTCCGCCACCGCCTTCTCGCTCAGCCCCGATGCCGCGCATCGCATCAATGCCGACATGGCGCGCTATCGCGACCGGATGATCCTGCGCCCGCAGGAGATCAGCAATCATCCGGAGATCGTCCGCCGCCTCGGCTGCATCGCGATGAACGGGCTGATCGAGGCCGACATCTACGGCAACGTCAACTCCACCTGCATCATGGGCTCGCGCATCCAGAACGGCATCGGCGGATCGGGCGACTTCGCGCGCAACGCCTATGTGTCGGTGTTCATGACACCGTCGACCGCCAAGGGCGGGGCCATCTCGGCGATCGTGCCGCAGGCTTCGCATGTCGATCATATCATGCAGGACGTGCAGGTGATCGTCACCGAGCAAGGCCTCGCCGACCTGCGGGGGCTCAGCCCCAAGCAGCGCGCCGAACTGATCATCGAGCGCTGCGCCCATCCGGACTATCGCCCGATGCTGCGCGACTATCAGGCGCGGGCCGCGAAAGGCTCGTTCGGCCAGCACGCGCCGTCGCTGCCGGGTGAGGCGCTGTCCTGGCACCAGCGCTTCATGGACACCGGCACGATGAAGCTATGACCGGCCGGCCTGGATGAGGATGGCGTCCGACGGCAGGAGCTGATCGAGCAGCGGGATGATCGCCGCCCCGATCGCCGGCGCGTCGCCCGCCATCGTCGCCGGGCGGACGTTGGCGTGGGCGGGGATGGGCAGGCCCGCGAGCGCCTCGTTGAGGCTGGCCGACAGCCGCTCGATCAGCGGCATCGGCAGCCGCCCGCCGATGAGCATCAGGCCCGGATCGATCAGGCAGTTCACCGCCACCAGCGGCGAGACCAGCGATCGTGTCGCATCCGTGATCCACTGCGACACGATCGGCGCGGCGGGCCCTTCCTCGTCGGTCAGATCGCTGTCGGGCGCGAGGCCCGCCGTCTCCAGCCGCGCGCCGAGCGCCGAGAGGGACACCGTGTCCTGCACGATCGCGCCGGGGATGGCGGAGGTGGGATCGGGCATCAGGCCGATCTCGCCGCTGCGCCGGGTGGCGCCGCGATAATAGCTGCCCTCGATCACCGGCCCGCCGCCGAGGCCGGCGCTGATCAGCAGATAGAAGAAACTCGGATGGCCGAAGCCGGTAACGCACTGCGCCTCGCCCAGTGCCGCCGCCGCCGCGTCGTTGTCGACATGCACCGTCCACGGCAGCACGTCGCGCAGCAGCCTGGCGATGTCGAGCCGGCTCCACCGCTCATAACCCTTGGGCCGGTGGGGCAAGGCGATGGCACCCAGATCGTCGGGCAAGGCCACGCCGACGCCGAGGATGCGCTCGCGATCCACGCCGCCCGCCGCGATCAGCCCGCCGATCTCGCGCTCGACATAGGCGATCACGTCCTCCGGCATGGCGAAGGGGATTTCGGCGCTCACCCGGCTGCGCACTTCGCCGGCGAGGTCCAGCGTCACCAGGGTGATATGGTCGCGGTCGATGTTGAGGCCGATGGTGAAGGCGCCGTCCGGGTTCACCGCCAGCCGTAGCGCGGGTTGCCCGCGTCCGCCGTGCAGCCGCCCGACCTGCCGGACGAGGCCGAGTTCGGCGAGCCGCCCGGTGATGTTGGCGATGGTCGGCGCGGTGAGGCCTGTCTGGCGGGCCAGCTCCACCCGTGTCGTCTCGCCGCTCAGCCGGATCGCCTGGAGCACCGTGCGCTGGTTATAGTCGCCGGCCCGCGCGAGATTGGTGCCCGACAGCGAAACGGAGAGCCGCGTTCCCCGGCTGTCCCCCGCGTTCTGGCTGTTCCTGCCCCTGTTTCGCACCCTTCGCCTTTCGTCCCTGATCCAACCGGGAGTTCAGACTGACAACGCTTGCGTCGTCCGACAAGCAGACTTGGAGCATAGCCGGAGCAACCTCCCGAAAGAGGAAATCCGGCGGGAGTGTCCGAGCCTTGGCGATCCATGCCAATCCTCGGCGGAATTCGCCAGCGTCAAACGGATCGTATGGTGCCGAAGCTGCGGAATCCGGGCCGTCCGGCAGACTGGCACACCCCGTGCAACGGATGGGACGCGCGCCGATCCACGGCCCGCCCAGACGGTTTCTCGAAGGGATGACGCCATGAATGCTTCCGCTCGCCTCGTCACCTGTGCCGCGTTCGGGCTGCTGCTCGCCACCGCGGCGGCACCGCCCGCCCTTGCGCACTCCTCCTCCGGGCAGCATCGCGCCCAGCTCAGCGACGGCAGCACCATCACCTATGACGCGGAGACCAACCAATATTGCTGGACCCACAGCACGACCGGCTCGAACCTCTCGCGGCGCGAATGCCACTCGCGGCAGGAATGGGCGGAGCTGGGCCTGCAGATCAGCGGCAAGTGACGCTCCGTTCGTGAGCCTTGCCGGCAGGGACGTCCGTTGGGCGCGCAATTGCTTCAAGGGAGGGGCGGGCCGTTCAAGACGGCCCGTCCCGATCGCGCCTATGACGGCCCTTGCAGGCGGGGAAACCTGTCGGTGAAGGACGGATCATGCGGTATCAGGACGATGTCGATACGCACCTTTTGCGCAGCATCGAGGCCGAGCGCGTCGAGGTGGTGACGGTCGTCAGCCTCGCTTCCATCGCGGTGATGGTCGGGCTGATCCTGCTGACCGTGGCGATGATGATGAGCTGAGCCGCACGGGCTCAGACGATCGCCTCGATCTTGGTGCGCCCGAAAAAGGGCAGCAGATTGCTCATCATCATGCGGACGAGATCCGCCTGCCGGTTGGTGCCGGTCTTCTGGAAGATCTGGCGCAGATAGGCGCGGGCGGTCTGCTGCTTGATCCGCATCATCCGGGCCGCCTCGGCGAGCGTCTTGCCCATGGTGAGGCAGCAGGCGAGGCGGGTCTCCACCGGCGAGAGCCCGTTCAGCCGGCAGATCGGCGCCAGCGCGCCGGAAAGATCGCTCTCCGGCCGGATCGCGAACAGGATGGCGGAAGCCTCGCCATCGCCGTCCATGCCCGACGGGAGGACCGCCGCCATCAGCGGAGGCCGACCCGGCTGGCGCGGCAGCGCGAGCATCAGGGCATGATCGGCCCCGTCCGCCTCGCGCGTGGCGAGGACATGGTCGAGGCTCACCTGAAGGCGCACCGCATCCTTGAGCGAGGTGGCGGTGACGGAATCGCCGCTCGCACGCAGGCCGTCATGTTCGTCGACGATCTCGCGCAACGCGAGGTTGGCGAATTCCACATGCTTGGAAGCGGAGATGACGCCGATACCGGCATTCACATGATCCAGCGCGCTGCGGAGGGCATGGGTGAGCCGATGCTCGCGCGCCAGCGCATCGCGCATCGCGGCGAAACCGGCGATGCAGGGGAGCAACAGCTTCCCCAGCGCGAGCGTCCGCCGCATCACCGATCCCTTGGGCGGGGCCTGGAAGCCGAGGATGAGGCTGATCGCGCAATCCGGCTGCTGGGCGATGTGGAAGAGGCGGGCGATGTCCTGATCGCCGGGATCGAACCAGCTCTCCTCGAAGGACGGCGGGCGAGTCGACGGGGCGGACAGCCGGTCGGCGATGCCGTCGAGCAGCGTCGCCGCGCGCGCGACCGGCAGGCCATCGAGCGCGAGCAGCCGGCGCATGTCATGGCCGGGCCCCTGTGCGAGGATCAGCGCGAAGCTGGCGCCGCTGCCGGACCGGAGAGCCTGTATCGCCCAGTCGAAATCGCCGTCCATCTCCGTCTCGCCGGACGGCGCTTCGGACGGCCGGAACGGCCTGGCCGAAGGCATCAGCATCCGTCGCGCCGGGGCGCTCATGTTCGGCACCTGCATGGGGCCCCACCTCTCCTGCGTGCACGGTCTGGCCGTGCACTTGAACGCCTGCGCTGACGCGGACGCGACGGCGCCGGAATTTTCCACACCCGCCTCACCGCATTGGCACGGAACGCGACGATTCGGTGAGCCAGAGCGTGTAAGAAGCCGGATCATCGGATCGATATCGGGATGCCCGAGCGGGGTAGGGCGCTATCCGATCGGGCTACGAAGCGGGGCAGAGCGATATGCGTTCGGTTTGCCCATGGTCGCGTGCCCCCTTGCTCTTCCGGCATGCGGCGGGCTGTGGCGAGGGGTGACGGCGCTCCGATAAATCCAATGGTTCCGGTATGTTGTGAGCGACTTCCCCTTCAAATGAGGGGAGGCCGCCATGATCGTCCGGTCAGTGGCTATTCCGCCGTCTGAGGGCTCATCCTGCCCGGTTGGTCGGGGCGATAAGGCTTCTGGCGGCGGGATCTCCCTCGGGGCTTTCCACCGTCGCGCTTGGGCCGTCCTCGGCACATGTCCTGCAATCGGGGGCAGGTCGGAAAGAAAGCGAACAGGAGGATCGTTTCCATGAAGACCCATCTTCTGCTGACCGCATCATTCGCCGCCATCATGATTTCGGGCGCGGCGCTCGCGGACTCGGGCTCGGGCGGCGGCGGCGGGACGCCGACGACGGCGACGACCACCACCAACTGGGCCGGCCTCGGCAGCGCCGCGGCGACCGGTGACGCCAGCACGACCAACACGTCGACCACCACGGTCAACAAGACGAGCACGCTCGGCATCACCGACAGCGGCAACACCGCCGACAGCAACAACAGCACGTCGACCAGCACGGACAGCTCGGACAATTCGAAGAATTTCGCCTGGACCTCGAACAAGGCCTGGACGTCGAACAAGACCGACACCCGGACGAACACCATCACGGACAGCGGCAACTCGACCAAGACCAACACCTCGACCAACACGGCCGGCACCGTGGCGGCGAACAATGGCGGGTCGGCGACCGACAACTCGCAGCATGACAGCAACAACCGCAGCAAGACCTGGACCGCGACGACGACCACCTCGGTCGCCGACAGCGGCAACGACAATTCCGATCATTCCCGCACGATCACCGACAGCAACAACGACAGCTCGGTGAACACCTCGGTCGTCTCCTCGTCCGACCTGGCGAGCAACGTGACGGGCGCGTGGGTCTCCTATGCGGCCAATCGCGGCACGGATAACGGCCCGAACAACAGCCTGACCGTCGACAACGGCGCGTTCCAGAACTTCGCCGGCCTGCAAGCGCTCAACATGAACACCGGCGTGGGCGCCTCGCAGAACAGCTCGGTCAACGTCAGCGTCTCGGCCGGGACGATCAATCTGCAATGACCTGAGGGGAAGGTGCGGGGCATGGCTTCGCACCTTCCGTCTTTCGGGCGCTTCCTTTTGCAGGGGACGGAACGATGAACAGGGCGTTCCTCATCGCCGGGGCCTTGGCCCTCGGATCGATCGCCGCGCCGGGCATGGCGCAGACGGCCGCCGCCGCGCCTTTCTCGCCCTTCGGGCAGGCCGGCGCCGTGGGTGACGGGCAGTTGAGCACGATCGCCGGCATGGCCAACGTCGATCAATATGTCATGGCGCAAAATACCAACACAGTTTCCGACAACCACGTCGATGGAAATTCTGTTACTGGTACGATAAACTTCGACCCGACGTCCTTTCAGAATATGAACGGACTGTCTGTGCTGAGTGCCAATACGGGCAACAATGTTGCGATCAACTCGTCGTTGAACGTGAACATCGCAATCCGGCCCTGAACAGGGGGAGTGTCATGAGATCGGGGGCGATCATGGCATGGATGGGGGTGCTGCTCCCGCTCGGCGCCTGCTCCGGCGCCTTGCTCCCGGAGGGCGACAACCGGGTCAATTATGGCGGGACGATGGAGTTCCGCCTTCCCGTCAACAGCATGATCGGTCGCCGTTTCGACACGGTGGTGCGTCAGCAATATGATTTCAGCTGCGGCTCGGCCGCGCTCGCGACGCTGCTGCGCTACCATTATGACGACCCCCAGACCGAGCAGACCGTCTTCCTCGGGATGTGGCGTGAAGGCGATCAGGCGCAGATCCGCAAGGTCGGCTTCTCGCTGCTCGACATGAAGCGCTATCTCGCCGCGCGGGGCCTGTCGGCGGACGGTTATCGGGTGACGCTGGAGCAGATCATGAAAGCCCGCACGCCGGGCATCGCGCTCATCAATTTCAACGGATACCGGCATTTCGTGGTCGTGGTGGGCTTCGAGGGGCGGACGCTGATCCTCGGCGACCCCTCGCTCGGCCTCAGGCGCGAAGATCGCTCGGTGTTCCAGAAACAGTGGAACAACGTCTATTTTGTCCTGAATGGGCGCACTTCGGTCGCCAACGCGCATTTCAACCAGGCGGCGGACCTTGCGCGTGCGCCGAGCTTCCGTTTCTATCCCGGAGCCGAACCGCTCAGCCTGTCCGGGCTGGCGTTGACGAGGCCCGGCCTGAACTCCTTCTAGGGAGGGCGACGCCATGCTGCTGCCACTTCTGGCCTTCGCGCTTTCGGTCGTGCAGCCCATCGTCGTGAAGGCGCCTGCGCCGGCCCCTGCGGTGTTCGACAGCCCACGCGTGCCCGATTCCGAACTGTCCGAGATGCGCGGCGGCTTCAACCTGCCCGACGGACTCGACATCGCGATCGGTATCGACGTGCAGACACGCATCGACGGCGCGCTGGCGCTCCACACCGTCTACAACAGCGAGGGGCCTGACGCGGGCATCCATGCCTATTCGGGTGACAACGGCCCGGCAAGCAGCAGCGGCGGCACCAGCGTGCCGGGAACCGCGGCAGGCGCCAGCGTCAGCGTCTCGCGGTCGGCGAGCGGAGCCACCGTCGTCTCGACGCCGAGCACCCCGGCCGTGACCATCGCGTCGAACGCATCTCCTGCCTCGACGGGCGGCAACGCCCTCCCGCTCACCGCCAATGGCGCGCCGGTGCAGACCGCATCGGGCAGCTACAGCCTCAGCAGCACCGATCGCGGCGACGTCGTCACCTATGCCGGTCCCTCGATCGAGGTGCAGCACCTGATCGGGCAGGCGACCGGCGTGGTGATCGCCAACACCGCCAACAACCGCACCATCGATACCGCCAGCACCATCAACATCGACATGCAGAACGTGCCAGTCGCCGCGATCAGCAGCGCCTTCCTCGCGGCTCGGGCGGCATTCGATTCGGCACGCGCGCATTAGGGGTTTGCAAGACGCCGATGGGGATCGGCCAACATTGGGGGATGTCATGATCGCAGCAATGCTCGCCCTGTTGCTGGCCGGCACACCTTCGCCCGCACCTGCCGATGCGGCCGCAGCCTCGGCCGCCACCACCTCCGCCGCCAGCAGCGCGCCCGACGACATTGCCGCATTGCGCCAGGAGATCGCGGCGGAACGCGCTGCGCTGGAAGAGCAGCAGCGATCGCTCGATGCCGAGCGCCGCCGGCTGGAATCGCTGGAGGCGCGCTTCTACGCCAAGGTAGGCGGCGCGCCGGCGGTGGCGAGCGCGGGCCAGCCCGGCGAAGTGCCGCTCCCCGTCTCGCCCCCGCCGGCACCGCCGGAGCGGGCTCCGGGCAGCAGCGCGGGCGGCGTCCAGACCGTCGGCGAGGCCCCCACCGATCAGCGCCAGGTGCAGGTCGCGGTGCTGGACGCGCAGGGCGGCATCATCACCAAGAAGGGCCGGCTGACGCTGGAGAGCGATCTCGAATATGCCCGCGCCGACAACAACAGCGTGATCTTCCGGGGCGTCGAGGTGCCGGCCTCCGTGCTGGTCGGCGTGTTCGACATCAACCAGAGCCGGGACGACTTTCTGACGGCCGCAGGCGTGGCGCGCTTCGGCGTCACCAACCGGCTGGAGATCAACGGCCGCATCCCCTTCGTCTACCGCTCCAGCAAATCGGTGCTGGCGCCGGTGGCGGACCCCAACAACCCCAATGCCGGGCAGATCGACAAGCCGGTGAACAATGGCCATCTCGGCGATGTCGATTTCGGCATCCGCTATCAGTTCACCGACGGGCATAACGGCTCGCCCTATCTGATCGCCGGCGTGCAGGCGATCGCCCCGACCGGAACCAACCCCTTCACCGTCCCTCGCGATTCGCTCGGCAACGCTTTGAAGGCGGCGACCGGCGCCGGTTTTTGGGGCTTGCAGCCCAACCTCACCGCGATCTTGCCCACCGATCCGGCCGTGCTGTTCGGCACGATCGGCTACACCTACAACTTCCCTAACTCGCCCAACACGGTGATCGGACCGGCGCTGATCGAGCGGGTCTGGCCGGGCGGCGAGCCGAGCGCGAGCGCGGGCATCGCCATCTCGCTCAATCCGCGCACCTCGATCAGCCTCGGCTATGCGCACACCTGGGTGCTGGGGACGAAAAGTCGTCTCAGAACCTTCAACACCCAGACCGGGGCATATAACGATCCCACCACCCAGAAGACGCGCGATCTGCAACTGGGACGCTTCCTGTTCGGCGTCAGCTATCGCGTGAACCAGCGCACCACGATCAACTGGAGCATCGAGGCCGGCGTGACCGACGACGCGACCGACCTGCGCACGACGCTGCGTATTCCGCTCACCTTCGACCTGTTCTGATCCGTCCGTCCACCCACCGCGCGAGGCCTTGTCCCGCGCGGTGGAATCGCGCCGGAACGGGGCGCGGCGAAGCCTGCGCTCGGGCATCCCAAGAAAGCCTACATTGACTCCGGCGCCACATTCCTCTTGAGGGATCGCATGGGCCGACCAGCCCTTTTGTTAGCGCGACGCGACCAGTCGCCCATCGGTTTCCGGCTCCGGCCGCGATCGGTGGGGGAAGGGAGAGCGACCAGTCGACGCGCTTGCCATTGATATTGCGACAGGTTCGCAATATGTGCGCGCGACTAGTGGAGACTTCGTTCATGTACCTTCTCATCGACCAGCCGGTTCACCGGCTCAGCCAGGGCAGTCGATTCCTGCTCTGGGCGATGCGGAGCTGGGCCACGGCGGCGAGCGCGGGCACCAGCCCGTCGGCGGCGCTGGCGCCGGCCTTCGAGGGCATGGGCGTGACCACCGCGCTGCCGGCGTTCGACGCCGTGATGGCGATGCTCGACAAAGACGGGCTGGAGAAGCTCGGCCTCGCTCCGATCGGCAGCACGCGGATCGGCGAGGACGAGGCGATCCTGCTGACGCTGTGGAGCGCCACCCTCGATCCCGCGGGCCATGATCGTCGCGACGATACGCTCGCTCTGCTGGTCGCCGAAGAGGCCGTTTCCCCGATCGCGATGGCGCTGGACGAAGCGACCCCCATCCTCGCCGACATCGGGCTCGCCCCGACCGGCATCGCAACCCACGACAATCAGGAGGCCGGCCGTTGAGCGAGCTTCACACCCTTACGCCCACCACTGCGCTCAGCGTCGAGACGGTTACGCGCGTCCATCACTGGAACGAGCATCTCTTCAGCTTCTCGATCACCCGCCCGTCGAGCTTCCGCTTCCGCTCGGGCGAGTTCGTCATGCTCGGCCTGCCGGACGGGCAGCGCCCGCTGCTGCGCGCTTACTCGATCGCGAGCCCGGCCTATGCCGAGGAGCTGGATTTCCTCTCGATCAAGGTGCCGGACGGCCCGCTGACCTCGCGCCTCCAGACGATCAAGGAGGGCGATCCCGTCTTCCTCGGCCGCAAGCCGACCGGCACGCTGGTGGCCGACGCGCTGCTGCCCGGCCGTCGCCTGTTCCTGCTCTCGACCGGCACGGGCCTCGCGCCCTTCCTGTCGATCATCCGCGATCCGGACATCTATGATCGCTTCTCGCAGATCATCCTGGTCCATTCGGTGCGCCGCGTGAGCGATCTCGCCTTCCGGGGCGAGCTTGAGGCGCAGCTTGCCGACGATCCGCTCGTCTCGGATCAGGCGCTGCTCCAGTTCCACTACATCCCGACCGTGACGCGCGAGCCGTTCCACACCTCGAAGCGCATCGGCGGCCTGATCGAGGACGGCACGCTGTTCGGCCCGACCGTGCTCGGCGAGCGCGCCTTCGACCCCGAGCATGACCGCGTGATGATGTGCGGCAGCATGGCGATGATCAAGGATCTGGCCCACACCTTCGACGGTCTCGGCTTCTCCGAGGGTTCGAACGCGGCGCCGGGTCATTATGTGATCGAGCGCGCTTTCGTCGGCTAAAGTTGTCTGAGACGACTTTTTAAAGGGCGGTCCCTGCCAAGGGGCCGCCCTTTTTCTATGCGCCCAGCGTGATGCGCTGGGTGGCGAGCCGCTCGGCCTCGGCGACGTCGTGGGTGACATAGAGGATCGGCAAGGAGAGTTCGTCGCGGACCCGCTCGATCAGCGTCATGATCTCGGCGCGGCGGGGTGGGTCGAGCGAGGAGAGCGGCTCGTCCATCAGCAGCGAGCGCGGACCGGAGAGCAGGGCCCGCCCGATCGCCACCCGCTGAGCCTCGCCGCCGGACAGCGAGCGTGGCCAGCGGTCAAGCAGGTGGCCGATGCCGAGGAACGAGACGACTTCCTCCAGCCCGATCCAGCGATCCCCCGGTGCGGCGAGCCTGTGGCCGTAGAGGAGGTTGGCGCGCACCCGGCGATGCGGGAAGAGGCGGGCGTCCTGGAAGACATAACCGATGCGACGCTTGTCCGGAGGCAGGTCAATCCCGGCGGCCTTGTCGAACAGGGATATGCCGTCGACGCGGACATGCCCGCGATCGGGTTTCAGCAACCCCGCCACCATCGCCAGCAGCGAGGTCTTGCCGGCGCCGGACGGGCCGGTCAGCGCGGTCAGGCCCGGCCCTACCGAGAAGGCGGCCACGATCTCGGTGTCGCCGAGCCGCTTGGCGACGTTGATGTCAAAGGACATGGCCGCCCCGTCCGAAGGCATGGCGTCGGTTGAGCCATTCCGACGCCACCAGTGCCCCCAGCGACAGTGCCACCGAGATGATCGCGAGCCGCGCCACGGTGGCATCGTTGCCCGGCATCTGGAGCGCGGCATAGATGGCGAGCGGCAGGGTCCGCGTCTCACCGGGGATGTTGGAGACAAAGGTGATCGTCGCCCCGAACTCGCCGATCGAGCGCGCGAAGCCCAGCACCAGCGCCGCCAGCACCCCCGGCATCGAGAGCGGCAGGGTGACGGTGCGGAAGGCGTGCCACGGGCTCGCCCCGAGCGTGCGGGCGGCGCCCTCCAGCCGCCGGTCCACCGCCTCGATCGACAGGCGGATGGCGCGGACCATCAGCGGCAGCGCCATGATCGCGGCGGCGAAGGCCGCACCCGTCCAGCGGAAGATCAGCGTGATGCCGAACCAGTCGTGCAGCGGCCCGCCGATCGGCCCCCGCAAGCCGAAGCCGATCAGCAGCAACCAGCCCGTCACCACCGGCGGCAGCACGAGCGGCAGGTGGACCAGCCCGTCCAGCACCGCCTTGCCCGGAAAGCGCCCGCGCGCCAGCAGATAGGCGAGCGCGAACGACACGGGCAGCGCCAGCCCCACCGCCACCCCGCTGACCTTCAGCGAGAGGCGGACGATCTCCCAGTCGTCGGCGCTGAGCGTCACGCCTCAGGGCCGGTGGGTCAGGAAGCCGTAGTGCTGGAAGATCGCCCGGCCCGCGCCCGAGAGCAGGAAGCGGCGAAAGCCCTCGGCCTCCGGATTGGTCGATCCGGTCAGCCGCGCGATCGGATAGGTGACGGGCGGATGCGTGTCCTCGGGGAAGATGCCGGCGATCCGCACCGCCTTGGACGCCTTGGCGTCAGTCTCGTAGACGATGCCATAGGGTGTCTCGCCCCGCTCGACGAAGGCCAGCGCCGCGCGCACGCTGTCACCGCGCGCCACCTTGGGCTCCACCTGCGGCCAGACGCCGAGCGCGGTGAGCGCCGCCTTGCCATATTTGCCGGCGGGCACCGAATCCGGGTCCGCCATGGCGAGGCGTCCGTCGCCGAGCGCCTGCGCCAGCGAGAAGCCCTTGCGGATCGCGATCGATCCCTTGGCGGCCACAGGCGCGATCAGCACCAGCCGATTGGCGAGGAACGAGACCCGCGTGCCCGGCGCGACATGGCCGTTCTTCTGCACATCGTCCATCCACGGCTCATCGGCCGAGATGAAGATATCGGCGGGCGCGCCCGCATCGATCTGGCGGGCGAGGGCGGAGGAGGCGGCGAACGAGATGGTCGGCCTGGCATGGCCCTTGGCGGCCCAGGCGTCCGCGGCGGCGGTGAGCGATTCCTGAAGACTGGCGGCGGCGAGCACCAGCGGCGCCTTCGCATCCCGCGCGACGGCCGGCGTCAGCGCGGTCAGCGCCATGGCCAGCCCCGCCAGCACGCGCGTCCAGATTCCCCGCATCCTTCGGTCCCCCCGATCGGTTTCAGCCGTCACGATATAGGACCATGGCAGGTTTCGTCACCGCTTTTGCGGCATCCACGAAGAAGTGTGGCGGCGTATCAGGTCTGCGTTGACCGCGCCCTCATCCTTGTGGCAAGCGGCAGGCGGCCGGGCGGGTGTAGCTCAATGGTAGAGCAGAAGCCTTCCAAGCTTACGACGAGGGTTCGATTCCCTTCACCCGCTCCAGCCCATCAAGCGCCCTTTAGCGGCGCAGCTCCTCGGTCAGCGACATTTCGGAGATCGGCTCGAACTGGCCGAGCTTGCAGCTGACCTCGCGCGTGGGTCCGCCGGCGCCGATCGCGCCGAGCAGGCTGCCGTCATGATGGATGACCTGCACATTGTCGCCCTCGCACAGCTCGACGTCGCCCACGGCGCTGAGCTTCAGCTTGTCGACATTGTTGATGCGCAGCAGATCCTCGCACGGCTCGGGCAGGTGGTTACGGAAGGCGCCGCCGCCGCTGACGTGGAAGATCAGGCGCGAATCGGACTCCGCCGTCTCGTCGCGGATCGAGTGGATCGGGATACACTGGCGCGTGGCTGCGATATGCTCGCGCCGCGCGCCGGCCGGGCTGGTGGACGACAGCGCCAGGACCAATGCCAGCGGCACGAGGGCCAGAGGGGCGAAGTGGTGGGCTCGCATCATGTCATCCTTCCGCAATGGCGCCGCCTGTCCCTCGCGAAGGAGTGTTACAGTTTGGCGTCACCCGCAAGCGCATAGCGGTGGCGGCCATGATAGCTCGCCATCACCGGGATCAGCATGAACACAGCGAGCGCGGCATTGCCGAGCACATAGGCGCTGCCCGATCCGGTCAGCCCGAACAGGTGTGACAGCACGGCGAGCGCGGCGAGATAGAAGATCGTCGCCGCCGCCTGCGCCACCAGCGCGGCGCGCTGCCGCCCGACCATGTAGAGCAAAGATTGCAGCGGCGCGCTCGCCATCGACACCATCAGCGCGAACATCATCAGGCTGAGCAGGCCATAGGCCGGCAGATATTTGTGCCCGAACAGCCCGATCAGCGGCTTGCCGCCGAGGAAGATCAGCCCGACCACGACGATGCCGAGCCCACCCGCCAGCGCGCCGGTGCGCAGCGCCAGCTTCCACGGATGTTTGCTGGAGGGATCGAGCCGCATGATCTCGGGATAGAAGCCCTTGGTCAGCAGGTCGGCGGGCTTGCTCGCGGAATCGAGCAGGGTGGCGGCGATGCCGTAGAGGCCGGCCGCCGCAGGCCCCAGCACGCCGCCGACGATCAGGTTGCTGACCGGCCCCCAGGCGGAGCTGAGCGAGGTGGCGATGTTGGTGGACCACACGAAGCTCCACGCATCCGGCAGCCGCCGCGCCGCGCCGAACAGGCCGGGGCGGAGCGCATCGAGCATGTCGTGCCGCTTCAACTCGCGCACCGCGAGGCCCCACAGGGTCAGGTCGCCGACGATGTCCGCGATGTACCAGGCGACGACGAAGCCCGGAAAGCCGAGATGGAAGATGTAGGAGATGCCTGCCCCCGTCGCGCGCAGGAGCGGGGTCGCCAGCCCCTGCTTGGCGATCAGGTCGAACCGGTCGAGCAGGCGCATCACGCCGGTGGGCGTGGCGGCCGCCATGGTCGGCACCAGCGTGCAGTAGAAGAGGGTGAGGCCGAAATGGTCGGCGTCGATATGGAGCGTCGGCGCGAGCCAGAACAGCGCCGCCATCGCCGCCGCCATGCCGACGAGCCCGCTCAGTATGTCGAGGCCGAAGGCGAGGCGGATGGCATCGCGCGCGGGCTTGCGGTCGCCCTTCTGCAGCGCAGGTGCACCGTAGCGAATGATGACCTGCCAGCTCTGGAACTTGGCGATGCCGTTCGCGCCCACCGCATAGGCGTGGACGATCATCAGCATGCCGAACACGGCCGGGTCGAGCGCATGGCTGGCGCAGGCGAGCGAGACGAGGCCGAACAGCGCGCCGACCAGCTTGGTCGAGCCCAAATAGCCGGCGTTGCGCAGCACTGCGCGGAACACGCCGTCCTTGAACCAATGCCTCATGGGTGGCGGATCACACCGCGACCGGGGCGGCGATATGCGGGTGAGGATCGTAATCGACCACCTCGAAATCCTCGATGCGATAATCGAAGATCGAGTCCGGCTTGCGCAGGATGCGGAGCCTGGGCGTGCCCCGTGGCTCGCGGGAGAGTTGCTCGGCCACGAGATGCTCGTGGTTCAGATAGACATGCGCGTCGCCGCCGCTCCACACCAGCTCGCCGGGCTCCAGCTCGCATTGCTGCGCCAGCATCCGGATGAGCAGGGCCGCCGAGAAGGCGTTGAACGCGAAGCCGAGCCCGAGATCGCACGACCGCTGCCACAGCATTCCCGAAAGTCGGTCAGCCGAGACATGATATTGATAGGTCATGTGGCAGGGCGGCAGCGCCATCTCGTCCAGCTCGGCGACGTTCCAGCCGGTGAAGATATGCCGCCGCGACGCCGGGTTGTGGCGCAGGCCGTGGACCAGCATCGCGATCTGGTTGATGCCGGTCGCGGCGCGGCGGAACAGCTCGGGATGCACGGCGTCCGGCTCGAAGCGCGGCCAGTCCACCCACTGTTTGCCATAGACCGGGCCGAGATCGCCCCACTCCGCCGCGAAAGCGTCGTCGTCGAGAATGCGCTGCTCGAAGGTGTCGCGGTCGATCGCTTCGCCCGAGTGCGCGCGGTAGCGGGCGAGCGGCCAGTCGGTCCAGATATGCACCTTCTGCTCGACCAGCGGGCGGATGTTGGTCGATCCGCTCAGGAACCACAGCATCTCGCGCGCCGCCACCTTCCAGGCGATGCGCTTGGTGGTGAGCAGCGGGATCGCGTCGTCGGCCAGCGAGAAGCGCATCGTCGCCCCGAACAGCGAGCGCGTGCCGACGCCGGTGCGGTCGCGGCGCTCGTCGCCATGCTCCCACACCTGCCGCAGCAGATCGAGATATTGATGCTCGGGATGGCGGGGAGAGGGCATTCAGGCGCTCCGGAACAGGAAGATGCGCACCATAGCGGCTTTGGCGGGACCGGCCAGTGGCCGGCGTGTCAGAGCGCGCGGCCGGCGGCGTCGCAGGGGCGGATCGCGCTTGGATCGGGGCGAGGCCCGCGCGCCACGAACAGGGAGAGATAGCCGCCGACCGAGGGCATCGCCACCTGCTTCACGCGCTCGAAGCCCACCGCCTTCAGCTCGCACAGCAGCAGGCCGGCCGGCGTGCCGTGGGCCGAGGTCGGCCGGTCGGCATCCACCACCACGAGCTGCCCGTCGGGCTTGAGCGCCGGCCGCACGTTCCACAGGAACTCATAGGGCTGCTCGATCTCGTGATACATGTGGACCATCAGCACGCGATCGAAACTGCCCGTCGGCAGGCGCGGATTGGCCGGATCGCCGAGCCGGACGCTCACATTGTCCAGCCGCTCGCGGGCGACGCGCTCGGCGAGCTTGTCGTGCACCTCGGGCACGATGTCCTCGGCCAGCACGCGGCCCTTGTCGCCGACGCGGGCGGCGAGGCGGATGGTGTAATAGCCCTCGCCCGCGCCGATGTCCGCGACCGTCATGCCCGGCCGGACGCCGGCCTTGTTCATCACCGCGCGGGCCTCGTTCACCTTGTCGCGCGATTTCTCGGTGGAGATGCTGTCCTGCTCCAGCGCCGCCACGGGGCGGGCGGGGAGGGGGAAGCCATCCTTGTTGCGCGCCAGCCGGCTTTGCTCATCCGAGCCCCGCGCGCAGCCTGCGAGCGGGGCCAGGAGGATCAGGATGCCGGCAAGGACGCGCGAAGGCGTCAATCGACGTCCTCCACCTCCACCGTCTCGCCGGTCACACGCTGCGAGAGGGCGGCCGCCATGAAGGGATCGAGCGCGCCGTCAAGCACGTCCGATGGCGCCGTGGAGGTGACGCCGGTGCGCAGGTCCTTCACGAGCTGATAGGGCTGGAGGACGTAGGAGCGGATCTGGTGGCCCCAGCCGATGTCGGTCTTGGTGGCGTTGGTGGCGTTGGCCACCGCCTCGCGCTCGGCCAGCTCGCGCTCATAGAGACGGGCGCGGAGCTGGTTATAGGCCTCGGCCTTGTTCTTGTGCTGCGAGCGCTGGTTCTGGCACTGCACGACGATGCCGGTGGGCATGTGCGTGATGCGGACCGCCGAATCGGTGGTGTTGATATGCTGGCCGCCCGCGCCCGAGGCGCGATAGGTGTCGATGCGCAGATCGCTCTCGTTGATGACGACGTCGATATTGTCGTCGACTTCCGGATAGACCCACACGCTCGCGAAGCTGGTGTGGCGGCGCGCCGAGCTGTCATAGGGCGAGATGCGGACGAGGCGGTGGACGCCGCTCTCGGTCTTCGCCCAGCCATAGGCGTTCTCGCCCTTCAGCATCATCGTGGCGGACTTGATGCCCGCCTGTTCGCCCGAGTGATAGTCGACCAGCTCGACCTTCATGCCGTGCCGCTCGGCCCAGCGCTGGTACATGCGCTGGAGCATCGAGGCCCAATCCTGGCTCTCGGTGCCGCCGGCGCCGGCGTTGACCTCGATATAGGTGTTGTTGGCGTCGGCCTCGCCGGCGAGGAGTGCCTTCACCTTGTCGGTCTCGGCGCGTTCGGCCAGCGCGGCGAGCGAGGCGTTGGCCTCCGCCTCCATGTCGGCGTCGCCCTCGGCCTCGGCCATCTCGATCAGCTCGACCGTGTCGTCGCGGTCCTGTTCGATCGTCTTCACCGCCGCGATCGATTCATCGAGGCGGCGGCGCTCCTGCATGATCGCCTGCGCCTGCTTGGGATCGTTCCACAGCGCCGGATCCTCGACGCGCGCGTTCAGCTCGTCGAGGCGGCGCAGCGCGCGGTCCCACTCGATGAAGCGGCGGACGAGCGCCATCGCGGCATTGATCTTCTCGACATGAGCTTGCGCTTCGGCGCGCATCGTCTGTTTTCCTTCGTCTCAACAACCCGCCCGGGACATCCTGCTGTGTCGAGCGATGTCGAGACACGGTGCGGCGGGCAAATGGCCCCAACGGGGGCACGCTATGAACGTAGGATTTAGTAAATCCCACCCTCTCTCTGCAAGAAGTCGCTGTCGCGGGGCGTCGGTTGGGCCTTGGGCGCTTCCTTGACCGCCGTCTCGCGCTTGATGGTGCGGCGCGGCTCGGTCTCGGGCTTGAACGCCTCCCAGATGATCGGCGAGAGCGGATCGGGCGACGGCCAGCCGCCATAGACGCGGCGGCCCGAATGGCGGTCGATCCGGACCATGCGGATGCCCGGCGCGAGGCGGAACGGCACCACCGGGTCCTTCGCCATCGTCGCCAGCGCGAACTGCTTGAAGATCGGGGCTGCGATCGTGCCGCCCTGCGCATAGCCGCCGAGCGGGCGCGGCTGGTCGTAGCCGAGATAGACGCCGCCCACGAGATCGGCCGATCCGCCGACGAACCAGACGTTGGTCGGGCCGGAGGTGGTGCCGGTCTTGCCGAACATCGGCCGGCCGAGATCGCGCAGGAGGGTAGCGGTGCCGCGCTGGACGACGCCTTCCATCATGTGGACGATCTGCGTCGCGGTCAGCGGATCGATCACCTGCCGGCCGCGCACAGGCGGGCGGGGCATGGCCTTGCCGTCCCAGTCGGGGGCGTTGCAGCCGTCGCAGGGACGGGTGTCGGCGCGGTAGATCACCTTGCCGTGGCGATCCTGCACATAGTCGATCAGCGTCGGCGGCATCTGGCGGCCGAGATTGTCGAGCGCCGAATAGGCGTTGACCATCTTGAGCACCGTCGTATCGCCCGCACCGAGCGCGAAGGCGAGCTGGTTCGGATAGTCGCCGACACCGAGCTTGCGCGCCTGATTGGTCACCTTGTCCATGCCGATCTGGCTGGCGATGCGGACGGTCATCAGGTTGCGCGATTGTTCGAGGCCCCAGCGCATCGTCTGCGGGCCGGCATAGCCGCCCGAGAAGTTGCGGAAGCATTTGGTGCCGAGCCGCGCCGTCTGGAACACGCAGAACGGCCCGTCGACGACGATCGAGGCCGGCGTCATGCCGTTGTCGAGCGCGGCCGAATAGACGATCGGCTTGAAGGTGGAGCCGGGCTGGCGCCTGGCCTGCGTCGCGCGGTTGAAGCTCGCGCCCTTGAAGTCCCACCCGCCCTGCATGGCGAGGATCTGCCCGGTGTGCGGGTTCTCGATCACCATGCCGCCCGAGATCGCCGGGATCGAGCGGAGCGACCAGGTGCCGCCCTCATTCTTCACCACGATCACGTCGCCGGCACGCAGGAAGTCGAAGGCGCGCCCGCCGACGCCGCGCTTGGGCATGATCGCAGCGCCCGCCGGGAGCGTTCCGGTCGAGCCGTCCTCGAAGCCGAGCTGCGCGCGGCCATCGCTCTTGGAGAGGACGACGGCGGCCTTCCAGTCGGCATAGCCGGTGCCGACATTGAGCGAGAGCAGGCGGCCCTGCCAGCCTTCGCCCACCTCGATATGGCGGATCGGGCCGCTCCAGCCCTTGCCGGTATCGTAGCGGACGAGGCCGTCGCGCAGCGCCTTCTCGGCCGCCGCCTGCTTCTCGGGATCGAAGGAGGTGCGCACCCACAGGCCGCCCGCATAGACGGAATAGGCGCCGTCCTGCTCATTCTCGCCGAACTTGTCGATCAGCTCGCGGCGGACCTCCTCGACATAATAGCCCTGCGGCAGATCCTGTTTCGCGGAGGCGCGGCGGATCGTGCCGAGCGGGGCGGCGTCGGCGGCCTCGCGCTGCTGGGCGGTGATGTAGCCGTTCTTCTGGAGCTCGCGCAGCACATAGGCGCGGCGCGCCAGCGCGCGGTCGGCGTCATGCTCGGGCGTATAGTTGCTCGGCGCCTTGGGCAGGATGGCGAGATAGGCCATCTCCGGGAGCGTGAGGTCCTTCACGTCCTTGCCGAAATAGGCCTGCGCCGCCGCCTCGACGCCATAGGCGTTCCGGCCGAGGAAGATCTGGTTGAGATACAGCTCCATGATCTGCTGCTTCGAGAGCGTGTTCTCGATGCGGACCGCGAGGATCGCCTCGCGCACCTTGCGCTTCACGGAATATTCGTTGCCGGTCAGCAGATTCTTGGCGACCTGCTGGGTGATGGTCGAGCCGCCGCGGGCGCGCTCGCCCGAGCCATATTTGCGGGCGTAATCGAACACCGCGCTGGCGAGGCCGCCGACGTCGATGCCGTGGTGCGAGAAGAAGGTCTTGTCCTCGGCCGAGACGAAGGAATCGACGAGCAGCGGCGGAAATTCGGCATAGGAGAGCTGGATTCGCCGCTCGCGCGCGAAGGTGTAGATCGGCTGTCCGTCGATCCCGCGCAGGTTGGTCGGCAGCGGCGGCTCATAGCTCAAGAGCTTGTCGGTGGACGGCAGATCGCGCGCGAAGATCAGCCAGATCGCCAGCCACGCCACGAGGATCAGGGCGACGAACGCCCCGCCGATCTTTGCCCATCGCGACGCCAGCAAGCGGCGCCACCGCTCGCCGTCGCTGCGCTTGATTCTGATGGGGCCGCTGCTTTCCGCCTGATCGTCCATGTTGGTCTGCGGTCTAGCAGCTTGTGTGCGCTTTGGAAGCCGGCGCGGGCGAAGGGCGGCGCGGTCGCCGCCCCTCAGGCACGCTCAGTCCTTCATCGCCAGGTCGGTGCGGCCCAGTCGACGGGCGAAATGTGCCTCGACTGCATGGGTGACGCCGACGGCGAGGCGGTGCTGATAATCCTTCGAGAAGAGGAGGTGGAGGTCCTCCGGGCTCGACATATAGCCGGTTTCGAGCAGCACGGCCGGCACGTCCGGCGCCTTCAGCACGGCGAGGCCGGCGAAGCGGTGATAGGTCGTCTTGAAGTCCACCCGCTGATCGGTCAGCTCGCGCTGGAGCAGATCGGCGAAGCGCGACGAGGTGTTCATCGTCTCGCGCTGGGTGAGGTCGATCAGGATCGACGACACGTCGTTCGACTGCTTGTCGAGATTCACGCCGTTCAGGATGTCCGCCTTGTTCTCCTTGGCGGCGAGGCGGGCGGCCACCCGGTCCGACGCGACCTCCGAGAGGGTGTAGACCGTGGCGCCGCTGGCGTTCGAGCCGGGCGCGCTGTCGCAATGGATCGAGATGAACAGGTCCGCGTGCAGCCGCCGCGCGATCTCGCGACGCTCGGAGAGCACGAGGAAGCGGTCGTCCGAGCGCGTCATCGCCACGCGCACGCGGCCGCTCGCGAGCAGCGCGCTGCGCACCGCCTTGGCGATGGCGAGCGAGGCGTCCTTCTCGCGATATTTCCCATCGGTCGAGAGCGAGCCCGGATCATGGCCGCCATGGCCGGCGTCGATCACCACAAGCGGCTTGTCGGCGCGGCCCGCGACGGAGGGCATGGGAAGCTGATAGGGCTGCGGCTCGTCGAGCGGCACGGTGAGCCCGGCGCGCACCAGCGTGGCGCCGCCGGTCGGGGCGGAGCCGCCGCCATAGACGGTGCGCCCGGCGCGGGTGGCCGCCGCAAAGGCGCGCGGTGTCGCATCGGCGAGGCGCAGCACGAGCGATTTGCGATCGTCGGAAAAGCTGGCGGACTGAACCACCGTTGGCCCGGACAGATCGAACACGACCCGGCCGACCCCCGGCTTCACCTGGCCCACGCGGGTCTGGATGATCGGCCCGCCCGAGGCGCTGGCCGCACCGGGCACGAGGCCCGCCACATCCACCGCCAGACGGCGCGGCGTGTCGAGCAGGAAACCGGAAGCGCCATCCACCGCCGTATCGAAGGCGAGCGTGATCGCGTTCCCGTCCACCGACACGGAACCGAGCGCCGCGGCGGCGGCGGGATTCAGCGGCGCAAAGACAGCGCCAAGAAGAAGCAGCAACACGCTGCCCGCCTTGCGGCGAGCGTGCGACCGCATCGAGTCCATTCGCATGAGCCCGTTGGTCCCCAACAGCGCTCCCCCGGCTCCCTGACTAGGGTGAGCACCTGTCGGCAGGGTGAATGTCTGCGGTTAGTTTGTCATTAACCAACGGGGAAGTAATACGGGAGTGGAACGATGGGCTGTGTTTCAGTCGGGGGAAATCGTTTCCGCCACCAGTGATTTCAACGGAACGGCGGGGTCGGCAAGGCGCCGGGGATCAGCCGCGACTCGGCCGATAACCAGGGAGCGGCCCTGTACATAGTCCTTGACGCTATTCACGCAGTCGAGCGCGATCACCCGGTTCTGCTTGAGGTAAACGATGGTGAAGGCGCGCGAGGCCGGGTTGCCGCGCAGGATTTCCAGATCGTGCCCGATCGACAGGCCCACCGTCTGGAGGCGCAGGTCATACTGGTTGGACCAGAACCACGGCACCGCGTCATAGGCTTCGGGTTCGCCGGCGATGGTGCGGGCGACGACGGTGGCCATGTCATTGGCGTTCTGCACCGATTCCAGGCGGATCGGCATCCCTTCCGCGAACGGGTTGGCGTGGAGCGCGCAGTCCCCCACCGCGAAGATGTCGGGCAGAGAGGTGCGGCCATGCTCGTCCACCGCGACCCCGTTTCCGCCTTCGGCGCCCGCCGCACGCAGCGGTTCCACCGCGGGCACGATGCCGATGCCGACGACCACCATCTCGGCCGGGATGACCTCGCCGCCGGCCAGCCGCACGCCGGTGACGCGCCCGTCCTCGCCTTCGATATGCTCCACTGTTGCGCCGAGCCGGACGTCGACGCCGTGCGCGCGATGCTCTGCCTCGTAGAAGCGCGACAGTGCCTCGCCGGCGACGCGGGCCAGCACGCGGTCGAGCGCCTCCAGCACCGTCACCGTCTTGCCGAGCTTGGCCAGCACGGCCGCCGCCTCCAGCCCGATATAGCCTCCTCCGATCACGGCGACGCGGCTGGTGGTGGCCAGCTCCTCCATCATCCGGTCGACATCCGCGCGGGTGCGCACCGAGTGGACGCCGCCCAGATCATGGCCTTCGCAGGCGATGCGCCGGGCATGGCCGCCGGCGGCCCAGATCATTTGCCCATAGCCGATCGTCTCACCGTCCGCCGTGGTGACGCTATGCCCTTCGGGGTCGACCGAGACGACGCGGCGGCTGGTCAGCATCGTCACCTCGCGCTCCGCCCAGAAGGCTTCGGGGCGGATCAGGATGCGCTCGAACGGCTTTTCCCGCGCGAGATAATCCTTGCTGAGCGGCGGGCGCTCATAGGGGATTTCAGGCTCCTCGCCGACGATCGCGATCGAGCCTGCGAACTTGCGCTGCCGGAGCGCGATCGCCGCCTGCGCGCCGCCATGGCCCGCGCCCACGATCAGCACATCATATCGCGTCGCCATGCCCATGCTCTCCGTCGGCCTTCTTGCAGATCGCATTATGCGTGGCGGAGGGGCGGGAACAGCCTCTTTCAATGGAGCACGGCGGCTGTGGATGTCCGATACCGCATTCACGGCACGGCCGCCGCGGCGGGAGTGGCGAAGAATATCTGGAACCGTAACAGCTTGTTGGCTTTTGCCATCGATGGTGCCGCCGATCAGGAACGGGACACGGGCATGAGCGATATCGCGGTGGAGGCACACGGCCTCGTCAAGCTGTTCGAGGGCGCGCGGGCCGTCGACGGGGTGAGCCTGTCGGTGCCGACGGGCAGCATTCATGGCGTGCTCGGCCCCAACGGCGCGGGCAAGACGACGACGCTGCGCATGCTGCTGGGCATCATCGATCCGGACGAGGGCTGGCGCGCGTTGTTCGGCGAACGCGATCCGCTCCGCGCGGCCTCGCTGATCGGCTATCTGCCCGAGGAGCGCGGCCTCTACCCCAGCATGACGCCGCGGGACGCGATCGGCTTTCTCGGCGCGCTGCGCGGCTTGTCGCAGGCCGAAGGGTGCCGCCGCGCGATGGAGCTGCTGGAAGGCGCGGGGCTCGGCGAGGTCGCGATGCGGCCGATCCGCACCCTCTCCAAGGGGCAGGCGCAGACGGTGCAACTGCTCGGCACCATCGTCCACAAGCCGCGTCTTCTGGTGCTCGACGAACCCTTTTCCGGCCTCGACGCGATCAACCAGCAGCGGCTGGAGGGGCTGATCCGCGCGGAGGTGGCGGAAGGCGCGACGGTGCTCTTCTCCACCCATGTCATCGCCCATGCCGAGCGGCTGTGCGAGCGGATCACCGTCATCGCCAGGGGCGGAGTCCGCTTCGACGGCAGCGTGGCGGAGGCGCGGGACCGGCTGCCGTCACGCGTCCAGCTCCGCACCCGCCGCGTGGACGGGGCATGGCGCGCGAGCCTTCCCGCCGACACCATCCAGCGCGATCATGAGTGGAGCTTCGTGCTGCCGCCTGGCGGCATCGAGCCGGTTCTGGAGGCGCTGATCGCGGGCGGGGCGGGAATCGAGGCGCTCCAGATCGAGCGGCCGAGCCTGCACGAGGCTTTCGTCGATCTCGTCGGCGAGCCCGTCGCTGACCCCGAGGGCGAGGAGCTGGCGGCATGAGGCGGCTGATATCCGCGGCCTGGGTGATCGCGCGCCGCGATTATGGTGCGACCGTCTTCTCGCGCATCTTCCTTCTGTTCCTGCTGGGGCCGCTCTTCCCGATCCTGTTCGCGTTGATGTTCAGCGCAGTGGGGAGCAATTCGGATGGTCCGCCGTCGCGTCCGGTCGTGGCGGTCGCCACCGATCCGACGTCGACCGGCGCGCTGCTGGCCGCGCGTGCGAAGCTCGCGAACCGGCTCGGTGACGATGCCCTGCCCGATCTCGTGGCGGCATCGGGTGGAGACGCCCGTCGCCTCCTGCAAGGGCGAACACCCTATGCCGCGGCGCTCACCGGCTCGCTCGCGAGCCCGCACATCACCCTGTCGGGCGGCGCGCCGGCATCGACCGTCGATGATCTGTCGCTGGTGCTCGATACCGCGCGGGCCACGGCGGCGCTGGGCCGGTCGGCGCCGCCGCCGGTGGCTTTGCCCGAACGGCGCGTGGCCTCCTCGCCTGCCGAAAACGCGCATGACCGGGTCGCGCTGGCGCGTGCCGGGCAGACGGCGCTGTTCTTTCTCATCGTGCTGCTCGCCGGCATGTCGCTCTCCACCTTCATCGAGGAGAAGTCGAACAAGGTGATCGAGGTGCTGGCGGCGGCCGTGCCGGTGGATGCCATCTTCCTCGGCAAGCTGGCCGGGATGCTCGCGATCTCGCTCACCGGCGTCGCGGTCTGGGGAATGATGGGGGTGGGCGTGGTGCTGACGCTCTTCCCCACGCTGTTCGCCCATGCCGTCGTGCCGGCCGTCGGCTGGCCGGCCTTCGTGGCGCTGGCTCTGATCTATTTCGTGGCGAGCTATCTGCTGCTCAGCGCGGTCTTCCTGGGGCTGGGCTCGCAAGCGGGCTCGCCGCGCGAGATTCAGGTGCTGGCGATGCCGGCGACGATGATCCAGCTCCTGCTGTTCGCCTTCGCTTCGGCCGGGGTCGCGCATCCCGAAGGCTGGGTGGCGAAGGCGGCGGCGATCTTTCCGTGGAGTTCGCCGCTGGCGATGCTGGCGCGCGCGGCGGAGCGGCCGGCGCTCTGGCCCCATCTGCTGGCGCTGGGCTGGCAGATCATGTGGCTGGTGCTGGCGCTGCGTGCCGCCGCCGGACTGTTCCGCCGCGCGGTGCTGAAATCCGGCGGCGGGCGGCGCTGGTGGAGCCGCGCCGCCCGCGCCTGACGATCAGGCGATCCGGTCGGCCGGGCCGCCCAGCTCAAGCGCCTGCGAGATCCGCTCCGCCGCCGCGATCAGCGCCGCCGTGGTGCCCGCGCGATCGACCTGCGCGCCCGCGCCGTCGACGAAGGGCACGGTCAGCGCCGCCTGCGCCGCACCATGCAGCAGCACCGGCGCCGACAGGTCGGTGATGGCGGTGAGCATCGGGCTCGCCATGGCGACATGGCCAGCCGCCTCGACCTCGGCGAGTCGCGCGGGGAGGCTATCCGAGTCGATTCCCGCCGCTGCGATATCGCGCAGCATGGCGGCGCGGGCGGCCTCGGGCTGGAAGGCGAGCAGCACATGCCCCGATGCCGACAGCGTCAGCGGGCGGCGATAGCCCATGCGCACCGCGAAACCGAGAAGACCCGGCGCCTCGACATTCGCGACCACCACCATCTCCGCGCCGGAGACGATCGCGAGATGGCAGCTCTGCCCCGTCGCCGCGGCGAAATCGTGCATTTCCGGTAGCGCGCACGCCAGCAGCTCGCGGACCGGCGGCTGCTGCATCCCGAGCGCGAAGAGCCGGTTGGTGAGCCGATAACCCTCGCCGCTGCGCGCAATGTAGCCATGCTCCTCGAGCACTTGCAGCATGCGGAAGATCTCGCTGACCGAGCGCCCCAGCGCGGCCGAGATGTCGGACATCGGCATGGCTATCGTCGTTCCGGCCAGAAATTCAAGGATTTCAAGGCCTTTTTGCAATGCTGGCGCGCGATACTTCCCCTTTACCGTGGCCACTCTGCCTCCCTTTTCTGCGTCCCGCACGACCGGCGAATTTCCGCGCAATTCTTGTAGGCGGCGGCCGCGCATCTCGCAATGAAATCACATCTGAAACACGATTTTATATTTCATATCGCGAAAACTGCTGCTACCGGGAGGCCAAGGCCCCGGCAGCATTGACTGCGAGGAGAGGCCGTTGGGGAGGACATGCGACGGGCTCGGCCCGCACATCCCGCCTCCTAACTTTCACTGCGAGGGCTTCCTCGCGCATTCGATTGTTAGCGCTAACGGCCCGCGCTCCGAGCGTGGTGGCCCCGTAAGGAGGGGTTTGAATCATGAAGTTCCGTCCCATGCAGCATGAGTCCGCCCGCGCCGCGCGCGCCTTGCTGGCCGGCTCGTCCTTCGCCGTGCTGGCGGTTGCTGCACCGGGCGTTGCCTTCGCGCAGGACGCCGCCGCTCCGACGCAGGTCGCCGCCAACACCGCCGCCGCTCCCGCTCCGGCTGCCGCCGATCAGGGTCAGCCGTCTGCCGATGCAGGCGCGGGCGAAAACGCCATCGTCGTCACGGGCGTGCGCGCCAGCCTTCGTTCGGCCGAATCGATCAAGCGCAACTCGCCGCAGATCGTCGACTCGATCGTCGCCGAGGACATCGGCAAGCTGCCGGATCGCAATATTGCCGAAGCGCTTCAGCGCATCTCGGGCATTCAGATCCAGCGCACCTATGGCGAGGGCAGCGCGGTCCAGATCCGTGGCCTCACCCAGGTGCGCACCGAGCTTAACGGGCGCGACATCTTCACGGCCGGCGCGCCGGGCGACGATGCCAAGAGCCCTCCGGGGACCCTGAGCCTCCAGGATGTGCCTTCGGAACTGCTGGCCGGCATTGACGTCTACAAGAATCCGTCATCCGATCTGATCGAGGACCAGCTCAGCGGCACGATCAACCTGCGGACCCGCAAGCCGTTCGATTTCGACGGCTTCAAGATCGCGGCCGCGGTCAGCAACACCTATTATGACCTGGTCAAGGAAAGCAGGCCGTCAGGCTCGTTGCTGGTGAGCGATCGCTGGGATACGGGCATCGGCGAGATCGGCGTCCTCGTCAGCGCGTCCTATCAGAAGACCGCCTTCCGCCAGGACACGATCTCGACCGAGCCGTTCAACACGCTCGACACCAGCCTGAAGGCGGACGGCACGCCGACCAATCAGGCCGACTATGACGCGGCGAAGACGCTCGGTCGCCTCGATCAGACGACGACACTGGCGCACGGCACCGGCATCGGCGAGGTCTACGGCAATCGTCGCCGCTTCGGTCTGGATACGTCGGTTCAGTGGCGGCCCAGCAGCACGCTGGAGTTCACCGGCGAGGTGTTCCGCAGCGATTACAAGTTCCGGTTCGACGACTATAGCTATTTCGCCGAGCCGGCCGGCGCCCAGATGTCGCCGACTCCGGGTGCAGCCTTCACCTTCGCGCCGAACGGCGACGTCCAGAGTGGCACCTACCAGAATATCGCGCTCGCGGCGAACACCAGCCTCGAGACCCGGCATTCGGTCACGACCGATTACTCGCTCAACGCCAAGTGGAAGCCCACGGATCGCCTGACGATCACGGCCGATGGCCAGTATGTCGATTCGACGACCCACGACACGCGCTCGATCATCGGCCTGAACGGTTCGGGTGACGGCACGCTGGTGCAGGATATCACGGGCTCGGTTCCGTCTTTCTCGATCACCACGCCGGAGGGTGCGAACAATCGGTCGAGCTATAATGCCGCCTTCTACCTCGACGACCTGAACCACTCCCGCGCCAAGGACAAATCCGGCCGGATCGACGCCGAATATCGGGTCGGCGGCATCCTGCAATCGATCAAGGCGGGCTTCCGCTATTCCGATCGCTCCAGCTCCATGAGCGATACCGGTTATCGCTATACCCAGCTCTCCACCGTGCCGACCGATCTGGAGGACGTCAGCCTCGACGACTTCTTCCGTGGCGATGCGGGGGTGCCGGGCGATGCCCTGTTCTTCTCGCGTGGCACGACGCTCGACTATGACAAGACGCTTGCCGCGCTGAAGATCGCGTCGCCTGCGACCTATCTGCCGAGCGGAACCAGCGCCCAGTCCCAGAAGACCTATGCGGGCTATATCTCGGCCTATTTCAAGGCGGATCAGCTGCCGATCCCGATCGACGGCAATATCGGCGTCCGCTTCGTCCGGACGCAGGAGTCCACCATGGGCTACTATCAGCAGACGGATCTGGTCACGCAGCCGAACGGGCAGCAGAGCACCGGCAACACGACGTCGAACCTGGTCGATTTCTCGAAGAGCTACAGCAACTGGCTGCCGAGCCTGAATTTGCGTGCCCACCTGACCGACAATCTGCAGCTCCGTTTCGCGGCGTCGAAGAACATCTCGCGTCCGACGCTCACGCAGCTCAACCCGGCACTGTCGATCACCGAGCCGGGCACCGCGCAGATCAACCAGGAGCATGATACGACCGGAGGCAATCCGTTCCTGAAGCCGATGAAGTCCAACAACCTGGACGTTTCGGCGGAATGGTACTTCTCGCACACCGGATCGCTGACTGCGGCGGCTTTCTACAAGGACATCAAGAACTACATCCAGACCGGTATCTCGAATCGCGATGTCACCTTCACCGACGGCGTGACGGCGACGTACAATGTGACGTCGTACGACAACGTCGCCGATGCCAAGGTGAAGGGCGTCGAGGTCGCCTATCAGCAGTTCTTCGACTTCCTGCCGGGCGTGCTGAAGGGCCTCGGGATGCAGGCCAACTTCACCTATGTCGACTCGAAGGCGCCGAGCCCGGCGACCGAAGGTCCGGTTCACAACGTGTCGCTGGAAGGCCTTTCCAAGTATAACTACAATCTGGTCGGCATCTACGAGCGCGGCAAGATTTCGGCGCGTGTCGCCTATAACTGGCGCAGCAAGTTCCTGCTGACCACCTCGGGCAACGGCTCGGGCAATCTGCCGGTGTTCGAGAAGGCCTTCGGCCAGTTCGATGCGTCGATCACCTATGACGTGACCCCGCATTTCTCGCTGACGTTGCAGGGCGTGAACCTCACCAACACCAGAACCTCCACCTATTACGGCATCGAGACCCGCCCGCGTGACTCGATCATCAATGATCGTCAGCTCAGCGGCGTCGCCCGGATCACTTTCTGAGGACGGTGTGATCGGCCTAATCTTCTCCCTCGACTGCGGCCGGAGCCTTCGGGTTCCGGCCGATTTTTTCTGTCGTGCGGTTGAAGGCCGCGGCGGGCACAGTGCCGGCCGGAGCGGGGAGGGGATCGATGACTGAATATGGAGCGCGCGCCGGTGCGGGGCGAGCAGCGATGGTCCTGACCGTCGGGCTGTTCTTCCTGTGGGGCGTCGCCAACAATCTCAACGACGTGCTGATCGCGCATTTCCGCGCGCTGTTCACGCTGGGCGACCTGCAATCGGGTCTGGTCCAGTCGGCCTTCTATCTGGGCTATTTCTGCTTTGCGATCCCGGCTTCGCTGGTGATGCGGCGCTTCGGCTACAAGAATGCGGTGGTCTTGGGCCTGCTGTTGTTCGGGGCGGGGGCGTTGCTCTTCTGGCCCGCGTCGGCGACGCTGAGCTACGGCTTCTTCCTCTTCGCGCTGTTCGTGATCGCGAGCGGCCTCGCCTTCCTCGAGACGGCGGCCAACCCGATGGTCGCGGCGCTCGGCCCGGCCGAGAGCGCCGAGCGGCGGCTCAACCTCGCGCAGGCCTTCAATCCGCTCGGATCGATCACCGGCGTGGCGCTGGGCGCGCATCTGATCCTGTCGGACACGGCGCGCGATCAGGCGGCGGGCGCGGCGGCGGTGCGGCTTCCTTATCTCATCATCGCGGCCGTGGTGCTCGGCTGGGCGGCGCTGATCGTGGCGACGCGCTTCCCGGCGGTCGCGACGCGCGGGCAGGTGGTGGAGGAGCGCGCGCCCGGCGCCTTCCGCGAACTCTTCCGGAGGCCGCGCTATCTGGCGGGCGTGGGCGCGCAATTCTTCTATGTCGGCGCGCAGGTCGGCGTGTGGAGCTTCCTGATCCGTTATACGGCGGTGGCGCTGCCCTCGCTCGGCACGAAGGAGGCGGCCTGGTTGCTCACTGCCTCGCTCGGACTGTTCATGGCGGGGCGTTTCGCGGGCTCGGCGCTGATGGCGCGAGTGTCCGGTGCGCGGCTGATGCTCATGTTCGGGCTGATCGATGCGGCGCTGTGTCTCGTCGCGGTGACGGCCGGCGGATGGATCGGGGTCGCCGCGCTGGTCGCGTCGAGCGCCTTCATGTCGATCATGTACCCGACCATCTTCGTCCTCTCGCTGCGCGGCCTCGGCCCGCTCACCAAGCCGGGCGCATCGCTGATCGTGATGGCGATCATCGGCGGCGCGGTGCTGACCGCGCTGATGGGCCTGCTGTCGGACCTGACCGGCACGATCCGCGCCGCGATGCTGGTGCCCGCTTTCTGCTTTGCGGTAGTGGCGATGTTCGCCCGCCTGCATCTTTCCGACCGAACGGAGGCTACGGCATGACGCTCCAACTTCCCCCACTGGGCATGGGAACGGCTGCGATCGGCAATCTCTACCGGGCAATGCCCGATGCCGAGGCGCACGCCGCCGTCCGGGCCGCGCTCGATGCGGGCATCCGCTATTTCGATACCGCGCCGCATTACGGCTTCGGCCTCGCCGAGGAGCGGCTGGGCGCGGTGATCGAGGGGCGCGATGATGTCATCGTCTCCACCAAGGTTGGTCGCCTGCTGGTGCCGACCGAGGCGACCGGCGAGCGTCATGGCTTCGTCGACGCGCGTCCGTTCGAGCCCGTGTTCGACTATTCGCACGACGCCGTCCTGCGCAGCCATGAGGAGAGCTTGCGTCGCCTCCGCCGCGACCGGGTGGACATCCTTCTTGCCCACGACATCGGCCACCTCACCCATGGCGACCGCCATCAGGCGGTGCTCGCCCAGTTCCTCGACGGCGGGTATCACGCTATGCGTCGGTTGCGCGACGAGGGTGCGGTCGATGCGATCGGTATCGGCGTCAATGAGGTGGCGATCTGTCTCGATCTGGTGGAGCGTGTCGAGCTGGATATGATCCTGCTCGCCGGTCGTCATACGCTGCTGGATCGCAGCGCCGAGGCGCTCCTCCCGCTTTGCGAGGTGAAGGGCGTCCGCGTGATTGTCGGCGGGCCGTATAACAGCGGCATCCTCGCCCGTCCGCTCGCCGAGGCGACGAACCTCCATTACGATTATGCCGCCCCGCCGTCCGCGATGGTGGCAAAGGTCCGCGCGATCGAGGCCGAGGCGGGGCGCTTCGGCGTGTCGCTGCCGGTCGCGGCGCTTCATTTCCCGCTCCGCCACCCGGCGGTCGCCAGCGTGATCCCCGGCATGGCGAACGCCGCCGAGGTGGCCGACAACGTCGCCCGCCTCGCCACGCCCGTGCCCGAGGCGACGTGGGCGGCGATCGACGGCCTCTCTGTGGACCCTGCCCTATGACCCAGCTCATCCTGCTTCATGAGGACGACAATGTCCTCGTCGTCGTCTCGCCGATCGAGGCGGGCGACATCCTCACCATCGGCGGCGGCACCGTGCCCGCGCGCGAGGGGATCACCGTCGGCCATAAAGTGGCGCGCCACGCGCTCAAGGCCGGCGACAAGGTCATCAAATATGGCGCGCCGATCGGATCGATGACGGCGTCGGCCGAGCCCGGAGAGTGGGTCCACATGCACAATATGAAGAGCGATTATATCGCCAGCCACACCCGCGCCGTCGTGGGAGGCAAGGCATGATCGAAGGCTTCCTCCGCCCGGACGGCCGCAAGGGCATCCGCAACGTCACCATCGTGGCCTATCTCGTCGAGTGCGCGCACCATGTCGCGCGTCGCATCGTCGACAAGGCGGACGATCCCGACGTGCATCTGGTCGGCTTCCCCGGCTGCTATCCCAATGCCTATGCCGCCAAGGTGATGGAGGCGATCGCCACCCATCCGAATGTTGGCGGCGTGGTGCTGGTGTCGCTGGGCTGCGAGAGCTTCAACCGCGAGCGCCTGCGCGCGGTGGTCGAGGCGAGCGGGCGGCCGGTCGAGCTGCTGGTGATTCAGGAGGTCGGCGGCACGGCGGCGACCACCAAGGCGGGCCTCGAAGCGGTCGAACGCGTCCGCGCCGAGGCGGCTAAGACGCCCCGCGTGCCGATGGCCGTCGAGGAATTGGTCGTCGCTACGATCTGCGGCGGTTCGGACGGGACGAGCGGCATCACCGCCAATCCTGCCGTGGGCCGCGCCTTCGACCGCTTCGTGGCGGACGGCGCGACCTGTATCTTCGAGGAGACGGGCGAACTGGTCGGCTGCGAGACGATCATGGCGGATCGTGCGATCACGCCGGAACTCGGCCGCGAGATCGAGGCCTGCGTCGAGAAGGCCGAGCGCTACTATACCATCATGGGCTTCGGCAGCTTCGCGCCGGGCAATGCCGAGGGTGGCCTCACGACGCAGGAAGAGAAGTCGATGGGGGCTTACTCCAAGTCGGGCTCGTCCCCGATCAGCGGCATCATCAAGCCGGGCGATCTGGCGCCGACTGGTGGCCTCTATCTGCTCGACGTGGTGCCCGACGGCGAGCCGCGCTTCGGCTTCCCCAACATCTCGGACAATGCCGAGATCGTCGAGCTGATCGCCTGCGGGGCGCATGTCACGCTCTTCACCACGGGCCGCGGCTCGGTGGTGGGATCGGCGATCTCGCCGGTCATCAAGATCTGCGCCAACCCCGAGACGGGCCGCCGCCTTGCCGCCGACATGGACGTCAATGCCGGCCGCATCCTCGAAGGCGAGGCGACGCTCGCGCAGGTGGGCGATGAAATCTACGACCGCGTGATCGCGGTCGCCTCAGGAGAACGCAGCGTGTCCGAAGAACTGGGCCACCGGGAATTCATCCTCACCTACAAGGCGTTCGAGCCGGTCGGCCCGGCCTGCCTCCCCACCCGCGCGCGGCCGGTGCTGGCATGAGCGGCCGTCTCGCCGGCAAGACCGCGCTGGTGACGGCGGCGGCGCAGGGCATCGGCCGCTCGACCGCCGAGTTGTTCGCGAAGGAAGGTGCGCGCGTGATCGCGACCGACATCCGCGAGGATCTGCTCGAAGGGCTCGTCGGATGCGAGACGCGCCGCCTCGACGTGACAGACGCGGCCGCGATCAAGGCGCTCGCCGCCGAGATCGGCACCATCGACATTCTCGCCAATTGCGCGGGTTTCGTCCATGCGGGATCGATCCTCGAATGCGAGGAGGATGCGTGGGATTTCTCGGTCAGCCTCAACATGACCGCCATGTACCGCATGATCCGCGCCTTCCTGCCGGGTATGGTGGAGAAGAGCGCGGGCTCGATCGTCAACATCGCCTCGATCGCGAGTTCGGTGAAGGGCATCCCCAACCGCTTCGCCTATGGCGCGACCAAGGCGGGCGTGATCGGGCTGACCAAGGCGGTTGCCGCAGACTTCGTGGCGAAGGGCGTGCGCTGCAACTGCGTCTGCCCCGGCACGGTGGACTCGCCCTCGCTCCAGCAGCGCTTGCGCGACACCGGCGACTATGAGGCCGCGCGCACCCAGTTCGTGGCGCGCCAGCCGATGGGCCGCCTCGGCGAGCCGGGCGAGATCGCGAACCTGATGCTTTATCTCGCCAGCGACGAATCCGCCTTCACCACCGGCGCTGTCCACGTCATCGACGGCGGCTGGATCAACTGAGGAATTTGCCATGAAGCTCGTTCGCTATGGCGCGCCCGGCGCCGAACGCCCCGGCCTGATCGACGTTGACGGCCGCATCCGCGATCTCTCCGCGCATGTGACCGACATTGCGGGCGAGGTGCTGACGCCGGAAGGCCTCGCCAAGCTCGCCACGATCGATCCCGCCAGCCTGCCGCCGGTCGAGGGCGATCCGCGCTTCGGCCCCTGTGTCGGCGGCGTCGGCAAGTTTCTCTGCATCGGCCTCAATTATTCGGACCATGCCGCCGAATCCGGCATGACCGTGCCGCCCGAGCCGGTGCTCTTCACCAAGGCGACCAGTGCCATCGTCGGCCCCAACGACGACGTCGCCATCCCGCGCGGCTCGGTGAAGACCGACTGGGAGGTTGAGCTCGGCATCGTCATCGGCAAGCCCGCCAAATATGTCAGCGAGGAAGAGGCCGAGGCCCATATCGCCGGCTATTGCCTCATCAACGACGTGTCGGAGCGCGAATATCAGCTCGAACGCCATGGCACCTGGGACAAGGGCAAGGGCTGCGACACCTTCGGCCCCATCGGCCCCTGGCTCGCCACGCGCGACGAGATCGCCGATCCCGACAATCTCAAGATGTGGCTGGAGGTGAACGGCCATCGCTATCAGGACGGCAACACCGCCACGATGGTCTACAAGCCGGCCTTCATCGTCCACTATCTGAGCCAGTTCATGACGCTGCACCCCGGCGACGTGATCTCCACCGGCACGCCTCCGGGCGTCGGCATGGGGCAGAAGCCGCCGGTCTATCTCAAGGCCGGCGACGTGATCGAACTCGGCATCGATGGGCTCGGAACGCAGCGGCAGAATGTCGTGGCCGATGCCTGACCGGCACGTGCTGCTGCTCGACCTCGTCGACGACGCGGACGCCATCGCCCGCTACGAGGCGTGGCACGCGGCGGGCGCACTGCCGCTCGCGATCGGGCGGAGCATCCGCGCGGCGGGGATCGAGGCGATGGATATCTATCGCGCCGGCACCCGCCTCGTGATGGTGATGGAGACGGGGCCGGACTTCGATCCCGTCGCCAAGGCCGAAGCCGATGCGGCCGATCCCGACGTGCAGGCGTGGGAGACGCTGATGGCCAGCGTCCAGCGGCCGATCCCGGCGGCGGGCGAGGGCGAGAAATGGGTCGCGGCGACGCGCATCTTCTCGCTATCCGAGCAGCCCTGACAAGAGCGCGGCCGGGGCGATCCCCGGCCGTCGCCTCAATAGCCGAGCGTCAGGCCCAGCGCGTAATATTTGGGCCCCGCATTGCCCTTGAGCGCCAGCTTCGGGAGCAGCGGCAGCGCCACCGTGCCATAGGGGCGGGTATGGTCGCCGCTGATGCGCACGCCCGCGCCGATCTTGGCGACCGCCGGGATCTGGTACGCCGCCTCGATCCGGCCATAGGCGCGAGTATAATCATTGGCGACCAGCACGCCGACGCCCGGCGTCAGGCTGAAGCCCGCCGTGCCGAAGCTGTAGCCCGCGCCCAGCTCGCCGCCCCAATGGCCGTCGGCGCGTGCGCCATAGGCCTCGCCGCCGATCCCGGCCGACGCGGCGGTGGCGCCGCCCAGCGCCAGCAGCGCGGCCAGCGCGATGGTTGATCCCTTCATCGATATTCCCCTTATGCATCAAGCTCCTGCTGCCTCGCGAGCTAGGTATCGGGCGATTGCACCAGGATGAACGGCGGGATGGACCGAGTCCCCGCTGCGGCGGACCGCTTGCGGAATGGCGTGACTGGGTGCTTTTGCTGCAATGCGACAAAAGAGGCTTGGACATTGCGCGCCGCGGCCCCAATGTGGGGCGGTATGGAAACCAACAAGATTCTGTTCGAGGCGATCGCCCTGCATAAATGCGTGGTGGCGACCTACAACCGCATGGTCGTGACCCTTGCCCCGCATATTCTCTACACGCGGCATGACGAGCTGTTCACCGACGCCGTCACCCTTGAGCGCGACGGCCAGCCGCCACGCGAGCTGAAGCTCGGCACCTTCAAGCTGGCCGGACTCAAGGATCTGGCCCTGTCGCCGGATCGCCAGTTCACGCGTAGCGAGCTGTTCGAGGCGCAGGACCCGAAATATGAAGGCGTCACCCTGTTCGCGGTCGAGGCGGGCCAGTAACAATCGCTAATATTCATTGAACTTGGGCAATCCGCGCATATCGCGGTTTCCGCCCACGTTGACGCCTCCCTACGGCCAGGGAGGTTGTCATGGGATTTCGTTCGAAGGCGTTGGGTGGCTCGCTGCTGCTGGTGTCGCTGGTGGCGCTGAGCGGGTGTGAATCGTCGGGCGGCACGCATGTCGCCGGCATCGGCGCCAGTGCGCCGCCGGCCAGCGGTGGTGGTTCGGGCGGCGGCGATCTGGGAGCGCTCCCGATCGGCTCGATCACCGGCAGCGGTGGCGTGGGCGGCACCGGGTTGCTCGCCAATGTCGGCACTGCCGGGCAGACTTCGCCGCTCGCCCCCGTGCTCGTGACGGCGGGCAACGCCGCGCTCGGCCTGGACGGCCCGCTGTCCGGCGTGGTGAGCACGGTCAACGGAGCGGCACCGGCGCTGGCGCCAGTGACCAACTCGCTCACCCAGACTGTCAGCAATCTTGGTAATGCGCTGAACGGTGCCGCGACCGGCAAGGTGCCGCTGGTCGACGGCGTGACCCAGTCGGTGTCGCCGGTGGTGACGCTGGCGCTGGGCAACGGCAACCTGCTGGGCGGCAACGGCCCGTCGCTGATCAGCCTCGGTGCCGGCCAGGGTGCCGCAAACAATGGCACGCTGCTGAACCTCAACCTTGCCAGCACCACGCAGGTGCCGGGTGCGGGCGCCCTGCTTGGTGGCGCGAGTGCGGGCGGCGTGGTGTCGGGGCTCACCAGCCTGCCGGGCGTCAGCACGGTGCAATCGGTGGTGACGGCGGCGTTGCCGGGCGTGACGACCGGCGTGCTGGGCGCCCTGCCGTCGGCATCGGCGGGCGGACTCGTCGGCGGGCTGCCGGTGGTCGGGAGCGTGCTCGGAAGCCTGCCCGTGACGGGTTCGACGACAGGTGGCCTGCCCGTCGTGGGTTCCGTTCTCGGCGGCGCGGGGGCGGCCGGCGGGACGACGACGGCGCTGCTGACGCCGGTCACGAACCTTGTCGGCGGTGCCACTTCGGCGCTGGGCGGCGGAACGGCGGGAGCCCCGCTCGGCGCCGTCACCGGAACGGTCACCGGCCTTCTGGGGGGCCTGAAACACTAATCCATCCTGGCGTGGGCGGGCTGCGGCCCGCCCCTTCTCTTTTCGCGATGGTGCCATGCTGAAATTCTTCTGCGCCGCGCTGCTGGCGGGGGGAGCAGGGTCTGCTTACGCGCAGATCGTGCCCGGCAGCCCGGCCGGTCTTCTGATCGACCAGGGGCGGATCGACCGCCTCCCGTCGCAGACGCCGCCTCCCATGGTTCAGCCTTCGAATGCGGTGCCGGACCACGTCACCTCGGTCGACAAGGGCGTGGGCGACCATGCCGTGGCGATCCGCGGCGTACGCTTCGACGGCAGCGAGGTGCCTGAGCGGGTGGGCGAAGCGGCACGGTCCTTCCTCGGCCGCCCGGCGACCGCCGAGACGCTGGGCCAGCTCGCCAATGCGATGTCGACCGCCTACGGCAAGTCGGCCGTCGCGCTCTACACGCTGGCCATCCCGGCACAGACCTTCGCGGGGGGCATCGTCCACGTCCGCGTGGCGGAGGGTTTCGTCGAACAGGCGATCGTCACCGGCGACATCACCCACAGCTCGGTGAAGCTGGTGCAGCAATATGCGGCGACGCTGGCCGCCGAGCGGCCTCTGCGTCGCGCCTCGCTGCAACGCTGCCTGTCGCTGATCCGCGACATTCCGGGGCTGACGGTCGACGTGAAGCTGCTGCGCGGCAGCCGGCCGGGCGCGGTGAAGCTGGTGCTGATCCTCAAGCAGAAGGCGCATGCCGTCTCGCTGAGCTTCGACAACCGCACGCAGGAAGGGCTGGCGCAGGGCGAGTTCAACGCCACGGGCAAGCTCTACGGCGCGCTGAGGCCGGGCGACGAGACCGACCTCAACCTCGCGACCGCCGCCAACTTCCGCAATTACGGCTATGCGGGGCTCACCCACTCCACCCCCATCGGGCACAACGGCACGCGCGCCAGCGTCTCGATCGCCCATCTCAACACCCGCGCGCGCCACACCCATCTGAAGGGCAATGCGGACATCCTGTCCTTCTCGATCAGCCATCCGCTGATCCGGTCCTACACGCGCAACCTGCTGCTGAGCCTGTCGATCGACGGCGTGAACAGCGACAATGCGGTGCTGGGCTCGCTTCTTTCGCGCGAGCGGACGCGGGCGGTGCGCGGCGCGGCGAGCTTCACCGATGTCGGCGCGAAGCACAGCCTTGCCGCATCGCTGACGGTCAGCCGGGGACTGGATATCGCCAATGCGGATACCGACCTCACCTTTGCGGACCCGCGCTTCATCAAGGTGAATGGACGCGTCTCGATGGATCGCGCGCTCGGCAAGCGCTTCGTGGCGCGGCTGGCGGGGGCGGGGCAGTGGGCGGATGACGCCTTGCCGGCCGTCGAGCGCTTCATTGTGGGCGGCGCGGATTTCGGCCGTGCCTATCCGGTGGCGCTGCTGGCGGGTGATCGGGGCGCTGCCGGCAGCGCG
Organism: Sphingomonas sp. PR090111-T3T-6A; assembly: GCF_000383095.1. Classification (GTDB taxonomy): domain Bacteria; phylum Pseudomonadota; class Alphaproteobacteria; order Sphingomonadales; family Sphingomonadaceae; genus Solisphingomonas. The sequence goes on from NZ_AORL01000004.1 coordinate 164,886, forward strand.
GAGCTGGCCTGGCGGCCGCCGCTTCCCAAGGCGTTCGCGCAGAGCGAACTCTACATTTTCGGCGACAAGGCCACGGTTCGCTATCTGGAGCGCGGGCCGTCCCCGGCTTCCGACTATGACATCGCGTCGGCGGGTGTCGGCGTGCGCGTGGCGTGGCTCCAGAAGGCGCAACTCGACCTTGAGGGCGCGCGGCGTCTTGAGCGGCCCTATGCGGGTTATGAGAAGGGGTGGCAGCTCAATGTTGCGTGGCGGCTGTCGCTGGGACGCTAGGATCGGCCATCCGGCCGACGCGCCCGGCGAAGACATATCCCGCATTGCGCGCGGACCTGAGCGGCAGCTCCATCTGCGCGCAGTCCCACACCTTGCGCCTGAGCTTGGAGATCAGCACGTCAAGCACGCGCTCCCGTTCCGCGCAGCCGTTGATGCCGGCGAGCAGCTCGGCCCGGCTACGGATGGCACCGGCGTTGCCGATCAGCAGCCCCAGCACGGTATATTCGCTGCGCGTCAGCCGCACCTCGCGCAGGTTGGGCGCGACCAGCACCCAGCGATCGGCCTCCAGCCGCCAGCGCCATGGCGCCTCGCCGGTGCGTGCCATGCCGAGCCTGGAAGGCGTGGCCCGGGTGGAGTTGCGCAGCACGGCGGTCAGTTCCCGCTCGTCGACCTGCGCGTCCAGCACATGATCCGCGCCCAGCGTGAGCGCCAGGATGCGCTGTTCGGCGGGCACGTCGGCCGCGATCACGATCAACTGGCTCGCCACGCGCTTGCGGATCTCGGCCAGCATCAGCATCGCTGCCGGATCGATCGCTTCGACCGCCACGATCACTACGTCGCCGACCAGCCGCACGCCGACGGCGGCCTCGGGCCGCTCGATCGCATGGTGGCGCAGGAAGAGGCGAGCCCGCGCCGCAGCCGGCGCGATGACCGCCGGCGAAGCGAGGCCAGCGATATGAACGAGGTCCGCCGACCGTTCCTCGCGGGGGACGATCGCGTTCATGACGGAAGCCTCCGCCTTGTCGTGCGGGCCGCCCCACGCGCCCCGGCTATCCCGTAATGGTTGCCCATCCCCACGTCCCGTCCCTTGCGTGACCGCGCCACGCCGAGTGTCCCGGTCGATGGCACGGCACGAATAACCTTAGCTAAATGCGGTAAATGACCCATTAAACCGCAAATCACCTCGGAATGACGGGGATAATCTTATAGTATATGTCCACAAATTCGACTTTAGTCGAAGGATGACAAGGTAAATTGATCGGCGGAATTAAGCGGCCGTTCTCCGATGGGGTTTGCCGGTGCGGAGCGGTCGCGCCGGACGGTCTCCCTCGCTATCTCTGGGCGCGAGAACGGTCTCGACGAAGGCGCGCGCGATGTCTGACGATGTATATTTCTACGATCCTGCTGAAGGACACGGCCTTGCCCATGATCCGTTCAAGGCGATCGTCGCCCCGAGGTTGATCGGCTGGATTTCCAGCCTGGACGGAAGGGGGCGGCCCAATCTTGCGCCCTATAGCTTCTTCGGCGCCTTCGCGAGCAACCCGGCGATGATCGGCTTTTGCAGCGAAGGCTATAAGGACAGCATCCGCAATATCGAGGAGACGGGCGAATTCGTCTGGAACCTGCCGAGCCATGCATTGGCCGAGCGGATGAACCGCAGCTCGGCGAGCGTCGCGCCCGATGTCGACGAATTTGCACTCGCCGGGCTGACGGCCGCAACCGGCCGCAACGTGCGCGTGCCGCATGTGGCGGAGGCGCCTGCGGCGCTGGAATGCAAGCTGACGCAGGTCGTGCGACTGACCGATCGCGATGGAGGCGTCATGGGCAACTGGCTGGCGTTGGGGCAAGTGGTCGGCGTGCATATCCGCCGCGAATTTCTCCGCGACGGCCGTTTCGACACCCATGCGGCCCAGCCGGTGATGCGTGCCGGCTATCGCGGCGACTATGCGCGGATCGGGGAGATGTTCGAGATGCTCCGTCCGGCGTGATTTCGCTGGAGAGGAATCGGCCGAAAGAGCGTTCTGCCGGTCGTTGGCGGGCTTCGGATGGATGATAACCCATTCATCTCGATAGGTTTTCGAAAAAAGAGGGTCGATTTCCAAAAAAGTTCATGACGAATCGTTGACGGGAGCGATCGGCCCCC
>NZ_AORL01000005.1 GCF_000383095.1 Sphingomonas sp. PR090111-T3T-6A
TCCCCTAAATGCCGAGAGAGACCAAAGCGCCCCTGGTCATCCTGCGGCGCTTTTTTATTGCACCAAATCAGATCCTTATAGCCGAGTCGTAGCTACTCACGCCGTTCCAGCGCATGCCGGAAATGCGCAGGACGTCGATTTGCATTTGGGGGTGCTTTGGGGGGTACTGCGTCCCGTGCCGCAGGAGATACCCCCATGGCCCTCAAGGAACTCGAAGTCCGCTACGCCACCAAGCGCTCGCGGGATTACAAGCTCGCCGATGGCGAGGGGCTGCACCTGCTCGTCCGGCCCAACGGCTCGAAGCTCTGGCGGATGAAGTATCGGTTCGAGGGCCGTGAGAAGCTGCTCTCCTTTGGTGCCTACCCCCAGCTTGGGTTAGCCGAGGCGCGTCTGAAGCGCGCTGCCGCCAGGCTGGAACTGGCCGCCGGCCGAGATCCGGGAGCACGGCCCGACCGCAAGCCCGCCATGACCTTCGAGAAGGCGGCGCGCGCGTGGCACGAGCATCGCGCGGCCTCGCTGGATCCGGGACACGCTGCCCGGACGCTCGCACGGCTGGAGCGCGATGCTTTTCCGGCGCTCGGCAAGACCGACATCCGTGCCGTCACCAGCGCCGATGTGCTGGCGATGGTGCGCAGTGTGGAGGCGAGGGGGGCGCTCGACGTCAGCCGTCGGCTCAAGCAGCATGTCAGCCAGATCTATCGCTTCGCCATCCCGCATGGCTGGGCGGACACGGATCCGGCGGCCTATCTCTCCGATCTGCTCAAGCCTAAGCCTCGTGTCCGCCATATGGCCCGCGTGGGTATGGAGGAACTGCCGAAGCTTGTGCAGGCGATTGATGCCTATGATGGCGAGGAGACGCCCAGGCGGCGCGCGGTGACCCGTGCGGCTCTCCTGTTCACGCTATTTAGCTGGGCGCGGACTAATGAGACGCGGCTCGCGACCTGGGATGAGTTTGAGGGGCTGGAGACGGCGGAGCCGCTCTGGCGCGTGCCCGCGGCCCGCATGAAGATGGAACGCGAGCATCTCGTGCCGCTGTCGACGCAGGCTGCCGCCTTGCTGGTGAGCCTCCGGGAGATCAGCAAGACCGGCTTTGTGTTTCCCGGCGACAAACCCAACCAGCCCATTTCGCAGAACACCATGATCTATGGCTGTTACCGCATGGGCTATCGGGGACGACAGACTGTTCATGGCTTTCGAGGCCTCGCCTCCACCTGGGCCAACGAGGCCGAGTCCTACCGACCGGATTGGATCGAGATGGCGCTCGCCCACGCCGAGCGCGACGAGGTGAGGGGAGCTTATAACAGCGCGCTCTACCTCACCCCGCGCCGGCGGATGCTTCAGGATTGGGGCAATCTCGTCGAGCACATGGTCACGAGCGACGCTGGTGTGCGCCGTGACGACGTCGAGGAGGTTGGGCCACCTCTGACTGCCGTCGCGTGAGAGGCGTGCGCCTCGCGCATTTCTGGGGATAAGCCCCCCGCTACGCTCGACAGAGTATCGTGCCCGCCGCTACCCGCCCGGAATGAGCATCAAAGCCACGATCATGAATGCCGCGACCGGCGAGCCGATTCAGACCTTCATCTTTGGCCGCCGTCCCTTCGTCGGAACTGAATTCATTCTCCAGACCGGCGAACGTGTCACGGCCCAGCGCGTCGACATTGGTAAGCCCGCGCCCGGCAAATTCATCACCCCGGTCGATGTCTGGGTGACGCCCAAGGGGTGAGGCGACCCTAACGGTCGTGGGGGCGGCCATTATTGCCTTGAGCGTTGCCGTCGAGGACAAATCTCGTGCCCTGGGCGCACAGGGCCTATGGTCCCGTTGCCGAGGCTATCGTGAGGTTGTCATGGTGATCCGGAATCCGTGCCTCGCGCTGCAAGCGACCGTCGCCTATCTGCGGCTCGCGGTCCGCGAAGGCGGCCTTCCGCTCGATGTACCGGGCGGGCGGGCTTACACGCTGGATTTGCGCGCGATGGTCGAGCGCGGCGATTTGGTGATGATGCGCGCGGCGCGTAACGCTCATCGGCCCGACGTCCTTTATGCCACCGCGCAGGGGATCGACCGGCTGGCCGGGTTGCTCGAACGATATGGCGAGGATTTCGGGCCGATCTCCGTGCTTGGGCAGATCGAAAACGTCCGAGGCCGATAGGCCCGTCGCGTCGGCTTCCCTTTCCGACATACGATATTGATGGGTCGATCGTCGGCGGAGTTTCCCATATCTGGACGTGGCCGAAAGGAGAATGGCGCCTTCCAGATGGCCGACTTGAGATAACCGCCATTCCTGATCGTGATGGACCGGTGGTGCTCGGTCATTTGCAGCTTCGAGCTCGGCTGGTCAAGCCGACGAGCATCGGAGCGTTCTCTCTGGGCGGGGCCTACAGGATGAACTCGGGCAACGCGGTGGGTGTGTCGTCTGCCGGTGCATGGGCGCGGTTCTCGACCAGCTTCTGACGCCGAGCGGAGCCGGATGCGACGGTGCATCGCATCCGGCCATCGCTGGGGTGGGCGTCCATCATCAGAAGTCGAACGGATCGCGCTCCCTAAGGCCCAACCACATCTCGAGATGCTTGCGAAGCGTGCGTAGGGCCTCCTCATGTTGGGGGAACGCGGCCGGATCGATCGCCTCGCATCTCGCCATCGCAACGGAGACGCCGATGAAATCTTCGACGGTCTGCTTCTGAAATACGTTGTGGGGCGTAGCGACTCGATCTGTCCATGAGCTGGTCGTGCCGCGGCTCATCATTCGGTCGGCGACCGTGGCGAAGCCTTCGTCGGTGGCGATCACGTCCTTCAACCACTCCTGCGGCTCGTCCGGCGAGCCGTATTTGCGCCACCGGTAGAGTAGCGACATGAGATCCGGCTCCGCCAGCATTCCTGCCACGTCCTGGGCGCGGCTCCGGATCAAGCCGAGCCATTCGGACTTCATCGCCTCGACGGTGGCCAAATCGAGCGCCGGGTCGAAATCCGCCTTCTTGCCCTCGTCACGATCGGCAGGGTCGCTGAGGTGGATCACGATCGCGCCGACGGACAAGGCGCCCGTCACGCGAAGCGCCTCCAGGGCGAGGTCGCCTCTCACGTCCCCGGGAATCCGCTTGAGATACCAGATCACCGCGCGCCACGCCGATACCCACGGCGCGTTGAAGGAGCCGCCGCCGTCCTCACCGGCAAGTCCCTGACCAATTCGGAACATGGCGGGAAGCAGGACCGAGGCGTTCGCCACCGGAAGGCGATCCACGGATTCGTCGAGACGCGCTACAAGCGATTTCGTCTGCCCGTTGGCCGCCACATCGGCGATCACGGCGGCAAGCTCGCCTTCGTCCGAAGTCGCTGTCAGAAATTCGACGAAGCCCCGCTCCGACAATTCGCCGGCGGCCGTCTGGAGTTCGAAGTAGCGGGGGAAATACCGTCGCGTGCAGACGCGCTTCTCGGACAACCACTCCCGCTGGAAGTCGTCGCCGTAGCTGGTTCCGCCGAACGCCCATTCGAGCCGCGGGAAGAGCTCCTTCAGCGCATTTTCGACCGCCGGACGACGCGCTTCAGATGCGACATTCAGCAAACGCCGTGCGGCCGCCTTGTCCGCCTCGTTCCGGTGGTCGCCACGAAAGCGGCTTTCCTGAAGAACGAGCGCCCGCTCCTGAAACAGCTCCGTGTGCAGATCCGGCTCGAAAACGCGGATCGTCTCCAGCAGGATGAAGTCGACAAGGTTCACTTCGAAGACGTCGCCCGCCACATGCAGCGGCATGTGGACCGCGATGGAGGAGATCAGCCGCCGCGCATCTCGCATGTTGCGGAGCAACGGCTGGATACAGCCGACGAAGACGTTCCCCCACCGGGTCTGCGTGAAGCCGTTCGCCTCTGTTGCATACACCCCGGCCAGCGCCGACAGGTCTTCGCCGAACGTCTGGTGGACAATCGAGACCGGGACCGCCGGCAGATCGAAGTTGGCCTGCACCACCTTCTCAAGAAAGGCGCGGCCGTCGCCGTCGGCGACCCGTTTCAGTGCGCTCTCGACGATGCTGGGCTGAAACATGAGCACGAAGACGATGTTCGGCAGGTTCGCGTTCGCCTTCACCTGCCGCAGCAACGCTCGGACATGCTTCGGTTCGAGCCGGTCGATGTCATCGACGAAGACCACCAGCGGTCGGCTGAGTTCGCGCAACCGTGCCTCGAGCGCGGACCGCACCTTGTCGAGCGGCTCCGCACTCCGATCCTTCCCCAAGTATGTCAGCACCCGCCCGATCACCGACGCGCCGATCGACAGGAACGCGAGCGCGGCCGCCACTTTTGCCACGGTGGGAAGGTCGAACCCGATCGCGGCCGCGATGGCGATGACCGACGCGTTGGTCAGGACCGTCGAGATCAGATGCGGCGAGCCCCCGGCCTTCTTGATGGGCGAGCTCGCTCCCGTGAGCATCGCGCCATAGCGACGCAGCGCTTCCGCACGGGCCAACGCGGCCTTCGAGTGCTCGCCGCCGAGCCGGTCCGAGATCTGGCCAAAGAGCGCCCGCGCGATCGCATCGCCATCACCCCACTGCCACGGGTTGAAGTCGAGCCATGCCGCCCCGTCCTTGCGCGCGTCCAACCGCTCCGTGATCAGATTCTTGAGCGAGGACTTGCCGAACCCCCAGCCGCCGCGGATCGCGAACACTCTGCCCTCAGGGAGGCTCAGCTCGGAAAGCACGGCCGCGATGCGTCCTGCGAAATCGGCCCGCCTCAGCCGATCCTGCGCCGCGGTCCGGATCGGCGCTTCCGCCCCGATGCCGCTGTCGAGCGGAGCCGCCCTCGCAGCCTCCGCCTGTCGCCGTGCAGCTCTTCCCCCACGCCACGCGGCAAAACGCGCCAACGGCCTCTCAAGCACTCGCCACCCCCTCAGCTACGCACGGTCACCACGTGACCGCCGCCGCTCGCTCCCCCGACGTCGCGACGAGGTGTCGCATATCAGCGCACCGATGCTTTCTGCTAGACCGCAGCGGCTTCGTCACCGTCTAGCTGAGCGCCGCTTCCCCCCCAGTCCAGCTTGCGCTGTTCGACGTCCAGCTCAGCCCGGCGTTGCTCCGCCGCCATGGACTGCTCGACACGACGCACTTCGGCCTTGGTGAAGGCCTGAACCTTTGGCCGAGTATCCTCCAGCCACGGTTGCAAGTGCGCGAGTTGGTTCCGATCCGCATCGACTGCACCGAACTCGCCGGACATCACGCCTCGTTCGCCGAGCACCTGCGAGACGCGGCCTAGCATCGCATCGCCTGCGTCGAGACGGTCAACCACGTCCATGCAGAGCGGGAAAATGGCCTCATTTCCCTCATATGCGACGAGGGTGGTGAGGACGAACCCCAGGCCCGAAGCGTCGCCCTCCTTCACGATTTCCTGCAGTGCGTCGGCGAACTCGCCGGTCAGCTCGGGAAAGACGTTCTTGAGCAGTCGGCCGCCGAGATACTGGTGGAGAACAGGTTCACGGTCGTGCCAACGCCGGGCCTCGGCGACCACAATCGCCGGGTTCTTCGATAGCGGATCGCGAAGTTCGTGGATGTCGTAGGGCACCGCCTCGAACCAACCCTCGCCCGTCCGCCGTTCGCGCGAAATGCGCTGTCCGAAGAAGTCGAGGACGAGTTCGGGGAAGCGATCAGCGATACGAGCCAAGAGGCGATCCGCCTCGTAGTCGATACGCGGCACCGAGACGAATGACCCAAGCAGCGTTCGGGCCTGATGCTCATCGAGCGCCGAGACGACGCCCCCGTTCGAGATCGAGTAGGTCGAATTGACCCACTCGGGGATGCCAGCCTCCGCGGCGTGGGTGACGAGGGGCATGAGCACCTCATCGATCAGCGCGCGGTCGGGCGCTCGCTCGAAGTGGGTCGCGGCGGCATCGATTGCAGCGAGCACCGCCGCGTCGTCCCGCATTTCACACGCCCGGGCAGACGCCCTCGCGAGGAGGTCGAGGCCGGGCTGCCGCCGGTTCGCCAGCCACTGGATGAGAAGCCGAAGGTGGCGCCCGTCGTCGATCCAGGCCGATGCATAGGGGACGGCCATGTCGCTTCGCTCGGCGCGATCGAAGCCGTGCAGCAACCCGACCAGCAGCGGCGCGAGCGTATCATCCATAACGTCGAGGATGCGGACCGCGACTTCCGGCCTCGCTTCGGCAAGCGCTTCAGCGAAATCCGCCATGGGCCAAGAATCGGCGCCGATCGAGCCTTCAGTCAGATATCCACGCATGCGGCCGAGCCATTCGTCGATATTGGCTGCATCGATCGTCGCGACGATCTCAGCATTGCGCTCCTGGCGCCATTCGCCGGTTCGCCTCCAGTTGATATCCTCCTCGGCCCATGCCGAGGGCGCAACGGAGTCACGACCGACCAGCGTCTTGTAGAGCGCAAACTCCGGGTCGGCGTTGAGGGTGTCACGCAACGCCAGCAGCTCGGTCACGGCTGCCGTACGCGCGGCCGCGAGCGTGGCGACCTCTTCCTCGTTCGACGCCCGCCTGTGGAACATGCGATAGGTCTGGAACGCCCGAACTTCGGACTGTCGGCGCAGCTCGAGGCTCCAACCGGGCGCGCGGGCGCGCTCGATGCTCGCGACGGCTGCGGCGTCCTCCATGACCATCGTCCGCAGGGCCTCATCACCTCCCTGATAAGGTGGCCTCGTCGCTTGGCGAAGCGCATCCAAGACGTCGCGGCGGGCCGCGTCGTCGGAGGCCTCATCGAGCAGCCGCTCAAGCAAGGCGATCGCCCGCGACCGGACCTTACGAAGCGCCCTGCTGCCACCGACGCTGCCCGTGTGGATGAGGATGGTGTTGAAGGCGCCGCGTTCCGTCCCTTCGAGCGTGGTCGACAGGACCTTCCCCAGCATCGGGACCAATAGTCCGCGAGCATCACGGACACGTTCGGGCTCGAGCGCCTCGATCGCTTCGACTATCTCGTGCTGGACCATTGGGCCGGCCTGCCGCCAGACCTCGAGACTGTGTTCCGCGAAGCTGGTCGCCGCGTCCACCCAGACCTTCCGCTCTGCGTCGTCGGTGGCGCCGAGGAAAAGACGCACGAGCGTCTCGAACGTAAGGGGGCGATCGACGAGCCTGTGGTGCGTGATGATCGATGACACCCCTCGCGCCACGGCGCTTCCGGCCTTGCCCGCGATCATTCCGAAGACCGTTTCGAGCTGGCCCGGCTTACTGTTGCGGCTTCTCTCGACGACATCGACAAGCATGGGCACGAGCTTGCGGAACTCCTCCGCTCGGTCGGCGAGCAAGGGCAGGATCGCCGTGTCGAGTGCTTCAAGCGCCTCCGCGAGCGCGTCATTGCTGTTCGAATCCTGAAGGACCGAGCGAACCTCGTCGACGCTCTGGTCAGCCTTGACGATCCTGGCGAAGTCGCGCGCGATCTTGTCGAACTCGTGACCGGCCGGGACCAGATGTTTGCGCATGACGGCGATCATCCGCTTCTCGATCTGTTCGAGATGGGCCTTGTCGACATGCTGGAGCGCAGGCTCCTTGTATATGGTGTCGTGTCCCATCTCAGCCCATGCGTGGTTGAGCAGGGTCTGCAACTGGATCTCCGCCCGCATGCCCGCGAAGCGCGCGTATTCCGGCAGTGAGAGCCGATCCGGCTTCAGCTGGACGAGATAGTTCGTGCTGTCAAACAGCCTGTCCTCGGTCTCCGTTCCTGGAACTGGATGGTGGATGTTGACCCCGAGGACCTCGAAGTTGTCGTAGATCGCGCCGCTATTCGAGAAGCGTGCGACCTGGGAATTCGTGAGGAAGACGATCCTCGCGCCTGCCAAGTCCTTGAGCTGCTCGTCGATCGCGCTGGCTGGGTCTATGCCCCGCATCCGAAGCTTCTTCTCTAAAGAAGCCGTCTCCTTGGCCCGCCCCGTGATGGCGTGAGGGACCATGCCCTGCGCCTCGACCGCAGCGGTCAATATGGTCCGCACCGCCGCAACGAAGTCCACGTATCGGGCACGCCCGCTGACCTTGTATTCCTCAAAGTTCATCTAGCCCCCAAGCCGCAGCCGGCCCCCGCCTTGATCGCGCGTCGTCAGGCTCCAGTTTTCGGACCGAGGAATAGGCGACGGTATATCAACTCTCAACGGTCGCCGGACGTCTACGGCGAGAACAACGCCGCCGGACAAGATCCAAAATGAACGCATGCTATGCGTTCCAAGGGTGGAAACCCCAAGGATCTGGAAGAAAATGACCACTCCGTCGCGCTACCGCACCTAACGTCCGCCATTGGCGGCGTGACCGGCCGGCGCTCTCGCCCCGAGGCCGACACTGGAATGCGCCGACTGAAAGCAAGCGTTGACAGGTGTGTTAATGGGGCAATACGGTGCGCGAATGCAGGCTCGCTTTCTGGCCATTCTCGCGCTGCTGGTGAGCGTGACTCCGGCGATAGCACAGCCTGAACACTCTGATTTGGCGGCTCCTGGTGAGATCGTATTACCGTTTCACCTGAACAAAGAGGGCTATCCGCTTATAGCGGCGTCCGTGAATGATACCTCGGGCGTGTTCCTGCTCGACACGGGAGATTCAGACCGTTTCTTGCTGAATCGAAATTACATCCCAATGGACACCGGAACGCCCGCTGGCGGTGGCATGACTGCATCAGGGCAGGCGCTGGATCTGCGGTGGCATACCGGACACTATACGGCGATCCTCGCGGGCGTGCTGAGCGCCGTTGCTTCGTCCGGAGATCGCAAAAACGATGATGCTTCTTTGAGCGTTGATGCTCGGCAGGAGCAGGAGGACATTGATCCCCATTTTCTCGGCTGGCTGGGATGGGGCTTTCTCAAAGCGTATGTCACGACCATCGATTATCGCGACCACACCCTTCGGCTTCTCCCGGTGAATTCGGCTCCACGTACTGCTCATCCGCTTGGAAGCATTGTTGTTTCCTTTGCGCCGTCCAGCCCGGTCGTGCCTTTCACTACGATCATCGGTCAGCACCCGACACCCGCCATACTCGACACCGCAGGATGGGATCGGCTCGCGCTTCAACCCTCCAGTTGGGCGAAGGTTATGGCTGCCCACACCATCCGCAGGCGGCCAGGGAAGGACTGTGTCACGCTTCGGACCGTGTCAGTCGGCGAACAGAACGTCGACGTCGTAGACGTGGAGCGCGCCGAACGGAGCATGGAGCGGCTCACCTTGGGGATCGGCTTTCTTCGCCGCTTCACAAGCACATGGGATCCTCGTGACGGCACGGTCACGCTTGTTCCCAACGGAACACGGGCCCCGCGTCGCGGTGACTGCTCATAATAATTGTTTGCTTATCATCGTGCCGTCACGCGTCCGGATAGTCGTTTACACTGTAGAACATCGGATTGCGGACCCAGGTGTCGACAGCGGATTCCCGCCATCCCGTGCAGCGGGCACTGATCGCGAGGTTCTTCGGGAAGCTGCCGTTGCCCATCTTCCGGTAAAGCGTGGACCGGCTGAGGCCGGTACGCTCAAGAACGGTCGGCAGTCGAAGGATCCGGTCGGGCTGGTTCACCGTAGCACTCCTGTTCGCGCAGAGCTGTAGGAGCGCAGAAGAATGGTTCGCGCCATGTCTCTTACAAGTGGGGCCGGACGGCAGTGCCCCAGTAGGCCGCGTGGTGCACCAGAATGCCTCGGCCTATCCTGCGGGAGCGAAGATCATTGGGCGGCGGTCTGGGGCCAATCGCCTCTTATCCTCGAGCTTTAAACCTCGGTCGACTTCAGCGCATCATCGAGAAGGCGGCGGACCGCCTCAGCGCGTGATGGCAAATCGGCCTGCTTGCGGCGCCAGCTATCCACGCGCGCCAGCAAGCTCGGCTCCGCCGAAAAGATGAAGCGGACGGATTTCAATTCGGTCGACATAACTGATGCCAGTCATATCAGGCGCGTGTTGACGAACAATAGATAGCACTGATATCACTGATGCGACCGAGGGGCAGGATTAGGGCCCTGCCCCTCGGTCTAACCGCGACACCTTCGGAGAGGTGACATGGCTGTACAGACTCTATTGGTCGGGGTGCGCCCCGCCAACCCCGAACGCATGCCTGCTGCGGAGCAGTCGTCATGAGCGCTCCGGCATCGCAAGAATGGGCGGTGTTGATGGCGCGCCGCCGCATCATGGCGCGGCTAAGCCATCTGGTGCCCCGCAAGCAGCAGGAGATCGAGCGCGCGGTACGGCTGCTGCGTCTCCACTTCGTCGACCGCCGGCCCCGCGCGCCGAGGCGTGGCATTCTCCACCGCATCATGCTGGTCGGGCCCTATGCGAGGGCAGGGGGAGCGCCCGACCGCGAGACCGGTGAGATCAACGTCTATGAGATCTGGGCGTTCGTCGATCATCCCGCCTATCGAGGGCGGCGCCGGACCTGGGGGGCTGCCCGCCGCGCTGTAGCGATCGGTTTGCGGGGCAGGGCAATGATCCGCCTGTCGGTGTTCACCATCGACGAGATCGACCGTCTGCGGGCCGTCGGCAATCGCTTCCTCACCGACCAATATGATGGCGGCCTGACCCTCTACGATCGCGCCGAGGAGATGGGGGAGGGCGGCGATGACGGACAATGATGCTGGTGCCGACGATGAGGACGTCACGGCCGAGAGGCGGGCGGGTTTCGTCATCGCCCTCAACGATCTGCCGCGCCTGACCCGAGCGGTGTTCCTGCTCCATCGTTTGGATGGTCACAGCTATGCCGAGATCGCATGGCGATGTGGGATCAGCGTTGACGAAGTCGTGCTCCGCATGGGGGAAGCGCTCATCGGGGTGCTGGGGTTTCGCGATGGCCATGCAACGCTGCGGACGCGTATCCGACGCGCAATGCGCCCCTGGCGTGTCGCATGGGCGCGGTGGCGCCGCACGCGCCGCGATCGGCAGCTCGGCCTCTAGTCGGACCTCTTCGCCGCCGCGTCGGCTTCGAACGCGTGCTTACCACGCCGACGCCAGAGCATGAGCGCGCGTTCGCGTTCCTCACCTTGCAGTTTCGCCGCGACGTTGAGCATCGCTCCGAACAGAACGGTCCGATCATCGCCGACCAGTTCGACAAGCCCGGCCTTGGCGACAAGCCCACCCAGCTCGATCAGTTGGCGCGTGCGTTCGCGCCGTTTCATGACCCAGTCGCGTGTGTCGGTACGGGCACGCGACAGCTCAAGCCGGTTGCGCAGGGCGGTCGAACGGAAGAGTGCCGTTCGGTTCCTGTGCAGAGCCGCGAGCTGGCTTGCGGGGCGCGCGCTGAAAGAAGGCCGCGCCCCGCTGGCGCCAGACCTCCGTCGTTGACGCATCCGCGTCGGAAAGCGCGAGCAGAGCGCCGGCCAATGTCTCGGGTGCGACGCCGTCCGCTCCACAGGCGATGACCAGCTCGCCAAGCTGGACCCGACGCTGTTCCTTGAGTCGCTTCGCCTTGTCGTCGAGCGCCTTCAGCTCCGCGTCGAAATCGCGGGGTTTGCGCATCACAGTCCTCCCGGAAAATCGGTGAGGACAAGCCAGTTATCGTGTAGATCGATCAGTCGCAATGTCGTGAAATGTCGTGGGACGTGACCGTCCCGAGAAAGATGAAATCATTTGAGGGCGCGCTTATACGTCGTGCCGACGTGCGCTTTGAAGTGTAGATGGATTGCCGCCATGGCGATCTACCATTTCTCCGCGAAGATGATCTCTCGGGCCAATGGCTCGTCGGCGCTGGCCGCTGCCGCCTACCGCTCGGCCTCGCGCCTGCACGACCAGCGTCTCGATCGCCATCACGACTTCTCCAACAAAGCGGGTGTCGTCCATTCCGAGGTGACGCTCCCGGACGGCGCGCCGGCCGAATGGCAGGACCGCGAAAAGCTGTGGAATGCGGTCGAGGCGGTAGAGGTCCGCAAGGACGCGCAACTCGCGCGAGAGGTGGAGTTCGCCATCCCCCGCGAGCTGGACCAGGTCGAAGGCATCCGGCTGGCGCGCGAGTTTGTGAAAACAGAGTTTGTCGACAAGGGCATGATCGCCGATCTCAACGTGCATTGGGACATTGGGGAGGACGGGCTGGCCAAGCCTCACGCCCATGTGATGCTGACAACCCGGTCCGTTGACGAACGGGGCTTCGGCCCGAAGGTCCGCGACTGGAACGCGATCTCGCTGCTCGAGCAATGGCGCGAACGCTGGGCCGGTCATGTGAATGCCAGGTTGGCGGAACTGGATATCGATGCGCGGGTCGATCATCGCAGTCTCGAAGCGCAAGGGATCGACCTCGAGCCCCAGGACAAGCTTGGACCGGCCGCGTCGCGGATGGCGGGGCAGGGGCTTGCCAGCGAACGCCTCGATGAACATCACGAGATCGCCCGCGCCAATGGCGATCGGATTCTCGCCAATCCGACCATCGCGCTGGATGCGATCACGCACGGGCAGGCCACATTCACGACCCGCGATCTTGCCATGTTTGTCCATCGCCAGAGCGATGGGAAGGAGCAGTTCGATCAGGTGATGGCGGCGGTCCGCGCGTCGCCAGAGGTCGTCGCGCTGGGCAGGGATGGGCGCGGCGATGAGCGGTTTACGAGCCGCTCGATGATCGAGACCGAGCAGCGGCTGGAGCGCGCGACGAAGGCGGTGGCGGCGCGTGGCCGCCACGGTGTCGGCGAGCTGGAACGTGGCGCCGCGCTCAGCCGAGCGGCCGCGCGTGGCATGACCCTCTTGGCCGAGCAGCGCGACGCCTTCGACCATGTGACCGAGGCAAGGGGATTAGGCGTCGTTATCGGCTATGCCGGCACCGGCAAGTCGGCGATGCTGGGCGTGGCACGCGATACCTGGGAGAATGCGGGCTACCGCGTCACCGGTCTCGCTTTGTCGGGCATCGCCGCCGAGAATCTGGAGAGCGGCTCCGGCATCGCATCTCGCACCATTGCCAGCATGGAACATCAATGGGGGCAGGAGAGGGAATTGCTCACGCGCCAGGACATCCTCGTCGTCGACGAAGCCGGTATGATTGGCTCCCGTCAGATGGAGCGCCTCGTCCGCGAAGCCGAGAAGCGCGGCGCCAAGCTTGTGCTGGTGGGCGATCCCGAACAGCTCCAGGCGATCGAGGCCGGTGCCGCTTTCCGCTCGATCGCCGAGCGGCATGGCGGTGTTGAGATCACGACCATTCGCCGGCAGCGTGAGGACTGGCAGCGCGATGCCACGCGGCAACTCGCAACTGGGCGATCGGCGGTAGCGATCCGCGCTTATGATGAAGCAGGCCACGTTCATGCCGCCGACACGCGAGACGCGGCGCGCAGGGATCTGATCGACCGCTGGGATGAGGCCCGCAAGATCGCGCCCAACGGCAGCCGGATCATCCTCACACATACGCGCGACGAAGTCTTGGAGCTCAACACACTCGCGCGCGATCGTCTCCGGGCAGATCATGAGCTCAGCATCGAGCACCGTGTCGGCACCAGCCAGGGCGAACGTCTCTTCGCCAGCGGCGACCGGGTCATGTTCCTGCGCAACGAGCGCAGCTTGGGCGTGAAAAACGGATCGCTGGGGACCGTGACAAGCATCAGCATTACCCGAATGGCGGTGATGATGGACGACGGCCGATCTGTGGCTTTCGACACGAAGGATTATACCGACATTGATCACGGCTACGCCGCGACCATCCACAAGTCGCAGGGCGTGACGATCGATCGCGTGCATGTGCTGGCGACACCGGGGCTCGACCGTCACGCCACCTATGTCGCGCTGTCCCGCCACCGCGAACGCGTCGACCTCCACTACGGCCGAGACGATTTTGCCGACCAGGCTACACTCGTCCGGAAGCTCTCCCGCGAGCGCGGCAAGGACATGGCCTTGGACTATGCTTCGCAGATCGTCGCGGGTCGCGGGCAAGGCGGCCGGGCGATGCCTGAGCACGCTCCCGTGGGGGAGATGACCCGCTCCCCGCTCAAGTTAACCGGGCCGCACCCCAATCTACCGTCGGCTGTCACCCGGCACGGCCGCATCGTGCAGGCGATCCGCTTTGCGCATTCCGTCGGCGACCCGAGCTCAGCCGAGCAGACGGCCGAACTGGCCGCCAGCCGCAACGCCCTCGACAGGATTCAGCCGAACGGCGCCAGGGAGTTGGAAAGTGCCTTTGCCGTCGACCCGAGGTTGATTGACGAGGCAGGCGCCGGCCGTACGAATACGGTCATCCGAGCGATGCAACTCGAAACCGAAATGCGGACAGATCCCGCTCTTCGCGCTGATACCTTCGTGCAGCGCTGGCAGGGGCTTGAACGTCAGCGCCGACTGCTGCTTCGCGATCACGAGGATAGCCGGGCCGATCGTGTCGCCCAAACAATGGCGGGGATGGCAAAGGGCCTCGAGCGCGATCCTCAGGTCGAATCCATTCTGCGCTCACGCCGGAGCCAGCTTGGACTTCCCGAAATCCCCGGTCGCAGCGTTGCCGAAAGCCTTGGCGATCTCGTCGGCCGCAACCGGAGCAGGGGGCTGGGCATCGGCATGTGACGCAGGCGCTCAACGGCCGGCATTGCGGCAAAGCCGTCGGGCGGCATTCGGGCTGCATCTGTCCAAAGGCCGGCGGGCGACCGAGCGCTCCAACGATGCAAAATTGGTGGACAGGAGCGCTCTCGCCGGCTGCTGCAATCGGCAGCGAGCGCGACATCCCTCAAGCAACTGACATTACGTCGTGCTGCCCCCGGTCAGTGAATGCCTCCCCTATCGCCATTAGCGCCTCTCCGAGCGCGCGCTTCGCCTTTGAAGCATACCAATCTTACCTTGCCAAATATCGAGCGCTTGACGATCCTGAGTCCTGGTGACGTGGATGGCTAACAGAGCTACTGTCCCGCGATGCGCCTCTGGATACTGAGCGACCTGCACATTGAACAGTCTGATTGGGACTTGCCTCAGCCTCTGCCAGACTTTGATGTCCTTATAGCGGCCGGAGACATACATGACCCCGCGAGCGAAGGCATCCGATGGTTGGCGGAGCGGGTCGACAAGCCGGTCGTATATGTCCCGGGCAACCATGAATGGTACTCCATCGAAGATAGGTTTGAGCTACCAGACGAAGCGGAGAGGGCCCGTGAACTCGCCTCAAGCGCGGGAATCCATTTCTTGATCGACGAAGCGGTCGTAATCGATGGTGTCCGCTTTCTGGGCGCTACACTTTGGACGAATTATGATCTTTATGGAACGCGCGCGCAATCAATGAAGGTTGCCGCCATGAAGATGAACGACCACCGTTACATTTTCCCTGACAGTGCTTCGGAGGCTCTGCAACCGGAGCAGGCGCTCGAATGGCACCAAAACTCGGCGAGATGGCT
This sequence comes from Sphingomonas sp. PR090111-T3T-6A, assembly GCF_000383095.1. Classification (GTDB taxonomy): domain Bacteria; phylum Pseudomonadota; class Alphaproteobacteria; order Sphingomonadales; family Sphingomonadaceae; genus Solisphingomonas. The sequence goes on from NZ_AORL01000005.1 coordinate 15,222, forward strand.
GACCGAGCAACTGAGGCCGGAGAGTTTCCTTGGGCCGACCGTCGTCGTCACGCATCATATGCCGCACGTTCGATCGATCGCACCGCAATATGATGGTGACAGTCTGAACCCAGCCTTCTGTTCCGATCTCGCATGGCTTATCGAGCCTTCCAATGCGACCCTCTGGGTTCATGGTCACACCCACTCGAGCTGTGACTATCGAGCCGGCGGCACGCGGATCGTCTGCAATCCGAAGGGCTACGGCCCGACACGATCTGGTGGGCGATATGAAAACAGCGCGTTCGATCCGCTAAAGATGGTCGTCATCGACTAGACAGCAAAGCGGTCGAAAAAATGCTACACGAAAGGACCGATTAAATCCTCCCGACGAGTTCCGGTGCCGGGGTAATCGTCTCGTCGCCGTCTTCCCATTTGGCTGGGCACACCTCACCGGGGTTAGCTGCGACATACTGTGCCGCCTGGATCTTGCGGAGCAGTTCGCTAGCGCTTCGGCCGACCCCATCGCTCGTTATCTCGATAATGCGAATAATGCCGTCCGGATCGACAACGAAGGTTCCACGATCAGCAATACCCTCTCCAGGGCGAAGGACGTCAAAATTGGACGAAATTATGTGGCCTTGATCAGCCAGCATGTGAAACTGCACTTTCGCAATGGCGGGCGATATGTCGTGCCATACCTTGTGACTGTATACCGTATCGGTTGATACTGAGAATATATCAATACCAAGGCGACAAAATTCGTCAAAGTTATCAGCAAGATCTTCAAGTTCTGTTGGGCAAACGTACGTGAAGTCAGCCGGGTAAAAGAAGAAAACCGCCCACCTGCCACTAATCTCAGCGTCGGTGACGGTTACGAATTTTCCGCTTTTGTAGGAACACGCCTTGAAGGGCTTAATCATCGTTCCGAGAAGAGGCATCACAAATCCCTGCTATAAATGTTTTCTGATTCCGGGCTGACATCGCCAACATCATGTTAAATT
>NZ_AORL01000006.1 GCF_000383095.1 Sphingomonas sp. PR090111-T3T-6A
AGGGCGCGACGCATGAAGGCGCCCCTCCACCGCCTGTCGGCGGTCCCCCTCCCCCGGAAGGCCGGGGGAGGATGATCTGTCCTCAGATATCCTGGACGAGGCGGCCGTACAGCTCCGGGCGTCGATCGCGGAAGAAGCCGAAGGCGGCGCGGTGGCGCTTCACCTGGGCGAGATCGACCGTCGCGACCAGAACGCCGGTCTCGTCCTTGCCGAACTCGGCGAGCATGTCGCCGCGCTCGTTGCAGATGAAGCTGTTGCCGTAGAAGATCTGGCCTTCCTCGTTGCCGATCCGGTTCGACGCCACCACCGGCACGACGTTCGACACGGCATGGCCGATCATCGCCCGGCGCCACAAACGGGTGGTGTCGAGATCGGGGTCGTGCGGCTCGGAGCCGATTGCGGTCGGGTAGAAGAGCACCTCCGCGCCCATTAGCATCATCGCGCGCGCGGTCTCGGGATACCACTGATCCCAGCAGACGCCGACGCCGACCGTCGCGGGCGCGACGTTCGGCCACACCTTGAAGCCGGTGTTGCCGGGACGGAAATAGAATTTCTCCTCATAGCCCGGGCCGTCCGGGATATGGCTCTTGCGATAGACGCCCTGGATGGCGCCGTCGGGGCCGATCATCGCCAGCGAGTTGTAATGATGCGGGCCGTCCGCCTCGAAGAAGCTGGTCGGGATCGCGACGTTCAGCTCGGCGGCGAGCTTCTGCATCGCCAGCACCGCCGGGTGCGAGTGCGTCGGGCGGGCGTGGACGAAATAGCCCTCGTCCTCGACGCGGCAGAAATAGGGGCCCTCGAACAGCTCCGGCGGCAGGATCACCTGCGCGCCCTTGCTCGCCGCCTCGCGGACGAGTTCGGAAACGTTGGCGATGTTCGCCTGTTCGTCATTGGAAAAGGCGAGCTGCATGGCAGCGACGGTGATCGTGGTCATGTGCGGGTCTCTTCTAAAGGCGGACGCCGAAGCGGGCGGCGATCAGGACGGTGGCGAGATAGGCGACGATGGTCAGCGCGCAACCCATGGCGAGCGCGGGCCAGAAATCCACGCCGCGCCGAAGCAGCGACGGGATCAGCAGAAACATTGGCAGCGAAGGGAGAACGTACCAGAAGGTCGCCTCCGCATGGGTTGCCATGTTCTCCGGGTCCGGCCGGTCGTGCCACAGCCAGATCATGCCCAGCACCGAGACGAGCGGCAGCGAGGCGATCAGCGCGCCGGCCGCGGGCAGGCGCCGCGCCACCGTCGAGACGGCGGCCACGATCACGCCCGAAAGCAGCGCGCGGACCCAGAAAGCCAGCATCAGCCCGCGGACGGAATCTGCTGCGAGATGCAGTGCAGGCTGCCGCCGCCGGTCAGCAGATGGTCGGCGCGGATCCCCACGGCGGTGCGGCCGGGGAAGAGCGCTCCGATCGCGGCCACCGCCGCGTCGTCATTGGCCGCGCCATAGACCGGCACCACCACGGCGGCATTGCCGATGTAGAAGTTCATGTAGGAGGCGGGCACGACATCGCCCTCCTCGTTGGTGACGCGGCCGGGGGAGGGGATGGCCACCACCTCGACGCCCATCGCCTCGGCGCGGGCCTTCGCGTCGGCGAAGACGGCGGCGTTGGGGTCGTCCTCCCCGGCCGCGATCGGCAGCGCCAGACGGTTCGGCCCGACGAAGCGGGCGAGATTGTCGACATGGCCGTCGGTGTGATCGTTGGCGAGGCCATCGCCCAGCCACAGCACGCGGGTGAGGCCGAGGTCGCCGGCAAGGCGGGCCTCGATCTCGGCGCGGGTCATGTCCGGGTTGCGGTTGGGGTTAAGCAGGCACTGCTCGGTGGTGACGACGAGGCCGGTGCCGTCCGTATCGATCGCGCCGCCTTCCAGCACCCAGTCGCAGGCGGTGACGGCGAGCTTGCGGTCGGCCGCGAGCAGGCCGCCGATCTCCTCGTCGCCGGGGAGGTCATATTTGCCGCCCCAATAGTTGAAGCCGAAATCGCGCGCGGCGATGCCGCCGTCCGCCGCGACGAGGATCGGCCCGGTGTCGCGCAGCCACACGTCGCCGAACGGGCGGACGACCACATTGGCGAAATCGCCCGCCATCACGCGGGCCGCCGCGCCAGCATCCTCATCGGCGGCGACGAGGATCGGCTTCTCGCCGAAGCCGTCGGCCCACACCGCGCGGGCGAAGGCGACGACTTCCTCGCGCGCCGCGCCCAGATCCTCCAGCCACAGCTCAGGATGGCTCGGGAAACCGATCCAGACGGCATCGTGAGGGGCCCATTCGGGCGGCTGGCGGAAGGTCATGGGCGTTCCTTGGGAGAAGGGGAGGATTGCCGGTTCTTTTACAGGGCGGCCACGCCCCGGCAATCGAGTCGGCCATGGAAGGGTAACAGGGCAAAAAGAAAGGGGCGGCTCCCGCGAGGGAACCGCCCCTGATCTTGTCGCAGAAGCCGCCGGATCAGCGCGAGTAGAACTCGACGACCAGGTTCGGCTCCATCTTCACCGGATAGGGCACCTCGTCGAGGGTGGGCACGCGCTGGTACGAAACCTTGGTGGTGCCGTCCTGAGCGAGGTAATCGGGAACCTCACGCTCCGACAGGCCCTGCGCCTCGATCACGAGCGCCATCTCGGCGGCCTTCGAGCCCAGCTCGATCACGTCGCCGACCTTCACGAGGCGCGACGCGATGTTGCACTTCACGCCGTTGACGCGGATGTGGCCGTGGCTGACGAGCTGGCGCGAGGCGAAGATCGTCGGGGCGAACTTGGCGCGGTAGACGACGGCGTCCAGACGGCGCTCGAGCAGGCCGATCAGGTTCTGACCGGTGTCGCCCTTCATGCGCGACGCCTCGGTGTAGGCCTTCTTGAACTGCTTCTCGGTGACGTCGCCGTAATAGCCCTTGAGCTTCTGCTTCGCCTTCAGCTGGATGCCGAAGTCCGAAACCTTGCCCTTGCGGCGCTGGCCGTGCTGGCCGGGGCCGTACTCGCGCTTGTTCACCGGGGACTTCGGGCGGCCCCAGATGTTCTCGCCCATGCGGCGATCGAGCTTGTACTTGGCGCTGGTGCGCTTCGACATGTGTCGTCCTTAATCAATTGCGTTCAACAAAATGTCCGGACCCGCGCTGTCGCGACCGAGAGTCGATGAAGGCTCTTGGAACGGCAGGACTCCCGCTTCACCGGACGTGCGGGGTCAATTGCGAGGCGCGCCTGTGGCAGAAGACGTGCCTCGGGTCAAGCCGGAACCCGATTCCGGGTGGGGACAGGCCCTCGGCCCGGCTTGCGCCAATCCTTCATTCTCTTATGGGGGAGGGATGACATCCATCCTGCCTCCCGATCAATGCCAGACGATGAAGGAAGTGCGCCTCGGCGTCGACGCCACGGATCGCGCGCTTGTCGAGCTTCTGGCCACCCGCTTCGGCTATATGCGCGCCGCGGCCCGCATCAAGCCCGAGCGCGGCCATGTGCGTGACGAGCCCCGCAAGGCCCAGGTGATCGCCAACGCGGCCGCGCATGCGCGTGACCATGGCTGGCCGCCCGAGATCGCGGCCCAGCTTTGGGAAGTGCTGGTCGAGGCCTCGATCGCCTATGAGCTGGATCGCTTCGACGAGGCGCGGGCCTAGGCCCGCGGCCTCGGATTGGCGAGCGCGGTCAGAATGCCGCGCAGCGTGCGCACCTCCTGGCTGTTCCAGCCGGGCTTGGTGAGCATGGTGCGCAGCGTCCGCTTGGTCGCGGGCACGCGGTCCGGCGGGAAGAAATAGCCCGCACCGTCCAGCATCCCCTCGAGCTGGTCGATCATGCCGTCCAGCTCGAACTGCGGGGCGGGCGGATCGAGGTCCACCGCCGGCGGCTGGGCAAGCGCCTGCCCCCTGGACCATTCATAGGCCACGAGGATCACCGCCTGCGCGAGGTTGAGCGAGCCGAACTCGGGATTGATCGGCACCGTCAGGATCGAGCGCGCGATGGCGACGTCATCTGTCTCCAGCCCCGAGCGCTCCGGGCCGAACAGGATCGCGGTGCGGCCTTGAGCGGCGTGCATCTCGGACGCCGCCTCGGCCGGCGTCACCACCGGCTTGGTGACCCCGCGCTTGCGCACGGTGGTGGCGTAGACGTTCGCGCAATCCGCCACCGCATCGGCGACGCTCTCGAAGACCTTGGCCTGCTCCAGCACGCTATCCGCGCCCGAGGCGGCGGGGCCGGCCTCCGGGTTGGGCCAGCCGTCGCGCGGGGAGACGAGGCGCATCTCGGTCAGCCCGAAATTGAGCATCGCGCGCGCGGCCTTGCCGATGTTCTGGCCGAGCTGGGGCCGGACGAGGACGATGACGGGGGGCTGCAACTCAGATATCACTTCTTGCCGATCTCACTGACATTGCCGGCGAATTCCTCGAAGTCGCGGGCTTCGGTGAAATCCTTGTAGACGCTGGCGAAGCGGATATAGGCGACCGGATCGAGGCCCTTGAGCCCGTCCATCACCAGCGCGCCGATCCGCGTGGAATCCACTTCATTGTCGCCCGAGGTTTCGAGCTGGCGCTGGATGCCGGAGACGAGCCGATCGATCCGCTCGGGCTCGATCGGGCGCTTGCGGCAGGCGATCTCGATCGACCGTTCGAGCTTGGTGCGCTCGAACGGCTCGCGCTTGCCGCCGGTCTTCACCACCGTCACCTCGCGCAGCTGCACGCGCTCGAAGGTGGTGAAGCGGCCGCCGCAGCCTTCACACTGGCGGCGGCGGCGGATGGAGGTGCCGTCCTCGGAGGGACGGCTATCCTTCACCTGGCTGTCTTCATGTCCGCAGAACGGGCAGCGCAATGGGTCAGGCCCCCGTGTAGATCGGGAAGCGCTCGCACAGCGCGCGGACGCGGGTGCGGACATCCGCCTCCACCGCCGCATCGCCATGCTCGCCCTTCTGGCGCAGGCCGTCGAGCACGTCGGCGATCATGTCGGCGATGTCGCGGAATTCGGCGATGCCGAAGCCGCGCGTCGTGCCCGCCGGCGAGCCGACGCGGATGCCCGAGGTCTTGACCGGGGGGAGCGGATCGAACGGGATGCCGTTCTTGTTGCAGGTGATCGCCGAGCGCTCCAGCGCCTCATCGGCATCCTTGCCGGTGACGCCGAGCGGGGTGAGGTCGATCAGCGCGAGGTGCGTGTCGGTGCCGCCCGAGACGACCGCCGCGCCGCGCTCCTTGAGGCGGCTGGCGAGCGCCTTGGCGTTCTCGACCGTGGCGTGGGCATAGGCCTTGAACTCGGGCGTCAGCGCTTCGCCGAACGCGACCGCCTTGGCGGCGATGACGTGCATCAGCGGGCCGCCCTGAAGGCCGGGGAACACCGCCGAGTTGATCTTCTTGGCGATCGCCTCGTCGTCGGTGAAGATCGCGCCGCCACGCGGACCGCGCAGCGTCTTGTGCGTGGTGGTGGTGACGACATGGGCGTGACCGAACGGCGTCGGGTGCGCGCCACCGGCGACGAGACCGGCGAAGTGCGCCATGTCGACCATCAGCTTCGCACCCACCTCGTCCGCGATTGCGCGGAAGCGGGCGAAGTCGATGTGACGCGGATAGGCCGAGCCGCCCGCGATGATGAGCGTCGGCTTATGCTCCTTGGCGAGCGCCTCGACCTGATCGAAGTCGATCAGGTGATCGTCGGCGCGCACGCCATATTGCACGGCGTTGAACCACTTGCCCGACATCGCCGCGCGTGCACCGTGGGTGAGGTGGCCACCAGCGTCGAGGCTGAGGCCGAGGATGGTGTCGCCCGGCTTGGTGAGCGCGAGCATCACAGCACCATTCGCCTGCGCGCCCGAGTGCGGCTGGACGTTGGCGAAGCCGCAATTGAACAGCTTCTTGGCGCGCTCGATGGCGAGCGTCTCGACCTCGTCGGAGGGAGCGCAGCCCTGATAGTAGCGCTTGCCCGGATAGCCCTCGGCGTACTTGTTGGTGAACACCGAGCCCTGTGCTTCGAGCACGGCCTTGGAGACGATGTTTTCCGACGCGATCAGCTCAATCTGGTGCTGCTCACGGTCCAGCTCATGGGCGACGCCGGCGAACACGGCGGGGTCGGCATCGGCGAGGCTCTGGGTGAAGAAGCCATCCTTGCGGATATCGGTGACGGCGGGCTGGGTGCTCATGCGGGCTCCTTCTCGAAGGCGGGATGGCTGAGTTTGTCGACGCGGCGCTGGTGGCGGTCGCCACCGAACGGCGTCTGGAGGAAGGCTTCGAGGCACGCTTTGGCCTGCTCGATGCCGATCAGGCGCGCGCCCATCGCGATGGCGTTGGCGTCGTTATGTTCGCGGCAGAGGCGGGCGGAGAGCGGCTCGGAGACGAGCGCGCAGCGGGCGGCCGGATGGCGGTTCACGGCGATCGAGATGCCGATGCCGGAGCCGCAGATCGCGATGCCGCGCTCCGCTGCGCCCGAGGCGAGCGCCTCGGCGAGCTTGTAGCCATAATCAGGATAATCGACCGAGGTCTCGCTGTCGGGGCCGAGATCGATGACGTCGTGGCCCAGCGAGCGCGCATGATCGACCAGAGCGGCCTTCATGGCCACGGCGGCGTGATCGGATGCAAAGGCGAGACGGAGCGCCATGACGCGACCCTTCCTCGTTCTGGGGTGATTCGGAACGCCGCCTCCTTAGTGCGGGATTGCCCCACAAGGAACCGCTCTCGTCTCGCTGTGTGACATTTCCGAGTCTGTGGCTGGGGTAATGTGCCTCTTTTGGCGCTCCGATGCGTTGGCGGGGGACTGGGGAAGCCTCGGGGGAAGTCCGGATGAGGATCGTCGCTGCGCTGCTTCTGCTGTGGCCCGCTGCCGCATGGGCCGGGGCGGCGCCCGCGCCGGTGATGGCGATCGAGAGCGTCCGGCAGGGGGAGGGCGATACGCTGGTCGCCCATGTGCTGCTGATGAACGCGGCCGCCGATGCCTCCGCCCGCGCGCCCGACCGGATCGACGCCACGCTCCACGCGGGTGGGAAGGACGTCCCCGTGACGCTGACCCGGCGCGAGGGCGCGAGCGAGATTCCCGCCCATGGCTGGATCGGTGCGGACTATGGCACGGCCCGGCCGGCGGGTGTCGGCGGGGATGCGGTGCTGTCGCTGGGCGCGGGGCGGGAGGGCTATGCCTTCGCGCTCGCCGCGCCGCCTGTCGTCACGCCCACCCGCGTCGCGGCGTCCGAGCCCGCGACGCCGCAGATTTCCTCGTCGGCAGGACGGAGCGTGCTGGCCAACCTCACCGCCTACGAGCCGACCTACGCCGCGATGGGCGGCGGCACCGACAGCGATCTGCGCGTCCAACTCAGCTTCAAATATCAGCTCTTCGGGCAGGCTGGCGAGCCCGAGACCTCGTGGCTCGACGGCTTCCACTTCGCCTACACCCAGAAGATATTCTGGGACCTGGAGGCGGACAGCGTCCCCTTCCACGATGTCAGCTATCAGCCGGAGCTGATCTGGATCCACAACTGGGCGCCGCGCTCCAACGGGGTGCGCTTCGGCGTGCGAGGCGGGTTCCTGCACGAATCGAACGGCAAGGGCGGGGATGACTCGCGCGGCTATCAATATCTCTACGTCCAGCCGCAGGCGGAGCTGCCGCTGGGCGGCTACACCCTCTCGGTCGGGCCGCGGCTGTTTCATTACGTCTTCGGGCTCGACAACAACACCGACATTGCGCGCTATCGCGGGCATCAGGCGCTGGAGCTGTCGATCGGGCGGGAGGACGGGCTCAAGCTCTCCACCACCAGCCGCTTCAACTTCAGCCATGGCAAGGGCGCGGTGGACGGCGCGATTTCCTATCCCCTCCGTAACGTTCTGGGAGGGACTCCGCTGTATCTCGTCGTGCAGGGCTTCACCGGATATGGGGAAGACCTGCTGGACTATAACCGCCATCAGACGCGCGTGAGAGTGGGGTTGGGAATCACGAGATGAACGGGGAGAAGGAGCGGCCGCGCCGCGTGCCGCTGCCGGTGATGCTGCTGTCGGCGGCGGGACTGCTGCCACCGGTGATGGCGCTGTTCGTCAGGCTGGCGGCCGGCGCGCGGCCGGAATCGCCGCTGCCGGGCACCATCGGGGCGCTCGGGCTGATCTACAGCGCGCTGATCCTGAGCTTCCTCGGCGGCATCTGGTGGGGCGTCGCGGTGGCGCGCGTCACGCGGGCGGAGTTGCCGCCGCTGGTCGGCATCGCGGTGGTGCCGACGGTCGTGGCGCTGGTGCTGATCGGGCTGTCGCTCGGGCGGCCGATGCTGGCGGCGATCCTGCTCGGCCTCGTCATCCTCGCGACGCCGCTGGTCGATCGCCACCTGCGCGCGAAGAGGCTGGTGCCACCCTGGTGGATGCGGCTGCGCGTGCCGATGTCGGTGCTGCTCGGGCTGCTGACGATCGGGCTGGGGCTGACGGCCGGCTGAGCGGCTCAGGCCGCCTGGCGCAGCTCCAGCTCCAGCCTGTCCCAGATCTCGACGAGGGCCTGGGTCAGCTCCTGCATCATCTCTTCGGTGTGGCTGGGGCCGGGCGTGAAGCGCAGACGCTCCAGCCCACGCGGCACCGTCGGATAATTGATCGGCTGAACGTAGACGCCGTACTCGGCGAGCAGGATGTCGCTGATCTTCTTGGTCTTCACCGGATCGCCGACGAGCAGCGGCACGATGTGCGTCGTCGACGGCATCACCGGCAGGCCGGACTCCGCGAACAGGCGCTTCAACATCGCCGCCGCCGCCTGCTGGCCGTCGCGCTCGGCGGAGCTGGATTTCAGATGCCGCACGCTCGCCAGCACGCCCGCCACCAGCACGGGGGCCAGCGAGGTCGTGAAGATGAAGCCCGGCGCATAGGAGCGGATCACGTCGATCACCACGCGATCGGCCGCGATATAGCCGCCCATCACGCCGAACGCCTTGGCCAGCGTCCCCTCGATCACGGTGATGCGGTGCGCCACGCCGTCGCGCTCGGAGATGCCGCCGCCATGCGCGCCGTACATGCCGACCGCGTGGACCTCGTCGAGATAGGTCAGCGCATTATACTTGTCGGCGAGGTCGCAGATCGCGGCGATCGGGGCGACGTCGCCGTCCATCGAATAGACACTCTCGAAGGCGATCAGCTTGGGCACGGCAGGATCGTCGGCAGCCAGCAGCTCTTCGAGATGGGCGAGGTCGTTGTGGCGGAAGACGCGCTTCTCGCAGCCCGAATTGCGGATGCCCGCGATCATCGAAGCGTGGTTCAACTCGTCGGAATAGATGATGCAGCCGGGCAGGATCTTGGCCAGCGTCGCCAGCGTCGCCTCGTTCGAGACATAGCCCGAGGTGAAGAGCAGCGCGCCTTCCTTGCCGTGGAGATCGGCCAGCTCGGCTTCGAGATCGATATGGTAATGCGTGTTGCCGCCGATGTTGCGCGTGCCGCCGGCGCCCGCGCCGACGTCGTGCAGCGCCTCTTCCATCGCGGCGATCACCTTGGGATGCTGGCCCATCGAGAGATAGTCGTTCGAGCACCACACCGTGATCGGCTTGGGGCCGTTATGACCCGCGAAGCAGCGCGCGTTCGGGAACATGCCCTTGTTGCGCAGGATGTCGATGAAGACCCGGTAGCGGCCCTCTGCATGAAGCCGGTCGATCGCTTGGGTGAATACGCGCTGATAGTCCAAAGCCGTCGTCTCCTGGCCAGCGGGCCATGTGCTCGCCATTACAGCCACGGCCTCGATAATTCCACCAGAGAGACGGTGGAAATATCGATCAAAGCGATCAGATTCGTCGAAGGATCATAGCCTCTCGATCCGGCCGAGACCCCGTGCGGCGAGCGTGGGCTCCAGCGCGGAAACATCGGCATCGGAGGTGAAGACCGCAATCCCTTGCGACGGCTGTTCGGGCCAGGGCTGCCCCTGCGTCAGCGTGACGACGCGGCGTGCGATGCCTTCCGCTCCGTCCACGAAGGCCAGCGGGCGGGGCGAGGCGGCGGCGAGCTGCCCCGCCACCAGCGGGAAATGCGTGCAGGCGAGCACCACCGTGTCGATCGCCTCGCCGCCCGGCTGGTCGAACAGGCCGGCCATGACCTCGCGATAATCTTCGGCATCGCCCGGATTGCCACGCAGCGCCGCCTCGGCCAGCTCGACCAATCGCGCCGAGCCGTGGCGGACCACGGCACAGTCGGCCGCGAACTCGGCGGCGAGGCGGTCGACATAAGGCTGGCGGACGGTGGCGTTGGTGCCGAGCACGCCGATCGCGCGAGTCGTGCTGGCGAGCGCGGCGGGCTTGATCGCGGGCACGGTGCCGACGATCGGCAGGTCGAGCGCAGCACGCACGGCGGCGAGCGCGATGGTCGACGCGGTGTTGCAGGCGATCACCACCAGCCTCGGGCGATAGCGCTCCACCAGCCGGCCCAGCAGCGCGGGCACGCGGGCCGCGATCTCCGCCTCGCTCTTGGTGCCATAAGGAAAGCCGCCGGAATCCGCGACATAGACAATCGGGGCGGTCGGTAGTCGCCGGCGGATGGCGTCGAGGACGGACAATCCGCCCACACCGGAATCGAACACAAGGAGCGGGCGTTGGGCGTCCATCCTTTCGCGATCTAGAGCGGTTTGGGCCGCGAGGGAAGCCGGGCGCGATGCCCTCGTTTCGGCGCGGAAATACACCCAGATTGTTGCGCTTGCGGTCGCAAGCCCTATGATTGGTCGGACAACCGGGGGATCGACTTTTGACGGCAACGAACTGGCTGGTGCTGGGCGCCGCAGCATTGCTGGGTTATCTGCTGGGTTCGATCCCGTTCGGCCTGCTCGTCACGCGGGCTGGCGGCGCGCAGGACCCGCGCACCATCGGCTCGGGCAATATCGGCGCCACCAACGTGCTGCGCACCGGCCACAAGGGGCTGGCGGCGGCGACGCTGCTGCTCGATGCGGCGAAGGGCGCGGTGGCGGTGATCATCGCCGGATATATCTGGCCCGATCCTCTGCCGCCTTCGCTCCCGGCGATCCTGGCGGGCGCCTTCGCGTTCCTCGGCCATGTCTATCCGGTCTGGCTGCGCTTCAAGGGCGGCAAGGGCGTGGCGACCTTCCTCGGCATCGCGCTGGCGTTGAGCTGGCCGTGCGGACTGGCCTTCGCGCTGGTGTGGCTGGCGGCGTTCGCGGTGACGCGGCACAGTTCGGTCGGCGGGATGACCGCCGCGATCGCCACGCCGGTGACGGCGGCGATCATCAACCGATCGGACCTGACGCTCGTCTTCCTGCTGCTGGCGTTGATCGTGCTGTGGAAGCACCGCGCCAATGTCGAGCGGCTGCTCGACGGGACGGAGCCCCGCTTCGGCAGCGGAAGCGGTAGCCGCTGATCCCATGCACGGGGCGATCGACGAGTCGACCGGCCCCGGAGCCGCCCCGCGCGCTGTCCGCGAGGATCGTTTCGCACGCCTCCGCCTGATGCGGACCCCGACGGTCGGGCCGGTCACCTACGCCCAGCTCCTCGCGCGCTACGGCACGGCGGCGGCCGCGCTGGAGGCGATCCCCGACATGGCGCGCAAGGGCGGGGGCAAGCCGCCGGCCGTGCCGTCTCGCGCCTCCGTGGAGAAGGAGGTGGCGGCGGTCGAAGCGGCGGGTGCGCGCTATCTGTTCCTCGGCCTGCCCGGCTATCCGGCGATGCTGGCCGCGACCAACGCGGCCCCGCCCGCGCTGATCGTGCGGGGGCATCGGGCGCTGCTTGATCGGCCGGTGGTGGGCATGGTCGGCGCGCGCAACGCGTCCGCCGCCGCCTGCCGCTTCGCGCGCGGATTGGCCGCCGAGCTGGGCGCGCGGGGCGTCACCGTCGCATCGGGGCTGGCGCGCGGGATCGACACGGCGGCGCATCAGGGCTCGCTGGAGGCGGGGACGGTCGGCGTGATCGCGGGCGGCATCGATGTCGTCTACCCGCCCGAGAATGCCGGGTTGCAGGAAGAGATCGCGACGCGCGGCGTTCTCGTTGCCGAGCAACCGCCGGGCGTCGAGCCTCGCGCGCGGCATTTCCCCTATCGCAACCGCATCATCGCCGGCCTCGCGCAGGCAGTGCTGGTGGTGGAGGCGGCGCCCAAGTCCGGCTCGCTCATCACCGCGCGCTATGCCGGCGATTTCGGGCGGGAGGTGCTGGCGGTGCCGGGCTCGCCGCTCGATCCGCGTGCGCAGGGCTGCAACCAGCTCATCCGCGATGGCGCGACGCTGGTGCAGAGCGCGGACGATGTGCTGGAGGCGCTGCGTCCCATCGATCCGCGCGTGGCGCTGGCCGATCCGTCGGCGGGCGGCGGCTATGGCGCACCGCGAGTCATGGCGGATGCCGACGATGCGGACCGCGCGGCCGTGCTGGAGCTGCTCGGCGCGACGGCGGTGCCCATCGACGAGATCGTCCGCCAGTCACAACGGCCGCCCGCGATCGTGCAGACGGTGCTGCTGGAGCTGGAGCTGGCGGGGCGTCTCGCCCGCCATGCGGGGGGCCAGGTCAGCCTCGAGGGCTGAGCCCGGCCCGTCCGCTCGTCAGATCGGCTCGCCGGTGATGTCCGGCACGGGCTGGTCGCCCGCCATGAAGCGATAGACGACGCCTGCGATGATCGCGCCGAGGATCGGGGCCACCCAGAACAGCCAGAGCTGATGCAGCGCCTCGCCGCCCACGAGCAGCGCCGGTCCGGTGCTGCGCGCCGGGTTGACCGAGGTGTTGGTGACGGGGATCGAGATCAGGTGGATCAGCGTCAGCGACAGCCCGATGGCGATCGGCGCGAAGCCCGAGGGCGCGCGCGTGTCGGTGGAGCCGAGGATGACGATCAGGAAGCCGAAGGTCATCACCACCTCGCACACGAAGGCGGCGTGGAGCGCATAGCCGCCCGGCGAGAGCGGGCCGTAGCCGTCCACCGCGAGGCCGTTAGGGGCGAGTTCGTAGCCCGGCTTGCCGCTGGCGATGCACCAGATGAGTGCCGCCGCGAGGGTGGCGCCGATCAGTTGCGCGATGATGTAGGGGATGATGTCGGACGCCGGGAAGCGCTTGCCTGCCCACAGCCCGATCGTCACCGCCGGATTGAGGTGACAGCCCGAGATATGGCCGATCGAATAGGCCATGGTGAGCACGGTCAGCCCGAAGGCCAGCGCCACGCCGGCGAATCCGATGCCGAGCGATGGGAAGGCCGCCGCGAACACCGCGCTGCCGCAGCCGCCCAGCACCAGCCAGAATGTTCCGAGTAATTCCGCGAAAAGCCGCTTGGGCAGGGGTACCATATCTGTCCTCCCTCCAGGCGCTCTGGCGATGGTTGTGCAGTTCTGGTCCCGCCGAAGCGCGGCCGGATCATATCCTAAGCGTAACAAGGCGCAACTAGGGCGAAATGACGGGTTGGACGTGGCCGAACCGCTTGACGGACCGGCCGCGGCCTCGCCACCCTCGTACGCGTACACGTGAAGGAAGCGCCTGAACGCCATGAAGCTCGTCGTCGTCGAATCTCCCGCCAAGGCCAAGACCATCGAGAAATATCTCGGTTCGGGATACCGGGTGCTCGCCTCCTACGGCCATGTCCGCGATCTGCCGGCCAAGGACGGCTCGGTGAACCCGGACGAAGGCTTCGCGATGGAATGGGAGGCCTATGCCGACAAGGCGCGGCAGCTCAAGGCCATCACCGACGAGGCCAAGGATGCCGACGCGCTGATTCTCGCGACCGACCCTGATCGCGAGGGCGAGGCGATCTCGTGGCATGTGCAGGAGGTGCTGAAGAAGCGCCGCGCGCTGCCCAAGGACACCAAGCGCGTCACCTTCAACGCGATCACCAAGCCCGCCGTGCTGAAGGCGATGGCCGAGCCCCGCGATCTCGACGAGGATCTGATCGACGCCTACCGGGCGCGCCGCGCGCTCGATTATCTGGTGGGCTTCACGCTCTCGCCGGTGCTGTGGCGCAAGCTTCCGGGCGCCAAGTCGGCGGGGCGCGTGCAGTCGGTGGCGCTGCGCCTCGTGGTGGATCGCGAGCGTGAGATCGAGGCGTTCCGCGCGCAGGAATATTGGTCGGTCACGGCCGACATGGAGCAGGATGCCGTCCCCTTCGCCGCCCGTCTGGTGAAGTGGAAGGGCGAGAAGGTCGAACGCCTCTCGATCGGCCAGCAGGGCGATGCCGAGGCCGCGAAGAAGGATGTCGAGGCGGCGCGCCTCGCGGTGGTGTCGGTCGAGACCAAGCCGCTCACCCGCAATCCGCCGCCGCCCTTCACCACCTCGACGCTCCAGCAGGAGGCGGCGCGCAAGCTCGGCTTCTCGGCCAGCCACACGATGCGGGTCGCGCAGGGGCTCTACGAGGACGGCCTCATCACCTACATGCGTACCGACGGCGTGCAGATGGACGAAAGCGCCATCTCGGCGGCGAGGCTGGCGATCGCGGAGCGCTATGACGGCGGCTACGTCCCCGACAAGCCGCGGCAGTATCAGACCAAGGCGAAGAACGCGCAGGAAGCCCACGAAGCGATCCGCCCGACCGACTTCTCGCGCGATCGCGCCGCCTCGGGCGATCATGCCCGCCTCTACGAGCTGGTCTTCAAGCGCGCGCTGGCGAGCCAGATGGCGTCCGCGCGTCTGGAGCGCACCACGGTCGATTTCGCCGACGGCACTGGCCAGCTCGGGCTTCGCGCGACGGGTCAGGTCGTGCTCTTCCCCGGTTATCTCGCGCTCTACGAGGAAGGTCGCGACGACGAGGGCGACGAGGAGAGCCGTCGCCTGCCGCGCCTCAAGGACGGCGACTCGCCGGCCGTGAAGGGGGTGCGCGCCGAGCAGCACTTCACCCAGCCGCCGCCCCGCTTCTCCGAGGCCAGTCTCGTCAAGAAGATGGAGGAATTGGGCATCGGCCGCCCGTCCACCTATGCGTCGATTCTCCAGACGATCAAGGATCGCGAATATGTGCGGATCGAGAAGAACCGCTTCCACGCCGAGGAGAGCGGCCGTCTGGTGACGGCGTTCCTCGAGCGATTCTTCGAGAAATATGTGAGCTTCGACTTCACCGCCGAGCTGGAGGAGGAGCTGGACGACATCTCCGGCGGCCGTGCCCAGTGGCAGGCGGTGCTGGAAGCCTTCTGGCGGGACTTCAAGCCCAAGACCGCCGAAGTGATGGAGCAGAAGCCGTCCGAGGTGACGGCGGAGCTCGACCAGTTCCTCGCGCCCTATCTCTTCCCGGACAAGGGCGACGGCAGCGATCCGCGCCTCTGCCCGGCGTGCCATGAGGGCAGGCTCGCGCTGCGCGGCGGCCGGTTCGGCGCGTTCATCGCCTGCTCCAATTACCCGGAGTGCAAGTTCACCCGCCGCTTCGCCCAGCCGGGCGGCGCCAACGAGGGCGCGGACAGCGGGCCGGAGGAACTCGGCACCGATCCCGCGACCGGCGAGGCGATCACCAAGCGTTCGGGCCGTTTCGGTCCGTATATCCAGCTTGGCGAGGGCAAGGAGGCGAAGCGCTCGTCCATCCCCAAGGACATCGCCGCGCTCGATCTGGAGATGGCGATAAAGCTGCTGTCGCTCCCGCGCACGGTCGGCAATCATCCGGAGTCGGGTAAGCCGGTGACGGCGTCGATTGGCCGCTACGGCCCCTATCTGGCGCATGATGGCAAATATGCGCGGCTGACCTCGACGGCGGACGTGTTCGAGACGGGCATGAACGCCGCCGTGGTGAAGCTCGCCGAAGCGGCGGCCGGTGGCGGTCGCCGTACGGGCGCCAGCCGCGAGCCGCTGGCGGTGCTGGGTGCGCATCCGGACGGTGGCGCGGAGGTGAAGGTGATGGAAGGGCGCTTCGGCCCCTATGTCACCGACGGCACCACCAACGCGACGCTGCCCAAGGGCCGCGAACCGAAGGAGCTGACGCTGGACGAGGCGGTCCAGCTCCTCGCAGAGCGCGCCGCCAAGGCGCCGGCCAAGGGCAAGAAGAAGGCCGCGCCGAAGAAAGCGCCGGCCAAGAAGGCCGCACCCAAGAAGGCCGCGTCGAAGAAGGCCGCCGCTACGACCGGGGAGTAACAGAAGAACGCCTCACTTTGGTCTAAACAGGGGCGTGGAGGCGCGGCGGGTAAGTCGCTGTTTACCTTCATGGCCCCTGTTGTGGCGGAGGAAAGTGGGGCGGGGCTGCCGTGAACATTATCCGCTACGATCGCGCGACGGACCGGGCCTTTATCCGCTGTAGCGGTTACTGGAATCTGACGGAGGCGGAGGAGTTCCGCGAGAAGATCCGCGCCGTCTGCTGGGCGGCCGAGATGTCGGGCCGATCCATGTCCATCCTCTGGAACATGATCGACTATGTGCCGCAGGGCGCCGAGATTCGCATGGTCAACATGCAGACCTTCGTGCTGCTCGGCAGGGCGTCGATCGACAAATTTGCGCTGGTGGTGCCGAGCGCGCTCGCCCGCTCGCAGATGCGCCGCCAGATCAGCCGGCTCGACTGCCAGTTCTTCATGGAACGAGAGCCGGCCATCCAATGGCTGGGCTGGACGGAACGGATGCCGATCGACTGCCCGGCCTGATCTCAGGCGATCAGCAATCGATCCTCGTCGAGCGTCTGGAGCAGGCTCACCGGTCCGCCGAAGCCGATGCGCGGGTCCAGCATCGAGGCGTCCACGCACGTCAGATGAAGGCCGCTCTGGCAGGCGATCAGCTCGACGCCGAGGCCGAAGCCCTCCTCGATCATTTCCGCCAGCGTCGGCAGGCCGGCGGCGATATGGTCGATGTCGTGCGGCGCGGTGACCGGCGGCGTGAGCAGCGCCACGGCCGGACCCTGGCAGAAGACCCGCGCCCGCCCGCCGAGCGCCGCATTCGCCATCGCCAGCGTCAGCGCCGCGCGGAGGCGTTCGGGGGCGGGCTCCGCGACGACGACGGTCAGCCCGCGCACGAACACCCCGGATCTTTCGGCATCGCCAGCGTGCGGAACCGGAAGGCGAGCGCATCGACCAGCAGAAGCTGCCCCGCGCTGTCCTCCCCGAAGGGGACGATCTGCCGCACGGCCTCGATCGCGGCGAGGCTGCCCAGCACGCCGGTGAGCGCGCCGAGCACGCCCTGGTCGGCGCAGGAGATGTCCGGCCGATCGGGATCGTCACCGACAAGGCAGCGATAACAGGGCTTGCCCGGCTCCCAGCCGCGATAGACGGCGAGCTGCCCCTCGAACTGGCCGACGGCGGCCGATACCAGCGGCACGCGGGCCTCCAGCGCCGCGTCCGCCACCGCGAGGCGGGTGGCGAAATTGTCGGTGCCGTCGATCACCACGTCGACGCCTTCCAGCAGCGGACGGATGCTCGCCGCATCGATCCGCCGGCCGACGGGGACGAGGGTGACGTCCGGGTTCATCCGCTGCACCGCGTTGGCGGCGACCACCACCTTCGAATGGCCGACGTCGCGCGTGCCGAACAGGGTCTGGCGCTGGAGGTTGGAGAGCGACACCCGGTCGTCGTCCACCACCGTCAGCCTCCCCACGCCAGCGGCGGCGAGATACTGGATCACGGGCGATCCGATCCCGCCTGCGCCGACGATGAGGGCATGGGCCTTCAGCAACCGCGTCTGACCGCCGCCGCCGATCTCCTTGAGGATGATGTGCCGCGCGTAGCGGTCTAGCTGTTCGTCCTTCAAGATCACGGCAGCGAATGACGGCCGGTGGAGCCGAAGCCGCCGACGCCGCGCACGGTCTCGTCGAGCGTCTCGACCTCGAGGAAACGCGCGACGGTCACCTCGGCGGGGACGAGCTGCGCGATGCGCTCGCCGCGCTTCACCTCGAAGGGCTCGCGGCCGAGATTGGCGAGGATCACCTTCACCTCGCCGCGATAGTCCGCGTCGATCGTGCCGGGCGTGTTGAGGCAGGTCACGCCATATTTGAGCGCAAGGCCCGAGCGCGGGCGGACCTGGATCTCGTAGCCGGCCGGGATCGCCACCGCGAAGCCGGTCGCGACCGCATGGCGGTCCCCCGGCCCGAGCAGGATGTCCTCGGCGGACACGATGTCGAGCCCGGCGGCACCCGTGGTGGCGTAGGCGGGCGCGGGCAGCCCTTCGCCGTGCGGCAAGCGCTTCAATGCGATTTCGATCATGCTTGCTCCGTGAGGGCCTGGGCGATGCGCTGGGCAAGCCGCTCGGCCACCTGATCCTTGAGAAGTTCGGGCCAGTCCTCGACGCCGGTGGTAGTGACGAGGTGGATGCTGTTGCGGTCACCACCCATGACGTCGCCGGACACGTCGTTGGCGACGATCCAGTCGCAGCCCTTCGACGCGAGCTTGGCTTGGGCGTGCGCGATCACGTCGTTGGTCTCGGCCGCGAAGCCGACCACGAGGCGCGGGCGCCGGGCCGAGTGCGCGACGGTGGCGAGGATGTCCGGGTTCTGGACGAGCGCGAGGGCAGGCGGAGTGCCGTCGGCGCGCTTCTTGATCTTGGTGGCGGCGGCGTCGACATGCCAGTCCGCCACGGCCGCGACCATCACGGCGGCGTCGGCGGGGAGGGCGCTCTCGACGGCGGCGGCCATCTCGCGCGCGGTTTCGATGTCGATGCGCGTCACGCCGGGGGGCGTCGCGAGCGTCATCGGGCCGGCCACCAGCATCACCTCCGCGCCGAGGCGGGCAAGGGCTCCGGCGATGGCGAAGCCCTGCTTCCCCGACGAGCGATTGGCGATGTAGCGGACCGGATCGATCGGCTCGTGCGTCGGGCCGGCGGTGACGAGGATGCGCTTTCCCGCGAGCGGCCCGGAGGGCGCGAGGCTGCCCGGAGGCGGGGCTACGATGCCGAGCAGGCGTACCGGGATCGGTCGGCCGAGCTCGCGTTCGATGGCCTCCACGATCACCGCCGGCTCGGGCAGGCGGCCGGGGCCGAACTCGCCGCAGGCCATGATGCCCTCGTCGGGCTCCATCACCACCGTGTCGTCGGCGCGGAGCCGGGCGATGTTGCGCTGCGTCGCAGGGTGCTGCCACATCCGCACGTTCATGGCGGGCGCGACGAGGATCGGCTTGTCGGTCGCGAGCAGCAGCGTGGTGGCGAGATCGTCGCAGATGCCGTTCGCCATGCGCGCGATCAGGTTCGCGGTGCCGGGGCAGACGACGACCAGATCGGCCTCGCGGGAAAGCTCGATATGGCCCATCTCGGCCTCGTCCTTGAGGTCGAAGAGCGAGGTGTGGACGGGTTGCTCGGAGAGCGCCGCCAGCGTCATGGGTGTAATGAACTCGGCGCCGGCCGGGGTGAGCACGCAGCGCACCGTGTGGCCGCGTTTCTTCAGCAGACGGATCAGCTCGCAGGCCTTGTAGGCCGCGATGCCGCCGCCGACGATCAGGAGGATGCGCTTGCTCATCGAGGCCTCACATGGCGCGGCGGACGGCGCGTGTCGAGAGGCGGAAATATCCTCCCCACGGGTGGGGAGGATGAAGACGGTCAGCGCATTCGGCGGCGCTTGCGCATCATCAGGATGGACCAGTCGCCGTTGATGATGGTGTCGCCCATCCGCATCCCCTGCGCACGATAGGCGGACGCCACCGCCTCGGCCTGTGTGGTGAGCAGGCCCGCGAGGATCAGCGTGCCGCCCGGCATCAGCGTCGCCGCGATGCCTGGCGCCAGCTCGATCAGCGGCTGGGCGAGGATGTTGGCGACGACGAGATCGAACGGCGCCAGCTCGTCATAGAGCGGATGGTCCACGCCCTCCGCAACCGCGAGCGCGAGGCGGTGCTCGTTCACCCGGTTGAGCGCGGCATTCTCGGCCGTCACCTCGATCGAGACGGGATCGATGTCCGTGGCGATGGCGTGCGCGCGCGGCCAGAGCGACATGGCGGCGAAGGCGAGCAGGCCGGTGCCCGTGCCGACGTCCGCGATCATGCGATAGCGCGCGCCCTGCCGCTTCAGCCGGTCGAGCATCTGGAGGCAGCCGGTGGTCGTGTAATGATGCCCGGTGCCGAAGGCGCGCCCCGCCTCGATCTGGAACACGGTGGCGTCGGCCGGCACGTCATCCGAATGCGCCGAGGTGTGGACGTAGAAGCGCCCCGCGCGGATCGGCTCCAGACCGGCCTGCGAGAGCGTCACCCAGTCCTGCTCCTCGACCTTCTCGACCTTGGGCTTGGCCTTCTTCGCGGAGGGCACGAGCGCCTGCACGGCGGCTATGATGTCGGCCGCCGGCTTGCCCTCGGTATAGGCTTCGAGCAGCCATTCCTCGGGCTTTGTCTCGTCGGGCTCCAGCGTGTTCAACACCGGCGGCTCGTCCAGCGTCGGGAACGGATCGGTGGAGTTCGCCAGCGCCTCGGCTTCGAGGCGCGTGCAGGGGAGGGTGATCTTCCAGCTTTCAGCGGACATAGCTTGCACCATTGATATCGATGACGGCGCCGGTCGCGGACGCGGGAGCATCCAGCGCGAGCCAGCGCACGGTTTCGGCCACTTCGTCGGGTTGCGCGACGCGACCCAAGGGAATGTCGGCGAGCAGCTTGTCGCCGCCGCGGCTCTCCAGATAATCCTCGGCCATGCCGGTCATCGTGAAGCCGGGGCAGACGGCGAAGGCGAGGACGTTATCCTTCGCATAGCCGCGAGCGATGCTCTTGGTCATCGCCACCATGCCCGCCTTGGACGCCGCATAATGCCAGTGCGCGGGCGAGTCGCCGCGATAGGCGGCGCGGCTCGCGACGTTGACGATGCGGCCGCCTCCGGGGTGCCCCGCGAAATGCTGGACGGCCAGCCGGCAGAGTTCGGCGGATGCAGTGAGGTTGATCCGCATCGTCCGCTCCCACGCGGCGAGCCAGTCGGCGTCGGGCAGGTCGATGGGCGCGGCCTCGAAGATGCCGGCATTGTTCACCAGCACATCGATGCGCCCGTCGAGCCGGTCCAGCGCCTCGGCCCAGAGCGCGGCGGCCGCGCCCGGTTCGTCGAGATCGGCCGGGATGCGGCTATCGTCGCCGGGGCGGCTGGAGTGGCCGACGAAGCGGACCTCCGGGCGGTCGAACCGGGCGGCGATCGCCGCGCCGATGCCCCGGCTGGTGCCGGTGGCGAGGATGTGGATGCGGTCCATCCCGCGCGGGTAAGGCGCGGGCGGGGCCGGGGCAAGCGTTTAGCCCCAGCCGGAGGGTTTCAGGCGGCGATGCGCGCCACGAAGTCGCCGGTCGTCGTCTCCAGGCGGGCGAGCTGCCCGTCGACCGAGCGGAAACCCGCTTCCAGACGATCGATGTCGGTGGCGACGGACTCGGTGTCGACGCGGATCGCGGCGATCGTGCCGGACATCGAGTCGGCGGCGAGCGCGGTCTCGTCGACGGCGGCGGTGATCATGGTGACGGTGTGGGCCTGCGCCTCCATCGCCTCGCGGATGCGCTGGGCGGACGTCTGCACCTCGCCGACGATGTCGCGGATCGAGCCGTTGACGTCGAGCGTCTGGCGCGAGGCGGACTGGATCGCGGCGATCTTGGCGGCGATGTCGTCGGTGGCGCGCGCGGTCTGCGAGGCGAGCGACTTCACCTCCTGCGCGACGACCGCGAAGCCGCGACCGGCATCGCCTGCGCGCGCCGCCTCGATGGTGGCGTTGAGCGCGAGGAGGTTGGTCTGCCCCGCAATGTCGCGAATCAGGCCGAGGATCGACTCGATCGCCTGCGCATGGCCGGACAGCGCCTCGGAGACGGACACGGCCTGGCTCGACTGGTCGGCCGCGCGGGTGGCGACGCCGGCGGCGATCTCCACTTCGCGGCGGGCGTCCTCGATGGCGCGGATCAGGCCGGCGGCGGTCTGCGCGGCCTCGCGCATCGCGACGGCGGACTGCTCGGCGGCGGCGGCGACCTCGGAGGCCTTGCCCAGCATCCCGCGCGCGGAGGCGGAGGTGGCGCTGGTCTGGTCGCGCAGATCGCTCGAGTTGCGCATGGCGGTCGAAAGGATGCCGAGGATGTCGTTGCGGAAGGCGTTGCTGTTGGCGTTGCGATCCACGGCGGCGCTCTGGCTCTGGATCGCGGCGACCTCGGCCTGCATCACCTCGATGCGGAAATCGTCGAGTGCGCGCAGCGTCAGCGTCCCCTCGATCACGAAGTCATGATCGTCGGGGAAGGCCTCCGCGAGGCGGGCGGCGATTCGCTCGGCCTTCTCGGTCATGGCCGAGATGACGTCGTAGGTGTGGAGATGCAGCCGGTGCATCTGGCCGCCATGGCGCGCCGTGGCGCGGACCCAGTCGGCGTCGATCGGCCGGCCGTAGACCTCCTCGATCCCATCCAGCATCATCTGGGTGGCCGAGTCGTCGGCGGCATAACGGCCGCGGAACAACTCGACATAATAAGCGCGCAGCTCGGGTTCGATGATTTCGCGGGCGCGATCCCACAGGCGGCGGCGGCGCGTTTCGTAATCGCCCCTGCCGGCATAGGCCGCGACGCGCGCGTTGATTTCCGCGTCGCTCAGCGCCACTTCGCCCTTGATGCCTTCGTTCATCGTGTCCCTCGTTGCCCCGATGAGGTGATGCGTTCCGGATGGGAATAGGCGGGTAAGGGTAAACGCGAAGTTAGCCGAAGCGAGCAAAACCGCCGACGAGCGGCTTGCAAGGCGCGCCGCAATGGTTACAGGGGGCGACGCGTATCCCGACGGAGGATCCATGGCGCACAATTCAGCGCGACCGCTGTCGCCCCACCTTTCGATCTACAAGTGGGGCCCGCACATGCTGGTCTCCATTCTTCACCGTGCGACCGGCACGGCGCTCGCCATTGGTGGCGGCATCATCTTCGCCTGGTGGCTGACGGCCGCGGCGATGAGCCCGGCGGCCTACAATATCTTCTACCACTGGGTGGTGCAGGCCGATCCGGCCAGCCTCCACGCCTCGACGCAGCGTCTCGCCAACATCCTGGCGAAGATCGTCGGCGTCGGCCTGACCTGGAGCTTCTTCCAGCACATGGCCTCGGGCGTCCGTCACTTCGTGCTCGATACGGGCGCGGGCTATGAGCTGAAGACCAACCGTCTGGGCTCGATCCTCACCCTGGCCTTCTCGATCGTCGCAACGATCCTGTTCTGGGCCGTCATCGCGGGGAAATACTGATGGGCACGGGAACCAGCCTCGGCCGCGTGCGGGGCCTCGGCTCCGCGCATAGCGGCTCGCATCATTGGTGGCTCCAGCGCGTGACCGCCGCCAGCAACCTCGTCCTCATGATCTGGTTCGTGGTGTCGATCGCGCGCCTGCCGGTGCTCGATCATCAGGCGGTGGTGCTGTGGCTCAAGTCGCCGCTCGCCGCCGTGCCGCTGCTGCTGCTGGTGATCTCGGTCTTCTGGCACCTGCGCCTCGGGCTTCAGGTCGCCATCGAGGACTATGTCCATGAGGAAGGCGCCAAGATCGCCAGCCTCCTCCTTATCAATGCCTATGCGATCGGCGCGGCGACGCTGTGCGTCTTCTCGATCCTGAAGATCGCTTTCGGCGGGGTGCCCGCATAATGTCGAACAGCTACAAGATCATCGACCATGTCTATGACGCGGTCGTCGTCGGCGCGGGCGGCTCGGGCCTCCGCGCCACCATGGGTTGCGCCGAGAAGGGCCTGAAGACGGCCTGCATCACCAAGGTGTTCCCGACCCGCTCGCACACCGTGGCGGCGCAGGGCGGCATCGCGGCGAGCCTCGGCAACAACACGCCGGACCACTGGACCTGGCACATGTACGACACCGTGAAGGGGTCGGACTGGCTCGGCGACCAGGACGCCATCGAATATATGGTGCGCGAGGCCCCGGCGGCGGTGATCGAGCTGGAGCACGCGGGCGTGCCGTTCAGCCGCAACCCGGAAGGGACGATCTACCAGCGCCCCTTCGGCGGCCACATGCAGAACATGGGCGAAGGCCCGCCCGTGCAGCGCACCTGCGCCGCTGCGGACCGCACCGGCCACGCCATGCTTCACGCGCTCTATCAGCAGAGCCTGAAGTATGACGCCGACTTCTACATCGAATATTTCGCGCTCGACCTCATCATGGAGGACGGCGTCTGCAAGGGCGTGATCGCGCTCTGCATGGAAGATGGCACCATCCACCGTTTCCGCTCGCACGCCACCGTGCTGGCGACGGGCGGCGGCGGCCGCATGTATTTCTCGGCGACCTCGGCCCATACCTGCACCGGCGACGGCGGCGGCATGGTGCTGCGCGCCGGCCTGCCGCTCCAGGACATGGAGTTCGTGCAGTTCCACCCGACCGGCATCTATGGTGCGGGCGTGCTCATCACCGAGGGCGCGCGCGGCGAGGGCGGCTATCTCACCAACTCCGAGGGCGAGCGCTTCATGGAGCGCTATGCCCCGAGCGCCAAGGATCTGGCGTCGCGCGACGTCGTGGCCCGCTCGATGGCGATGGAGATCCGTGAAGGCCGCGGCGTCGGCCCGAACAAGGATTATATCTACCTGCACCTCGATCATATCGATCCGAAGGTGCTGCACGAGCGTCTCCCGGGCATCACCGAGACCGGCAAGATCTTCGCCGGCGTCGACCTGACCCGCCAGCCGCTGCCGGTGACGCCGACCGTCCACTACAATATGGGCGGCATCCCCTGTAACTATCATGGCGAAGTCGTCACCCTGAAGGACGGCAACCCGGACAGCACGGTTCCCGGCCTGTTCGCGGTGGGCGAGGCGGCTTGCGTGTCGGTGCACGGCGCCAACCGTCTGGGCTCGAACTCGCTGATCGACCTCGTGGTGTTCGGCCGCGCGACCGGCTTCCGTATCGCGGAGCTGGTGCAGCCGAACTCGAAGCACGGTGCGATCGTGACGGCGGCCGACGACAAGGCGCTGGCCCGCCTCGATCATTATCGCAACGCCTCGGGCAGCACGAAGACGGCGGACATCCGCCTCGACATGCAGCGCACGATGCAGAAACACGCCGCCGTGTTCCGCGACAGCGCGCTGCTCGACGAGGGCAAGCACAAGATCGACGCGGTGTTCGCGAAGCTGGCCGACGTCAGCGTCTCGGATCGCTCGCTGATCTGGAACACCGACCTGATCGAGACGCTGGAGCTGGACAACATGCTCCCGCAGGCGGTGATCACCATGCACTCGGCTTCCAACCGCCACGAAAGCCGCGGTGCGCACATGCACGAGGATTTCCCGACGCGGAACGACGGGGAGTGGATGAAGCACACCGTCGCCTGGTTCGACCCCAAGGGCCAGAATGATGGCCTCGTGAAGATCGATTACCGCCCGGTGCACGATTACACGCTCACCGACGAGGTCGAGTATATCAAGCCCAAGGCGCGGGTTTACTGAGGACGGACGATGGCTGAATTCTCCCTTCCGAAGAACTCGAAGATCAAGAGCCGCGGTCAGTCGTACAAGTCGACGTCCGAGGGCAAGAACAAGCGCACCTTCAAGGTCTATCGCTACGATCCGGATTCGGGCGAGAACCCGCGCTACGATCGCTACGAGCTGGATCTCGACCAGACGGGGCCGATGGTCCTCGACGCGCTGATCAAGATCAAGAACGAGATCGACCCGACGCTGACCTTCCGGCGCTCCTGCCGCGAGGGCATCTGCGGCTCGTGCGCGATGAATCTCGACGGCAAGAACGGGCTCGCCTGCACCACCGCGATCGAGGATTGCGGCGGCGGCAAGGGCGAGCTTCAGATCACGCCGCTGCCGCATCAGGAGGTGGTGAAGGACCTGGTTCCCGATCTCACCCACTTCTATGCGCAATATGCGTCGATCAAGCCGTGGCTCCAGACCGCGACGCCCGCGCCGGCCGGCAAGGAGCGTCTCCAGTCGCCGGAAGACCGCGAGAAGCTCGACGGCCTCTATGAGTGCATCCTGTGCGCCTGCTGCTCGACCTCGTGCCCGAGCTACTGGTGGAACTCGGATCGCTTCCTCGGCCCGGCGATCCTGTTGCAGGCCTATCGCTGGCTGGCCGACAGCCGCGACGAGATGACCGGCGAGCGCCTCGACGAACTGGAAGATCCCTTCCGCCTCTATCGCTGCCACACCATCATGAACTGCGCGAACACCTGCCCCAAGGGTCTGAACCCGGCCAAGGCGATCGCGGAGATCAAGAAGCTGCAGGCCGAGCGAACGGTCTGAGCCATGGGTGATATCGACCGTCCGTCCGGCCCGAACGTCGAGGGGCCGGACGCCGACGGCTTCTATGCCAAGACGTTCGACGGGCCGGGGTTCAACGGCACCTTCGGGCGTGTGCTGTGCCGGCCCGAGGGCGAGAATGTCGCCCGCGTCCGCATTGGCACGGGGCCGGAGCGCGCCAATCCGCATGGCGCGCTGCACGGCGGCTTCCTGCTCGCCTTCCTCGATCAGGCGGTGTTCGTCGGCCCGATCACGATCGGCCGCCTCCCGCCCGATGGCGCGGTGACGCTCAACTTCGCGACCCAGTTCGTGGGGCCGGGCCGGGCGGACATTCCGCTCGACTGTCTGGTCGAGATCGTCAGCGAGACGGGCAAGCTCCTCTTCCTGCGCGGGCAGATGGAACAGGAGGGCCGGCCGGTGCTCAGCTATCAGGCGACGCTGCGCAAGCTGAGCCCGCCGCGAGGCTGATCCCATGGGCAAGGTGCTTACCCGCTATCAGGCCGCCGTTTCCGCCGGCGAGCTGCGCCCCGATCCCGCCCAGCGCGCGGTCGCCGAGCGGCTGGACCGCTGCGCCGCCGAGTTGGAGGCGCGTCCCCGGCGCGGCTCGATCCTGTGGCGCGCCATCGGCAAGCGGCCGGAAGCGGTGCGCGGCGTTTATCTCTGGGGCGGCGTCGGGCGCGGCAAGTCCATGCTGATGGACATGTTCTTCGCCTGCGTCGACGGGCCGCGCAAGCGCCGCGTCCATTTCCACGAGTTCATGCAGGAGGTGCATGACCGCCTCCGCGTCGAGCGCGAGAGGCAGGTGCCGGATCCGGTGATGCCCGTCGCCGACGCCATCGCCGACGAGGTACGCCTGCTGGCGTTCGACGAGATGATCGTCACCAACTCGGCCGACGCAATGATCCTCTCGCGCCTGTTCACGCGGATCATGAGCCACGACGTCACCATCGTCGCCACCTCCAACCGCGCGCCTGACCAGCTCTATCTGAACGGCCTCAACCGCGAGCATTTCCTGCCCTTCATCGCGCTGCTCGACGAGAAGCTCGACGTGATCGCGCTCGACGGGCCGACCGATTACCGGTTGGAGCGCCTCGGCGGCTTCCCGACGTGGTATGTCCCCAACGGCAAGGCCGCGACTGACGCTTTGAGCCGCGCCTTCTTCCGCCTCACCGATTTCCCGGTCGAGGATCGCGCCCATGTGCCGACCGAGGAGCTGCCGATCCCCGGCGGCCGCTCGATGCATGTGCCGAAGAGCCTGAAGGGCGTGGCGGTGTTCTCGTTCAAGCGGCTGTGCGGCGAGGCGCGGGGTATTCCCGACTATCTCGCCATCGCGCGGCGCTATCACACGGTCATCATTGTTGGCATCCCGAAGCTCTCCGCCGATCTCCGCAACGAGGCGACGCGGTTCAAGCTCTTGATCGACACACTTTACGAGCATGGCGTGAAGCTGTTGGCCGCCGCCGATGCCGAGCCCGAGCAGCTTTATGTCGGCGGAGACGACGCCTTCGAGTTCGATCGCACCGTCTCGCGCCTGATGGAGATGCGCTCGGCGGATTATCTGGCGAAGGGCCACGGGCTCGACTAATCTCCCGGCCCATCAGGGCAGGGGGCTTTCCATGGACAAGATCCTCGTCTCCACCACCGAGAAGGTGGCGGGCCACAAGACCGTCGCGACGCTGGGGCAGGTGTTCGGCGTGGTGGTGCGCTCGCGCGGGCTGGGCGGGAACATCGCGGCGGGGCTGCGCTCGATCATCGGCGGCGAGATCAAGGAATATACCGCGCTGGTGGAGGAGACTCGCCGCCATGCGGTCGATCGCCTCGTCCAGAACGCGGCACTGATGGGGGCCAATGCGGTGGTGATGATGCGTTTCGACTCGGGATCGATCGGCCAGACGATGAACGAGGTGGTCGCCTACGGCACCGCCGCGATCATCGAGCCGGAATCCTGAACGCCATGTTGCGCACGATCGTCTCGGGCATCGCCATCGCGGGCGTGGCCTTCATGCTGGTGGTGACGATGCAGGAGCCGGGCGCGTGGCCGGCGCTCGCGGCGGCGCTGCTGTTCGCGATCGGCTGCCTGTGGGAGCGGCGCTACCATGCGGCGCAGCAAGGATTTCCGCAGGATAAGCGCTTCAACCCCACGGGCGAACGCTTCGTCGATCCCGAGACGGGGCGGGTGACCTCGGCATGGGTCGATCCGGCGACGGGCGAGCGTCGTTACGTCGACGAGGGCGATCCTCCCTCGCCATCGGCCTGACGGCGCTCCGACAAATTACCGAGAAACCGACACGCGGGCGGTTGCCCCGGCGCGTGCATGGGTCTAAGCGCAACCCGCTTTCCGGCTGGCCGCCGGTTCTCGCGCGGCCGCGCCCACGCATTGTTCGACTCGTGGAGGCTTCATGGCACGCAATAAGATCGCTCTGATCGGCGCTGGTAACATCGGCGGCACCCTCGCTCATCTCGCGGCTGCGAAGGAGCTGGGCGACGTCGTCCTCTTCGACGTCGTCGAGGGCGTTCCCCAGGGCAAGGCTCTGGATCTCGCGCAGTGCGGCCCGGTCGAGGGCTTCGACGCGAACCTCAAGGGCACCAACGATTACGCCGACATCGCGGGCGCGGACGTCATCATCGTCACCGCCGGCGTCGCCCGCAAGCCGGGCATGAGCCGCGACGACCTGCTCGGCATCAACCTCAAGGTCATGAAGGCCGTCGGCGAGGGCATCAAGGCCAACGCCCCCGACGCGTTCGTGATCTGCATCACCAACCCGCTCGACGCGATGGTGTGGGCGCTGCGTGAGTTCTCGGGTCTCCCGACGAACAAGGTCGTCGGCATGGCCGGCGTGCTGGACTCGGCGCGCTTCCGCCACTTCCTCGCCGACGAGTTCAAGGTCTCGGTGAAGGACGTCAACGCCTTCGTGCTCGGCGGCCATGGCGACACGATGGTGCCGGTGATCGAATATTCGACCATCGCGGGCATCCCGGTTCCCGATCTCATCGAGATGGGCTGGTCGACCAAGGAGAAGATCGACGCCATCATCGCCCGCACCCGTTCGGGCGGCGGCGAGATCGTCGGCCTGCTGAAGACCGGCTCGGCCTTCTACGCTCCGGCGACCTCGGCGATCGAGATGGCCGAGGCTTACCTCAAGGACAAGAAGCGCGTCCTGCCCTGCGCCGCCTATCTGGACGGCCAGTATGGCGTCGACGGCCTCTATGTCGGCGTTCCGGTGATCATCGGCGCGGGCGGCATCGAGAAGATCGTCGAAGTGAAGCTTTCGGACGAGGCCAAGGCTAATCTCCAGGTGTCGGTCGACGCCGTGAAGGAGCTTCAGGTCGCCTGCCGCGCGATCGACGGCAGCCTCGCCTAATATAACCATATACCCGCGCCGGCCCGGTGGCCGGCGCGGCCCCCCACGGAAAGGATAGCGGGACCGCCATGTCGATCCTCGTCAATGCGAACACCAAGGTGATTACCCAGGGCTTCACGGGCGCCCAGGGCACCTTCCACTCCGAGCAGGCGATCGCCTACGGCACCAAGATGGTCGGCGGCGTCACCCCCGGTAAGGGCGGCCAGACTCACATCGGCCTGCCGGTGTTCGACACGGTGAAGGAAGCGGTCGCCAAGACCGGCGCCGACGCCAGCGTGATCTACGTTCCGCCGGCCTTCGCCGCGGACTCGATCCTCGAAGCCATCGACGCGGAAGTGCCGCTGGTCGTCTGCATCACCGAGGGCATTCCGGTGCTCGACATGGTCAAGGTGAAGCGCGCCCTCTCGGGTTCCAAGACCCGCCTGATCGGGCCGAACTGCCCGGGCGTGCTGACGCCGGGCGAGTGCAAGATCGGCATCATGCCGGGCTCGATCTTCTCGAAGGGTTCGGTGGGCGTTGTTTCGCGCTCGGGCACGCTTACCTATGAGGCCGTGTTCCAGACCACCAACGAAGGCCTCGGCCAGACCACCGCAGTCGGCATCGGCGGCGACCCGGTCAACGGCACCAACTTCATCGACGTGCTCGAGCAGTTCCTCGCGGACGAAGCGACTCAGTCGATCATCATGATCGGCGAGATCGGCGGCTCGGCCGAAGAGGAAGCCGCGCAGTTCCTGAAGGACGAGGCCAAGCGTGGCCGCAAGAAGCCGATGGTCGGCTTCATCGCGGGCCGCACGGCGCCTCCGGGCCGCCGCATGGGCCATGCCGGCGCGATCGTGTCGGGCGGCCAGGGCGGCGCCGAGGACAAGATCGCGGCGATGGAAGCGGCCGGCATCAAGGTGGCGGCGAGCCCCTCGGAGCTGGGCACGACGCTGACCGCTCTGCTCAAGGGCTGAACTATATTAGGAAGGTCACGCGCCGACCGGACGGCCGACGCGGCTGATGAAAGGAAAACCTGGGCGTGGCATGATGCCCGCCCAGGCTACCAAGGACGGTGACATGGGTTACGAAGGCCAAGAGATGGATGTCGCGGCGGGGGTGAGCCCCACGTTCGCCGAGGATCTCTATCGTCGCTGGAAGCAGGATCGTTCGTCGGTCGATCCCGCATGGAGCGACTATTTCGGGAGTGTCGAGCAGGCCGTGAGCGGCCCGAGCTGGGCGCGCCCCAACTGGCCACCCACAGACACCGATGCCCTGACGGCGGGCCTCGACCCGACGCAGATGGAACCCGCGCCGAAGCCCGCCAAGGGCAAGGCCGCACCGGCCGCCGCTGCGCCGGCCCCGACCGTTTCTGGTAGCGCTAACGTCGAAGCGGCCGCGCTCGACTCGATCCGCGCGATGATGCTGATCCGCACCTATCGGGTGCGCGGCCATCTCGCGGCGGATCTCGATCCGCTCGGCCTCGCCAAGCGCGACCTGCCGGCCGATCTGACGCCGGAATATCACGGCTTCACCGCCGCCGACCTCGATCGCCCGATCTATCTGGGCGGTGCGCTCGGCCTTGAGCGGGCGACCGTGCGCGAGGTCGTCGAGATCCTGCGCCGCAACTATTGCGGCCATGTCGGCCTCGAATATATGCACATCGGCGACGTGGAGGAGCGGCGCTTCCTCCAGGAGCGGATGGAAGGCCGCGACAAGGAGATCCACTTCACGCCGGAAGGCAAGAAGGCGATCCTCGCCAAGGTGATCGAAGGCGAGCAGTACGAGAAGTTCCTCGCCAAGAAATATGTCGGCACCAAGCGCTTCGGCCTCGACGGCGGCGAGTCGATGCTGCCGGCGATGGAAGCGATCATCAAATATGGCGGCGTTGCCGGCGTCGAGGAGATCGTGGTCGGGATGCCGCATCGCGGCCGTCTCAACATGCTCGTCAACGTCATGGGCAAGCCCTATCGCGCGGTGTTCAGCGAGTTCGCGGGCGGCTCGGCCAACCCGGACGATGTGGGCGGCTCGGGCGACGTGAAGTATCACCTCGGCACCTCGACCGACCGCGAGTTCGAGGGCGTGAAGGTTCATATGAGCCTCGCCGCCAACCCGTCGCACCTCGAGGCGGTGGACCCGGTGGTGCTCGGCAAGGCCCGCGCCAAGCAGACCAAGATCAAGGACAATGAGCGCGGCAAGGTGCTCCCGATCCTGCTCCACGGCGACGCGGCCTTCGCGGGGCAGGGCATCATCATGGAGTGTTTCGGCTTCTCCGGCCTGCGCGGTTACTCGACGGGCGGCACGATCCATTTCGTCGTGAACAATCAGGTGGGCTTCACCACCTCGCCGCAGTTCGCGCGGTCGTCGCCCTATCCGAGCGACATCGCCAAGATGGTTTCCGCGCCGATCCTGCACGTGAACGGCGACGACCCCGAGGCCGTCACCTTCGCGACCAAGCTCGCGACCGACTTCCGCATGACCTTCAAGCGCGACGTCGTGATCGACATGTGGTGCTATCGCCGCTTCGGCCACAACGAGGGCGACGAGCCGGGCTTCACCCAGCCGCAGATGTATGACGAGATCCGCAAGCATCCGCCGGTGTCGTCGCTCTATGCCGAGCGTCTGAAGGCCGAGGGCGTGATCGACGATGCGTGGGTCTCCGCCGAGGAAGCCAGCGTGGTCGCCAAGCTCGACGAGGAGTTCGAGGCGGGCAAGAGCTACAAGCCCAACAAGGCCGACTGGTTCGAAGGCGACTGGAGCGGCCTCTCGATCGCCAAGGAGCATGGCCGTCGCGCCGGCGTCACCGCCGCGCGCAAGGAGCAGATCGACACGCTCGCGCCGATCCTGACCGAGGTTCCCGAGGGCTTCAACATCCACAAGACGCTGTCGCGCGTGCTGGATGCCAAGAAGCAGATGTTCGCGTCCGGCGCGGGCTTCGACTGGGCGACCGCCGAGGCGCTGGCCTTCGGCACGCTCCTTCAGGACGGCTATGGCGTGCGTCTGTCGGGTCAGGATGTCACCCGTGGCACCTTCTCGCACCGCCACGCCGGCTGGACCGACCAGAAGGACGGGCATCGCTATTATCCGCTGTCGGAGGTCGATCGCTCCTTCCAGGTGCTCGACAGCCCGCTCAGCGAGTATGGCGTGCTCGGCTTCGAATATGGCTATGCCTCGGCGGCGCCGAAGACGCTGGTGATGTGGGAAGCGCAGTTCGGCGATTTCGCCAACACCGCGCAGGTCATCATGGACCAGTTCATCTCGGCCGCGGAGTCGAAGTGGCTGCGTTCGAACGGCCTCGTGCTGCTGCTGCCGCACGGTTACGAGGGGCAGGGGCCGGAGCACTCGTCGGCCCGCCTGGAGCGTTATCTCCAGCTCTGCGCCGAGGACAATATCCAGGTCGCCAACTGCACCACGCCGGCCAACTATTTCCACATCCTGCGCCGCCAGATGACCCGCGAGTTCCGCAAGCCGCTGGTCATCATGACGCCGAAGTCGCTGCTCCGTCACAAGGCGGCGGTCTCGACCGTGGACGAGTTCACCGGCGACAGCCGCTTCCACCGCGTGCTGTTCGATCCGAGCGCCCCGGCGGACAAGGATGTGAAGCGTCTGGTGCTCTGCACCGGCAAGGTCGGCTACGACCTGCTCGAAGCCCGCGACGAGGCTGGTGACAAGACCACCGAGATCCTCCGCGTCGAGCAGATCTATCCCTTCCCGACGGACGTGATCGTCGAGCGGCTCAAGGCCAGCCCGAACATCGAGACCGTCGTGTGGGCGCAGGAAGAGCCGCGCAACCAGGGCGCGTGGTTCTTCGTGCAGGAGCTGATCGAGCAGGCGATCGCCGAGGCCGGCAGCAAGGTGCAGCGTCCGGTCTATGCCGGCCGCGCGGCGTCCGCCTCCACCGCCACCGGCTCGGCCAAGCGCCACGCCGCCGAGCAGAAGGCGCTCGTCGCCGATGCGCTCGGCCATTCCGCCACCCCCGCGCTGGCCAAGGCCAGCTAAGCCCAGATCCAGGACAGCAGGACAGCAATATGACCACCGAAGTGAAGGTGCCGGTACTCGGCGAATCGATCACCGAGGCGACGCTGGGCCAGTGGCTCAAGAAGCCGGGCGAGACGGTCGCCGTCGATGAGCCGATCGCCAGCCTGGAGACGGACAAGGTTGCCGTCGAGGTTCCCTC
>NZ_AORL01000007.1 GCF_000383095.1 Sphingomonas sp. PR090111-T3T-6A
AGTCGTCTCCGCGTGCAACCGTCGAGTTTTGTGATTGGCCTCGCGATTTAGAGCCTTGGAAAGCCGAATCCACGTTTGCGGATCATCCAGTCGCAGAGCGTTGCGGGGTGTCTGCCCATCGAAGAACGTTTGGGGTATATCCTTCCAGTTCTCGAGCGCGTCGCCGTGGTGTTCGACGAGAGACGTTATCAGGAAGCAGAGGAGTCGATGATCTCCCGTCCCATATTGCGTTTCGCAGATGGCTCGCTGCGGATCTCCGGCTACGAAGGCGGCCCATGCTCGCATTAAGCTTTCCATGATGTGCGCATCCCCCCAAGAGCGCCCAGTCCTTCGCAGCCAGCCAGGCGCAACCTGCCGGGATCGCAACATCGGAATGCGCGCAAGCGATCACCCGGCTTGGCCCGCGATCGGAGCAGGTATCGGCTGTTGATAGTCGAAACCACCTGTCCCTCGCGGATATCTTCGCGACGGCTGATCACCGGGGACGTCCGTATCAGCCGTCCGTCCACGAAGCGTCGTAGATCATCATGGTGAACCCGGCCGACCAAGACATACGCGCCGTTTGACGAGCGGAATGCACGCCACTCATGGAGCTCAGCATCCCACCACTTCTCCTGCCTGTCTCTGACCTCCTTCCTGACCAGAACACCCTCGGAGCAGGTAACGACATGCAGGCGAACGACGTCAGCGAGAGAAGCGGCTTTCAAGGTGAATAATAAGGCCACCTGCCATCTCCTGAAATGGATCTTCCGCGATCCTGACCAGCGTGTCGCTGACCGCCTGCGAAACCAGGGTCATCGCAACCGGTTCGAGCGGATCGAAACCAGCACGCACACTCGCGACGGCGGCCAGACGGACGCCGAAACGTTCGCTGATACGAGACTCCATCTCCGCGACACTGCGTGCGATGCGCGCGACGAAGACTTGCAGTGTACCGGACATGCTGCGGTCCGATATCGTCGCAGTGAACAGGCCGGGCCTGTCCAGCTCAACATTCCCCCCTCCATCCGGCGCGATCGAACCCTCGGCATCCACCTCGGGCAGCACGGCCTCCTCGAGAAACGCATCGATGGTGGCTGGGAGTGCGTCGAAACCCAGAGACAGCCCGTGCAAGAGCATCGCGCGACGAAAATGATCGAGGTCACAGCAGGCAGGGATAGCAGGCCGACCAGCGAACAGCGCTCGAGGGGCATAGAGCCAGTCCATTGCCTCGGCCGGAATGTGCTCTTGGGCGAACCTCGAGCCGGTTGCGCTTGCGATGGCCGCGAGGCGGGCGACCTGGCGTGCCGAAAGCAGGAAAGCTCCGTCGCAGGGCCGATCCTCATCAAGCGGGTCGAGCGGCTCGAGCGCAGAGCAGCGCAATGCATCTGCTCTTCTTGCTCTGAATTCGCTCGAAACGGCAGAATTATCGGATGCAAGCACCATCGGATTCCTCCCATGCAAGAGAAGCCGGCCAGGCGACGCAAGATGATCGCCGACACTGCGGCGAGCGGAGATAGGGACCGCACAGGGGTTATTTCAATAATTCCGGAAATCTCGTTATATTTCGCTATCGTTTCGATATTATTCTCTATTTACAGCAGTTTATACAGCGCCGCCGTCCGGCTTAGAGTAATCGGCGGCAGCCGATAGCCCCGATGGGCCGAGCTCTACCCATTGGGAATTTATCTTCCACTGATTGGGAATGTCTCGCCATCACGAGAGAGTAACGCCTCTGAGGGTCGCGCAATTGCAGCGACGCCCTACCACTTGACCGCACCTCCCTTGAAATTACGGCGCCATGGAGTCGGTGTTCTTCGACACTTTGATTGGAGAACGAAAATGGGATTTCCTGTATTTGACGCAGACATTCTTATCGATCAGTGCGCAGTAGACTTGACTGTACATGTTGGATGTGGACAGTTCATCCAGCCGATCTTGACTGTATTGATGGATCGGGAAGGACATCTTCTCGCCACGTCTCTTGACGTCGATCCGCCGGCCTCTTGGACGGCACTGGAATTGTTGCGTGACGCCGTCACCCGTCAGCGTCACTCCGAGCCGTCGCCTACGCAGACTGGACAGCGCCTTCGGGTGCACATAGCAGGACGGGATAGCGTATCGTGGGAGGTCCTGCGGAGGGCACTTCCGACGTCCTGGGCTATTCCGGACGAACGGGCCATCCGGCCCAACAGCGGGGACTATACTTCCGCGCTGCTGGGGCAGCGCTTATCAAGCGTTGGCTTCCGCCATACAAGTGCAGCACTCAGCGAGACCTCCCGGCGCCGACGAGCGGAAACGACATCCCAGCGCGCGATGACCATCCTGCAGGCGCGCGAGGCCATCACAGGCCTGTTCTCCGATCGATATGAAAGCCACTCCCCCTACCTGCGCCTCCGCCCACAGCAGAGAGACGCCTTTTTATCGACCGCAGAGATCGTTTTCCTCGCGATCTCGCCTCAATCGATTCACGGCCGGCACCCAGCCGCAGCGGGCCCGGTAGCAGCCCGCATGCCCCCGGCCGTTGCCAGGCTCCGCGATCGCCCCACCACTGTCGACCTCACGCGCGTCGCTGACACGGATCGTGACGAAATCCGCCGACGCTTGGCCGCCATCGACCGCTTCCTGCTCGCAGATGGTCGTCGCGGCGTAGCGCGCACAGAGGCGCGCCAACTGGGGATTCCCAAGCACGCCTTCTACCGTCTCGTCCGGACATGGCGATCATCAAAATCGCCAGAAAGCCTGCTGGCCGTTCCGCGAATCAGTGCGGTCGATCCAATGACAGACTCGCAACCTCCTCGTCAGCGGCACATGAAACAGCAGAACAAAATAGCCGATTCTGAATAAAATCTGAACAGATCGTTCATTTCATTACTCGGTATGAGTACTCGTTTCCCGATCAAAAGTCAAGTTTCTTTGCGATGGTACGCTCATCAGGTTCGTTTTAAAGATAAGCACGCACAACCTTGATGGGATGGCGAGAATGCAAACCGTCTTCGCAGAAGAGTCACAGGGTCCTTAGCGGGATCAAGATTCGTCCATATCCAAACGTCAACAATCTCGCGGAGCACTCCGGGGGAATAGGATATTTATGTCTAATCATCATGAAACTCGTCGAAATATTAAACTAGCTTCCGTTTTTCGAAGCAAATCAACAATTAGGCCGCGAAAGAAACCTGATCATCCTTCTGTTGTTTACGAGAACATCGCGGGCGAGCGCCTTGAAGACACGAGAGATCACGCTCCGAATAGGCACGTCACACTCCCGACCGATTGTCCCGGAACCATCGGCAGCAAATTTCACGCCGGCGATCACGTCGTCCGAATTGCTCAAACTGCCAACGGTCAGAGCATGCGCCACCTCACCGGTCGCAAGGCTTTCCAATCGCAGGCGATGTTTCTGCTGAAAGCCCAAGGCGCCTTCCACACGGAGGCCGGTATCGAGCCCTTGATCGCCAAACGGCTTGAATTCGATCCTGCGGTGGTCCGGATGAGAAGCCAGCCACTTCGGGTCGACCTGGTGATCGACGGCAAGCCAGTCTCCTACACGCCCGACATGGCGGTTCTCTTTGACAATGGCGACAGGGCAATCTGGGAAGTGAAACCGGACTGGCATCACCTCCAGGACGATCATTACATGCGCAAGCTCACACTCGCGGCCTTCACGTTTCTGGAGAGGGGCTGGCATTTTCGTACCTTGGTTCGCGCCCAGTTCGATGAGACCAGCTCAGAAACAAACCGTATCATCAACGACAGCATCTCTTTGATGTTTCCGTCGCGCCTGACCGTCATCACCGAGAGCCAAAAAGCGGCAGTCGCCCGGCTGCTGATCGCCGGAAGCTCGACCCTGGGTGCAGTTTGCGCCGTCATCGGAGGTACCGTCGCCGCAGCAAGGGCCCGCGCCTACGCCATGATGGCCCGTCGTCTGATTAACATCGATCTGACCCGTCCCTTGACTGACTCCAGCCCAGTCCATGCGGTCGCAGCGCTACCCGACTATCTGCCGCCACTGCGCTTCTAACCCTCAACAAGCTCGTCCGCATTGCCTCCACCGCTGCGCACACTGCGCGGCGGATTGGTTTCGCGCGCCTCCAAAGCAAGGAAATTGTGATGATCGATACCAGCTGGTCGTCGGCCCCTAATCCCATGGTGTTCAA
Organism: Sphingomonas sp. PR090111-T3T-6A; assembly: GCF_000383095.1. Lineage (GTDB taxonomy): Bacteria > Pseudomonadota > Alphaproteobacteria > Sphingomonadales > Sphingomonadaceae > Solisphingomonas. The sequence continues at coordinate 4,137 of NZ_AORL01000007.1, forward strand.
CTTCCCCACAGGCAGCAAATTCGAACTCGATCGGCGTGTCATGTTCTATGAGGGCGAGCTCGGCGACGGTCTGCTCAAATTCATCGATGCCCGCACCGGTTCGCTGGTTCAGATCGTCGATCCGGTGACCGGCGCGTCGAAGCTGCCGGACGTTGCCTGGCTTATCGACCTTATGCGTCGTGGGAAATGCAGGAGATTCGATACCGTCGAGGAGGCCAAGGTCCGTCGACATCGGCCGCAATACGACCACGATGCAATCATCAAGCGCGATGCCAAAGCCGCGCTCCGCCGTTTCGTCGTACTCCAGTTGATCGCCCGCAAGTCGCCATTCAGCGACAATCCAATCAGCGAACATCTCGACCAGATCTGGCGGGATCCGGCCATCGCAAAGAGGTACGGTCCGCGACCGGCGACGACAAGCGCGCGCCGTTGGTATCGCAAAATGGCGGAGCGTGAGACGATCCGGTTGATCGATACGATGTCTATGTCCGGCCGGGTTCCCCGATCTTCGACCGCAAGGATCGATCCCGTTGTTCGCACTATCATCCAGTGGGCTGCCCGATATTACTACACGGACAAGGGGATAAAAATAAAGGACGCCTGCTCCAACGCGGAGAAGCTGATCCGTGAAGAGAATGAACGACGGAAGGTGGCAGGTGGAGTCGAGCTTCCATTGAAAATGGCTTCACGTTCGACGATTTCGCGCGCCATCCACGATATTCGTAGCTTTGATACCGTTGCGGAGAAATTCGGCGCTTCCTTCGCGAAGCGCTATTTTAAGGTCGCCGGCTCCCCTCTCCATACACAGCGACACCTCGAAATCGCGCTGGCCGACGACAAGTTCTGGGATTCGGTTTGCGTTTTCCATGGATCGAACCGCTTGCCCATCGGGCGCCCTTGGCTCTGCGTTATCATGGACGTGCATACGAGATGCATTTTGGGTTGGCGCGTCAGCTTCGAAGGCCCAACCCTTCATTCGGCGATCGAGACCTTTAAGCACGCCTCGCGGCCGAAGGCTCCTACTGATCGCTCAAAGCAATATCCCGTTCTCGAACGCATTGGCGGGCAAATAGCGACGCTCATCGCCGATAACGGTGCAAACTTTGTGTCGGCCGCCTTCGAAGATGCGCTGCTGGATGTCGGCACGACGCTTCAGCTGGCTGCGGTTCGCACTCCAACGCATAAGGCGATGCTCGAGCGCTTTTTCCGCACGCTCGACACGCTCCTCAGCGCCAAGCTGCCGGGCGCCATGCTCGATCCCAGCCTCATGGCCGAAATGGGCTATGATCCGGTCAAGGATTCGGCGTTGACCCTCGCGGAGCTCGATGAGCTGATTACCGAAGCAATTGGGGTCTATCACGTTCAGGATCACTCGGCTCTCGGCATGCAACCCGCACGTGCGTGGGAACTCTCGGAGGCCGCCCACGGTACGAATATTATCGAGAATCCGCATGCCCTCGATCATTTGCTGGGCTCGACCAAGCGCGCGCGCCTAACCAAGAATGGAATCAATCTGGAGGGGCTGTTCTACCGCGACCCTACGGCAACATACGAACTCCTCAATGATTTAGCCGGTCTTCAAAAAGTCGGTGATCGCCTGAGGCACACTGCTTCAGCCTGGGTGAAAATCCGCTTCAACGAGGCGAATCTGGCCGAAATCCATGCTTGGAACGATCGCACTAAGGCTTATGTCAGAATACCTTCCTGCCAGCCGCGATACACCGAGGGCCTGAGCCTTTTCCAGCACCGCCAGATCAAAGCCTGGGCCAAGCGGGAGGCCCGCGCGTTTAACAGTGAAGAAGACCAGCTCGGAGCGCGCCAGGCGCTTAATGATCTGATCCACAAGCTCGCGCCCGACTTGGAGATGCGAGATCGGCGGGCAATGGCTCGAATGTTCAGCTCGGACCGGCTGCAGCGCTATCAGCCTTCAATGCCCGTCCCGGTCGAAACCGTCGTCTCCAACGTCGATGCGACCGGCCACACTATCCAGGTTTCGACCGGGGCCAGCGTCCGCGAGGATGGCGCCCATCTCCCACCGCGCCCAACGTTTGCGCCTGAAAAGTCGAGGGTCGCGACACCGCTCGACGCTTCCATCGAGTCGGCGGCCAGAGGGCCTGACGACGATTGGGATGATATTGACGTCGATAGCTCGGACGATCACCTGTGAGCGCCGCCCCTTTGCCGAAAAGCCCCTTCACCGACGCGGAATTCGTGCCCGTCACCGGCCACCCTGCCCCTCGCATGACGGATGCGGTGATCGCTGAGGTCGCAGCCAAGATCGAAAAGTACGACCAGATTCATGTCGTCACCGATCGGCACGAACAGGCGATGTTCACGTACAAGCGGGTGATGGCGCAGTCAGCTGCGTCCGGTCGCCCCATGTTGGGTGGTCGGATTTTGGGTCCTAGCGGATCGGGCAAGACCACGTCCGCTAGATATTTCAGGGATTGGGTGCTCCGCCAGAACCAGCACGCCCCTGACGACGTGCCGGTTATCATCGCTCCTCTGGATCGGGCGTGCACATCCAGACGCCTCTTCTCATCAATCCTCGACGCCATTGGAGATGATTTTTCCGAGCAGGGTACAGAGGCCATCCTCAAACAGCGCGTCTACAGGTCGCTTCGGCGTCTCAACACGCGCTTGCTGGTGATCGACGAAACCCAACATCTGCGGTTCAGGAGCACCGAAGCAAACGACACCACCGACACGCTGAAGCGCATGTTGGACGATGGTTTATGCCCCGCCATATTCCTTGGCACGGACGAAGCGACTGAGTTCCTCAATCAGAACAAGCAACTCGCCAATCGGCTCATGCCTCCCTGTGATCTCAAACCGCTCGATCGATCGTCGCCGGGCGACCGCAAAATCTTCCATACGTATGTCACCGAGCTCGATTGCGAACTGGCAAAAGCTCAACTCACTGTTGGCAAATCACACCTCACTGAAAAACGCACGTTAAGTTGCCTCTTCGCGATCTCCGGCGGGGTCCTCGGGCGTGTATCGAACCTGATACGCGTAGCGCTTGACCACACACTGTTCCGGGGGGCGACGTCCATCGAGCTCTTCGACCTATCGCATGCAACGACGTCTTGGGCAGTTGCACAGGATTTCATCGGATATAATCCGTTCATTACCGGCGTTCGGGGAGCGCGATAATCGTTATGAGTGAAATTCGAGCCGTGCGATTTTCCGATCAGCCTATCCAGGGAGAAAGCCTTCCGGGCTTCATCACGCGCATTGCCGCAGAAAACGTCCTTGGAAACACTAGGCACATATTCCGCTCAGCTGGGTATCGGAGCGATCATCGGCCCGGGGGCACTAGCCTGCGCGACCACGAGCATATCCCCAGGCTCTCAGCGGTCTTGAAGGTACGGCCGGAAGCATTGGCCCCCCTGCTCAACAGCGGAAACGAATCTGGCCTCGCACATAAATGGCGATCTTTCGGTGGGTCCGTGGTTCTCGACCTCGATCTTTCCTATCGGTACCGTCGATGGTCTTCCCTTGCTCTATCGAGGGCGCCATTCGACCGGATGGCGTGGGCCCATCAGCTCACACCCTATTGCATCGAGACCGGTGAGCTTCTTGTCGAACTTTGCCCCCGATGCTCCAAGCGACTGCGCTGGGGCAAGGTGGTCGCGATCGATCAGTGCGAGCACTGCGAAGCCGACCTGAAAGCATTCCCTGCAGCTATCGTCGATTCCGAGACGCGTCGCAGAATCAATCCTCTTCTCGCGCTCATCAATCCTGATCCACGGATTCATGAGCCCGCCTCATCGCTGTTGGATCATCGTCTTCGAGACCTGGACCGCGGTATTGCTTTCGAGCTGGCCATCCGCCTGTCGGCGCTCTGCGACGTACCCGGCAATTTGCCTGTACGGTCCAAGCTCAAAACCCTTCCCCTTCCGCAGAAGCTGGCGTTTTTGAGTAGAGCAGCTTCCATACTTCGAAGCTGGCCGGATGAGTGGCACCGTGAGATCCACGATACGGTGCACGCAATCGGCATCCTCGAAGCGGCCCAACGGTTCCAAGGGTTTCGTGACGGAGTCAGCCGAGGTACGTTTCCAGCTGGGCTAAGGCCAGCACTCGAAAAGCATATTCCGGAAATCGTCAACTCGAAGCCAAGCTTCTATTCTACGCTCAAGTTCTTCCCAACCTTGATTGGCGTAGCGGAGACCCAGAAGCGGCTAGGCCTACGACCAAAAGAATTTGCGGCACTCCATCAGGCTGGTTTCATCAACGCTAAGGTTTCCGCGACGCGCGGTCACCGCATCTCGGCAGCTTTTGAAGCCGCCGAGATTGATGTCCTTGCCAATAATTTGCGAGATCGCGTTGACGTCGCGACCGTGGCTGAGAAGATCGGAAGCACTCACGCAGCAGTCGACCAACTCGTGGCTCTGGGGCTTGTGACTGAGGTCGACCATCCCATCGTCAAAGCCCATCATAAAAGGAAGCAAATTTTGCCTTCAAGCTTTGAGCTGATGCTGCAAAAGCTGCACTCCAATAAGTGTACCATGCGCGAACCCACGATTAGCCTCCGCGCTTTACTTCAGGGCATCGGGGGGCGCGAGAAGCCCATTGGCCCCATATTCCGGGAGATGCTTGGCAAGGCACTCCCTTACAGCATCGAGCCGCGCGGAAAAATGCTGATTGATCAGGTCCATATCCCCAAAAAGGATGCGGCGCGCGTGAGAAAAATGCACTTCGACGAAAATAGCGCGCGCTTCAAACCGGAAATGCGAATCTCACAACGAGACGCCATCATCATTCTAAACATTACCCCACCGGCGATGTCCGTCGCGATGAACTCGATATTCGTTGCATATGTTCACGACGACAAAAAGCTTGATCGTGATGCAGTACTTAATGTCGCCATGTCGCGAATCTCCCGGAGCGAGATAAATTCTCGGTGGATTGACGACCTGAGACAAATCTCTCCGGATTTCAGTGTCATCAATCTACCGAAAATCGATGCCCTCGGACGTGATCGAGCCGCCGTAGAGGCCTACTTCGGCGACTCGGTTGATCAAGAAATTCCGTCAACAGCATGATGCCTTCGACACCATCCCCAGTGTCACGGATTGAGGTGCGGGTGCCCCGCACCTCAGCTTGAGGCATCGTCGCCGCCCTAATCGCTGCACATCGGTGATGACCAAGTGATGGCTCCGAAACCCGCGATATCGTCCGTTGTAATGCCATGCGCGAGCAGCTCAAATTGCTCACAGACGGCAGCATCGAGGCCGTGAGCCACCGCCGGCTCGCGGATCGCGCAAATGCTAAAGGCCCGCCCGGACATGATCGCAATCCGCAAAACCCGACATAAGGAGTTGCTCGGCGCGGCCGGGATCGAGCCTCTGAGACCGTTCTAGACGCTGTTCGTCCAGGACATCGTTTTAAAGGACCCCGCGCCGTCCGGGCCGGACGCTCGCGCCCCGCCGTCAGCCAAGATCGAGACGCATCATCCCGTCCGCCGGCGGTGCCGACGTTGCCGCTGATCAGCACCAACAGCAGCAGCGGCAGCAAGACCAGCATCCTGGGCGCCGGCGGCCGAGCCAAGGCCGGTACCGGCCGATGCCGATGATCGTCGTCAGCGAGAAGGCGGCGGGGGAGGTGGGACGCCCCGCCCCCGCTGGCGCGGTCGTCTCGCGTCCCGCCCTACCGAACCCCGTGCCGATAGGTCGCACGGCGCTCCAGGAAATAGCGACCGATATCGAACAGCGGGTCCGCCCAGCGGTGCAGGGCCAAGCTGTCCGCCCTTCTGGCCGCCACCACCTCCGCCATCTGCGGCAGCACCATCATCGCCGGAACGTCCGAACCCCTGCCTCCCGGTCCGCGCTTTGGCGGGAGATACAGGTAGCGCGGATCGACCGCCTGCAGCGCCTCGAACGCCACGTCCAGGTGGGGATCGTCCTTGCAGAACAGAACGCGGTCCGTGTGGCACAGATGATCCAGCGCTGAGGCGTCGAGATGATAAGGCGTGACCCGCGCCGACACCTCCTCCACGCGCGGCAGGCAACGCTTGTGGATATCGACGAACTGCTGCAGCCGCCACCACAGCGCGAGGCGGTGAGATGCGCCATGGTGGTTCAGGATAATGTAGCAATCATCCCATGTCTGGTGCGCCAGCGGGAATATGTCGCGTTCGCTCCCCACCAGCTGCGTCTGGATCGATTGCCACAGCCTCTCCCCCTCCGCCTGGTCCAACGGGCCAAATGTCTCGACATGCGCGAAGGCGTCCCCGGGGCAGAGGTTCATCTGCTCCGGCAGGCGCGCGATGTTGAAGGCGAACGGGCCGTTCACCTGCAAGACGCCCTGGATCGAATTGACCGGAACCCGGGCTTCGAACATCTCCCCCGGCTTGATCAGCGACCGGAGCGCCTCAATCGCGGGATGCTTCCGCGTTCCCGCGTCGCTCACCACGCCATCGACGAGACCCTCCATCACGTAGAACGGGATGTCATTGTCGGGATGAATGGGACTGCAATAGACTAGGCTGATCGCCAGGCACGCTTCGACGGCCGCGGCATGTCTGGCGCTCACCACCTCGTCGTGCGGTGCCTTGAACCAATTTTTCATACGGTGGGACTCCTCGTGGAAAACAAGCCCGCCGCGGTCCACGGCCAAGTGGAGCGCGCGACCGACACGGCCGGCTGGCGCGTCGATCAGGACGAGTCATCCTCCTCCTCCTCCTCCTCCTCCTCGCCCTCCGGCTCCGGCTCGCCAAGAAACGCCGCCAGCTGCTTCTTCGAGGGCTTAGCGAAGCTCTCGAAACGCTCGAGGTCAACGAGATCGTTCCCGTGCGAAAAGAACAACCGGGTGAAGGCAAGGCGTCCGCCGAAGCCCTCCGATCGCGTCTCCCCATAGGCGCTCTTCTCGCCGGCGACGGCCCAGATGGCGATGAGGCCCTGTCGCTGCAGGAGGTCTAGAAAGGCCGCGCGGTCGACCAGCGCGGCGCTGCGCCCATTCATCGACACCGACGGATCCATGAACCGCGTCGTCCCGCCCGCGTCCCGATACTCGATCGACCGACCGTCGGTCAGGCGCAGGCCCAACCCGTCCATCAGCCATTTGGCGGGAAGGTGCAGGTTGATGTTCTCGCTGATCGACCCGTCATAGCCATTCGCTTCCGCGATATATTCGGCCGTCGTCGGCCGCACCGTGAGCGTCGGCACGCCCTCGCCCCATCGGCCGCGAACCTGCCAGTCCTCGATCCAGTCGTCATGGTCGGGGTCGAGCGTCCGCCACGGGAACTCCCCGAGCAGAATCCCGAAGTCCGCGCCCTCCGCAGACGGTAGCGCCGAGGGATCGGTCAACGACTCCGCGATCAGCATCGACAGCGCGGCGGAAAAATCCTCCTTCCGCACCACCATGCAGCCGACCCGCCGCCAGGCCTCGCAATGCATCTCGTCCGTTGGCCCGCTCCAGGTCTCGAACCCCTTCAGCACCAGCCAATCCCGCCCATCGAACGGAGACGTCACCGCAATATTGTCGTCGCCGTCGAGAATGTCGTCGGATCCATGCAACCAGGCGATCGCCTCCGCCGGCGTGCGCGCCGTCAGGCCCGGCTCGGCGCCGATCCAGAACGCCTTGCTGTCGAAGCGCCGCCAGCCATCGTCCTGGGTGCGGTCGAGCAACAGCGACGGGTCAATGTTGCGCAGGCGATCATAGGCGCCGCGATCCGGCAGGGGCTCGAGATTGTCGGCCATCCGCGCTGCCAGCTCATAAAGCGCCAGCCATTGATATTTCTTGCCGATCCGCTCGACATCATGGCGATGCCGATCGCTGCGGCGACCGCGATCGAACGCGCCATGCCGCTCCTGCGTCCACCCCAGCGCATGGGCCCGCATTGTCACCCAGCGGCGCGCCCACCCGAGATTGAACTCCGCCGGCCCGCGTCGCGCCCATCGCGACGCCCGGCCTCCCGCACGCCAATGCTCCGCCTGCGTCCGCCAATGTTCGAAAGCTTCCGGTCCCACCACCGCCTTGAAGTGCGCCTTCGCAGCCTCGATGCGCTTGCGCGCATCGGGGTTCAGAAAGCCGCGATCGCCATGCTCCTGCGCCATCGTCCGCACCAGCGCGTCATGGGCCTGCTTCATCTCGGGCGTCGCAGAGGCGTCGAACCGCGCGAACCAGGTCGCCCGGAGATCGTCGATGGTGGGAAGCGGATCGGTTCCGATCGGAGCCGGGCTCCAGTCCTTCACTACCGACTCCAGCACATAGCGCGCGAAATCGCCATTGTCGCACGACGCAACGATTTCATTGCGCGCCAGGAAGCCGTCGCTCCGACTTCGAGTGAAGCCCGCGATGATCTCGTCCGGGACCTGCTCGATCGGCCAAGCACTGCGGAAAGGGCCTTCGAGGTCGGCGCGCTCGAGCGTCTCGACCGTCGCGCCCCTGTCCCGGGCATAGGCGATCAATCCCGCCGCATGTTGCCGCAGGAGCGCGTTGGCGGGCGGCGCCCGATCGGCGAAGAGGTGCCAATACAGGCTGAGCGCGACAGTCATGAGCTCGGAGTCCGCCCACCGCCCCTGCAGCGCCGCCCCATAGAGCGCCGCCACCACTCGCTCAGTCACATAGACGTCGTCGACCAGCCGGAAGCTATCCCAAATCTGGAAGGCCAGCAGGCCGCGATCGGCGAACAGCGCGACCAACGCCTTGGTCGCCCGATCACGTAGTACGCGGCTCGAGGCAGAGAGGAACCAAGCGAGCTGCGTCGCCGCAAGCTCCGCGCGCTCGGGCACGACCCGCGACTGGTCGACATTCCAGGCCCAGCGGACCAGGTTCTGCGCCCGCCGCGATGTGGCGAGATGAACCGACCACCATGCATCCCGGTCCGGCATCGGCCGTGCCCTCAACGCCTCGTCGAGGAAACGCACGTTGAAGGGATGGTGCGGTTCGGTCGCCAGCGCGATAAGCGTCTCCAGCCGCGATGCCTCGTCGCCTAGGGCGACGCACAGCTCCCAAGTGCGCGCGGTGAAGGCGTCGGGCCGACGGGCCAGAAGGCTATGTTCGAACGGCGCGGTCAGCCACAGCCCGTCCGGCAGGCCGGGAAGATCGGCCAGCTCCACGCCAAAGCGTTCGGGCAGCTGGACCGCCAGCGCCTCGAGCAGGCCTTCAACGATCTCGGACCCGGGATCCGACAACGCATCACGCAGCGGCGTGCCAGCAGCACACGCCGGTGACCTCGCGCCGACCACAAGGCTGCGATCCAGCAAATCCGACACGATCGCATGATCGCCGACCCGCTCGAAGGTGAAGCGAACCACCTGATCCGCGCCGGGGCTCGAGACATCGTCCTGTTCGACCGACAGCAGGCCCTCATTCTCCAGCTGGAACAGCAGATCACGCCCGAGGTCATCGCCGTCATGGACGGCCCGGACCAGCGCGTCCGCGCGCTCGAAGCCGACCTGCCCCCGCCCCTTGGCCGCCATCTCGCGCGCCAGCAAGCGCGTCGCCTTGGCGGCCAGCTCACGCCGCGGCGCTGTGCCCAGGGCACCGTCGACCCGACGCGCGACCGCGCCATGATAGAGGCTGAGCACGTCGCTGATGCTGCCCAGATTCTCCGGCAGCAGCACCTCGCCGTCCGCGCGCAGCGCATCGCAGGTCAGCCGCAGGAACAGCGGATTGCACAGCTCGTCGAGCTGGACAGGGCTTTCCGGCACACTGATGCCGCGCCGCGCGAGATAGCGGATGACATCTTCATCGTCGAAGCCGACATGGTCCACGCGCGGCAGGCGAGTCCGGTCGAGCGTGGCCGGCACAACGATCGGCTCATAGGTCGTGCGGCAGGACAGCACCACAGCGATCCACGGGAAGTCACGAAGGTCGTTGAGCAGACCGGGCAGCCGCTCGGGCCAGATTTGCTGCCCGTTCTTCTCGTTCAGGGCATCGATCGCAATCAGCGTCCGGACACCCGATGCCTCCCCCGCCGCATTGAGCGCGCCGAGGAACTGCTTCGTCTGGAGATGATGCGGCAGATCGAGATCCCGCCGAATCTCACCCCATGGCTCTGCATCCGGGAGCTTGCCACCCAGCACCATCAGCGCCGGGCGTCCCTGGGCCAGTTGATAGGCGCAGGCATCGGCGAGCAGATGCGACTTACCGGTTCCTGCATCACCGACCACGAGAAAGGCGCGAATATCGAGATGCCTCCACCGATCCTCGTCCAGATCGCGGCGTACCGATCGCAGCACCTCCGCCAGACGATGAATCGCCACCATCTCCCGCGACGGGCTTTCGATCTCCTCCGTCCCGCGACGGGTCTCGATCCACCCTAGGGTGCTGCCGAGCGCGACGTCGATGCGCGCGACCAGCGCGTCTAGCGGGAACGGAGTTGCGGTTTCGGCGGCGAGACGCCGTAACTCGCTCGCCAGCGCCGACGCGGCCGCCACGACAGGCCTGGTGGCCTCATCCTCTGCCGGCGCAAGACGCGTCTCGATCTTCGACGCCAGCGCCTTCAGATCGCCGAAGATCGTTGGGTCGCGCAGTGAGCCGAGAATGGTCTGTCGCACCGGCAGATCAACATGGCTCTCCGGACTGTAGCGATCGCCAAGGCCCGCCTTGGTGCGCTCAAAGGCCTTCTTGAACCACGCGTTAGTCAGCATCTCCTGGTCGAACCAGAAGGCGACCCGCCCCGCCGACCGGGGGGTGCTGTCGGTCAGCCGCAGCTTAAGACGATGCGCGTCCCACCAATCGATCTCGATCACCCGACCTGATGACGCGGCCTCACGGATCCGGCCTTCGCGCCATGCGTCCCATTTGCTCAACGCCGTGTGCACCCCATCCCGGCGCGGATCCGAGATGTCGAACGGAAAACAGGCGATGAAACGACGCATGGCGGGATGTCGGGCGAGCGCCCGGGTGAGCGACCCGTCGAGCGATCCGATCATGCTGGCGAAGTCCGAATAATATTTTACCTGCCAGCCAGTTTCGGCCCCATCGGCATGGGTGACGAAGCATTCCACGCCCCCGTCGCCACCTCGGCCCTTACGGTCGAAGCGCACGCGGTCCGCGATTGGTTCATCGCTGGCTAGCTGGCAACACAACTCTTCGAACGCATCGGCCTGCGTCCCATGATGATGGCGGATCCGGTCGAAATCGATATCGGGAAGCGACATAAGGCAGGCTAATTATCCAATTTGAACTTGGCCGATGATCTTGCGGATGCACACAGCAGATATAGCGGCAATATAGAAGTCCCCAAAGGTGCCGATGCCCAATATCTCGATTAAAATTCTTCCATCCATTCGATGTCACTCGCATCAATCGGCGTGAGATGTCCGCGTGAATGCGATCGCATCCTGATCTTGTCTGGCTATCCAGACCTCGCTTTAGATAGGATGACGCGTCCATCACGAGCCAGCCCGAACATACCGGGCTTAGCCAGATGAGATCGCGAAGATTGTTGCATTTCTCCAACCTGATTCATCGCTCTCTAGTTACACGCTCGTATGCGGGTGCGCTTTCGCAAGCGATCGCCGCCGGTCGCCTCCTCATGTTCCACGCGCGAAACCAGGGATCTCCCTCGGCGATGGTTCGAGCAACCGGCATATCCGGCGAAAAGTCACGGATATGGCGGGGTACCGGCTGCTTGCCCTTGCGTCGCTTTCCCATCAGATCAGCGCCAGCTGCTCGGCCCGGTCCATCAGTATGGGACGCGCCCGCAGCGCGGCCTCGACCGCCTGGCGATAATGAACCGTTTCCCGGCGCTCAGCTTCCGCGAACGGAACCGCGCCGTTCCATTCCTCGCCCGGATAGACGGCGTCGTAAATTTCCTGGACGGCGGCACGTAGCCGCGCGTCATGCTGCAAGCGCTGCGGCATCGCTATTGCTCCTTAACGGTTCCGCCGACTCGGCGGCTCGCTCAATGATAGAACAAACGAGGAACACCAAAAAGGAGGCGATCATCGGACGTTCCTCGCCGAGAGGCGCGCCCGCATCCGCCAGCCACGGCTCAGGATGCGTTTTCACCCGGACATCCGCATCCATCCGGCGAAACCCCAGATGCCAGCTCAAAGCGTCTCTCGAGCGACCTTTAACGTGATATCGTTGAATGTCGGGCAAAACGAGCTATGCTGTCGTACGAGGTCGCCCATGCTGTTCGAACTGGAAATCGAGAATTTCTTTTCCATCCGCGATAAGCAGGTGGTGGATTTGCGTGTCGCCGCCAATGCGCCGGACCTGCCGGGACGCTTCGCTCCGATCTGGCCTGGCTCGGCCGAACGGGCGTCCAAGGTCATCGCGATTTTCGGGCCCAACGCATCGGGAAAATCGACCGTACTTCGGGCGCTCTCGTTCATCACCTGGTTCGTACGCGACAGCTTCCAGCTCGTGCCCAACTCGCGACTTCCCTACGAACGCTTCAACAGCAATGACACGCTCGACGCGCCGACCCGACTCTCGATCTCGTTCGCAGGCCTGTCGGACCTGGAGGACGCGACGTCCGAAGGGTGCCGATATACGTACAGCGTCGAAATCGGCGGCCTGCGTGACCAACCCCAGCATATCCGGTGGGAAGCCCTGCACTTCTGGCCCTCGCCGTCGCGGCGTAAGGTCCGGCTCTTCGAACGAGATCGCGACGGCAAAGTCTCAGCCGCCTCGGCGTTCGGACTGACCGGCTTTCGGCAAGCACTCGAAAAGGTCCTGCGTCCCAATGTCAGCGTGATCTCGACGCTCGCCCAACTCAAACATCCGTTCGCGACGAAGCTCTGGGAAGCCGCCAACTCGGTCTCGACGAACATCCTGATCGAGCGTGCCGAAGGTCTCGAAGACCTGATGGTGCGGCACTATGCGGATAATCCCAAGCTCGTCGAAACGCTGAACCGGGAAATCGAGCGCATTGATCTCGGCATCCGCGGAATGCGCATGGAGCACGGTCCTAGCGGGCCTATCGCCCTGTTCATGCATGAAGGCCATGACGGGCCCATGCCGCTGATCCTCGAAAGCCATGGCACGCGGCTGTTCCTGCGTCTCTATCCGTTTCTGATCAATGCGCTTGAAACAGGCGGGATGGCGGTGATCGACGAACTCGACACCGCCATCCACCCGCTGGTCCTGCCCGAGATTCTGCGCTGGTTCCACGACCCCGACCGCAACCCGCACAATGCCCAGCTCTGGATGACCTGTCACAATGCATCCCTGCTCGAGGAGCTGGTCAAGGAGGAGGTGCTGTTCTGCATCAAGTCACAGACCGGGCGCACAGAGGTCTATGCGCTGCAGGATGTCCAGGCGGTGCGGCGTGACGAGAATCACTACCGCAAGTATCTGGGAGGGGCGTACGGAGCCCTCCCTCATATCGGATGAGACCGCAGCGCCGGATCGTCGCGCAACGCCGCCGGCTGTTCGTCGGATGCGAAGGCGAGAGCGAGCAGGCCTATGTAGCCCTGCTCTCGCGACTGGCGGAGGCTCAGCGCCTGTCCGTCCATCTCGACGCCGTGCTGCTGCGTCCCGGCGGCGGAGACCCGCTCGGACTGGTCGAACTCGCGGTGAAAAAAGCCGCCGAGCGCGAACGCAAGCATGGCCGGTTCGACGCGCGCTTCGTGCTGCTGGATAATGATCGATTGGGGGCCGCTCCCGCACGGGACGCCCGAATCGATCCCGCGATCGCGCAGGCGCATCTCCAGCTGATCTGGCAGCATACGTGTCACGAGGCCCTGCTCCTGCGACACCTTGAGGGCTGCACGCAACTTCGCCCGGCGAGCACCCAGCTCGCGATCGCTGCCCTTGAAGCGAGGTGGCCGACCTATCGTAAGGGCATGGCTGCCGCGCGGCTCGCTGACCGGATCGAACTTGCCGCCATAGAGCGCGTCAGCCAGGTCGAGCCCGGACTTGCAGCGCTACTCGATGTCGCCGGCTTCCTATGACGCGCGTCTGCTGATGGCGCGGATCCGTATATCGCGGCCCAAGGCAGAGGTCCCTACCCCTGGAAGCGGGGACGCAGTTTCGGGCGGTCCGGCTTCGGCACGATAACCGGGTCCGCATCACGGCTACGCCGCTCGATATCGACCGGCGAAAGCCGGCCACGGACCGCCGGATCATTGAAGAAGGGACGGATCGCATCGATGTCCTTCTCGGCGACCGGAGAACTTCGGTTCGCGAGCGCCTGGTACAGAGCCTGGACGGGTAGGCCAAACTGCTGCCGTGGCTCGCTGGCATCACGCTCGAAGCTGCCGGAGACATGCGCACGCGCGTCATCATGCAGCGTGCGCACATCAATGACGATGCGAAGATCCTCGTTATCGGCTTGCTCGATGCGCACGGCGCGCAGGAAGGACCAGAGCGTGTAATCTTCATCGTGAAGGATGATCTGGCGCTGGGTCTTCCTGAATTGAGCCTCTTCCACCGCATGCCCGAGCCGCCGGATCGGCAGCATCGCCGCCAGAACCCCCGCGACGCTCGCCGCGTCTGCGGCAGTGGAATGAAAAAGCGTCCGCGCGATCACGTAGAGAGCGGCCGCTTGTGCATCTCTCGTCGCCGAGCGAGACGCGATCAGCAAGTCCGTCAAAACCGCGAATGTGTTGCTCTTGCGGGCGGCGAAGTCCCGATTTCCGGATCGCAGGAAAAAGGTGAGCCACAGCAACCAGGGCGCTTCCGTGGGATCCTTGATTTCGACAAGCAGATCGTGGCCGAGCCTGGAAAACAGCTCGAATCCCGCGAGTGGAATCCGGTTGCCACGAACCCCGGCGAGGGCCGCCAACCAGTTGAGCGCGGTAGCCTGCCGTTGCTCCGACAGCTGAGCGCCGGCAACGATGAACCCGATCACCTCCCCGGTGATGCTCCCGGTCACCGTTTCGAACCAGTTGCTCGCGTTCGGGTCACGCTGAAGGAGGTCGGTGGTGATGAGATATTCGGCGACCAAGAATTCCTGAATCGACCGGTGGAAATAGATGGTGTCCGACCCCTTTTCGACCAGGCACCCTTGGATGAGCTCGCGTCGTGTCTCCTCGCGTCCCAGCGAATGCTGGATATCACGCGTCGCCTCGACACATAGTCGCTGCGGGATGTCCGCGAGCGTCGTGGTCGATGCGCCGCCGCGCTCCCACAGCCACCAGGCGAGGCTGGCATTGAAGTTGCGCCGGACCTCGAGCGGGAAATCCGCGTCGCGGCCCTTCTTGTCGACTTCGCGCTGGAGCAAAAAATGCACGAAGGTATCGAACAGCTCATAAACGGACATGTCAGGCCGTAGATGCTCGGGCTGGAGTGCAATCTCGCAGAGCATCTGCGCGTGGACCGGCCGCACCAGCAGCTCGTCATAGTTGCCGCCAACAAGTTCGGCGATCCGGTGTTGAATCCACTGAGGATCCGGTGCCTGCCCCTGCCGCGCACGCTCGGCCAGGACCGGCAAATAGCGTCTCACATAGGTTCGCGCTTCCTCGAGGGAAAAGCCACGGATTTCCACATGGCGATAGGGCCGCCGGCCGGCCGCCCGGATAACCCGCCCCGCCCCGGTGCGCTGAACGCCATCCATCACGGATCGAAACTCGATCTCATCGTGGAAGGCCGTATCGCGGCCGAGCACCAGGATACGCGCCGCGCCCTCGTCGAGGCGCATCAGCTCGCTGAGCGCCTTGCTGAACTTCGCCGGCGTCATGCCGTGCTTCATCTCGTCGAAGCCGTCGTAGATGATCAGGAAGCGGCCTTCCCGATTGAGCGCGCTGAAGGTCTCGAAGTGATAATTATGGACCCGGTGCTGGCTGGCCAGCACCTTACCGACCAGGCCGTCGATCGCCTGCTCGTCCGCGATTTCGCCCAACCTGATCAAAATCGGCACGCGCTGGGTTCGATCAGCGAGAGCGGCCTTGGCCATTGTCGCGGCCAGATGGGTGGCAAAGGTCGACTTGCCCTTACCATAGGGGCCGAGCACGAAAAGCGGAGACGCCTCATCCGCATCCATCCAGGCGCGGACAAGCGCCCCGAGATCCTCGCCATCGGGTGTCTCGGGAGGGATATAGTATTCGCCGAGCCGGCTCGCGTCGTAAGCGCTCGCCAGCTCCTTCAGGTATGAATCGAGCAGGAGCAGCCGCCGTTGCAGTTCCGCGAAAGTCATCGCCTTCATCTTGCGGTCGGCTGCCTCGACCGCCTGCCGGCCGGCGGGGCTGATCGGCCCTTTCGAGATGAGCCAGGCATGGTCGATCATGCCCCCGTTGATCAGCAGCTGATGCTCATTGGCAAACTTGCTGCATTCGTCGATCGGAAGAGTGCCGGAATAGTCCTTGGCCTCGAAGGCATAGAGCAACTCGCCCGCCAGCTCGTCCTTCGCGTAGACACCCTTCACGTCGACATTCTTGTGCCCAACGCGGATCTCGGTTTCGGCGCGAAAGCCCGCAGCCCGCAGCAAGCTCGCCACCTGGTCCCGGAATATGTTGCCGCGCTGGGTCGTGCTCGTCATCGATCTGATCTGCCTGATGATGCTGTCGTCGTCGCAGAAACTGGACGCAAGATGGGGGCAACCTGAAGCCAAACGCCGAAATCATCCAGTCGTTTTAGACGCCGCCCTTCCGTGTCCGCGCTTCAAAAAATGCAGGCCCGGAACCGCGCTAGACGATCACAATCGTCGGCTTCGCAACGAAAGGATTCAGGACGCGGACATCCCGACCTGCGAAATCCTTTACGTTGCGCGTTACAACGACCAGGTCATTCACCCGTGCTGTGGCTGCCAGCCCGGCATCGCGCTGGTTCTTGCCCTTAACACCGACCAGTTTCGCCCATTCGGCATATTCCTTGGTGCCGACAGGGATGACCCGATCCTCGAACAGCGTCTCAAGCTTCGCGATCTCGGCAAGTTTTAAATCGACGTCGGCCCAGTCCGCCCCTTTTGCGAGGCGGCGCTTGCGCTCCCGCTCCAAACCTTCGCGCTTCTCAAAAAAGGTCAGAGCGCTCAAACGCAGGGCGTCGTCATCGACCGTTGCGAGCCATGCACGAACATGGGAATTCCCTTTCGGCCCCATTTCCTGCAACACGTTGAGATCAATCAGATAGAGGGTCACGGAATTGGTCGATCGAAATGTCGACCGGCTCACCAGCGTCCATCTCAAGCACGCCCGACGACACCAGGGCTGCCGCAGCGCGCTTGAGACTCAACGCCGGATAGGGGCGCCCCTTCTTGGGATAAGCGCGGGCATATTCGATTGCCCGGTTCACCTGCTTCAGCGTGAGGCTCGGATAATCCTCAAGCGTCTCCTTGACCCCCTGCCCTTCGGCCAGTGCGGCGATTTTATAGACTGATTTGTCCGTCCCCTTGAGGACAGGTTCCTTACCGGTTCTCTCGTCGATACCGGCCCGCATATCCTTGAGAGTGCGATAGCGCTTGAGAAGCGCAGCCGTAGCTTCCTTGATCGAAACGTCGAATGGCCCCACCCGGACAGCCTTCGTGCCGAGGTCCGCGGCCCGTATCGCCTCGTAAAGCTTACGACGCCCCGCCGGGGTCAACGTTTCGGTCAGATCTCGACCAAAGGAAAAATACAGCAGTTCCGGCGTGCCGAGAGTGCGCACCGTGCGGGTGACCGTCGGAGGGATCTGAACATAGGCGGCGCGGGATGCCCGCCTTACGCTTCGGCGACCAGCGAGCGCCCGCGAGCGCTTCCCCTTGGTCTTGCTCGGCTTTGCCGGCTCAACCACAACCTCGTTGCGACGCTCGACCTCGCCGCGATCGATGGCGCGACTCAGTTCCTCCTGCGGGCGACCGAGGAGAAATTCCGCTTCCTTGAGCGTGACGGGGCCAATCTCTTGAATCATCATGATCTCTAATACGGCCCAATCTAAGGGGCCATTAGCGATCGCGCAACCACGGTAGTGCCCGCCCTTCCAACAGCCGATTCGAATACGCTTCCCCAATCAGGGGAGAGACCATAGGCTTCCTCGCCCCTCTCCTTGGATGCGACGCGCTTGAATCACCTTTTCAATAACCTGGATGGTTCTCCCTTCTTTGTCGGCCGCGCAGGAGAGATCGAGGCGATCGACGAGAGCCTCATCAAAACGGGCATCGTCGAAATCGTCGGTCTGGGAGGAACGGGTAAAACCACACTCGCGAACGCGTACACGACCATGCGCCGGGAGCGTTACGGTGATCGGATCATCCGGTATCAGGCCTATTCCGGTGCGGGTCTCAGCAGCTATGTCTATAGCTTGGCGGATAGTTTCAGGGGCCTGGAAGGCCCACTGCTCTGCATCGTCGATAGCGCGGAGGTACTCGAGCCCGGCGATACGATCGAAGCCATTCGCCGCCTCGAAACCGGACCGTGGATCGTCCACTTCATGATCCTCAGCCGGGTTCGGCTGGGTATCGGAACGACGATACCTCTTGATGGTCTCGTCTACGATTCCTTCCAACAGCTCCTTCGTCGCGCGATCGGCTACGATCAGTTCAGCGACATGGATGTTACCCAGCTCTGGAAGGACACCGGCGGATCGCCGCACCTCCTGAAGACCCTGCTGTCCGCCTGGAGTCTCGATCGTAACCGACCCATCGGCACACTCGGCCAACTGCTCGAGCCGTTGAACGTGCCCGGCATTCTCGGTCCCGACGGAAGACCTGTTCGTCGGGGATCGGACCGCGAGCAGGCGGTCATTGAGCGCGTCCAACTCGTAACCGGCGAAATGCTGCACCGGATAGCCATGCGTCCGGACCTCGTTTTCGAACTGGACTCACGCCAGTTTGAGGAACTCGCTGCCGAGCTGTTTTCCCGAGAGGGTTTCGAGGTCACATTGACACCCCGGACCCGGGATGGCGGCAAGGATCTCTATCTGGCCCAACGCCGGGGCTTCGCGACGTTCCAATACGCGGTTGAATGCAAGCGTTACCATCCAAACCGCCCCGTCGCCGTCGACGTCGTTCGAAAACTCGCGGGCGTGGTGAATGGCGAGCGGCTCAACGCCGGCATCGTGCTCACGACCTCCCGTTTCACGAAGGACGCCTACAACGTGGCGGCCCAGTATCGGTACCAGATGTCGCTGAGCGATTTCACGACGCTCAAGACCATGCTCGAGCCCTATGGATCAGCCTATCGATAGGCTCGTTCGGGGAAAGGCTTGCCCAGCCTCGATCCCGTCGAGCTCGACGGCCCTTCAACGAAATCCCTCATTCGAGCCACAGCGCCATGGGTGGCGGCCCGACAATCCCCGCTGGCGGTAATGCGGGACAAATATTGGCCTGCAAAGGAGGCCGCCCCAGGAGCGGCCTCGCAAATATGGCCGTGATGCCGCGCTTGCGCAGGACGGCGCACGCCCCGTCGCTCTTGGGCATATCGCGCCGGCCCGGCCGTTCGAGGGACGAGCAAATTTATCGTCAGCCGATCGATACCAGCGCCATTGTCGCCGCGATGGGCTGATGCAGCCAGAACTCCCGGCACGGTCGACCCGCCGCGGATTGGAGCGCGCGCGCATAAAGCCCGGCCTGCCCCGCGAAAGCCCGAAGCCGCTCCTCGTCGAGATCAATCACCCCGGGGAAGCTCTTATGATCGAAGATGACGAACCCCTCGTCCGTGTCCACAAGCAGATCGAGACGCCCCGCGATCACCTGACGATCCGCCAGTGCGTGAACAGGCCATTCCCGCATGATCCTAGCGCCCGGGAATCGCTCGCCGAGGAAGTGATGAAGCCGATCCGAGGCCAGGACCAGATCGGCTGGAGCCATTTCGGGCACATGCCAGCGATCGAGCAGCCACGCCGCGCGCTCGAGGCGGATCGCCCGATCTGCCGCGACGTCATCCTGGGCGAAAAATCTGTGGCAGGCCTCGCCGAGCGCAATCATGTCGGGGTTGCCGACCAGAGCGATCCGGTCGCCCAGCCGCTGGCGCTCCGCAAGCCCGACCTCACCTTCATGGCGGACCGCGCTGGGATTGATCCGCAGCGGCAAGTGCTCGACTGCAGGCCATGTCCCCGGGCCATATTCCGGCGACGTCATCTCGTCCGCTGCAGGCGCGGTCGGCGCGGCTCCCCGGGCCGGAAAGACGGTGTTGCCTATCGTCAGGGTCGGCTCGGCGGCACGCACGTGAGGCGCGCCGTCCAGTCCGCACAGTTCGTCGAGCCAGAACGTGGGGCGACCTGTGAGAGCGAGAATCTGATAGTCGCGGGCTCGGGTCATCCCGACGTATAGCAGTCGCGTGCGCTCAAGACGCTCGGCATCCAGCGCCCGCATTCCTTCCGGACTGCCAGATGCCACGGCGTCCAGGCCGACATCCTTGGTCTGTTCGCCATAAGGCCAGGGCCAGTAGTGGAGCACGCGGCCCTCGAGGGGCGCGCGCCAGTCCGGCGCACTCTCATTTTCAGCCGCCAGCCTGAACGGCGAGCCTTTCGCTTCCGCCTCCAGTTCCGTCAGGATTGTGACCGGCCATTCCAGACCTTTCGCACCATGGTAGGTGAGGATCTGGATGGCATCAGGGTGCAGACTCTGCGGCTGTGCCGCCTCCGCCTGGTCGGAGAGCCATCGGCAAAGCCCCGTCAACGTCGCCGCCTGCCGTTCCGTCCGGCGCTCATTCTGATAGTCTTGGCTGAGCACTCTCAGCGCTTCGAGATTGTGCAGCCGCTGTTCGATCGAGCCCCAACGTCCAATCAGTTCCGGCAAACCCTGGACGTGGAGAACGGCGTCGAGCGCTTCAGCTGGGGTCAGCTGAAAGACGCGGTCCCGGATCGCCTGCAGCGCGCCCGCAAAGGGGATGCAGCCGGCGATCGCCGGGCCGGCATCGGCTTTGAACGCGGCCGCCAACCAGCTTTCATCATCGGCGGCAAACCGCGCCACTTCGGCTGACGCGACGCTGTCGCTCGGGTCGGCAACCCACCGGAGCGCGGCCAGCACCAGTTCGATCTCGGGCTGATGAAGCAGACCCTGGCGCTCGACCGCCACCCGCAAGCCCTTGGCACTCAGAGCACGCGCGAATTCCGCGACCTGCGGATTGCTGCGACACAGGATGGCGATATCGCCGCCACGCAGGGCCCGCGCGCCAACGTCGCGCGGGACGACCGGCCACGTCTCTCCTTCGGCCAGCAAGCCAGCAATCTGGCCCGCGAGGGCCTCGGCTCGAATCTCCTTGTTGCTTCCCGCGATCGACCAGGCGGCAAATGCAGGCGGCATGTCAGGCACTTCCGGTCGCGCCCAATCTTCGGAGAAGGCGATCTCCTCCTGCGCCATTCCGGCGCGCGTAAAGTTCGGCAGAAACGCCGCGTTGACCGCAAGACACAGCGACGGACGTGAACGCCAGGAACGCTGCAGATAGCGAACGGTCCCCGACGTATCGGTGGTGATCTGGGTCGCCGCGGCGCGCGTCAATTCCGGATCGGCATCGCGAAAGCCATAGATCGACTGCTTCGGATCGCCCACCCACACGGACTGCGGCGCAATCCGGGCTAGCTCGGAGAAGATCGCAATCTGGATGGGGCTCGAGTCCTGGACCTCGTCGACGAACACCCCGCCGATTAGCTCGCGCAGGCGCGTTTCGTTCGCCGGATCGCGCAGAATCTGGAGCGCCAGCATCTCCTGATCCACAAAGTCGATCAGACCATGCGCTTTCTTGTAATCCGCATAAGCATCGAGGCAGTCGGCGGCGCATGCGAACTGGAGCCGGATAAAGTCGGCGATATCGGACCGCAGCCGGGGATGCCGGAAGTGGACCGCCGCGGCATTGATGACCGCATCGAAAAGCGGCTTGTCAGCCTTGGTGGCGCCGAGTTTGCTAAGACGGGCCCATTCGACCCAAGGCAGAAGTTCTCCTCGATCGAGGATAGCGATCGCCGCCTCGATACGCGGCACATCCTTGTCCATGGTCGTTTTCTTGAGCGTTGCCCGCTGCGCGGGGGTCAGCGCCGTCGCGCAGGCGCGCACCGCCGCTTCGAGTGCTGCGTCCAGACCCTCGGGCGTCTCGCCCGGCTCTGCTGATGGTAGCAGCGCGAGCAGACTGGTCGTCGAGCGCTCTGCTGATCGCACTAACCCGTCGCGGTCGATGCCATTGGACCGTGCCGCATCAACGATGCGGCGTGCCGTATCCTGCCATCCCCGAATCTGCCCGCGCGGACTGGCCCGATCGCGATCGGGGATGCTGAGCCGCTCGGCCAGGAGATCCATCTGACCGATCCAGGCGGTCATCAAGTCGCCGGTCGCGCGCGCGAACATCACGCTCTGACGACTCTCCTCGATAACGTCAGCGGTCGGCGATCGACCGAGCTCAAACGCGAATTCGCTGATGAGCGAGCCGCACACGCTGTTGACGGTGCCAATCCGGGCAGAGAGCAGCGCCGCCGCCTGATCAGCCCGGCCGTTCCTGATCAACGCCGTGCGTATGCGTCCCGACAACTCGGCCGCGGCCTTCTTGGTGAAGGTCGTCGCCAGCAGCCGGTCCGGCGCCAGCCCGGCTGCAATCGCCGCCGTGATGTCCTCGACCAGGGTGTAGGTCTTGCCGGTTCCCGCAGATGCGATGATCGAGTCGACGCGGCCATAGGTCGTGCTCATCGAAGTCCCCTCACGCGGCACAGAGTCTGATAATCGCAGCGGTCGCAGCGGACCTCGCGAATAAGGGTCACGTCCGCCGGAATGAGAGCGTTCGCGCCCTCGACGCCAGCGGCCACGAGCGTGCCGTCGGCGGCTGCGTCGCGCCAGCCCGCCCAGCTGGCGGTGATGGCGTCCCACGTTGCCGGAAGCGACCGCGTACCGTCCGTAGCTCGCCCTATCAGCCCTGCATTTGCGAGCGTCAACAACTGGCGCTGGTTGAGCATATAGTAACCGGCCCGATAGGGACCGGCCCCGGTGAGAGCCGCCCCATAGGTCGCGAGCTGGACCGCCTGTCCACTCTTCAGCTCCTCGATCCGGCTCTTCGGATTGCGGGTCCATTTGAGATCAACAATGACGGCCTCACCGCGGTGATCTCGCGCGACGAGATCGATCGCCCCCCGCACGGCCAACGCCTGCTCGAAGGTCGCGCTGATCTGATGCTCCGTCGCCTCGACCGTCAGTTGGTTGGCCTCGAGACTCTCGGCGAGCGCCGCCATCGCGGACGGAAGCCGTCGGCGGGCAAAGGCGAGGCCACTTGCAAACGAGGGATGACGCAAAGGCGCCGCGAGCCGGTCGATCGCGCTGTCGAGCAACTCGACGGTACGGACCTGCGCCACCATCGGCGCCGGAGGCTGCCCCGGAATGAAAATCTCGCGGGCCAGAGCGTGCGCGAGATTGCCGAGTAGGCGATTTTCGTCCGGAATGGCACGAGCACGGCCCAGGCGGAGACGGGCTACGTGGCGCAGCGCCCACATCAGCTGACACGAAAACAGGTTCTCGAACGAGGTGGCTGATTCAACCTGCCCGTCGAGCCTCTCGGCGAAGCCGGGCGGCGTGGTCCATTGGGCGCGCGACGATGGCAGATTTCCGCTCGTGATCGCGACCCGCTCAAGCGTTTCGCCGGCGAGCTCCTGTTGCTCGCTGGCCAACGCAGCCTCCAGCCGCAGATGGTCGGCACCATCCTTAATCGCGACCGCGAGCCGATGGGCGACAGGGTGTCGGTTCGCCTCGTCATGAGCCTCCAGACCCGCGCTGACGAAGAGCAGGCGCCGACGACAATTCAAGATGGCGCGTTCCCAGGCCGCGCTCAGAGCGAGGCCCTCGCGCTCCGGCTCGTCCAGTCCACAGCCGCGACCAGCGAGGAGTGCCCGTTCAGCGACGGTCCACGGCATGCGGCCGGCACCCTCCCGGGTGGCGGAGAAATTCCACCACAGCACATCATCGACTGGGCCCCAGATCGCACCCGGATGCGAGACGGCCCGCCACGGCGCGGCCTCGGCGATGGCGGCCGGATCAGCCTCGCCCGTATCGAGCGCCTGGTCGATCACCCTCTCGATCAGTGTGCGGGGCAGCAGGGGCCGATCGAGGGACAGGAGCGCCGATCGAACATCGCCCGCAAGGCTGGCCGTCGAGAGATAGAGCGAGTCACCACCGTTGGCATGGCGGGTCAGCGCCCAACTGATCGTGCGATCGCAGATGGCCACAGCCTCGGCGACGGGCATCCCTTCCACAGGGTCCCACACGGAGGGCTCGGCCCAGGCTCGCCAGCGCGTGAGGCGCTGCGTCACGGCGGCAGCCGCCTTTGCATCCTCAGCGGCCGCATGTTCCTCGGCCTCAATCGTGGCCCAGGCGTCGGCCCACTCCGAGCTGCCCCGGCCCGGCGCAGCTTCAAGAGCATCGGCCAGTCGCCCGGCCACGCGTCCCGCGATCGGCGAGTTCGCAAACAGCAGCAGTTCCATGAGCGCGTGGGGATCGAAGGGCGCCCACGAGATCTTGAACCCCAGCAGGAGAAGCTGGAGCGTGCCGCGATGCGGCGAGCGCCTGCTCCGACCCGCGCGCGGCTGACGCGCTGTCGCAAGGCCATGGTCGAGCAATTGGCTATCACCGTCCTGCGCGATGAGCGCCATCACGCCGTCCCGATCCGCCGCAACGCGCGCCCATTGGCCGATTATATCGGCCGCGAGTAGACCGCTCGCGGCGCTCGCGAGGGTGATCGAACCGTCAGGGACCGTCGGCGCCGCAGAATCACCCATCATCCAGCGCTGCATCTGGCCCAGCGCCGTCCCGGCTGCGGCGGCGGGGGTGACCGGCATCGACTCGATCACGACGCCTGCAGCCTCGAGCGCGTCCAGCAAGTTTCGCCACCCGATGCTGTGCAAAGGTTTCGGATCAATCAAACGCACCCGGCGGATCGTTCCAGCGATCGTCGGACGAATACGAGGCAGGATACGGCGGAGACGATCTGCGACACCTGCGGGCATATCGTCTGCGAGCCGTTCAGCGGCGGCTAGGTCCGCGATCCGGCCCGCCGGCCAGTCGTCCGATGCCGACCACCCGGCTTCGACCAGCATATCGCGCCAGGCGAGCAGCGTCCGCGCGCTGCTCCAGCCATCGACTGCGAGCGATGCTGACCAGAAGCGATCCGTGCCGGCCGCGGCCAACGCAGCTTGCCACGCGGCAATCCGCACCAGAAAAGCTGCGGGCGGCTCCGAGAGGCCGACATTCGTTTCAACTATGTCGAGCAGACCATGCGGTCCAACCACTGGTGCACCGAGCGTTCCATGACCATCGCCGCCATGATCGGGCGATGCCCCTCCGTCAGCGTAAAGGCCGAAGACGATATCCATAGTTTCTCTCCCGCCCCTAATGACTGGATCGCTTATGCCCAGCAAGGTCAAATTATTAGGCCGAATAGGATCGGATTATTTGACTCGGATGGCCGCCCGGTCCCTATAGATGACAATCAAACTGACGGCATAAGGCGGATCATGCTGGAGCAATAGCGCTTCTCGGTGTCAGCGCAATCCCATCCCTCTCCCCCAAGCGTTGACTTGCTCAAAGGCGTCCCGCTGCCATTCGTCCAGATCGCGGCCGTCTAGGATGTCGGAGCCTTCGACGAACTTTTGCACGCAGGTGGGACCATACGCTCGACAGGCAGCTTCGTGACCTTCGCCAACTGTGAATAGGGCGTCGTCATCTGGCAGATCCAAGCGTCAAACCATCGCGAGCCGCGCATCCTCATCCCAGCCACGGATGGTCCGACGACAGGACGGGGCGCGCGCGAAGTGCCGCCTCGACGGCTTGGCGATAGTGAATAGTCTCGCGGCGCTCGGCCTCCGCGAACGGCACCGCACCCTGACGAGATTTAGCGGCTCGAGCTAGGCTCCGCGTCCGCCGCCTCGCGAGGCAGCGGCTTCGGAGACGTTACATACAGACGATCAATCAGATAGTAGAGCGCCCGGACCGTGGTCGTGAAGACGCTCGACAGCACGATGTTCCCGCCAAGCAGCGGAACCGCTCGCAGCCATCGCCTCGGAATGCTGACCTGCGTCCCTGCTAGCGTCCTGTGCACACCCGGTATGTGCTTGAACCAGTCGGACACAGTCACGCAGCCGATCGCGATGATCGTCACGATCATCGACATGAAGGCCAGATAGCCGAACATCGCGCAGACATATTCGCGGCGCGTCAGGCGCTCACGCTCTCCATCCGCCACGGGCAGCAGGATCGGGCCAACCTCGATCACCTTGTCGAGGCCATGAATGTTGCGGGGAAAGGTCGCGACCGCGACCAGTCCTGCCACGTAGAAACCGGTGAGTACCGACGCGAAGGTGCCGATCTTGTCGACGAACCCGTCCTTGTGGAAGAAGTTGGCTCCCGGGATCAGCAGGAACGGCGCCGACATCAGCACGACGAGGGCAAGCATCCCCGGCAAATCCCGCCATACCAGACGACGACCGCGCGCATCCTCAAGGACAAGGTAGCGCAGCGGGAAGCCGGTGAGCCCCATCGCCGTCAGCCCTTCGCCATGAGCTTCTTGGCGGCCTCGATGAGCTCCGGCACCACCTCCATCGTGCAGGGCGGGAGATCCCGGCTCACGAAGACCTGTTCGGCACGCACGAACATGATCTCCGCCGCCTCCGCCTCCCGCTCGAGCTTCACCGTCCTGTGGCGGTCGTCATCCAGACTGAGGTCCAGAGACACGTCGTCCCACGCATCTTCGCGAACCTTGTTCGCGAACTTGACCAGCCCAGCCAGCCACTCCTTCGAAGTCGGATCCCCAACGATCTTATACCGCAACCGCTCGAGCGCCGGCTCCGCGATGCCCTCGCTGTCAGGCGCGTCGGGGATCTTCGTGCGGGTAAGCGTCAGGTAGTTTATCGACCCCTTGTTCTTGAGCGTATCGGTCAGATTCTCCGATTTGTGCCCCAACGCCTTGAAGGTGGAATAGGTCTCCTGCTTGTTGCCCTTCCGGTCCTCATACGCATATTTGTATTCGTTGAGCGCGCCCGCGATGATCTGCTTCACCACGCTCAGGCTCAGGCCGGGCATCTCCTCTAAGGCTGCGTTATACGCTCCCGCATCGAACGATCTGGTGTCGATCACCAAGTGCGCCGAAACGGTCTGCTCCTCGTCGCGCTCCTTCGTGGTCTGACGAAGCGACACCTTGTCCTCCACTACCCTCCGATATGCGGGGTCCGCCGCGTCCGGGCTCGTCCGGTGGAACAGCAGCGTCAGGAGCTTCGCCCGCGCGTCGTGGACGATGGCGATGAGGTCGACGTCGTCCCCGTTGGGCTGCTTCACCGTCACCTTCTTGTTCCTCTGCGCCACCCGCAGGGCCTCAAGGACCGACAGCTCCCCTTCCGTCGCCGTCAACGGCAGGGCGTAACCACTCCGCGCCCGCGGCGAAAACCGGAACTGATAACGCCGTAGAAAACGGCTACGCTTCTCAATCAACTCATCACCCCCGAACCCGGAACGAGCACCCTCTATTTGAGTGTATCCCCGATCCGAAGCGATATCACGCCGAGGATGGATCAATTCCGAACGCTTAACAGTCCTTGCCGACATCGATCGTAAGTGAATGAACGATGAGTTCACGCTTCGCGCCCTCTCGTCCCGGCCGCCTCCGCGCTAGGCCTGACGTCAACCGTCATCGGCGCGCGTTGCGCGTCGTCCAGTCGCCCCGCACGCAGCGCGCGCCGCATTCTCCGCCATAGTTCTCGGCGGCGAGCCACCGCAGCTCGTCCGCCTTCTCCCCGGCGTCGACGTCCCTCGACCAGCACCGTCCGGGCGCGTCCCAACGGTAGCCTCGCGCCCGCAGGATATCCTTCGCCCCGAACGGCGGCGCCGCCTCGACCCGCTCGCCCCCGTTTTTCCCGCCAGTTGTAGCGTCGCTCATGGTGCACGACGGGGTAGATCGGCAATGCGAACGATCGGCGCCTTTTGGGCTGAAACAGCAAGCAGCTCACTATCGTGTTTTCGGCGCGAAGCCGCCGGCAGCTCGCGACCAATACTTGCCGCTCGCCGGAGCGCACGAGAACGACCGCCCCTAGTAGGAACGGCCGCTCAACTTATATGAATCGGACCATCATCTGAGCGCCCAAACCTTGTCATTTAGGCCGCGTATCGACGAGCCCGAAACCGGCCATCCTGCATCTTCGTCCAAGATTGCAGTCGGACGATATATTTTGGAGTCGATCGATCAAACAATCGATAGGTTAAATAAGCACAAAACCAGAACAATAGCGATATTATTTGCCAATAATTACCCTGAATATTGGTAACCGTATTTGGGAGGCGAAACATCTTTCAGGCCAAATGTAAAATAATATTTTCTGGATGCTCGCCAACCCCTTCGGAAGCTTGGCAGGGTGAAATCGGGCTTTGGCTCACCTCTCCAATTCGTCGGGTCAATCCACGTTCCCAAAATGAGTTCTCTGGCGCTTGGATTGAGTCCGGCGGTACCATATCTCGATAGCAAGATCTTGTTTCTCTTGCGAAGCGCTCTCTTTATGGAATTTGCCAGCCATCCATCGAGCATCGCTAGAGCTTCCTGCTTATCGAGAAGCGCGTAAAAGCTCATCAAGCCCCTCATTTTCTTAAGCTTTTTTCCATCAACAAGCATTGCAGCTAGCTCGGCCTCGCTTAGACCGCCATAGAGATAATTGCGAATTTCAGATATAAGACCCAAAAGATCCCAATCGTACTTCGCCGTAGCACCAACTCGATATGGATTAAATCCGACCCGATCGATGTAATGAATTAGATACAAATTTATCAGTCGAGATAGTCGTCTCTTGATTCTTTTAATAGCACTCTCAGACAATACCAAGCCATCATTGACAAATCTGTATCCTAAATAGTCAATGTGATCAAATGTCCTTATCTCCCCGTCTTTTTTTGCCAAAAGAGCAATACCGGGAGACTTTTTGTGATTTATTGTAATTCCCGTATCCGAACAATGTTGGTTGAAACAAGATTCAATTGCTACAGCACTCTCATAGCTTCCGCATACAGCGGTAACATCGTCGGCGAACCGTACAAATTTGCCCGGCATTTTCTCCAGCCGAACATCGAGACCATGGTTGGCCAAGTTTGCTAGCAGGAGAGAAACGGACGAGCCTTGAGGTGTTCCACGCCGTCTAGTCTCGAATGAGCCGGAGCTATACTGCTGCCTTTGGGCAAATTTATGAAACATAAATTCTCGCACGGCCGCCTTCTCGGCGGACGTTAGAGCGAGAACTCCTCGATCATTCATCAGATCTTGGAGGTATGCACTTGGTATAGATTCGAAGTAATTTGAAAAATCCACCTGAACAGAATACACTTTATCGGTTGAAGTAATGTATCCACGAAGATCGAGTACGGCATCAAATATATTTTTGTCGGGATGATAAGCAAAAGAATGGGGCGAGAAGCGCTTTAGATTCCTTTCCCGGATGCGACGCATAAGCACGTTTGCAAGCGCCGAGTCTGGTATGGAAAAGGCCATGATATCCCGCTTTCCGCCGCCGGGTTTATCAATCTGGAAATGAAGAGCGGGTCTTGGCTTGTAGGTCTCATTTTGAACTTTATGCCATATCGTCTTGGCAAGAAAGTTCGCGTTCCGTTTACAGAACGTCGGATCAAAGTGGCGGTCTGGCCAACTTGGCACAGTCTTTGAAGACGTGCCTGGTATCATATTTGTCCGCTTATGGAATTGATCCCGATGCTTTTCAGCGGTCTTTTCCCGAGCGGCTAGCCTAGCAAAGAGGCGATCAGAGAGTAGCTTGATTTCTCGTTTGATCGCGGTCTGCATAAACGCCACAATATCCAGAAATTCGGCGGGGATATAAAAGAAAAATTTCCACCTTGGCTTTTGGCTTCGGTGTTCTCAAGGACCGCACCCGCGCAGAAGTTGGTTGCGTACGCCCCTCAAGGCATAGGAGGCCATCGGCATCCTGTTATCTTGTCCCCGCCTCGGCTACTACGCCACTGAAACGACCAAAGCCGGGTCAGCTGTTCGTGTCAATATGTGCAACCCGTGGATGCGCATTTTCGTTCAAATCTGTGCCCATTGGGATCCGGTGAGCGATAGGCAGACCCTTTCAACCCTTCTGGCCTAGTTCCAACTTGAAGCGCCAGATTTTCGCGATCTATCGCCGTTAGGCGGTCAGACAGAAAGCGGCTAAGGCCTCCATCGGTATAAAGGGCCATGACGAGTAAAGGAAAGCAAACGCTGCCGCGCTTTGGTGTGTTCGATGTGCATTCGGGAGCCCGGGTTGGCACATTCAGCCTCGATATCGCGAACGATCGTTTCGTAGGATCCAGTTCCACTGGCGCCCCCGACATTCGTACTGCAATCGGAAGGGCGCTCCTCGCTTTCGAGGCCGCAGGGCGTCCAGCGGACATCACGGATCCGACGGCATGGCTTGAGTCCCTCTTCAATGTTGAACTGGATAAGATCGGCTTGATCGCACGCCAGATTGCCCGCGACGACATTGTGTTCAACGCGCGCCTAGACCCGCCGAGCGGCAGTGTCGTAGGCCGGATTAGCACGGCAGAGGGAGTGGAAGCATTGTCGCCTGAGATCCGAAGGGGACTCGGCCGCGCGATCAAGGAGGCGGCCGAGGCATTCTCCGCCCAGCTCGCATCCAAGGTTGCGACCGCCGTGTCGAACGGGAACCACAGGGAGGCGTCCAGGCTCCTTGAGGAGGCAAGGACGAGCGGCGGTCTGAGCCCCGCTCTAGGTGAGAAGTTGGGCGATGCGCTGGCCGGGGTGGATGCCTCAGCCCTGAAGCCGGACGAGGCACGCCGTCTCCTGCTCACGCGTGCGGCCATCTTTCACCGTCTCGGTCGCCACGATCTTGCCGCCGGTGATGCGGGAAGACTGCTTGCCGACTGCACAGACCTTAAGTCCGCGGAGGTGCATGAGCTTCGCAATCTCGAAGCGATTGGACATGCAGCGGCCGGGAGCGTCGAGGCGGCCGCCACGATCTGGTCCGAGCTCGCCTACCGAACGCCGAACGTAAGCGCAGCGACGCGAGGCATGGCGCTGCGCAATTTGGCTGGGGTGACGCCTCCTACAGATGTCAACGTCCTCTCGATGTTCGAGGAGAGCCACGACGCCTTCCTTGAGGCGGGGCAGCGGACGGAAGCTGCAATCAGTCTGGTTCGACTTGGACATGCGCTCGAACATCACGGTGGCGAAAAGGCCACCAAGGTCCTGGACAAGGCTGCTGAGCTTCTGGACCGGCCGGACCTCGTCGACGAGGCGCTCCGGGCTGGACTGCACTACGCTCGAGCCCGAAGGCTCGAATCGCTGGAGCGCAGCCCGGAAGCACTGGCCGCCGCAGTCGCTTCGGTCGAAGCTCGCCGGCCCTTGGTGGGCGAGGAGGATGGATTGCTGGCCTCACTCGTGGTGGCGGAGAGATTGGCGCGAGAATTGGGCGACAGGCGCGCGGACGACTTCGCAGCCGAGGCGAATGCACTGCAGGCCGAGGTCGCCATCCCGCGCTTTTCCCTTGATCGCATCATGGACCGCCTCAGGGAAAAGTGGCGGGAGGAGGATGCTCGTGGGGTCCGCGACCTCCTTGACCGCATCGGGGAGCCCGCAGTGACGGTGGCGACCCAGACCGCGCTGATCGTCTACGAGCCCGCCCAGACGGTTTCGGCCAAGCTCGCAGCCTTGGAGGCGCTCCATGAAGAGGCGCTTGCGACCAACCTCCACCCGTCGCTGCTGACGCCGACGAGGATCGCCCTGGCCGGGCTCCTCGGCGATGCGGATCAGGGCCGTAGAGCAATAACATGGCTCAAGCGAATCCTGGAGGACCAGCCACTAGCGCGAAACGTTGCATCCCTTCTAATGGAGCGCCTGCGAGCAGAAAGGAGCTGGGCGGAGGCGCTTGCAGTCGCGACTCGCGAGGTCGTGCTGAAGGGGGAGAGTGTGCCACGGCTCCTTGACCTAGGGGAATTTGCAAACCAGGCCGGTTTCCCCGAGGATGCGGTCCGGGCCGCTGCAGCCGCCAAGCGCCTCCCTATCGATCCGGCTGGGCGGGCACGCGCCACCGCGATTTTGGAGGCTGCGGTCGAGGGTGGAGCGACGCTTGCGCCCTCAGTTCCCGAAGCCGTCGCTCGGGTCACGACTGGTGCGTTGCAGGAAGCGCTCGAGCGGTTTGCATCTAAGACCGCCTCAGACTACCGAATGACCTACTGGAGACCGGGTGAACGTCCGGGGACACACAAGTGGACGTCTCATCCTGAGCGTTACGCTAAGTCACAGATCCGGGCGTGGCTAGATGCCTCGTTCCATGGAAGAGTGACGATCATGGACGAGATTCTTGCGGGCGCTGGGCGGTTGGACCTCATCCTGCAGCTTGCAGGAGGACTGCGCGTCATTCT
>NZ_AORL01000008.1 GCF_000383095.1 Sphingomonas sp. PR090111-T3T-6A
TCAAGGAGAATAACGCAGGGAATCCGTGGCCTCCTTCTCAGGTCGCTAAAGCCATTGGTTTAGGAGAGAAATCCAGTCAATTGGATTTTTATACGAGATCCGCTCAGCTTTATGGGCTCGTATCTGGAACCCGCGCTTCAGCGTTAATTTCCATCGAGCGCCTCGGCCGCGATATTATCTACGCGCCGGACGCATCTAGCGAGCTTCTGGCAAAGCAAAGATCATTTCTTAATGTGGAAATATTTGCTAAGGTCGTCGAGTATTATAAGGGAAGCAATCTTCCAGATATAAAGTTTCTATCAAATACACTGGAGAGTGAATTCGAGCTTCCTGTGGATTTGCACGAAGAATTCAGAGAAATTTTTCTAAAGAACTGTGCATTTGTAGGAATAGGAAAAGAGTGGGGTGGATTGGGGACTTCGTCGATCGAGGCGGGTTCGAGATCTGTTGGCTCTACTACGATTGATGTGGTTGCCTATCATTCAACGCCAAATTCCGGCGGCAAGCGTTGCTTCGTAATTATGCCATTTACGGAGCGTTTCGAAAAACGATCTGATGGATTTTTTACGGAAGTATTTGAAAGTTTGATAAAGCTAGCGGCGGAGGCTGCGGGATTCGACGTTCAGACCGCCATGAGGGATGGCAGTGATGTTATTCAATCGACCATTATCAATGAGATAATGGATGCTGATCTCGTTGTAGCTGATTTAACGGACCATAATCCAAACGTACTATTTGAGCTAGGTCTACGCATGGCTCACGAAAAGCCTGTGGCAATTATAAAGAGTAGCGATACGGGAAGGATTTTTGACGTCGATAACGTTCTCAGAGTATTTGAATACGATGAAACCCTATGGTCGACGGCAATTAAGCGGGATTTGCCGCGGCTTGAGGCTCATATCAGAGCAACATGGGATAACCGCGACAAGCACCGATCCTACATAAGCATATTGCGATCGAAGTGACTCACTCCGCCGGCAGGTAAATCTCCCCGCCCTTCTCGCGGAACGTCTCGCTCATCTTGTGCATGCCCTCTTCAGCCTCCGCCTCGCTCACCGGCTGGGCGGCGAGGAAGGTGTCGGCGCTGGCGTTCTGCTTGGCGGCGAAGTCGCGCACTTCCTGCGTGATCTTCATCGAACAGAACTTCGGCCCGCACATCGAGCAGAAATGCGCCGTCTTGGCGCCTTCGGCCGGCAACGTCTGGTCGTGATATTCCTCGGCCGTGTCGGGGTCGAGCGACAGGTTGAACTGGTCGCGCCAGCGGAACTCGAAGCGGGCGCGCGACAGCGCATCGTCGCGGACCTTCGCCCCCGGATGGCCCTTGGCGAGATCGGCGGCGTGGGCGGCGAGCTTGTAGGTGACGACACCCACCTTCACGTCGTTGCGGTCGGGAAGGCCGAGATGCTCCTTCGGCGTGACGTAGCAGAGCATCGCGGTGCCGAACCAGCCGATCATCGCCGCGCCGATCGCGGACGTGATGTGGTCGTAGCCCGGCGCGATGTCGGTGGTGAGCGGCCCGAGCGTGTAGAAGGGCGCCTCGCCGCACGCTTCGAGCTGCTTCTCCATGTTCTGCTTGATCTTGTGCATCGGCACATGGCCGGGGCCTTCGATCATCACCTGCACGTCGTGCTTCCACGCGATCTGGGTGAGCTCGCCCAGCGTCGCCAGCTCGGCGAACTGCGCCTCGTCATTGGCGTCCGCGATCGAGCCCGGGCGCAGGCCGTCGCCCAGCGAGAAGGCCACGTCATAGGCCTTCATGATCTCGCAGATTTCCTCGAAGCGCTCGTAGAGGAAGCTCTCCTTGTGGTGCGCGAGGCACCACTTCGCCATGATCGAGCCGCCGCGCGAGACGATGCCGGTGACGCGCTTGGCGGTCAGCGGGATGTAGGGCAGGCGGACGCCGGCGTGGATCGTGAAATAATCGACGCCCTGCTCGGCCTGCTCGATCAGCGTGTCGCGGAAGATTTCCCAGGTCAGGTCCTCGGCGATGCCGCCGACCTTCTCCAGCGCCTGATAGATCGGCACGGTGCCGATCGGCACCGGCGAGTTGCGCATGATCCACTCGCGCGTGTCGTGGATGTTGCGGCCGGTGGAGAGGTCCATCACCGTGTCCGCGCCCCAGCGGATCGACCAGACCATCTTGTCGACCTCGTTCGCCACGTCGGAGGCGACCGCCGAATTGCCGATGTTGGCGTTGATCTTCACGAGGAAATTGCGGCCGATCGCCATCGGCTCGGATTCGGGGTGGTTGATGTTGTTGGGGATGATCGCCCGGCCGCGCGCGACTTCCTCGCGGACGAACTCGGGCGTGACGAAATCGGGGATCTCGGCGCCGAAATCCTGACCGTCGCGGGCGAGCTTCTCCTTCAGAGCGGCGCGGCCCATATTCTCGCGGATCGCGACATATTCCATCTCGGGCGTGATGATGCCCTTCCTGGCATAGTGCATCTGCGAGACGTTCATGCCCGGCTTGGCGCGCAGCACGCGGCCGCGCACCTGCGGGAAGGCCGGAACGCCGCCCGAGCGATCGGGGCCGAGCTGGCCATTGTCTTCCGGCCTCACCTCGCGCTGGTCGACTTCCTCGACATCGTCGCGGCCGCGGATCCAGTCGCGGCGCAGTTCGGGCAGGCCCGCCATGATGTCGATCTTGGCGTTGGGATCGGTGTACGGCCCCGACGTGTCATAGACGCGCACCGCCGGCTCGTTGGCGGAGGGCTCCAGATCGATCTCGCGCATCGCGACCTTGAGATCGCCGACATGGATCTTCCGCGAGCCCCGGATCGGGCCGGTCGTCACCTTGAGTTCGGTGCGGGCGGGGATGTCTGCCATGGGTGGAAGTCCTTTCAGGGAAGCGCGTCGGCGCGGCCTGTGAAGCCGGCGAGGAAGAGAAGCAAGCCCAGTACGATCGCGATCAGCGCCCAGAGGCGAGCGGTGGGCACGAACAGGCGGGCGAAGGAAAGCAGGGTCTCGGGAAACGCGATCAGCACCAGCCCCTCGATCGCGACCAGCGCGGCGAGGACGGTGACGATCACGCTCAGCGGATCAGTGAGGACATGGTGGGGGATCAGGATCGCCGTCCCCACCGCGAAGGCGGCGATGCCGATCGCATAGACCAGGCCCGGCGACCGTTCGAAATCGGAGACGATGGCCGCGAGCTTCTGCGGCGCCACCAGCAGGCCGACGCCGGCCGCGAACCAGTAGAGGCCGATCGCCTCCGCCAGTCGCAAAGTCAGCACGGTGAGCGTGTGAACCACGCCGTCTCCTCGTTCAAACGGAAGGGGAGTGCGTGGGCCGCTCCCTCCCTCCGCCGGTGTCAACCGGATCAGGTTCGACGGGTCGCGGACTTCAACGTCCGCCTCTCAGCCGCGTATCAGCGGCCCCCCGGGGAAGCCTCTCTCATAGACCAATGCCGCCGCGCAGGCAAAGGGGGCTGCGTCCGATCGGGTGGCATCGGAGACAAAGGGGCCGATCCGGCGTTCTCCCGATCGCCGCCAGCTTCGTGCGGCGGGAACGAGGAGGGACGAATGCCGATGAAACGTCCGATGGCGGGGCTGGTCGCGCTCTCGATGCTGACGTCGATGACCGCCTGCGTGGCGCCGCGCGATCATGGCCGCGGCTATGACGACCGGCGCGGCTATAACGAACCCCAGCCCGCTCCTCCGCCGGCGGGCTCCGGCTATTATGGGCGGGACTCGGCGGCGCCTCCGCCCGGCTATGATCCGGCGCGCGACTATCGCGAGGAGCAGGGCGACGGCCGGTCGCTTTCCCGCGACGACCGCGTCTATCGTGGCGATGACGGGCGCTACTACTGCAAGCGCTCCGACGGGACGACCGGCCTTGTCGTGGGCGCGGTGGCAGGTGCGGCGCTGGGCGCGATCCTCGGCGGCGGCGGGTTGCTCGGCACGCTGCTCGGCGCGGGCGGCGGCGGGCTGCTCGGCCATTCGGTCGACAAGGGCGAGGTGCGCTGCCGCTGACCCCATGCGGCGGATCGGCCGGGGAGAGACCCCGGCCGGTGCCCGATTTTCGGCGCGCGCCCGAGAAAAATTGCAGGCGAATGAAAATTGGAGGGAGACAAAGCCTGATTCGCTTGCTAGGGGGCCGCTCCCGACGGCGAACACCAAATCGCCGAACGACGGTGTGGACGCATAGCTCAGTTGGTAGAGCAGCTGACTCTTAATCAGCGGGTCCTAGGTTCGAGCCCTAGTGCGTCCACCATACCCTTCCCATCGATCATGACCTGAAGCGCCGCTCGCCGGATGACGCCACGCGTCTATCGACTGGACGAATCCGTCATCGAACGCTTTTACGCAGGCCACTCGACACCGTGGGACAAGGCCCGGATAGTGGCCGGCGGGGCGGTGAGAGCGGCAATGGGGCGCTGGTCGCCGGCGTAAGGGATGTGGTGCGGATGAAGACGGCGGCGGTGATCGGGGCGGGTTTCGGCGGGCTGGCGCTTGCCATCCGCCTGCAATCGGCGGGCATCGCGACCACCCTCGTCGAGGCGCGCGATAAAGCAGGCGGGCGCGCTTATGCGTGGGAGAAGGGCGGCTTCACCTTCGACGCCGGCCCGACCGTCATCACCGATCCCGATTGCCTCGCCGAACTCTGGCGCCTGTCCGGCCGCGAGATCGGCGAGGATGTCGAGCTGCTGCCCGTCTCGCCCTTCTACAAGCTGATGTGGCCCGACGGCACGACCTTCGACATTTCCAACGACGATCAGGCGCTGATCCGCCAGATCGCGATGCTGAACCCGGAGGATGTGGTCGGCTATCGCCGCTTCCTCGATTATGCGGGCGAGGTCTACGAGCAGGGTTATCGCAAGCTTGGCCACACCGCCTTCCTCGACTTCAAGACGATGGTGAAGGCCGCCCCGCAACTCGTGAAGGCCCAGGCGTGGCGCTCGGTCTATTCGATCGTCTCGTCCTTCGTGAAGGACGAGCATCTGCGGCAGGCCTTGAGCTTCCACACCCTGCTGATCGGCGGCAACCCGATGAGCGCGAGCGCGATCCATGCCCTCATCCACAAGCTGGAGCGCGAGGGCGGCGTCTGGTTCCCGCGCGGCGGCACCCATGCGCTGGTGCGGGGCATGGTCGCGCATTTCGAGCGGCTGGGCGGCACGGTGCGCCTCGGCGATCCGGTGGTGGCGATCGACACGCTGGGCGACCGGGTGACCGGCCTCGCCTGCCGGAGCGGCTGGAGCGCGCCGTTCGACGCCGTCGCCTCCAACGCCGACGCGGTGCACAGCTATCGCGACCTGCTCGGCCATTCGACCCGCGGCCAGCGGGCGGCGCGGGCGTTGCAGGACAAGCGCTTCTCGCCGTCGATGTTCGTCGTGCATTTCGGGATCAGGGGCACCTTCCCGGGCATTCCGCACCATTCGATCCTGTTCGGCCCGCGCTGGCAGGGGCTGCTCGCCGACATCTTCGACCATGGCGTGCTGCCGCGCGACTTCGCGCTCTATCTCCACCATCCGACCGTCACCGACCCGGCGCTGGCGCCCGAGGGATGCTCGACCTTCTATGCGCTTGCCCCCGTGCCGCATCTCGGCAAGCTGCCGATCGAGTGGGACGAGATCGGCCCGATCCTCGCGGACCGTATCCTCGATCATCTCGAGGCGCGGTTGATCCCCGGCCTGCGCGAGCGGCTGGTGACGAGCTTCCACTACAGCCCGCGCGACTTCGCGACCGATTTCAACGCGCATCTCGGCACGGCCTTCAGCCTGGAGCCTTCGCTGGCCCAATCCGCCTTCTTCCGCGTCCACAACCGTGACGACCGCATCCCCAATCTCTATTTCGTCGGCGCCGCCACCCATCCGGGGGCGGGCATCCCCGGCGTGGTCGGCTCCGCCAAGGCGACCGCCGCGCTGATGCTCGACGATCTCCGCCGATCCTGAAGGACTGAAAGCACCATGAAGCGCCTCGCCGTCTATTGCGGCTCCGCCACCCCGAGCGACCCCCGCTACATCGAATGCGCCCGCGCCGTCGGCCGTGCCTTTGCCGAGCGCGGCATCGGGCTCGTCTATGGCGGCGGCCGGCTCGGCCTGATGGGCGCGGTCGCCGACGCGACGCTGGAAGCCGGCGGCGAGGTGATCGGCGTGATCCCGACCGCGCTGGTCGACGCCGAGGTGGCGCACAAGGGCTGCACCGAGCTGCACGTCGTCGAGACGATGCACCAGAGGAAACAGCTCTTCACCGATCTCTCGGACGGCTTCGTCACTATCCCCGGCGGCACCGGCACCATGGACGAGCTGTGGGAGGCGATGAGCTGGGCGCAGCTTGGCTATCACGCCAAGCCGGTCGGCCTGCTCAACGTCGCGGGCTATTATGACGGGCTGCTGGAGTTCTGGGCGAAGATGGGCGAGACGGGCTTCGTCCGTCCCCAGCATCAGGGCCTGCTGATCGCGAGCGACGATCTCGACGATCTGCTCGCCCGCATGGCCGACTATCGGCCGCACCGGACGATCTTCGCGATGAAGGCGAAGGATTTGTGAGCCTCCGCCGGGCGGCCCTGCTCGCCCATGCCCGCGCGACCCTCGCCGCGGGATCGCAGTCCTTTGCGGCTGCCGCCCGGCTGCTCGATCCCGTCACGCGCGAGCGGGCGGAGCTGCTCTATGCCTGGTGCCGGGCGTGCGACGACATCGCCAACGGGCAGGCGCTCGGGGCAGGCGCGGCCCGCGTGCAGGACGCCACGGCGCGCCTCTCGGCCATGCGGGCGCTCACCGCTCGCGCGCTCTCCGGCGAGGAGACGGGCGATCCCGCCTTCGACGCGCTCGGGCTGATAGCGGCGGAGACCGGGCTGCCGGGGCGCTACGCCCATGACCTGATCGACGGCTTCGCACTCGACGCGCGCGACTGGCGTCCGCGATCCGAGGCCGATCTCTATCGCTACTGCTACCATGTGGCCGGCACGGTCGGCTGCATGATGGCGGTGGTGATGGGGGTGGACCCGGCCGACGAAGCGGTGCTCGACCGCGCCTGCGACCTCGGCATCGCCTTCCAGCTCGCCAACATCGCCCGCGACATCTGCGAGGATGATGCGATGGACCGCTGCTACCTGCCCGACGAGTGGCTGGTCGATGTCGATATCCCGCCCGGCGAGCATATGAAGCCGCATTATCGCCCGCAGCTCGCGGCGCTGGCGCGGCGTCTGGCCGAGCGCGCCGGCCGCTATGAGCGGAGCGCGCGGGCCGGCGCGCGGGCTCTCCCTTTCCGCTCGGCCTGGGCGGTGCTGGCGGCGGCGGGCATTTATGGCGCCATCGCGCGCGAAGTGGCGCGGCGGGGCGACCATGCCTGGGATCACCGCGTCACCATCCGCAAGGCGGCGAAAGCGGGATGGATCGTCCGCGCGCTCGGGCAGGCTCTGGCGCGAGGCGCATGGTCCGGGCCGTCGCGCGAGGGCCTGTGGACGCGCGAACGCTGAGCCCGATTGAGCCCGGCGCGCTTGCCGATAGACTGGCGCCATGTCCGACGATCCCACGCCTCCTGCCCTTCCCGTCCTGACGACCGGGCGACTCCTCCTGCGCGGCCGCCTGCCCGAGGATGCGGAGGCGCTGTTCCCCGCCCTCTCCGATCCGGGCGTGATGACCTGGTGGTCGCGCGCGCCCTATGCGGCGGTGGAGGATGTGCGGGCCGACTTCGCGGTGCGCGCGGGCGACGCATGGCGGAGCTGGGCGATCACCCGCCCCGGCGAGGATCGCGCCCTCGGCTTCGTCGCGGCCGGCGAGAAGCGGCAGGGCGGCGTCTCGGAGATCGGCTATCTGCTCGTCCCCGAGGCGCAGGGGCAGGGCATCGCGCAGGAGGCGGTGAAAGGCGTGATCGGCCAGCTCTTCGCCGAGGGGCAGCGCCGCGTCTTCGCCGACACCGATCCCGACAATCGCGGCTCGGTCGCCCTGCTGGAGCGGCTGGGCTTCCGGCTGGAGGGGCGGCTGCGCGGCGAGTGGCACACGCATATCGGCATCCGGGATTCGCTGATCTATGGCCTGCTGGCGGAGGAATGGCGCGCCTGAGGGCTCTTCGTCGCCCATGCGGCCTTCAAACATTCCGCATAGGGCGCGGGGAGAAGGCCGAAGCTCATGATGCGGAGTCGCGCGCCGCGACAGGCTCGCGAATCGAGCGTTCAGCAAAGGCTCATCGCGATCCTTGTTCATCGCCCCGATGAAACGCTCTGCCTCCTCTATCGCCGCCTCGCTCGTGCTTGCGGGCCTGCTCGCCGGCTGCTCGACCGTCTCGCCCGAAGCCAAGGTCCGCGACAAGCTGATCGCCGCCGGGGTCAAGCCGCACATGGCGGGCTGCATGGCCGACAAGCTGGTCCACAAGCTGGATTATTCCGAGCTGAAGGAACTCAATCGAGTCGCCAAGCTGCCGCGCGAGCATCCCGGCGCGCTGAGCTTCGACGAGCTGACCTACAGGCTTCAGGCGCTGAATAATCCGCATATCGTGTCGGTTGTGACGCGTGCGGGGCTGGGCTGCGCCATCGCAGGGTGATAGGGGGCCTCCCAAACGGCGCCCGGCACGGACTTTACGTTCGCGTCAATTGCCGTTAACGGAAACCTTGAGACAGGAGCCGCCTCCCCATGAACATCCACGAATATCAGGCCAAGGAACTGCTCGCGAAGTTCGGCGTCGCCGTTCCTGCCGGTCACGCCGCGATGTCGGTGGAAGAGGCGGTGGCCGCCGCCGGCAAACTGCCCGGGCCGCTCTATGTCGTGAAGGCGCAGATCCACGCCGGCGGCCGCGGCAAGGGCAAGTTCAAGGAACTGCCGGCCGAAGCGAAGGGCGGCGTCCGCCTCGCCAAGAGCATGGAAGAGGTCGGCGTGGCCGCGGGCGAGATGCTCGGCAACACGCTCGTCACCGTGCAGACCGGCGAGCATGGCAAGCAGGTGAACCGCCTCTACGTCACCGACGGCGCCGACATCGCCAAGGAATATTATCTCTCGATGCTGGTCGATCGCGCGACCGGCCGTATCGCCATGGTCGTCTCGACCGAGGGCGGCATGGACATCGAGGCGGTCGCCCATGACACGCCCGAGAAGATCGAGACGATCACGATCGATCCGGCCGAAGGCTTCATGCCGCACCATGGCCGCGCGGTGGCCTTCGCGCTGAAGCTCTCGGGCGATCTCGCCAAGCAGGCGCAGAAGCTCGCGCAGCAGCTCTACACCGCCTTCCTCGCGACCGACATGTCGATGCTGGAGGTGAACCCGCTGGTCGAGACGACCGACGGCAAGCTGCTCGTGCTCGACGCCAAGGTGTCGTTCGACTCGAACGCGCTGTTCCGCCACAAGGACATCCTCGAGCTGCGCGACGAGACCGAGGAGGATCCGGCCGAGGTCGAGGCCTCCAAGCATGACCTCGCCTACATCAAGCTCGACGGCGAC
Organism: Sphingomonas sp. PR090111-T3T-6A; assembly: GCF_000383095.1. Taxonomy (GTDB): domain Bacteria; phylum Pseudomonadota; class Alphaproteobacteria; order Sphingomonadales; family Sphingomonadaceae; genus Solisphingomonas. The sequence goes on from NZ_AORL01000008.1 coordinate 9,377, forward strand.
ATCGGCTGCATGGTGAACGGCGCCGGCCTCGCCATGGCGACGATGGACATCATCAAGCTCAACGGCGCGTTCCCGGCCAACTTCCTCGACGTCGGCGGCGGCGCTTCGAAGGAGAAGGTGACCGAGGCGTTCAAGATCATCCTGAGCGATCCGGCCGTGAAGGGCATCCTGGTCAACATCTTCGGCGGCATCATGCGCTGCGACATCATCGCGGAAGGCATCATCGCGGCCGCCAAGGAAGTGAACCTGTCGGTGCCGCTGGTCGTTCGTCTGGAAGGCACGAACGTCGAGCAGGGCAAGCAGATCCTCGGCCAGTCGGGTCTCCCGATCGTGGCCGCTGACGATCTGGGCGATGCCGCCCGCAAGATCGTCGCCGAGGTCAAGCAGGCGGCCTGAGGCTAGAGAACGCCCGGGCCACCCATCGGAATACCAAGGAGAGAAACATGAAGGTTCTCGTCCCCGTGAAGCGGGTGATCGATTACAATGTGAAGCCGCGGGTGAAGATGGACGGGACGGGCGTTGATCTTGCCAACGTCAAGATGTCGATGAACCCGTTCGACGAGATCGCGGTCGAGGAAGCCATCCGCCTGAAGGAAAAGGGCGTGGCGACCGAGGTGGTGGTCGTGTCGATCGGGCCGGCCAAGGCGCAGGAGACGTGCCGGACCGCGCTCGCGATGGGTGCGGACCGCGCGATCCTGATCCAGACCCCAGATGACGTTGGCTCGACGGTCGAGCCGCTCGCGGTTGCCAAGCTCCTCAAGGCGGTCGCCGACGAAGAGCAGCCGGGTCTGGTGATCCTCGGCAAGCAGGCGATCGACGACGACAGCAACCAGACAGGCCAGATGCTGGCGGCGCTGATGGGCCGTCCGCAGGGCACCTTCGCCTCCAAGGTCGAAGTGTCGGGCGATACCGTCACCGTTACCCGCGAGGTCGATGGCGGCCTTGAGACCGTCGCGCTCGCGATCCCGGCGATCGTCACCACCGATCTTCGCCTGAACGAGCCGCGCTATGCGTCGCTGCCCAACATCATGAAGGCCAAGTCCAAGCCGCTCGCGGCGAAGACCCCGGCCGATTATGGCGTCGACATCGCGCCCCGCCTGGAGACCTTGAAGGTCTCCGAGCCGCCGAAGCGTTCGGCCGGCATCAAGGTGGCCGATGTGGATGAACTGGTTGCGAAGCTGAAGGCGCTGGGAGTGGCGGCATGAAGACGCTGGTTTGGGTCGAGCATGAAGGCGGCGCTCTGAAGGACGCCACCCTCTCCGCCGTCACCGCGGCGGCGAAGCTGGGCGAGGTCCACCTCCTCGTGGCCGGCGAAGGCGTCGGCGGCGTGGCGGATGCGGCCTCGAAGATCGCCGGCGTCGGCAAGGTGCATGTCGCGGACAACGCGGCCTATGCGCACGCGCTGCCCGAAGCGGTCGCGCCGCTGGTCGTCGAGCTGATGGGCCATCATGACGCGTTCGTCGCGCCGGCCACCTCGAACGGCAAGAATATCGCGCCGCGCGTGGCCGCCCTGCTCGACGTGATGCAGGTCAGCGACATCCTCTCGGTCGAGGGCGATAAGACCTTCACCCGTCCGATCTATGCCGGCAACGCGATCGCGACCGTCAAGTCGAACGACGCCAAGCTCGTCATCACCGTCCGCGGCACCGCCTTCGAGAAGGCGGCGGCGGAAGGTGGCTCGGGCGCGGTCGAGGCGGTCTCCGCTGCGGCTTCGGGCGAAGGCTCGAAGTTCGTCGGCGCCGAGATCTCCAAGTCGGAGCGTCCGGAGCTGACCTCGGCCAAGGTGATCGTGTCGGGCGGCCGTGCGCTTGCCAGCAGCGAGAATTTCCACTCGGTGATCGAGCCGCTTGCCGACAAGCTCGGCGCCGCCGTCGGCGCGTCGCGCGCGGCGGTCGATGCGGGCTATGTGCCCAACGACTATCAGGTCGGCCAGACCGGCAAGATCGTCGCGCCGGAAGTCTATGTCGCGGTCGGCATCTCGGGTGCGATCCAGCACCTCGCCGGCATGAAGGACAGCAAGACGATCATTGCGATCAACAAGGACGAGGATGCGCCTATCTTCCAGGTGGCGGACATCGGTCTTGTCGGCGATCTCTTCACGATCGTGCCGGAGCTGACCTCCAAGCTCTGATCCGGCCGGATCGACGGATGAGGGCGGGGCTGCGGCTCCGCCCTTTTTCGTTTCAGCGCGCGGCGAAGCGCAGCACCGCGAAGCCGAGCAAGGCCGAGGCGCAGGAGCCCGCCAGCACGCCGATCTTCACCTCCTCGATCAGCAGGGGATCGCGGAAGGCGAGCCCGCCGATGAACAGGCTCATGGTGAAGCCGATCCCGGCGAGCAGCGCCACGCCATAGAGCTGCACCCAGCCCGCGCCTTCGGGCCTCTCCGCCAGCCCCAGCGCGACCGCACTTCGCATCGCCCCGAAAACGCCGATCTGCTTGCCGAAAAAGAGACCGAGCGCCACGCCCAGAGGCAGCGGCGCCCAGAGCGGCGCGCCTCCGAACGCCACGCCGGCATTGGCGAAACCGAAGATGGGCAGGATCGCGTAGCTCACCCATGGCGAGAGCGTGTGCTCCAGCCGGTCGAGCGGAGCATGGTCGTCGTCCCCCAGCGGCACGAACAGGGCGGCGAGCACCCCCGCTACCGTGGCGTGGACGCCCGATTGCAGCACCGCCGCCCACAGCAGCAGCGCCAGCAGCAGATAAGGCCAGAGCGTTCTCACGCCCCTCCTGTTGAGCAGGAAGAGCCCCCCGAGCACGACAGCCGCCGCCGCCAGCGCCCAGAGCTTCAATCCGCTCGTATAGGCGACCGCGATGATCGCGACCGCGCCGATGTCGTCGACGATGGCCACCGTCGTCAGGAAGAGCTTGAGCGAGGCGGGCGCCCGGCTCCCCAGCAGCGCCAGCACGCCGATCGCGAAGGCGATGTCCGTGGCGGACGGGATCGCCCATCCCCGAACCAGCGCCGGCGCGGCGCCCGTCACGCCGAGATAGACCAGCGCCGGCATCGCCATCCCCGCCACCGCCGCGATCACCGGCGGGCGGCGCGCGGCGGGCGTCGACAAGTCCCCCGCGACGACTTCGCGCTTCACCTCCAGCCCCACGAACAGGAAGAAGACGGCCATCAACCCGTCATTGATCCAGTGGAGCAGGCTGAGCGGCCCGAGAGACAGATGAAGGGCGTGCTCATAGGCCGAGCCCCAGCCCGAATTGGCGACGATCAGCGCCAGCCCCGCCGCCGCCATGAGCACGACTCCGGGCCCTGCCTCGCCGGTGAGATGGTCGCGTACTGCGAGGAAGGATTTGCGGATCATGCGCCGGTTGTGGCCGACGCGCGGTGTCGGTTCAACGACAACCGGTCGTTACGCGCCGAGCTTCGCGATCGTCGCCATCGCGGCGTGCGGCGCGCGGACCTTCGCGCCGCTGATGTAGAAGAGATAGACGTTGCGGGGGCTGTCCGGCGCCAGATCGGCCGGCGCCGCGAGCGGGAAGGCATCGCCCGTCCCGCCCCTCGCCCAGACCTTCGCCATATCGACCCAGCGATCGATCTCGGCCGAGGCATAGCCCGTCGCCTCTTCCTCTCGGGTCTGCATCAGCCGCGCATAGGAGACGGAGCCGCTGGCGTCGCCGATCTGCGGATATTCGTCCGAATGGGTGTGGACGATCGAGACCCCATGCTTGCGGCACAGCGCGACGAACTCGGGGCACTGGAAGCTCTCATGCCGCACATCGACGACATGGGTGAGCTTCAACCCGTCCCGTTCCGGCGGGAGCAAGGCGAGGAAGGCGCCGAAGTCGTCCGGGTCGAACTTCTTGGTGGCCATGAACTGCCACAGGATGGGCCCGAGCTTGTCGCCCAGCTCGGTGATGCCCTGCCCCAGGAACTTCTCCACCGAGGCCTCGCCCTCGGCCAGCACCTTGCGGTTGGTGCAGAAGCGCGAGGCCTTCAGCGCGAACACGAAGTCATCCGGCACCGCCTTGGCCCACGCAGCGAAGGTCGCGGGCTTCTGGCTGCCATAATAGGTGCCGTTGACCTCGATCGCGGTCAGCCGGGAGGCGGCGTAGTCGAGCTCGCGCGCGTGCGGCCACTTCTCGGGGAAGAAGGTGCCGCGCCAGGGTTCGAAGGTCCAGCCGCCGATGCCGACCCGGATGGTGCCTGCCTTGCTCATGGCCGGCATCCTGCGCGGGCAGGCGCCGGCCGTCCAGACCCGTCAGCCGAGCGAGGGCAGGTCGAGCCCCTTCTCGCGCGCGCAGTCGATGGCGATGTCGTAGCCCGCGTCGGCGTGGCGCATCACGCCGGTGGCAGGATCGTTCCACAGCACGCGTTCGAGGCGGGCGGCGGCTTCCGCCGTGCCGTCGGCGACGATCACCATGCCGCTATGCTGCGAATAGCCCATGCCGACGCCGCCGCCATGGTGGAGCGACACCCAGGTCGCTCCGCTCGCGGTGTTGAGCAGCGCGTTGAGCAGCGGCCAGTCGGAGACGGCATCGGTGCCGTCCTTCATTGCCTCGGTCTCGCGGTTGGGGCTGGCGACCGAGCCCGAATCGAGATGGTCGCGGCCGATCACGACGGGCGCCTTGAGTTCGCCCTTCGCCACCATCTCGTTGAAGGCGAGGCCGAGCCGGTGGCGATCACCGAGGCCGACCCAACAGATGCGCGCGGGCAGGCCCTGGAAGTGGATGCGTTCGCGGGCCATGTCGAGCCAGCGGTGGAGGTGCTGATTGTCGGGCAGCAGCTCCTTCACCTTGGCGTCGGTCTTGTAGATGTCCTCGGGATCGCCCGAGAGCGCCGCCCAGCGGAACGGCCCCACGCCCCGGCAGAAGAGCGGGCGGATATAGGCGGGCACGAAGCCGGGGAAGTCGAAGGCGTTTGCGACGCCTTCGTCCTTGGCGACCTGGCGGATGTTGTTGCCATAGTCGACCGTCGGGATGCCGGCCGTGTGGAAGTCGAGCATCGCGCGGACATGCACGGCCATTGAGGCCTTGGCGGCGCGCTCGACCGAGGCCGGGTCCTTCTCGCGAGCTGTCGCCCACTGCTCCAGTGTCCAGCCCTGCGGCAGATAGCCGTTGATCGGATCGTGTGCCGAGGTCTGGTCTGTGACGATATCCGGACGCACGCCGCGGCGCACCAGCTCCGGATAGACGTCCGCCGCATTGCCGAGCAGGCCGACCGAGACCGGCGTCCTGGAAGTCGTGACGATCTCCAGCGCCTCGTCGAGGCTGTCGGTCATGCGGTCGACATAGCCGGTCTGGAGACGCATCTCGATCCGGCTCGGCTGGCACTCGACCGCGAGGCAGGACGCGCCCGCCATCGTCGCCGCGAGCGGCTGCGCGCCGCCCATGCCGCCGAGGCCCGCGGTGAGAATCCAGCGGCCCGAGAGGTCACCGCCATAATGCTGGCGCCCGGCCTCCACGAAGGTCTCGTAGGTGCCCTGCACGATGCCCTGGCTGCCGATATAGATCCACGAGCCGGCGGTCATCTGGCCGTACATCATGAGCCCGGCCCGATCGAGTTCGTGGAAATGCTCCCAGTTCGCCCATTTCGGCACGAGGTTCGAATTGGCGAGTAGCACGCGCGGCGCATTCTCATGCGTGCGGAACACGCCGACCGGCTTGCCCGACTGGACGAGCAGCGTCTGGTCGCACTCCAGCCGCTTCAGCACATCGACGATGCGGTCGAAACTCTCCCAGTCGCGCGCCGCGCGGCCGATGCCGCCATAGACCACCAGCTCCTGCGGATTCTCCGCCACCCGCGCGTCGAGATTGTTCATCAACATCCGCAAGGGGGCTTCGGTCAGCCAGCTCTTGGCGGAAAGTTCGGTGCCGGTCGGCGCCTCGATATGACGGGCATTGTCGATACGGGTCATGCGGTGCCTTTCGCGAACGCCAGGGCGGCGGCAAGGATGGTCTGAAGCTGCGCGCGCAAGGGTGCGGCAAAGTCGGGATCGTAAGCGGGCGGCCAGTTGGAGGCGTTGGGCGCGCCTTCGGGCTCACGCAGATAGGCGCGCATCGCCGTCTCCATCTGGATCGCGTGCACACCCTTTTCGGGGCGGCCGTAATGGCGCGTGGTCCAGCCGCCCCGGAAGCGGCCGTTGAGCACATGGCTGCGGCCCTCGCAGGCGGCGACCACCGCGTCGCTCAGGCCCGGCGCGCAGGTCGTGCCGTTGTCGGTGCCGACATTGAGTTCGGGCAGCTCGCCGTCGAACAGGCGCGGCACATGGCTGCGGATCGAGTGGCAGTCGTAGAGGACCACGCGAGGATGGATCGCGCGCAGCCGCTCGATCTCCGCCCGGATCGCGGCATGATAGGGCGAATGGAAGTTGCAGCGGTTGGACTCGATGTCCGGCCCTTGGCCCTCCTCGTAGAGCGGGTCGCCATCGAAGGTCTCGGTCGGGCACAGGCCGGTCGTCGCCTGCCCCGGATAGAGCGAGGCGCCGGACGGATCGCGGTTGCAGTCGACGACGCTGCGCGAGATGTCGGTCCAGATCAGCGTCGCGTCGGCGAGCCCGGTATAGAGCGGCCGGATGTGCCAGTCGGCATCGCGAACAGCCCACCAGCGCGAGCGGAAGCCGTCGAGCAGGTCGGCCGGGATGTCCGTCCCCCCGTGCGGGAAGGCGAGGATCAGCGGGCTGTCGCTCTGCTCGACGTGCAACCATGTCATGGCGTCACTCCCGGTAATGCGCCGACCGCCTCCAGCAGCGCGGGCGAGCGGATCAGCGCGGTCGCGGCCTCCATGTCGGGGGCCATGTGGCGATCATGGTCGAGCGTCGGCACCTGCGCGCGCAGCAGTTTGCGGACCGCTTCTACGGGCCCCGAAGACGCCAGCGGCGCGTGGAAGTCGCAGCCCTGCGCGCCGGCCAGCAGCTCGATGCCGAGGATGGCATCCACATTCGTGGCCATCTCGGAGAGGCGGCGCGCGCCGTGCGCGGCCATCGAGACATGATCCTCCTGGTTGGCCGAGGTCGGGATGGAATCCACGCTTGCCGGCATGGCGCGCTGCTTGTTCTCGGAGACGAGCGCGGCCGCCGTCACCTGCGGGATCATGAAGCCCGAGTTGAGGCCCGGCTTGGGCGTCAGGAAGGCCGGCAGGCCGGAGAGCGCCGGATCGACCAGCATGGCGATGCGGCGTTCCGACAGGCTGCCGATCTCACACAGCGCCATCGCGATCATGTCGGCGGCGAAGGCGACGGGCTCGGCGTGGAAATTGCCGCCCGACAGTGCCTCGTCGGTTTCGGGGAAGATCAGCGGGTTGTCCGAAACCCCGTTCGCCTCGGTGACGAGCGTGTCGGCGGCCTTGCGCAGCAGGTCGAGCACGGCGCCCATCACCTGCGGCTGGCAGCGCAGGCAATAGGGATCCTGCACGCGGATATCGTCGATCCGGTGCGAGGCGCGGATAGGGGAGTTCTCCATCATCCGGCGGAGCGCGTCGGCGGTCTCGATCTGGCCCTTGTGGCCGCGAAGTGCGTGAATACGGTGATCGAACGGCGCGTCCGAGCCCTTGGCCGCCTCGGTCGAGAGGATGCCGGTGACGAGCGCGGCGCGGTAAAGGCGCTCGGCCTCGAACAGCCCGGCCAGCGCGTAAGCCGTCGAGAATTGCGTGCCGTTGAGGAGGGCGAGGCCCTCCTTCGGCCCAAGCTCCAGCGGGGCCAGGCCGGCATCGGCCAGCGCCTTTTCGGCCGGGACGCGCTCGCCGCCGACGAACATCTCGCCGACGCCGATCATCGCGGCGGTCATGTGCGAGAGCGGCGCGAGGTCGCCGGACGCGCCCACCGAGCCCTGCGCCGGCACCACCGGGGTGAGTCCCTTCGCCAGCATCGCTTCGAGCAGGTCGACCGTCTCAACCTTCACCCCCGAGGCGCCCCGCGCAAGGCTGGCGAGCTTGAGCGCCATCATCAGCCGCGCCACCGGCACCGGCATCGCGGGGCCGACACCCGCAGCGTGGCTCAGCACGATGTTGCGCTGGAGCGTCGCCAGATCCTCGTTCGGGATGCGAACGGTGGCGAGCTTCCCGAAGCCGGTGTTGATGCCGTAGACCGGCTCGCCCTTGGCGAGGATGCGCTCGATCGCGGCGACGCACTCGGTGATCGCCGGACGGCAGGCGGGATCGAGGGTAGGCGTGGCGCCCTGATAGATGGCGCGCCAGTCCGCGAAGGGGACGGCGCCGGGAGTCAGCAGCATAGGCCGTCCTTCACGCGTGAGAACAGGGGATTGAAGCCGATGCGGTAGACCAGCTCGGCGGGTTCGGAGATGTCCCAGATGGCAAGGTCGCAGGCCTTGCCCGCCTCCAGCGTGCCGATCTCGGTGGCGAGGCCCAGCGCGGGGGCCGCGTTGACGGTGACGCCGCGCAGCGCCTCTGTGACGGTCAGGCGGAACAGTGTCGCGCCCATGTTGAGCATCAGCAGCAGCGAGGTCGTCGGCGAGGTGCCGGGATTGCAGTCGGTCGCGAGAGCCATCGGGACGCCGTGCACGCGGAAGACATCGACCGGCGGCCGCTTCGTCTCGCGCATGAAGTAGAAGGCGCCGGGCAGCAGCACCGCCACCGTTCCAGCCTCTGCCATGGCCCGCGCATCCGCCGCGTCGGCATGTTCGAGATGATCCGCCGAGAGTGCGCCATGCCGGGCGGCGAGGCTCGAGCCGTGGAGCGCGGACAATTGCTCGGCATGGAGCTTGACCGGCAGGCCGGCGGCCCGCGCGGCGCCCAGCACGCGATCGGTCTGCGCGGGCGAGAAGCCGATCCCTTCGCAGAAGGCATCCACCGCGTCCGCCAGCCCGATGGCGGCCGGGATCATGGCGTCGCAGACCAGATTGACATAATCGTCCGCGCGACCGGCATATTCGGGCGGCAACGCATGCGCGCCGAGCAGCGTGGTGGCGATGCGGACGGGCCGCTCGTTCCCCAGCACGCGGGCGGCGCGGAGCATCTTCAGTTCGTCCTCGACCGTCAGGCCGTAGCCCGACTTCACCTCGATGGTGGTGACGCCCTCGGCCAGCAATGCATCGAGACGCGGCAGGGCGGCCGCAACCAGTTCTCCCTCGCTGGCCGCCCGCGTCGCGCGCATGGTCGAGACGATGCCGCCGCCCGCGCGCGCGATCTCCTCATAGGTCGCGCCTTCGAGCCGCATCGCCCATTCGTTCGAGCGGTCGCCGGCGTGGACGAGATGGGTGTGGCAGTCGATCAGCCCCGGCGTGATCCAGCGGCGGTCGCAATCGATCTCCATCCCGGCGTCGAACTTGGGCGCACCGTCCGCCGGGCCGGCATAGAGGATGCGCCCGTCCCGCGCCGCGACGAGTCCGTCCTCGACGATGCCGAGCCCATCGCCCGCCATGGTGGCGAGACGGGCGTTGCTCCACAGCGTATCACAGAGGAAGGTGTCGGCCATTTGTCTATACAAAATCATGGACCAGCCTTACTGTCCAGCATCGACATGCGAGGGACTATGACGCTCTGGTTCGAGACGGCGCTGCTGCCGGGCGGTTGGGCGCAGCGGGTACGGGTGACGCTGGCGGGCGGACGCATCGCCACGGTGGAGGAGGATGTCGCGGCGGGGCCGGGGGACGAGCGCCATGCGGCGGGGCTGCCCGGTCTTCCCAATCTCCACAGCCATGCCTTCCAGCGCGCCATGGCGGGGCTGGCGGAGCGGCCGGGCGGCGTCGGCCGGGACGACTTCTGGAGCTGGCGCGAGACGATGTACGGCCTTGTCGGCCGCCTCACGCCCGAGGATGTCGCGGTGGTGGCCGCGCAGGCCTTCATGGAGATGCTGGAGGCCGGCTTCACCCGCGTCGGCGAGTTCCACTATCTCCACCATGATCTCGATGGCCGTCCTTATGCCGAGCCCGCGCGGATGGCGGCGGCGGTGGCGGATGCTGCCACGGAAACGGGGATCGCGCTCACCCTGCTGCCGGTCTTCTATGCCCATTCGGGTTTCGGCGGCGCGGCGCCCAAGGACGGGCAGCGGCGCTTCATCAACGATCTCGACGGCTTCGCGCGGCTGCGGGAGGGGTGTGCGGAGGCGCTGAGGCCGCTCGACGGCGCGGTGCTGGGCGTCGCTCCCCATTCGCTCCGCGCGGCGACGCCGGAGCAATTGTCCGCCCTCCTCGCGATGGCGCCGGAGGGGCCGGTCCATATCCACATCGCCGAGCAGGTGCCCGAGGTGGAGGCGTGCCTCGCCTGGAGCGGCCGGCGCCCGGTGGAGTGGCTGCTGGATCGGGCGGCGGTCGATGCGCGCTGGTGCCTCGTCCACGCCACCCATGTCGAGCCCGCCGAGGTGGCGGGAATCGAGGCGAGCACCGCGGTCGTCGGCCTCTGCCCGGTGACGGAGGCGAATCTCGGGGATGGGCTCTTCCCGGCGGCGGCGTTCGGCGGGCGATTCGGCGTCGGCTCCGATTCCAATGTGCGGATCGACGCGGCAGAGGAGCTGCGGCTGCTCGAATATGGCCAGCGGCTCGTCCGCCGGCAGCGCAACGTGCTGGCGCGCGATGGCGTCTCGACGGGGCGCACCCTGTTCGGCGGTGCGCTCGCCGGCGGGGCGCAGGCGCTCGGGGCGGAGGCCCCGGCGCTCGTTGCGGGCGCTCCGGCCGATATCGTGGCGCTGGCCGATGACGGCGAGGGCGTGTCCGGCGACGCGCTGCTCGATCGCTGGATTTTCGCGCGGAGCCGCATCGATTCGGTGTGGCGCGCCGGCCGACAGGTCGTCCGCGAGGGGTGTCATGTCGCGCGCGACCGCATCGCCCGCCGCTATCGCGAGACGCTCCGGCGCCTCGCCGGCTAGAGCGATTTCGAAGCGGGTGGAATCACCTGTCGACTGGGAAATCGCGACAGATGGGGCCCTATCCTCACCAGCTTGGGCGGAAGCGGCCTTCGAGGCTGTGGTCTCCGCCCGGATACCAGAAGCGGCCGAGCGTCACCGGCACCGCGCCGTTCCACGTCCGCCGCTCGACCACGAGGCAGGCTTCGCCCAGCGGCAGGTCGAGATGCCCCGCCACCATCGCGTCGGCGCCGCGCGCGGTGACGCTGTGGCGGGCCTCGGTCCACGGCACGTTGGCGAGCAGCCATTGGCCGGGACTGACTTTCTCCAGCGGCTGGCGGGCGATGCGGGGCGCCGCCTCGACATTGACCAGCCGCTCCTCCAGCTGGAAGGGCCGCCCGTCGGCGAGGTGCAGCGCCAGCAGGCGGAGCACTGGCGTCTCGTCGGCCACGCCCAGCTCGCCATGGCCTGGCGCCCCCGCCGGCAGCGTGGTGGCGTCGATCAGCCGGTAGCCATAATGGCCGCCGGCACGGTGGACGGCATCGGCGGCATCCCAGATTTCGAACACCGGCCGCTCGGTCGCGCGCGGGGTGACGAGGGTGCCGAGCTTGGGCCGCCGCTCGACCAGCCCTTCCGAGGCGAGGCTGCGGATCGCCTTGTGCACGGTCATGCGCGAGGTGGCGTAATGCTCGGTCAGCCGCTGCTCGGGCGGCACCTGCGTGCCCGCCGGCCAGCGCCCGTCGAGGATGGCGAGCGCGAGCGCGCGGCGGATCTGGAGCCACAGCGGCCCCTCCCCGTCGAGCACGGGAATGGCGCCGACGGTCAAGCGTGGAGCCGCTTTTCGATCGCGACCCAGAGCTGGTTGACGGCGGCGGTGACGGGCGAGCGCGGCGCATAGACGCCGATCGCGGCATGGCGGTCCGCCATCTGCTCGGCGGCGCTGGCCATCGGGATCACCGGCCATTCGGGCGCGCCCTCGATCGCGGTGCGGTGGGCGGTACGGCGGCGGTCGGCCATCGAGAAGACCGGCAGCACCGGGGTCGAGCCCTTATGCTCGCGGCCGAGATGCTCGCGCACCTCCTCATAGGCGCGGCGCGAGAGCGTCGAGGGGATCATCGGCGTCACGATCAGGCTGGCGGCGCGGATCACCTGATCGCTGGTGGTGCCGAGCCCCGGCGGGCAATCGAGGATGATCCGGTCATAGCGGCGCGCCAGATCGTCCATCAGCTTGCGCAGCCGCTTCTTCTTGTCGAGTTCCGCGAAAAGCGTGTCGAGGCTGCGGATCGAGCGGTCCGCGCCGAGCAGGTCCAGCCCCGGCGTCGCGGTGGGCAGGATCGCCTTGTCCGGGTCCAGCTCGCGCTCGATCACCTCGCGGGCTTCCGCCTTGGGCGCCCTGGTGGCGAGGATGAAGGTGGCCGCGCCCTGCGCGTCGAGATCCCAGAGCAATGTGCGCCGTTTCGAGGAGGATGCCGCCGCCCAGGCCAGATTGACCGCCAGCGTCGTTTTCCCCACTCCGCCCTTGGCACTATAGACCGCTATCGTCGCCACGCCGTTCCTCCCTCATCCCCCGGCATAGCGCCAAGTCAGGCGCGACGCATCTCTTCTACGAAGGCCGCGACGCGCCGGGTGAGGCGGGCCGCCGCTTGCGTGAGGCCGGTCGCGGTGTGCTGCATCTCGATCGAGCCGACCGCGGCGTCCTGCGTGCTGCGGCTGATCTGGCCGATATTGTCGCGGATCTCGGCGCTGGCGGTGGCGGCCTGCCCCGCGCCTTCCGCGATGCCGAGCGTCACCGCCTGCTGCGCCGCGACCGTCTCCTCCACCGACTGGGCGATGGCGTCGACCGTGGCGATCACCGATTCGATGCCGACATGGCCCACCGCGACCTCGCCGATCGCGGCATGGACTTCCGCGACGTGGCCGGCGACCTTCTCGGCGGCGACGCGGGTCTGGCTGGCGAGGCTGCGCACCTCGCTCGCCACCACCGCGAAGCCCCGGCCCGCCTCGCCGGCGCGTGCCGCCTCGATGGTGGCGTTGATGGCGAGCAGCCCGGTCTTGGAGACGAGGCTGCGGATCAGGGTCAGCACCGTCTCGATCGATCGCGCGGTCTCGACCAGCTCCGTGGCGCGCGCGGTGCCGGCGGCGACCTGCCCCACCGCCTCGCGGGCAGCGGCCTTGGCGCGCTCGGTGTCGAGGTGCAGCCGGTCGAGCGCGGTGGCGAGCGAGCGGCTGCGGTCCGCGACCATCGCCATGCTGTCGCCGGTCTGGACGGCGGCGCTGGCGACGGCGGAGGCGCGGGTGCCGATCTGCTGGGCGCGGTCGGCCGTGTCGTGGGCGCGGGTGTCGATCGAGAGGGCGAGGCCGCTCAGCGTCTCGACGAGGCCGGCGACCTCATTCTCGAACTGGGTGCTGGCGCGATCCACCCGGTCGAGCCGGTCGGCGCGGTGGCGGATGCGGTCCAGCTCGTGGCCGGCGGCGGCGCGGACCAGCGCCTGGTTGAAGATGACGCCATGCAGCCGGCCGTCGCGCGTCAGGATCATGCCCTCGCGCCCGCCGGCGGCGGCGTAGATCTCCAGCAGGTCGGGCAGGCTGGTCGCGATGTCGGCCATCGGGCAGGCCCGCACCCGGTCCTTCAGCGAGCCGCCGAACGCCGGATTGCTGAGCAGCGCATGGCCATAGGGGTTGAACAGGATGCGGCGCACCTCCTTCTCGAAGATCGCGCCGATCGGGCATCCGCCCTCATCGATGACCGGCAGCAGGCGGATGTCGGGATGCGCCTGGAACATCTCGATCGCGCTCGCGGTGGATGCGCGGATGGAGACGGCGAGCGATTCGCTGCCGGGCTCGCACAGGGCGGCCGCGGGGAAGGCGTCGGCAATCGGCGTGGAGAGCAGGGCGGTGGCCATGGCGCCGCTCTAGGCCCACACGGTAAACGCAGCCTTAGGATTTGATGACGGATACGTTACAACCTGGCAGATTCCTGCAAGGACGGCGAGGGGCGCGGCACCGGTGGCAGCCCCCCTCGCCTTCGCCGGATCAGAAGCCCTTCTTCACCGTCACGAACCACTGGCGCGGCGCGCCGGCCAGCAGGGTCTGGCTGTCGCCGCTGGCGGTGAAGCCGTTGGAGCCGATGGTGGAGATATATTTCTTGTCGGTGAGGTTGGTGACGCTCGCCTCGATGGAGAAGCCCTTGAGGAAGCCCGCGTCGCGGAAGGTGTAGCCGATCGAGGCGTCCACCAGCACACGGCTCGGCACCGATTCGTCGTTCAGATAGGTGAAGTAGCGCTTGGTCATGTAGTCGGCGCCGATGCGGCCCATGAACCGGCCATCGTCATAGACGACCTCGCCCTTGAGCATGTGCTTGGGCGTGTCGACCACGGTCTTCCCGTCGGTCGCCACCAGCACCTTGCCGGACGCGTCGAGCACGTCGTCGGCATATTGGCTGTGGGTGTAGGAGTAGCTGGCGAACACCGACAGCGGCTGGAAGATGCGATAGTTGGCGCTCAGCTCCGCGCCATAGGTGTGGACCGAGCCGACATTGTTGAGCGTCGCCGGATTGCCCTGGATGCCGGCGCCGTTGGAGAAGCTCAGCAGGCGGTTGGTGAAGTCGACATAATAGCCCACCGCCGAGGCCTGGAACGGCCCGGAGCGGAAGCGGACGCCGCCTTCATAGGTCTTGGAACGCTCGGGCTTCAGCGTGTTCTTGATCGCATCGAAGCCCGCCTGCGTGGTCGAGAACGGCCCCGTCGTCGCGGACGAGACGAAGGCGCGCATATTCTCGGTATAGTCCGCGAACAGCTCGGCCGAGGGCGTCAGATGGTAGACGATGCCCGCCTGCGGCTGGAACCAGTCCTTGGCGTCGATGCGGCCGCCGGCGAGCGTCTGCACCGTGCCCGGCTGCATGTTGGCGCTGTTGATGACGTGTGTGCCCTTCCAGCCGCCGTTCAGCGCGAGCTTGTCGTCGAGCAGCTTGATCGTGTCCTCGACATGATATTGCACCGTCTCGGTGTCGTACTTGCCTGCCCAGTCGGTCTGGAAGGGATTGTCCTGGAACTGGAGCGTCGGGCGGTTGGGCTCGGCGGTGTCGGTCATGCCGTAATAGCGGCGCGCCTGATCGAAGGTATTGCTCTCGTACCAGCCACCGACCTCGAGCGTGTTGATGCCCTTCTCCCAGCGCGCGTCGCTGATCACGCCGCCGCGATGGATGACATATTCGGTGGTGCGGAAGGAGAGCGGACCCGGATCGGTGATCGGGCTGCCATCCTGACCCGGCGCGCCGAGCGGGGTGGGGGTATAGGGCGTGATCCACGATCCCTGGCCCTTATTGTCGTGATAATAGCCCGTGGTCTTGAGGCTCAGCTCCGGCGTCAGGTGCGCGTCGAAGGTGACGCCGCCGAGATAATCCCGGCGCAGGCCGCCCGCGTCGTAATAGCCGTCGTCCACCGTGCCGACGCCGGCCGGAAAGACCGTCCCCGCGCCCGCCCACGGAAGCGGCGCACCGGCGGCCGCCGCCGCCTGATTCTGGAAGATCTTCCCGAGCTGCACCGCAAGCGCGTACTGGCCGGTGAGATTGTCGTCGCGCAGGCCGCGGCGCTTGATGATGTCGAGGCTCAGATCCTGATAGTCGGTCTCGCGGCGATCCGAGAAGTTCAGGAAGCCGGTGATGCTGCCGAGGTCGCCCAGATCCTTGACGATCTTGGCGTTGGCCTGATGCTGGCGCTGCGGGCCGTCGCCCTTCCACTTGGTGGTGTGGAGGAAGGCGTAGCTCACAGTGCCCTTGAGCCCGCCGCCCAGATCGCCCGAATCGAGGCGGACATAAGCGCGCTCGGTATCGTCGGCGCCATAGGTGCCCGATGCCTTGATGCCGGCGGTCTCGGCCGGCGCTTGCGAGGTGAACTGGATCGTGCCGCCGAGATTGCTGGTCGACGCCGTGCCGAGCGCGCCCGCGCCCTGCGCCACTTCGGTGCGGCCGACATTCTCGGAGATGATCGCGCGGCTGATGTGCAGGCCGTTGACGTTGCCATAGGTCATGTCGCCGAGCGGCACGTCGTCGAGCGTGAAGCCGAGCTGGTTCTGGTTGAAGCCGCGCAGCGAGATGCGCACCGCCCACTCATAGGCGCCGAACGGATCGGAGGCCTGGAAATTGACGCCCGGCAGCTTCTCGATCGCCTTCAAGGGGCTGGAGCCCGGCGTCATGCGCGCGATATCGATGTCGGTGACGCTCTGCACCTGGCGGCTGCGGCCGAAGCCGAGGACGACGATATCCTGCGCGTTGTCGCTCGCGGGCGCGGCATCGGCGGCGGTGGCCGCCGTGGAGTCCGACGACGCGGCGTCGGCCAGCAGTGGCGCTGGAATCAGTGCCGCGAAAGCGACGCCAGCAAGAAGATACGAAAAGCGATCCATGGTCCAGTTCCCCAACAGCCCGATAGACTGGGGGTGCATGGCCGTGCTGCATTGCGGCGTAGTGACGGTTCGGCGTCAGTTCGAGATGTGGCGCTAAAGGGCGTCAACGCCGCGCTTGGCGAGCCCGTCTCTATCGATTGCGCAGACGCATCAGGACCGCTCCAGGGAAGGCGTTGTAATTGCGCAATTCGCGGCGGCAGCCTCAATGGCTGAAACTACCTAAAGTTGCCCTATTATGGACGGTGGCACATTAAGGCCGCTCTCTATCGTTAAGCTGAGCCATATCGCTTGGTTGGGTGGATTCAGTCGAAGCAACCAGTAGGCTACCGCTCGCTTTTCGAACTCGCAGGACGTTCAGCCGAGCCGCTGAAGATGCGTCCACGGTATTCGGCGAGCCCACCGTTTTCAGGTCAAGGCAGGGTGAATGCCCTTTGGACGCCATCGACGGAATCTGAGCTGTTCAACTCCCAGCAGACGATCGGCATAGCTCCCCCAGTTCGGCGGTTCAGTTTAATCGCCTACTATACCGAGAGCCGCCGGGTAGCCCTTAACGAGCAGCTCAGATGTTGACCGTACGGCGCGGACGCTTGCTACGACTTTACCGTAAGCAATTTGGCGATTGCTTCCTCCAGCTTGGTGCGGACAATCTCGGAGCCAGAACGGACCTTCTCGTCAAGGGGTAGCCCCTTCAGCGTGCCGCTCGCGCGATTAAGCTGGAAGATGAGTGCAACCTTTTCCGCGTCTCCCAACGCGTGCTGGCGAACATCGATGAATGCCGGAATCTCACCGATGACTTCGATAGCATATTGACGGTGGCTTTCCTCAGAGATCATGTCCGACACCAATTCGATGGACGCGAGAATATGCTCGATACCTTCGACAGTCGAGGACGTGCTCACTATCTCTTCGAGCAAGTAAATGCTCAATGCTTGAGTGTCCAACTGAAAGGTCTTGAATCCAGCAATATCGCTTGCTCGCTTGTATCCCGTATTTAGGAACAGGCGAGCCTTCGATATATCGCCGATCCTTTTCATAAAAATCGCGTATTGCAGCCAGAAGAGCGGCTCATCGTTTACAGCCTTGTCATCAGACAAGCGTGCGTAGTGTTTATGCAAAAATTGATCTACGCCCGGATGAAACTTAAGCAAGTGTTTCAGCGTCGAGTCTTTCATTAATACGCTCGCAAGCGCGCGATGTACACGTTCGTGCCTGCGTCGTGTCGACGTGGTTGTGATCGTATAGCAGGCGTCGAGGATTTGTTTCGGCGGCAAGATTTTTTGAATGAGATATTCTGAGAGCAGCGCGGAACGCATCTCGACCCGATCGTCTGTCCCGCTCAGAAAATCGGCCCCCAGGCTGCCCGATTTTTCCAGCTCGGCATAGATGTCGCAGTCGGCGAGTTCCTGAAGATCGCTATCATCCAACTCCACGCCAGCCCATTTTATAAGCGATGCTAGCGCGAGAATCATGACCAGCGGACCAGAGGTCTGTCCAATGGACCCACGGATTTTCTCGCGAATTAGCGCATGATCGTAAAGTTGCATCACGATCTCCCGAATATCTCGGGCCTTTGTAAAGATATCGTCGAAGCCTTCTTTTCGTGCACCCGCGCGATCGAGAAGGTCGCGCAACTGATTTTTATCGTCGTCAGCGAAGAAATCGAGGTTGATCCGCTTTATCGGCTCCGGGAGCTTGTTCAAGACTTCGTGTCGGCGGACATCCTGCTGTCCCGAGCGGATCGTTACCGCGAACTTTGCGTTGGGGACACCCGCCGAAACGCGCTCGATATTATCGACGGCGGCGTCATAATCGTCGAAGATAATGAGTGCGCGACCTTCCTCGCGGATGACATCGAGGTCTTGCGCTAGTCGTTTACCTGCACGCCGCCACAAATAGCACTTGTAGCCTTCTTCACTTGCTGCGCGTGCCAAGATCGACGTGAAGATCGTTTTCCCATTTCCGAGCCTGGAATGGATCAACACCGTTTTGCTCGTCTGGAGAAAGGCAAGCGCGCTCTCGACGCTCTTACTGCGCCGCGTGACGTAACTGTCATCGCTTGTCGTGTTGAAGAACCTGCTCTGGCTAAAATTGCCAAATGTCACGAGATTGATGATCTCGATCGGCGTCGGATCAACAAGGGGCTTCGCGTCTATGCCTTGCTTCAGGAGTTTGAAAGACTGGAGCGATCGTGGGTCTCCGGGTTTGGAGGGTGGTGGAAGCTTTTTGGCAAGGGCCGCGAAGCCGTCGAAACCGATCGGTACGATCTCGCCATAGGGGGGCACTCGGTCGGCGAGTTGCTTCTTCGGGGGGTTGCGCGTGATGAAGTGCGTGTGGCGAGCGGAGGTCTCGCCTGACGCCATTAAGCCGGTGATATGATGATCGCCGAGGCTGAAGCCCATGAAATAGCAGGCATCGAAGGTGCGACGATCCCGCTGGAACTCGTAGAACCAGGTTGGATGATCACGAGTTATCATGTCATACGAATGGCTGTTGAGGATTAACTGTCTCTCGGAATTGTCCTCGGTCGCTTTCCGTATCGAGCCATGCAGGTACACCGCGAACGATGGTGGCAGAGATCGAGGCTTTTCCTCGTCAAAGGCGAAGATAGGGAATGTGCCACCTTTTACCAAGCTGACCATATCGTCGTAGTTCGTTGTATAAATGCGCGCCCATGGCAGGGAAATAATTTCCCTCTGATAATCCAAGACCGAAGAGACGGTGAACGTATTGTATAGAATTTCGTGTAGACTAGTGTCGAAACGATGCGAGAATTCGTCCGCGACAGATTTTAGGTCATGATCATTCGGATTTTCGTCGATTGCTTCAGCTAGACGCGCCAACAAGGATTCCCCTGCCGGGAGCTTCTCGTTCGCAATGTTGAAGGCACCTGCAGAAAAACCCGATCCGAGGAAGAGAATCGAATTCTTTGGATCTAACGTCTCGATCGGCACTGCTATCTCCTCACGTCGAAGCGGTGCTTAAAGTGCCGTTACGAGAGATGCGAGCCGTTTTTGATACGGTGGAGTCAGACCGATCCTCCGCGTCGGATTCACCTGAAATGAAGTTAGGCGGTCCGGAACCCGTCACATCCAGCGGGGCTGGCTATTATTTTAACGCCTGCTGTTGCCGAATGCGGTTGATCGCAACGGTCGTCGGGAATGGCAGC
>NZ_AORL01000009.1 GCF_000383095.1 Sphingomonas sp. PR090111-T3T-6A
CCGCAAACGGAGAAGTGCATGGAGAACGCTGACAAACGCCCAGATATCCTAGTGGGCATTGCCGAGTGGCTATCCGAGGATTTCGAATTTGAGGTCGTGGAGGAGCTTCGCTCTGCTGGTGCGGCGGCGTCCGTGCTCAGGATACCGACCGGCCCCTACGCTGGCATCGAACTCTATCTGCCGACGGCCGTGGGCCTATTCATCGCCGCGGGCTTCTTCAACGGCTTCCTGTCGAAAGCCGGTGAGGACGCCTACAGGGCCGTGAAGAAGGGAACGACGAGGCTGTTCCACAAGGCGCATCCGCTCGAGATCAAGTTCACGGGCAGCCCGGGCAAGGTGCGCGAAACCCCATACAGCGCCGGCTTCGCCGTCGGCTGCGAGTTACTGCCTACGCTTCGCGTCAAGCTGCTTATCCGCAAGGATGTCTCCCCCGAGACGACCGAGGCAGGCATCGAGATATTCTTGGACCTTATGCGCGATATCCACGCTGAACGCGTGAGCGAAGAGGATCTGCGGCGATTGTTTCCCTATAAGCCCGTCGGCGGTACCGTCCTCGTTGTCTACGACGCTGAAACTCAGACGATTTTGCCTGTCGACGGCATGGCCGACACGCCCTTGGCGCGCTGAGAAGCTGCCCAAAGGCAGCCTCTCAGCGATGGTGGGGATAGGGGCTGTCAGCCATCTCCGCACCCTCGTTCAGTGCTACAATCCGTGTCAGCCATTCACACCGATCCATTCACTGCAGTCGGCGAAACCACATCCGGACGCTTGAGAAATTTCGCGGTAGGACCTCAGTGCAGTATCTGTATGAACTAACGGCAGATTCTGGGATGGTCGTTCGCATCGCCGAACGACGTCAATGAGGCGCTTTGACGAAGCATAGCTTCAGGCGATCCACTTTGCATCCCGAACAGCCATGGCCGGGGTGATTTTTCTCGCTACCCAGATCGGAACATGCACAACCTGCACGCGGCATTCCCCAAAACGAAAGTGATGATCAGCTCGATCGCGAAGGATGGTGCCGAGCATGCAATTGGGGCGGCCGAAAAGGTCGCGCGCAACAACCAAGATGCGCACCTTTGTTTGCCTCGGCTATCGTTCGTCGATCCGCGCTGTACCCAAGTGGATCTCATATTCGACCGCAGCTCCCCGGTCGAGGGTTAGCCTACCAAGCTGCGCTACGCTGCCGGGGCAATCGACCGGCGCTTCAAGATCGGGAGCCAATGCTTGGAGAGCATCGCGGAACGGCTCGATCCACAGGCTCGCCACTCCTTCCGGGCGCACGACAACGGATGATACCATGAGCAGGCTTCCGACACGCTTGGCCTCGCCTTCGATTGAGATGGTACTGCGCACGCCCGCTCCATGCCAACTGATCGCGAGTGCCACCCGTCTTAGCGCCCCGCCTTCGGTCTCTTCCAGGATTGCAGCACCGAGCGCTTTCGCAACGCTGTCCCAGTCCGCTTCGGTTGGAGGATCCCCGGCGAGAACGATACGGGCCAAGTTGGCGGTCCCGTCCCGCGCCGCGATCGTCGTCACGTCGGGCGTCTTCCAGCGTTGCATCACCGCCCCCAGATTGCCACGTCCGATCTCGACGACATCGACGGTCTGGCCATCAATCTTCACTCTGCTCTGGGCCAACAATGTTATGCGATCGCCCGGTGGGCCTGGGGCACGCTCAAGACACAGAAAGGCGCTCAGCGCGGGATTAATCGCCAATTCCGTGGAAGCGGCGGGCGCACTCATTTCAGCTAGGTCGGCTTCCGTAGCGCCCAAATATTCGGGGATTAAGCGGTTGCCCCGAAACCAGTCCGTTAGGACAGCCTTCCAGCGCGGCACCGGGATCTCGCCGTCTAGCCGAAAGAGCTTGGTGTAGTCGGCATACTTGCCGGCGCGGTCGATCCGATGATCGATGCGATCGAGATAGGCATCGCCGTCATAGGCGCGGATCGCTCCATCGAAATGGGATACAGCCTTTGCATTAAGATCATATTCGGCATGACCATAGCGACATCCATAGGCGCCGCCGCCAAGACCGTGACTTGGGTCCTCGACAAGCTCCTCGACCTCGAAGGTGCGCACTATGCGCTCGTTATTACCGCCGGGGCGGACTTCGGGTGCCTTCCACCATAGCTGAGTCTTGTCGATCCCCGAATAATGCCGTTCGCCATCGCTGCTCTTATGTTCGGTGACGCCCGAAGGGATTGCCGCAATATCATCTGAATATTGCGGACCATGCCAATATTCGAGCTCCATCGTCTCGCGCGCGCTCGCCGGATGCCCGACCATGTCGGGGTCAAGTCGCAGCCGCGCTGTGACATGTTCTTCCTCTGCGGTCTGAGTTAAACTGCGAGGCGTTTATCCCACACACACACGTTGCAATGAAGGTCGCGGCCTAGCGGCCTAACCGGATAGGCTAGTCGCGATCCGGCGAGCGCGACGCCCACCACGTCAGCAGAACACCTAGAGCCACCCCGATTACCCCTACCGCTAGAACAATGCGGCCGAACGTCCGATCGGTGGCGTCGTGGCAATGCGGTTCCCAGCAGTCGCCGAGCGTGAAGGCGATGGTGCTAATCCCAATCACGATGATGGCGACCACGGCATAGACGCCACAGCCCGGCGCGGCCACGCGCCTGCGACTTGCCCGGCGCTCATGGTCTTCGACAAAGCTCATATCGCCGCCATCGCCAGTAGCCCGATCATGATTCCTGCATCCTCCTTGCCTGCCACGCGGTGACGCGAAATCTCATATAAAGATATCTGCATATCGCCGATACCACATAATTGGCAAAGCGAGCCGCTTTTCCGGGCCATTTTGCGCAGCCGAAACGACCATATTGTGAGTTGTGACGTATAACGCCACGCTTCCAATTCCCCGTTCGTTCCCGTATATGGCGTTGCTGAGGTTTAGGAGTCATCGCCGTGGAAGCAGAGTTCATCGCTCGCATGCAGGCTGAGCAACGGGAGCTAGAGCGCAAGCTTAAGGCCGTTCGCGACCTGCTCGCGGCGTATGGTGCTGAGCCGGCGGCAGAACCTAACGCCACAATCGTCGAAACCTCAGTCGTCGAAATTGCCTCGGCTAATGCAGTCGCCGAGAAGAAGCCTGCCGCCAGCCCGAGGCCGAAAGTAGGGATGGATGGGTTCGGCGATTATGGACGTACGATCATAGCAGAGTGCATGAGGGCCATGCTCCTTACGCCCCAGATGCCGATCAAGACGCGGCGGCTGGTCGAGATTCTCGAGTCTAAGAACGTCGGCATCACCGGCGACAACAAAATCAATGCGGTGGGAGCGCTGCTGTCTCGCAGCATAGACATTACGAGTCATGGGAAGGCCGGATGGACGGTAAACGATCCTCACACGGCCCTTGAGATCGTGGGCAAATATGCCCGCCCAATAAATGAGGCGTCCGCAGCGGATGCCATGGACGCCTCAGAAACCGCGCTGCACGCGCAAGAAGAAGGAGACCACCGGAATGAGCCATCATTCCTTCGGGTGGCGGGGGCGGCAACCCCTTAGCTACCCATTGCTCTTGTTAGAGAGCTAGTGGACGCCGTGGCGGAGAGCGATCCCCGCCACGGCTCTCTGCTAGCAAATCATGAGAGATTCGTCTATAGGAACGCGGTGTTCACCCGCTTTCCGAAAGGGCCTCCCATGACTGTTGTGCGTCTCGATCCGAAGCGCACCACGCCGCCAAAAGCGGCTCATAGAAGGGCTGGAAGGGTGTACGCGATTACCTTCGATCTTGATGGGAAGATTGCGGAAGCGATGTGCGGTGCGAACTGGCGCGGCACCTGTTATGCGAAAATCCAGACCGTGTTCGCCGAGCACGGGTTTGGGCGTGTGCAGGGAAGTGTCTATTTTGGTGACCAGGATTCAGATGCTGTTCGCTGCGTGCTGGCTGTTCAGGACGTCGATCGCCGGTTCGCTTGGTTCGGCCGCGCTGTGAAGGATCTTCGGATGCTTCGCGTGGACGAGAATAACGACTTGCTTCCGCTGCTTAGCAACCGTTTGCGGCTAGACGACGAGGATGCGGCTTGAAGCCTGACAAACGCCTTACCTTAGCTGACGCCCTAGCCGAGGGACGGTTGGAGGATTTCATTGCCCAAGCCGAGGCGGCGGGCGTAGGCCCCGCCGACCCAGCCGAGTTCGACCGATTAGTCGCGAAGGCTACAGCGCCCCAACCATCAGATCGAACATCGCGTTCATCCGCTCGCGGTGGTTCGCGCGGAAAGTGAACTCGTCGAGATAGCGCGCCATATGCTTGCCGCTGATCTGCACATGGGTGGAGCGCACCGACGCCTTGAACAGCCGCCAGAAGCCTTCCACGGCGTTGGTGGAGTGCGTCACGCCCTGCCGGTAATCGTAGCGGCTCCATTCCTTCGCGGCGTGCTTCACGGAGCCATGAACGTAGCCGTCGCCTTCCAGTAAGCCGTAGGACATCAGTTCGTCCGTCGAGACGACAGAGCCTTTCTCGACATTCTCGTTCACGACCGCGCGCAGCGTCGGCTTCTTCACGTCGGGGATGATGCGGGTAACGAGCGGGCCACCCTCTTCCTTCATACCCATCACGATCGTCTTGCCGGGGGCGCCACGACCGCGCTTGCCACCAGAGCGGCGACCGCCGACATAAGCCTCGTCCGCCTGCACGTGGCCCGAGAGCAGGCCGTCGAAATCCGCCTTGCCCATCAGCGTGCGGATTTGCATCCCGATCCGGTAAGCGGTCTTGTACGTCACGCCAAGCTGGCGCTGGAGTTCCTTGCCGCTGACACCGTGGCGCGTGGTGGCGAATAGATACATCGCATAGAACCACGAAACTAGTGGCGTGCGGGTGTCGTGCAGGATGGTGTTCGCCGTGGGCGCGATCTGGTGAAGGCAGTTCGGGCAGGCATAGACGCGACGATCGCGCAGCTTGTGGAACTCGCCTTCAACGCCGCACGCGGGGCAATCCATCGTCGTGCCGCCAAAGCGCACATTCATGATGTGAACGAGGCAGGCGTCATCATTGGGGAAGCGAGCGAAGAACTCGCGAACCGACATGGCGACAACGGCGGAGGGCTTCTTGCTCATGCATCAGCATATGCCCGAATGCCTAACGTGGGTCAAGGGGATAAACGCCTCATTTTTTTATCCGTGTTGGAAGTACAGATGAACCTAAACGCGCTTTAATCGACTTTGGTCGATAAGCAGACCGAGTGCCTTGTTACAAGCGCAGCCGTATCGCTCGTCTCGCTCCTTATGAAAAGATGTCAGCTTTCAGGAGCAAAGTAGAATACTTGGAACCGCCGGAATAGGGCGCATTCCAGACCGACGCCTCTTCGTCAGATAGCACCAACCTGACGGCAACTGCCCGGAGTCGAAACCGATAGGCAGTTCGCGACCAGCGCCAGTCGTTCAAGTTTAGGCCGACGAACGTCCGATCTCTTCGGAAGCTGCCGCTCAGATCGACCATAGCGGGCCGTTGGCAGCCGCCGACATACCCGACGTTAGAATAGATTGCCTCGTTCTCCAAAAGCAGTCCTTCATTAAGCCGAATTCGGACGCTACTCACGATCGGCGGCCGCTCGAAAGCTACTGCAACCGTTTGCCGGTCGCAGCCCAGTAACTGCAGAAAAAGCCATTGTCTTCTTGCTAAAATGATGACGAGCGCAGCAGCACAAAAATCGCACTTTGCGCAATTTCTAAGACACAGACCATGCGGTTATTTATATGGATTGTTTCCGGTTGGTTCTCGGTAACGTTCGGCCGGACAAAAGTTACATCATCTTTGCATTTCTCGTGCCGATGAGCTTTTGTTTGCTATAGTGAAGCAAATTCGGCGCTCACCAGATTGCTCGGCGTTGAGGGCGGTTCTATTCTGCCCCTAGCAAAGCGTTTCAAGGTCAGGCATCGAGCGCTCGGACTAAACGCAAGTCGCTTGGTCGCTCGGGGGCTCTCATGAAATTCGTTCACACGGCGGACTGGCAATTGGGGAATGCGTTCGTGCGCAAACGCCACGCCCTTCTCGTCGAACTCGAGGAGAAGCGCGACGATGCGACAGCGGTCGCGGCAACATCGGTGGCGGCCGAGACGCTCGCGATTCTCGAAGCCAATGACCGGGCCGTTCCGGCCAACCGACTCTCACTAACCGAGACCGCGGCATGACCGAAGCGGAAGCTCAGGAAGCGCAGCGCGAAGCGACGGCAACGATCCGCGGCTACATGTATCAGTTCGATGCGAGCATTCTCGCCGTGCTTAGCGCTACTAAGTCCGAGTCGATCACCGTAGAGGGGGTCGAAGACTTCGACGTTATCGCGGACGAGACCCAGACCTATGGACAGGTCAAGTACTACGAAGCGCAAAAGCTCACGGATTCGACTTTGCGTGACGCCATTCTGCCGATGATTACGGGATTCCTTCGCTATCCGGCGGACGTTCGCCTCCGGAAAAAATACGTCCTCTACGGCTACTTCAAGGACTCGGCTGGCGTAGCGACGTCCTATGGGCTTGCCGATATGCAACGCGTGCTCGTCCGCGCCCAGTACGCGGTCGATCCCGCGACCGGGAGTCGCGTCAAAACCACGATCAATCTGCAAACCGCGCTGGGAGCGTCGGACGAGGATCTGACCATCTTTTGCGACCGGTTTACGGTTGTTCTCAGCGAGCCGTTCGACATGCACCGAGCACGGGTCATTGAAGCGCTGCGCGCAGCGCTCGGGGTGGCCGAGGACGAAGCCAATTTATACAGTTATCCGTCGGCGTTCTCAGCAATGGCAGCGCTCTCGAGCGCTTCGTCGAAAGCCGCGCGGACTACGACGCGCAAGGATTTCCTCCAGCAGATCCAGCCCAACGTCGCCGTTTATTCGGCCTGGGCGCTCCGCAGGGAAAGCGAAGCGGCCTACTGCAGGTTGATCCGCGAAGCACATTTTGCCCGCCTCAACGTCGAGAATCACGACCGCTTCTTCATCATCGATCTGCCCGACACCGAAACCCTGGATATGCTGATCACCCTTGTGCGCCACATCATCGGCGGATGGAGCAGCCACAGGTCGAAGTCCAAACCGGCGAAAGAACGCTACGCGCCTTTCTTCTTTTTTCCCGGCATCGACCCCGCGGATCTCGTTGAACTGAAGAGCCGGCTGATAGGCGAGAGTTACCGGATCACAGACGGCTACGCCTTTTTTGGGGCGCCATTCACCACACAGCAGCTCCTGCTCGCTCAGACGGCGCTTGAGCCGATCGCGGCCCGCATCGTCGGCGACGGCGCGCAGTTAGCCGCCGCGCTCGATGCATCGGTACGCCGCCGGCTCGTTGTCCAGCTTCATGCCGGCAAACCGCAGGCGATCGACGCGAAGTTTCGGCAGATTTCGGTGCCCGTGCGCAGCGCTGCGATGGCTATGAAAATCGTCTAGGGAGCAAGTGGGATGGGCGAGAGTGAGATCAACGCCGAGGTCGTCTCGGTTTTTCCGAACAAGGTGCGTATTGCCGTCAACGATCTCCTGTCGTTCGAGATCGCCGGGCAGTCGCTGCGCGTCGGATCGTTCCTAAAGGTTTCCGACAACGATAATGTCTCGCTGATCTGCATCATCGAAAGCTTTTCAATCGAAATGCGGGCGAAGGGCGATGATCACCAGCGCGTCTATATGATAGATGCCTATCCACTCGGCACACTCAAGGGGAACATCTTTCGGCGCGGCGGCGATGAACTTGCAATTCCGCCCAAGCGGGTCGTACCCGCGACCCGCGAAGAAATTGCTGCGATCTACGCCAATGCTTTCGAGGAACAGCAACGGTGCTGCTTCTCCTCGCTCACGCGGCAACGGGACGTGAAGGTTCCCGTCCACGGCGACCGTTTCTTCAACAAGCACATCGCCGTGGTGGGCGCGACGGGGTCGGGAAAATCGTCCAGCGTGTCCAGAATTCTGCAGGAGGCAACGGCCGCGAAGTCGCACGAATACGCCGGGCTCAACAATTCGCACATCGTCATTTTCGACATCCACGGCGAATATGCATCCGCCTTTCCCACGGCCAAGCTGCTGTCTGCCGACGACATCGTGCTCCCCTATTGGCTGCTCAACGACGGCGAGATGGGCGACATGTTCCTGGAGTCGGGCGACAGCAACAATTACAATCAGGAAGCGTTGCTTCGGACGATCATCACGCATTGCAAGGAGATGGCCAACCCTGGGGTCGCGAAAGTCAATTTCGACAGTCCCCTGAAGTACGACATCGCCCATCTGCAGGCTTGCTTCGCCAATCTCTCGCGGGAGACCAAGGATGCGAACGATCCGCTCACGATCAAGACTAAGGACGGGAACTCGGTCACCTATGCCGACGATCGCGCGCGTTTGACCGCCTATTGCACTCAATCGGTGGACTTCGCTTTCAAAGCCACAGGCAAGATTAACAACGGCCCCTATGCCGATGGTACGATCGACAAGTTCGTCCGGCGAATATCGGCGAAGATCAATAATTCGCAGCTCGATTTCATGTTCGGCCCACTAGCTGCGCAGGCGACCCTCGAAGACGTCATCCGTCAAATAACCGGCTATGAGAAGACCTCGAGCGCCAACGTCACCATCCTCGATTTGAGCGGCATACCGTTTGAGGTCCTCAGCATAACCGTATCGCTGGTGACGCGGCTTCTGTTCGATTTTTCGTATCACGCGCGCCGTCAGACGGGCAAATGCGAGACGCCATTCCTGCTCGTCTACGAGGAGGCCCACAAATATGCGCCGCGCAGCGATCTCGCGCGTTTCAAGGCTTCGCTGAACTCGATTGAGCGAATTGCCAAGGAAGGTCGGAAATACGGGGTCAGCCTGATGATCTCGAGCCAGCGCCCATCGGAGATTTCGGAGACGATCTTTTCTCAGTGCAGCAATTTCTTGGCGATGCGCCTGACCAACCCGGAAGACCAAGCCTATGTGAAGCGCTTGCTGCCCGACACACTCGGCAATCTGACCGCAGGGTTGCCCGCGCTGGAGCAGGGCGAGGCGCTGCTCATCGGCGATGCCGTTGCAATGCCGTGCGTCGTGTACATCACCGAATGCTCGCCAAAGCCGTCGTCGAACGACATCCGCTACTACGATATCTGGAAGAACCCTTGGCATGCGGCAGGCGTTTCCGACGACTTTGGCCATTGGCTGAAGTAAGTGGTCATCCGGGATTGGGACCGGACCGGGTGACCTCGACAGGCTCCTCATCGGTCCAATCCTCGTGGTGCCCGCGACCGTAGTGCTGAGCGTCTGAACGAAGGTCTGCTTTCCTGGTTTTCGGCCTGAGTTCGGTCAGTCTTCATCGCCGAACGGCCCCGACATCGGGGAGAGGGCTTGCGCGCCCCGACGAGCGGCCGATTTAGGCGTAACCGGACGTTCCCAGTAGCAGCGGCGACCGGCAGAAATGTCCCCCAATACGACCGTTCCACAGCCATCAACGATTCTCGACGATCGGCGGGCGAAGCCGCGAAGGAACTTCGCGCAATCCCTTCTATTCAGTTGCCGGCCGCGCTGTGTCGGTTGCCGCTTGTGAGGTGCCGGGGTGAAGCATCTTAGCTTCCCATATCCGGCCGCGAAGTTTGATTGCCGACTGCCAACCTCTAAGCGAGTGAGCGTGGAGAGCTTCCCTTCGCCAAGGCCGCCGCGGATAATCTAGCACACAGCCTTGGATCGCCCGCTGCTGACCGATTGCGCTCTGGCAGGTTCCGGGAACCATCGAGGATAGCGGTCATCCGCAGGCACACTGAGGATGCGGTTCAGTCGGGCGTCAACATTCCTACCGCAAATGGCATGACCCACAACTCGACATTCGCGGTGGGCTTGAGTCCACACCGAAACCGATCGCTCGTTCAGATCATACCCAACGGCCGAGACTGGCCATTTGCCAACTGGCAGGCTTTGGGTAGCGCTATGGTGCCGCTTTTTGAGATTGCCAATGCGGGTCGGCAGGGTGTGATTTTTGAGTAAAAGTCTCTTGAAATCATGCCTCCACGGCCGAAACATCCTTGCCGGTCTCGGGGGTAGCGACCGTCGGCGCCACAACCGGTGCCGTTGGCTCGGCCCCACGGAAACTGATGATCGCCGGTCGGGTCGCATGATTGGCGCCATGCGAGGTGATCTGCATCAGAAGGCTTTCGCGCACCCTGAAGATTGGCCGCCAGCCGTTTATTTGCGCCGCAGTGAGTGAGATTTGAAGCCGAAGATTAAAGATCAGGCGGGAAGCAGCCTCTTCGCCAGCGAGGACAAATGCGGGCGACTTGAATTCCGAAGCCGGAAGGCGCTCGCGACGGCTTGCCGCCTCATCAGGAATGATCGCGCCGAGCACGAACGGCATGGGACCAACCCTGTTCTGGGCATAGTCGCAACTGGCGCCAATGCGAATAAGAGCGAGCCGGACAGAAGCGCGATCCGCATGGTGTTCTACTCGCAGCGCATCGCAGATCACTTGGTTACGGGTGAGATCGAAGCGCGCCCGCATGGCCGGGTCGGACTGTTCAGTCGCGGGCAGCAAAGTGACGGCGCCCCAGCTCGACGATGTCATGCGCTCGGACGCGGGAAACGCTAGGTGCAGCATGGTGTTTAGCTTGGCGGCAGCCTCGATCGTTGGCTCGGGAGCGTTCAAGATGTGTGTGGCGGCAGTCTGCCAGATCTCGGTCGATTCAGGGAGGGACTGCTGGTTGACGATGCGATCCGCCAAGATCGGCATGAGGGCCGCGTTCATTGCACCGGCGGGATCATTGGCGGCGTGACGCCGGCCGATCGCTTCGCGTGCGAGTAGGCTCAGTACCTCGTCCAGCCTTTCCGAAAAACGACCCGGCACGCGGTCGCCATCTCCGACCATCGCACCGATTTCGGAGAGCGTCGCGCTGGCTGCACGAAGTACCTCTTTTTCCCAGTGCAGAAGCGCTTTCAGGCGCGGGTCGCTCGCAATGATATCGGAAACGTCGGCGCTCAGCTTCGCGCCGGAGTTCGGGGCCATGTACTTGTTCTTGTCGAGCGCCAGTACAGCGAGAGGCCGTTTTGTCGGATCGAGGCGGGCCATCAAGTAGTCCTCGAAGGCACCTTTCTCTTCCTCGTGTTTCGTCCAGAGAATGATCACGTAGGGGCCACCGGCGAGCTGGATGCCCTCTTCCAGCATTCCCACGATCACGGCAGCAGGCTGGGCGATGTTTCCGGGCTGGGATCCCGGCGTCAAATGAAGGTCGAGGAAAAGCAATCGGACAGATCCGAGGTGCTCGTACTTCACTCCCTCAACGTCATCATATCGCAAGGCGACGCATGGAACGCCAATGTCGTGCAGGGCATCGACAAGCTGTCGCAGCTCCTTTTCGTCGTCATCGATGACGACGTAGCGTCCCTGCGTAAAAACCATGCTCAGATTCCCCCCTTGAACACCAGCGCGACGATCGCCCCGTTAAACCCTTCAGGCACATCGAAATCGTCCATCGCCGGAAAAAGAAGCTCGCCGTCGTTCAGGTTCATGGCGAGGTTCGCGTAATAGAGGCCCAGACCCATCCCGTCGGGACGACGGGTGAAGAACGGCTCCACGACCTGCGCGGGTGGGTCGCGGAAACCGGGGCCATTGTCCGCGACGATCACCGCGGGTCGTCCGTCATACTCTGTGACGTCGATGAAGAGCTGCCGGGGGGTCGGCCCGTCCTCATCGGGCATGGCGACACGAAGCCAGTGGATCGCATTGTCGATCAGGTTGGTCAGGGCTCCGAGAGCAAGGCCGAAAGCAAATATCGGCTTCTCGCTCTCCTCGCGTTCGAGAGCGGGGCAGATCAGCTTCACGCGATGCGCGCGCAACCTGACGGCGCTGAGATCGCGAGCTCGTCGTACGAGCTGCTGCAACGAGTGGGACTTCTTGTCGCCCTTCCGCAGAAGCTGCGTCGACGTCTCGAGAACACCCTGAAGCTGGCCAACCTGTTCGCGTACCGCCTCGATGCTGATATCCGAATCGAAGACGGCACTCAGCGCGCCGATCGCACGCTCAACCTCATGGAAAACGATCGCCAAGCCGACCTGCGAAATGCCAGCTCGCAGGAAATCCTCACGAAGTGTGCGAAACTCCTGCTCGACACGGCGAAGGGACGGATCGATTTCGTCAAGAAGGCCGTGTCGCCGGGCGATTTTTCTCACATCGCTGATCGGTCCGGCCACATCGCGGTCGTTGCTGGGCGCCTTGCCTGTCAGGGCACGGATACCGCGCTTGTCTTTCTGCCGTTCTGTCTCAAGGACGCTGATCGCGCCAAGAACGATCTGTCGCAGGCGGGCGTAGGCGCCGTTCTCAACGAAACCTTCGCGGTTCGTTTTCTCGCGCAGATCACGGCTACGCCGCAAATCTAGGTCCACGGTGCCAATAACGATGTTGCGGCTTAGATTGCGGGTCGGACTGTTGACGCGCCGCAGGTCAAGCCCGAGCCAATCGTCTCCCGGTTCGCCGTAATTATAAATGCGGATATCGTCCCGGTAGATACGAACGCCACCATTCTGGTCGAGATAGCGTTCGATCAGTCTGGACTGCGCGTATTGCGTGAGGACGTCGCTGTCACGATCGAACACGTACAGCCTGCCGCTAACCGGTCCGATGCCCTCGATCATCTCCTCATCGGCAACGACCTTCGGTACGCGTCGTCGGCGCGGAGCGGACGCCGGATCAAGGTCATCGGTATCCTCGGGAACGAGAACCTGAAGCGGCTCATTGGCCTCGACAGTCCGCGGCTCGAGCCGGATGTTCGGCACACCGCGAAACTCGTATTTGTAGGTGAAGGCCTTCCCGTCGAATTCAAAGGTGAACCTCCACGGCGCGCGCTCCAGGAGCTCGCGGGCGTCGGGCAGCTCGCTTATCCATGACTGATGGTCGGGTACTAGAAGCTCCACCTCGAAGTCCGCTTCCTTTGTGGAAAATGGCGAGGAAATCGACGTTACCTGTCGGTAGAGATCCCGGACGTCGCGGCGGGTCCAC
This sequence comes from Sphingomonas sp. PR090111-T3T-6A, assembly GCF_000383095.1. GTDB lineage: Bacteria > Pseudomonadota > Alphaproteobacteria > Sphingomonadales > Sphingomonadaceae > Solisphingomonas. Next base: position 12,946 of record NZ_AORL01000009.1, read on the forward strand.
TCGGTCTGCTTCAGCCGGTCGATCCGGATTTTCGTGCCAGTTTCGTTTTCGCTGAACATCTTCGGATCGCGTTCGATAACCGTGACTGGCGCATCGTCGAGAAACCGGGCTTCCATGACGTCTGACCAGTTGATGTCGACGAAACACTCCCTCTGGCCAGCGGCGTGGGTCGCGAGACGAATGCGGTCCCCAAGCTTATGGACGGCAAACCGGCCGAGACCCTTCTCACCCAGTGGGAGCCGGTTGAATCTCGGGGAGCGCCTTTCCCGTTCCCGCTGCTGCTGACGATGGTCGTCGCCCGGGACGAGCCAGACATCCGAGATCGTCTCGAACGACATGCCCTGCCCGTCATCGTCGACCCTGATCCACGGCTCGTTACCGGCCAAGTCGCCCAGCGTAATCGTGACCTTGCTCGCGTCTGCATCGTAGGCATTCTTGACGAGCTCGAAAACAGCCAGTTTGGCCGACCCGATCAGCTGGTCGCCAAGCAGCTGAAGCAATCTTGCGCGCGGACGAAACGCCTTTTCAATCTTTCGGTCGCCGCTGTCCGGCATGCGCATTCCTTCCCCAGCGCCGATGCGCGGTTCCTAGGTGCCTCAGGTTACGGGGCTCTTCAAGAGCTTGATGAACTGCCCGGGCAACTTCGCCGACGTAATTTGTCAAAGCAATTCACTCGAAAGACCGACAACGCGAACCATGTCCGCACCGAACATCGACAACGGTCGGTAAAGAGCAATTCCGTTGATATTGATAGCATGACGGGAATTTCGGTTTCTATCGATCTTCGCCATGACCTGATCAAACGTGGCATTCGGCATGTATGCAATCGGGAACGCCATCATCGACAGACTACGACCGGCATGAGGCGCTGGGCGGGCGTGGTGACTGTCGGCCATGTTCCGACAGATCGACAGTGAAAATGTCTTAAAGGCGACAAGAGCGGCAAACGAAAAAAGAAGGCGCCGAACCTCATGGCCGTCGGCCCTCCTCAGACATGCCTCCCAAGGCTGCCTTAGCTTAAGAGTCCATTACCGCCTCACTGATAATCTTCCACTCACGGTGCAACCGCGCCAGATCATTTATCTGGTATAGCTTCAGCGTCAATTCGGCACCAAAACGGACGGCCAAGCGCTATCCAGCAAGGTGTGTTGCGCATCGTTTAAGGAATCTCTCAATTCCCGAGACAGGCAGCAAAGTTATGGCACCCACCTTGATTGTCTCGATCTCGCCAGCCGCGATCAACTCATAGAGCTTCGACCGGCCGATCCCGGTGATCCGGCAGGCTTCCCGGATCCGAACGGTGATGGGCGCTAGAGGCGAGCTCGCGATGTCACGATCCATCAGATCACTCCTTCGGTTTGATAGGTTCCGGTGCGCTGCGCCGCTTCGCTGACCGCTGCCCTGCGATGTCGAGCAGGTTCTGGTAACGCTTCCGTCCGAGATTGGTGGTCTCGGCGGAGAAGCTCGGTTGATGCGCTGTGAGCGTCATCTGATACTGAACGAAGACGCCGAGCACCTCGGTCAGCAGATCGAGCTTCTGCTCGGTCCGCTCGGCCGTCCGGCTCTGCCGATCGAGCCGCAGCCCGAAACGCCCATCAAGATCACTCAGCGCGCCGCGTTCGAGCCAGGCCGCAAGCGCGTCCGACAGGATCTGCGTTTTTGAGGCTCCGGGCTTGGCCGCCAGCGCGTCCAGCTTCGCCGACAGCGCGTCGGGCAGATAGAATTGGTGGCGGGTCTTGGCGGTGTGCATGGTGGCGATCGTAGCCATCCACCGCTGCCACCGAAATATGCACCAGTACGCACCGCGCCGCAGAACCACGCACGTCCCGCCTCATCCGATGCTGGGACCACGATCCCTTCCGATCGTCCAGCTTGCCGAGCCATCCGCCCGTGCGATGCCGGACACCTGTTTGCCGATCTGCTTCTCAAGGCTCGGCCGCCAAGGCACCAGCACGAAATCGTGCGACCGTTCGACGAGGGCGAACTTGCTGTCGCCGACCGGCATGATGCGCTCGAGCCGACCTTCTATCCGCTCGCCGTTTTGCGTCTCGCCAAACTCGAGCCCAAGGGCTTGCGACAACTGGGCGCCAAGGCGCACCAGCTCTCGGCGCTGGAGCCGATCGAGCATGTCTCCGGGCAGCCGATCGGCATCCGCCGCGATCAGACCCTGTTCGACCAACCATTGCCGGCGCAGATTTTGAGCGCGCCGCACCTCCTCACCAAAGCCACGCTCCAGTCGCGCCGGCTTGTCCGCGACCATCTCCCGATCGAGCCACGTCACGCCATCATGCAGCGTCAGCCGGTCGAGCGGCTGGGTCGCCAACGTGTCGATGATCACCGGCTTTCGTTCGGCGCGACGCTGCTCATGCTCCCGCACTTGCTCGACATGATCAGCGTCGATCTCCCAGCGCCCGTCCAGCAGCCGCGTCACGTCGGCACCGGCCCGGCGCAACGCTTCCAGCCGCCGGACATGGGCGGTCGCGAAATCCTCGCTCGCCGATCGGTCATGCCTGAGATGAATGTCGACGTCGTAGAGGCCGCCATTGGCGGCAGCGATCTCGGCGACGGTCCTGTCAGCGTTGCGGACAACGACAGGCGTCGGCGCGACCCTGACGATCGTGCCAAGCGCGGGCGCTTGGTCCAGCTCACCCAGATCGACATGCCAGGCGCGGCCATCGGTCGCTTCGATCACACTGTAGCGCCGGTCGTCTTGCTCGTCCGAAAGGCCGGTGGTTATCACCCGTCCTACCAGCTCAGCCGTCGCAGCATGGCGCGGCTCGTAAATGGCATAGTCGGAAGGCGAGATATCGGTGCGGTCTCGCGCCAACGCGGCATTAAGCGTGGCAATGATGTCGCCGCGCCTGCCCATGGCGCGGAGCGTCGTCTCCAGCTCGGCATCGAGCCGCCAGTGCCCGCGCCGCTCTTCCTTCGCGAGACCCATGCGCCCGAGCGCCTGCAGGCGCCCGGCGCGCGCGGCCTGCTCCATGCCGTTCGGATCGGTGGGCGACACTAGGCCGCTGATATCGACGGCCTGCACCAGCCGGCGGTCGATCTGGGTGAAGCGTTCAGCCTCGATCTCGCGGGCCTGGGCGCGCGCCATCTCCATTTCCGAGCGTGGCCCGAGATCGAAGTTGACGATATCAGTCGCGCGCACGCGCAACCCGACCGTCAGATACTCACGGCCGATAATGAGATCGCCGCCTTTGTCATCCTTGCCTCTGAGCAGGATATGGCTGTGCGGATGGCCGGTGTTGAAATGGTCCACGGCAACCCATTCGAGCCGGGTACCAAGATCCTGCTCTGCCTGCGTCATCAGCTTTCGGACGAGCGGCTTCAGATCCTCATATTCCGCCCCGTCCTCAGCGGCGACGATGAAGCGGAACTGGTGGCGGTCGCCGGTGCACCGCTCATGGAAAACCTTGCCCTCCGCCACGTCCCGATCGGCCCCGTAGAGCGTGCCCCGCTCGCCATCCCGCGTCGTGCCATCGCGCTGGAGATAGCGCAGATGGGCGGCCGCCCTTCTAGCCCCCTTGCCCGCCATCTTCACGTAACGGGTCTTCACCACCACGCGACGCGCTCTAGGACCGGTGTAGTGGTCCGAAGTCGAGAGCAGCCGGGCAATCGAGCCGCCACGTCCGATCTGCTCGCCTGTGAAGCGCCGCGATCGAACGATGGTCCGCGTCCGACCGCCCGCCAGATTGGTGGAGCGGCGCAGGCTTCCCACAACCGAACGATCGGGAAGCGATCGGCCCAGCCACAGCTCGAAGTCATCGTCGGCCATGTCGTCATCTCCGCTACGAACCGGTGATGAGGCGATGGCCGACCGCCGCTGCAAGGGCCTCCAATCCTGTCTCTCGCGCAAAGCCGCAGGCAAGCTTGCGATCTGTACAGGTGCGAGATCACATCGGAGGCATCACCCCGGCGACAACGTGGTCTGCCTCCACAAAAAAGGACGTGCAGGCGCCACTTGCGACCTCCAGCGGAGGCAGGGCTTTTCATCTTGCCTTCTGGCCTTCTGGCCTTCTGGCCTTCTGGCCCCAATCTCTTCTCCGCCGCCCTATCTCAGCCGCTCCTCCCGTCTCGCCCATCACCATTGTTCATGATATGTTCTCAATTAAGGCACAAGGGAATCGGCAGCGGGGGCGAGCATGAGCATCACGATCAGGGGTGGGCGTGGCGGTCATATCCGCATCATCGGTGACGTCGAGACGGTGCTTATCGCACCCTATGCGCGGCGTGGTCTGCCCTTCGTTCTGGCCTTCTCCGATGGTAGCCTGATCGAGGGAAGCTATGATGCCGCCAGCGACCGTCACGACTTCCACACGCTGATCGAGGGCGCCGGAATCCTGAGTGTCGAGAGGACCGAGGGCGGTCCTATCGCGGTGCTGGACTGGTCGATCGAGTGGGCGACGATTGCACCAATGTCGGGCATGATTTCGCGCGATCAGGGGCTGGTTTCGGCACTCGATGGGGTTCAGGTGGCAGCGATGTCCGATGAGAATACGCACGTCGGATCGGTCGTCGACTGGTTGCGCCGGGGACCTCTCAAGGCGCTCGATCCCACCCTTCTGCCGCTTTCCTGAGGGTGAAAGGCCGCGCGCAGCGCGGCCCGATTTCGCTCGGCCGAAGCTCTATTTGGCGGCCTTGGGAAGCGCGGTGCGCACCTCGGCGAGGTGCTGCTCGCACGCTTGTTTCACGCGCGCCTGCCGCTCAACGACATGCTCGCCGAGCCATGTCAGTTCCTCGCCGCTGATGGCGTAATGATCGGAGTAGCGGGCATTCACATAGGCCTGCCGCAATAGCTCGAAACAGCGCCGGCTGAAGCGGTCGGCGCGCGGCCACGCGTCGATCAGCGCGGGTGCGATGTCCTCGGCCAGCCCGCGCAGGAAGTTCAGCTTGTGCGATTTTGGCGAGTAAAGGCGAAACGTGAGAAGCGTGCAGTGATAGAGCTGTTCCGTCGCCTGATGGAGTTCAAAGACGGCCTTTCGGCGCCACCCCAAATCGTCTCCTTCCATTCTCTGCAGCTCGAAAGTGCGGAGAGATCGTTCAGCGATCGCAAACCAGTAAGCAAAGTGCCCCTCGGCCTCTTCCAACGCTTCTTCGGGCGGCAACCTACCCGGCGTCGAGAAGGGGAAGCCCTCGGCCTGATAGAGCGCCACGCCCTCCCGGACGATGTCGATGAAGAAGGGTCGACCCTTGTAGAGCTGGTTGTTCACATCGGTGAGGCTGTGGACGATGAAATTGACGGGCGCGGTCAGCGTCTTCGCGATCGTCACCTCGCGCATCAGCCGGTCCTCTGCCGTCGACCAATAGTCGAAATCGGTCAGTCGCTCGTCGTTGACGACGACAAGGATGTCGTAGTCGGAATGGTAGCCGCCGACGGGATCGTCGACCCAATCGCCACGCGCGAAGGAGCCGTAGAGCACCAGCTTCAGGATGCGCGCCTGCTTGGCAAAGGCCTGATTGACGGTGCGCGTCGCCGCCTCGAATTCCTCGAACAGGAGGCGCACGACATGCTCCAGCTCGCGCTGACGGGAGGCCGGTAGAGGATCGAGCTGATCGCGCATGACATGCTTTCCTAGCAGCGCAGAAGAAGATGCACAGCCCGCGTCAATGCGCGGGCTGTGGCAGCCATCAACCCAGCTTGCCCATCTTTTTGAGGGCGTGTCGGAAAGTGGTCAGCGCCTTGACGAGCGCCTTCTCCACGCGTCGGACTGAGATTCTTTCCCGCTCCGCAATCTGCTGGAAGGAGAGACCATCGATACGGTGCAGCACGAGGATGCGCCGTTCGAACCTCGGTATCTTCGCAACGGCGCAGTCCACCTCCTCGGGCGTACAGTTGATGGGCGCAGGTGCGGAAATCCGCTCGCCCGTGAAGGGGTCGACATAGACCTCGGGATTCTCGGCGCTCATGACACCTCTCCCGCGCCCGCTTCTCCGCGGAAAGCGAGCAGGAAGTCCACGGCCTTGCTGGCCTGCGATGCGGCGCGAAAGATCGCGCGATTGTCTTCGCGCAGCACCTCGAGCCACGAACCGATATAATCCGAATGCCGCGCCTTGGGCTCGATCGACAGTTCGGCGCAGACGAAGGCCGACGTCATCTCGGCGACCAGCTCTTCGCGTGCATAGAAGGCGTCGCCGAAGCGCCCGGACTGATCGCGACCGAGCCGCGAGGCATGGCCCGTCCAGTGGCCAAGCTCGTGAAACGCGGTGCGATAGAAATCGATCGGAACGCGATAGAGCTGGGGCAGCGGCACCTGCACAAAGTCCGGCTCCGGCGCATAGAACGCGCGATCTCCACCGATACGGAAGTCCGCACCGGTCGCGTCGATCAGCGCTTCGGCATGCGGGATGACCTGCCGCCCGGGAAGCGGCGCCACGATGCCGGGCAGCACGTCCGGCAGGCCTTCGCACTGGTCGACATTGAAGACGGTGAAGCGCTTCAGAAAGGCAATCTGGCGCGCCTCGTCGCCCGCAGTGGCCGCTCGCTCCTGTTCATCCTTCGGTGTGAAGCGGTCGGCGTAACAGACCGTCTCCCCCTGCTCGCCCGTACGAACATACCCACCCAGGGCCTCGGCCTGCCGGTAGGTAAGCCACGCCTGATGGCCATAGCCACGCTCGATGACCGTCGACCAGAGGATGAGGACGTTGATGCCCGAATAGCATCGGCCGGTGCCGGCATTGCGCGGGAGACCGGCGGACAAGCCTGCGGCATCCCAGGGCTGCACCCATGGCAGCCGCCCCGCTTCCAGCTCGGCAATGATGCGGCTCGTGACCTGATCGTAGAGGCTCGATGCGTTCGCGTTGGCGTCTATCCTGCTCATGATCCTGCTCCTTCCCTCGAAACCGCACCCGGCGCCGGAGGGGGCGGGGTGGGCGGCAGGAGCGAACCGGCAGTCCCGGCGACCGAGGCGGGCTGCATCCGAAGGATCGAAGCGAAGCGGAGAACCCCGAAGCGAAGCGGAGCGGGTTGCGGCCCGCCGCGACGGGACTAAAGGGCAGCGACGCCCACCCCGCTCCCTTCAGCGGCCGCGATCAACAACGCCATCGCGTGGGTCACGCGATGGCCGCATGCCGGTGCGCAGCTCCGGCCCCAGCGTCAGGGATCGTCGCGGCGAAGCCGGCGAGACGCGCCAGCGGCTCGATGGAGCGCCAGCGGAACAGAGCCCGGCCGGTTCAACGGGACGCCATGCAGCCGGCACGCAGCACGAGCGACCACAGCAGAACAAAGCAAGAATTTTTATCTCAGACGGCTTGCTATCTGGGTCAAAAATCGACATCCTGGCATAAATAGTCCCAGGAGCTCCTATGTATCCCAGCTCGTTTTCGGCACTTCGGGCCCAGACCGGCGTCTCCCTCGAAGACCTGTCCGACCGGCTTGGATATAGCGTCCGGCAGCTCTATCGCTGGGAGAATGGCGATGGCAAGCCACGTGAAGCTGTACTCGCCACGCTTCGTTCAATGATCGGCGAAACGGGCTCTGCGGGATCGCAGAGCCGTTTCAATTTCATCGACCTTTTTGCCGGCATCGGCGGCCTGCGACGTGGTTTCGACGCGATCGGAGGCCACTGCGTTTTCACCTCGGAGTGGAACAAGTTTGCGCAGCAGACCTATGCCGCCAACTTCCGCGACAATCACCCGCTCCATGGGGATATCACGCAAATTCCGACCGACGAGATCCCCGATCATGACGTGCTGGTGGCAGGCTTCCCATGCCAGCCCTTCTCGATCGCGGGCGTCTCGAAGAAGAACTCTCTGGGGCGCAGCCATGGCTTCGCAGACGAAGCGCAGGGCACGCTGTTTTTCGACGTGGCCCGCATCCTTGAGAGGAAGCGGCCGAAGGCCTTCATGCTCGAGAATGTGAAGAATCTGAAGAGTCATGACCGTGGCCGCACGATCGAGGTGATCATGCGGACGCTGGAGGACGAGCTTGGCTATCATGTCGATGCGAAAGTCATCGATGCCCAGCACTTCGTGCCCCAGCACCGCGAGCGTATCGTAATCGTGGGCTTCAGCGAGAAGGTCCCCTTCACGTGGGACGATCTGCAGCTCCCCCCCAAAGGCCACACCCGACTGCGAGACATTCTGCACCCGGAGAATGGCAGCGAGACAGCCGAAAGTCATTTCACTCTGGGGCCGGACGCGGTGGTGAACGGCAAATATGTGCTTACCGACAAGCTCTGGCAGTATCTGCAGGGCTATGCCGACAAGCATAAGGCCGCCGGCAACGGATTCGGCTTCGGGCTGGTAACGCCCGACGACGTCGCCCGCACACTATCGGCACGCTATTATAAGGATGGCTCGGAAATTCTCGTCAGCCGGGGCAAGCGCAAAAATCCGCGGCGCCTGACGCCGCGCGAATGTGCGCGCCTGATGGGCTATCCGGACGACTTCCGGATCCCGGTCAGTGATACGCAGGCCTACAAGCAGTTCGGCAATTCGGTAGCCGTGCCCGTCTTCTGCGAGGTCGCGCGGATCATGCAGCCGCATATCCAGGCGCTGGTCGAACGGGCGGACCTGCTCGAAGCCGCCTGAGTTGGCCGATGTCCACGACCCCGTGACCCGCAGCCGCAATATGGCTGCGATCCGGGGCGGGAACACGAAACCGGAATTGCTGGTCCGCCGCGCGCTCCACGCGGCGGGCCTGCGCTATCGCATCCACGCGAAGGATCTGCCCGGGAAACCCGATCTGATCTTTCCGCGCTACCGGGCCGCACTTTTTATTCACGGGTGCTTCTGGCACCGGCATGACTGCCATCTCTTCAAATGGCCCGCAACGCGCGAGGGATTCTGGCGCGAAAAGATCGGACGAAACGTCGTAAATGATGCCCGGGCTCTCGATCAGCTCAGAGCAGAAGGGTGGAGAGTTGGCATCGTCTGGGAATGTGCATTGAAAGGGCGAACGCGGCTCGACCTGACAGAGGCTGTGCAGCGCCTCATCGGATGGGTAAAGTCGGACGAGGCTCAGATCGTTATTTCGGGGAAATGATTTGGTTGCGTCGCTTGCCGGGGTGCTGGGGCTCATGCGGGAGCATGGTGCCTCCCGAATTTATGCAAAGAAGCTCTCGCCCAACGATAATTCCAAGAACCAGGTCTATCTGGGTGGCGGGTTCGCCGCGCTGAATGTGATCCCGCATTCCGAGATCGAAATCGATCAACGGCAGATCCGGGGAAGCAAGCAGGACCGGCCGAAGGCAAAGGTTCGTTTTTTCTGGGTAAGCGAGGAAGGGCTCACGCTCGCACCCGACGCCAACCTCATCCTTTATCCCGACTATCCTGAAGTCCGCATGTCGGGCTTCCTCAAGGGATGCCGCGCAGCACCATCCGACATTATGACCGTGCGTGATGCTGGTCGTGTGCTGTTTCTGGGCACGACGCCGGAGGGTGCTGTACTTGGTTTTGCCGTCCGGGAGGATCATCCGGCGGCCAAAGAGCTTATTGCCCGCGAATGGCCGACACTCGGCATATTCCTTGAGCTTCCCTTTTCGCTCACATCAGCCGGCGATCCTCGGGAACGCCTTCTCGAGGAACTGCGCCGCATTTCCGATCGGGGGTGGATCCCGTCGCAAAAGCTCGGCGCGGACGGGATCAAACACCCCTATCGCGCACAGAATGGCGGCGGTTACACGCTGGAAGCCGAGCTCGGGATCACGCCCAACGGCTATGCAGAACCCGACTTTCTCGGTTGGGAGATCAAGCAATATGCGGTGACCGATTTCCGGAACTATCGCCCCAAAACACCGGTCACTCTTATGACGCCGGAACCCAACGGCGGAATTTACAAAGATCAATCCGTAACGGAGTTTCTCCGGCGCTTTGGTTACGCCGACAAGAAGGGTCGCGAAGGCCGGATCAATTTTGGGGGCGTCTACAAATGCGGGAAGGACTTCCACGCTGACACAGGTCTGAGCATGGCGATCCGCGGCTTCGATCCCTCAAGCGGCAAAATCGGCGACATCAACGGTGGTATCGAACTACTGACGCGTGAGGGCGAACCTGCAGCGACATGGTCTTTCGCAGCAATGATGGCTCACTGGAACAGGAAGCACGCTCAGGCGGCTTATGTGCCTGCACTCGCCGACGGCCCGCCGCCCCGATATGCCTATGGTTCTCAGATCCTGCTATGCGAGCAAACAGACTTCATCATATTTCTCAAAGCGTTCGCAACTGGTACAATCTATTACGATCCTGCGGTTAAGCTCGAAATCGTCGATGGCATTCAAAAACTGAAACGACGCAGCCAGTTTCGCGTACGGCACGCTGACCTGCGGGGACTCTACGGTCACTCAGAAACGGTGATCCTCCCGACCGGCCCGATTGCTGGGGGAGGTCCTGTGCACCCTTGAGGGCGGCGGCCTCGCTCAGCGTAGCGGCGCGGACTTATGCCGGGCGTCCGGGCGATGGCTACCAGCCCGGCTCGGCCGCGTAGGCGACTTCTTTTAGCGCCTTTGTGGCGTCCGCACGCCGTCGATATCGGCCGACTACCTGACCTTTCACATCTTTAAGATCAGCAATCCGCTGCAAGAGCACCGTCCCGTCCACCATCGTGTCCAGCCGGTAGATTCTGCCGTTGATCCGGCAAAAAACATGAGGGGAACCGTCGAGCGGGGTCCATTTGCAATCAGCACCGGACCGGAGACGTTCCTGGAGAGCGATCTTGTTGGCTTCGACCGTCTCCCGATATCGTCGACGCTGTTCCTCCTGCAACGCCGCTCCCCTGCCTTCCACAAACTCCTGAATGGCTCCGACAATCGCTGCCATCCCGGTACCCTCAGCTCGTTCGCGGCGGTAAATCTCGAGGCAGCCCTCCTGCAACTCATCCTGCGGCCAGGGCTCGTAGGCCTCCTCGTTGAAGGCCCGGAGCCGCTGAGCGACGTCGGTGATCGTGAGCCGCTCTCCAGCCATCGCGTTCAGAGCTTCCTGAAGATCCTCCGTAGGAATCCAGCAATACGCTGCGGTCCGTGCCAGTTGCTCGCGAGTATCCGTCCATTTCCCCCACATCGTCTCCCGCCTCCCCATGGCAAGGACGAGCTCACGAGCGAAACGATATGAGGCATGCGGATCGCGTAAATGCCTGAGTGAAGGGCTCCGGACATACTCCAGCACCATTCGATGGACTGTCGAGACAAGCGCATCATCAGACATTGCCGCGCCTCATGCCGGGCGGCGAGCGACCGCCACACCGGCATTTACCACAGATTCATGCGCCGGTGATCGTCGACGAATGCGTGCCTCATTTTCACGCGTCGCGCATCCGAACGGCGATCGGCGAAATTTCGGTATCGGTGCGTACGCTCTTCAACATGATAGATTTCCTTATGTTTTAGCCATTTCTGACCTGTGCATCAGTCCAGATGGCCCGGTCACAGCGCTTTGGATCGATGTCCGCTAGCCGCCAGCAATCGGCGCCTCTCGGCGAGGGAGACCCCACCTCCAGAAAGTGACGAACTGGCAGGGCGCCGCTTCGACTCCTCGGGTCCGGACGAACTGGCGGCTGCGGTGTCCGCCTTGAGCGCGTCCAGATGATCCGACCACCATTGCGCCATTCTGACGCGCTCATCCCAGTGAGCACCCCGGTGATAAGCCGCACGAACGGCATTTTTCTCTCCATGGGCCAGTGATCGCTCGATCGCGTCGGGGTGCCAGAGACCACTCTCGTTCAACAGCGTGGTCGCGAGCGCCCGAAATCCGTGCGGCGTCATCTCCTCCTTAGAGAAACCGATGCGCCGAAGCGCGACATTCATCACAATGTCGGAAATGCATTGCCTGTTTGATCGAACGGAAGGGAAGAGGAAGTGGTCGCTGCGCCGGATTGACCAGAGAAAGCGCAGGATCTCAAGCGACTGACGCGATAGCGGCACGGTGTGCGGCAGCTTCATCTTCATCCGGGGACCGGGGATGCGCCAGACGGCATTGTCCCAGTCGATCTCCTGCCACTCGGCCTTTCGAAGCTCGCCGGGACGAACATAGACGTGCGGCGCAAGCTTCAGCGCGATCGTCGTTTCCGGCTGCCCCGTGCAACGGTCGATCGCCCGTAGCAGCTCGCCCACCTTGGCCGGATCTGTGATCGCCGAGAGATGCCGCACCTTTGGCGTGAGCAAAGCTCCTCGCAAAGTGTCTGCGGGATTGGTGGTTGTGCGCGCCGTCACGACTGCATAGCGACAGACGCGCGAAGCGAATGACCGCACCCGCCCGGCCGTTTCGCGGTGCCCCCTCGCCTCGATGCGGCGAAGGGCCTCGAGCAACTGCATGGGGTGAAGTTCGTCAATCTGAATGCTGCCGATATCGCGATCGACGAGATCGAGAAACCAGCGCAGCTTCTTGAGAGTCAGCGGACTGCGGTCTTCCGCTTCCATCTTCTCGATATATTCGCGGGCGACCTCGCGGAACGTCGAGCCGGCCCGCCGCCTTTCATCGAGCCGCTTTCGCGCCTTTTCGCTGGCCGGATCACGTCCAACGGCGAGCATAGCTCTCGCGCTGTCGCGCCGCTCGCGTGCCTCTTCGAGGGAGATGAGAGGATATTCGCCAAGGGAGATTTTCCGCGGACGCCCGGCATGCCGGTAGCGCATCTTCCAGAGCTTCGCGCCGGTCGGGCGAACCTCGAGATAGAGCCCTGCGCCATCGCACAGCAGGAAGGGCCGGTTTTCTGGGATCACATCGCGTACGTCGTCTGACGACAAGGGCATGATGGCCTCCTTCGAGTGGGGCTGGAAAGCCCCTCGGACGGATCATCCCGAGGTACACTTTTTGAACCGGACGGGTTCAAATCTACACGGATCGCCCCGGATGACCGACAAGCCAAAGATGCCCGAATTTTCGGGACTTTTGACCATGCACGATAGCGCACGTCGTACCATATGGGTGTGTAGTGGTGCCGCCTACAGGACTCGAACCTGTGACCCCCGCATTACGAATGCGATGCTCTACCAGCTGAGCTAAGGCGGCTCGCCGGTGCCGGGGCCTCTAGCAGCGAGTTTTGCAGAGCACAAGACACCTCGTCGCAGCTTTACCCTATTTCAACCATGACAGGGGATGGTCATAGTCTGGCCCGCGCAACAGGTGTCGCGCGGTGGTGTGGAGTGCGCTGGATGGACGAGCTGCGAGCGGTCGGGCCAGACCCCGATCGTGAGGATCATGAAGCCGACATCGAGCCCGAGCGTCCGCCCCTGATCGGCGGCGACGAACGTCGCATGCATGTGCGCGCCTATAATTTCTGGGTCTCGCTGCTGCGCGGGCGCACCTATCCGTCGATCCAGGATCTCGATCCGCGGGACGCGGGCGATTTCGGCCCGCATTCGGTGCTGCTCGATTTCAGCGGCGGCGCGGAAAATCCCGCCATCGCCTATCTCGGCGACGCGCTGCGCCTCGAATGCGGGGTGACGGATGAAATTCGCTCGATCGAGGATGTGCCGAGCCGTTCGCTCCTGAGCCGCCTCACCGATCATTATCTCCAGATCCTCGCCAACCGCGCGCCGATCGGCTTCGAGGCCGAGTTCGTCAGCCAGCGGGGACATAATACGCTCTATCGCGGCATTCTGATGCCCTTCTCGGCGGACGACGAGACGATCGACCATGTCTACGGCGTCATCAACTGGAAGGAGCTGGCCGAAGCCGATGTCGCCGCCGAGCTGGTGCTCGAAGTGGGGCAGGCGCTCGGCCCCGTCGATGTGCCGCTCTGGGCGGACGGTCCGGGCAGCGGGCTCGACGATTCATCCTTGCTGCTGGCGCTCGGGGGCCAGGAAGAGGCAGGGGATTCGGGTGAACCCGACATCGTCATGCCCGGCCACAATGCCGCGCTGGCGGACCACCTTGCCGCTGCACGCGAACATGCCGAGCGTGCGCAGGGCGCCCGGCTGTCGAGCCGCGCCGCGCTCTATCGCGCGCTGGGCCTCGCCTACGACTTCGCGCTGCTCTCCGAGGTGCGGCCGGACGAATATACCGAGCTGCTGGACGATTCGGGCATCAAGGCGCAGGCCCGTGCGCCGATGACGGCGGTCATCAAGCTCATCTTCGGCATGGGCGTCGACAAGGCGCGCGCGACCGAGTTCGCCGCCGCCCTCTCCCATGCCCGCCGCATCGGCCTCGGCGCAGGGACGCTCGCCAGCCATATCGACATGCAGCCGGGCGGCCTCAAGGCGATGGTCGCGGCCGAGCGCGCCGCGCGCAAGCCCGCCTCCGCGCCGCCCAGCCATGCCGAGATCGCCCGTGCCGCGCTGCGCAAGGTGGAGCCGCAGGCGATGCTCGATCTGCCGTCCGATCCGGGCGAGTTCGTGTTGCTGCTCGCGCGCCGGGAGGAGAATGGCCGCCTCGCCGTCATCGCGCCCGTGCCCGAGGAAGCGACTCTGGTCGATCGCGCGATCCGCAAGATCACGCGCTGACAGCGACAGCCAAACGCAACAATGATCCGCTAGACGAGCCCTTGCCGGGGGCGGCGTTGCTCAATGCCATGCGGGGTTGAGAAGCGCCGCTGACGGGCGCATAGCGGCCCCGAAACCAGCCCCGATCAACGGGCATACCGCGCAAGGAGCGGAGCGAAAATGACGGCATCTGTGGCGAGCGAAACGGCTTCCGGCAAACAGGCGGAGGACGCGAACGCGTTCGCCGCGGAGATTGCCGCGATCCTGACGGCGGACGCACTTCCCGGCGAAACCGACGGCTTCAGCGAAGAGGATAGCAAGGCCGCCGCGGCCTTCGTCGCGCAGACGGCGTCCCGGCGTGCGCCCGGCCAGCCCAGCGTCGCGCTGGAATCGACCGGCAGCGAAGGCGGCCGTCGTCTGATGCGGCTGGTGATCGTCAATGACGACATGCCCTTCCTGGTCGACTCGGTGGCCGCCGCGGTGGCCGCGCGGGGCCTCGCCGTCCATCGCCTGCTCCATCCGATCGTGGCGGTGCGCCGCGACGCCGAGGGGCGCCTGACCGGCCTGCTCCCCGCCCGCACCGAGGGCGAGCGCCGCGAGTCCATCATCTATCTCGAGATCGAGCGCGCCGACGCCAAGGATCGCCGTGCCATCGTCGACGAGCTGGAGGACGTGCTCTCGCATGTCCGCGCCGCGGTCGAGGACTGGCCGATGCTCCAGCACGCCCTGCGCGAGGGCGCCGGCCACCTGCCTGACGGCGAGGGCGCGGCGCTGCTGCGCTGGTTCCTCGACGGCAACATGACGCTGCTCGGCTATCGCCGCGAGGCGGCGGACGGCACGCTGACCGACGCCATCGGCATTCCGCGTTCGGATGCCACCGCCGTGTGGGGCGATGCCGCCCGCGCCGCCGCGATCGCCTGGTTCGAGGCAGGCAACGAGGCGCCGCTGCTGCTCAAGGCCGATCGTGTCGCGACGGTCCACCGCCGCCTGCCGCTCGACATGGTGGTGCTGCCGCACCGCGACGGCCCGCGCGTCACCGGCCTCGAAATCCACCTCGGCCTGTGGACGTCGAACGCGCTCGCCACCCGGCCCGATCGCGTGCCGCTGCTGCGCCGCCGCCTTTCCGATCTGGAGGAGGAGCTGGGCTTCGATCCGGCCAGCCATGCCGGCAAGGCGCTGCGCCACGCGCTCTACGAGCTGCCGCACGATCTCATCATCGCCTTCCCGCCGCGCGCGCTGAAGCAGGTGGCGCTCACCGCCATGTCGCTCGCCGACCGGCCGCGTCCGAAGCTGATCCTGATCGACGACGTGCTGCGCCGTCACCTCTTCGCCTTCGTCTGGCTGCCGCGCGAGGAGCTGACCACCAGCCGTCGCGAGGCGCTGGGCCGGATGATCGCGGAGGCCGCCTCGGGCCGTCTCGTCAACTGGGCGATCGACCTCGGCGACGGCGACATGGCGCTGCTGCGCTACACCGTCGCGCTGCCCGCCAGCGCCACCTTGCCCGATGCCGAACCGCTGGATCGCCGTCTGGAGCAGATGGTGCGCGGCTGGGCGCCCGCCGTCGAGGGCGCGCTGACCGAACGTGTCGGCGCCAGCCGCGCCGCCCGTCTCGCGCTCGGCTATGCAGGCGCCTTCCCCGCCGGCTATCGCGGCCGCTCGGACGCCGCCGAGGCCGCTGACGACATCATCCGCCTCTCCGCGCTCGGCAGCGATGCGGATCGCGCCGCCCGCCTCTTCGCCCGCGCCGGCGAGGAGCAGGGCCGCCTGCACCTCAAAATCTACCGCACGGGCGGGCTGGTGCCGCTGTCCGACGTGGTGCCGGTGCTGGAGAATTTCGGCTTCGTCGTGCTGGAGGAGATGCCGACCGCGCTCGACGGCGGCAAGCTCGGCCATATCCATGAATTCCTGCTCCAGGCGCCCGAAGGCTCCGCTGACACGCTGATGGCCCGCGCAGACGTCGCCGAGCAGGCGATCGCGCAGGTGCTCGAAGGCCGCGCCGAGAATGACGGCTTCAACAAGCTGCTCGTCGGCATCGGGCTCGAACCGCGCGCCGTCGTGCTGCTGCGCGCCTGGTTCCGCTATCTGCGGCAGACCGGCCTCAACTACGGCCTCGTCACCGTCGCCGACGCGATGGCCCGCGCGCCGCAGGTGACGCGCGGCTTCGTCGAGCTGTTCGACGCCCGCCACGATCCCAAGCACGCGTCTGAGAAGAAGGCCAAGGAAGCGCTCGCCGCGATCGACGAAGGCCTCGTCGCCGTCGCCGCGATCGACGATGACCGCATCCTGCGCCGGATGCGCGGCCTGATCGAATCGATCCTGCGCACCAACGCCTTCGCGCCGGCATCCGAGGAAGCGCTCGCCTTCAAGCTCGACAGCGCGACCGTGCCGGACCTCCCCGCCCCGCGTCCGTGGCGCGAGATCTGGGTCTATTCGCCGCGTGTCGAGGGCATCCATCTGCGCGGCGGCCCGATCGCGCGCGGCGGCTTGCGCTGGTCCGATCGGCGTGACGACTTCCGCACCGAGATCCTCGGCCTGATGAAGGCGCAGGTGGTGAAGAACGCCGTCATCGTGCCGACCGGCGCCAAGGGCGGCTTCTATCCCAAGCAGCTCCCCTCGCCCGCCGACCGCAAGGCGTGGCTGGCCGAGGGCACGGAGAGCTACCGCATCTTCATCCGCTCGCTGCTGTCGGTCACCGACAACATCGTCGCGGACGCGGTGGTACACCCCGAGCATGTCCGCATCCGTGACGGGCAGGACCCCTATTTCGTCGTCGCCGCCGACAAGGGCACGGCCACCTTCTCCGACATCGCCAACGCGATCGCCGTCGAGCATGGCTTCTGGCTGGGCGATGCCTTCGCCTCCGGTGGCAGCCACGGCTACGACCACAAGGCGATGGGCATCACCGCGCGCGGCGCGTGGGTGTCGGTCACCCGCCACTTCGCCGAGATGGGCGTGGACGTGCAGTCCGACCCGATCGTGACGGCAGGCTGCGGCGACATGTCGGGCGACGTGTTCGGCAACGGCATGTTGCTGTCGAAGACGATCAAGCTGGTCGCCGCCTTCGATCACCGCCACATCTTCCTCGATCCCAACCCGGACCTCGCGAAGAGCTGGGACGAGCGGGCGCGCCTGTTCGCCCTGCCGGCATCGAGCTGGGCCGACTATAACGAGAAGCTGATCTCGGCTGGCGGCGGCGTCTTCCCGCGCAGCCAGAAGGCGATCCCCGTCTCCGCCGAGGCGGCGGCCGCGCTCGGCATCGAGCCCGGCACCTATGATCCCACCACGCTGATCCAGTCGATCCTCAAGTCGCCTGTGGACCTGCTGTGGTTCGGCGGCATCGGCACCTACATCAAGGCCTCGACCCAGAGCCACACCGACGCGGGCGATCCGGCCAACGACGCCAACCGCGTCGACGCCAACCAGCTCCGCTGCAAGGTGATCGGCGAGGGCGCGAACCTGTCCACCACGCAGGCGGGCCGCATCGAGTTCGGCTTGCAGGGTGGCCGCTCGAACACCGACTTCATCGACAATTCGGCGGGCGTCGACTGCTCGGACAACGAGGTCAACATCAAGATCGCGCTCAACGCCGAGATGGCGGAGGGCCGGCTCTCCTTCGAGGATCGCAACGCCTTCCTCGCCAGCATGACCGACGACGTGGCGGCGATCGTGCTGGAGGACAACCGCCTCCAGACGCTGTCGCTCTCGTCCGCCGAGCGTGGCGGACCGGCGGCGCTGCCGGGTCAGGTCGGCGTGATCGTGGATCTCGAATCCACCGGCCGTCTCGATCGCAAGGTCGAGGGGCTGAAGGGCAACGACGAACTGAGCCGCCGCGCGCAGGACGGCCACGGCCTCACCCGCCCCGAGCTGGCCGTGATCCTGAGCCACGCCAAGCTGACGCTCCAGGCCGCGATCGAAGCCTCGCCGATCATCGGCGATCCGACGCTCTCGCCGATCCTGCACAAGGCCTTCCCGGTGCCGATGCAGGCCCGCTTCGGCGACGCGATCGACCGCCACCGCCTGCGCGGCGAGATCATCGCCACCAAGGTCGCCAACGGCGTGGTCAACCGCCTCGGCCTCGTCGCGCCCTTCGAGCTGTCGGAGGAGGAAGGCGTTGGCCTCGCGCGCGTCGCCGGTGCCTATCTCGCCTGCGACACGATCTTCGGCCTGACCCAGCTCTTCGCCGACATCGAGGCCGAGCCCATGCCCGAAACGGGCCGCCTCGAGCTGCTCGACGTCGCGGCGCGGATGATCCGCCTGCACATCGCGGACCTGCTGCGCGTCGCCAACCCGTCGACCCTGCCCGGCGAGATGGCCGCCGCGCTCGCGCCCGGCGTGGCCCGGCTCGACAAGGAGGTCGACAGGCTGGTCAAGGCCGAGGTGCGCGGCGCCACGGCCCAGATCAACAACCGCCTGCTGGAGACCGGCGCGAGCCCCGCGCTGGCGATGCGCGTCGCCCGCCTCTACGAGCTGGACGGCGCGATCGCGACCGCCTCGCTCGCCGCACGCCAGGGCTGGAGCGAGATCGACGTGGTGGCCGCCTATGTCCGCCTCGGCGAGGCGCTCGGGCTCGACTGGGCGAAGGCCGCGGCCCAGCGCGCCGCGCCGACCGATCCGTGGGAGCGCCTGCTCACCGCCGGCCTCGCGCGTGATTTCGAGCAGCTCCGCCTCGATTTCCTCGCCCGTGCGGGGAAGGCCGGTCCGGTGGCGCTGGTCGACCAGTGGCTGGCGCAGCATCAGGCACGGGTGGAACGCTTCGCCCGCCTCGTGCAGCGCGCCCGCACCGCCGCGAGCGTGACGCCTGCGATGCTGGCGCAGGTGGCGGCGCAGGCCCGCATCCTCCTCGCCCGTCACGCCGAGACGAGCGCGGAGTAAGGCACAGGACAAGCCCCTGCCTTCGATGGAGGCAGGGGCTTGCTCCATCGCGGACAGCGCCGCGCTGTCAGCAACAGCCTTCGAAGCAGCCTAGAAGCGGGCGGCCAGGGCCATTCCGCCGCCTTGGGAATCCGCCCAGGGCAGCAAGCGCACGCCGCTGTCATGCCGGCGCGTCAGTAGAAAGCCACTGCCCGTTCCGATAGCCGCGCCGGCGACCGCATCATACCAGTGGTGCTTCCGCGCCTCGACGCGCGCCGTCGCCACGAAGCTCGCGACGGCAAAGGCCGGAAGCCCCGCCCGCCAGCCATACCGGTTCTCCAGCGTCGCGGCGGCGGCAAAGGCCTCCGCGCTATGGCCTGACGGAAAGCTCTTCCGATCGCTATGATCCGGCCGCTCTTCGGGAAAGGCCTCCTTGAGCGCCCATGCGGCGCCACCGGCGACCACGATGCTCGCTCCGGCCTCGATATCGCCATGCCAATCGCCCTGCACCGCAGGAACAGCCAGTGCCGCAGAGATCAGCACGTCGCGGCCAATATCGCTGGCATCGGCCCAGCCATGGGGGCTGGCGTGGACCGGCGCGGCGGCCAGCATCGCGATCGAGACGGAGATCGCGGCACAGCGGCGGAAGCGCAATACCGGCAGCCCGGCGCGGCCCGCCGCCTTATCGGCCAATATCCATCGCATCTGGGCGGGCTTCGGCATCCGCCTCTCCCGTATCATCCGGCGCGCAAGCGTCTCCCGGATCGAAGACGGCGCAGCTCGCCCATATCCGCAGTTCTAGTTTCTTTCTCGCGCCCGCTCGAACAGCCACACGCGGATCGCGCTGGCGAGATTGGCGGGTTCATCCGCCTCGATGCGCTCGGCATCGATGCGCGCCACCAGCGCGGACAGGGGGAGCGAAAGCTCAGCCGCCTCCTCCCCCAGGGCCTCCCAGAAGATCGGTTCGAGGCTGATCGAGGTCGAGTGGCCGGCGATCGCGACCGAGCGCTTGATCGGACCGGCCACCCGAGCCCGCCTCAATACATGTGCTGGCCGCCGTTGATCGACAGCGTCGAGCCGGTGATGAAGCCGCCATCCTCCGCCACGAGGAAGGCGACGCCGCGCGCGATCTCGGAGGCGTGACCGAGCCGGCCGACCGGGATCTTGGCGACGATCTTCTCCAGCACGTCCTCCGGCACGGCGGCGACCATGTCGGTGTCGATATAGCCCGGCGCGATCGCGTTAACCGTCACGCCAAACTTGGCGCCCTCCTGCGCCAGCGCCTTGGTGAAGCCGTGGATGCCGGACTTGGCGGCGGCATAGTTGACCTGGCCGTACTGGCCCGCCTGCCCGTTGATCGAGCCGATGTTGACGATCCGGCCCCAGCCGCGCTGGCGCATCCCCGGGAAGGTCGCCTTCGCCATGTTGAAGCAACCGCCGAGATTGGTGTCGATCACCGCCTTCCACTGCTCATAGCTCTGCTTGAGAATGGTGCTGTCGCGCGTGATGCCGGCATTGTTGACAATGATGTCCACGGGCCCGAGATCGGCCTCCACCTTCTCGACGCCCGCATGGCAGGCATCGAAATCCGACACGTCCCACTTATAGGCCGGGATGCCCGTCTTCTCGGTGAAGGCCTGCGCCTTGGCGTCGTCGCCCGCATAGTTCGCGGCGACTTTCACGCCCATGTCGCGCAGCGCAACGCTGATCGCCTCGCCGATCCCACGGGTCCCGCCGGTCACGATTGCTACGCGGTTCATTTGCCTCTCCCCACATTCTCAGGATGTCGAAAGCCTAGGGAAGCCTCATCCAGCCTTCAAGTTCCCGCTTTATGACAATTCGCAACATGTCGATGCCGGGACCGTCATCATTCAGACATGGAAGGTAGGCGAAGCGCTGGCCGCCCGCCCCCTCGAAGCTCTCGCGGCCGCGCAGCGCGATCTCCTCCAGCGTCTCGACGCAATCGGCCGAAAAGCCCGGCGCAACGACCGCGACACGGGTGACGCCCTTGCCCGGCAGGGCCTCCAGCGTGGTGTCGGTGGCGGGCTCCAGCCACTTGGCGCGTCCGAAACGGGACTGGAAGGCGACGATCAGGTCGCGGCCAAGCGCCTCGGACAGGAGACGGGCCGTCGTCCGGCAATGGTCGTGATAGGGGTCGCCCAGCTCCATGGTTCGCTGCGGCATCCCGTGGAAGCTCGCGACGATCGCCTGAGGCTCGAAATCGAGCGCCTCCAGCGAGGCGCGCACCGACGCCGCCAGCGCACCGATATAAGCGGGATCGTCATAATAAGGCGGCAGGGTCCGGATCGCCGGCTGCCAGCGCATCGTCGCCAGCGCCTCGAAGGCCTTGTCGTTGGCGGTGGCCGTCGTCGCGGCGCAATATTGCGGGTAGAGCGGCGCGATCAGGATGCGCTCGCAGCCACGATCCTTGAGCGCCGTCAGCCGCTCCGCAATGGCCGGGCGGCCGTAGCGCATGGCGTAGTCGACGATCACCTGCGGCCCGAACGCATCCTTGAGCGCCGCCGCCTGAAGCCGTGTGATGGCCGCCAGCGGCGAGCCGTCCTCGCGCCACACCTGGGCATAGGCATGGGCGGATTTCTTCGGGCGGGTGCGCAGGATGAGCCCATGCAGGATCGGCTTCCACAGCGGGGCCGGGATTTCCACCACCCGCTTGTCCGAGAGGAACTCGGCGAGATAGCGGCGCACCGCGCCCGGCTCGGCGGCGTCGGGCGTTCCGAGGTTGACGAGCAGCACGCCGATGCGCGGCGCCCCGGCGCGAGGGGGAACAACGGAGGTGGTCATGCGGCGGACCTCAGCGGGAGTGTGCGGCAACGGCGGCCGGTGGCGGCCGCGAGGGCATTGGCGATAGCAGGCGCGACCGGCGGCACGGCGAGGCCCGAGACTCCCCCCGGCGCGGCGGTGCTCGCCACGATGTCGACCTGAAGTTCGGGCAGCTGGCTGAGCTTCGGCAGGCCGAGCGCGCCCAGCCGGCGCTGGTCGGGCAACCCGCGCGTGACGGTGATCGGATCGCCGATCGCCGCGGGCAGCGCGAAGAGCAGCCCGCCCTCGATCTGCTGGCGGACGAGGGCGGGGTTCACCGCCCGGCCGCAATCGACGCTGGCGGTCAGCCGGCTCACCGTGATCCGGCCGTCCGCGCCGACATGCGCCTCGGCCATCACCGCGATGAAGCTGCCATAGCCCGCGAAGCAGGCGAGGCCCTGCCCCGATCCCTTGCCGCCCCCCTCCCAGCCGCCGAGCGTCGCGGCGGTGGAGAGGCAGTGGGCGAGGCGCGGATTGGCGCCGAGCAGCGTGATACGGAAGGACAGCGGGTCCGCCCCGGCCTTCAGCGCCAGCTCATCGATGAAACTCTCGGCGAAGAAGGTGGTGACGCCCGCCGTCTCGCCGCGCAGCACGCCGGTGGGAAGCGCGATGTCAGCGGGATGATGGTCGATGGCGAAGGCCGGGATGGCATAGCCGGGCAGCATCCCCTCCACCGCCGCCGGCTCGCCGCCATGCTCGATGGGGAGCGAAGGATAGAGCCTCTCCACCGTGTCGCGGATCGTGGCCGGGGTCGCGACCTGGGCGCGCCACGCGGCGATCGTGCCGCCCGGCCCCAGCGCCGCCGACAGGCGCGCGCGCGCCGGCGGACGAAAGCGATCATGCAGGCACTCCTCCACGCGCGACCACATGAGCTGCACCGGGCGGCCGAGCTTCTGCGCGAGGATCGCCGCCTGCTCCGCCGGCCGCGTGTCAAAGCCCGCGCCGAAGCCGCCGCCGAGCGGCATCGGGTAGAGCATCACGTCGCCTTCCGGGACGCCGATCGCCCGCGCGGCGGCGGCGCGGGCGGCGGCGGGCGCCTGCGTGCCGACCCACAGATCCAGCCTCCCGTCGGTGATCCGGGCGGTGGCGGCGGGCGTCTCGATCGCGGCATGGGCGGCGAGGCCGGCGCTGTAGTCGGCGTGGATCGCCTGATCCCCGAGCAGCCCGTCCGGCTTGCCATGGGACAGGATCGAATGGCCGTCCGCCGCCAGCGCCTTCGCCAGCGCGGCGTCGATCGAGCCGCTGTCGGGCAGGCCGCCCTTCGTCTCGAAGCGTGGCGCGAGCTTGTCCAGCGCGCGATTGGCCGCCCACCAATTGTCGCCGACCGCCGCCACCCAACCCGGATTGTCAAGGATCGCGACCAGATCGGGCACCGCCCGCGCGGCCTCCTTGTCGAGATGCACCAGACGGCTGTCGCCCGGAGGCGCCTGCCGGATCGCGGCGAAGACCATGCCGGGCAAGCGCACATCGGCGGCGAAGCGCATCGAGCCGTCGATCTTGGCAGGGACATCAATCCGGGGGAGCGGCTGGCCGGCGAGCTTGCCCTCACCGGGCGCGCGCAGCGGCGGCGTCTTGGGCGGGGTGAGCGATGCGGCCTCGGCCGCGAGTTCGGCGAAGCGCAGCCTGTCGTTGCCGCGGATCACGAAGCCGGCCTGCGTGTCGCAGGCGCGCCAGTCCGCATCCCAGCGCCTCGCCGCCGCCATGCAGAGCAGCGCCCGCGCCGTCGCGCCCGCCTCGCGCATCGGCCGCTCGAAGGCGCGCACCGAGGTCGAGAAGCCGGTCAGCATCGCCTCATGGTCGGCCGCCCAGCGATCCGCCAGCCGCATCGTGACCTTGCGGAGCGGCACCGGCGTCACGTCCGCCGCCAGCCCTTCCACCGCCAGGGCGTTGGCGTAGAGCGGCCCGATCGGCGCGGGCTCCACCGCCACCGTCCGCCAGTCGCAGCCCAGCTCATCGGCAAGCATCTGGGGGAGCGCGGTCCATGCGCCCTGCCCCGTCTCGGCCTGCGGCACGATCACCGTAACATGCCCGTCCGCGCCGATCTTGAGGAACGGCCCCATCACCGTCTCGCCGGCCGCCGCCGCGGGACGCGCGCCATAGCGGCGCGGCCACGCCGCCCACGCCACGATGAGGCCGACGCCGGCGCCCCCGCCGATCAGAAGCTGCCGTCGCGAAATCTCAGCCGCCATGCCCGCCTGATAAGGCGCGTCCACGCGAACCGGAAGGTCTTTCCGCTCAGGCCTCCCGCCTCTAAGGATGGGGTTCACTTCCGAGGACTGCCGATTTGCCTCCTGTCGATCCCAACGCCTTCACGCACTGGACCTCGCTCGGCCTGTCGCCGGTCGCGCTGCAACTGGGTCCGGTCGCGGTCCGCTGGTATTCGCTGGCCTACATCACCGGCATCCTCGCCGGCTGGTGGTATCTGCTGAAGCTGCTCGCCCAGCCGGGCGCGCCGATGGCCCGGCGCCATGCCGACGATTTCGTGTTCGACGCGACGCTGGGCGTGCTGCTCGGCGGGCGGATCGGCTATGTGCTGTTCTACCGGCCGGATTATTACCTCCAGCACCCGGCGGAGATCTTCAAGCTGTGGGAGGGCGGCATGTCTTTCCATGGCGGCGCGGCGGGCGTGCTGATCGCGATCCTCTTCTATTGCCGCCGCAAGGGGCTGAGCTGGCTGCGCGTCACCGATTATATCGCCTGCGTCGCGCCGATCGGGCTGTTCTTCGGGCGGCTGGCGAACTTCGTGAACGGCGAGCTGTGGGGCAAGCCCTCGACCGTGCCGTGGGCGATCGTCTTCCCCGGCGCCGGCGACGTGCCGCGCCACCCGAGCGAGCTGTACGAGGCCGGGCTGGAGGGTTTCGTCCTGTTCGTGATCCTGAGCCTGCTCTTCTGGAAGAGCGACGCGCGCTACAAGCCGGGCTTCCTCGCGGGCAGCTTCGTGCTGGGCTACGGCGTCTTCCGCTTCTTCGTCGAATTCTTCCGCGAGCCGGACGAGCAGCTCGTCGAGTTCGCGCGCGTCACGCACCTGCACATGGGCCAGTGGCTGTGCGTGCCGATGATCCTCGTGGGCCTGTACGTCGTGCTGACCGCCAAGGGCCGCCGCCAGCGCGTGGAGCCGGTGGCCGGCGATGCCAGCGTCGCCTGAGGATTTTAGCGGCCGGCTCCGGCGGTTGATCGCGGGCGGCGGGGCGATCCCGCTCGCCCAGTATATGGCGCTGGCCAACGCCCATTATTACGCGACGCGCGACCCGCTGGGCGCGGCCGGGGACTTCACCACGGCGCCCGAGATCAGCCAGATGTTCGGCGAGCTGATCGGGCTGTGGGCGGCGGACCTTGCGCTCCGCGCCGGGGCGGAGGACATCGCCTATGTCGAGCTGGGGCCGGGACGCGGCACGCTCGCGGCCGATGCCCTGCGCGCAATGGTCAAGGCGGGGCTCGCGCCGCCCGTCCATCTCGTCGAGACCAGCCCGGTGTTGCGGGAGGCGCAGCTCCAGCGTCTGCCCGGCGCGACGCATCATGACGATGTCGGCACGCTGCCCACCGATCGGCCGCTGATCATCATCGCCAACGAGTTCTTCGACGCGCTGCCGATCCGCCAGCTCCTCCGCTCCGACGGTGGCTGGCGCGAGCGGATGGTCGACTGGGACGGCAGTCGCCTCCTTCCCTCGCTTGGCGAGCAGCGCTTCGACGCCGTGATCCCCGAGGCCCTGCGCGGCGGCGAGGTGGTGGAGACGTCGCCCGCCTCGGTCGCCGTGCTGCGCGAACTGGCGGCGCGGGTCGTGGCGCAGGGCGGAGCGCTGCTCGCCATCGACTATGGTTATGAGGGCCCGCTCGCCGGCGATACCTTGCAGGCGCTCCATCGCCACCGCTTCGCCGATCCCTTCGACGCGCCGGGCGAGCAGGACCTGACCGCCCATGTCGACTTCACCGCGCTCGCCGACGCCGCCCGCGCCGAGGGCGCCATCGCGCGCAAGGTGGTGACGCAAGGCGCGCTCCTCGAAGCGCTCGGCATCGCCGCCCGCGCCGCGGCGCTGGCCCGCGCTGCGCCCGGGCGCCAGTCCGAGATCGAGACCGCGTGGCGCCGGCTTTGCGCGCCCGATGAGATGGGCACACTCTTCAAGGCGCTGGCGGTGACCGCCCCCGGCTGGCCGACACCCGGAGGATTTGCATGATCGACTATCGCGACGCCCGCCCGGAGGACGGCCCCGCCCTCGCCGAGATGGCGGCGCGCTGCTTCGTCGAGACCTTCGGCCCCTTCTACCAGGCCGAGGACATGGAGACCTTCCTCGCCTCCGCCTTCGGAGCCGATGGATTGCCCGCGCAGATCGGCCAGCCCGGCCTCTCGATCCGCCTCGCGGTGGACGACGGCCAGATCGCCGGCTTCGCCAAGCTCGGCCCCAACACGCTGCCGCCCGCGCCGGAAGACTCGGCGGAACTCAAGCAGCTCTATGTGTTGAAGCCCTGGCATGGCGGCGGCGTGGCCGCCACGCTGATGGAGTGGGCGATCGCCACCGCCCGCGCGGAGGGCGCCCGCCATCTTTCGCTCAGCGTCTGGGAGCATAATCACCGCGCCCAGCGCTTCTACGCCCGCTACGGGATGGCGCCGATCGGCTTCCACCCCTTCAAGGTGGGCGATCATGTCGACAACGACCCCGTGTGGAGCATGAAGCTGTGAGCGTCGAAACCATCCGGGCGGAGGCTCTGAACGGCATCCCCCACGCCTTCCTCGGCCGGCGCGGCGGCGTGTCCGAGGGCATTCATGCGGGCCTGAACGTCGGCTGGGGCTCCGACGACGACCGCGCCGCCATCGCCGAGAACCGCAAGCGTGCAGTCACCGCCGTGAAGCCAGGCGCGACGCTCGCCACGGTGCATCAGGTCCACAGCGCCACCGCCGTCGTGGCCGATGCCTTCCCCGACGACGCCCGTCCCCATGCCGACGCGCTCGTCACCGATCGGCCGGACCTCCTGCTCGGCATCCTGACCGCCGATTGCGTGCCGGTGCTGCTGGCGGATGCGCAAGCGGGCGTCGTCGGCGCGGCGCATGCCGGCTGGAAGGGCGCGATCGGCGGCGTCGTCGGCGCGACCGTGGAAGCGATGGAGAAGCTCGGCGCCGACCGCGCCCGCATCGCCGCCGCCATCGGCCCCTGCATCGGCAAGCGCAGCTATGAGGTGGACGACGCCTTCCTCGCCCGCTTCTGCGCGGCGGACGGGGCGAACGAGCGCTTTTTCCTCGCCGGCCGGCGGGAGGGACACCACCAGTTCGACATCGAGGCCTATGTCGCCTCCCGCCTCGCCGACGCGGGCGTGCGCCGCATCGAGGCGCTCGGCCTCGACACCTATGCGGATGAGGACCGCTTCTTCAGCTATCGCCGCGCCACTCATCGCGGCGAGCCCGGCTATGGCCGCCAGATCGCGCTGATCGGGCTTTAGGCGGAAGGCCTGCCGCCTCGGGGGACGTTCGATTTGATCCCGCCCCATGCCGGAGTAAGATGGGCGATACGCATGGGAGGCGATGCCGATGGCTGAATCGGGCGAGCGGGCCGGCGCGGGTTCCCGGAATTATTGGCGGATCGTCCGGTGGATCGGGATTTTGGTCCTGGTGCTCACGCCGCTGGTGATGACGCAGATCAGCGACCAATGGCACTGGACCATCGGCGGCTCCCTCTTTGCCGGCGCCATCATCGGTGGGATCGAGCTGCTCTACGAGCTTGCCGAGAAGAGGAACGAAAGCCGGGCCTATCGTGCGGGAGCCGGCATCGCGCTCGTCACGCCGTTCCTGACGGTATGGACTACGATTGTCCGCGACGACGGCAATGGCATTGGCTCCCTCATGCTGGTCATGGCCGCGGTGGTGGGCAGCTTCGCCGCATGGTTTCGGCCCGCGGGCATGGCGCGGGCCATGTTGGGCATAGCGATCATGCAGGCCCTGCTCTGCATCGCCATCGCGACCGCGCCATCGACCGCCGCCATGGAGGACAGCACGCGCAGGGCCTTGTTCTCCGGTGGCTTCTTCATGGCCTTGTGGCTCGCGTCGGCGGCTTTTTTCCGTGTCGCCGCAACGGCGGGCAACAAGGCGGCTAGGCGGCCTCACCTTTCGACGCCACCTCAGCCGGGTTGGTGAGCTGCGCCACGATCCAGCCGTTGCCGTCCGGGTCCTTGAGCATGGTGAAGCGCCCCCAAGGCTGCTCGTCGATCGGCGTCGCCTCGACGCCCGCCTCCACGAGCCGGGCATGTTCCGCGTCGATATCCGGCACATGCAGCATCACGCCCTGCAAGCCGCCGGCCGCCATCCCCTCGAACCATGTCACCAGCGCGATGGTCGAGCCGCCGGTCTTGGGCTGGAGCTGGATCCAGCGCATCTCGGGGCCCATCGCCTCGTCGCGCAGCAGGGTGAAGCCCATCTTCCCCGTGTACCAGTCGCGCGCGGCGGCCTGATCCTGCACGGGCACTGAAACGATCGCGATCGGCATCGGATTGTCTCCAACAATCGGCTAGAGGGGCATCATAGCGTCGCTTCGCGACGACTCCGAGAGGATCGCATGACAGACAATAAAACGCCCGAGACCGAAGCCGAACTGAGCGGCGCCACCCCGCGTCGCCGCCCCAAGGCGGACGTGCTGGAAGTGGGTGGCCGCAAGCTCAGCCCGTCGACACTGATGATGGGCCACGCCTTCGACCCGATGCTGTCGGAAGGCTCGCTCAAGCCCCCGATCTTCCTGACATCGACCTTCGTGTTCGAGAATGCCGCTGCCGGAAAGCGCCACTTCGAGGGCGTCACCGGCAAGCGTCCGGGCGGCGCCGATGGCCTCGTCTATTCGCGCTTCAACGGCCCGAACCAGGAGATCCTCGAGGATCGCCTCGGCATCTGGGACGAGGCGGAGGACGCGCTGGTCTTCTCGTCGGGCATGTCGGCCATCGCGACGCTGATGCTGGCGCTGGTGAAGCCGGGCGACGTGATCGTCCACTCCGCCCCACTCTATGCCGCGACCGAGACGCTGATCGGCCGCATCCTCGGCCGCTTCGGCGTGACGTTCCTCGATTTCCCGGCCGGCGCCACCGAGGCCGAGATCGAGGCCGTCGTCGAACGCGCCAAGGCGCAGGGCAATGTCTCGCTGATCTATCTGGAGAGCCCCGCCAACCCGACCAACGCGCTGGTCGACATCGAGGCCGTGTCCCGCGTGCGCGACCGGCTGCTCGGCGACACCAACCCGCCGATCGCGATCGACAACACCTTCCTCGGGCCGCTCTGGCAGCAGCCGCTCCGCCATGGCGCGGACCTCGTGGTCTACAGCCTCACCAAATATGCCGGCGGCCATTCGGACCTCGTCGCGGGCGGCGTCACCGGCCGCAAGGCGTGGATCGATCCCATCCGCATGATGCGCAACACGATCGGCACGATCAGCGATCCCAACACCGCGTGGATGCTGCTCCGCAGCCTCGAGACGCTGGAGCTGCGCATGAGCCGCGCCGGCGAGAATGCCGAGAAGGTCTGCGCCTTCTTCCGCGATCATCCCAAGGTGGAGAGCGTCGGCTATCTCGGCTTCCTTCAGGAAGGCACGCGGCAGGCCGACATCTACAAGCGCCACTGCTCGGGCGCGGGCTCGACCTTCTCGCTCTACCTGAAGGGCGGCGAGCGCGAGAGCTTCGCCTTTCTCGATGCGCTGAAGATCGCCAAGCTGGCGGTCAGCCTCGGCGGCACCGAGACGCTGGCGTCCTGCCCGGCGGCGATGACGCACCTGTCGGTGCCGGACCAGCGCAAGCAGGAACTCGGCATCACCGACAATCTGGTACGCATCTCGATCGGCGTGGAGAATGCCGACGACCTGATCGCCGACTTCGATCAGGCGCTGAAGGCGGTCTGATACTCCTTCTGGGCGGTTTGGCCGCGGGCGCGCTTCGTGCGACGCTCGCGGCCTTGCCACGGGGGAGGTCGCCATGCGTCCGATCGTCTTGTGCCTCGCGTTTCTGTCCGCCATTCCGGCCGCGGAAGCCGCCCCGCCCACGCCGATGGGCAAGCCGCTTCCCCTCGCCTGTTCCGGCCCGGAGGCCGATGCCGGGCATAGGCTCGTCGCGCAGGAGAAGCTGTCGGTCGGCAGCCACCCCAAAGCCTGCTTCGGCCATATGACGCTCTACGAAGGGCCGAACCGGCAAGTGATCGCCGCCGAGCCCTCGCCCCGCTGTCCGGGCGCGAGCGCCATCCAGATCTACGAGCAATCCCGCGCCGGCCCCTAGTCGAGCTTCTTCGAGACGCCGGTGTGCGGCCGCTCCGTCAGCGCCGGGCCGAAGGACCAGTGGGGGGCGATGATGGTGAGCATCGACGGCCGCCCCTACGACCAGCGCGGGACATGGTACGTCCCCGGCCGCTAGGCGATCAGGCGGTCCAGTCGACGACCGGCCAGCCGCGCTTCATTGCCAGTGCGCGCATCTTGGGGCTGGGCGTGGTGGCGAAGGCCTCGTCGGCCCATTCCATCACCGGCGCGTCCGAGGCGTGGTCCGAATAGAAGCGGACATGGACCTTCGAGCGATCGATGCCCTGCTGCTGGAACCAGGCCTCGATCATGCGGAGCTTGGCGGGGCCGTAGCAATTCTCGCCGTCGATCTTCGCCGTCACCCGCGCGTCGAGGCCGAGGATCGAGTTGGTGGCGATCACGTCGTCGAAGCGGAGCCTGGCCGCGATCGCCTCGACATAGAGGCGGTAGGACGCGGTCGCGAGCACGAGGCGGCGGCCGGCGGCGCGATCCTCCTCGATCTGGCGCAGCGCGCCCGGCAGCGTGTTGAGGCGCATCACGCGGTCGGCGAAGCTCGCCGTCACCGGCTCCAGATCGGCACGGGAAATCTCGGAGCCGAGCAGCAGATGCTGGTTGATCTCCTTCAGCCGCGCGCGGGTGAAGAGCTTGAGCGCGTAGCCCAGCATCGCCAGCAGCGCTACCGGCAGCAACAGCAGCCGCCACGGCGCGCGGGCAAGCGCCGCATGGATCAGGAAGGGCGTATAGGTGCCCGTCCGCGTGATGGTGCGATCCATGTCGTAGATCGCGATCTCCTGAACGCCGCTCACGCCCGCCCTTCCAACACCGCCTCGGCCAGTTCGAGGTCGGAAACCTTGTCCACGTCCACAGCCGCCAGCGGGTCCGAGAGGCCCACCATGCGGACATTCGCCCCCAGGCTCCGCCCGGCCCTCGCCACCGCGTCGTGCAGCGTGATGGTGCGGGTGAGCGCGCGCAGCAGGAGCATAGGCCCGAATCTGGCGATGAGCTTCCAGCCCTTCTTGCGGTCCTGCTCCACCGAGGCCCATGTCTCGATCACGGGCAATGCGGCGGGCGAGGCGAAATAGAAAAGGTTGGCCCCCGTCCAGTCGCCGCTCCGGAAGCGCAGCCATGTCCGCTTCGATTGCGGGAAGCGGCTCTGCACCACCGCGCGCTCGACGACGCCCACCGCCACGTCGGCGCCCTGAGCCCCCGCCAGGAACTCGGCGATCGTCTCGGGGCGGAGCAGCGCATGGTCGGCGGTGGTGACGAACAGCGGGAAGGGCGCCTCCCCGCTCCTGAGCGCAGCCGCGATGGAGTTGGCGATGCCGGCCCCCGATTGCAGGAAGCCGATGCGCGGATCAGCGGGCAGCACGGCGGCGATCGGCTCGACGTCCTGCGTCATCACGCGGACCTGCGCGACGTCGCTCGCCAGCAGCGTGGCGGCGACACGCGCCACCATCGGCGTGCCCGCGACGGGGATCAGCGCCTTCAGCGTCTGCCCACGCGTCGCCGCGAGCGGATCGACACCCGGCCGCCGCCCGGCGAGCAGCAGCGCCGTCAGGCCAGCCACGAGACGATCTCCTTGCCGCCCGCGCGCTGCCTATAAGCCTGCCCCAGCCGGACCAGATGGAAGAGGCAGGACAGCCCCGTCCACCACGCCACCGCCAGCAGCCCCCAGTCGGGCCGCGACACCAGCAGGCTCGCGAACAGGATCACGACGTTGGGATTGCGCCGCGCGGTGATGAGGCGAAAGCGGCTGTCGGCGCGCTCCCACACATGGATGTGCATCCCGAAGCTGGCGATGAACGCCCCCTCGATCAGCCGCTGCACGACATAGCCGGCAACCAGCACCGCCATGATCGTCCACAGCGTCGTCTGGCTGAACGCCAGCCCCCAGCCGGCGAGGCCGACGCCCCATGCCCAATACCAGAAGGGCGGATGGATCAGGTCCACGCCATGATCGAGGATATTGCCCCATTCGGAGCTGGTGCCGGTGCAGCGGGCGAGCTTCCCGTCCACCGTGTCCAGCACCATGAAGACCAGGCCGATCAGCAGGCCGGCGGCGAAATGCCCCTCCTTGAACAGGAAGAAGGCCCAGATGCAGAGCGCCACGCCGATCGTCGTGATCATGTTGGGCGTCATCTTCGCATAGGCCGCCCAGCGCGTGATGTGGAAGGCCGCGCCCCGCCACAGATAGAGGGTGAGCAGATCCGTCACCCCCTTGTAGCTGGCATCGTAGCTTGCCTTCTCGATCATCGGCACGGCGTCGCGGGTGAGCGGAACCAGATAGGCGTCTTCCCGCTTCCTCAGCGTCGCGTTGTAGAGGCTGGCGTCGGCCTCCGCGTCCTGCACGGTGAGGCCGAGCGCTGGCGGCAGCGCCGCCCCCGCCTCGATCGCCGCGACGACCGCCTCGGCGGTGGCCGCATCCGCCGCATGGACCAGCACCGGCCGTCCCCGCCACGTCACCGCGAGGCCGGCAGAATCGCGGACATGCGCCAGCCACGCCGGGTCCCACGCGAAGCCGACATCCGCCACGATCACCGATCCGGCGGGCGGAACCCGATCCACCACCGCCAGTTTCGCTTTGGTGGCGAAGCGGCGCGCGCGCTCGGCCGGCGACAGGCCGAACACACGCGTCTCGTTGTGCCCGGCCTCGAGGAAAGAGACCTTGCTGTCCATAATTACTCCCATGGTCGCCCTCTTGGCAGGTTTCGTCTTGTCGCGCATCTCAAGAAAAATCCGATATTCTCTGCGCTTGCCGGGCGTAACGATCTGCCGCATCTTCGCCGCCGCATGAGCCCTCACCCCGCAGACTTCTCAGAACAGGATCGCACGCTGCGCCTCACCGGCCAGTGGACGCTGGCCCAGCTCGGCAACGTGCCGAACCGGCTGGAAGAACTGGATTCCTCGCCCGAACGGGTCGACCTGTCCGAGATTCAGCGAATCGACACGGTGGGCGCGTGGCTGGTCCACCGCCTCCAGCGCGATCACGGCGCCGCGCTCGAAGGCGGCGATCCCAAGGCGCTCGAGCTGATCGAGAAGGTCGGCGGGGTCGACAAGCCGTTCCAGTCGCAGCCGGATCAGCCCCCTTCCTTCCAGCGCGTGCTGGCGCAGGTGGGCGCCGCCACGATCAGCGCGGGGCGCACGCTGCTCGGCCTGCTCGAATTCTTCGGCGCGACGATGGTGGCGGTGTGGGAGGTCCTCCTCGCGCCGCGCCGTTTCCGCGGCAACGCGGTGGTTCGCCAGATCGAGGTGGTCGGCATCGACGCGCTCGGCATCATCGGGCTGATGAGCTTCCTGATCGGCATCGTCATCGCGCAACAGGGCGCGGTGCAGCTCCGCCAGTTCGGCGCCGAGGTGTTCACCGTCAACCTGATCGGCCGCCTCACCATGCGCGAGCTGGGCGTGCTGATGACGGCGATCATGGTCGCCGGCCGCTCGGGCTCGGCCTTCGCCGCGCAGATCGGATCGATGCGGCTGGCTGAGGAGGTGGACGCGATGCGCACCATCGGCCTCTCCCCCATGCAGGCGCTGGTGCTGCCGCGCGTGATCGCGACGCTGATCGCCATGCCGCTGCTCACCTTCTACGCGATGCTGGTGGCGCTGGTCGGCGGCGGGCTGCTCTGCTGGCTCCAGCTCGGCATTCCACCCGTCACCTTCGTCGCCCGCATCCGGGAGGTCGTGCCGATGACCGACCTGTGGGGCGGGCTGCTGAAAGCGCCGGTGTTCGGCATGATCATCGCCATGGCCGGCTGCTT
The DNA here is from genome assembly GCF_000383095.1 of Sphingomonas sp. PR090111-T3T-6A. Taxonomy (GTDB): domain Bacteria; phylum Pseudomonadota; class Alphaproteobacteria; order Sphingomonadales; family Sphingomonadaceae; genus Solisphingomonas. The sequence goes on from NZ_AORL01000009.1 coordinate 46,978, forward strand.
CCAGGGCATGCAGGTGGAGGGCAATGCCGAGGAAGTCGGCCTGCGCACTACCGCGGCCGTGGTCCAGTCGATCTTCCTCGTGATCGTGCTGGATGCCTTCTTCGCGATCTTCTACACGGCGATCGGCTGGATATGACGACCCACGCAACCGCCCGGAAGCCACCGCCCGAGCCGGAGGTGGGAACGCCCATCATCTGCGTGCGCGGGCTCACCAACAGCTTCGGCCAGCAGGTCGTCCACCAGGATCTGGACCTCGACGTGCGGCACGGCGAGATCCTCGGCGTGGTCGGCGGGTCGGGCACGGGCAAATCGGTGCTGATGCGCTCGATCATCGGCCTCCAGCAACCCGACACCGGCGACATCCGCGTCTTCGGCGAGCAGACGCGCGACCGGGGCGAGAGCGAGACCAAGGATGTCCGCCGCCGCTGGGGCGTGCTGTTCCAGAACGGCGCGCTGTTCTCGACGCTGACGGTGGCCGAGAATGTCCAGGTGCCGATCCGCGAATATTATCCCGCGATCGACCAGCAGCTTCTCGACGAGATCGCCTCCTACAAGATCGTGGCGACGGGCCTTCCGGCGGAAAGCTCGAGCAAATATCCGTCCGAGCTGTCGGGCGGCATGAGGAAGCGCGCCGGCCTCGCCCGCGCGCTGGCGCTCGATCCCGAGCTGCTGTTCCTCGACGAGCCGACGGCGGGCCTCGATCCGATCGGCGCGGCCGCGTTCGACAATCTGATCCGCGCCCTCAAGGATCTGCTGGGGCTCACCGTGTTCCTCATCACTCACGATCTCGATACGCTCTATGCGATCTGCGACCGTGTCGCGGTGCTGGCGGACAAGAAGGTGGTCGCGGTCGGAACGATCCCGGAGCTACTGGCTTTGGATCATCCGTGGATACAGGAATATTTCAACGGCCCGCGCGGCCGGGCGGCCGAGGATTCCGCCGAGCGCGAGGCAGCCAGGAAACCGGCGCCGGAAACCGGCGATAACAGGGGCAAGACCGACTGATGGAGACCCGCTCCAACCATGTGCTCGTCGGCGGGGTCGTGCTCGCGATTCTGGCCGTGGCGCTCGCCTTCATCGTGTGGATGAGCCAGGTCGGCAACGGCCATCAGCGCCAGTACGACATCTTCTTCCCCAATTCGGTGGACGGCCTCGCCAAGGGTTCGGCGGTCAATTTCTCGGGCGTGCCCGTCGGCAAGATCGACGACATCAAGCTCCTGCCCGACACGCCCGAGCTGGTGCGCGTGCGCATCTCGGTGGACGAGAACACGCCGATCCTGAAGGGCACCACCGCCACGGTGGCGGGCGTGGGTTTCACCGGCGTCAGCCAGATCAACCTCGGCGGCGCCACCAAGGGCCAGCCGCCGATCACCGATATCGGGCCGTTCGGCGTGCCCGTGATCCCCACCAAGCCGGGCGCGCTCGCGGGCCTGCTCAACTCGGCGCCGGAGCTTCTCAAGAAGCTCCAGATCCTGACCGATCGCGTCACCCAGCTTCTGGATGATCGCAACCAGAATTCGATCCACCACATCCTCGCCAATCTGGACAAGCTGTCGACCGATCTCGCCAGCCAGGGGCCGCAGTTGAAGCAGACGCTCGCCAATGCGCAGGTCGCGATCAAGCAGGCGGGCGACGCCGCGCAGCAGTTCGGCAAGCTGGCAGGGACCACCAACGAGCTGCTCGACCAGCAGGGCCGCCCGCTGCTCACCAACCTGAACAAGGCGGTGCTGTCCGCCCGGCAGAGCGCGGACAGCCTGAACGCGATGATCAACGACGCGCGGCCCGGCGTGCAGACGCTCAGCAAGGATACCGCTCCGCAGATCGACCAGCTCGTCCGCGACCTCTCCGAGATGGCCGAGGCGCTGACCGCGACGGCGAACAAGCTCAACTCGGGCGGCGCCGGCGGCGTGCTCGGCGGCGGCCGCCTGCCCGATTACAAGCCTCGGCATTGAGGGAACAGAGATCATGAACGTCCGCACCCTGTCTCTCGCCGCGCTTCTGCCCGCACTGGCGCTCGCCGGCTGCGTGAGCTTCGGCCCCAAGCCGCCGCCCGAGCTGCTCCGCCTCACGCCCACGCAGGCCATGCCGGCGGGCCAGGAGATGCCGCTCACCGCCGGCCAGTCGGTGACGGTGCTGGTGCCGACCGCGCCGGCTGAGCTGTCCAACAACCGCATTCCGGTGCGCAGCGGCACCAGCCAGCTCGCCTATCTCAAGGGCGCGCAATGGGCCGACGTGCCGGCGCGCCTGTTCCGCGACCTGCTCGCCGAGACGATCCGCACGCGCACCGGCCGCCCGGCGCTCGACGTGCGCGACTATCATCTGGCGCCGGGGATGCGGCTGTCCGGCCGTCTCCATGCCTTCGGGCTGGATGCGGGCTCGAAGCAGGTCGACGTCGTCTACGACGCCACCATCCAGCGCGAGGGCGGCCGCATCGAGACGCGCCGCTTCGAAGCGCACGCCCCGGCGGCGTCGATCGACGAGGTGGCGGTCGCACAGGCGCTCAACGCCGCCGCCAACGATGTGGCCGCGCAGGTGGCCGACTGGATCGGGAAGTAGCCGGCTCGAAAGGGGCGGCGCGCAGCCGCCCCTCCGCTCCTCAGGCGAGGCTCTTGGAAGCCTGCTCGAACACATCCTTGCTGAGGCCCGGCGTCGCGACGATGCGCTCCAGCTCGGCCTTCATCAGCGCCGAGCGCCTGGGCTCGAACCGGCGCCAGCGGCCGAGCGGCGGCACGAGCCGCGCCGCCGACTGCGGGTTGAGCTTGTCCGCCGCGAGGATCATGTCCGCCACGAAGCGATAGCCGCGCCCGTCCGGCGCATGGAAGGCATATTGGTTCGCCGCGAAGGCGCTCACCAGCGCGCGCATCCGGTTCGGATTGGCAAGCGTGAAGTCGGGATGCCCGGCCAGCCGCTCGACCGCCTCGGGCGTATCCTCGCGCGTCGAGAGCGCCTGCGTGGTGAACCACTTGTCGAGCACCAGCGCGTCGTCCCTGTAGCGCGCATAGAAGGCAGCAAGCGCCGTCTCGCGCTCGGCCGAAGTGCCGTTCGCCAGCACGCCGAGCGCGCCGTTGCGGTCGGTCATATTGTCCGCGCCCTCGAACTGGGCGAGCGCCAGCGCCGCCGAGCCCTCGGCCTCCGCCGCAGCGAGATAGCCGAGCGCCACCGTGCGCAGGCGGCGCAAGCCCTTGGCGGACGGGGTATATGCGAAGCGATTGGCGGCCGTCGCGGCGTAGGCCGCACGCCATTCGCCCTCCAGCTCACGGCCGAGGCGAACGCGCAACGCCTCGCGGGCGACGCGGATCGCCGCCGGATCGACCTCGGCAAGCTGGTCGCCGAGGAAAGCCTCGGTTGGCAGCATCACCGCCTCGCCGATGAAGGCCGCGTCCAGCGCCGGATCGGTGAGCGTGTTGCGCACCGCCTCGATCACCGGGGCCGCATCCACATCGGCCCTCTGAATCGCGGCGACGAGCGTGTCGACCATAAGCTGCTGCATCGCCTCGAAGCGGGCGAAGGGATCATTGTCATGCGCCGAGAGGAAGGCGAGGTCGGCTACCGAACGGTTGGTTTCGACCACGACGGGCGCCGAGAAGCCGCGATTGATCGAGAGGACGGGCTGCTCGTCGATACCCTCGAAGAGGATCTCGCCCGCCTCGTCGGCGAGGACGTGGACCTGCTCCTCGACGATCGGCCGGCCGCTCTTCGCGCCGAACAGCGCGATGCGTAAGGGGAGCGGCATGGGGCGCTTGTCGGGCTGTCCGGGCGTCGGGGGCACGGTCTGCTCCAGCGTCAGGCGGGCGCGGGCGGTGCCGGGCTCGTGGGTGAGCGCGGCGCGGAGGCGGGGCGTGCCGGCCTGCTCATACCAGCGGCGGAAGTCGGTGAGGTCGGTGCCGTTGGCGTCCTCCATCGCCTTCACGAAATCCTCGCAGGTCGCGGCCTCGCCGTCGTGCCGCTCGAAATAGAGATCGGTGCCGCGCCGGAAGCCGTCCGCCCCCAGCATGGTGTGCAGCATGCGGATCACCTCGGCGCCCTTGTTGTAGATGGTCGCCGTGTAGAAGTTGCTGATCTCCAGATAGGAGTCCGGCCGGATCGGATGGGCGAGCGGGCCGCCGTCCTCCGGGAACTGGGCGGCGCGCAGCACGCGGACGTCCTCGATCCGCTTGACCGCGCGGCTGCCCTGATCGGCCGAGAATTCCTGATCGCGGAAGACGGTGAAGCCTTCCTTCAGCGAGAGCTGGAACCAGTCCCGGCAGGTGACGCGGTTGCCCGACCAGTTGTGGAAATATTCATGCGCGACGACGCCGGCGATGGCGTCATAATCGCCATCGGTCGCCGTTTCCGGGTCCGCCAGGATGTAGCGCGAGTTGAAGATGTTGAGGCCCTTGTTCTCCATCGCGCCGAAGTTGAAGTCGGAGACGGCGACGATGTTGAAGATGCCGAGATCATATTCCCGGCCATAGACCTTCTCGTCCCACGCCATCGCGCTCTTCAACGCCGCCATCGCATGATCCGTGCGCGGCAGGTCCGCCTCGCGCACCCAGATGCCGAGCTGCACCTCGCGGCCGGACATGGTGGTGAACGTGTCGCGGTTGGCCTGAAGGTCGCCCGCCACCATCGCGAAGAGGTAGCAGGGCTTGGGGAACGGATCGTTCCACTCGGCCCAGTGGCGCCCTCCGCCGGCATCGCCCTCGCCGACCAGATCGCCGTTGGCGAGCAGCACCGGATAGGTGGCGCGGTCGGCGGTCATCCTCACCGTGTAGCGGGTGAGGACGTCGGGCCGATCGGGGAAGAAGGTGATGCGGCGGAAGCCCTCCGCCTCGCACTGTGTGCAGAGCAGGCCGCCGGACGCGTAGAGACCCATGAGCTGGGTGTTGGTCTCGGGGCTGAGCGCCACCTCGGTCTCGACGATGTGGGCGTCGCCCGGAAGATCGATGAGGAGTTGCTCGCCCTCGATCCGCCATTCGCCCTCCGAGAGCGCGCGGCCGTCGACCGACACGGCGCGGGGGCGCATCCCCGGATCGCCGTCGAGCGCGAGCGGCGTGCCGCCCTCGTTGCGGACGACCTCCAGACGGGCGCGCACGATCGTCTCGGCGGCGTCCAGATCGCAATCGAGGCGAATGGCCGGCACCAGCCAGGCCGGCGGGCGATAATCCTGCCGGAGGATGGGCGCGGGCGGCGTAAGCGTGGCGGAATGCTGATCCATGTGCCAACCTCTAGGCATGGACAGATGCGGTGACAACGGACACGGGCAACCCGAAGCGTGACGGCGATGCTGATCCTCGGGCTGGGGTACACCGCTTCGCGCCTGGCTGCACGCCTCGACGCGCGGGGCTGGCAGGTGCGCGCGACGAACCGCGACGGGCGCGGTGGGGCGATCCATTTCGGTGACGAGGAGGCGGTGCGGCTGGCGATTGCGTCGTCCACGCACATCCTTTCATCGGTGCCGCCCGATGCGGAGGGCGCCGACCCCGTGCTGGCGCGCTATGGGGCGCAGATCGCCCGATCACCGGCGCGATGGGTCGGCTATCTCTCCTCGACCGGCGTCTATGGCGACACGGGCGGCGCGTGGGTGGACGAGACGGCCGCGATCGGCACCGGCCGCCGTTCGGCTCGGGCAGAGGCGGACGCCGCGTGGGGAGCGCTCCATCCGGAGGCGCGTGTTTTCCGCCTGCCCGGCATCTACGGCCCCGGCCGCTCCGCGCTGGAGCGGGTGGCGAGCGGCAAGGCCCACCGGATCGATCTGCCGGGGCAGGTGTTCAGCCGCGTCCATGTCGACGACATCGTCGGCGCGGTGCTCGCCTCGTTCGAGGCGGGGCCGGCGGGCGTCTACAACATCGCCGACGACCTCCCCGCCAGCCAGAATGCCGTGATCGAGGAGGCCTGCCGGATGCTCGGCCTCTCAGCCCCGCCGCTGATGACGCTCGACGAGGCCGGACTCTCGCCCGCCGCGCGGGGCTTCTATGCCGAGAACCGGCGCGTCGCCACGGCCAAGGCGAAGCGGCTGCTCGGCTGGCGGCCGCTCTACCCGGATTATCGCTTGGGGCTCGCCGCCTGCCGCGCCTGAAGCGCCACGAACAGTCCGCAGAGCGACAGCGCGCCTCCGACCGCCGCTTCCGCCGACCAGCGATAATTCTCGAACATGGTCGAGAGCAGCATTGCCAGCACCGGGCTCAGCACGCTGGTATAGGCGGCGCGACCCGGCCCGATCGCGCGGATCACCACGAAATAGCAGGTGAAGGCCAAGGCCGATCCGATCAGCCCGAGATAGAGCGTGCCGAGCCAATAGCTCATGTGCGGATCGAGCACCGGCGGCCCGTCGATCGCCCACGCCGCGATGCAGTCGAACAGGCTGCCCCACGCCATGCCCCACACGATCAAGCTGGCGACGGGGATCGCCTTGGCGGTCTTGCCGGCCTGCATCACGTTGGCGATCGAGGAGAAGAGCACGCCGAGCAGCGACCAGCCGATCCCCGTCCAGATCGCCGCCTTGGCGGCCGGTGCGGCGGAAAGCTCATGCGAGAAGAGCAGCACGAGGCCGACCATCGCCACCGCCGACCCGAGCAGGAAGGCCTTGGACACGCCCTGCTTCAGGAACACCCATGCGAACAGCGCATTGGGCACCACCAGCAGAGCGAACACGACGGCCACCAGCCCCGAGGTGATGACCCGCTCGCCCAGATAGACGCAGTAATAGTTGAGCGCATATTGGGCGACGCCGTAGATCATCGCGAGGCCATGCTCGCGCGCGCTCAGCCTCAGCCGTGCGCCGGTGAAGCGGGCATAGGCCGCCATCGCCACCATCGCGATCAGGAAGCGATACGCCACCGACCAGGACGGCGGCACGATGCCGAGCTGGCTGCGGATCACCAGCCAGGTCGACGACCACACCAATGTGCAGACCAGAAAAGGAATGGCGACCTTCGCGCGGGCGGAGACGCCCAGCGGGCGGGTGCCGGTCAGATGCTCGGTCATGCCCCCTCCCTCACGCGCCTAGAGCGCCCGGATCGCGGCGGCGAGCGCGTCGATCTCGTGTTGCGGCTGGTCCCAGGAGGTGACGAGACGCGCCTGCCCCTCGCCCCAGTCGTAGAAGTCGAAGCCCTGCGCGCGGAGCGACGCGGCCTCGTCAGCGGTGAGGCGCAGGAAGATCTCGTTGGCCTCGACCGGCAGCATCAGTCGCCCGGCCGCCGCCTCGGCGACCGCCGCAGCGCCCGCGTTGGAGGCGCGGCCATTGGCGATCCAGCGATCCCCTTCGATCAGCGCGAGAAGCTGCGCCGCCTGATAGCGCCCCTTGGAGAGAAGCTGCCCGGCGCGCTTGCGGCGCATCCTCGCGACATCGGCCAGATCCTTGCGGAAGAAGATCAGCGCCTCCGCCGACAGCCCGCCATTCTTGACGAAGCCGAAGCTCAGCGCGTCGACGCCCGCGCGCCACGTCACGTCGCCGGGATGGCAGCCGAGCCGCGCCACCGCATTGGCGAAGCGCGCGCCGTCCATGTGGAAGCCGAGGCCGAGATCCTTCGAGACTTCGCCCAGCGCCGCCACCTCATCGGGGGTGTAGACGAGGCCATATTCGGTCGCGTTGGTGATCGAGAGCGCGCGAGGCTGGACCTGATGCACATCCGGCCGGATCGCCCGGCGCGCGGCGCGCACCGTCTCGGGCGTCAGCTTCGCGCCCCCCCCGTCGAGCGGGATCAGCTTGGCGCCATGGGTGAAGAACTCCGGCGCGCCGGCCTCGTCGGTGTTGATGTGCGCCTCGCGGTGGCAGAGCACGCCGCCATGCGGGGGCACCATCGCGGAGAGCGCGAGGCAGTTCGCCGCCGTCCCCGTCGTGACCCACAAGGCCGCGACATCGGTGCCGAACAGATCGGAGAAAGCGCCGTCGAGCTGCTGGCTCAGCCAGTCGCCGTCATACGCGGTGTCGACGCGGTTGGCGGCGGCGATCGCCTCCAGCACGGCGGGGGCGACGGTGGCGGCGTTGTCCGAGAAGAAGCGCATGGCCGTGCCTTGGGGGCAGCGGATCGCGCCGTCAACGCCTGTCTGTTGACAGCGGCGCTCCCGTCGTCGAGCGGGCGACTGGGGCGCAACAGGAAAGGCAGTGTATGGCCATCGACGGCTGGACGATCGGGATCATCGGCGGCTCGGGGCTCTATGCGCTCGACGAGATCGAGGATGCGACCTGGCATGATGTCGAGACGCCGTGGGGGCGGCCGTCGGACCGCATCCTGTCGGGCCGCATCGGCGCGACCCGGCTGCTGTTCCTCCCCCGCCACGGCAAGGGCCACGCCATCCCGCCGACCGAGATCAACGCGCGCGCCAATATCGACGCGCTGAAGCGCCTGGGCGCGACGGATATCCTCGCCATCTCGTCGGTCGGCTCGCTGCGCGAGGAGCTGCCGCCCGGCCGCTTCACCGTGGTGGACCAGTTCATCGACCGCACCATGCACCGCCCGGCGACCTTCTTCGGCACGGGCCTCGTCGCCCATGTGTCGCTGGCGGACCCGGTCTGCCCCCGCCTCTCGGCCTTCGCCGCGGCGGCGATCGAGGCGGCGGGCGGCGAGGTTTCGACCGGCGCCACCTATCTCGCGATGGAAGGCCCGCAATTCTCCACCCGCGCCGAGAGCATCGCCTATCGCCAGTGGGGTGCCGACGTGATCGGCATGACCGCCATGCCCGAGGCGCGCCTCGCCCGCGAGGCGGAGCTGCCCTATGCGCTGGTCGGCATGGTCACCGACTATGACTGCTGGCGCGAGGAGGAGGCCGGCGTCGTCGCCACCGACATCGTGGCGCAGATGCACAGCAACGCCGCCACCGCACGCCGCCTCGTCTCGGCCTTCGCGAAGGCGCTCCCGGCCGGGCGCACGCCGTCGCCCATCGACACCGTGCTCGACCATGCGATCCTGACCACCCCCGCCGCGCGCGACGGCGCGGTCGCTCAGAAGCTCGACGCGATCCTCGCGCGCTTCACAGCCAGTCGCGCCACTTGAACCACAGCACCGGCAGGATGGTGGACGCCACCATCAGCACCATCGCGAAGGGATAGCCCCAGGTCCAGGAAAGCTCTGGCATGACATGGAAGTTCATGCCGTAGATCCCCGCCACCAGCACCGGCGGCACGCCGGCGACCGAGACGACGGTCAGCACCTTCACCACGTCGTTCTGCTCGATGCTGATGAAGGCGACGGCGGCGTCGATCAGCAACTGCACCCGTCCGGTCAGCGAATTTTCGAATTCGTCGAGCGATTCGATATCATGCCGCACCGACACGAGCCGGTCGCGCAACCCGCTCTCCATCGCGGGTTCGCAGCGGTCGGCAACGAAGGCGGCGATGCGGCCGATGGCGAGGAAGGCATGGCGCACCTTCACCATCTGCTCGCTGGAGCGGCCGATCCGGACCATCAGCGCCCGCAGCCGGCGCGTCTCGCGGCCAAGGCGGCGCTTCTGGCCGGGGCGCGGATTGCGGAAGATGGCGTGCGAGGCGGAGGTGATATCCTCGGCCACGCGCTCCAGCCGGTCGGCGGAACGGTCGACCAGCTCCTCCAGCAGCCGCACCAGCGCCTCCTGCCCGCCAACCTTGTGATCCGCCTTGGCGATCGCCTCATGGGTCTCGTCGAAGGCGGTCATCTCGGCGAAGCGGATGGTGATCAGCCGACCGGACTGGAGCAGGAAGCCGGTCGGCGCGAGAACGGACGTCTCGCCCTGCCGCGCGACCAGCGGCGCGCTCATCGTGAGCTGGCCCTGATGCACGCGCAGCCGGCTGGAGGCCTCGATCTCGGACAGGCTCTCCCGGCTGGGCAGCTCGATGCCGAACTGCCGCTCGACGCGCGCGATCTCCTCGTCGGTGGGGCTACACAGATCGACCCAGCAGGCGCCGGCCAGATCCTTCTCGTCACTCGTACCGCCCGCGCATTTCAACATGCGGCGTCCTCTTGTCTCGAAAGCCTACTCCCGCCCCGGCTCTTCGCACGGCGGCGCGCGCACGCCAACCGTTCCATTCCATCGAACGATTGAAACGGATTTATCCGAGTATTCTGGATACGAAAGCCCCCTATATTGGCCGGCGAACGGGTGAAGGACCCTCAGGAAATTCCTTCACTATCCTACTCTTAACGTGGATCGGGAGAACCGCGATGATCGAACTGCGTCCCTTCGCCACGCTCGGCGGCGAGAACCATGGCTGGCTGAATGCCAAGCACCATTTCTCCTTCGCCAACTATTACGACCCCAAGCGGATGAACTGGGGCAACCTGCGCGTCTGGAACGATGACACCATCGAGGCGCGCTCGGGCTTCCCGCCGCATCCGCACCGCGACATGGAGATCATCACCTATGTCCGCACCGGCGCGATCACCCACCAGGACAATCTGGGCAACAAGGGCCGCACCGTCGCCGGCGACGTGCAGGTGATGTCGGCGGGCACGGGCATCGCGCACTCCGAATATAATCTGGAGAACGAGACGACCACGATCTTCCAGATCTGGATCCTGCCGACCCGCACCGGCGAGAAGCCGAGCTGGGGCGCCCGTCCCTTCCCCAAGGGCGAGCGGTCCGGCAAGTTCGTCACGCTGGCCTCGGGCTTCGCCAATGACGACGACGCGCTGCCGATCCGCACCGATGCGCGGGTGGTCGGCGCGACGCTGAAGGCCGGCGAGACGGCGGAATATCAGCTCGGCGCGGATCGCCGCGCCTATCTGGTGCCCGCCACCGGCGCGGTGGAGATCGAGGGCGTGCGCGTCAACGCCCGCGACGGCGCCGCCATCCAGGACGTCGACACGCTGAAGGTCACCGCGATCGAGGACAGCGAAGTGGTGTTCGTCGACGCCGCGTGACACAGTAAGTTCGGGGCGCGCGGCACCTGTCAGCCGCCGCCCCGCAAGGCCGCCGGGGTTCCCTGCCCCCCTCCCCGCCCCGGCGGCCATCCCTGTTGCAAGGAGCCCGATCATGACCCTGCGTTCGAGCGATGTGGATGGCGTCGACATGGTGATCCTGCCGCCCGTCCGCGATCTCGGCGACGGTTTCAGCGTGCGCCGCGCGCTGCCCTCGGCACATCGCCGGATGGTCGGCCCCTTCATCTTCCTGGACCAGATGGGCCCGGCCGCATTCACCGGCGGCGAGGGGCTCGATGTCCGCCCCCATCCCCATATCGGCCTCGCCACCGTCACCTATCTGCTCGACGGCGAGATCATGCACCGCGACTCCGTCGGCTCGGTGCAGGCGATCCGTCCCGGCGAGGTGAACTGGATGACGGCGGGCTCCGGCATCGTCCATTCCGAGCGCACCCGGCCCGAGCTGCGCGCGAAAGGCTCCAGCCTGTTCGGCCTCCAGACCTGGGTGGCGCTGCCCAAGGCGCATGAGGAAACCGCGCCGAGCTTCGCGCACTACAAGGCGGACCAGATTCCGAGCACCGAGGCGGACGGCGTGACGCTCACCCTGATCGCCGGCCGATCGGACGGGCTGGTCTCGCCGGTCAAGACCTTCTCCGACATGGTTTATGCCGACATCCTGCTGGAGGCCGGCGCCCGCTATCAGCTCAAGGCCGAGCATGTCGAGCGCGCCGTCTACGTCGTCGAGGGCGCCGTCTGCGTCGAAGGGCAGTCCGGCGGTTTCGCCACCGGCGAGCTGGTGGTCTTCCGCCCCGGCGCCGAGATCGTGCTGCGCGCCCATGACGGCGCGGCGCGGCTGATGCTGGTCGGCGGCGAACCCTTCCCCGAGAAGCGCAACATCTACTGGAACTTCGTCTCCAGCGATGCCGACCGGATCGAGCAGGCCAAGGCGGACTGGCGCGCCCAGCGCTTCGCCCCCGTGCCCGGCGAGCCGGACTTCATCCCGCTCCCCGAAGACCCCAAGCCGGTCCGCTACCCCTGATCCCCTCCCCCTGACGTCCACCGCCCGCCCTGCTAAGGGAGGACGGTGGACGGTTCGCTTCCCCCTCCGCTCACAGAGACGCTGCGCCGGGTGGCCTCCGCGATGGAGGGCGCCCGCGATCCCTGGTGGATCATCGCCAGCGCCGCCATGGCGCTCCACGGCGCGCGGCCCATCGAGGTTGCCGACGTCGATCTACTGACCAGCGAGCGCGACACCGAAACCCTGCTCGCCACGCTGCGAATCTCCCCCCTGCCGGGCGGGGGATCGGACCGGTTCCGCTCGCGAATCTTCGCCCGCTGGGAAGCGCCGCCCGTGCCGGTCGAGATCATGGCCGGCTTCGAGGTCCTGACACCGGAAGGCTGGCAATTCGTCCGTCCCCTCGGCCGGCTTCCGAAACAGCTTGGAAACATGACACTATTCGTGCCCCCGGTGGACGAATTACTCGCCCACTGCCGCCTGTTCGGCCGCCCCAAGGACGAACAACGTGCGACGATTCTGCAACGCTTGGAGTCTTGATTCTCCGTTCGACCAAGGCGTGCTTGAGCGAATATGTCACAACTGTTACGGGCCGCTTCGACTCCCCCGAGAACGGGAGCAAGGCCCATCAGAGGATGCCGGGCCACATAGGGGAAAGCATGATCTCGAAGTCTGCCCGGTCGCCCATTGGACGCACGCTCTTCTGTGGCGCGTCCGCCATTGCCGCTCTTGCCGCCGCCTCCGCGCAGGCGCAGACGAGCGACACCGCCGCCGCCAGCGCGCCCAGTGCGCCCGCCCAGAACGGCGAAATCCTCGTCACCGCGTCCCGCCGCGAGGAATCCGCCAAGAACGTGCCCGTCGCGGTCACCGCGATCGGCGGCGAGAAGCTCGCGGTGCTGAACTCCAGCGGCCTCGACATCCGCTTCCTGTCGTCGCGCACGCCGAGCCTTCAGATCGAAAGCTCGTTCGGCCGCACCTTCCCGCGCTTCTATATCCGCGGCCTCGGCAACACGGATTTCGATCCCAACGCCGCGCAGCCGGTGTCGATCGTCTATGACGACGTCGCACTGGAGAGCAATTTTCTCAAGTCCTTCCCCGTGTTCGACCTTCAGAACGTCGAAGTCCTGCGCGGGCCGCAGGGCACGCTGTTCGGCCGCAACACGCCCGCCGGCGTGATCAAGCTCGACTCGCAGAAGCCGACCGACCATTTCGGCGGCTACCTCACCGGCTCGCTGGCGACCTACAAGACCGCCAATGTCGAAGGCGCGGTGGGCGGCCCGATCGCCGATGGCCTCGACTGGCGCGCGTCCGGCATTCTCCAGCGCCGCGACAACTGGGTCACCAACGATTCCGACACCGGCAGCGCGCCGAAGCACCTGGAAGGCTATCGCGATCTCGCGGGCCGCTTCCAGCTCGGCTACACCTCGGGCGACTTCCATGCGCTGTGGAACATCCATGGCCGCGATCTGAACGGCTCGCCCCGGCTGTTCCGCGCCGGCCTGTTCACGCCGGGCAGCAATCATTTCCAGCCCGGCTTCGACAAGGACCATGTCTCGCAGGACGGCGTCAGCGAGCAGGACATGAGCCAGTGGGGCACCAACCTCCACCTCGACTACAAGTTCGAGGGGATCGGCACGCTCTACTCGATCACCGCCTATGAGACGGCGCACGTCAAGTCGGTCGGCGACATCGACGGCGGCAACGCCTATCCCTTCCCGACCGGGATCGGCAACCCGATCGCCAGCCCGCCCGCGCTCAACGCCGGCGCCTTCCCGGACAACACCGGCGACATCGTGCGCCCGCATGAGTTCAGCCAGGAAGTGCGCTTCGCGTCGGAGGATTTCGGCGGCTTCCGCGCGCAGGGCGGCGTGTACTACTTCCACCAGCGCCTGAACTATCATGAGCTGGATTTCGACGCGACCGGCACGCAGGACGGCGACGTCTACCACAGCGACAAGAACGAGAACTACGGCATCTTCGCCTCGGGCGAATACAAGGCCACCGACAAGCTGACGCTGCGCGCCGGCGTCCGTTACAGCCATGACAGCAAGCGGGACTTCGTGACCGGCAGCACGCCGGGCATCACCGACACGCTGACGCTTCCGATGTCCACCCCGGCGCATGGCAGCGACGTGACCTGGGATGCCAGCGCCACCTATGCGCTGACGCCGCAGCTCAACGTCTATGCCCGCGTCGCGACCGGCTATCTCGGGCCGGCGATCCAGGATCGCGTGACCTTCGGCAGCGTGCCGAGCGTCGCCAAGAAGCAGACCACCATCTCGGGCGAAGGCGGCTTCAAGTTCGAGAGCCGCGACCGCCGCTTCCACGTCGACCTCGACGGCTATTGGTGGCGCACCAAGAACCTCCAGCTCACCGCCGTCGGCGGCCAGAGCAATTCGGCCGCGCTCATCAACGCCGACCATGCGGTGGGCTATGGCATCGAGGGCCAGGTGGATGCCCGTCCGATCCCGAACCTGACGCTGACTGCCGGCGGAAGCTGGAACTTCACCGAGATTCGCGATCCGAACATCTCGGTCGGCGTTTGCGGCGCGGCCTGCACGGTCACCGATCCGCTCGACGCGGCCGGTCGCGCGATCATCGACGGCAACGACCTGCCGCAGGCGCCGCGTTACGTCTTCAACGTGACGGCGCGCTACGGCATCCCGCTCAAGAACGGCGGCGAGATCTTCGCCTACACCGACTGGGCCTATCGTTCGAAGATCAACTACTTCCTCTACACGGCCAAGGAGTTCCGCGGCCGCTCGCTGACGGAAGGCGGCCTGAAGCTCGGCTACAAGACGCCGAACAACTGGGAAGTCGCGGCATTCGCCCGCAACATCACCAACCAGATCCGTTCGATCAGCGCGATCGACTTCAACAACCTGACCGGCATGATCAACGAACCGCGTATCATCGGCGGCGAGGTGAAGATCGTTTTCTGATCTCCCCAGTGATTTCACGAACAGGAAGGGCGGCCCTGCCAAGGGGCCGCCCTTTTTGCATCCGGGACGGAACTTCCTCTTGAGCCGGACGCGATACGGGCGCACAGCCGCCGCGATGATCGACGCGTCCCGATCACGGCCCGCGCGGCCCCGGACGATCGCGCTGGCCTTGCTCGCCTGCGCGCTGACGCTGCGACTCCTCGTTCCCGCCGGCTGGATGCCCGTCGCCGATGCGCAAGGGCTCCATCTCGTGCTCTGCTCGGGCAGCGGGCCGCTGGAGATGCCGTCCGCCCATGCCATGACCGGCATGAAGGGGATGCATCATCACGGCCATCACGATCCGTCGATGCCCGATCACCCCTGCGCCTTCGCCGGTCTCGGCGTGGCGCTGGCGGAGCCTTTGCTGCCGCTGCTCGCGCTGCCCGTGCGCGCCGTCGCCGTCCGGCTCGATCATGCGGGCGAGATGGTGGCGATCGGGCGCGGCCTCGCCGCCCCGCCGCCGCCCGCCACAGGACCACCCGCCCTCGGCTGATCGCCCGCCGCGCGCCTTTCCGCGCGCGGCCGACGCCCCTTCAGCCGATCGGAAATCCCATGTCCTTCTTCCCGCGCGCGCTGCGGCGCGCGTCCGTCATGCCGTTGGCGCTGGCCGCGGCACCCGCTTTCGCAGCCGACCTGCCGCCCCCTCCGGGCGACATCCTCGTCACCGCCGGCAAGCAGCAGGCGAGCATCGACAACACGCCCGCCACCCGTGCGTCGATCGACGCCGACACCATCGCGCGCACCGTCAACGCGATGAACGTCGAGGACACGGTCAAATATCTGCCGAGCCTGATCGTGCGCAAACGCCATATCGGCGACACGCAGGCGCCGCTCGCCACGCGCACCTCCGGCCTCGGCTCGTCGGCGCGCAGCCTGATCTATGCGGACGGGGCGCTGCTCTCCACGCTGATCGGCAACAACAACTCGACCGCCTCGCCGCGCTGGAGCCTCGTCAGCCCGCAGGAGATCGAGCGGATCGACGTGCTCTACGGCCCCTTCTCGGCGGCCTATCCGGGCAATTCGATCGGGGCGGTGATCAACATCACCACCCGCCTGCCCGACAGGCTCGAAGCCACCGTCACCGCCGGCACGAGCATCCAGCGCTTCAGCCAGTACGGAACCTCCGACACGCTGCCGACCTACCAGATCGGCGGTACCGTGGGCGACCGCTTCGGCCCGCTCGCGCTGTTCGCCAGCGTCGATCATGTGACGAGCCATGGCCAGCCGCTGCTCTATGTGACGGGCGCGCAGCCCGCAGGCACCTCGGGCGGCTTCGACACGACGACCCGCACCGGCCTCGCCACCCGCCTGCTCGGCGCGAGCGGGTTCGAGCGGCAGTCGCAGGAGCAGATCAAGCTCAAGGCAGCGCTGGACATCACCTCCGACATCCGCCTCACCTATGTGGCGGGCCTGTTCCTGAACGACACCGATGCGCACGCCGAAACCTATCTGAGCGGCCCCGGCGGCGCGCCCGCCTACACCAGCGGCTTCGACAGCGGCATCTATCGGTTCGACGAGCGCCACTGGTCGCACAGCGTCACCGCCACGGGCTCGGGCGACCGCTTCGACTGGCAAGTGATCGGCACGCTCTACGACTTCGCGCACGACGTACAGCGTACGCCGACCGGCACCGCGCCTGCCGCACTCTCGGGCGGCGCGGGCAACGTCACCCGCCTCGACGGCACCGGCTGGAAGACGCTCGACGCCAAGGGCGCATGGCGCTCGGACGCGGCGGCGACGCACACGCTGAGCTTCGGCGCGCACGGCGACTGGTTCCGCCTCAACAGCAACCGATACAGCACCACCGACTGGCTGAACGGCCCGGACGGTGCGCTCAATCTCCAGTCGAAGGGCCGCACCCGCACGCTGGCGCTCTGGGCGCAGGATGCGTGGAGGCTCCTCCCCACCGTCACGCTGACGGCGGGCGGACGCTATGAATGGTGGAAGGCCTATGACGGGCGCAACGTCTCGCTGACGCCCCCGATCGCCGCCGATCAGCCGGAGCTGTCGGCGCACCGCTTCTCGCCGAAAGCCTCGCTCGCCTGGGACGCCGCGCCGCACTGGACGTTGCGCTTCAACTTCGGCGAGGCATGGCGTTTCCCGACGGTGGGCGAACTCTACCAGATCGTGACGACGCCGGTGCCCGCCATCCCCAATCCGAACCTCAAGCCCGAACGCGCGCTCTCCGAGGAGCTGGCGATCGAGCATCATGACGCGCACGGCTCGATCCGCCTGTCCTTCTTCAACGAGTCGATCAAGGACGCGCTGATCTCGCAGACGGGCCCCCTGCCGGGCACCACCCAGTTCGGCACCTTCGTCCAGAATGTCGACCGGACTCGCGCGCGCGGCATCGAGCTGGCCGTCCAGCGCACCGACCTGCTGCCCCGCTTCGACCTCTCGGGCAGCGTCACCTATGCCGATGCCACCACCCGCAAGGACACGGTGTTCCCCACCGCCGAGGGCAAGCTCCTGCCGCAGGTGCCGCACTGGAAGGCGAGCGTGGTGGGCACCTGGCGCCCGATCGACCGCGTCTCGCTCACCGCCGCGGGCCGCTACTCCAGCCGCAATTTCGGCGCGCTCGACAACAGCGATGTGGTCGGCAACGTCTATCAGGGCTTCTACAAATATTTCGTCGTCGATCTGCGCGCCGATGTCCGCGTCGGCGATCACATGAGCTTCGCGCTCGGCGTCGATAATGTGAACAACGACAAATATTTCCTCTACCATCCCTTCCCGCAGAGGAGCCTGTTCATGCAGGTCGGGTGGAAGTTGTGACGGCGGCTTCCGCCAGCATCCAGTCGCGGAGCTGGCGGAAGGCGGAGGACTCCAGCTTCGCCGCTGGATAGGCGAGGTAGTAAGCGCGCTCGCTCGGCAAGGCCAGATCGAAGGGCCGGACGAGCGCGCCGGAGGCCAGTTCGGGCTCGATCAGGAAGCTCGGCACCAGCGCCGCCCCCGCGCCCGCCGCCGCCGCCTGCGCCAGCATCAGGAAGTGCGAGAAGCCGGGCAACGGCCCCTCCGGCACATGGTCCACCCCCGCCAGCGCGAACCAGCGCGCCCACGCATCGCGCCGGTTGGACTGGACGAGCAACGGCAGCCGCGCGAGATCGCGGGGCTCGCTGAGCCCCTCGGCCAAAGCCGGCGACACCACCGGGATCGCCGCCTCGCGGAAGAGAAGGTCGCACACCGCGCCCGGCCAGTCCGGCCGCCCGAAGTGGATCGCGGCATCGAAAGGCTCGGTCGCGAAGTCGAACTCGTCGGAGCGGGCGGCGAAGTTGACGATCAGGTCCGGGTGCCGCTCGGTGAGTCTCGGCAAACGCGGCGCCAGCCAGCGCATCCCGAAGCTCGGCAGCGTGGCGAGCTCGATCACCCGCTCGCTCGGCCGCGTCATGGCGCGCGCCGTCGCCCGCCGGATCGCGCCCAGCGCCGCTCCCACCTCCTCGGCATAGGCCCGCCCCGCCTCGTTCAGCCGCACCCGCCGGCCCGCGCGATCGAAGAGGCTCACCCCCAGCCACTCTTCGAGATTGGCGATCTGGCGGCTGATCGCGCTTTGCGTGAGGCCGACCTCGGCGGCGGCGCGGCTGAAGCTGCCATGGCGCGCGGCGGCGGCGAAGCTGTGCAGCATCGCCATCGGGGGCAGCGTGCGGCGATCCTCCTCGCTCATTCCATTTCCTCATGAGGATGTGACGCTTTTACGTTTGTGCGCGGCGGCGGCGAGGTCAATAGCCATGCGATCTGCGCACAAGGAATGAACGCGATGACCAGCCCGATCATGCCCGTCTACAACCCCGCCCCCGTCACGCCGGTGCGCGGCGAAGGCATCTGGTTGACCGAGGCCGACGGCACGCGCTGGCTCGATTGCATCAACGGCGTCGCCACCAACGCGCTCGGCCATTGCCACCCCGCGCTGGTCGAGGCGCTGACGCGCCAGGCGGGCAAGCTCTGGCACACCTCCAACGCGATCCGCGTGCCGGGCCAGACCGAACTGGCCGAAAAGCTCGTCGCCAACAGCTTCGCCGATCGCGTGTTCTTCTCCAACACCGGCACCGAGGCGGTGGAGTGCGCGATCAAGACCGCGCGCCGCTACCACAAGGTCAACGGCCAGCCGGAACGCTTCGAGGTGATCGGCTTCACCGGCTCCTTCCACGGCCGCACCTATGGTGCGATCAACGCGTCGGGCAATCCGGCCTATCTCGATGGCTTCGGCCCGCCGCTGCCGGGCTTCCTCCATTTGTCGATGGACGACCATGAAGCCTTCGCCGAAGCCGTCGCACGGCCGGGCATGGCGGCGGTGATCGTCGAGCCGGTGCAGGGCGAAGGCGGCGCGCGGGCTTTCTCGGGCGAGGATCTCCAGCGCCTCCGCCGGCTCTGCACGGAGCATGGTGTGCTGCTGATCCACGACGAAGTGCAGAGCGGCATGGGCCGCACCGGCAAGCTCTTCGCGCATCAATGGTTCGAGGGCGCGGAGCCGGACATCATGGCGATCGCCAAGGCGCTGGGCTCGGGCTTCCCGGTCGGCGCCTGCCTCGCGACCGAGGAGGCGGCGAAGGGCTTGGTCGTCGGCACGCACGGCTCGACCTTCGGCGGCAACCCGCTCGGCATGGCGGTGGCGCTCGCCGCGTTCGACGTGATCGCGAGCGAGGAGACGCTGGCCAACGCGCGCACCGTATCCGACTATCTCCGTACCAGCCTTCAGGCGGTCGCCGAGCGCAATCCCGACATGATCGTCGAGCTGCGCGGCAAGGGGATGCTGGTCGGGCTCAAGCTCAAGCCCAACAACCGCGGATTCCTCATGAAGGGCTGGGAGCAGCACATCCTGCTCTCGGGCTGCGGCGACAATTGCGTGCGCATCCTGCCGCCGCTGATCCTGACGGAGGCCGAGGCCGACGAGATCGTCCGCCGCGTCGAGGCGACCTGCGAGGCGATGCGCGTGCAACTGGCCGCGGTGGCGTGATAGAAGCGGCCGCCATGACCCACTTCACCTCGACCAACCCCGCCACCGGCGAAACCCTCTGGGAAGGCGATGCCGCCTCCCCGGCTGAGGTCAACGCCGCCATCGCCAAGGCCCGCGCCGCGTTCGAGGGCTGGTCGGTGACGCCGCTCGACGAGCGCATCGCCTTCGTCCGCGCCTTCAAGGCCCGGCTGGAGGCGAACGCCGAGACGCTCGCCCGCGCCATCTCCGAGGAGACCGGCAAGCCGGCGTGGGAGGGCAAGCAGGAGGCGGCCACGATGGTCGCCAAGGTCGAGACATCGATCAAGGCGCAGGCCGATCGCGCCGGTGAGCGCGAGCAGGGCATGGCCTTCGGTCGCGCGATCCTGCGCCACCGGCCGCATGGCGTGATGGCGGTGCTGGGGCCGTACAACTTCCCCGGACATCTGCCGAACGGCCATATCGTCCCGGCGCTGCTGGCCGGCGATACGGTGGTGTTCAAGCCGTCCGAAGAGACGCCGCTGGTCGGCGAGATCATGGCGCGGTGCTGGGCCGAGGCGGGGCTGCCGGAGGGCGTGTTCAACCTCGTGCAGGGCGGGCGCGATACCGGCGCGGCGCTGCTGGCGGGGCATATCGACGGGCTGCTCTTCACCGGCTCGGCGGGGGCTGGCGCACATTTCCGGCGTACCTTCGTCGATCGACCGGAGGTGATCCTCGCACTCGAACTCGGCGGCAACAATCCGCTGATCGCCTGGGATGGCGAGGCCGAGGCGGTCGCTTCGATCGTGGTCCAGTCGGCCTTCATCACCTCGGGCCAGCGCTGCTCCTGCGCGCGCCGGCTGATCGTGCCGGAGGGCGCGGAGGGCGACCGCATGGTGGACGCCGTGGCCGCAATGGCCGACCGCCTCACCATCGGCCAGTGGGACGAGACGCCCGAGCCGACCTTCGGCCCGCTCATCTCCGCCGCTGCCGCCGACAGGGCGCGCGGGGCCGTCGCCGCGCTGGTGACCAAGGGCGCGAAGGTGATCCGCCCGTTCGCGAAGATCGAGGGCCGCTCCGACGCGTTCGTGACTCCCGCGATCCTCGACGTGACCGGCCTCGACGTGCCGGATGCGGAGATCTTCGCGCCGGTGCTGCAAATCATCCGCGTGGCGGACTTCGACACCGCGATCCGCACCGCCAACGCCACCGCTTATGGCCTCTCGGGCGGCCTGATCTCGGCCGACGAAGCGCTGTGGCGCCGCTATGCGGACCGGGCGCGGGCGGGCGTGCTCAACTGGAACCGGC
This sequence comes from Sphingomonas sp. PR090111-T3T-6A, assembly GCF_000383095.1. Classification (GTDB taxonomy): domain Bacteria; phylum Pseudomonadota; class Alphaproteobacteria; order Sphingomonadales; family Sphingomonadaceae; genus Solisphingomonas. The sequence goes on from NZ_AORL01000009.1 coordinate 68,002, forward strand.
CGACCACGGGCGCGGCGGGCACGATGCCCTTCGGCGGGCTCGGCTCCTCGGGCAACCATCGCCCGAGCGCTTATTATGCGGCCGATTACTGCGCCTACCCGGTGGCGAGCTTCGAGGCCGGCGAGGTCGCGGACCTGTCGGGCGACATCAAGGGCCTCAAGGCCGCCGGATGAAGTCGACGAAGGCCCGCAAGGGCGCCGGCATCAGCCGCCGGCTCGGATAATAAAGGAAGGGGCCGGTGAAAGACTGCCACCAGTCGGGCAGCACCGGCTCCAGCCGCCCGTCGGCGAAATAGGGCTCCAGAAACCCCTCGAAGCTCTTGATGACGCCGAGGCCGGCCACCGCCGCAGCCACTTCGTCGTCGAAATTGCCGCCGGTGAAGCGCCCGGCCGGCGTGATGCGCACCATCTCCTCGCCCCGCTCGAACTCCCATGGATGCATGGCCCCGCTCGAAAAGCGGTGCAGCACGCAATCATGGCCGAGCAGGTCGCGCGGGTGAGCGGGCCGGCCGCGCTCCGCCAGATAATCGGGCGACGCCCCGCAGGCGAAGCGCTGGATGCGCGGGCCGATCGGCACCGCGATCATGTCCTGCTCTAGCCGCTCCTCATAGCGGATGCCGGCATCGAAGCCCGCCGCCAGCACATCGATGAAGCGATCGTCCGAGATCAGCTCGACCGAGATGCCCGGATGCGCCTTCAGGAAGGCCGCGATGATCGGGGGCATGATCTGCCGCGTCACCGCCCCCGGCGCGTTGAGGCGCAGCGTGCCCCTTGGACTGTCGCGATAGCCGTTGACGACATCCAGCGCCGCCTCGACCTCGCCCAGCGCCGGCCCGAGCCGCTCGATCAGCCGCGCGCCCGCTTCGGTCGGCGTGACGCTGCGCGTGGTGCGGTTGAGGAGGCGCACGCCCAGCCGTTGTTCCAGCCGCCGCACCGCCTCCGACAGAGTCGACGCCGACACGCCGCGTAGCAGCGCCGCGCCGCGAAAGCTCCGCGCGCGGGCGACGGCGGCGAAGGCGTCGAGATCGGCAAGGTCGGTCATTGTCCGGATATCCGTACAGCTTGTGCAACGACGGCCGGATTATCGCACGGCCGCCCGACCTCCATAAAGCCCCCAGCACAGGAGGCTGAACGCATGGACATTCGCACTCTCGGAAAGACCGGCCCCAAGGTTTCGGCGGTCGGGCTCGGCTGCATGGGCATGTCGGGCATGTATGGCCCGTCGGACCGGGCGGAAGGCATCGCCACGATCCACGCCGCGCTCGATGCCGGCATCACGCTGCTCGACACCGGCGACTTCTACGGCATGGGGCATAACGAGATGCTGATCGGCGAGGCCCTGAAGGGTCGCCCGCGCGACAGCTATCAGCTCAGCGTCAAGTTCGGCGGCCTGCGCGCGCCGGACGGATCATGGTGCGGCTTCGACGCGCGGCCGGCGGCGGTGAAGAACTTCCTCTCCTACTCGCTCCAGCGACTCGGCGTCGATCATATCGACATCTACCGGCCGGCGCGGCTCGACCCGAACGTGCCGATCGAGGAGACGATCGGCGCCATCGCCGAAATGGTGGAGAAGGGCTATGTCCGCCACATCGGCCTGTCGGAAGTGGGCTCCGACACGATCCGCCGGGCGGCGGCGGTGCATCCGATCGTCGATCTCCAGATCGAATATTCGCTCGTCTCGCGCGGGATCGAGGACGGGATTCTCAGCACCTGCCGCGAACTCGGCATCGACATCACCGCTTACGGCATCCTGTCGCGCGGGCTGATCTCGGGCCATTGGAGCAAGCAGAGCGTCGCCGCCCCAACCGACTTCCGCGCGCACTCGCCCCGCTTCGAGCAGGGCAATATCGACGCCAACCTCGCGCTGGTGGAGGCGCTGCGCCGCGTGGCGGAGGCCAAGGGCGTGACGGTCGCGCAGATCGCCATCGCGTGGGTGGCGGCGCAGGGGCAGGACATCGTGCCGCTGATCGGCGCGCGCCGCCGCGATCGCCTGACCGAGGCGCTGGGCGCGCTCGACGTCCAGCTAGACGCCGCCGATCTGGACGCGATCGAGCGTGCCGTCCCCAAGGGTGCGGCGCAGGGCGACCGCTACAACGCCTGGGGCATGGCGACGCTCGACAGCGAGCGTTGAGGAAAGGGGGTGCGCCCGCGTCAGGCGACGCGGCGCACCCAACCCTTCGCGTCCTCGATCCGGCCGCGCTGGATGCCGACGAGGGCGTCCTTCAGCATGTCGGTGGTCTCGCCGCCGCCGCCATTGCCGATGGTGAAATCACCGGCCGTGCTCTTCACCTGCCCGATCGGCGTCACCACCGCCGCCGTGCCGCAGGCGAACACCTCGCGCAGCTTCCCCGAAGCCGCGTCTGCGCGCCACTGATCGATCGAGTAAGGCTCCTCGCGCATGTCGATGCCCTTGTCGCGGGCGAGTTCGATCACCGAGGCGCGGGTGATGCCGGGCAGGATCGTGCCCGTCAGCGGCGGCGTCACGATCGAGCCGTCGTCGAACAGGAAGAAGATGTTCATGCCGCCAAGCTCGTCGACCCAGCGATGCTCGACCGCGTCGAGGAACACCACCTGGTCGCAGCCATGCCGGATCGCCTCGGCCTGCGCGATGAGGCTGGCCGCATAGTTGCCGCCGCACTTGGCCGCGCCTGTGCCGCCCGGGGCCGCGCGGGTGTAATCGTCCGACACCCAGACGCTGACCGCCTTCTTGCCGCCCTTGAAGTAAGCACCGACCGGGCAGGCGATCACGCAGAAGATATATTCCGCCGCCGGCCGCACGCCGAGGAAGGTCTCCGACGCGAACATGAAGGGGCGCAGATAGAGGCTGCCTTCGCCGCCCGGAATCCACGCCTCGTCGATCTTGATGAGCGCGTCGAGCGCGCCGAGGAAAAGCTCCTCGGGCACTTCCGGCATCGCCATGCGGCGTGCGGACTCGTTGAAGCGGCGGGCGTTCTGCTCCGGGCGGAACAGCGTCACGCCGCCATCCTCGGCGCGATACGCCTTCATGCCTTCGAAGATTTCCTGCGCATAATGCAGCACCGCGCAGGCCGGATCGAGCTGGAACGGGCGGCGCGCCTCCACCTTGGCGCTGTGCCAGCCCTGCCCCTCGGTCCACGTCACCGTCACCATATGATCGGTGAACACGCGGCCGAAGCCGGGGTCCTCCAGCAGCGTGGCCCGCTCGGCCGCCGCCACCGCCGCCGGGTTGGGCTCGATCGAGAATTGCAGCTTGGCGTCCGCGTTCATGCACCGCTCCTTGGATCTGTCGGGCTCCCCTTATCGAGCCGGAGGGCGGCAGGCCACCCCCGCCTGTCCGGACGGGTGCCGGCATCGACTCGGCCATGAGCGACGGCGAACATGCGGCACATAGTTAACGAATCGCCCTCCATCGTCGTCGCCATGAAGAAATTCATGGAATTACCGACAAATTCGGGGGCAAATGCCTAAAAATCCGACGCCCGTGGACATTTTGGTAACCTCGGTTACCTATCCCCGGCTGCTATTGCAGGGGCATGTCATGGCATTAGAGGGTCCGAGCGAGTCGAAGGGGGTGCGTGACCGCATCGATTCCGCCCTGCGCGACCTGTTTGACTGGTTCACCGGCCTCCCGCGCGAGGAAGCCATCGACTTCCGGAGCGACATCCTCGAAACCGTGATGCTGAAGCCGAGCGCGCTGCTGCTCACCGGCATGGGCGTGCTGCTGATGAGCGGCACCGTCATGGCGCTGACGGGCGCCGGCTGGGCGATGGCGTGGTTTGCCATCGATGCGCTGCTCCTCGCGCTTCGCCTGATTCCGACCTTTTTGCACGAACGGCAAGGGCGGCAGATGCCGGCTCCGCTGGCGCGCATGGTGGTGATGAGCGCGCTCGTCATGTGCCTGATCTTCGGGGCCGGCTGCTCCGCCACGGTGCTGATGCGGACCAAGCCGCTGATGGTGGTGGCGACGGGATCGCTGATCGGCGTGGTCGCCGGCCTCGCGACTCGCTGGGCGGCGTTGCCGCGCCTCGCCCTGCCGGCGATCGTGGTGATCGCCATGCCTTTCTGCGCGGCCGTCGCGACGGTCGGCAACGGCATGTTCCGCGCGGGCGCCGTGCAGTTCGCGGTGGTGATCGCCGCCACCGGCGCGCTGACGCTCCAGAACAACCGCACGCTGGTCGCGCTGTTCCGGGCGGAGCGGCGCAACCGCGTGCTGGCGACGACCGACAGCCTCACCGGCCTTCCCAACCGCGCCGGCCTGATCGCCGAGCTCAATCGCCTGCGCACGGCCGCCACGGACGGGCAGGACGGCGAGATCACGTCGCTGTTCGTCGATCTCGACAGCTTCAAGGCGGTGAACGACCGCTTCGGCCACAGCGCGGGGGACCGCGTGCTGGCGGCGGCGGCGGCACGGCTGCGCGCGGTGGCGGCGCCGCATTTCGTCTGCCGGCTGGGCGGCGACGAATTCGTGGTGGTGATGAGCAGCAGCGACCGCGCCGTCGCCACCTTCGTCGCGCGCCATATCGCGGAGCGGATACGCGAGCCGATCGAGGGCTGCGCGGCCGAACCGGTGCTGATCGGCGCCAGCATCGGGGTCGCCTTCGGATCGATCGCCAATCGCGACGCCGAGCAGATTCTCGCCGAGGCGGACATGGCGCTCTATCTCGCCAAGGATGCGGGCGGCGGACGCCACGCGATCGGCAGCGGACTTCGAGTATCGGCCTGACCCTCTCGCAGACGGTTCCTTGTCGCGCCGATCCGCTCTAGAGGCGCGCAGGACATGGCCGCGCTCGCAACCCACCTCGCCGCCGCGCTCGAGCGCATCGACGCCCGCCACGAGCGGCGCCGGCTGACCGCCACCGCGCTCGAAGCCGAGGGCCGGCTGACGCGCGGCGATGCGCGGCTGATCGACTTTTCCAGCAACGACTATCTCGGCCTCGCCCGCCACCCGCTGCTGGCCGAGCGGTCGGCGGAATGGGCGGCGCGGCTGGGGAGCGGTGCGGGCGCCTCGCGGCTCGTCACCGGCACGCATGAGGCGCATCTGGCGCTCGAAGCGAAAATCGCCGCCTTCAAGGGGCGCGAGGCGGCCCTGCTCTTTCCGAGCGGCTGGCACCTGAACGCGGCGGTGCTGGCGGCGCTGCTCAGGGCCGCGCCCGGCACGCTGCTGTTCACCGACCGGCTGATCCACGCGAGCCTCCATGCGGGTGCCGCCGGCCATCGCCAGATCCGCTTCCGCCACAATGATCCCGATCATCTGGAGGAGCTGCTCCTCGGCTACGCCGACCGGCCCGGCCCGCGCCTGATCGTCACCGAGAGCGTGTTCAGCATGGACGGCGACCGCGTGGACCTCGCCCGATTCTCCGCGCTGGCGAAGGCGCATGACGCCTTCCTCTATCTCGACGAGGCGCACGCGACCGGCGTGCTCGGGCCGGAGGGGCGCGGCCTCTCCGCCGCCGTGCCCGATGCCGCCGATCTCGTGATGGGCACGTTCAGCAAGGCGATGGGGAGCTTCGGCGCCTATGTCGCGGGCTCGCAGCTGCTGATCGACTATCTGGTCAACGCCTGCGGGGGCTTCATCTTCTCGACCGCACCGCCGCCCGCGATGCTGGGCGCGATCGACGCGGCGCTGGACCTCGTGCCCGCCATGGAGGCCGAGCGCGCCCGCCTCGCTGCCCATGGCGAGCATCTGCGCGCGCGGCTCAACGCGGCCGGGATCGACACCGCCGACAGCTCGACCCAGATCGTTCCCGCCATCGTGGGGGCTGCTGAAGAAGCGCTGGCGCTGGCCGAGGCGCTGGCCGGGGACGGCCTGCTCGCCGCCGCGATCCGTCCGCCGACCGTGCCGCCCGGCACCAGCCGTCTCCGCCTCGCGCTCCGTGCCACGCATGGGGAGACGGATATCGAGCGCCTCGCCGATGCAATCATCGCCCGGATGAGACGATGAAGCTGGTCTTCCTGCATGGCTGGGGTTTCGATGCGTGCCTGTGGGACGGCGTGCGCGCGGCGCTCCCGGAGTTCGAAGCGGTCGCGTGGGATCGCGGCTATTTCGGAGCGCCCTCGGCGGAAGCCGTCGCGGCACCGCTGATCGCCGTCGGCCACTCGCTCGGCGCGATGCTGTTGGCGGGTGCGCTGCCGGAGGGCTGCATCGGCCTCGTCGCGATCAACGGCTTCGACCGCTTCGCTGGAGAAGGCGCGGTGCCGCCGCGCGTGGTCGAGCGGATGCGCAGGCGCTTCGGCGAAGCTCCCGCCGAGGTGCTGGCCGATTTCCGCACCCGCTGCGGCAGCGAGCCTCCGCCCGCGATCCGCGACGAAGCGGCGCTGGCCACCGATCTTACCCTTCTCGCCGAGGCCGACCGGCGCGGCATGGTCCGCGTGCCGACACTAGTGCTGCACGGCGCGGCCGACCCGCTCCTCCCCGCGCCGATGCGCGAAAGCGTCTTCGCCGGAGCCCCCCACGAGTCGCTGGACGGCGCCGGCCACCTCCTGCCCCTCACCCATGCCGACTGGTGCGCCGATCGTATCCGTGCCTTTGCGGGCCGCCTCGCATGAGCGTCGCCGACGCCTTCGGCCGCGCCGCCGACTATGATCGCCACGCCGCCGTCCAGCGCAGCGTCGCCGGGCGGCTGGCCGAACGCGTCGCCGCGCTGCCCCTCCCACCTGCCCCGCGCGTGCTGGAGATCGGCTGTGGCACCGGCCTGCTGGGGAGCGCGCTGGTCGATCGCCTGCCCGGCGCGCGCTGGCACATGACCGATCTCTCGCCCGCGATGGTCGAGCGGGCGCACCGGCGCTTCGCGGGCCGCGCGGACATCAGCTTCTCCGCCATGGACGGCGAGGCCCCGGACATCGCCGGCCCGTTCGACCTGATCGTCTCCAGCCTCGCCTTCCAGTGGTTCGCGGACCTGCCAGGTGCGATCGAGCGGTTGCGGGGGATGCTCGCGCCGGGCGGCCACCTCGCCTTCACGACAATGGCGGCGGACAGCTTCGCCGAGTGGCGCGCGGCGCATGACGGGCTCCCCTGCGGCACGCCCGATTATCCGGGTGCGGAGGCGCTCTCCGCCATGGGCTTCTCCGTCACGATCGAGGCGCTGCCGGTCCGCCATCGCGATGCGCGGGATTTCCTCCATGCCGTGAAGGCGATCGGCGCGGGCACGCCGCGCCCCGGCCACAAGCCGCTCACCCCCGCCCAGCTTCACGCGGTGATGCACCGCTTCGAGGCCTCAGGCGCGACCGCCAGCTATGTCGTCGCCACTTGCGTCCTTCGCGCTTCGGGAGAACAAGCGCGGGCATGACCCGCCTTATCGTCACCGGGACGGACACCGGCATCGGCAAGACCGTCTTCTCCGCTGCGCTCGCGAGCGCGCTCGGCGCGACCTACTGGAAGCCGATCCAGTCGGGGCTGGAGGACGGGGCCGACGCCGACAGTGTCCAGGCGCTCGGCGTCGAGCGCGTGCTGCCCGAGGCCTATCGCCTCACCCATCCGCTCTCGCCGCACCGCTCGGCCGAGCTGGACGGCATCGTCCTCGATCCCGATCAGCTCACCCCGCCCGAGGTGAAGGGCCCGCTGGTGGTCGAGGGCGCCGGCGGCGTGCTGGTGCCGGTGACGCGGCAATTGCTGTTCGCGGACCTGTTCGCGCGCTGGGGGATGCAGGCGGTGCTGGTGGCGTGGACCGGGCTCGGCACGATCAACCACAGCCTGCTCTCGATCGAGGCGCTGCGCGCGCGCGGCGTGCCCATTCTCGGCATCGCCTTCGTCGGCGACGAGAATGAGGATAATGAAGCGACCATCTGCCAGATCGGGCAGGTGAAGCGGCTCGGCCGCCTGCCGATCCTCGATCCGCTGACCGCCGACACGCTGCGCGGCGCCTTCCACCAGCATTTTCGCATCGAGGATTTCCGCGCGTGACCTCACCTGTCTGGCATCCCTTCACGCAGCATGGCCTGAACGAGCCGATCCCGCTGGTCGAGCGATCCGAGGGGGCGGCGCTCTACACGGCCGACGGGCGGAGGATCATCGACGCCATCTCGTCCTGGTGGGTGACGACGCACGGCCATTGCCACCCGCGCATCATGGCCGCGATCCGCGCGCAGGCCGAGAAGCTCGACCAGATCATCTTCGCCGGCTGGACGCACGAGCCCGCCGAACGCCTCGCGCAGGGCCTCGTCGGGATCATGCCCGCGCCACTGGCGCATGTCTTCTATTCGGATTCGGGCTCCACCTCGGTGGAGGTGGCGCTCAAGATGGCGCTGGGCTTCTGGCTCAACCGGGGCGAGCCGCGCCACCGCATCCTGACGCTGGAGCATGGCTATCATGGCGACACGATCGGCGGCATGTCGGTCGGCGCGCGGGGCGTCTATAATCAGGCCTACACGCCGCTGCTGTTCGACGTCGGCACGCTGCCCTTCCCTGTCGGCGACGGTCAGGCGACGCTCGATGCGCTGGAGGCGGCCTGCGCCGCGCCGGACAAGCCCGCCGCGCTGATCCTCGAACCGCTGGTGCTGGGCGCGGGCGGGATGCTCTTCTACTCCGCGCGAGTGCTGGCGGAGATGCGGGCGATCTGCGCGAAGCAGGACGTCCTCTTCATCGCCGACGAGGTGATGACCGGCTGGGGCCGCACCGGCACGCTGCTCGCCTGCGAGCAGGCCGGGATCGTGCCGGACATCCTCTGCCTGTCGAAGGGGCTGACCGGCGGCGCGATTCCGCTCGCGGTGACGATGGCGACGCCGGAAATCTTCGAGGCGCATTATTCCACCGACAAGGCGAAGATGTTCTTCCACTCGTCGAGCTACACGGCGAACCCGATCGCCTGCGCCGCCGCGCTCGCCAACCTGGAGGTGTGGCGCGACGAGCCGGTGATGGAGCGCATCGCCACGCTGGCGGCCCGGCAGGAGGCGCGGATCAAGGCCCTCCCCAAGGTGCGCGACGCACGGCGGCTCGGCACGATCGCCGCGTGCGAGATCGGCGGCGGCGAGGGCTATCTCGCCTCGATCGGTCCGGCGCTGCTGACCCATTTCCGCGAGCGCGACCTGCTGGTCCGGCCGATGGGCAACAATGTCTATGTGATGCCGCCCTACTGCATCGACGAGGCCGATCTCGACCGTATCTATGCGGCGATCGGCGAGGCGGCGGAACGCTTCGGCGGGTAACAGCCCGTCCGCCCCGATACGCCGGGCGGACGGGCATCACCCAAGGGCGATCTCAGTCGGCGGCCACCACATGCTCGCTGGGCGCCGGCTTGTGGCAGAGCCACACCAGCGGGATCACCGCCACCATCATCGCGGAGCTGATCCAGAACAGCTCCAGCGACGACAGAAGATACGCCTGATTGATCACCTGCCGGTAGACCGCGCCGGCCGCCTGGAGCGGGCTGAAGCCATAAGCCTGAAGCTGCGCGGTGGCATCCCGGTAGATGGGCGACAGGTCGGTCCCCACCTCGGTCAGCCGCACCTGATGGAGCGCCTCGCGGCGATCCCAATAGGTGGTGATGATCGAGGCGGCGAAGCTGCCCGCGGTGATGCGCACGAAGTTCGACAGGCCGCTCGCCGACGGCACCTCCTCGGGCGCCAGGCCGTCCAGCGAGATGGTCAGCAGCGGCACGAAGAAGATGCTCAGGCCCAGCCCCTGCAACGCCAGCGGTGCCGCCAGCACGAAGAAGCTCGAGTCCGGCGTGTAGTTCGACCGCATCCAGAAGGAGCCGGCCATGCACAGGAAGGCGGCGGTCGCGAGCCAGCGTGTATCGAGCTTGAGCTTGCTGACGAACGGCGTCGCCAGCACCGCCATCGCGCCCGAGGGCGCGGCGACGAGGCCCGCCCAGGTGGCGTTGTAGCCCAGATATTGCTGGAGCCAGAGCGGCAGCAGCAGGTTGTTCGCGAAGAACAGCGCATAGCCGAGGCACAGCGCCACCGTGCCGAGCAGGAAGTTGCGGCGACGGAAGAAGGACAGGTTCACCACCGGATGCTTGTCCGTCACCTCCCAGATCACCCAGGCGATGCAGCCGACGATCGCGCAGATGGTCAGCACCACGATCAGCGGATTGTTGAACCAGTCGCGGTCCTTGCCGAGATCGAGCATGGTCTGGAGGCTGAACACCCAGAAGGCGAGCAGCATCAGGCCCACGGTATCGATCGGCAGCTTGCGCGTCGGCGTCTCGCGGTTGTGCAGGAAGCGCCAGGTGAGGCCGGCCGTGATGATGCCGAAGGGCACGTTGATCAGGAAGATCCAGCCCCAGAAATAATTGTCGGAGATGTAGCCGCCGAGCACGGGGCCGAGCACCGGCGCGGTCAGCGTCGTCATCGACCAGATGGCGAGCGCCGTCCCGCGCTTGTGCGGCGGGAAGATCGAGATGAGCAGCGCCTGGCTGCCGGGGATCATCGGCCCCGACACGCCGCCCTGGAGGATGCGGAAGAAGATGAGCGACGGCAGGCTCCACGCGATGCCGCAGAGCAGCGACGCGACGGTGAAGGCCAGCACCGAGACGGTGAAGGTCCTGACCACGCCGAAGCGGCCCATCAGCCAGCCGGTCAGCGGCACGGTCACGCCGTTCGCCACCGCGAACGAGGTGATGACCCAGGTGCCGCTATCCGTGCTGACGCCGAGATTGCCCGAGATGGTGGGCAGAGAGACGTTGGCGATCGTGCCGTCCAGCACCTGCATGAAGGTGCCGAGCGCGAGCGCGATCGAGGCGATGCCCAGCGCCACGCCGGTGAGCGGCGCGGGCTGCCCACCCGGCGCGGCCGGGCCGCTCACCGGGCCGAACCCATGTTCTGGGCGATGATCTGGCGGATGCGGGCTTCCACGGCGGGGCCGCCATCCACCACGTCCTGCGTGCCGCCGGCGGGCGGGGTGCTGCCGGCCACCATCGGACCCGAGCGATCGCTGGTCGCCACCTTCACGGTCATCGACAGGCCGATGCGCAGCGGGGTCTTGGCCAGCTCCTTCGGGTCGAGCGCGATGCGGACGGGCACGCGCTGGACGATCTTGATCCAGTTGCCCGAGGCGTTCTGCGGGGGCAGCAGCGAGAAGGCGTTGCCCGAGCCGGCGCCGAGGCCCAGCACCTTGCCATGGAAGGTCACGCCCTTGCCGTAGACGTCCGCCTTGATCGTCGCCGGCTGGCCGACGCGCAGATGCTCGAGCTGGGTCTCGCGGAAGTTCGCGTCCACCCACAGGCTGTCGAGCGGCACCACCGCCATCAGCGGCGTGCCCGGCGCGACGCGCTGGCCGAGCTGGACGGTGCGCTGGGCGACCACGCCGGAAAGCGGCGCGCTGATGTTCATATAGGCGCGACTGATCGCGGCGCGGCGCACGGCGGCGATCGCGGCGAGCACGGCCGGGTTGTTGGAGACGTCCGTGCCCTGGATCGAGCTGGCCGCCTGCGAACGCTTCGCCTCGGCGAGGTTGAGCGCGGCGCGCGCCGTGGTGACGGCATCGGCGGCGTGGCTCACCTCCTCGCCCGAGACGGCGCCGTCGGCGACGGCGGCCTTGCGGCGGCGATAGTCGTTCTCGGCTCGGCCGAGATCGGCCTGCGCCTGCGCGATCTCCGCCGAGGCCTCGTCCACCGACGAGCCCTGCGAGCGGAAGGCGCGGACGGCGCGGCCGAGATCCGCCTCGGCGGAGGCCAGCGCGACATCCTCGGTCGCCGGATCGAGATCGATCAGCGGCTGGCCGCGCGTCACTTGCTGGGTGTTGTCGGCATGGAGCGCGATCACCGTGCCGCCTTCGCGCGCCGTGATCGAGACGATGTTGCCGCCGACATAGGCGTCATCCGTCTCCTCGCTCGACGGCGCGAGCAGGATGCTGACGCCATAAGCGATCGCGGCCAGCACGATCACGATGCCGAGGATGAGGAAGCCGGTGCGGCGCGCCCGCGACTTGGGCGGCGCCTGCACGGCGGCGGTGGCGACAGGCGCTGGGGCGTCCATGGGAGTCTCCCGGTCGAGGGTCTGGGGGGTGTCGGTCATGAGTGGGTGTCCGCGGCGACGGCCGCCTGGCGCGGCGCGAGGGGATCGAAACCGCCGCCCAACGCGGCGATGAGCTGGATGCGGCGGGTCAGCGCGTCGGCCTGTACGCCGACAAGGGCCTGCTCGGCCTCCAGCAGGCGGAAGCCGGAATCGATGGCGTCGAGCTGCGAGCCGAGGCCGGTCTGCACGCGCACCTGATCGAGCCGCACCGTATCGCGCAGGCCCTGCACGACGCGGCCCTGCTCGGCCAGATCCTCGTCCGCCGAGCGGACGTTGGTGATCGCGTCGGCGGACTCGCGCACCGCGCCGAGCACAGCGTTGTCATAGTCCGCCACCGCGCCGTCGAGATCGGCGGTCGCGCCGCGATATTGCGCGCGCAGGCGGCCGCCCTCGAAGATCGGCAGGCTGAGCGCGGCGCCGCCGCTGAACGAGCCCGCGCCGCCGGTGAAGAAGTTGGAGAGGCCGACCGAGGCCAGCCCGGCGAGCGCGGTGATGTTGATGTCCGGCATGAAGGCGGCGCGCGCCACCTTGCGACCCTGCACCGCCGCCTCGATCCGCGCCTGCCCGGCGAGCAGGTCCGGCCGGCGGCCGAGCAGGTCCGCGGGCAGCAGCTCGGGCACCACCGGCGCCTTGTCGAGCGCGAGGGTGGGCTTGTCGATCTGCGGATAGAAATCGGCGCCCCGGCCGACCAATGCGGCCAGTGCATGGACCAGCGTGTCGCGCTGGCGGGTGGCCTGCGTGCGCACCTGCTCAGCCTCTGCGAGGAGCGTCTCGGCCTGCTTGAGCTGGAACTGGCTGCTGAGCTGGTTCTTCACGCGCGCCTGAGCATAGCCGAGCGCCTTCTGCCGGGTGTCGACGAAGCCATTGGCCACCTCGATCAGGCGATTGGCCTGCGTGAGGCCCACATAAGCCTGCGCGATCGCGACCGAGAGGGAGAGCCGCGCCGCCGCGCTGTCGAGCCGGGCGGCGTCGGCCGAGGCGGACGCCTGCCGCACCGCCGAACGCTGGCGGCCGAACAGGTCCAGATCCCAATCGAGATTGGCGCCCGCGATGGCGATGTTGGCGGTGTTGCCGCCGATCGGCGGCGGGGCGAGCTTGTCGCCGATGCGCGCGCGCATCACCTGCGCCGAGCCGTTGACGTGCGGGAGCAGCGCGGAGTGCTCGACCTGCACCTGCGCATTGGCCGCGCGGACGCGGGCCTCGGCGGCGGCGAGGCTCGGATTACCGGCCAGACCCATCTGGATCAGCTTGTCGAGCTGGGGATCACCGAACGCGGCCCACCAGTCGGCCCCGATCTTCGCGGTGCCGCTCTCCAGTCCAAGCTGGCTTTCCTGCACCTGCGCCACCTGCGGCCCTTCATGAGGCACCGCCGCGCATCCTGCGAGCAGCAGGGCCGCCACCGCCGGGAATGCGATCACCCGCTTCATTCCGCCAACTCCTTGTGCCTGTCCGGGCAGCCGCAAACGCGCTCCGCCGCAGCCAGCAGCTTGATCAGGCCGGCCACCACGACGTCCACCTCGTCCTGTTCGAAATCCACCAGCACCTCGTTCCACGCCTCGACGACCCGATGCTGCAATTGTTCGACAAGCGCGTGACCCTCGTCCGTGACGGCGAGCTGCACGACGCGCCGGTCCGCCGAGCCGCGATCCCGGACGAGGAAGCCGCGCGCCTCGAGCACGTCGATCATCCGCGTCGTGGCGCCGGTGGTGATCGATAGCTCGCGAGCCAGGTCGCCGGCGTTACGCGCCACGCCGTCGCGCACGACCTTCAACGCGATCCACTGCACGAAGCTGACGCCCGTGTCCTCGAACCGCGACTCGACCAGATTCGCCATGAGCTTGTCGATGCGGCGCACCAATCGTCCGGGCGAGGAGCGCGTGGCGCAGCTTTGAATCGTGAGAACGGCCATAACGCCTTCCGATGCATTGTCTGCATATGCAGATATTGCAGGATCAAATATTCGTCAAGACGCATCTTCGCGAGGGTACGTCTGGCCGGATGATGTGACAGCGCCGTTCCGATCCGCTACAAACTTGGCGGGACAGGACTTTCCGGCCGGTGGACAACCGATGAGGGGGAGAGTGCGATGATCGTCATATTGGCGCTTCTGATCGGGTTCATCGCGGGTCTCCGGGCGATGATCGCCCCGTTGGCCATCGCGGTGAAGGCGCGACTCGGGCTTCTCGATCTCCACGGAAGCTGGCTCGCCTTCTTCGGCTATCGCTGGACGCCGTGGGTGCTGGCGCTCGCCGCGCTGGGCGAGATCGTCAACGACAAGCTGCCCGCCACGCCGAGCCGCAAGGTGCCCCCGCAATTCGCGGTGCGCGTGCTGATGGGCGCGCTGTGCGGCGCGGCGGTGGGCATCCCGTCGGGGCAATGGATCGTCACGCTGCTGCTCGGCGCGATCGGGGCGGTGCTTGGCACGCTGGGCGGCGCCGCGGCGCGCGGCGCGCTCGCCCGTATGTTCGGCAAGGACATGCCCGCTGCGCTGATCGAGGATGTGGTGACGCTGCTCCTCGCGATCGCCGCCGTGCACGCGCTGTGACCCGCACGTTCGACGCCATCGTCGTCGGCGCGGGGCAGGCGGGACCGCCCCTCTGCGGACGCCTGAGCGCCGCCGGCATGAAGGTCGCGCTGATCGAGCGGCACCTTCTCGGCGGCACCTGCGTCAACACCGGCTGCATGCCGACCAAGGCGCTGGTCGCCTCCGCTTATGCCGCGCACCTTGCCGGCCGCGCGGCGGATTATGGCGTGATGGTGCGCGGGCCGATCGACATCGACATGCCGAAGGTGACGGCGCGCGTGCAGGGTGTCGCCTCCACCGCGCGGGGCAATGTCGAGAAGTGGGTCGGCGGCATGGCCAACTGCACGCTGATCCGCGGCCAGGCCCGCTTCCTCGCGCCCGACCGGATGCAGGTGGGCGAGGAGGAGATCAGCGCGCCGCGCATCTTCCTCAATGTCGGCGGCCGCGCCGTCGTGCCGGATTTCCCCGGCGTCCATGACATCGAGACGCTCACCAACACCTCGATCCTCCAGCTCACCGAGGTGCCGCGCCATCTGATCGTGATCGGGGGCAGCTATATCGGGCTGGAGTTCGCGCAGACCTATCGCCGCTTCGGGGCGCAGGTGACGGTGATCGAGAAAGGCCCGCGCATCGTTAGCCGCGAGGATGAGGACGTGTCGGCCGCGCTCCAGGAGATATTGGAGAAGGAAGGCATCGCCTTCCGCCTCAATGCCGAGTGCATCCGCTTCGCGCGGCGACCGGACGGCATCGCCGCCGGCGTGACCTGTGAGGAAGGGCCGCCCGAGGTGATCGGCAGCCATGTCCTCCTCGCGGTCGGGCGGCGGCCCAACACCGACGATCTCGGCCTCGACGCCGCCGGCCTCGCGAGCGACGCGCGCGGCTATGTCACCGTCAACGACCGGCTGGAGACCAACGTCCCCGGCATCTGGGCGATGGGCGACTGCAACGGGCGCGGCGCCTTCACCCACACGAGCTATAATGATTACGAGATCGTCGCCGCCAACCTGCTCGACGGCGCCGACCGGCGCGTGATCGACCGCCTGCCCTGCTTCGGCCTGTTCACCGATCCGCCGCTCGGCCGCGTCGGGCTGGGCGAGGCAGAAGCCAAGGCGCAGGGCCACCGCATCCGCGTCGGCAAGCGGCCGATGACGCGCGTCGGCCGCGCGGTGGAGAAAGGCGAGGCGCAGGGTTTCATGAAGATCGTCGTCGACGCGGACAGCGACGTGATCCTCGGCGGCACGGTGCTCGGGCCGGGCGGCGACGAGGCGATCCACGTCATCCTCGACATGATGCAGACCGGGCAGACGGCGACCTCGCTCGCCCACACCGTCCATATCCACCCGACCGTCTCGGAGCTGCTGCCGACCATCGCGGGCGAGCTGAAGCCCGCCTGAGCCCCTCTTGGCCGAAGCGCCCCCGCCGCGCTAGATGGAGGCCCCTCCTCCAAGGCGAGTGCTCCCATGACCGCTGACGCCACCCCCGTCTGGTTCATCTCCGGCTGCTCGACCGGCTTCGGCCGCGAGCTGGCGCGCCTGCTGCTCGAACAGGGCCAGCGCGCCGTCATCACCGCGCGGGGCAAGGATCGCGTGGCCGATCTCGCCACCCTCGCCCCGGACCGCGCGCTGGCGCTCGACCTCGACGTCACCGACGAGCGCCAGATCGCCGCCGCCGTCGAGGCCGCCGAAGCCCGTTTCGGCCGCATCGACGTGCTCGTGAACAATGCGGGCTACGGCTATCAATCGACCATCGAGGAAGGCGAGGACGCCCGCATCCGCGCCCAGTTCGACGCCAATGTCTTCGGCCTGTTCGCGCTCACCCGTGCCGTGCTGCCGGGGATGCGGACGCGCGGGCATGGCCATGTCATCAACATCACCTCGGTCGCCGGGCTCGTCGGCTTTCCGGGCTCGGGCTATTACGCCGCCTCCAAGCATGCGGTGGAGGGCTTCTCCGATGCGCTCGCCGTCGAAGTGGGGCTGCTCGGCGTGCAGGTGACCTGCGTCGAGCCGGGGCCGTTCCGCACCGACTGGGCGGGCCGCTCGCTCGAACAGACGCCGAGCCGCATCCCCGCCTATGACGCCACCGCCGGCGCGCGTCTCCAGAGCACCAGGGCGATCAGCGGGCGGCAGGCGGGCGATCCGGTTCGCGCCGCGCAGGCGATGATCGACATCGCCCTGAAGCCCGGTGCGCCCCGCCATCTGGTGCTCGGCGCCTGGGGTTATGAGGCGGTGACGGAGCGGCTGGCCGAACGGCTCGCCCTCATCCGGGAATGGCGCGAAACGAGCCTCGCCGCCGATTATCCGGAAAATTGAGGGCGGCTGCTGTATCCGGCCGATGATGACACTTCTCATCGCGGATGAATCGTTTCGGCGCTGATGCCAAACGATTCACCGCCGTCGAAATCGGCCACAATTTGATCCACAATTTTCGCACCGCAGCGACGCGCCGGAAATCGGGCGTCAAGCAGGCAATCGCGGTTCAAACCAAAATAAATGCTCTTGTGCCGCGACTCGGGCAGGGGCACTATCCGTTGTGTCAGGCACTGGGGGCCGACACCAGATCGAGTTGAAACACCGGGATTCAGCCTTGAATCGCGGAACGGGCGTCCCATTTCCACAGTGGGACGAACGGAGAACGGACTCGTCTGCGTCGCCTTCGGTGCTATGGTCGGGAGCGTAATCCCGAGTTGTACGGAATTTGAACGCGGGATGGACATCATGGATCTTTCGGGCAGCAGCGAGACCGTCATGAGCGACGCCCCTCTTCTGGACATCCAGCGTGCCGCCGCGGCCGCCAAGGACGGTCAGGGTGCCCGCCCGATCCCCTACGAGATCGTCAAGGACGACAGCCGCGACGCGCTCCTCACCGATTTCGGCAAGGAGACACTGAACGATCGCTATCTCCTGCCCGGTGAAACCTATCAGGACCTCTTCGTTCGCGTTGCGTCCGCTTACGCCGACGATCAGGCGCACGCCCAGCGCCTGTATGATTACATCTCGAAGTTGTGGTTCATGCCGGCCACGCCCGTGCTGTCGAACGGCGGCACCGGGCGCGGGCTTCCCATCTCCTGCTATCTCAACTCGGTGCCGGACAGCCTGAACGGCATCGTCGACACCTGGAACGAGAATGTCTGGCTCGCCTCGCGCGGCGGCGGCATCGGAACCTATTGGGGCAATGTCCGCGGCATCGGCGAACCGGTCGGGCTCAACGGCAAAACCTCGGGCATCATCCCCTTCGTCCGCGTGATGGACAGCCTGACGCTCGCGATCTCGCAGGGCTCGCTGCGCCGTGGCTCGGCAGCCTGCTATCTCGACGTGTCGCACCCGGAGATCGAGGAGTTCCTCGAGATCCGCAAGCCGTCGGGCGACTTCAACCGCAAGGCGCTCAACCTGCACCATGGCGTGCTGCTCACCGACGAGTTCATGGAAGCGGTGCGCGACGGCAAGAGCTTCGATCTCAAGTCGCCGAAGGACGGCTCGAAGCGCGGCGAGGTCGATGCCCGCGCGCTGTTCCAGAAGCTGGTCGAGGTCCGCCTCGCGACCGGCGAGCCCTATATCGTGTTCTCGGACACGGTGAACCGCGCCATGCCGAAGTTCCAGCGCGACGTGGGCCTCAAGGTCTCGACCTCGAACCTCTGCTCGGAAATCACGCTGCCGACCGGCATGGACCAGCATGGCGTCGATCGCACCGCGGTCTGCTGCCTGTCCTCGCTCAACCTCGAGACGTGGGACCAGTGGAACGGCGACAAGCAGTTCATCGAGGACGTGATGCGCTTCCTCGATAACGTGCTGACCGACTATATCGAGCGCGCCGAGCCCGGCATGGAGCGGGCGAAGTACTCCGCCAGCCGCGAGCGCTCGGTGGGTCTGGGTGTGATGGGCTTCCACTCCTTCCTCCAGGCGCGCGGCCTCGGCTTCGAGAGCGCGATGGCGAAGAGCTGGAACATGAAGATGTTCCGCCACATCCGCGCCAAGGCGGACGAGGCCTCGATGCTCCTCGCCCATGAGCGCGGGCCGTGCCCGGACGCCGCCGATCAGGGCGTGATGGAGCGCTTCTCGTGCAAGATGGCGATCGCGCCGACCGCGTCGATCTCGATCATCTGCGGCGGCACCTCGGCCTGCATCGAGCCGATCCCGGCGAACATCTACACGCACAAGACGCTGTCGGGCAGCTTCGCGGTCAAGAACCCCTATCTGGAGAAGCTCCTCAAGGAGAAGTCCAAGAACTCCGACGCGGTGTGGAACTCGATCCTGGAGCGCGGCGGTTCGGTCCAGCATCTCGACTTCCTCAGCCAGGAGGAGAAGGACTGCTACAAGACCAGCTTCGAGATCGACCAGCGCTGGCTGATCGAGCTGGCCGCCGACCGCACGCCCTATATCGATCAGGCGCAGTCGCTCAATCTGTTCATCCCGGCCGATGTCGAGAAGTGGGATCTGCTGATGCTCCACTTCCGCGCCTGGGAGCTGGGCGTGAAGTCGCTTTATTATCTGCGCTCCAAGTCGGTGCAGCGCGCCGGCTTCGCGGGCGGCGTCGAGGCCGACAACACGCCCGATCTGCGCAAGATCGACGTGGAAGCGACCGATTACGACGAATGCCTCGCCTGCCAGTAAGGCGCGCGGGCTGGTCCAGCGCCCCGCCGAGGCGGCGGCGGGGAATGAGATGATGTTTCGGACCGGGCGCAGGCGGCGCCGGGGGTGATGGCCGTGCGCCATTACCTCACGGTGCCCGCGTCCGGGTCATGGGAAGCAGATTGCCGGGGGGCAAGCAGGGAGAACATAGGGGCATGACCTTCACAGGACGACTTCTCGCCGGCGTGGGCATCGCATCGCTGGCTTGCAGCACCTTCGCATCCGCCGCCGCGCCCGTGACGGGCGATGCGCGCACGCGCGAGGCCGCCTTCGACGCCGCGATCAGCAGCGACGAACAGATCGCCTGGCTCAAGGACATGTCGTCCGCTCCCAACCATGTCGGCTCGCCGCACGACAAGGCAAATGCCGAGAAGGTTCTCGCCCAGTTCAAGTCGTGGGGCTGGGACGCGCATATCGAAACCTTCCAGGTTCTCTACCCCACGCCCATCTCCACCACGCTGGAGATGATCGCGCCGACGAAAGTGACGCTCGGCGGGCAGGAGCCGCCCGTCCCCGGCGACCCGACCTCGGCCGAGACGCAGACCGCGCTGCCGCCTTATGTCGCCTATCAGGGCGACGGCGATGTCACCGCGCCGGTCGTCTATGTGAATTACGGCATGCCCGCCGATTACGAGGAGCTGGCGCGGCGCGGCATCGACGTGAAAGGCAAGATCGTGCTCGCCCGCTATGGCGCGGGCTGGCGCGGATTGAAGCCCAAGCTGGCGCAGGACCATGGCGCGGCCGGCTGCCTCATCTATTCCGATCCCGCCGACGACGGCTATGCCAAGTGGGACACCTATCCGCGCGGCGGCGGCCGGCCCGATCATGGCGTGCAGCGCGGATCGGTGCAGGACATGACCATCTATCCGGGCGATCCGCTGACCCCCGGCATCGGCGCCACCGCCGACGCCAAGCGGCTGACCCGCGAGCAGGCGCAGACGATCCTCAAGATCCCGACGCTGCCCATCTCCTATGCCGACGCAACGAAGCTGCTCGCCGGGCTGGAAGGGCCGATCGCGACCGGGCCCACGCGCGGCGCGCTGCCGCTCGCCTATCATTATGGCGGCACCGGCACGGTGACGGCGCATCTCGCGGTCAAGTCGGACTGGTCGCTCAAGACGCTCTACGACGTGATCGCCACGCTCAAGGGCAAGACGCGCCCCGACGAGTGGGTGATCCGCGCCAACCATCGCGACGGCTGGGTGTTCGGCGCGTCCGATCCGCTGTCAGGCCATGTCGCCATGCTCAGCGAGGCGAAGGCGATGGGCCAGCTCGTGAAGAAGGGCTGGCGGCCCGATCGCACCATCGTCTACGCGAGCTGGGACGGCGAGGAGCCCGGCCTGCTCGGCTCGACCGAATGGGCGGAGACGCACGCCGACGAGCTGAAGCGCAAGGCCGTGCTCTATATCAACACCGACAATAACGGCCGCGGCTTCGTCCATATCGAGGGCAGCCACGACCTCCAGCATTTCGCCAACCAGACCACCGGCGACGTCACCGATCCCGAGACGGGCGCCACGCTGGCCGAGCGCGCGCGGGCGGAAGTCCTTGCGCATGAGGCGGAGAAGGCAGGGAGCGAGAAGGATTATGTGGTCGCGGCGGCCAAGGCCGGCGGCGATCTGCCGATCGGACCGCTGGGCTCGGGCTCGGACTATTCCTCCTTCCTCCAGCATCTCGGCATTCCGGCGCTGGACGTGGGCTTCGGCGGCGAGGACGCGACCAGCGGCTCCTATCACTCGATCTACGACAGCTTCACCCACTTCACCCGGTTCGACGATCCGGGCCTGAAATATGGCGCGGCGCTGTCGAAGCTGGCCGGACGGCTGGTGATGCGGGCCGCCGACGCGCCCCGCGTGCCCGCCCGCTATGGCGACTTCGCGAGCACCGTCGCGCGTTATGTCACCGAGGTGAAGAAGCTCGCCGCCGACCAGCGCAAGGAGGATCAGGCGCAGGCCGACGCGCGCGCCGCCAACGCCTTCCGCCTCGCCTCCAACCCGGAGGCGCCAACCGCGGCCCCCGAGGCCAAGACGCCGACACCGGCGATCGACATGGCCGCGCTCGACGCCGCCTCGGCGCGCCTCACCCGTTCGGCCGCCGCCGCCGACGCGATGTTGGCGGGCGAGGATCGTCTCCCCGCCGCCACCCGCGCGCGGATCGAGGCATCGCTCCGCCAGATCGACCAGTTGCTGCTCGATCCGACGGGCCTGCCCTTCCGGCCGTGGTATCGGAACCTGATCTACGCGCCGGGCCGCTTCACCGGCTATGGCGCCAAGACCCTGCCGGGCGTGCGCGAGGCGATCGAGGAGCGGCGCTTCGATGACGCCACCGCCTATGTCGGCAAGACGGCGGCGGTGCTCAACGCCTATGCCGATCGGCTCGATCAGGCGGTGGCGATGGCGGGCGCCAAATGACGCAGAGGGCGCCGCATCGGCCCTCTCCCGTGGCGGGAGAGGGCGCGCAGTCGCGAAAGGACGCGTTTGCGCCTATATTCCGCGGGATGAAGGCCGAGGGCTCAATCCGTTTCTTCGAACATGTCGGCGACGACGTCGGCATTGGCGGAGAGGCGCACCTTGTCGCCTTCGATCTCGGCCACGAGGCCGAGCGGGATGAAATGATGCTTGGCGCCCTCGCCGCCCGGCCCCTGCGGGCTGTCCTTCCGGGTGAGCTTGATCCGGTCACCGTCGAGATGATCGACAGTACCGAGATGCACGCCATCCGCGCCGATCACCTCGGCATGTTCCTTGATCTGGGACTTGTCGACCATCGCCTCGCTCCTTCGCTTGGGGGACAGGGCCGGGAACGCGCGAAATCCGTTTCGGCTGCATGGAGGTGCGCATGAGTATGCTCCTGCTCCGCTGGATGGCGCTGATCGTCGGCCCGGTGCTGTTATTCTCAGCCTATCGGCTGCGCCGCAAGCCGCAGGAGTTCTGGGTACTGCTGGGCAGCGGGCTGGCCGCCACGCTCAGCCTCACCGCCTCCGCACTGCCCGCCCGCGTGCAGGCGCTGATGCCGGTGCATGTCAGCGCCTTCGCCCTCTATGTCGCGGGCGCGCTGCTGCTCGCACGTGCCGTCTTCACCCGTCTCGGCCCGGTCGCCCGCCTGCTCTATCTGGCGTGCGGCATCGCCTTTCTTTCGCCCATCCTGATCCTGACCTCTTTTGCGGTCGCCCTGCATTCGCACGGAGCCTGAACATGCCTCTTCTCCAAGCCTCCAAGACCTACAAGCCCTTCGAATATCCGTGGGCGTTCGAGTTCTGGAAGCGCCAGCAGCAGCTCCACTGGCTGCCCGAAGAGGTGCCGCTCGGCGAGGATTGCCGGGACTGGGCGCAGAAGCTCACCGATCATGAGCGCAACCTGCTCACCCAGATCTTCCGCTTCTTCACGCAGGCCGACGTCGAGGTGCAGGACTGCTACCACGAGAAATACGGCCGGGTGTTCAAGCCCACCGAGGTCAAGATGATGCTGACCGCCTTCTCCAACATGGAGACGGTGCACATCGCGGCCTACTCGCACCTGCTCGACACGATCGGGATGCCCGAGAGCGAGTACAGCGCCTTCCTCCAGTACAAGGAGATGAAGGACAAGCACGACTATCTCGCCACCTTCGGCGTCGATACGGACGAGGATATCGCGCGCACGCTCGCCATGTTCGGCGGCTTCACCGAGGGGCTCCAGCTCTTCGCGTCGTTCGCGATGCTGATGAACTTCCCGCGCTTCAACAAGATGAAGGGCATGGGGCAGATCGTGAGCTGGTCGGTGCGCGACGAGAGCCTGCACTGCGAAGGCATCATCCGCCTGTTCCACGCCTTCTGCCAGGAGCGCCAGTGCCTCACCCCGGCGGTGAAGGACGACATCCTCGACATGTGCCAGAAGACGGTGCGCATCGAGGACGCCTTCATCGACCTCGTGTTCGAGATGGGCCCGGTCAACGGCATGACGCCCAAGGACATCAAGCGCTACATCCGCTTCGTGGCGGACTGGCGCCTCGGCCAGCTCGGCCTCAAGCCGATCTACATGATCGAGGAGCATCCGCTGCCCTGGCTGGCGCCGCTGCTCAATGGCGTCGAGCACGCCAATTTCTTCGAGACCCGCGCCACCGAATATTCCAAGGCTGCGACGCGCGGCAACTGGGGCGAGGTGTGGGACAACTTCGATCGCCGCAAGGCCGCCAAGTCGGCGCTCGCCGCCAATGAGGACGCCACGTCGAGCGAAGGCGACATGTTCACCCGCGCGGGCGTCGCGGCGGAATAAGCAAGGCTGAGGGGCGCCGGCTCGGGGGTCGGCGTTTCGCCCAGGAAAAAGGGCGCGTCGTCGAAGACGGCGCGCCCTTCTACATTGACCGACGGCGCTCCCGGGGGGAAAGTTGAAAGCGCCGTCGGCTTGAAAGCGGTGTCACCTGCCCGCCTTACGGCAGGGTTTCGTCGGTGAAATAAACGCGCATTTTGTCTGAAACATCGCGCGCCGTAGGGTCAGGCGGCGGATTTCCCTTCCCGGCCGCCCCGGTGTAGCATGTCCGCAAGACAGCCCGACCGGGAGACGATGCCGATGACCGCCCGTCCCTTTCCCAGCCTGCATATCGCCGTCACGCTGGCCGCCGCCGGCCTTCTCCTCGCCGGTTGCGACATCCGCGCGCACGACGAGGGCGGCAACACCACCGCCAGCATCAGCTTCGGCAACAGCTCGGAATCGGTCGCCGCAGACACCAATGGCTCGCACAGCGTCTCGGTCGACGTGCCGGGCTTCTCGGCCAAGGTGAACCTGCCGAACATGGCCTTCGGCTCCGACACGACGCACATCGACAATCTCCGCATCTTTCCCGGCACCAGCATCCACGGCGTGAACGTGCGCGGCGATGCCGGCGGGGAGGGCAATGTCGAGATGGGCTTCACCGCGCCTGCCGACAGCGGCCGCGTGCTCGCCTGGTATCGCGACGAGGCGCGGAAGGAAGGCTGGACGATCGACCCCGCCACCGGCGCCAACCAGTTCGAGGCGACGCGCGCGGACGACAAGGATCGCCCCACCCACCTCGCCATCCAGATCGGCGACGATGGCAAGGGCAGCAACGGCCGCCTCTTCGTGACGGGCCACTGAGGGCGGGCCATTTCGGGACAGGCGCGCCGACATCGCCGCCGCGGGCGCCGCCCCGATGCGCTACATCGGCGTGACACAGACAGGACGCCCGCTCATGCGCCTCGCTCGATCCGCCTCCCTGCTGCCCGCGCTCGCCGCGCTGCTGCTCCTGCCCGGCTGCCACAAAGCCTCGACGCCCGCGAAGAATCTCGACCAGATGGACGCCGCGCTGGTCGACAGCGCCGGCAACCGCCAACTCGCGAGCGCGATCAAGGTCGATCCGCATCGCGGGATGCCGGTGGTGACGGAGGGCGCCAGCAACTGCCTGTCGGGCCTCGTCTACGCCAACGACTGGGCGTCGAAGCTGCCCGCCGACCTCCCCATGCACCCGCAGGCGACATTGCAGGAGGCCGCCGGCCATGACGGCGCCTGCAAGGCCCGCGTGGCGAGCTTCGCCGTCGCCGGCGACCGCGCCGCCGTGCTCGACTGGTATCGCACGAAGGCTCAGGCCGGCGGTTACGAGACCGAGCGCGAGGACAAGAATGGCGACTGGGTGCTGGCCGGCACGCGCAAGGACGTGATCTTCGTCATCACGATCGGCACGCCCGCGCGCGGGGCGACACCGGTCGACTATGTGTGGACCGAGGGCGCCTGACGCCCCGCCCGGCGGACACAGCCCCTAGCCCCTGTGCGTCCGCTGCTCTAAGGCGCATTCCATGCCGCTTTTCTTCGTCATGGTCGGCGGGGCGCTCGGCGCAGGCCTGCGCTATCAGGTCGGGCGCTTCTCGCTTGCCCTGCTCGGCCCCGGATTCCCATGGGGAACCTGGATCGTCAATCTCTCCGGCGGGCTCCTCATGGGCCTGCTCGCCGGTCTGCTGGCGCGTTCCGCATCGCCGTCGGGCGAGAGCTGGCGCCTGCTGATCGGCGTCGGCGTGCTGGGCGGCTACACCACCTTCTCCACCTTCAGCCTCGAAGCCGCCAACATGATCCAGCGCGGGGACTGGGGCGCGGCCGCGCTCTATGTCACAAGCTCCGCCGTGGGCGCGATCCTG
This sequence comes from Sphingomonas sp. PR090111-T3T-6A, assembly GCF_000383095.1. GTDB lineage: Bacteria > Pseudomonadota > Alphaproteobacteria > Sphingomonadales > Sphingomonadaceae > Solisphingomonas. Next base: position 93,202 of record NZ_AORL01000009.1, read on the forward strand.
ATGCTGTTCGTGGGCCTCGGCCTCGCTAGGATAATGCCCGCATGACCAAGACCGACTCCAAGGGCGAAGACGTCCGCCAGTTCAAGGTAGGGGCCGACGACGACGGCATCCGCCTCGATCGCTGGTTCAAGCGCCATATGCCGGACGCCAGCTTCAACATCGTGTCGCGCTGGGCGCGCACGGGGCAGCTCCGCGTCGACGGCAAGCGCGCCGCGCCGGGCGACCGCGTGGAGGCCGGGCAGATCATCCGCGTGCCCCCGCTTGAGGCCCCGGCGCCCGACAAGGCGAAGCCGAAGCGCGAGCGCAAGCCGCTCGCCGCCGACGAGATCGACTTCGCGCAGAGCCTCGTGATCCACAAGGACGACGCCGCGATCGTCATCAACAAGCCGCCCGGCCTCGCCACGCAGGGCGGCACCAAGACCGAGCGCCATGTCGACGGCCTGCTCGACGCGCTCCAGTTCGAGAGCGAGGGGCGGCCCAAGCTCGTCCACCGGCTCGACAAGGATACGTCGGGCGCGCTGCTGATCGCCCGCAACGCGCGGGCAGCGGGCTTCTTCGCCAAGAGCTTCTCCAGCCGCACGGCGCGGAAGGTCTATTGGGCGATCATCGCGGGCGTCCCCTCGATCGAGGAAGGGCTGATCGAGCTACCCATCGCCAAGCAGCCGGGCACCGGCGGCGAGAAGATGTATGTCGACGAGAAGGAGGGCTCGCCGTCGCGCACGCGCTATCGCGTGATCGAGCGCGCCGGCAACCGCGCCTGCTTCGTCGAGCTGCACCCGCTGACCGGCCGCACCCACCAGCTCCGCGTCCACATGGCGGCGATCGGCCATCCGATTGTGGGCGACGGCAAATATGGCGGGCAGGAATCCTTCCTGACGGGCGGTGTGAGCCGCAAGATGCACCTCCACGCGCGGCGCATCAAAATCGACCATCCCGACGGCGGCCAGATCGACATCCGCGCCGAGCTGCCGACCCACTTCGCGGACAGCCTGCATCATCTCGGCTTCGATCCGGCGCTGGGCGACGCGCTGCCGATCGACGAGGCGAAATTCTCCGAGACGCCCGAGGGCAAGCGCCGCGCCGCCGCCCATGCCGCCAAGGATCGCCGCAAGGAGCGCAAGGGCGAGCGCCGCGGCCGCGGGCGCGGCTGATGCATCCCAACGCGGCCTTCCGCTGGGAGGATGAGGCGGCGATGCAGGCGTTCGTCGCCGCGCGCGGCTTCGCGACGCTGTGCGTGAGCGGGCCGGAAGGGCCGATCGTCGCCCATGCGCCGCTGATCGTCACGGCGGAAGGCCGGCTGCGCTTCCACCTCGCGCGCGGCAACCGCATCACCCGCCATCTCGACGGCGCGCATGTCGTGGCGAGCGTCACCGACGCGGACTTCTATGTGAGCCCCGACTGGTATGCGTCGGAGGATCAGGTGCCGACCTGGAACTATCTCGCCGTCGAGATCGAAGGGCCGGTGGCGGCGCTCGACGACGCCGGCCTCGCCGCGCAGGTCGAGGCGCTGAGCGACCGTTTCGAACGGATGCTGGCGCCCAAGCCGGTGTGGACGATCGACAAGATGGCGCCCGGCCGCTTCGACGCGATGCTGAAGGCGATCCGAGGCTTCGAACTGACGCCCACCGCATGGCGCGGCACCCGCAAGATGGGCCAGAACAAGGGCCCCGATGACCGCGCCGCGCTGGCGCAGGCGCTCGCCGCCGCCGGCCGCACGCGCGAGGCCGGGCTGGTGACGCGATGACCAACCGCCTCGCCATCTTCGACTGCGACGGCACGCTGGTCGACAGCCAGGCGAACATCCACGCCGCGATGACCGCCTGCTTCGCCGAGGCCGGCCGCGCTGCGCCGGATCGCGCGGCGGTGCGCCGCATCGTCGGCCTGTCGCTGCCCGAGGCGATGCGCGCGCTCCTGCCCGACGCCGACGATGCGCATCACCATGCGCTGGCGGAGGGCTATAAGCGCTGCTTCCGCCTGCTCCGCGAGCAGGGCAAGGTCGAGGAGGCGCTCTACGAGGGTATCGCCGAAACCCTCGACCGGCTGGAGGCGGACGGCTGGCTGCTCGGCGTCGCCACCGGCAAGTCGGACCGGGGCCTCCGGCTGGTGCTGGAACATCACGGCCTGTTCGACCGCTTCGTCACGCTCCAGACCGCCGATCGCCACCCCTCCAAACCCCACCCCTCGATGATCGAGCAGGCGATGGCGGAAGCCGGCGCCGATCGGCTCTCCACCGTGATGATCGGCGACACCAGCTACGACATCCTGATGGCGCACAATGCCGGCGTGCGTGCGATCGGCGTCGCATGGGGCTATCATGAGCCGGCCGAACTGCTGGCCGAGGGCGCCGATGTCGTCGCCCTCCACCCGTCCGAACTGCCCCTGCTCTGCTCGAGGGAGACCGCATGACGCCCGACCCCAAAGCCATCGAAGACAAGCGCGCCCGCGATCGCTTCGCGGTGATGACCGGGCTCAAGCTCGGCGGCGTGGTGCTGATGCTGCTCGGGCTGTGGATGATGCTGGGCGGCGCGCTCGGCGGCCGATACGGCTTTGGCGGCGTGCTGTTCGTGGTCGGTCTGGTCGAGACGATCGCGGTGCCGAAGCTGCTCGCGCGCCGCTGGCGGAGCCCGAAATGATCCCGCAGGCCAAGCGTTTCTGGAAGGACGTCACGGTCGAGAACCGCGCCATCCGGCTCGACGGCCGCGCGCTCCGCACGCCGGCCCGCGCCGAGCTGGTGCTGCCGACCGACGCGCTCGCCAACGCCATCGCCGGGGAGTGGCGGCAGGTCGAGGGCGAGATCGATCCGCACACCATGCCGCTGACCGGCCTCGCCAACGCCGCGATCGACCGCATCGCACCCGACACCGCCGCCTTCGCCGCCGGCCTCGCGCGCTATGCCGAGGGTGACCTGCTCTGCTACCGCGCCTCGCATCCGACCGAGCTGACCACGCGGCAGGGCGCGATGTGGGACGGCCCGCTCGACTGGGCGCGGGCGCGCTATGGCGTGGAGTTCCGCGTCACCGCCGGCATCGTCCATGTCACCCAGCCCGAGGAGACGGTGAAGCGGCTGGCGGCGGCGGTTTCGGCCCGCGATGCCTTCCACCTCGCCGGCCTGTCGCCGCTCGTCACATTGTCCGGCTCGCTCGTGCTGGCGCTGGCGATCGCCGAGGGCGCGATGACCGAGCATGACGGATGGGAGGCCGCCGAGCTGGACGATCTCTGGCAGGCCGAGCAATGGGGCGAGGACGTGCTCGCCACCGCCGCGCGTGAGGACAAGCGGCGCGACTTCCGCGCCGCCGCCCGTTTCCTCGGCCTGCTCGAATAGGGCTCAGCCGCGCGGCACGAACCAGCGCGCGAGGATCAGCCCGCCCACGACCCAGCCGACGAGTTGCGAGAGCGCGAGGTAGATCCAGTAGCCCCACGGCATGTAGAAATTATAGACCGGCGCCGCGATCGTGAAATAGAGCACCGTCGCGATCCCGGTCAGCACCACGATCCGCGCCCGGCTCGGGAAATCGAGCACCCGCGCCGCTATCGCGTGGAGCGCGAGGCCGAGCAGCAGCATCGTCGCGACCGACAGGATCAGGCCGACCACCAGCGAGCTTGGGTCCATCGGCGCGAAGCCGTGCGTGTTGAAGAAGATCAGCGCCACCGGCCCGCGCCCATGCAGCACCGTGCCCGCCGCGCTGTCCGGCCAGGGGACGTAATAGGTGCCGGTGCCCGTCGCCGTGAGGTTCTGCGCGAGCGCGGTCTGCACGGCGGCGTTCTGCGGGTCGGGCGCGATGGTGAAGGGGATGCGCGACAGGAACGGCAGCCCCCAGAAGATGAAGCCCACGAAGAATTGCGCCAGCCCACCCACAAGGCTGCCGATCAGAATGCGGATCATGTCCCCCTCCCAGCCATTGCCAGTCCAACTTCAACCACCGGACAGCCGAATGGTGCCACGAAGGGGCGGAGGCCATCCTCCCCGCCCCCGCGTCCGGCCTTATTGCTTCGCCAGCTTGTAGGTCGCGTGGCTGCCACGCTCGCGGTCGTCGACCGTCGCGGTCATCGTCCTGCCATCCGACGAAACGGTACCGGTGATGACCATGACCACCTTGCCGCCTCGCGTGTCGGTCTCCTCGAAGGCGCGCGGGCCGGTCTTCTTCACGGCGGCGTGCGTGCCGCCGGTGTCGCCCTTGACCGGCACCGCCGGGCCGCCGAACTTCGCGGTGTAGGACTGGCCGGTCGGCGTCGACATCGAGAACATGTCGCCCTGTTCCTTGAAGGTCAGCACGAGGCCGTTCTCCGAGAAGTTGGAGAGGCTCGTCGTCCGCCATGAGCCGGAAATGGCGTGCGATCCCGCCGGCCCTTTGGCGACGCGGGTTTGCGTGCCCTTGCCGGTTACCACCGAGCCGTTGGCGGCAGTCATGTCCTTGAAGCTGAAATCGAGCGTCTGCCCGTTGGCGGAAACGCTGTTCGTGGACGAGACGACGGTCTTGGTCCCCTTGCGGTCCGTCTCCACCACCGTGTGCGGATCGACCACCTTGATCGACACCGCGTCATAATAAGGATGGCCGGCGACCGGGTGGAAAGCACCATCGGCCTTCACCTTGAAAACGGGTGCGCAACTCTGGCATTCATATTCGCCGTCCTTGAGCAGGAATATGTCGGGCTTCTCGGGCAGCTTGCTGGCGCCGAGATCGATCTTCCAGGTTCCGTCGAACGGGCTTTCGGCCAGCGCCGGCGCGGCAACCACGAACGGCGCGAACAGGCCGAGCAGCAGCATCCTCTTCATGGTCATTTCCTCCTCCTCGAAAGAGATTTGGAAACGCGGACGCAACGAATTGCGATCGATGGCGTAGGCTCATGGCAGCGGGCGGTCAAATCGGCGGGGGGCTGTAACCCGCGACCCGCGCCATTCGTATAAGAGGCCATGACGGAGATGCCTTCCTCCCGCCTCGATCGGCGCGCCTTTCTCGGCCTCGCCACCACGGCAGCCGTCGGCGTACTGGCATGGCGCCTGGGCTCGGGCGGCGAGGCCGATGCCGTGGCCGCGACGCCCGCTCCCTTCCAGCTTCCCGATACCGAATGGCGAAAGCGCCTGTCGCCGCAGGCCTATGCGGTGCTGCGCCAGGGATCGACCGAATACCCCTTCACCAGCCCGCTCAACAACGAGCATCGCAAGGGGGTCTTCGCCTGTGCGGGCTGTGCGCTGCCGCTCTATGCCTCGTCGACCAAGTTCGACAGCCACACCGGCTGGCCGAGCTTCTATGACCATCTCCCCCATGCCATCGGCGAGCGGGTGGACCGATCCATCGGCGAGGAGCGCACCGAGGTCCATTGCGCGCGCTGCGGCGGGCATCTCGGCCATGTGTTCGAGGACGGGCCGCCGCCGACGGGGCTGCGCTATTGCATGAACGGCGTGGCGATGCGCTTCATGCCCGCCGCCGCTTAAGGAAAAAGGCCGCCCCGGCTTATGCCGGAACGGCCTTCTCCAGCCCGATGGCGCACCCGTCTCAGTGGACGAAGCGGGCCACCACGTCCTTGTAGCTGCGCGACACCTTCACCTGCGCGCCGCTCTCCAGCACGAGGAAGCATTCGCCATTGGTGTGCGGCTTGACCTGGCGCACCAGGTCGAGGTTCACGATGGTCGAGCGGTGGACGCGCTGGAAACGGCGCGGATCGAGCCGCTTCTCCAGGAACTTCATCGTCTCGCGCAGGATCAGCGTGTTGTCGCCGGTGTAGATGCACATATAGTCGCCTGCCGCGTCGATGCGCTCGATCGAATCCACGTCGACGCGGAAGATCTGCCCGCGATCCTTGATGTTGATGAGCTTCTCGTAGCGGTTGGACGCAGGCGCATCCTCGCCAACGCCGTCCACGATCGCCTCGGCGGCCTCGGGGGCGTGCTCGGCCAGCGCCTCCTTCAGGCGGCCCGCCTCCTCGACGCCCTTCCGCTCGGAAAGGCGCTGGCGGACGCGGTCGAGCGTATCGGCGAGCCGCTCCTCTTCCACCGGCTTCATCAGATAATCGGTCGCCTGCGCCTCGAAGGCGCGGATCGCGTGATCGGAATAGGCCGTCACGAAGACGAACAGCGGCGGCTCGACCTCCATCAGGCCCTGAATGACCGAGAAGCCGTCGAAACCGGGCATCTGGATGTCGAGAAAGACGAGGTCCGGCTTGTGGGTCTTGATCGAGCGGATGGCTTCGCGCCCGTTGAGGCAGGTGTCGATGATCTCGACATCTTCATGTCGCTGCAATCTCAGTTGCAGCCCCTGGATCGCCAGCGGCTCGTCGTCCACCAGGATCGTCCGTATCGTCATGCCGTCTCCTTGGGCTCCGTTTCATATGGAACCTCGATCGTCACCGCAAAGCCACCAGCCGCACCCGGCTGAGCCTCGAAGCGCTGTCGCGAGCCATAGGCCTGCGTCAGCCGGTCGCGGATATTCGCGAGGCCCACACCCGTGGAATAGGTGGTCCGTGGTTGCGTCTCGTTCAACCCTGGGCCGGTATCGGTCACGCTGATCTGCACGCGATCCCCGATCAGCCGAGCCGAAACGGCGATTTCCGCCCCTTCCTCCTGCGGCGTGACGGCATATTTGATCGCGTTCTCGACCAGCGGCTGGAGCAGAAGCGAAGGCAGACGGGTGCCGGCCGCCGCCGGCTCGATATCGAAGCGCGGCCGCAGCCGGTCCTCGAACCGCATCTTCTCGATCTCAAGATAGAGCTTCAGCGTCTCGACCTCCTGCGCCAGAGTCACCTGCGCGGTGGGTTCGTTGACGAGAGTATAGCGCAAAAAGCCCGACAGGCGCGAGAGCATCAAATTCGCCCGGTCGGTCTGCCTCAGAAGCACCAGCGTCGAGATCGAATTGAGCGTGTTGAACAGGAAGTGCGGGTTGAGCTGGTAGCGCAACATCGCGAGCTGCGCCGCAGAGGCCTGCCCCTCCAGCCGCTGGAGCTGATCGGCCTGCAGCTCCAGCTTCAGGTAGAAGTTGATCGCGTAATAGAGCGCGCTCCACGCCCCCAGCACCGCGAAATCCAGCAGGATCGCGCCGAGGAACTGCGCGCCCTCAGGCGGGGTGCCGGGATGATAGAAGGTGGCGTTCGCCCACACCTCGATCGTCGAGAAGGCCGCCGACGAGATCAGCAGCAGCGCGATCGAGATGCTCCACGTCCAGAACGGCCGCGCGGTGATGAGCTTGCGGAACGCCGCCCCCATCAGCAGCGTCAGCGAATAGCCGGTCGCCGTCGCCAGCGCGGTCGGCACGATGAACAGCAAGCCCATGTTGTTGGCCACGCCGCCGAGCGACCGGAGCAGGAAATAGCCCAGCCATCCCGCCGACTGGAGCAACCAGAAGGCACGATTCTTGTCGTCGAAGAAGGGCTTGGGAGTGCGGCTGGATCGCGCCATAGGGCGACACCTCTAGCCGGAAACGGCAGGCGGTAGAAGCCGCCTGCGTCATCCCTCGCCGCCGCTACGGAATATCGCGCGAAAATGCCTTTGCGGCCGGGCGAATTAAGCAATCCTTAACCTTGAAAGCGCGAACGCAAACGCTTCCGGCATGATAGGATTGCCGTTCGCTGGCGGATTGCGATGTCGGTTCTGGGATACACGGAATGATCTTTGCGCACGCCATGCCGGTGACGCTGGCGGTGGCGATCGCCTTCGCCTTCGCGGCGGCGGTGCTGTTCTTCTACAACGCCCGCGTGCTAGCCGGGCTGAAGCGCGACGCGCGCTCGATCCTCGCCGGGCTTTCCGACGGCATCGTGATCGTCTCGGAAAAGCCGGGCCGCGCCTATTGCAACGAGGCCGCCGAGACGATGCTCGGCCTCGCACCCGAGCCGGACATGCCGCCGGGCTATCACGGCATCGCGGGCCATCCCCTGCTGGTCGAGCTGTGCACGACCGCGACGGAGGCGCGCCGCGGCGACGTGCTGCCCCCGGTCGAGCTGGTCGATGCCGGCGGCCGCTTCCGGAGCTGGCGCCAGTCGCTGATCCACGCGCAGGTCGGCGGCATGACGGTGGTGGGCCTCGTCCTTCAGGACCGGACCGAGATCCACACCCTCTCCCATCTGCTGGAAGAGAGCCGCCGCCGCGATCCGCTGACCGGTCTCGCCACGCCCGAGATGCTGCATGATCGCACCGCGCAGGCGATCGAGGCCTCCGCCCGCACGCGCATGGGCGTCGCGCTGCTGGTGGTGGAGGTTGACCAGTTCGACGCCATCTTCGAGGAGCGCGGCTGGGCGGCGGCCTCCGAGCTGCTGATCCAGGCGGCGATGCAGGTGTCCGTCTCGGTCCGCGCGATGGACCTGATGGCGCGCGTCGGCCAGAGCCGGTTTGCCATCGTTCTCACCGCGCTCGGCGACAGCGTGTCGCTGGCCGCCGCGGTGGATCGCCATCTGGCCGCGATGCGCTTCCTGTTCACCAGCGAATCCGGCGGGCGGGTGCCGATCACCGGCAGCATCGGCGTCGCGCGCGCCGGGATCGACGGATCGACATCGCTGCGCCTGCTCGAACGCGCCACCAGCGCCGCGCTGCGCGCCCGCGCCGACGGCGGCGACCGCATCCGCTTCCACGATGCCGACGCCGATACCGGCCCCGCGAGCGAGGAGGAGAGCCTCGTCGCCGAAATCCGGCAGGGACTCGAGCGACACCAGTTCACCATGCGCTATCAGCCGATCGTGTCGCTCAAGACGCGGCTGCCGGTCGGCTATGAGGCGCTGCTGCGCTGGCGCCACCCGATCCGCGGCGAGGTGTCGCCGGGCGAGTTCATCCCCGTGGCCGAGCGCTCCGGCCTGATCCACGAGCTGGGCGACTTCGCGCTGAGGCGGGCCTGCCTCGACGCCGGACGCTGGCCGCCGACGATCCAGGTGTCGATCAACATGTCGGTGGTGGAGCTGATGGAGAGCAGCGCGCCGCGCCGCATCGTCGCCGCGCTGGCCGCCGCCGAGCTGGCCCCTCACCGCATCCGCATCGAGATCACCGAGACGGCACGCATCGCGGACCTCGGCCGGCTGCGCCATGTCGTCGACGAGATCCGCGCGCTGGGCGTGACGGTGGCGCTCGACGATTTCGGCACGGGGCATTCGAGCCTTACCCATCTCCAGTCGCTCTCGTTCGACAGCCTGAAGATCGACCACCGCTTCGTCCGCGACATCGCCACGCCGCGCACCGCCTCGATGATCCGGATGCTGGTCACCTATGCGCGCCAGATCGGCGTGATCGTCGTGGCCGAAGGCGTGGAGACCGAGGAGCAGGCGACGCTGCTCGCCCAGATGGGCTGCACGCACGCGCAAGGGTGGCTGTTCGGGCGGCCGATGCTGGCGGAGGATGTGGCGGGGTGGGTTGCGGTCGCGGGGTGAGGCTAAAGCCGCCACGCCTCCCGTCGTCACCCCGGACTTGATCCGGGGTCCAGCTTCTTCTTCTCCTTCGCGCCACGAACGAAGCGCGAGGCGGTCAGGGGAAAATCGAATATTGCGGCGCCCATAGCGGGACCCCGGATCAAGTCCGGGGTGACGGGCGAGAAGCCGGAGTGACGGACGAGACGGAAGTCCGCGGCGGACGATAATCACCCCCCACGCTAGCCGCCGCGGGCAAAGCCCGCGTCGTCGGTCGGGTCTGCGACCCGCCGGCCGGCATTCGGCTGATCCTCGCCTAACTCGGGGATTGCGTTGCAATCCCCTCCTTAGTCTCGGGCCTCATGCGTCATCCCCCATCCTGAGCGCCGCGATGAAGGCCTCCTGTGGGATCTGCACCGAGCCGTACTCGCGCATCCGCTTCTTGCCTTCCTTCTGCTTCTCCAGAAGTTTCCGCTTACGCGTGATGTCGCCGCCGTAGCACTTGGCGGTCACGTCCTTGCGCATCGCCGCGATCGTCTCGCGGGCGATCACCTTGCCGCCGATCGCCGCCTGGATCGGGATCTTGAACAGATGCCGCGGGATCAGATCCTTCAGCCGCTCGCACATGCCGCGGCCGCGCACCTCGGCGGTGCCGCGGTGGACGATCATCGACAGCGCGTCGACCGGCTCGTTGTTGACGAGGATGCCCATCTTCACGAGGTCGCCCTCGCGATAGCCGATCTGGTGGTAATCGAACGAGGCATAGCCGCGCGAGATCGACTTCAGCCGATCATAGAAGTCGAACACCACCTCGTTGAGCGGCAGCTCGTATTTGAGCTGGGCGCGGCCGCCCACATAAGTGAGATCCTTCTGGATGCCGCGCCGATCCTGACACAGCTTCAGGATCGAGCCGAGATATTCGTCGGGCACATAGATGGTCGCCTCGATCCACGGCTCCTCGATCATCTCGATGCGGTTGGGATCGGGCATGTCGGCCGGGTTGTGCAGCTCGATGGTCTGCGCCTCCTCGGTCTTCGAATGGCTGAGGTGGATCTTGTAGACCACCGACGGCGCGGTGGTGATGAGATCCAGATCATATTCGCGCATCAGCCGCTCCTGGATGATCTCCAGGTGGAGCAGGCCCAGGAAGCCGCAGCGGAAGCCGAAGCCGAGCGCCGCCGACGTCTCCATCTCGAAGCTGAACGACGCGTCGTTGAGGCGCAGCTTGGCGATGCTCTCGCGCAGCTTCTCGAAGTCGTTGGCGTCGACCGGGAAGAGGCCGCAGAACACCACCGGCTGCACTTCCTTGAAGCCGGCGAGCGGCTCGGCGGTGGGCTTCTTGGCATCCGTGATGGTGTCGCCGACGCGGGTCTCGGTGATTTCCTTGATCTGCGCGGTGATGAAGCCGATCTCGCCCGGCCCGAGGTCCGAAAGCTGTTCGATCTTCGGGCGGAAGCAGCCGACGCGATCCACGAGGTGCGTGGTGCCGGCGTTCATGAACTTGATCTGCTGGCCCTTCTTGAGCGAGCCGTCGATCACGCGCACGAGGATGACCACGCCGAGATAGGGATCGTACCAGCTATCGACCAGCATCGCCTTGAGCGGCGCGTCGGGGTCACCCTTGGGCGCCGGGATGCGCTCGACGATGGCGTCGAGGATCTCGTCGATGCCGATGCCGGACTTGGCCGACGCCAGCACCGCATCGTCTGCGGGGAGGCCGATGATGTCCTCGATCTCGGCCTTCACCTTCTCGGGCTCGGCGGCGGGCAGGTCGATCTTGTTGATGACGGGCACGATCTCATGGTCATGCTCGATCGACTGGTAGACGTTGGCGAGCGTCTGCGCCTCGACGCCCTGCGCCGCGTCCACCACCAGCAGCGCACCCTCGCAGGCGGCCAGCGAGCGGCTCACTTCATAGGCGAAGTCGACATGGCCCGGCGTGTCCATCAGGTTGAGGACATAGCCCTTGTAATCGAGGCGCACGGTCTGCGCCTTGATGGTGATGCCGCGCTCCTTCTCGATGTCCATGTTGTCGAGCACCTGCGCCGTCATCTCGCGATCGGAGAGGCCGCCGGTGCGCTGGATCAACCGATCCGCCAGCGTCGACTTGCCATGGTCGATGTGGGCGATGATCGAAAAGTTGCGGATACGGTCGAGCGGAGTGGCCACGGTGAAGAAAAGTCCTCGGGAAGGTTTGCGCAGCCCGATAGCACCAGACGCGCAAGACCCCAAGCCAAGGCTTTATGCCGGTCCCGCGCTGCGCTATCCTCGGCGGCGGAGCCGCCCGCGTCCGTAGCTTTGCATATCCCACGCAACGCGGTCACGGCGGTCGACAGGGGAGATTTTTCATCATGACCTTTCGTATCCTCGCCGCCCTTTCGGCCATGACGGCGCTCGTCGCCACGCCGGTGACCGCCGCCGCCCCTTCCTCGGGTCGTCAGGCGCAGACCCGAGGCACGCAGGACATCCCGCACTGCACGCGCAACCTTGGCACCGTCGCGATCGTCGAGCCCGATACCCAGTGGTGGCGCGAATATAATCTCGGCAGCCCCGAGGCGATCCTGAAGGTGTTCATCGCGCAATCCGGCTGCTTCACCATGGTGAACCGCGGCCGCGCCATGCAGAACCGCAACATGGAACGCGCCATGGCCGACAATGGCGAGCTTCAGGGCGGCTCGAACCTCGGCAAGGGCCAGGTGAAGGCGGCGGACTATTTCCTCCAGCCTGATATCGTCAGCGGCAACAATCATTCGGGCGGCAACGCGGTCGGCGGCGCGCTGGGCGGCCTGATCGGCCATGGCTTCGGCGGCGTGCTGGGCGGCATCAGCATCAACAAGAAGGAAGCGAACGTCACGCTCAGCCTCGTCAACGCCCGCACCACCGAGGAGCAGGCGATGACCGAGGGCTATTACCGCAAGTCCGACCTGAGCTTCGGCGCGGGCGCCGGCGGCGGCTGGTGGGGCGGCTTCGCAGCGGCCGGCGGCGGTGGTTATCAGGACACCGCCATCGGCCAGGTGATCGTGCTCGCCTATCTCGATGCCTACACCAAGCTGGTGACGCAGATGGGCGGCCTGCCCGCCAATGCCGCGGCGGCGGCTCCGGTCGCCCGCTAAGGGCCTTGTCGGACGCGGGGCGCGCACTGCCGCGCCCCGCGCTTGCGCCGATCTTCCAAGCGGTTAGCATGTCGATCCCAAAAGGGGAGGATCAGCATGCGCCATGTCGCGGTGATCGGATCGGGGCCGGCCGGCTTCTATACGGCCGAAGCCTGCCTCAGAACTTTCGGAAACGATGTCCGGATCGACCTGATCGACCGCCTTCCCGTGCCCTATGGGCTGATCCGATCGGGCGTCGCGCCCGACCATCAGTCGATCAAGGCGGTAACGCACCGCTATGAAGGCGTGGCCGCCGCGCAGCCCGTGCGCTTCTTCGGCAATGTCATGGTCGGGCGGGACGTCTCGGTCGAGGAGTTGCGCGGCCTCTACGACGCGGTGGTGATCGCCACGGGCGCGCCCGCCGACCGCCCCCTCTCCATCCCCGGTGCGGATCTGCCGGGCGTGATCGGATCGGCAGCCTTCGTCGGCTGGTATAACGGCCATCCGGATCATGCCGACCTCGCGCCCCCGCTCGACGGCGAGACGGTCGCGGTGATCGGCAACGGCAATGTCGCGCTGGACGTGGCGCGCATCCTCGCCAAGGCGCCAGAAGAGTTCGAGGGCTCGGACATCGCCCGCCACGCGCTCGGCCCGCTGGCGAGCGCGCGCACGCGCCGCGTGGAGATTCTCGGCCGGCGCGGCCCTCACCAGATCGCGATGACGCCCAAGGAGCTGGGCGAGCTGGCTCATCTATCCCGTGCGGCGCCCCATGTCGCCCTCACGGACTTGCCCCCCCTCGCCGACGATGCCGCGCTGGAGCCGGGGCAGCGCAAATCGGTGACGCTGCTGCGCGGATTCGCGGCGGAGGGCACCGGCGACAAACCCGTTGTCATCGACTTCCGATTTTTCACGGCCCCCGTGGCGATTCTCGGCAAAGACCGGGTCGAGGCGATCCGGATCGAGCACACCCGGCTGGACGCCGAGGGCCACGCCGCCGGCACCGGCGAGACGGAGGATATCCCCTGCTCGATGGTGGTGAGTTGCATCGGCTATCGCAGCATCACCATCGCCGGGCTCGACTATGACGACCGGCTGGGGCGCTTCACCAACGAGAATGGCCGCATCGGCGGTGCAGGCTCGGGGCTCTACTGCGCGGGCTGGGCGCGGCGCGGGCCGACGGGCACGATCGGCACGAATCGCCCGGACGGTTTCCAGATCGCCGAGGAAATCGCCGCCGACCTGCCGGCTCCCGCAGGCAAGACCGGAGGGGACGGGCTTACCGCGTTGTTGACCGCGCGTGACGTGGAAGCGGTGAGTTTCGCGGACTGGCGACGCATCGAGGCCGCGGAAAACGCGCGCGCGCGGGGCGGAGCACCGCGGGAGAAGTTCGTCCGGCTGGCCGAAATGATCGAGGCCAGCCACAATGTGCAAAATTGATGAAAAGAGGTGCTTGCCCCATCCGAAAGCCGCCCCTATAGGACGCCTCGCTCAGCAACGCCGGTCGGCTCCCGAGCTTCAAAAAACGACCGGTGCTCCGTCGGGGAGTAGCTCAGCCTGGTAGAGCACTGTCTTCGGGAGGCAGGGGCCGGAGGTTCGAATCCTCTCTCCCCGACCACTTTCTGCTCCGGCAAAAAGATGAGAAGTCTCGCGGGTTTGGCCTGAAGGCCCCGCGAGACTGCTACCCCAACGCTTTCTCTGGCACGGAATGCCCGCCGGCGAACCGGCGGGGCACCGGCCGTCAGTCGGCCTTGTCGTACGAGAACTGGATTCCGGCCGTGCCGCCGGTTTCGATAAAGAGGTTCATGAAGGCGGGAACCGTCGCGCTGCGCTTCCAGTCACGCTGCAACTCGCAGAAGAGCTGCACCACCGAGATCATCTTGCCGCCCGCCTGCTCGATGCGGCGGAGCGCCGCCTCGTGCGCCGCCACCGACGTGCCGCCGACGGCGTCGATCGGGACGTAGACCTCATAGCCCTCCGCAAGCGCGTCGAGCGCGGGGAAGGTCAGGCAGGCTTCGGTCCACAGCGCGGTCATGATGAGCTTCCTGCGCCCGGTTGCCTCGACCGCCTTCCTGAACTCGACATCTTCCCAGCTGTTGATGCTGGTGCGGTCATAGGTCGGATAATCGCCCAGCACCTTGCGGACCTGCGGCACCGGCGGCTTGTTGAGCCCGGTTGCGACGTTCACCGTCGAATGGATGACCGGCAGATCGTAGGCGACCGCCGCCTTTGCGCATCCGGCGATATTGTTGAGCAGCAACTGCCGGTCCATCGAGGCGATCGAGTTCACCTGCACCGGCTGATAGTCGATGATGATGAAGGCGGCGTTCTGCGGGGTGAGCAGATGATCGGCCTTCGGGTCGCGGATCGCTTCACTCGTCATGGTTTGCTCCTGCTGCGGGCGTGCGCGGGGTTCGGCGGACAAGCGCCGAGACGACGGGGCACGCGAGGCCGCCGTCCATTCGTCAAAGGGAAGACCCGGCTCCCCTCGGGAGGGGGGAAAGGGGAGCCGGATCGGCGGTCAGGCCGCTGCTGTCGCGAACCTGCCGCTGTTGAAATCGTCGATCGCCTGGCGAATTTCCGCCTCGCTGTTCATCACGAAGGGGCCGTAGCCGGCGATCGGCTCGTCGATCGGCTCGCCGGTCAGGACGAGGATCAGCGCGTCGCCGTCGGCCTGGACCCGCACGGCATCGCCCTCGCGGCTCAGCAACAGCATCTCCGCCTCGCCGACGCCCTCATGGCCGTTCACCGTCACATGGCCGCCGAGCACCACCAGCATCGCGCCATGCCCCTCAGGCAGATCGAGCGTCAGATCGGCATCGCGGTTGAGCCGCACGTCCCAGACATTGATCGGGGTGAAGGTCCGTGCCGGCCCCTTTGCGCCGAGCAGTTCCCCTGCGATCACCCGGCCGAGCCCCGCCCCGCCGGGCAGCTCGACGGTCGGGATGTCGGCCGCGGTGATGCCCTGATAGCCACCGGGGGTCATCTTGTCCTTCGCGGGCAGATTGACCCAGAGCTGGACCATGCGGAACGGCCCACCGGTCTTGGCGAAGGCCGGCGAATGATATTCCTCGTGCAATATCCCCCCGCCGGCGGTCATCCACTGGACGTCGCCCGGACCGATGACGCCGCCGTTTCCGGCCGAATCCTTATGCTCGACCTCGCCGTCATAAACGATGGTGACCGTCTCGAACCCGCGATGCGGATGCTGGCCGACGCCCCGCCGCGCCGTGGTCGGCGCGAAGTGATGGGGGCCCGCATAATCGAGCAGGAGGAAGGGGCTCACCCGGCCGCCAAGGCCGTTGTAGGAAAAAAGGGAGCGGACCGGAAAGCCGTCGCCGACCCAATGCTGGTTGGGGTTGCTGTAGATACCGAGAGCCGTTTTCATGGTGCATCTCCTGCGCCTTCCGATGGAAGGCGTTCGTTGAGATGCACAATAATCCTGCGCCAATCCGGCCGAAAGATTGTTAAAATGGACTTAGCGTCCTATCAACAGGACGATGCGCGATCTCAATGACCTCTATTATTTCGTGCAAGCGGTCGATCATGGCGGCTTCGCGGCGGCGGCGCGCGCGCTGGGCATACAGAAATCGAAGCTCAGCCGGCGCATCGGCCTGCTTGAGGAGCGGCTGGGCGCCCGGCTGATCCAGCGTTCGACCCGGCGCTTCACGGTCACGGAGATCGGCCGCGAATATTATCGCCACTGCGTCGCCATGCTGGTCGAAGCCGAGGCGGCGCAGGCGGTCATCGACCAGTCCCGTGCGGAGCCATGCGGCGTGATCCGGCTCAGTTGCCCCACCGGCCTCCTCGCCTTCCAGTTCGGTGAACTGATCGGCCGATTCATGGCGCTCCACCCGCAGGTCGAACTCCATATCGAAAGCACCAACCGCCGCGTCGACGTGATCGGCGAAGGCTTCGATCTCGCGATCCGGGTCCGGCCGCCGCCGCTCGCCGAGAGCGACCTCGTCATGCGCCGCTTCGACGAACGCACGATCCGTCTCGTCGCGAGCCCCGAGCTGCTGCGAACCCGCCCCGTCCTGCTTCCCGGCGACCTTTCGGCCCTCCCCAGCCTGGATTTCGGGCCGGCCGGAGGCGAGCATCGCTGGCGCCTCTTCCATGCCGACGGGACCGTCGCCGAGGTTCGTCATGCGCCGCGCCTCGTCACCGACGATATGGCCGTCCTGCGCGAGGCGGCTCTTACCGGCGCAGGCGTCGTGCGCCTGCCCACGCTGATCGTCTGGAACGACCTGCAAGATGGGCGGCTGGAAACCGTGCTGCCGGAATGGAGACCCTCGAACGAAATCGTGCACGCGGTCTTCCCGTCCCGTCGCGGCCTGCTTCCCTCGGTTCGCGCCCTGCTCGATTTTCTGGCGGACGAATGCGCCGCCCAGCGACGCCGGATACCGGAATCCGGCGCCCCTCCCGCAACGTAAGGCACTTCGAACGGCGCCCATAGGAATCGAAGACGAAGCTAGATGATGTGCCGAAGAAGTTCGCGGGCGACCGCCACAGGATCGCTCAGGCGATATGCTGCGCCAAAGCCCGCCTCCGGTTGAGCGGCCTCTATCCCCTGCGCCGGCCAAAGCGCCGTCGTCCGGCCGCCGTTGGCGGCATCAATCAACGCCTGGTTGGAAAGACGCGCCCGCCCGGTGTGCAGCTCGATTTTCTGACGGCCCGGCGCAAACACGGCCGTGTGCATCGCCGATCCTGCCATGCCCAGCACCGCATCACGATCCGCGAAGAGGCGGATCTGCTCGGACACGCTCAGGGTTTCGGGCGCGACGATCTGGACGCCGGCAGCCGACAGATGCTCGCACATCTCCGCTTCGTTCGTCACCTTCGAGACTCCCGAGGCGAGGCACTGCTTCGTGAGGAACACGGGCGGTCCATCGTTTCGCCGACCGCGCGTCAGCATCTGCCCAGCCCGGCCGCAAGCGGCGCCGAACACGGCATGCACGAAGCCGCCCTCCTCGAAAGCCGGCGCCGGGACGACGATCTCCCGAAATCGCGTCGGCCGCGCGAAATTGAGCAGGTTGGTCTCGTCCAGGCCGAAGGCGCCGAGAATCTCGCGCAGCCACGATATGGCCAGCGGCATGGACAGCGGACCATGGTTCAGCAGCACGAACTTCGTCGTCGCCCGATCGAACCGGCTGACCGCCCAGACCCGCGCGAGGGAATTGGTGATGAAATGCCCATAGTGGCCGGTGAGCACCCCCAGAAAGACATATTGCACGTCATCGGGCGCGTAATCGAAGCGCTCGTGGGGAAGCGGATTGAGCAGGGGATAAAGCGATACACGATCGGGATGGGCCCGGAAGTAGCCCGCATCGGCGATGAGCTTGCCCCCTTGGTCGAACAGCCCTTCATCCTTCTTCGCCCGTCCGGTCGGAACGCAGAGCACGTCACGATGCACGGTGATCGGCGGATCATGCTCAATGAAGGTGGTGCGGCCGAGGAGCCTATCGCAAGCGGTGAGCATGCCATGGGGTAGCAGCCCCTCTCCACCCGTTGAAGGGTCTCCTTGCCATGCGCATGGGCGGGCTTATACCCCCTGCCGTCTGCCTTTGCCGTATCGAGCTAGCCCATGTCCCTGAATCAGTATTTCTGGACGAACCAAGGCGAACCCATAAACAAGTGGCTTCAATATCTTCCCATTTATGAGCGCTATTTTTCGCGGTTCCGGGATCGACGGATCATGTTCCTCGAGATCGGCACCGGCCAGGGCGGCTCATCCCAGATGTGGAAGCATTATTTCGGGCCCGCCGCCCAGATCGTCAGCATCGACGTTCGGGACGAATGCCGGAAGTTCGAAGATGAGCAGGTTGCCATCCGGATAGGGGACCAATCGGATCATGGCTTTCTGAATTCCATCGTCGATGAATTCGGCTATCCCGATATCGTCCTCGATGATGGCAGCCACATCACGGCGCACGTCAACGCGACGTTCGACTTCCTTTATCCCAACATGCCCCGCGAAGCTCTTTACGTCGTCGAAGATACTCACGCGGCCTATTGGCCGGCATGGGGCGGAGGCCTCGGCGTGCCGACGACCTTCATAGAACGCATGAAGGGCATCGTCGACGAACTCCATGCGGGCAATCCGCACAACAAATCCCAGATCGGTCACGACCTGCCCTGCTCCGAGATCGGACGCCTTACGCGCGCGGTGCATTTCTACGACAGCATCGTCGTCGTAGAAAAAGGTGCATTCATCGCGAAGCAAAGTCGTTCCATTCCCCTTGTCCCCGGCCAGAAGATATGGTGACAAGCCGGGAGAGCATCGCACCTCTTGATAACTGAGGCAGGGCGAGGCTTCGTCCTTTTGCTATACTTTCAACTTTCCCACCCGCGCTTTCCCTCCGAAGAGCCGGGTCCAGTAGGCCAAGGACAGGGGTGAGCGGGGTTTCGAACCGGCCCGTGCGCGCCGATCCGCCAGCGCCTTCCGGGCGTTGGCAGAGTCGGCGGGCGACTGCATCCCGGCGTAACGGTCATATGTGGCGAACAAAGCGGGGGACGAGGTTTCTTCAGCCCGATACCAGGGCTTGGCAGCTATTCCGGTGTCCTCGAACGGCAGGCGGTCGATCAGAGGCAGGACGCCCCGATACCCTTCCTTATCGCTACGGTCGCCGATCAGCGCCTCGAAGTGATAGCGATCCGCGGACTCCTCCACCGACAGACCGGCCATATAACCGGCCTTGATCCAGAAGAAATTATACCAGCACCACCCGAATTTGTATGGGAATATACTCGCCCTGGTAAGGGCCGAACTCGCTGTCAGCATGTCCAGATCGGCCGTGATACCCACCTCGGTGTGTATCCTGAACAGGCCCATCTTGCTTTCGTCGAGCAGCACGATGCCCTTGCTGTGGCAATAATAGATCAGATCGTCCGGATCGGATTGCTCGGCCAGCGCCTTCAATGCACGGAAGCCGGGATATTCGAAAGTGTTGCGGCGCTCGGCGCGGACGGATGCGGGATCGATCCGGAATCCGTAGCGCGTGATGACGCCATGCACCTCCGCATCCCAGGCTCGCGGTGCGACATAGGGCACCAGAACCTCGATCCGCTCCCCCGACGCCTCCATGAGATCCGACAACCATCGCAGTTGCCTGTCCATGAAAGAGAGCCGCTGGCGGACCACGCCGCCATCCGTGCCCTCATCGCCCAGATAGCCGAAGTAGACGATCGATTTGGAGATGCCCATGGCCGAGGCTATGTCGCCGCACCATCGTGGCCGCAAGCCGGTTGGCGATCCCGGCACTTCGCTCCGGAGCGCCGGGGATCAAGGCCGCAGCTTTTCTTCCAGGAAAAGTGCGGTCGCCCGATCGGCCCGGAGCCAGCTATCGTAGCGCAGGAAGCCGTGGATTTCGTTGGGGATCACCATCTCCTCGAAGGGGACGCCCGCCTGGGTCAGCCGCCGGGCGAGATCCACTGTCTGATCGAACCGGACATTGCGATCGTCATCCCCCTGAATCAGCAACACCGGCGAGCGCCAGTTGGCGATCTGTGCATCGGGAGAAGCCTCGAAGGCGGTCTTCATCAGTTGCTGCCAGTCGCCCTTCTCGTAGCGCTCGACGGGGTGCCCCGCTTCCTCGCCGATATCGAGCGACCAGTCATGGACGCCGTGGAAGTCCACGCCTGCCTTGAACACATCCGAATTGCGCGAAAGCGCCATGCCGGTCAGATAACCGCCATAGGAGCCGCCCCAGATGCCGATGCGAGCGGGATCGACCCCGGCCTGCGCCTGAAGCCAGCGCGCGCCGGCCAGCACATCCTGATATTCCGAGCCGCCGGTCGGGCCCCAATGATCGGGCTGCTCGAAGGCCCGGCCATATCCCACGCCCAGCCGGTAGTTGATCGAGAGGACGACGAAGCCCCGGCTGGCGAGATATTGGTTCACGGCGTAAGCGTTTGAATAATAGTCCATATAATGCCAGCCGAGCAGCATCTGGCGCGGCGGGCCGCCATGGACGAAGATCAGCGCCGGATGCTTCGCACCGCCGCCGGCCGGCTCGAAGAGCTGGCCCTGGATGGTGAAGCCGCCGGGCGCCGCGAAGCTCACCGGCTTCGGGATCACCAGCGATCGCGCGGGATAGTCCGGCACGGCGA
Organism: Sphingomonas sp. PR090111-T3T-6A; assembly: GCF_000383095.1. Taxonomy (GTDB): domain Bacteria; phylum Pseudomonadota; class Alphaproteobacteria; order Sphingomonadales; family Sphingomonadaceae; genus Solisphingomonas. The sequence continues at coordinate 113,718 of NZ_AORL01000009.1, forward strand.
CATGCACCGGCTGCAAGGCCTTGCCATCCGCGAGCGCCACCGCAGGCGGATGCTGCGCATCGGCGGCGACCAGCGCGACGCCCCGGCCCGCCGCGACCGGCGACCATTGCAGGCCCGTGCCCGACGTCAGCTCCCGCGGTGCGCTCGCCGCGATACCGACCGAGAAGACGTGCCGGCGATCGTCATCGCCCTTCGCCGGGCCGGTATTGGCCGCGTAATAGAGCGTCTTGAGATCACGGCTTGCCGAGACATGCTCGACCATGAAGCGGCCCGGCGTGAGCAGCCGCGGCGCCCCGCCGGCCGTGGGCAGGGCGTAGAGATGCTCCCAGCCGTCCAGCGTCGTGATCATCGTCAGCCGGTCGTCCGCCATCCAGCGCAGGCCGAGCCCGTCGCCATTCTGCGGATAAGAGCCGTCGAGCGTGACCGGGCTCGCCCAGACGCGCCGGCCCTCGCCCGTCGTCGCGTCCGCTGTCCAGATCGAGAAGGGCCGCGGATGGAACTGAAAGAGGGGCTCGGGCGCGCCGCCCCTGCCGGGCTGGCGGCTGAAGGCGATGCGCTGCCCGTCCGGCGACCAGACGGGATCGTCGTCCCGCCCGGTCGAGGGCGCGAGATAGACGAGCGGATGCGTCTTGTCGGTGAAGACGGTGACGAAGTCGTGATCGCCCCGCCCCGACAGGAACGCCAGACGACTGCCATCCGGCGACCAGAGCGGCGTGCGATCCTTCCCACGATCGAACAGCAGCCGCTCCGGCCTGGCGGAACCGTCGAGCGGCATCGACCAGATCTGGTCGTCCTTCACGAAGGCGACCACGCCCTTCGCCGAAACCGCCGGCTGATCGCCCTCCGAGAGGAGGCGGGGCTCTCCGCCGTCGAAGGGCGCGGTCCAGATGCCGACCTTGGGCTGCACCGGCGAATTGGCGGGATCGGGCGCGAGATTGCCCTCCGCCGGCCAGTTGGCATCGTGGCTGCCGCCCAGCACATAGACGATCGTGCCGCCATCCTGAGAGAAGCGGAGATGCGTGATCTCCTGCCCGTCATCCTGCGTATAGCGGGTGACCTGATGCGGCCGGAAATCCGGGCCGGCCGCCGCCCAGACATTCCGCACGCCGCGCACCGTCTCCACCCAGGCGATGCGGTCGACATGCTCGGCGGCGGTCAGCTCGCCGACGAAGGAATAGCCCAGGATGTCGGCGAGCCTGGGCGTGGATGCCGCCACGGGCGTTGAAGCCGAGGCTCCGATCAGCGCCGTTGCGCCAGCGAAAGCGAGCAGAGAACGCTTCAAGCCACACCCCGCTTATTGGCCGAACCTATGCGCGCAATCTTGCCGTGCGCCTGCGGGCGGTCAAGTTGCGATGATATGCATCCGGCCCACGCCCTAGAACTCGATGCCCGCCTGCGCCTTCACGCCCGAGCGGAACGGGTGCTTCACCAGCGTCATCTCGGTGACGAGATCGGCCGCCTCGACCAGCGCCTCGGGCGCATTGCGGCCGGTGACGATGACGTGCTTCATCTCGGGCTTGGCGGTCAGCACGGCCAGCACCTCGTCGAGCGGCAGATAGTCGTAGCGCAGCACGATGTTGAGTTCATCGGCCAGCACCATGTCGTAGACCGGATCGGCCACCATCCGCTTCACCTCCTCCCACGCCGTGCGCGCCACCGCGATGTCACGTGCGCGGTCCTGCGTGTCCCAGGTGAAACCCTCGCCCATCGGCTTGAACTCGACCTGCGCGGGGAAGGCATCGAACACCACCTTCTCGCCGGTGGTCATCGCGCCCTTCACGAACTGGACGACGCCGACCTTCTTGCCGTGCCCGATCGCGCGCACCACCATGCCGAGCGCGGCGGTGGTCTTGCCCTTGCCCTTGCCGGTGTGGACGATCAGCAGGCCCCTCTCGATCGTCTTGTTGGCGACGATCTTGTCGTGGGCGGCCTGCTTCTTCTTCATCTTCTCGGCATGTTCGGCCTCGGTCCGCTCGACCATCACGCGTCTCCCTGAAGTTCCGCGAGCACCACGCCCGCGCTGTTGGATTTCGGTTTCCAGAGGCCCCGCTCGAGCGCCTCGGCGAGCCGCGCCGCCGTCTCGCGCAGCGCCGCCGGATTGGCCTCAGCCATGAAGGCGCGCACCGCTTCGTCCTCGATGAAGGCGGCGTGGACGGCGTCGAAATGATGGTCCTTCACCGCGTGCGTCGTGGCGGCGAAGGCGAAGAGATAGTCGACCGACGCGGCGATCTCGAACGCGCCCTTGTAGCCGTGACGCATCACGCCCGCGATCCACTTGGGGTTGGTGACGCGGGCGCGGACGATGCGGCCGATCTCGTCCGCCAGCGTGCGCACGACGGGGCGCTCGGGGCGGCTGTGATCGTTGTGGTAAGAGAGCGGTGCACGGCCGGAGAGATGCTCGATCGCCGCCGCGATACCGCCCTCGAACTGGTAGTAATCGTCGCTGTCGAGCAGGTCGTGCTCGCGATTATCCTGGTTCTGGACGACGGCATCGGCTTGCGCGAGGCGGGTGGAGAACAGGGCGCGCTCGGCATCGCCCTCGACGCCCGCGCCATAGGCATAGCCACCCCAGTCGAGATAGACGCCGGCCAGATCCGCCCGGCTGTGCCACAGCCGCTCGTCGATCATCGCCTGAAGACCGGCGCCATAGGCCCCGGGCTTCGATCCGAAGACGCGGGCGCCGGCGCGGCGGGCGGCGGTTTTCAGATCGGCTCCGGCATCGACCAGCGTGGCGGTCTCGGCGCGGTGGCGGGCGGCGGCGGGGTTGTCGGCGTCCGGCTCGTCGAGCGCCATGACGGCGCGGGCGGCGCTGTCGATGAGGTCGATCTGCTCGGGGAAGGCGTCGCGGAAGAAGCCCGAGACGCGGAAGGTCACGTCCACGCGCGGGCGTCCGAGTTCGGCGAGGCTCATCACCTCGAAGCCGACCACCCGGCCCGACGTCCACTCCCAGCGCGGCCTGACGCCCATCAGCGCCAACGCCTGCGCGATGTCGTCGCCGCCGGTGCGCATGTTGGCGGTCCCCCATGCGGAGAGCGCCATGGCACGGGGATACTCCCCCTCGCGCTGGAGATAATCCTCGACGAGAAGCTGGGCCGAACGGAAGCCCAAATCCCACGCCACCGCCGTCGGCACGGCGCGGGTGTCGACCGAGTAGAAGTTGCGCCCGGTCGGCAGCACGTCGGGTCGCCCGCGCGTCGGCGCGCCGGAGGGGCCGGGCATCACGAAGCGCCCGTCGAGCGCGGTGAGAAGCGCTGCCTTCTCCGCCTCACCGCAAGCATCGACGCGGGGCGCAAGGACGCTGCCGATCGTGGCAAGCACGGCGGCCGTCCTCAACCATTCAGCTTCGTCACCCCGGACTTGATCCGGGGTCCAGCTGCCTTCGCCGCACTCCCGACACGAAGGCGAGACAAGCTCGGCCGCCAGCAACTCCAGCCGCTCCACCGTATCGCCCACCGTGCGCCACGGATCGTCGGAGAACGCGGCCAGCCGCTGCGGTCTCGGCCCCTCCCAGCGCGCGCCCATCACGCAATCGAGCGGATCGAAGCCCAGCCCCAGATCCTCCGCCAGCGCCCGCAGCAGCGAGCCCTGCTCCGCCGTCTCATACCCCCGTGGCGTCCGGGCCAGCGCCACCAACAGGTCGCGCCGCTGGCGCCCCTCCGGCGAGCGCATGAAGATATGCAGGCCGTCGCGGATCTGCATCTCCTTCAGTTCGCAGAGATAATTGTCGATCGCGGCCAGCGCGTCATCGCCGTCACCGCTAGCGCCGGCATCGCGATCGAGGCCGATGCCTTGCGCGAGGTCGAGGATATCGCGCTTCAGCCGCTCCAGCCGGCGCGGGTCCATGCCGGCGGCCAAGTAATATTCGTCGACCAGCGTTTCGAGCTGCTTGAGGGGCCCATAGCTCTCCGCGCGGGTGAGCGGCGGGGTGAGATGGTCGAGGATGGTGGCCGCGATGCGGCGCTTGGCCTGCGTGCCCTCGCCCGGATCGTTGACGATGAAGGGATAGATTTGCGGCAGCGGCCCGGCGCAGATCTCCGGGAAGCATGTCGCGGACAGCGACACCGCCTTGCCCGGCAGCCATTCGAGATTGCCGTGTTTGCCGACATGGACGACCGCCTGCGCCTCGAACTCCAGCGCCAGCCAGATATGGAAAGCGAGATAGGCGTGCGGCGGCGGCAGCGCCGGATCATGATAGCTCGTCTTGGGATCGATGTTGTAGCCGCGCGCCGGCTGCACCGCGATGGCGATGTTGCCAAAGCGGTGGACGGCGAGGCGGAAAGCGCCGTCGCTGACGAAAGGATCGGCTTCCGGTTCGCCCCAGCGCTCGGTCATCAGCGTCCGGGCCACTTCGGGCAGCGCGGCAAACGCCCTGTGGTAATCGGCGAGCGGCAGCGCGATCTCGCCCGGCCTATCCATCGACGACAGATCGTTGGTCACGCCGCCCGTCATCCGCAGCATCAGCGCCGCGCCGTCCTCGGGCGCACCGCCGGTCGCGTATCCCGCCTCACGCAAGGCAGAGACGATCGCGGCCGTGCTCGCAGGCGTGTCGAGGCCGACGCCGTTGCCGATCCGCCCGTCGCGATTGGGGTAGTTGGCGAGCACCAGCGCGACGCGCCGCTCGGCGGCAGGCGTCCGGCGGAGCTTCGCCCAGTTGGCCGCGAGGTCCGCCACGAAGGCCACCCGATCCGGCACCACCTTCGGCGCGACGATGCCGCATTCGGTCAGCGCATCGAAGCGTTCGGCCGCCTTGAACGCCACCGCGCGGGTGAAAAGGCGGCCGTCCACCTCGGGCAGCGCGACGTTCATCGCGAGGTCGCGGGGGCCGAGGCCTCGGGCGGAGCACTCCCAGCTCTCCTGATCGACGCCAGCGAGGATGATCTGGAGGATCGGGCAGTCGGCGCGTTCCAGCACGCTCGGCGTCCGCGTCTCGCCCGGAGAGGAGGCCGCGAAGGAGGTGGCATTGAGGATCACGTCGGGCGCGACCTCGCCGAGCAGCCCGTCCAGCCAGTCGCGCGCAAAGGGTTCGCGCAGCGCCCGGACATGGACGGCGAGCACGTTCAGCCCCCGCGCCTCCAGCCCGGCGAGCATCGCATCCACCGCCTCCAGCGTGCCCGCCAGCAGCAGCGCCTTGTAGAAGACGAGCAGCGCCACCGGCCGCCCCTCCACCCAGCGTGCCTGCGCATCGGCCAGCGTCGGACGTTCGATGCCCGGTACGTAGAGGCCCGCGTCCGCCACCGGCACCGGATCGTCGGGCGTGCCGCTGTCCCGGCCGATCAGCCGCGCGGCGGTGCGCAGGAAGCCGAGGGCGTTGGCGACCCCGCCCTGCCGCAGATAGTCGCGCAGCTTCTCGCAGGTCTCAGGCGGCAGGGTGGAGGCGCGTTGCAGCGCCGGGTCCGGCTCCTGCCCCTCGGCGATGGCGGCGAAGGCGATGCCCTTGGCGCGCGCCACGCTGGCGATCTCGTCCACGCCATAGGGCCAGTAGGACTTGCCGCCGAGCAGCACCACGCACACGAAGCGCGCCTTGGCGATCACCTTCTCGACATAGAGATCGACCGAATAGGGGTGCTTCAACTGGAGCAGGTTGGCGAGGCGGACGCTGGGGCCGCCCTCCCCCAGCATCGAGGCCGCCCGCGAGAAGCAGGCGAGTTCGCTGTCCGCCACGGTCAGGATCACGATGTCGCCCGGCGACTGGGCGAGATCGATCGCCTCCTCGCCGTTCGAGACCGTCCCCGGCGTGGCGGACAGCAGATGCATCAGCCGATGACCTCGCCCAGCGCGCGCTCGATGGCGGCGCGGTCGAGCCCCTTCTGACCGATCACGACGAGCTGGGTGCGGGGCGCCTCGTCCGCGAGCCACGCACGATCGAAATGATGCTGGATGCGCGGGCCGACCGCCTGCACCAGCAGCCGCGCCGGCTTGCCCTCGACGGCCACGAAGCCCTTTACGCGCAGGATGTCGTGCGCGTCGATCGCACCGGCGATGGCGGCGAGCAGCGGCGCCGGATCGGCCACCGCCCCGCCCGTCACGACGAAGCTGTCGAAGTCGTCATGGTCATGATCCTCCTCGCTGTCGTGGTGCGAGGGGCGGGCGTCGAGATCGTCCTCGGCCGCCGCGGTCAGGCCGAGCAGCACGGCGGCATCCACCGCGCCATGGCTCGCGCGCACGATGCGGACGCCCGAGCGCGTCTCGCCGTCGATGTCGCACTCAACGCCGGCCAGCGTCTCGGCATCGACCAGATCGGCCTTGTTGAGCACCACGAGATCGGCGCAGGCGAGCTGATCCTCGTAAAGCTCCTCCAGCGGGCTGTCATGATCGAGCGAAGGATCGGCCGCGCGCGCCGCCGCCAGCGCCGCCTCGTCGGTGGCGAAGCGCCCGGCCGCCACCGCGTCGGCATCGATCAGCGCGATCACGCCGTCGACCGTCGCCCGCGCGCGGATGTCCGGCCACTGGAACGCCTTCACCAGCGGCTTGGGGAGCGCGAGGCCGGAGGTCTCGATGATGATGTGTTCGGGCGGGTTGGGCCGGTCGAGCAGCTTCTGCATGGTCGGCAGGAAATCGTCGGCGACGGTGCAGCAGATGCAGCCGTTCGCCAGCTCGACGATGTCATCCTCGGGGCAGGCCTCGTCGTTGCAGCCCTTCACCAGCTCGCCGTCGACGCCGACGTCGCCGAATTCGTTGATGACGAGCGCGAGGCGGCGGCCCTTCGCGTTCTGGAGCAGGTGGCGGATCAGCGTCGTCTTGCCGGCGCCGAGGAAGCCGGTGATGACGGTCGTGGGAACCTTGGCCAAATTGGCTCTCCTCAGAGGATGTGGGACGCGCGCGAGCGAGGGCTGCCGCGCATGAAGGTACGGGCCGGTGGCGTCGGGTTCTGGAATCGATGCATCATCCCTCCTCGCGTCACGACGGACGGTGGAGGCACGAGGCCCCCGCCGCATGGTCGTCGCTCAGACGGACGGATCCGTGCCTCGGCCATCCCCTGGGCCAAAGCGAGAGCGACCAGACGCCGGCAGGTCTCCTGGCTCGCGGGTCATCGCTTGATGCATGGCCTTCCCGGGCCTCGCAGGATTTAGCGTCCGGCCCAGTGGCTGCCCCTCGATCCTGCCGAAGAGCGATATGCATCGCGCTCACCGCTTACAGTTGCAGGGACAGCCTCGGAGTCGGGCGGTGAACCGCCTTCACCGCGTTCCCTATTAAGCCCCTCTCGGGGCACCGGCGCGATCTTCGCCCGCTTCGTCACCGAAGGCGGACGGCCGAAGCGCTAGGCTCCGGCCGGTCGTTTGGCAAGCGGATCAGTCGGCGCGGATCTGCTGGAGCCGCCAGCCGCGATGATGGGAGAGCATCGCCACCGACAGCGGCGCGATGTCGAAGCGCATCGCTGCGTCGTCCGGCAGGCCCAGCGCCTCGGCCAGTATCGCGCGGATCGGCATGGCGTGAGAGATGGCGAGGGTCGCCGCCTCCCGTTCCGTCATCTCGGCCAGCCACGGGCGGACGCGGGCGCGTAGTGCCTCGAAGGACTCGCCGCCGGGCGCGGCCTGCCGCGGATCGGCCAGCCAGCCGGCGAACGCCGCCGGGTCGCGCTCATGCAGCTCGGCGAAGGACAGGCCCGTCCACGCGCCGAACGCGATGTCCGCCAGCTGCGGCTCGGCCGATGCCCCGATCCCCATCGCCGCCGCCGTCTCGACCGCCGCGCGCGACGGGCTGCGCAGGACGAGGCCCGGCGTCCGCTCGAGCCTGCAGGCGCGCGCCTTCGCCAGCCCGCCCTCGTCGAGCGGCTCGGCCGGATCGGGAAAGCCGCCCGCGCGGGCCGACGCGGTGCCCGCACAACACAGCAGGCTCAGATGAGTGGGCAACGCCGCCTCCGCATATTGTTTGACGCTGCCCGGCCTTCGCACCTAAGCAGGGGCGATAAGATCCTGAGCGGGAAGCCGGTGAAATTCCGGCACGGTCGCGCCACTGTTATCGGCAACGCTTCGGCGCTGTCGAGAGTCAGACCTCGGGCAGGATCCTTTCTTCGGTTCCGGGACGCGATATCCCGCAAGGAGTTCTGCCATGGCCGCCAACGCCGCCTTTCTCGACGATCAGTTCCTGCCGGTGGGCGATGCCGCCGCGATCCCGCTCAAGGATATCGCGCCGTGGGCGGTGTTCGGCCTGCTGATCGCAATGCTCGCGCTTTATTTCGTCAGCACCGAGCAGGGCGCCGTCTCCCTGTTCGACGGCAAGGCGGTGCACGAGTTCGTGCATGACGGCCGCCATCTCCTCGGCTTTCCCTGCCACTAAAGGGCGGCTCATGACCAAGGACCTGCTGTGGCGGGGGATGCTGGCCGGTATCCTCGCGGCGCTCATCTGCACCCTGTTCGCGCGCGCCGTGGCCGAGCCGCAGGTCGATCATGCGATCGGCTTCGAGGCGACCCACGAGGCGCACGCGCACCACGATCATGGCCATGACGAGGAGGAGGTCGAAATCTTCTCCCGCGCGACCCAGAAAGGGCCGGGCCTGCTGACCGCGATGGCGCTCTATGGCGCGGCGATCGGTGGCATCTTCTCGCTGCTCTTCGCTTATGCCTATGGCCGCCTCGCGCAGGTCGGGCCGCGGACGCTGGCGGCGGCTCTCGCGATGCTGGCGTTTGTCGTGATCGCGGTGGTGCCGGCGCTCAAATATCCGCCCAATCCGCCCGCCGTCGGCCAGCCCGATACCATCCAGATCCGCACCGCCGCCTATTTCGCGATGCTGATCGCCTCGGTGGTGGCGACGGTGGTGGCGTTCCGGGTGAAGGCGATGCTGGCGCACCGACTCGGCGGGTTCGACGCGGTGCTGGCGGGCGTGGCGAGCTATGTCGTGGTGATCGTCATCGCGCAGGCGCTGCTGCCGCGCTTCGACGAGGTGCCGGCCGATTTCCCCGCCAGCCTGCTCTGGCAGTTCCGGCTGTCGGCGCTCGGCATTCAGGCGCTGTTGTGGACGACGATCGGGCTGAGCTTCGGATTGATGGCGGAGCGCCGCCTCCGCCGGGAGTCCTCAAGGAACTGACTCGCCGCGCGCGGCATTGATGCGGGAGGTCCGGTCAGGAGCCCCGAAACATGCCCGCGCGCGCCTATTGGCAGGGGCAGATCCGCCTCGCCCTCGTGTCGATCCCCGTCGAGATCTATTCGGCCACCAGGAGCGGCGCGGCCATCTCCTTCCGGCAGATCCACGAGCCGTCGGGCAAGCGCATCCATTACGAGAAGGTCGTCGACGGCATCGGCCCGGTCGATCCGGACGAGATCATGAAGGGCTTCGAATATGAGAGGGGCGAATATGTCCTGCTCGACGAGAAGGAGATCGAGGGCGTCAAGCTGGAGAGCAAGAAGACGCTGGAGCTGACCCAGTTCGTCGACCTGGGCGACATCGACGCGATCTATTACGAGAAGCCCTATTATGTCGTCCCCGCAGACGATCTCGCCGAGGAGGCGTTCATTGTGCTGCGCGAGGCGCTGCGCCGGGCGAAGAAGGTAGGGCTCGGGCAGCTTGCGCTGCGCGGCCGCGAATATGTGGTGAGCCTGAAGCCGTGCGGCCGCGGCATGGTGCTGGAGACGCTGCGCTACGCCGACGAGGTCAACAAGGCGGCGAGCTATTTCCGTGACATCAGCGACGCCAAGCCCGATGAGGATTTGCTCGATCTTGCCACCTCGCTGATCGAGAAGAAGACCGGCAGCTTCGACGCCGCAAGCTATCATGACCGCTATGTCGATGCGCTACGCGACCTGATCGAGCGCAAGCGCAGGTCGAAGACCGGCAAGGTCAGCCTCGACACCGAGGAGCGGGCACCGTCGCGCGGCTCCAATGTCATCGACCTGATGGCCGCGCTCAAGAAGTCGCTCGACAGGCCCGGCAGCGATGCCAGGCCGGCGCCGAGGAAGGCCCCCGCACGCAAAGCGACCACCACGCGGAAGCGCGCCTGATGGCCAGCCGCAAATCCGATCCGCTCCAGACCTACAACGCCAAGCGCGATTTCTCGAGGACCGCCGAGCCCAGGGGCGTGCGGGGCGCGAAGGCGGGCCATCTCTTCATCGTCCAGAAGCATGATGCGACCCGCCTCCACTGGGATTTCCGGCTGGAGATGGACGGCGTACTGAAAAGCTGGGCGGTGACGCGCGGCCCCAGCCTCGATCCCGGCGACAAGCGCCTCGCTGTCCGCACCGAGGATCACCCCATGTCCTATGCGGGCTTCGAGGGGACCATCCCCAAGGGCGAATATGGCGGCGGCACCGTGATGCTGTGGGACAAGGGGACGTGGGAGGCGGTCGGCGGGAAAGACCCGGCCAAGACGATCGAGGAAGGCCATGTCCACGTCATCCTCCATGGCGAGCGGATGAAGGGCGAGTGGCTGCTCGTCCGCATGAAGCCAAGGCCGGGCGAGAAGCGCGAGAACTGGCTGCTTCGCAAGGTGGAGGATGCTTATGCCGGCGCGTCCGGCGCGCTGGTCGACACGGGCCTGACCAGCGTCGAGACCGGGCGGACCATGGCCGAAATCGCCAAGGGCGACGACCCGGTGTGGCATTCGGATTCGAAGAAGGCGAAGGCCGATCCCAAAGCCGCCAACGCCCCCGGCAAGGCCCCGGCCAAGCCGAGGCTGGCCAGACGCAAGGCCGGCCCCCTCCCCGCCTTCCGCGACGTGCAGCTTGCCACTCTGGTCGATCATGTCCCGGCCGGATCGGGTTGGCTGCATGAGGTCAAATATGATGGCTATCGTGCGCTGATCGCCGTCTCGGGGGGCGAGGCGCGGGCTTATACGCGCCATGGGCTCGACTGGTCGGATCGCTTCCGGCCGATCGTCGACGCCGTGACGGCTTTGGGGCTGGGCTCCGCGCTGATCGACGGCGAGGTGGTGGCCCTCGACACGGAAGGCCGGCCCAGCTTCTCGGCGCTTCAGGCGGCGTTGCAAGAGGGCAAGGGCCGGCTCCATTATTTCGCCTTCGACCTGCTCGAACAGGATGGCGAGGATCTGACCAGGCTCGGCAATGCCGAGCGCAAGGAGCGGCTCGCCGCCCTCCTCGCCGGTGCCGCCGAGCCCGTCCATTATGCCGATCACATCTCGGCTTCCGGCGAGGCGCTGTTCGAGAAGCTCTGCAAGGGCGGTTATGAAGGCATCGTCTCCAAGCGCGCCGACGCGCCCTATCGCGGCACGCGGACGCGGAACTGGCTCAAGGTCAAATGCACGCGCCGGCAGGAATTCGTGATCCTCGGCTATCTGGAAAGCGACAAGAAGGATCGCGACCTGCGCAGCCTCGCGCTGGGGCTGAACGAGGGGGGAAGACTGCGCTATGCCGGGCGCGTCGGCACGGGTTTCGACACCGCGACGCGCGAGCTGCTGATGGCGAAGCTTCGTCCCCTCGTCCGCAAGACGCCGCCCACCGATGTGCCGAGGGCCGCTGCGCGGGGCGTGCGCTGGGTGTCGCCCAGGCTGGTCGCCGAGGTCGCCTTCGTCGAGTTCACCGGCGAGGGCGCCGTTCGCCACGCGAGCTTCATCGGCCTGCGCGAGGACAAGGAGGCGGAGGAAGTCGTGCCCGAGAAGCCCGCTCCGCAAGCCGTCGACGACAACAAGCCCTTCGGCGTCGCGATCAGCCATCCCGACCGCGTGATCTTCCCCGGCGACGGCACCACCAAGGGCCAGCTCGCCGCCTATTACGCCAGGCTCGCCGACCCGCTGCTGCGCTGGCTGGCGGGCCGCCCGGTTAGCCTCGTCCGCTGCCCGCAGGGGCGTGCGCGGCATTGCTTCTTCCAGAAGCATGACGCCGGCAGCTTCGGCGGGCGGGTCGACAGCGTGCCGATCCGCGAGAAGAGCGGCAAGACCGAGGACTATCTCGTCGTCAACGACGGCGAGGGCCTGCTCACCTGCGTGCAGATGGGCACGATCGAGTTCCACGGCTGGGGGGCGCCTGCCGCCGATGTCGAGCATCCCGACCGCATGGTGTTCGATCTCGACCCCGAGGAAGGGCTGGACTTCGCCGAGGTCCGCCACGGCGCCGAGCAGCTCCGCGACCTGCTGGGCGAGATGGGGCTGGCGAGCTTCCCGATGGCGTCGGGCGGCAAGGGCGTGCACGTCGTGGTCCCGCTCGATGGCAAGGCGGACTGGCCGGCGGTCAAGGACTTCGCCTCGCGTTTCTCGCGCGCGGTGGCGGAGGCGAACCCCAGGCGCTTCACCGCCAACATGCGCAAGGCGGAGCGCAAGGGCCGCATCTTCCTCGACTGGCTGCGCAACGAGCGCGGGGCGACGGCCGTGCTCCCCTATTCCGCCCGCGCCCGCGATTCCGCCTGGGTGGCCGCGCCGCTGACATGGGACGAACTCGCCGAACTCAAGGACGCGCACCCCTTCGCCATCGCCGACGCCGACACGCTGCTGGCGCGCGCCACCGGCCCCGCGCTCCGGGGCTGGGGCGAGGCGGAGCAGTCGCTGCCCGATCTCTGAATCGCGTCTCCGGTTGCCGAGGGGCGAGGCTCTGCCTACAGGCGCTCGCATCTTTGAGCCGCGATCCCCGGGGGAGCCGAACCGATGACCAAGCCGAGCGCGCTGAAGACGATTCTGCGCTGCAAGCCCGTGGTCGACTTCCTCTCGGACGATGAGGACGAGCGATCGCTTGCGCGCACGATCGGGCTGTTCCCGCTCACCATGCTGGGCGTCGGCGCGACGATCGGGACGGGCATCTTCGTCGCACTGACCACCGCGGTGCCCGAGGCTGGGCCGGCGGTCACCCTCTCCTTCGTCATCGCCGGGATCACCGCCGCGCTGACCGCGCTCTGCTATGCGGAGCTGGCCTCCACCGTACCGGCCGCGGGCTCCTCCTATTCCTACGCCTATGCGACGCTGGGCGAGCTGGCGGCCTTCCTGATCGGCGCCTGCCTGCTGCTCGAATATGGCGTGTCGGCGTCGGCCATCGCGGTCGGCTGGGGGCAGTATCTGAACGAGCTGCTGCTGGTGGTGACCGGCTGGCGCCTGCCCGAAGCCATCGCCGATCCGCCGGGCCGAGGCGGCATCGTCAATCTGCCCGCCGTCATCCTCGTGCTGCTGTGCCTCGTGCTACTGCTGCGCGGCGCGCGGGAATCCTCGACCGCAAACGCGGTGCTGGTGGTCGCCAAGCTGGCCGTGCTGGCGCTGTTCGTCGTCATCGCGCTCGCCCATTTCTCGCCCGCCAACTTCCACCCCTTCGCGCCGATGGGGATGCTGGGGATCGGATCGGCGGCCTCGTCGATCTTCTTCTCCTACATCGGCATCGACGCCGTCTCGACCGCCGCCGAGGAGGTGAAGAACCCACGCCGCACCCTGCCGCTGGCGATCGTGCTGTCGCTGCTGATCGTGACGGGGGCCTATATCCTCGTGGCGCTGGCGGCCGTGGGCGCGCAGCGCTGGACCGTGTTCGCCGGGCAGGAGGCGGGGCTCGCCGTGATCCTCCACAACCTCACCGGCGCGGCCTGGCCAGCGGTGGTGCTGTCGCTGGGCGCCATCGCGTCGATCTTCAGCGTGACGCTGGTGGTGCTGTTCGGGCAGACGCGCATCCTCTACGCGATGAGCCGCGACGGGCTGCTCCCCGCCTTCTTCAGCCGGATCGATCCGGTCAGCCATGTGCCGAGGCAGAACACCTGGGTGGTGGCGATCGGCGCAGCGCTGCTGGCGGCGCTGGTGCCCCTGGACGTGCTGGTCAACCTCACCAGCATGGGGACGCTGATCGCGTTCGCGACGGTGTCGGCGGGCGTCATCATCCTGCGGCGAACCAACCCGGACCTGTCGCGCGGCTATCATGTGCCGCTCTATCCGGTGCTGCCGGTGCTGAGCGTGCTGTTCTGCCTCTATCTGATCGCCGGGCTGCCGGCGGGCACCTATCTGCTGTTCGCGTTCTGGATCGGTGCGGCGTGCCTGATCTATTTCGGCTATTCGATGCGGCGGTCCGCTCTGGCGGACGCCTCCTGAACGAACCCCGGCCCGCCGCGCGACGGGCCGGGAGCAGGCTCACCAGCGGCGGCGATAGGGGCCGTGGCGGTAATAGCCATAGGGCCGGCCGTAATGGCCATAATACCAGACATGATAGGGATAGGGCCGATAGGTCCACGCGCCGCCATAATAGACCCACGGGCGATACCAGCCCGGCGCCGCATAGACATAAGGCTGGCCGGCATAGCCGCCATAGGCAAAGGACGGCGCGTCGCGGCGGACGACGAAGCCCGGCGGGCAGCCGGGGCTGGTCGCGTTGCTGCCCGCGCTGTCCGCCACCACGGCGCCGCCGGCCGCACCGACTACCGCACCCGCGATGGCGCCGCCGCCATGGCCGCCGAAGCCCGATCCGATGATCGCACCGAGCGCGCCGCCGATCAGTGCGCCGGTGCCGGCATCGCCATGCGCCTTGACGCAATTGTCGCGCGCCCACTGCTCGGCATAGGCGGCGTAGCGCTGGTCCTGATCGCGCTGGGCGGCGTCGGCGGGGCCGGGCTGATAGCCAGGCGGCGGGGGCGGCGGACGGGTGCCGTCATAGCCCGGCGGAGCGACCGGAGGCGGAGGCGGCGCATAGCCCTGCGGAGGCGCCTGATTGTAAGCACCCTGCGGCGGCGTGCCCTGATTATACCCCGGAGGCGGGCTGCCCTGATCGTAGCCGGGGGGCGGCCCCTGATCGTCGTAACCCTGATCATAGCCACCTTCGGCGGGCGGGGGCGCCTGATCATAGCCCTGATCGTAACCGCCGGAGGGCGGCGGGTAGCTTTGCGCCGACGCGCCCGTGGCGGCGAACGGCGCCACGGCCATGGAAAGGCCGGTGGCCGCGAACAGGCTATTCTTCACGAAGCGAGGCAGCATAACGCGTGTTCCTGCAAAGAGATGACACCTAGAAAGCGTATCGCGGCTGAACGGCGACTGAGCGACACGTTCATCGTGGAGAACGGCGCGAAAGTCGCAAGTCTCTTCGTGGCACCATCCCGTTCATTGTGCCGCCAGACTTCGCGAGCCTATAAGGGGGCATGACCTGCCCGACACGCCCTCGCCTCCGCACGGCCCCGATCGCATTCGCGGTCGCCGGGCTTCTCGGCCTCGCGCCGGCCGCGGCATGGGCGCAGACGGCGGAGCCGGCCGACCCTTACACGCTCCGCCTCAGCGACGAGCAAAAGGCCGATCTGCTGAGCCACAACACCGAGGCCAGCGTCGATGCGGCGCGCGCCGGGCTGGAAGGCTCGGGCCAGCCGGGGCGTCAGATCCATGGAGAGGTCGGTGCGATGATCGGCACGCACGGCGCGCGCGGCATCTATGGCACGGCGGCCATCCCGCTCGGCGACAAGGCCGGGGCGGTCGTGTCGTTCGAAAGCAGCCGGTTCGGCACTCGCCGCTGAGGCTACAGCCCTTCGCGGTCGCACGCCGTGGCGGACGCGCACATGCTCGTGAAGGTCTTCTGGCTGGGCGGCTGGTCGAACAGGCAGCCGACGCGCCCCTTCTCGCTCCATACGACCCGCCCGTCGAGCGTCGGCCAGCCCGCGACTTCGAGACGGAAGGTCTGTCCGGATGCATAATCGCCCGGCACATGCAGACGTGCCCCATGTCGCGAGAAGTTGACCAGCGAAGCGTGCAGGACTTCGCCTTCCTCGATGATCAGGTCGGCCGGAATATCGGTGCTGTGCCGGCTTTCGAAACTCCCGACACTGAAGCGGCTCCGCGAAGTATCGTATCTCATCTCAATGCCAGTCTGTATCGGTGAGACGTAAACTACCCCCGAAACATAGGACCACAGACGTTTCCAAGACGTTACTACTCCCACGGGGCGGATGGGCTTGGAACGGTCATTTCAACTATCCTCTTCGGGATAGAATATCAACGCGGCTCGCTGGCCTTACTGATGGCCGATCGCGGCCTGAATCAAGGCCATCTGCTTGCGATAGAGGTTGGTCATCGTCGTGAAGTCGGTCTGCGTCTCGCCCATCTTGAGAAGCTGGTCCTCCAGCGTGACGTTATTGCCGTCGGGCTTGGTCTCGCTCACGTCGCTGTCGGCGACGATGCGGTTGACCGAGGTGGGCGGCACGCCGAGCGCGACCATCCCGCTCGTCACCTGCACCTGCGGGCGCGCCACGTGCGGAACGCCGCCCGTCGCCAGCAACGAGGAGAAATCGGGCGCCTCGACCTCCTGCGCCTTGAAGCCGGGCGTCTCGCTGTTGGCGATGTTCTGGGCAATGACGCGCTGACGCTCGGAGAGCTGCTTCATCGACTGGACGATGCTGCTGAGCAGCGGGGATGTGGTCGGCATGATCGGACTTTCAGGCGTTGCGATGACGGGGGAGCGGCGCGGATCAGAGCATGCCCAGGCCGGATGCCGGTTGTGACAGCCGGTCGAGCGCCGCCTTGTAGGAAGCGATCTGCGCCTGCTGATAAGCCGAGCCCGCGCCGACCTGACCGTTCACCTGCGCTGCCTTCGCATCGTCCCAATAGAGCGAGCGATAGGCCGTCTGCGTCAGCGAGATGGCCGAGGTGATGGCGTCCAGCGCGGCCTTCGCGTCGTTGACGCTGCCGATGCTGAGCGAGGTGCTGAGCGAGAGGCCATAGCTGCCGCCCGGCTTCACCAGCGGGTCCTTGGCGCCGCGCGGCGCGTCGGAATGCAGGCGGGTCGGCTCCAGCCCCAGCTTCGCCAGCGCGTCGGTGCCCTGGGGGCCGGCCATCAGGCTGAGCGTGTGGCCCTGCATCACCTGGATCTGAAGCTGGCCTCCCCCGGCCGCGTCGTTGTTGCTTTCATCGTCGTCGTCATCCGTGTCCCTGTGGATGGTGACGGAGATGTTGTTGCCGCCGGCGAGCTTGATCTTGCGCTCGAGGCTGGTGAGCGTCTCCCCTTCGGCGATCGTGATCTTGTGGACCGCGCCGCCGTCGAGCTGGAAGGAGAAGCTGTCGCCGGCGTTCAGCCCGACCTGTGTCGAGAGCGAGGTCGAGACGTCATCGTTCAGCACGCCCTGCCGCAGGCCCAACGCGCCGAGGATGTTGGAGCCGCCCTTGTCCACCGAGACGTGGACGGCATCGGATACGCCGGCGCCGCCGCCGAACTGCGAGAGGCTGGCCACCGCGCCGGTCGAGCCGTCGATATGGCCGACGAAGCCGTCCACCTTGCCGCGCAGATTGCCGTTCAGATTGCTGGTGGTGCGGCCGCCGACATAGATGTCGCTGCCCATGAAGGAGACGCTGTCGATCTGGTCGTCCCCAGCGCCGCCGATATAAGTGGTGCTGGCCCCGGTCAGGTCCGCGGCCAGCCGCGTGACGAAGCCGTCCCGGCCGTTGGCGGCATTGTAGGAGGGATTGTCCGGCAGCGCCGAGGAGGTGGCGCCCACCACCGCGATGCTGCCGTCCGCCGCCACCGCGATGGCGCGCGCATCCGCCGCGCCGAGGCTCACCTGCCCCAGCTCGCTGTTGAGATCCTGCCCGTCCAGCTTGTGGACCATCGCCTGTCCGCTTTCGCGGGTGAGCGCGAGGAGATTGCCCGAGCCGTCCACCGCGAAGGCGGTGACGCCGTCCACGCCCGCGCCGTCGATGGTGCGCTGCTGGATCATCTTCCCGCTGGCATCCATGTGCGCGACATAGGCGCCGCCGCCGCCCGTGCCCGCCGACTTGCCGCCGAGATAGATGGAGCCGTCCGGCGCCACTGCCACCGCGGTCGCGTAATCGTCGCCGCTCGACGGCACGGAGGTTGCGAACTGCTTTTCGCCATTGGCGCTGAACTTGGCGACCAGCATGTCGCTGGTGGTGCCGAGGCTGCCGTCGAACGGCCCGGTGACGGAGCCCGCCACCACCACGTCGCCCTGCGGCGTGAGGCTCACCGCCGTGCCCTGCGCCTCGCCCTGCACGCCCAGCTTCTGCTGCCAGACGATCTGGCCCTGGCTGTCCACCTTGGTGAGGAAAAGGTCGTCGCCGCCGTTCGAGGCATGAGCCCCCATGTCGCCCGTGGTGGTGCCGACGACATAGGTATAGCCGTCCTTGCTCATCGCCGTGGACTGGGCGACGAGATTGGCCGGGATCGGCGCCGCGGGTTTCGTATCGGAATCGTCGCCGGACGCCGTGGCGGACGTGTCGGTCTTGGCCGAGCCCGGCAGGGTGGCGCTGACATTGCCGATGAGCTGGCCGATCAGCCCGCTGGCGCTATCGTCATAATGATAGATTTGGGCGCCTACCGGCGTGTCATACTGGGTCTGGCTGCCGACCACGACGAGCGAATCCTGCGCGCCGACCTGGTCGAGCGAGACCTGCGTGCCGTCCGACGACATGGACAGACCATATTTGCCGCTGCTCTTCGTCACCGAGAAGGTGACGTCGAACCCGCCGACCGAGGCGATGGCGTCGTTGAACGCCTTGGCGATGTCGTCGAGCGTCGGCGGCTGGTTGGCGATCGTCGACAGGTCGACGTTCACGCTGCTCTTCTGGCTGCCCTTGGCGAGGTTGATGGTCAGCACCTCGTTGCCGGCGACGCCCGGCACGGGCAGCGAATGGTCGTCGAGCACGCCCTTGCCGATCGTGGTGCCGATGTCGGTGGTCGCCTGAAGCGACGTGCTTTTGACGCTGGTGGACGGATCGCCGAACGCGATGTTCAGCAGATCGGACGGCACGTTGGCGAGGAAGCCCTCCAGGTCGGCCAGGCCCTTGGCAAAGGTCTTCTGAAGATTGGCGCGCTGCGTGGGCGACATGTCGGGCTGCGCCGCGGCGTTGGCGAGGATGCGCAGGCGGTCCAGCGCCTTGTAGGTGACGAAGGTGCTTTCGACATCGTTCGACCCGGCCGCCTCGTCCGGGTTCATCTGGTCGATGATCGTGGCCATCGCGCGGATGGCGCCCACCTGCGCGGATTCGGGCGTGGAGGAGGCCGGCGCCTGCCAGGGCGGCGTGGTGTCCGGCGTGGTGAACAGCAGCCGCGCGGCGCGTGCGGCGGCGCTTTCCACCGTCGGCGTCGTGATGCCTAGGCTCGACAGGTCCGTCATCCCGGTCAGGATGCTGAGACCGATCACACTGCCGGAAATGTTCGTGGTCAATTTCGCCTCCGTCGGCCGCGCAACCCGAGCCTCTCCTATAAGATAGACGGAAGACCGCCGGATCGGGCCGGGTTGCCGACATTTTTGGGGATAGCGGATGAACATGCTGGCGACGGTCGCCGAACCTGCCGAACTCAAGAAATATACCGGCCTCCAGCGCGCGGCCGCGCTGATGCTGGCATTGGGGCAGGACCATGGCGGCCCGATCTGGGAGCAGCTCTCCACCGAGGAGATCAAGGAGCTGTCCTCCTGCATCGCGCAGCTCGGCCGCATTCCGGCGGCGGTGGTGGAGCATCTGCTCGTCCAGTTCTCGGGCGAGGTCTCCAGCATGACCTCGCTGCACGGCTCGTTCGAGACGACCGAGCGCCTGCTCGAAGGCATCCTGCCGCCCGACCGCGTGCGCGAGATCATGGAGGATATCCGCGGCCCCTCCGGCCGGACGATGTGGGACAAGCTCTCCAACGTCAGCGAGTCCGTGCTCGCCTCCTATCTGAAGAACGAATATCCGCAGACCGTGGCGGTGATCCTCCACAAGCTCCGCTCCGATCATGCCGCGCGCGTTCTCTCCGAGCTTCCCAAGGAGTTGTCCACCGACGTCGTGATGCGGATGCTGCGCATGGACACGGTGCAGAAGGACGTGATCCAGGAAGTGGAGCAGACGCTCCGCACCGAATTCATGACCAACCTCGCCCGCTCGCAGCGGCGCGATCCGCACGAGGCCATGGCCGAGATCTTCAACGCGCTCGATCGCTCGTCGGAGGAGACGATGCTCTCCGCGCTCGACGAACGCGCGCCCGAATCCGCCGAGCGCATCCGCGCGCTGATGTTCACCTTCGAGGATCTCGGCAAGCTGCTGCCCGCCGCGATCCAGACGGTCGTGCGCAACAGCAACAAGCGCGAGCTGGCGCTGGCGCTGAAGGGCGCGCCCGAGGAGATGCGCCAGCTCTTCCTCAACGCCATGACCGATCGCGCCGCCAAGCTGATGCGCGAGGACATGGTGGCGATGGGGCCGGTGCGTGCGCGCGATTGCGAGGAGGCGCAGGCCAGCCTCGTGCGCCTCGCCAAGTCGCTGGGCGACCGGGGCGAGATCGTGCTGGTCGATCCCAAGAGCGATGATGCGATGATCTATTGATGGCCGGCATGTCCGGTCTGCCAACAGGGGAAAGCCGGTGATGGAGGCCGCCATCCACGTTAAGCCGTTCGGATTCGATCGGGTGTTCCACATGACCGGCGGCGATGCCCCGGCCTTCGACGCCCGCACCCTCAACGACCGGATCGACGCGCTCCACGCGAAGATCGAGGCGATGGAGGAGACGCATCGCGAGGAGCTGGCCATCGCCGGCGCCGACGCCTTCGCGCGCGGTCTGGAGCAGGCACGGCAGGAACGTGACGTCGCCCTGCTCGCCGCCGCCGATGCGCTCCACGCCGCGATCGAGCAGATCGACGCGCGGCTGGCCGAGACCGCCGACGACATCGCCAGGGATGCCGCCGAGGCCGCGCTCGCCGCCGCCGACATGCTCGCCGGCCACGCCGTCGCGGCGGCGCCCGTGCGCGCGATCGCCGAGGCGCTGGACCGTGTGCTGCGCCAGGTGGCGCGCGGCACGCGCCTCGGCATCCGCGTGCACCCCGCGCTCGCAAGCGCGGTGGAGCAAATGATGGAGCCCAAGGCCAGCGAACGTCGCCGCGTCTCGCTCACCGTCCTTCCCGACGAGACCCTGCCCGAGGGCGATGCTGCGATTTTCTGGGAGGAGGGTGGACTGGCCGTCGACGCCGCCGCTCGCCGGGAAGCCGTCATGGCCGAAATGCAGGCAATCCTACGGAAAAACCCCGCGATCTAAAAGAATTTCTCCCGGCAAGATTTGCCTATGCGAGTCATCCTATAATGGAGAAGGCAGGGGCGCGACGCCCTTGCAGTCTATCTCGCGAGGCCGGCCTTGAATGGATTGCGTACACTGATCGCTGAGCTCGGGACGCGCAAGCTGATGATGATGGGCGGCGTCGCGCTGGCCCTGCTCCTCGGCATCGCCGCGCTCGCGCTGCACGGTTCCTCGCCCCGGATGGGCTATCTCTATTCGGATCTGGACCCGTCCGCGGCCCAGGCGATCAGCGAGAAGCTCAAGGCGCAGAACGTCCCCTTCCAGCTCTCACCCGACGGCACTGCCATTCTGGCGCCGGCCGATCGCCTGCCGGAGCTGCGGATGGGCATGGCGTCCGAGAAGCTGGGCGGCAAGATCGGCTATGAGGTGCTCGACGCGGAGGAGCCGTTCGGCGTCTCCTCCTCGCGCGCCAAGATGAACGAGACGCGCGCCATCGAGGGCGAGCTGGCCAAGTCGATCGAGAGCCTCGAAAGCGTGGAGAAAGCGCGCGTCCACATCGTCATGCCGGACCGCGAGATGTTCTCGAACGAGGCCCGTAAGGCGACCGCGGCGGTGACGCTCAAGACGCGCGGCCGCCTGCCGGGCGAGGCGGTGCAGTCGATCCGCTATCTCGTCTCCTCCTCGGTGCCGGAGCTGTCGCCCACCAGTGTGTCGATCGTCGACCAGCAGGGCACCTTGCTCGCCCGCGCCGGCGAGGAGGGCGATGCCCTCTCCTCCGAGATGGAAGAGCGCCAGGCGCAGGTGGAGGAGCGGCTGCGCACCGAGATCGAGCAGCTCGTCGAACCCGTCGTCGGCGCCGGCAAGGTGCACGCGCAGGTCGCCGTCACGCTCGACCGCGACCAGACGCGCGAGGAGGCCGAGGTCTTCGATCCCGACAAGCAGGTGATCCAGCATCAGGTCTCGGTCGATTCCAAGGATCAGAATAGCCAGAACAAGGCGGGCGCGGACGGCGCGTCGGTCAGCACCCAGCTCCCCGACAACACCGGCATCAACGGCGCCGGGCGCGACAGCCAGCAATCCGCCAAGGACGACACGTCGGAAGACACGACCTTCCAGAACAGCCGCACCCATACCGTGAGCGTCCGCTCGCCCGGCAAGATCACGCGGCTGACCGTGGCGGTGATGGTCGATGCCGCGCCCAAGGGGCTGTCACCGGTCGAGAACCAGCGGCTCACCCGCCTGATCGAGAATGCCGTGGGCTATGATGCCGAGCGCGGCGACAGCGTGGTGGTCGACAGCATGGCCTTCGCGCCGACTGCCGACGAGATCGCGGCCAAGACCGGTCTGCCTTTCGGCCTGACGACGGACCAGCTCATCGGTCTCGTCAAAATCCTGCTGGTGGCCGGCGGCGCACTGATCGCGCTGCGCATGGCGATGACCCGCCTCCGCCCCGCTGACGGCGCCTCGCCCAACGAGCTGATCCCGGTCGGCGGCCGGGCGGAGGACGGAGAAGCCCTGCCCCAGCTTGAAAATGCCGGGCTGGATGAGGACGGCCTGCCC
Organism: Sphingomonas sp. PR090111-T3T-6A; assembly: GCF_000383095.1. GTDB lineage: Bacteria > Pseudomonadota > Alphaproteobacteria > Sphingomonadales > Sphingomonadaceae > Solisphingomonas. The sequence continues at coordinate 136,095 of NZ_AORL01000009.1, forward strand.
CTTCTCGATCAGGAGATCGCGCTGGCGCAGGTCGATGGCCGCATCCGCCTCTCCGCGCTGAAGCGCATCGGTGACGCCATCACGTCCAGCCCCGCCGAGGCCGCCTCGGTGATCCGCCAGTGGATGAACGCATGAACGAGGAAGCGATGACCCAGGATGCCGAACCGCGCCAGCTGGCGCCCACCCAGTTCGAGACCGATCCCTCCGACACGCCCCCGCCGAGCCCCGGCCCCGCCTCCGGCGCGGCGCCCACCGCCAACGATCTCCAGGCCGTGTTCGACGTGCCGGTGAAGGTGCAGGCGGTGCTCGGCCGCTCGCGCATGGACATCGGCGAGCTGATGCGCCTCAAGACCGGCGACGTGGTGGAGCTGGACCGGCGCGTCGGCGAGCCAGCGGACATCTTCGTCAACAACCGGCTGATCGCCCGCGGCGAGGTCGTCCTGATCGACGGCACGCTGGGCGTGACGCTCACGGAAATCGTGAGGCAGGACCGCTGATGGCCGCAACCGAGGCTTCGGCCGGCCATCTCCTGCTGGTCGGCGATCCCGGCGCTGCCTTGGATGTCGCCGCCGGGATGGTGCGCGATGCGGAGGGGGAGCTGTCGGTCCGCAACGCCAGCATGGCGGCGCTGGAACGCCTCCAGCGCTCCGGCCGGCCGCTGGTGATGGTGGACGTGGCGATCGACGTCGAGGACGTGGTCGCCCGCCTCAACGGCAACCGGGACGCGGCGCCGGCCGCGCTCCCCGCCGAAGCGCCGGTGGAATATGAGCGGCTGGTCGGCCGCACCGTCGCCGAGGTGGAGCGCGAGCTGATCCTGCAGACGCTGGCGCGCTGCCACGGCAACCGCACGTCGGCGGCCAACATCCTCGGCATCTCGGTGCGGACCATGCGCAACAAGCTGCGCAGCTTCATCGAGGACGGCATCGTCATCGCGCCGGCGTCCTGACGCCCCTTCCCGTTTCGGAGTGTAGCCATGCCTCCCCAGCTCGACATGTTGCTGAAGCGGCTTGGGCCGAACCGCGACCTCGCGCTCGCGATCGGCGTCATCGGCATCATCGCCATGCTGATCCTGCCGATGCCGGGCTGGATGCTCGATTTCGGCCTTGCGCTGTCGATCACCGCCTCGGTGCTGATCCTGATGACGGCGCTTTTCATCGACACGCCGCTCCAGCTTTCGAGCTTCCCGACCATCCTGCTCATCACCACGATGCTCAGGCTGGGCCTGAACCTCGCCTCGACGCGCCTGATCCTCGGCCATGGCCATGAGGGGCATCAGGCGGCGGGCGGCGTGATCGGGGCGTTCGGCGAGTTCCTGATGGGCGGGCAGACGGTGATCGGCCTCACCATCTTCATGATCCTCGTCGTCATCAACTTCGTCGTCATCACCAAGGGCGCGGGGCGCATCGCCGAAGTCGCGGCGCGCTTCAGCCTCGATGCGATGCCCGGCAAGCAGATGGCGATCGACGCCGACCTGAACGCCGGCCTCATCACCGAGACGCAGGCCCGCGAGCGCCGCACCGAGCTGGAGGCCGAGAGCGGCTTCTACGGCGCGATGGACGGCGCCTCCAAATTCGTGAAGGGCGATGCGGTCGCCGCCCTCGTCATCACCGCGATCAACATCGTCGTGGGCCTGATCGTCGGCGTCATCATCCATGGCGTGCCGATCGGCGAGGCCTTCCGCACCTATACCGTGCTGACGGCGGGCGACGGCCTCGTCAGCCAGATCCCGGCGCTGATCGTCTCGACGGCCGCGGGCCTGCTCGTCTCCAAGGGTGGCATCAGCGGCAAGACGGGCGCGGCGCTGGGCGATCAGCTCGGCCGCTATCCCAAGGCGTTCGGCATGGTGTCGGCGCTGCTGGCGCTGCTCGCGATCATGCCGGGCCTGCCCTTCCTGCCCTTCGCGGTGCTGGGCGGGCTGACCGGCTGGGCCGGCTGGGCGCTCAACCGCCGCGCGGTGGCGACCGCCGCGCAGGCGCAGCTTCAGGAGGCGATCGCCCAGCAGAAGGCCAGCGACGTCGAGGAGCCTATCCAGCAGACGCTGGCCATCGACGCGGTGCGCATCGAGCTGGGCTATGCGCTGCTCCCCATCATCAACAATTCGCAGACCGAGCCGCGCCTCGACATCCAGGTCCGCGCGCTCCGGCGGCAGATGGCGGCCGACTATGGCTTCGTGCTGCCGGCGGTGCGCATCACCGACAATCTGGCGCTCAAGCCCAACGAATATGTCGTCCACGTCAAGGAGACCGAGGTCGCGCGCGGCGAGATCCGCATCGACAAGCTGCTCGTCATCAACCCTTCGGGCGGCCCGCCCGGCCTCGCCGGCGAGGAGACGCGCGAGCCGGTGTTCAACCTGCCCGCGCTGTGGATCGACCGGACGCTGCGCGAGGAAGCCGGCTTCCGGGGCCTGACGGTGGTCGACAGCGGCGCGATCATCACCACCCACCTGACCGAGATCGTCAAGGACTCGATCGCGGACCTGCTCTCCTATTCCGAGACGCAGAAGCTGCTGACCGAAGTGCATCGGGAATCGGAGAAGCTCTACAACGAGCTGGTCCCCGCCAAGATCTCGATCTCGGGCATCCAGCGCATCCTCCAGACCCTGCTGTCGGAGGGCGTGTCGATCCGCGACATCCCCTCGATCCTCGAAGGGATCGGCGAGGCGACCGGCTTCACCCAGAACATCGCCCAGATGGCCGAACATGTCCGCACCCGGCTGGCGCGGCAGATCTCCGCGCAACAGACGCGCGATGGCACCATCCCGATCGTCACGCTGGCGCCGCGCTGGGACGAGGCGTTCGGCGACAGCATCCTCGGGCAGGGCGAGGAGCGGCATCTCGCCATGGCGCCCTCCAAGCTCCAGGAGTTCATCGCCTCGGTCCGCGAGACGTTCGACCGGCTGGCGCAGGACGGCGAGATTCCCTGCCTGCTCACCAGCCCGCCGCTGCGCCCCTTCGTGCGGTCGATCATCGAGCGGGTGCGGCCGTCGACCGTGGTGCTGTCGCAGAACGAGATCCACGCCCGCGCCCGCATCCGCAGCCTCGGCATGGTCGGCTGATCCAAAAGCGGCGGCGTGAAGCCGGTGCCCGGCCCGATCCTCCTATGATGGAGTGTGGCTCCTTTGCCTTCGGGAAGATTGCTGAATGAACGTCGCGCCTGTCGCCCCCACGCCCACGCCCGCCCGCGCGGCGGATGCTCCGTCACCGGCCGCCTCCGCCTTCGGAGGCCTGCTGGCCATGGCGAGCGGGACGTCAGGCGGCACCGCGACGCCGGCCGCCCAACCGAGCGGTGCGCCAACACCGGCTCCCGTCGAGCCGGCGCCTGCCCAACCCGTCGCGACCGCAGCGCCCGCCGCCGATCATCGGCCGCCTGCGTCCACGCCCCTCTCCGGGGAACCGGAGGCGCAACCGGACCAGCCCCTCGCGGACGCCACGGCGCCTGAGGCCGAAACGCCGGCCGAGCCGGCCCCGACCGCCTCGCCTGCACCAGCAACCCCGGCTCCGACGCCTGCCGCCGTGGCGGATATGCTCGTCACTCAGGCGCGCCCTCGACAGGTTGTTCCCACCGAGAACACCGAAATCCGGAAGCCGGTCACCGGGGGCGAGGACGACGATGCCGACGCAAAGGACGGGAAAAGCGTCGGCGTGGAGAAAGACAAGACCGACAAGTCCGCTCCGACAGCCTCGGGCGATGCGCAACCGCCGCAGCCCGTGACGCTGGCGGCTATCCCCGCCCCGACCGCCCCTCCGCAACCCGCCGTCGCGCATGCGTCCGGGCAGAAGGGCGAGGAGGCGGACGCCACAGGGAGCAGCGCAGGAACACAGGCCATCCTCCCCACGCCGCATGATCCCGCCGGCACGGCCCCGGCAGCCAATAGCCCGGACAATCTCCCGCCGCTGCTGGCAACCCAGACTCCCGCCATGACACCGTCCGTCCGGCAGACACCGGTCTTCGCGCCCTCTCTCGCCTCGCAGGGCGGCCCGGTGGTCACCGCCGAGCCCGGCCGGATCGGGCGCGATATCGGCGTCGAGATCGCGCGCCATGTCGCGGCGGGCCGGGACGAGGTGACGATCCGCCTGACGCCGGCCGAGATGGGTCAGGTCGAGGTGCGCCTCTCCTTCGACAGCAAGGGAGCCCTCCACGCAGCGGTGCGCGCCGACAACCCGCAGGCGCTCGACATGCTGCGCCGTGATGCCGGCGATCTCGGCCGCTCGCTCGCCGACGCGGGCATCCATACCGACAGCTCCAGCTTCAGCTTCGACCGTCGCGACAGCAGTGCCGGCCAGTTCGCCCAGCAACAGCAGCAGCAGCAGCAGCAGCAGCACGGGCATTCCGACGGGCGCCCTCGCCACGCAGGCGCCGCGTTCCGCGACGACAGCGATTCCACCGCCTCCCCCAGCCCGTATCGGCAGCTCCGCACGAGCAGCCGCGTCGACCTCATGGCATAGGAGCCACCCGACATGACCTCCGTTCCCAGCGCCGATTCCTCGACGAGCAACACGGCCACCAGCAACGCCAACAACACGCAGCAGGCCGCCAACAGCTTCTCGCCGGATCTCAATCTCTTCCTGAAGCTGCTCACCACGCAGCTCCAGAATCAGGACCCGCTGAATCCGATGGACACGTCGGAATATACCCAGCAGCTCGTCCAATATTCGCAGGTCGAGCAGGAGATGCAGCAGACCGGCACGCTCAACAACATCCTCGCCAGCCTCAGCGCGCAGGGCGTGTCGCAGGCCTCCTCCTTCATCGGCCGCGAGGCGCGGTTCGACACCGATACCGCCGGCCTCAAGGGTGATGCGACGCCGACCTGGACCTATGCCATCTCCAGCAAGCCCGCCACGCTGACCGCCACGATCAAGGATGCGGACGGCAAGGTGGTGAAGGAGATCAAGCTCGATCCGGCCTCCGAGGGGCGGTTCACCTGGGATGGCAAGCTGGACGACGGCTCGACCGCGCCTGACGGCGCCTATACGCTCTCTCTCTCGGCGAAGACGGACAACGGCACGGATTTGCAGGCGACGATCAACACGGTCGGCATCGTCAAGGACGTGGTGACAGACGGACAGAATGTGCTGCTGGGCGTGAACGGGCTGCGCTACTCGCTGCAGGGGCTGGTCGCCGTCTCGTCGCCTTCGGCTCCCACCGCAGACGCCTGAGCGGCACGCACGACGAAGGGGGCCCCGCCGATGGCCGCGGCGCCCCCGTCGTCCCTGCGGCGGCTCAGCTGTTGAGCGCGGACAATATCTCCTCCGCCCCGACGATGGCGGTCGTCTCGACGTCGGGCTGAACCTCGTAGTCGATCAGTTCCCCTCCTTCGATCGAGAGGGGCAGGATCAGCGCGGTCAGGCATTCCTCGATAAGCGGATCGTCGGCATAGCCGATCGTCGCGTTCACATCCTCAAGGCCCAGCCCACCCTCTGCAAGCCGGCGCGCAGCCGCACGCCACAGCAGCGATGGATCGGACACCGCGAATTTCAGGATTGCGTCATATATCGTTACGGATAGTTCACCCTTGAGGCAGGGATCCCCGATTCCGCTCGCCCAAGATACGTCCATCTGTGTCCCGCTCCAAACACATACTCGCCGTTTCCCCCCCGGGTTGGCCGACGCGCGTCGTCGAACGACCCCGCCAGACAGCGCTGTTCAACATGAAGAATTGTTCACCAACTACGGGATAATCCTTAGGTTCATCTCCGGTTAAACTGCCTATGGTCGCTCGCCACCCGGCTCGCGGCCGGCGGCCTCAGCGACAATCGGCCCACGCCGCACGAGACGGCCCCATTCATCCTATAACGGAAGGAGCGCCCCGATCCGGGCGCCCCTCTTCCGCTGGGGATGACGATGATCCAGACTTCCATCCGGGCCGACGGCCTGCCGGGGCTGCTGGCCACGATGCCGCCCGAGATCCGGTGCCTGTCGCTCGACTGCTTCGACACGTTGATATGGCGCAACGTCCACGCGCCGATCGACGTCTTCGCCGATCTCTCTCTTCCCGGCGGCGCCGTGGAATCCCGTATCTGGGCCGAGCGCAAGGCCCGCCGCCAGGCGCCCTATCTGCACGGCCGCTACGAGGTGAGGCTGGAGGAGATTCACGCCGAGCTGCTGCCCGAAAGCACGGACGAGCAGCGCGCCGCCATGGCGCAGGCCGAACTCGATGCCGAGGCGCGGCATTGCTACGCCTTCGCGCCCACGCGCGACCTGATCCTCGATGCCCGCCGGCGCGGCCTTCAGGTCGTCATCGTCTCGGACACCTATCTGTCGGAGCCGCAGCTCCGCCGGCTGATCGAGCAGGCCGCCGGCCCCGAGCTTCTCGGACTGATCGACCGCATCTTCTGTTCGTCCGAATATGGGATGGGCAAGGCGGCCGGGCTGTTCACCCATGTGCTGGCCGGGCTCGGCCTGCCCCCGTCCGCCATCCTGCATGTCGGCGACAACCCCATCGCGGATCGCGACGCGCCGGCCCGGCTCGGCATCCACAATGTCCATCTCAAGCAGTTCGACGAAGTGGCCGAGCAGCGCCTCCGCCTGGAGGCCGCCGCCGCCTCGATGATCGAGCCCGCCAGCCGCGTCTCGGTTCCCCTGCTGCAATCGCACCGGCCGCAGATCGCGCTTCGCCGCGAGCGCGACCCCGCCTTCATGCTCGGCCATGACGTGCTCGGCCCGCTGATGCAGGGCTTTGCGCAATGGCTCCGCGCCGAGGCCGAGGCGATGGAGACGGCCAGCGGCAAGCCGGTCAAGCTGCTCTTCCTGCTGCGCGACGGCTATCTGCCGGCCCGCGCCTTCGAGACGCTCTATCCGGATTGGGCGGACCGCGTGATCCCGGTGGAGATCAGCCGCTTCACCGCCACCGCCGCGAGCTTTACCGACAAGGCCGCGATCGACGACTATATGGCCGACGCGCTGCCGGGCCTGCGCAGCACCGCGCTCCCCGCCCGGCAGATGCTGTTGCAGGAAAAGGAATGGGACGCGCTCGGCGAGCCTGCCGACGTCCGCCGCTTCGCCAAGGCGATCCGCCAGCCCGCCACCAGCGCCAGGATCCTCAAGCGCTCGGCCGGGCTGGCGGAAGGACTGTTCGCCCATCTCCGCGCCCGCGGCGTGATGGACGGCGACAGCGTGATGATGATCGACCTCGGCTATAACGGCTCGGTCCAGAACGTCATCGAGCCCGTGCTGCGCGCGGCGATGAAGCTGGAGATCGCGGGCCGCTACCTGCTGCTGCGCGAGGTCCAGCAATCGGGCCTCGACAAGAAGGGCCTGTTCGACGTCCGCCATTACGACTTCAAGGCGCTCTATGCGCTGGCCGAGGACATCTCGATCGTCGAGCAGCTCTGCACGGTCGCGCAAGGGTCGGTGATCGACTACACGCCCGCCGGCGAGCCCATCCACGGCGCGCACGACATCAAGGGCGCGCAGAGCAACTGCCGCGAGATCGCGCAGGAGGCCTGCCTCGCCTTCCTGCGCGGCGTGGGCAGCGCGGTGGTGCGCCCGCCCGCCTCCAGCGACGCCGACGGCTCGCGCCGGACATCGCTCGCCGTGCTGGCCCGGCTGCTGTTCCTGCCGCTCGCCGACGAGGTGACGCTGCTGGAGAATTTCCAGCACGACGTGAACATGGGCACCGACGTGCAGATCCGCATGGTGGACAGCAAGGCCGCCGGCGAAGGGCTCAAGCGGCGCGGCCTGTTCTACATCAAGGACGCCTCGCGCATGTTCCTGCCCGGCGAGTTGCAGCGCCATGGCCTTCCGATCAACCTCGCCATCCTCGGCTCGCGCCGCTTCGGGCTCGATCTGCGCAAGACCGACTTCGACGTGGGGGCGCTCAAGCTGCCGATCGCGCTGCTCGACGCCGGCGGCAACACCACCACCACGATCGACGCCCATCCGACGGCGGAGGGCTATTATCAGGCGGTGATCCCGATCGGCGCCTCGCGCTATTCGATCGGCCTGCGCTTCGGCCAGCTCTTCGACGTCGTGCAGATCGAGGAGGTCGCCTTCCAGCCGGTCAAGGAGTTCCTCTCCCCCCGGATCAAGGAGAAGATGCGCCCCGCCACGCCGATCGTCGACGGCATGGAGGAGGTCGCCCCCGGCCTCTACCGCCTCGACGGGCCGCAGGCTTTCATGCTCGTCCCCCCGCCGCCCGCTGACGGCGATCAGCATATGCTCCTCAGCCTCGTATTCCGCCCCATCCTCCAGCGCGGCGCGTCTGCGCTGGTCCACAAGAAGGTCGCCTGATCATGGCCAATCTCCTGATCCACTCCATGTCCGAATTTTCCGACATCATCCTCGAGGCGCTGCGCCTCGCGGACGCCCGCACCGTCGCCGAGGTCGGCGCGGAATATGGCGGCATGTCGGCGCGGCTGGCCGATCATGCTGCCGCGCGCGGCGGCCACCTCACCAGCATCGACCCCTCGCCCAAGACTGAATTCCTGAGCTGGGTGGCGGACCGGCCGCATGTCCGCCATGTCGCCCAGCCGAGCCTCGAGGCTCTGGGCGGCCTTTCCGGCATCGACGCCTGGGTGATCGACGGCGATCACAACTGGTACACCGTCTATCATGAGCTGAAGCAGGTCGAGGCGGTCAACCGCCGCGACGGCAAGCCGATGCTCGCCTTCCTCCACGATGTCGCCTGGCCCTGCGGCCGACGGGATTTCTATTATGCACCGCAGCGCATCCCCGCCGAGTTCCGCCACGCCTACGACTATCAGGGCGGCGTCTTCCCCGGCAGCAGCCAGCCGGTCGCCGGGCGCGGCTTTCGCGGCATGGGCCAGTTCGCCGTCGCCACGCATGAGGGCGGCCCCCGCAACGGCGTGATGACCGCCGTCGAGGACTTCCTCGCCGAGGCCAAGGCCGAGGGCCGGGACTATGCCTTCGCCGAGGTTCCGGCCGTGTTCGGGCTGGGCGTGGTCTTCTCGGCCGATGCGCCATGGAGCGAGCAGGTGGCGGCGCTGCTGCTGCCCTATCACCGCAACCGCCTGATCGCCTCGCTGGAGCAGAACCGCCTCGCCAACTATCTCACGGTGCTGGAGTGGCAGGACCGCGCCGCCTGAGACGCTGAACGACCCTCCCAAGGCCACAGGGCCGGCGCCGGGGACCATCCCGGCGCCGGCCTTTTTTTTCATGCCCGTCAGGCGCCCCTTCCGCGCCCGATCCCTGCCGCCCACAGCAAAAGACCGGGATGGCGGATGCCATCCCGGTCTCCCTGAACGCCGCCCCCAAGCGGGGGAGCTATGATGGGGCGTCGTCCGATCCCTTAGCGGAAGAGCGAAAGGATCGTCTGCGGCGCCTGGTTGGCGATCGACAGGGCCTGCACGCCAAGCTGCTGCTTGACCTGAAGGGCCTGAAGGTTCGCCGATTCCTTGGCGAGATCGGCGTCGACGAGGTTGCCCACGCCGCTCTCGAGCGCATCAGACAGCTTGCTCGTGAAGGTGAGCTGACGGTCGATCGTGCGCGAAGCCGAACCCAGATCGGACAGCTTGGAAGCCAGGTTGTCCGAGCTGGTCTTCAGCGTCGACAGCATCGCATGGGCGTTCGCCTGCGAGCTGATGTCGTCGGTGGCCGCCACGGTGATCGTGCTGCCGCCGAGGCCCAGATCGACGTTCGCGACGTCGAGCGTCGAGGGGTCCCACGCCGCCGCGTTGGTCGGCGAGGTGGAGCCACCCTGAAGCGACTGGAGCGCCGAGACGCTGCCGCCGCCCGACTTCAGCAGGTTGATGCCGTTGAAGTCCGACGAGTCCACGATCGTGGTGATCTGGTCACGCAGGTTGGTGAAGTCGGTGTTGTACTGCTTGCGCTGGTCAGCGGTCAGCGTGTCGTCGTCCGACTTCGCGGCGAGCGTCTTCATCTGGTTCAGGATGTCGGAGATGCTCTCCGCACCCGAAACCGCGACGTCGGTCACGCTCTTCGCATTGTTGAGCGACGAGGTCACGGCGGTCAGGCCGCTGATGTCGCCGCGCAGGCCCTGCGCGATGTTGTAGGCCGCCGAATCGTCCTTGGTCGAAGCCACGGAGAGACCGGTGTTGATGCGGCTCTGGGTGGTCGCCATCGACTGGTTCGTCATGTTCAGGCTCTGGAGAGCCGTCATCGCGCCGATGTTGGTGTTAACCGAAAAGCCCATGTCTTTGATCCTTCTGGGATATGAAAGCCGAATTCTTCGGCCTTGACTGAAAGCGCTCAGCCGGCGGTGACAGGATCGGGATCAAGTCACATTTAATTCTGGGAAGGATTTCCGACACGCCCAACGAAAACACCGAAATTTTTTGGACGCCACTCCCCCGCGATCAGAAGGGGAAGAGCGCGTCGTAGATCTGCTGGCCCCAGCGCTGCTGCTGCGCGTCGGTGAGCTGGCCGCGGCCGCCATAGCTGATCCGCGCCTCGGCGATCTGGCTGTGGAGGATGCTGTTGTCGCGCGCGATGTCCTCGGGGCGGACGATGCCGGACACGATCAGCTCGCGCAGCTCGAAATTGACGCGCACCTCCTGCCGGCCCTGCACCATGAGATTGCCGTTGGGCAGCACGTCGGTGACGATCGCGGCGATGGTGGTGTTGATCTGCTCGCTGCGCGCGGTGTTGCCCGCGCCGGAGGAGGTGGAGTTGGAACTGCTGTCGACCAGCTTGGAGGGGTCCGGGTGACCGGGGAGCACCTTCACGAGCTGCGATTCCAGCCCGAACAGCGAACTCAGCCCCGCCGTCTCGGCGCCGGTGCGCGATCGGGTGGTGGAATTGTCCAGCACCGCCTTGTCGGCGATGTTGATGCGGATGGTCAGCACGTCGCCGGCACGCGACGCCCGCTGATCGTGGAAGAAGGCCCCCGCGCCCGTGCGGAACAGCGAGGCGCTGGGCGCGGCCGGCGGCTGCGCCCGGTCCCGCATCCCGGCGCGGTGGGCGGCGGCCTGATCGCCCAGCGACGGCTCGATCACCGGCGCCACAGGGTCAGCCGGCGGCGGCGTCATCTTCGGCGCGCGGCCGACATTCTCCAGCCGCCCCGCCACGCCGCAGCCCGTCAGCCCCGCCATCAGCAGCAGGGGAATGATCCGTCGCATCCGCTTCCTCCTATCGTGTCGCCAGGCGGACCCGGCCGCTGCCTTCGATCGTCGCATCCAGCGTGCGGCTGGTGGCGCTGCTCAGCACGCGCACCGGATCGCCGATACCGCCGCCGTTGAGCGCCTTCCCTTCTGTCGTGATCTTCAGCCCGCCGGTGTTGAAGGCGATCATCACCGTCTCGCCGCGCTTGACGACTTGCGGGCGCATCAGATCGCCGCCGCGCACCACCGTCCCCGCAGCCAGACGGCGCGATGCCTGAAGGCCAACGGCGGAGACCACGGGCGTGGCGCCCCGCGCCCAGCCCGGCGCGCGCTGCTCCACGGCGAAGTCGGCGGCGGAGAGCGTCTCGCCCCGCTCCACCGTGCGGGCGAGCACTGGCACATCGACGGCCGGCGGGGCGGGAGCGGCGGCCAGCAGGGCCGCGAGCAGCAGGGTCGCCATGTCAGGGATCAATGCAGCTGGGTGGTGGTGGAGAGCATCTCGTCCGCCGTCTTCACCACGCGGCTGTTCATCTCATAGGCGCGCTGGGCAGAGATGAGCGAGGTGATCTCCGAGACCGGATTGACGTTGGACGCTTCCAGGAAACCCTGGCTCACCGTGCCGAAGCCCGGCTCGCCCGGATCGGCGATGGTCGGCTGGCCGGAGGCCTCGGTCTCCATGAACAGGTTGGAGCCCTTGGCCTCCAGCCCCGCCTCGTTGACGAAGGTGGCAAGCTGGAGCTGGCCGACCGTCTGGAGGTTGGTCTGGTTGGCGAGCTTCACCTGCACGAGGCCGGTCTTGGAGATCACCGTGTCGAGCACGCCCTGCGGAAGCGTGATCGGCGGCTCGACGCGATAGCCGTCGCTGGTCACCAGCTCGCCCTGATCGTTGGGCTGGAAGGAGCCGGCGCGGGTATAGGCGGTCTCGCCGCTCGGCAGGATGATCTGGAAATAGCCGGGGCCTTCGATTTCCATATCATAGGGATTGCTGGTGCTGGTCGCGGCACCCTGCTCGTTGATGCGATAGACGCCGCCGGTGCGGACGCCCGCGCCGATCTGGATGCCGGTCGGCACGCGGTTGCCGTCGGGGCTCGATTCCGCGCCGGGGCGCGACACCTGCTGGTAGAGCAGATCCTGGAACTCCGCCCGCTGCCGCTTGTAGGCGGTGGTGTTCATGTTGGCGATGTTGTTCGAGATCACGTCGACATTGGTCTGCTGGGCCAACATGCCGGTCGAGGCGATGGAGAGCGAACGCATGGATGTCTTCCTTCGGTCGTGAAGAGGGTTGGGATCAGTTGACCTTGCCGAGCCGCTGGATGGCGTTGTGGCGCAGATCGTCGAGGCTCTGCGACATGGCCTGGCTGGTCTGGTAGGCGCGCAGGATCTCGACCATCTTGGTGGTCTCGGCGATCGGCTCGACGTTCGAGGCCTCGACGCCGCCGCTCTTGAGATGCGTCTCGGCAGGCGTGAGCACGCGGCCGCCGGTGCCCGCCATCATCCCGTCGCCGCGCGGGGTGACGATCGCCTCGTTCGAGAAACTGGTGACGCCGAGCCGCCCGATCACCCCGTCCGGCCCCATCACGGAGCCATCGGCGGTGATGGTGAGGCGGTTCTGCTGGTCGGTGGGGACGGTGATGGTCCGCCCCTTGTCGTCGAGCAGCGGATCGCCGCTCGACGTGGCGAGTACGCCCGACTGGAGCACCTTCACGAAGCCCGCGCGCGTATAGGCGACGCCGCCGGGCGTCTGCACCGAGAGATAGCCCGGACCGTCGATCATCACGTCGAGCGGGTTGCCGGTCGCCTGGAAGGCGCCCTGCGTGGTGTCGTGGATGGCGCCGAAGTCGAGCACGAAGGAGGTTTTCTTCGCGTCCTCGATCGGGGCGTCGCTCGCCTGCTCGACATATTCGTGGAAGAGCGGCTGCTCGCGCTTGAAGCCCACCGTGTTGGTGTTCGCCATATTGTTGGCCGCGACGTCCAGACGGCGGCGCAGCGCCTGTTCGTGGCTGAGCAGCACAAAGGATGACACGTCCATAAAAGCGGACCTTCCCGAAAAAATCGCAACCGGGGCGGCAAAATCTGCCGCGCGCTCATCCTATAATAGACGGGAACGAGCCGGGATGGACGCGGAAGCGATCATTTCGGCGCGACGATCCGCAAATCCCAAGGGGGTGAACAGGTGCCCACCACGTCCGTCATCGAAGCCGACGTCAAAGCCGGCGGCGCCCCGCCTGCCCGCTCGCGCAAGCGCCTGATCCTCATCGCCGCCGGCGTGGTGGCGTTGCTCGGCGCGGCCGGCGGCGGCTATGCTTGGTGGTCGCGCGGGCCTTCTGCCGAGCCGGCAGGGGCAAGCGCCAGCGATGCGCCCGCCAAGGCCTATGTCGACGTGCCCTCGATGGTCGTGAACCTGCGCAGCAGCGACGGGCGCGCCCATCTGCTCAAGCTGCACGTCATGCTGGTCGCGGCGGATGCCGGCCGCAACGCCGCGATCACCGCGAAGATGCCGCTCTATCTCGACACGCTCCAGCCCTTCCTGCGCGAGCTGCGTCCGGAGGATCTGAACGGCTCGGCCGCCGTCTTCCGCATGAAGGAGGAGATGCTGGCCCGCGCCAACGACACGATGGGCGGCGGCATGGTGCGCGACGTGCTGATCCAGGATCTGGTGCAGCAATGACGAACGGCCCCGAGCCCGGCGAAGGCGGCGACGATTTCGAGGAGATCGCGCTCTTTACCCCCCAGCCCGTCTCGCTCGACGGCGACACGCCGTTCGACCAGGCCGACATCGACGCGCTGCTGGGCTTCGGCTCGGCATCGCCCGCCAAGCCCAAGAGCGGCCTGCGCGCGGTCATCGAGTCCAACGTCATCAGCCATGAGCGGCTGCCGATGCTGGAGGTGGTGTGCGAGCGCATGGTGCGCAGCTTCGCCACCTCGATGCGCAACCTCACCTCCGACGCGATCGACGTGACGCTCGACGAGGTGACATCGGTGCGCTTCGGCGAGTTCATGAACCGCGTGCCGCTACCCGCCATGATCGGCGTGTTCAACGTGCAGGAATGGGAGAATTACGGGATCGCCATCGTCGATTCCAACCTGATCTACGCGGTGGTCGACGCGCTGCTCGGCGGGCGCAAGGGCAATTCCCCGCTGCGCATCGAGGGCCGCGCCTTCACCACGATCGAGACCAAGCTCGTATCGCGCATGGTGCAGCTCGCGCTCGACGATCTCGCCAACGCCTTCGAGGCGATCGAGCCCGTGAAGATGGAGCTGAAGCGGATCGAGACGAGCCCCCGCTTCGCCGCCATCGCCGGCCCCTCCAATATCGCCGCCGTCGCCACCTTCTCGGTCGACATGGAAGGGCGCGGGGGGCGGTTCACCGTGCTGTTGCCCTATGCCACGATCGAGCCGGTGCGCGGGCGCCTGCTCCAGCGCTTCATGGGCGAGAAGCTCGGCCGCGATCGCATGTGGGAAGCCCATATGGCGAGCGAGCTATGGCAGACCGAGATCACCATGGATGTCGTGCTCGGCCAGCGGCAGATGCGGCTGCACGACGTCTCCAACCTCGCCGTCGGCCAGACGATCCGCCTCGATCGCGGCCCCGACGACACGCTGGAGGTCCATTGCGGCGGCGTGCCGCTGGGCCACGCGCATATCGGCCAGCGCCGCAGCAACATGGCCGTCCGCATGGTCACCGACATCGCCCGGGAGAATGGGAAATGACGTTCGCGAGCCTTACCAATATCGTCGTGGCCGCCCTGTGCCTGGGCGTGATCTTCCAGGGCCTGCGGATGATCCGCAACATCCGGCTGATCCAGACGGGCGATCTCGGCGACACGATCAAGTCGCTCGACCGCGCCACCGCGCAGGCCCGCGCGGTGCTGGGCGAACTGAAGGACGTGCTCGTCACCGACGGCGCCGCCAACGCCCGCATCATCGCCACCGGCGAGACGCTGCGCGACGAGCTGTCGGTGATGATCGGCATCGGCAATGCAGTGGCGGACCGCATCATGGAGGCCGCCAGCCCCGGCGACCGCCAGAAGCCGCCCGAAGCCGAACCCGCCGCGCCCAAGCCCGCCCCCAAGCGCCTTCGCCGTCGCGCCGCGTCGCGCGCCGATGCCCCGGCCGTCGAGGCTGTCCCGGCTCATGCGAGCCTCCAGTGATGAAGGTCCGCTCTCTCCTCCCCGCCTCGCTCCAGCGGATCGGCTGGAAGCCGCCGCTCATCACCATGATGATGGGGGCGGCCGGCATCTCGGCCATCGCCAACGCCATGGCCTCCGCGACGCCCGCCGCCGCCCCGGTCGAGGCCGAGGTGCCGACGCGGCTGGGCACATCGATCCAGCAAAGCCTGCGAGAACGGGACCAGGCGCTCGCCGGGCAGAAGCGCGCGCTCGAACTGCGCGAGCAGGCCCAGCGCGCCGCCGAGCAGCGCCTGCAAAGCGCGATGCAGTCCGGCCAGCAGGCGGCGCCCGCCCCCGGCACGACGCCCGCGCCGATGAACGGCACCTCGGCCGCGCCCTATGACGAGCTGGCGCGCATCTATCAGGCGATGAAGCCTGCCAAGGCCGCGCCGATCTTCGAGAAGCTCGAACTCGACGTGCAGATCGAGGTCGCCCGCCGCATGCGCGATCGCTCGACCGCGCTGCTGCTCGCCAGCATGAGCCCGGACGGCGCGGCCGAACTCAGCATGGCGATGGCCGGGCGGCATGTCGTGAAGGCTCCGCCGGCCCGCGTGGCCGCGCGGGCCGAGACGCCGGCAAAGAGCGCCTCGCCGTCCGCTGCAAAAGCGCAGGCCGCCGACCAGAGCCAGCGCCCCCGGCATCGCCCGGTGCGCGCGGTGGCGGAGCAGGCGGCACCCGCGCCGGCCGCGGCCCCTGCGCCTCAGGTCGCCACGGCCCAGTGAGAAGAGAAGGCGGAGCGGCTCCCTCGGGCCGCTCCGCCGCACTGCATCAGGCGGGAATGGCGTCCAGCCTGACGATCAGCACGCGCGCGATGCCGGGATGGGCGCGCTTCATCGCCGCGTTGAGGTCCGCGCTCAGCCGCCCGGCGTCCACCGGCGTGTAGCCCGATGCGTAGAGGCGCGAAAATTCCAGCGCCGCCGTCAGCGCCGTGGCGCGCAGTTCCGGCATCCGGGTGCGCAGCGTATCGGCGGCGCCCACGCTGTCCGCCTCCAGCACCAGCGTGACGCTCAGCGCCCCCTCGATCCGGCTCTCGCCGAAGATGGGCGTGGTGATCTCGCTCAGCGCGACGAATTGCGGGGCCAGCGCCGTCGCCGGGCGCGACGCGGCGGACGCATCGCTCGCGGCCAGCACCGACAAGGCGGTGATCGCGGTGTTGACGGCCTTGCGCATATCGGACTCCGGATGACCCTGAACGCGCCGATCCAACGGGCGCGGGAACGAACCGGCGGCTCGTTCCTCTTCTATAATAGAGGGAAAAGCAGGGAGCCCCCCATGAGCCACGATCAGCGCCCCGGCCGGGTGCGCGTGTTTTCGTCCGGCAGCCCGGCCGGAACGCCGCAGCGCCGCCGGACCGATCCGCCCCCGGCGCCCGCCGCGCCGCCGCCCGCCGAGGTCGTATCCCCGGCCGGGCCATCGCTGCGCACGCTGGCGATCCGGGGAGCGCTGTTCCTTGTCGCCTGCGCGGCCGGGGGGGCGCTCGCCGAGGCCTATCACCTGCCCGAGATGCTTGTCCGATGAAATGGCCCCTGTTGCTGGCGTCGGCGGCCGCGATCGCGGCGCCTTCCCTTCCACCCGCCACGTCGCCCACGCCCGTGCCCGCCCCGGCACCGCCGCCCGCGCGCCTGCCGGGCTTCGCGGCGGAGCTGGCGCAGGGCACGCCGATTGCCAACGGCAATAGCTGGGCAACGCTGCCCGAGGCCGACGCCTGGCGCGCGCTGGCCGCGTCTTCCGGCATCCAGCGCCAGCGCGTGCGCTGGGCCTTCGCGCGCAGCCTGATCGGGCGCGGGCGCGGTGCCGAGGCGATCGGCCTGCTCGACCTGATGGCCGACGACGACCCCGATCTCACGATGGTCGACAATTGGCGGCTGGCCCATGGCGCGGCCGAGGTGCTGATGGCACGCTGGGACGACGCGTCGCGCGATCTCTCCACGGGCATGCTGGGCGGCAATGCCGAAGCCTGCGCGTGGCGGCTGCGCGCGCTCGCCGAGGCGGGCCTGCCGGCCGAAGCCCTCTCGCTGGTCGCCTGCGCGCGTTCCGTGATCGAGCGGCGTTCGCCGGAAGCCCGTGCGCCCTTTCTCGTCGCGGCAGCGCGAGCGGCGGTCGACGGAGGCCAGCCCCGGCTCGCTTTGTCCTGGCTCTCCACGCTGCCGGACCGTGATCCGGCGGCCAATCTCTATCGCGGACGCGCCGACGGCCTGATGGGCAATGCCGGCGAAGCCCGCCTCCGGCTTGCCCGCGTCGAGAAGAGCGGCACGGCGGCGGAGCGCGCCAACGCCCGGCTGAGCGGAATCGAGCTGGCCTCGGCGAACGGCTGGATCAAACCCGCCGAGACGATCCGCCAGCTCGACGCCTTCCGCTATCGCTGGCGTGGCGACACGATCGAGGAGCGCGCGCTGCGCCTCGGCTACCAGACCGCCATCCGCACCGGCGATCTCGACGCGACGCTGCGCACCGGCGCGACGCTCTACCGCTTCTACGATCCCGCACGGCAGGGGCCGGACTTCGTGGCCACGCTTCAGGCGAAGCTCGCCGCCGCGCTGGACCCTGCGGGCGGCCTGCCGCTCGATCGGGCGGCGGGGCTGTTCTGGGATTATCGCGACCTGCTGCCCGGCGGGGCCGAGGGCGACCTCCTGGTGACCAAGCTCGCCGGCCGGTTGCAGGCCGCCGAACTCTACCAGCGCGCCGCCGAACTGTATGAGCATCAGCTTCTGGTGCGCGCGACGGACCTTTCGCAGGGTCCGCTCTCGGTGAAGGTGGCCTCGCTCTATGTGCTCGCGGGCCGCCCCGATCGCGCGGTGGTGGCGATGCGCAAGACGGCCAATGCCGCCTATCCGGACGCGATGCTGTTCGAGCGCAAGCGCGTCGAGGCGGTCGCGCTCAACCAGCTTGGACGCGTGCGCGAGGCAGACGCCGTGCTTCAGGACGTGCCCGGCGGCGGCGCGATCCGGGGCGAGATGGCGTGGAAACGGCATGACTGGGCGACCGTCGCCACGGAGACCAAGGCCCAGCTCCCGACCGTCGGTGCTCTCAGCGATGTCGGCCAGGCGATCGTGCTGCGCCGCGCGATCGCGCTCGCCATGCTGCGGCAGGAGGACGAGCTGGCGGCGCTCCACGCCCGCTACGCCCCGGCCTTCGCCCGCCTGCCCAACGGCCCGGTGTTCGCAGCACTCACCAGCGCGCCGGGCGCCACCGATCCGGCGCTGTTCGCCAAGGCGATGGCCGCGCTGCCCTCGGCGAGCCCGGTCGGCGATCTGGCCGAGCTGATCGACGCCGGCGCATGAGAAAGGGGGCGCCCGGCCAGCCGCCGGACGCCCCCTCCCGGAGCCCATGATGGTGATGCTTCAGTCGAAGAAGTTCAGCAGCGACATGCCGTTCAGCTTCTGCAACGCGGCATAGGAGGCCTGAAGCTGGGTGGTGCGGTTCGAGAGATCATAGGCCACCTGATCCATGTCCGCGTCTTCCGCGTCGCCGACCACCTGCGTGAGCAGGGTGGCGCGATCCTGCGCCCGATTGCCGAACGCCTCCACCTTGTTCATCATGTCACCGTTGCGCGCATCGACCGAGCGCAGGTCGGTCAGGCCCTGATCGATCTGGCCCATGGCGGTCTTGAGGCCGTCCATCTGCGCGTCGGTCAGCTTGTCGCCGAACGGCGCGAGCCCGGCCAGCGTGCTGAACGCCTGCACCAGCCCGGTGCCGATGTCGCTGGCGCCGATGCCATATTGCGTGTCGACATTGTCGCTGAGCCGCGCCGTGGTGCGCACATCGTCATTGCCGAAGGCGGCCTCCGGCGGCGTCAGGCCGATCATGTCCGAAAGCTGGTTCGGCTTGAAGGGCTGGCTGTCGGTCTGCGACCCGGCGAAGATCGGCACGCCGGCCTCGTTGGCGTTGAGGGAATCGCGCAGATCGTTGAACGCCTCCTCGATCGCGGAGCCCAGATCCGGCGAATCCCCGGTGCCGATCGCCTTGAGCAGCTTGGTCTTGAGGTCGCTCACGCTGTCGTCGATCGTGCCGAGGCTCACCTTGTAGAAGCCCAGCGTGGTGTCGACGCGCTTGGCGACCACGCCCTGCGCCTGCTGCTGCGCCAGCATCGACGATGCCGAGAGCACCCGGCCGACATTGCTGCCGAGCGAGGCATAGTCCTGCACCTTCTTCGTCGTCTCAAGCTGGATGTTCAGGTTGGCGACCTGCTCTCGCGAGCGGCTCAATGCAGCGGAGATGACGTTCTGCTGCGCCATGGTAGCGACTCTCATACCAAACTCCCTCAGCTCACCATGTTGAGAAGCGTGTCGTACATGCTGCTGGCGGTGGTCAGCACGCGGGCGGCCGCCGAATAGCTGTTTTGCAGCACGACCATCTGGGCCAGTTCCTCGTCGATGTTGACGCCCGCGAAGCTGTCCCGCCGGTTGACGGCGTCGTCGCGGCGCGCGGCGGTGTCGGTGGCGTTGGTCTGGGCCTGCGCGGCGTCGTTGCCGATGTCGCCGAAGAGCTGGTTGGCATACTGCCCGATGCTGCTCTTCACGCCCTTGCCGAAATCGGCCTGGCCGTTCAGCACGTCGATGAAGTTGTTGGCGCCGGTGGTGTCGCCCTTGCCGATACCGTTCTCGCCCACCGCGGCGCCGGCCTTGTAGACCGCGAGCGGCAGCCGCGAGACGTCCGACGCGATATCGGGCCGCACCTTGGCGGAGGACAGGCCGGCATAATCGCCGCTCAGCCCCGACAGCGCCGAGAAGGACACGCCGGTGCCGTTGCGGTTGGTGGAGTCGGATGGAATGGTGACGGTGGCGCCCGCCGCCTGCGCATTGGGCGTGAAGCGGATCTGGCCCCGGTCATCCAGCGCGAAGCTGCCGAACGCCGAGAGCGAGCTGCCGTTGAGCCCGTTGATGACATCGCCGAAGGTCTGCCCCGGAGCCCCGCTCAGCGTATAGCTGCCGAGTTCGCGGCCCGCGGAATCGCGCAGCACGATCTGCGCAGTCTGGCCGGTGGCGAAGCCGGTCGGATCGGTCGCGTCGAAGCCCGAGGGGACGAGCGGGTTGCCGTCGCTCCGCACCAGATCGTTGAGCCCGAAATATTGCGAGAAGCCGACGCCGGCGCGATCGCTCGGCGTCGTCGGGTCCTGCGCCACGGCGACGCCGTTGTCCGAGTTCGCCGCCTTGATGCTGAGCGTGCCGTCCGCCGAGAGCGTCGCCGTGCCCAGCCCGCCGAGCCCGGCATTGATCGCGTTCACCGCATCGTCGACGGTGGCTGTCGGCCCCAGCGCGTCGAAATCGATGGTGGTGGTGGCGAGCACCGTGCCGTCCTGCGCGGTGACGGCGAACACCGCCTTGCCGGTGAAGCCCAGCCGGTCGCTGCCGATGAGCCCGCTCGGCCGGCCGTCGAGCGACTGCGGCGCCGGCTGCGTCGTGCCCGCATTGGAGGCGGAGTTGAGCGCACCGGCGAGCCCGCCGTACATGGAGCCCATGCGCTCGGCATAAGCGGGCAGCGTCTTGTCGCGCAGCTTCAGCAGACCGCCCAGCTTGCCGCCGATGGTGCCGCCGTCGATCGTCTCGCCGGTCGTCGGCCCCGGCTGGCCCGCGGCGTCGGCGAAGCGGATATCGATCGGCGGATAGGTCGACTGCGAGGCCGTGTTACCGGCCGGATAGCTCAGAAGGCGCAGCCTGCCGTCGAGCAGCGCCTGCCCCGAGGCGGTGTCGATCGTCACGCGGCCGTCCGGCTGGTCGCGGACGGTGACGTTCATCAGCCCGCTCAGTTCCTGAAGCGCGGACACCCGCTCGTCCTCGGGGCCGGCGGTGCTGTGGCCCTGCCCCTTGAGCGTCGACACCGTGTCGTTCAGGTCGTCGATCTTGCTGAGCAGGACGTTGATGCGGCTGACCGTGGTGCTGACGTCGCTTGCGACATTGGCGCGCAGCCCGTCGATGTCCTGATCCAGCCCGCCCATCGAATCGAGCAGGTTCTGCACGCTGCTGACGAACTGGTTGCGGGTCTGCCCGGGGTCCTGCGAGCCGGTCATCTTGGTGGCGTTGGCCAGCACATCGTTGAGCTGCTCGGGCAGGCCCGTGCCGCTGCCCGGCTTGCCGAGATAGGACTGGAGCTGATCCAGATAGCTGGAGAGGACATCCGCCTGCCCGGCATCCCCGCCGCGCCGGTAGACGGCATTCTCCAGATAGCGGTCCGCCACCCGCTCCGGCTCGGACACCAGCACGCCGTTGGTGCGGCCGGCCGCGACATTGCTGGTGACGGCCACCCTCTGCCGCGCATAGCCCGGCGTGTTGACGTTCGAGATGTTGTTGGACACCGCCCCCATCCCCGCCTGCGAGGCGGCGAGGCCAGACATGGCGGTTCCGAGAATGTCGTTGAGAGACACGGGATGGCTTCCTTCGGACTATCGGAAGATGGGGATGGGGCGGTGGCCGGGAGGAAGCGTCAGCGCTTGAGGTCGCTCAGCTCCTGAAGCATCTGGTCCACCGTCGTGATGATCTTCGACGAGGCGCTGTAGGCGCGCTGGAAGCGGATCATGTTGGTGAACTCGGTGCCCAGATCGGCGGTCGAGCCTTCGAGCATGTTCTCGGTGATCTTGCCGGAGCCCTGCGTGCCGGCGGGATTGATGAGCGCGTTACCGGAATCGTCAGACACGGTGTAGGCATTGCCCTGGATCGCGGTGAGACCGTCGGGGTTGGCGAAGGTGGCGATCGGAAGCTGGTAGATCGGGCGGATCTCGCCCTTGTCGAACACCGCGCTGACGACGCCGCTATCCGAGACGGTGATGCCGGTGACGGCGCCGAACAGCCCGCCGTCTA
The DNA here is from genome assembly GCF_000383095.1 of Sphingomonas sp. PR090111-T3T-6A. GTDB lineage: Bacteria > Pseudomonadota > Alphaproteobacteria > Sphingomonadales > Sphingomonadaceae > Solisphingomonas. Next base: position 158,076 of record NZ_AORL01000009.1, read on the forward strand.
CCGAGGAGCCGATCAACCCGGACGCATCGCTCGTCTGGGTCAGGCCGTCGAGCTTGCCGTCGGTGCCGAGGCCGAGCTTGATCGGCTGCGCGCCCGCGCCGTTGGTCCAGCCGGGGTTGAGGCCCGCGAACAGCGCCGGGTCCGAACCCGCCGCGTCGAGGCTGCCGTCCGGGTTGAACTCCACCTGCCCCGTGGCGAGGATGCCGTCGGCCGCCGATACGTCGCTCGCCGGGACGGCATAGACTTCTGCCTGCCAGGTGTTCGGGCCGGTCTTCACGAATCCGAGGTTGAGCTGATGCTCGCCGCCCTGCTCGTCATAGACGGTGATCGGGCGCGAGAATTGCGCCGTCACATTGCCCTTGGCGATATCGCCCGCCGTATAGCCCGTGATCTCCTGCGTGCTCGATTGCAGGTTGATCTGCACATTGGCGAAGGTGGTGGGCTCCGCCGTGCCGGACAGCGCCTTGTAGTTGATCGTCTGAAGATCGCTCAGATTGCCGTTGTTGGTGAAATTGCCGTTGGAATCGAGCGGCCAGCCCTGGAGATAATAGCCGGAGGAGTTCTTCAGGAAGCCGGAGTCGTCCGGCGAGAAGGAACCCGCACGCGTATAGGCGACCTTGCTGTCCGCGCCCGTGCCGTCGCGCACGACGAAGAAGCCGTTGCCGTTGATGGCGAGATCGTAGCTGCTGCCGGTCTGCAAGGGCGTGCCCGCCTTCGAGATATATTGCCGGGTGACCATGTTGACGCCGCCCGCGGCATAGGCGCCGCCATGGCCGCCGCCGCCGACCAGCGTGCTGAAGTCGGCCGCGACCGCCTTGTAGCCGACCGTGTTGACGTTGGTGATGTTGTCGGCGACCGTCGCCATCGCGGCGGACTGAGCGTTCAGACCCGAGACGCCGGCATACAGAGCGGAATAGAGGCTCACAACTTTCTCCGTGCGCAGTGGTCGGCGGGCCGCCTTCGGGCATCCCGTCCTTTGCCAGCATCATTGTAGGAAGGGCCCGAAGCCCGCCAAATACGGGGAAAATTTTTCCTAGCTGAACCCGGCTGCCCCGCCATGCTCCTATAATATCGGAAACACACTGACGGGGACCGGAATGCCGCTGCACATCACCTTGCGCGACAAGGAGAAGATGATCCTGAACGGGGCGGTGCTGCGTGCCGTCGGCAGGACGCAGCTCTGCCTAGAGAACAACGCCGCCATCCTGCGCGGTCGCGACGTGATGACGCCCGAGGAGGCCGATACGCCGGCCAAGCGGCTCTATTTTGCGTGCATGATGGCCTATATCGACCCCGACGATCTCGATCGCCACCGCGAGACGATCCTGATGCTGGTCCGCGACCTGCTCGCCGCCTTCCAGTCGATCGAGGCGCGCGCGATCTGCGCCACCTTCGCCGAGAAGGTCGCGACCTCGCAATTCTATCGCGCGCTGGCCGATTGCCGCTGGCTGATCGCCTATGAGGCCGAGGCGATGGCGCGCACGCCCGCCGCAACGGCCGCGACAAGCCACCCATGACCACGCTCGCCTCCGCCGCAGCCGGCCTGCGCGCGCTGACGCCGGACCAGCGCTACGGCCGGGTCGTGGCGGTGCGCGGCGCGCTGATCGAGGCGGAGGGGCTCGCCGGCGCCGCGCGGATCGGCTCGCGCATCCGCATCGCGGCGCCCGACGGCATGGTGGAGGCGGAAGTGACCGGCCTCGATCGCGGCATCGCGCAGTGCCTGCCGTTCAGCGATCCGCAGGGCATCGCCTCCGGGGCACGCGCCGATCTGGTCGCCGGCCAGTTCACCTTGCGTCCGTCGGAGGCGTGGCTGGGGCGGACGATCGACGGGCTCGGCCGGCCGATCGACGGGAAGGGGCCGCTCGGGCTGGGCGCCGATCCGCGCCCGATCAAGGCCTCTCCGCCACCCGCCTCGGTCCGCGCCCGCGTCGGCGCCAAGGTCGAGACGGGGGTGCGCGCGCTCGACATCTTCGCGCCGCTCTGCCGGGGGCAGCGGCTCGGCCTGTTCGCGGGCTCGGGCGTCGGCAAGTCTACCCTGCTCTCGATGCTGACGCGCTGGACGCAGTGCGACGTCGCGGTGATCGGGCTGGTCGGCGAGCGCGGGCGCGAGGTGCAGGAGTTCGTCGAGGACGATCTCGGCCCCGAGGGCCTCGCGCGCAGCACGGTCGTCGTCGCCACTTCGGACGAGCCTGCGCTGATGCGGCGGCAGGCCGCGTGGACGACCCTCGCCGTCGCCGAGCATTTCCGCGATCAGGGGCTGCATGTCCTCTGCCTGATGGATTCGGTGACACGCTTCGCCATGGCCCAGCGCGAGATCGGGCTGGCGAGCGGCGAACCGCCGGCCACCAAAGGCTATCCGCCGACCGTCTTCGCAGAGCTGCCCCGCCTGCTCGAACGCGCGGGTCCAGGCCTGCCGGGGCAGGGCTCGATCACTGGCCTCTTCACCGTATTGGTGGATGGAGACGACCATAACGAACCGATCGCGGATGCCGTGCGCGGCATTCTCGACGGCCATGTCGTCATCACCCGCAAGATCGCCGAGCGCGGCCGCTATCCTGCGATCGACGTGCTCAAGTCGATCTCGCGTACCCTCCCCTACGCCCATGACGATGAGCAGAATGCCTTGCGCAACGAGGCGCGGCGCATCCTCTCCACCTATGGCGACATGGAGGAGATGGTCCGTCTCGGCGCCTATCGTCCCGGCGCCAATGCCGAGGTGGACGAGGCGATCCGCACCGCGCCGCGCATCGAGGCGCTGTTGCGGCAGGGCAAGGCCGAGCGGGGGCATGCCGCCGACGCCTTCGCATCCCTCGCCGCGCTTCTGGAGACTGGCGATGAAGACACCCTTTGATGGCGCGATCCGCCTTCAGCGGCGGGAGATCGACGAGATGCGCGTCGCGATCAACGTGCAGGTCGAGCGGTTGGTCACCATCGAGAATGCGCAGGTGGACGCCGACGCCGTGATGCGCCGCGAGCGCCATGTCGCGGGCGAGGATCTGCTCTTCCCCTCCCATGCCTATATGGCCCGCATGCATGCCGAGCGGCAGCGGCTGGCCGAGGATCGCGCGGTCATCGACGTTCAACTCACCCAGCTTCGGACGCGCGCCACGGCCGCCTATGGCATGTCGAAGGCGATCGAGGATGCCGCCCGCAACTATCGCGAAGAGCAGAGACAGGCCGAGGCCACGGCCGAGCAGGCACGGCTCGACGATCAGGCCGCGACGCGTTTCCTGCGCCTCACGGACCGGCGATGATCGGGCATATCCGCAGCGGCTCCGCCAGCACGGCGGAGCAGGTGAACCCGCAGGAAAAGGCCGCGCTGATCTACGCGCAGGCCCGCTCCGAGCTATCGAGCCGGCTGTGGAAGGCCGCGCTGGGGGGCGATGCCGCGTCCTCCCCGGCCGGGCCGGGCCGTTCGGAGAGCCCGGACATGGGATTGGACGCGCTGGTCGCGCTGCTCGGCGGCGACGGGATGCCGGTGGCCACGCCGCCCATCGCCGCGCCGCCGCCCGGCGTGCCGCTGCCCGACCCGGACGGACATTCCTCCCATAATGGATCGGGCTCGCAGGGCGGCGATGCGGCGGCCGGAGGGCTCGGCGCCAATGCACCCTATGCGGCGACACTGAGCGCTGCTGCAGAGCGGACAGGCCTGCCCCCCGCCCTCCTCGCCACGATCGTCCAGGCCGAGGCTGCGACCGGGCCGGACGGACGCTGGCTCACCTTCTCCCGCAATCCGCGATCGAGCGCGGCCGGGCTCGGCCAGTTCCTGAGCGGCACGTGGATCTCGGAGGCCGAGCGCCCCGGCACCTGGCTCCACCAGATTGCGGGCGCACAGGGCTGGCTCAACGGCCATGGCCGCGTGGCGTCCGATGCGCGCTCGGCGCTGCTCCAGCTCCGCTATGACGGCGACACCGCGATCCAGGCCATCGCGGATTATGCGCGCTCCAACCTCGATCAGCTCCGTGCCGCCGGCGTGGCGGTGGGCAGCAGCGTCGAGAACCTCGCGCAGAGCGCCTATGTCGGCCACCATCTCGGCCTGGGCGACGCCATCCGTTTCCTGAAAGGGGAGCTGAGCCCCGACCGCGCGCGCAAGCTGCTGAAGGCGCAGATCGGGAGCCACGCCGCCGAAGAGCGAATCGCCGAGGCGGGAGACGCCACCCGTGCGCATCGCGCATGGCTGCTCGGCTATGTCGCGCACGCGGTCCGGCCGCAGCGTTTCGCCGCCCTCGGGACGGAGAAGGTGCCGCGCAACGCATAATTATGGGATTTGTTTCATAAATCCATTATGGAATTAACTTCTCATTAACTCCTAGAAAGTAGCCCGAGTGACGTGGGGAGGGCGGCGATCATCCGCCCCCGAACGGAGGGCACGTCATGTCGAAGACCACCATCGCTCTGGAATCGGCGGTCGCCGTCGTCATCGCCAACATGCCGAAGGACGAGGAAGGACGGGGCACGCCCCGCCAGCGCCATGAGGTCGACAAGGCCTTCGCCCGGATCATGAAGCTGATCGCCCCGCGCGTCCGCCACTTCATCCGCCAATATGGGCTGGCAGGCCATTGGGAGGATGCCGAACAGGTCTGCGCCATCGCCGTCCATCGCGCGATCCAGGCCTATGATCCGGCCAAGGCGCAGTTCACCACCTTCGTGAACTGGCAGATCCGCGGCGAGCTTCAGAGCCTCCGCTTCCGCCTGATGACCGACCAGCGCCCCTCCGCGCAGAAGGTGGACGCCACCACCGTGTCGATCAACTCGGTCGCCAACGGGCCGGAGGGCGACCAGACCACGCTGGAAGGCCTGATCCAGGACGAGAATGCCCATATCCTCGCCGAGACCGGCGCGTCGGACTATCTCGCCACCTCCGCGCTCCACGCGCTGATCGACAGCTATATCGAGCATCTGCGCGCTGCCGCGATCGAGCAGCTCAAGCGCCGCCCCCGCCCGAAGCGCCGCCCGGCGCAGGCCGACGGCACGCCCGCCAGCTATCTGCGCTCCTCGACTCACGGCATCGAGCCCGAGGAGCTGGAATCGCTCGAGCAGCGCCTTCAGCGCGACCGCGAGATCATCCACGGGCGCCTGCTGGATATCGATGGCAGCGAATCCTTCGAAGCCAACGGCATCTCCAAGGAGCGCGCGCGGCAGATCGCCAAGCGGGCGATCAAGACGATCGGCGAGATCGCCGGTTCGCACGAGAAATACAGGGTTATGGCGGATTACCGGAAGGTGGGCGTGCTGCGCAGCCGCGCCCGCTCGATCAAGCTGGAAAGCGGCGGCGCCCCCGCCAGCCCGGCGCCGCTCACCGTGGTGCTTCCCGACACGGTCCGGCCGTGCGCCGAATGGCCGCTCATCGCGGAAGAGGATTTCGACCGTGCCGTGATCGAGGCGGCCGAAGCGACCGGTGCCGTGATGCAGGCCGGCTCGCAGCTCCGCCACTGACGCCGCAGGAGCGCTCCCCATTTCACATTCCTATAAACCGTTCCTGCATTTCTCGGAGCAGCCCATGCAGACGAGCCTCCGGCAGCGCATGGTCGAGCGCGTGGCGCCCCCGCCACGGCATCGCGCCGGCGCCGCCATCCCGATCTACCAGATCGCGCTCCAGTTCGACGTCCGCTCCACGCTGCAACTGTGGCATGCCGCCGCGCAGCGCTTGCGGGAATCCGGGCTTTCGACGCCCGATATCGAGACGACGATCGGCCTCGCTTCCGATCCGTCCATCGCCGATTGCCTGGCGACGCTCATCCTGCCGCGCCATGCGCCGGGCTGTGACTTGATCGATGTGCGCATCGGGCAGAGCAGCATCGACGATCTGTTCGCGTCCCCCCTGCCGAACGCTTCCGAACATTGAGAATATCCCCGGCGGCGGTGGCCGCCGGGGATCGGGACGATGGTCAGAAATCCGACCAGTCGTCGTTGCCGGCATCCGGGCCGACCGAACGCCCGCCCGCCTGGGCCACCGCCGGCAGCGCCTTCACCGGCGAGACATAGGCTCGCGGAGCGGTTTCGGGGCGCGGCTTGGCCGCCGGCTTCTCCGCCTTCCGCGCCACCGGAGCGGACGAGTTGCGGACCTTGAACAGCGCCGCCTGCTCGGCCAGCGAGTTCACCTCGCGCGAGAGGTTGCGCGCGGCGGCGGAGGTCTCCTCCACCATCGCGGCATTCTGCTGGGTCGCCTGGTCCATCGAGCCGACCGCGGCGCTGATCTGCGTGATCGCGGCGGACTGCGCCTGATTGTCGGTGGCCATCGTGCCGAGCAGCGAATGGACTTCGGACACGTCGCCCGAGATATCCGCCAGCGCCCCGTCGACACGTTCCACGGCGCTCACCGCCGTGACGATGTCGGTCTGCGTCACGGTGAGCTGGTCGCGCGCGCGCTTGGCCTCTTCCTCGGCGCGCATCGCAAGCGAGCTGACCAGATCGGCCACCACCGCGAAGCCGCGGCCCGCATCACCGGCACGGCCGGCCTCGACCGCGGCGTTCATCGCGAGCACGCGGGTCTGGAAGGCAATCTTGTCGAGGCCTTCGATGACGGAGTCGATGCCGGTCGCGCTGGCGCGGACGCGCTCCATCGCCTGCACCGCTTCATCGGCGATCGAACGGCCGCCGCCGACGGTGGCGATCGCCTGATCGGCGCGCTCGACGGTGCGCGCGGCCGCCTTGGCCGTCGCCTTCAGGCGATCGTCGATCTGTGCAAGCGCGGCGGAGGTTTCCTCCAGGCTGGCGGCGTTGCTCTCGGTGCGGCGGGCGAGGTCTTCGGCCGCCTGGGCGATCTCGTCCGAGCCGGTGCGGATGCCCGCCGCCGTATCGGAGACCGAGCCGATCATCTCGCGCAGCTTCACGATGGCTTCGTTGAAGTCCGTCCGCAGCGAGCCGACCGACGCCGGGAAATCGCTCGACAGCTCGACGGTGAGGTCGCCGCTGGAAAGCGAGGCGAGGCCGCTGCCGAGCTTGGAGGTGACGAGTGCCTTCTCCTTCGAGACCGCCTCTTCCGCCTCCTGCTTGGCGACGGCCATCAGGCGGAACTGATCGACCGCCTTGGCGATCTCGCCCAGTTCGTCGGCGCGGTCGGAATGAGGCACGTCGACGAGGGCACCCTCCGCCAGCTCCACCGTCGCGTTGGTGAGTTCGCCGAGCGGCTCCACGAAGGTGTCGTTGAGCAGCTTCCAGATGAAGGCGAGGAAACCGATCGAGGCGAGGATCAGCGCCAGCATGACATAATGCATCAGGCTGGCGAAGCTGCTGGCCTTGGCGTGGGCGGCGTTGGAGCCGTCGATAGCCTTCTGGAGCAAGTCGCTGCCGTCGTCGAGCACGGTATGGGACGCGCGCTTGCCGTCGCTCTTGAGCAGATCGAGCGTAGCCGCGGGATTGCCCATCCGGCTGAGCGCGAGGGTGCGGGCGTTCACCTCCTCCAGCTTCTCGATGTCCGACTTGAGCTTCGCGATATCGCCCGAAAGGTCCGGGTTCGCGATGCCGGAGAGCGTTTGCAGCTCCTTCACCATGTTGGCGTGATTGCCGGCGACCCGCTCTTCCATCTCGGCGGTTTCGGCGGGATTGCGCGCATTCAGATGGGCGAACATCAGGATGCGATATTCACGGACATAGCCGACGATCCGCGCGAGCGAGGCGGTGGTGGGCACGTCGCGCTCGGCATTGTCGCGGCTCGCCGCGTCGATCACCCGATTGGAAACGACGGCCGTCAGCCCGAGCCCGGCCATGACCATCGCGATCAGCGCGAAGGCGAAGAACATCTTTCGTGTTAATCGCCAGTTGTTGAGGGCATCCAGCATCTTTGATCCTTTGCTTCTGATGAAGGGGCCGTACGGTGCGCCCGGACACGATCCTGCTTGGCGAGGTCGCGACAGCTCCGCGCGGGAAGCTCGTAGCCTTCATGAATTATAGGACGAGGAGAGGATGCCGACGGCGCGCAGCCGCACGAAGAGGCCGCCGCGAAGGACTATTTCAGGGCATCGCGGCGGCATTTGCCCCGCGACGGGCCCCGGCAGGGGTTATTTCAGGTCCATGCCGGCGGCAAAGGTGATCCTGAGCACTTCGGAAAGGCTCCGCACGCCCAGCTTCTCCATCAGATTGGCACGATAGATCTCCACCGTGCGGGGGCTGATCTCGAGCTGATGGGCGATCAGCTTGTTGGGCAGCCCCTCGATCAGGCCGTGGAGCACATCGAGTTCGCGCCCGGACAGCAAATCCAGCTTGGCGCGAGCCGTCTCGCGGCTCATCCGCTGCTGGCGCTCATGCTGGAGCTGGAAGAAGGCGCTGTTGACCGCGGTGATCAGCATCCGGTGGTCGCACGGTTTTTCGAGGAAGTTCACCGCACCGAACTGCATCGCCTGCACCACCGCGGGGATATCGCCCTGGCCTGTGAGCATGATCACCGCGAAACGCGCGGATTCGTGGGAAACGGTCTGGAGCACCTCCATGCCTTGCCGGCCCGGCATCAGCAGATCGAGCAGCAGACACCCCGGCTCCAGATCGTGCATCGCCTCCAGAAAGCGATCGCCCGAGGAGAACTCCCGGATCTCCAGTCCGGGCTGGGTGGACATCAGCCCACGAAGCGACGCCCGCACGACATCGTCGTCGTCGACGATATAGAGATGGCGCACGCTCATGCCGCCTCCTGCTCCGCCGCGTCGGCGCCCGGCACGGTGAAGCGCATGGCAGCGCCGGCGCCGGGCAGGCTCTCGATGGTCAGCGCACCGCCATGGCCTTCGATGATGCGGCGACAGATCGACAGGCCGATGCCCATGCCGTCCTTCTTGGTGGAGAAGAAGGGCTGGTAGCGCCGCGACAATACCTCGGCCGGGAAACCGGGGCCATTGTCCCACACCTCGATCTCCACCATGCCGCGCCCCGTCGGGCGGGACTGGATGCGGATCTGCGGCGCGCCGTCCGGCACGTCGGCCAGCGCCTCCAGCGCGTTGCGCAGCAGGTTGACGATCACCTGCTGAATCTGGACGCGGTCCACCCGCACCAGCGGCACGGCCTGGTCGATGTCGATGCAGATGGCCGCACGGCTTGCCGCCCGCCCGGCGAAGACGAGATCGACGGCGTCGATCACCACCTCCGACAGGCGCTCGACCCTGAGGCCGCCCGGCCCGCGCGAGGAGAAATCGCGCATCCGCCGCATGATCTCGCCGGCCCGCAGCGACTGGGTGCCGGCGAGCCGGACGAACTCGCGCACCTGCTCCCGATTGTCGCCCGCCTGTTCGAGCAGCACCTCCGCCGCGCCGAGGAAGTTCGCCGTGGCGGCCAGCGGCTGGTTCAGCTCATGCGCGAGGCCGGCGGCCACCTCCCCCATCGCGTGCAGGCGCGAGACGTGAATCAGCTCCTCGCGCAGCTCGGCGAGGCGGGTCTGGCTGGCGAGCCGTTCGGTCATGTCGCGGAAGAAGCCGATGAAGGTGCGCTGGCGGCCGATCCACGCCTCGCCGACGGCGATTTCGACGGGGATGTCCGCCCCGTTGCGATGAAGCAGGGCGAAGCTCTGGCTCTTGCCCTGCCGTTCGCCCAGCAACGGGGTGCCGTCGGTCCGGTGGCGTTCGGGCAGCAGCATGTCGATGCTGTGCCCGATCACCTGGCTCTCGCGATAGCCGAGCAGCTTCTCGGCGGTGGCGCTGAAGGTGCGGATGATGCCGGCCTCATCGGTCGAGATCATCGCGTCGGGCACCGTCCGCACGATCGAGCGAAGGATCGATTCCCGTTCGCGCAGCGCCGCCGCGCGCTGCTCGCGCTCGGACTGGTCGAACATCACGCCGATGAGCTGCACCAGCCGGCCGTCGGGCGCATAGACGCACCGCGCCGCGCCTTCGATCGCGCAGAGCCGTTCCCCCTCGCGCTGGCGACGCAGGCGGAAGTCGAAGCTCGACACGCGGCGCCCCGTCTCCCCGCCCGCCGGAATCAGCTCGACGTCGAACACCGAGCGCAGATGCCGCCGCCACCGCGCCAGCCCGCCCCGGAACGAACCCGGCGCCAGATCGGACAGCAGCTCGGCGGCGGAGGACAGGTTGAGCGTGCGGTACTTCGCATCCCATTCGAAAATGCCGATGCCATGCGCCTCCACCGCCAGCGACAGCCGCGTATCGCTGGCGCGCAACGCCTCCTCGGCGCGGACGCGGGCGGTGATGTCGGTCATGGAGAGCACGATCACCGGCTCCCGGTCGGTCGTGCGGTGGATGATGCGCGCCTGTTCCAGCACCACCAGCGGCACGCCGTCCCGGCGCTGCTCGAAAATCTCCTCCTCGCAGGGCAGGCCCGCGCGCAGGCGGCCGACCATCCCCTCCCAGCGGCCGGGCACGTCGATGCCGAGAAGCTGGTGCTTGATGCGCCCCCGCGCCTGCTCAGCAGAATAATGGTAGAGCCGCTCGCAGCCCTTGGACCAGTGCTGGATCTCGCCGCGCAGGCTGACGAGCGCGATCGGCATCGTGTCGAGCGCGCCCATCAGCTCGCTGTGCGCGCCCATCTCGACGCGGATGCGCGACCAGCTCCAGCACAGGATCGCCGCCGAAACGATGATCTGCACGCACAGATGGACCAGCTCGACGAAGCGGGGCGACGGCATCGAATAGCGCACCGCCCAGAGCAGCAGCAGCGCGCAGACGACGGGCGCCGTGATGCACAGCGCGAAGAAGCCGCGCAGCAGCCATCCCTCGATGCGCCATTTCCACGGCAGGTCCTGACGACCCGCGCGATATTGCCAGTGCATCAGCGCCAGCGACAGGCTCGCCACCAGCAGCGCCACCGGCATCGAGAGGATCATGCGCGGATCGAGCGCCACGAACCATGTCGTGCAGAGATAAGCGAGCCCGGCCGAGAAGCCCGACAGCGCGAGCGTGCAGGCGGCCAGCAGGATGGCCTGCTGACTCGATCGCCGCTCGTCCCTGAGCGCGAGGAAAAGGGCCTCGACGAGCAGCAGCAGGGCAAGCGGGCCGACCACGCCGCCCAGACCGATCTCGGCCGGCACCGGCCCCGAGAGGATGGCAGGAAGAGCCGCCGCCGCGCGGACCAGGGCGGCGACCAGCAGAAGCAGCGGCAGAGCGAGCCAGGGCAGCGCGATCCTGCGCCCCACGCCATAGGTCGCCGCCATCAGCAGCAGCGCCAGCGAGAGCGCGCCCAGCGCCACCAGCAAGGGCATGGCACGATCCACCTCATCCAGAAAGGCCGGCCAGCGATCGCCGCCAGCCGCGGCGGCCAGCCTCACGCCGCAGATCGCCACGGCCACGGCACCCCACAGGGCAGGCGCCGCGCCGATCGACCGCCGCAATGCCCGCTCGGGAACAGCTCTTCCCGGCAGGTTCATCGATGCCCCCGTTTCCGTCATGCGGATGACCGTCTCCTGTCGGAGGGTCCGATGCTGGGGAAAGTATTACCAATCGTTAAACGGGCAGGACATTCTCCGCCATCGGCGGGTGCGAGCCGTTCTCCATGGCGAGCCCCTCGATGATGGCGCAGTTCACGCTGATCAGCGCGTCGATCGAGTCCCGCTGGCGGATCACGTCGCTGGTGTAGCGCTCCACCCAGAGCGCCAGCGAGATGATGCTCGCGCGCAGCATCGCGGGCAGCTTGTTGCCCGGCGAGCCGCACAGGATGGCCAGCGTGCTCCACACCTCGCGGTTGCGGTGCAGAGGGCGCATCAGCGCCGCTCCTTTCAGGCCATTTTCCCTGGCCTGGATCATATCCCCGGTCACCTGGCTCATCAGCCGATATTCGGTGGCCCGCGGGGTCGCCGATATCGACTGGGTCCGGCGGTAGGCGTCAAGCGACATGGTCCCTCCGTCAACTAACCCCCCTATTTTAGGAAAAAGCGCGGCCATCGGATCGAGACCCCGCTTTTTTGTCGGTCGCGACCGTCGCTTCGCCATCCCTCCTATAATCATCAGGCGGCTTCTGCCTTTTTTATTTCGAGGTTGGTCATGCTCAATGGAATCGGCGTCGTCGTCGTCCTGATCTGCGTCTTCGGCAGCTTCCTGATTTCCGGCGGCAACATCATGGTCATCCTCCATGCCCTGCCGCATGAACTGATGGCGATCGCGGGGGCCGCGATCGGCTCGTTCCTGCTCGCCAATTCGATGGGCACGGTGAAGAAGGCCGGCGCCGGCATCCGGCGCGTCTTCAAGGGCCCGCGCTGGCAGGAGAATGATTATCGCGACCTGCTGGCGCTGCTCTTCGCGCTGCTCACCACCTTCCGCAAGGGCGGACCGACCGCGATCGACAGCCATCTCGACAAGCCCGAGGCCAGCCCGATCTTCTCCCGCTATCCGCGCCTGCTCGCCGATGCCGGGCTGATCGAGTTCATCTGCGACTATCTGCGCATGATGACGGTCAATTTCGAGGACCCGCATCAGATCGCCGAAGCCATGGAAAGCGACATCGAGCGCCACCATGCCGAGGAACTCCAGCCGCAGCACGCGCTCCAGATGATGGCGGACGGCCTGCCGGCGCTCGGCATCGTCGCGGCGGTGCTCGGCGTCATCAAGACGATGAGCTCGATCGACCAGCCGACCGACATCCTCGGCGCGATGATCGGCGGCGCGCTGGTTGGCACCTTCCTGGGCGTGCTGCTCTCCTACTGCTTCGTCGGGCCGGTGGCGTCCAAGCTGCTCCAGATCGTCGAGGCGGACCAGAAGCCCCTCGCGCTCGTGAAGACCGCGATCATCGCCCATGCGCAGGGCCTGCCCACGCAGGTCGCGGTCGAGCTGGCGCGGCGGATGACGCCCTCCAGCTACGCACCTTCCTTCAACCAGCTCGAGGATGCGCTCGACGAAGCCAAGGATCAGCTCAGTGCAGCCGCTTGAGACGCCCCCCGCCACCGCCCCGGCCGCCGGCCGCACGGTGACGCTGCCCGCGCACGCCGTCACTACGACGGCGGAGGACTTGCGCGTCCGCCTCGTCCTCGCCTGCGACGTGGCCGGCGGGATCGAGATCGACGCCGGCGAGGTGGAGAGCATCGGCCAGGCCGTGCTCCAGCTCCTCGTTGCCGCGAAGGACGAAGCGGAGGCCAAGGGCCTGCCCTTCTCCATCCCATCATCCAGCCCCGCGTTCGCGGAACGGGTGAAGGCGTGCCGCCTCGCCCCGCGCATCGGGCTCACCGACGAAGAGGAACCCGTCCAGTGACCAAGCTCATCCTGACGGTCGATGATTCCGCCAGTATGCGGATGCTGCTCAAGGCCTCACTCACCGCGCAGGGCTTCCGCATCGAGGGCGCCGAGGACGGCGCCGAGGGGCTGGAGCGGATGCACGAGGTGAAGCCGGACCTGCTCATCACCGACATCAACATGCCCAGGATGGACGGCTTCGAGCTGATCGAGGCAGTGCGCGGCGTGCCGGAATTCCGGGGGACGCCGATCCTCGTGCTCTCCACCGAATTTTCGGACGACAAGAAAGCCCGCGCCCGCAGCGCCGGCGCCACCGGCTGGATCACCAAGCCCTTCGACGCCGCCAAGCTTGGCGCCGCCATCCGCCGGGTGTGCCCGTGAGCGCCGGGGGCGACGACGGCCTGGACGAAATCCAGGGAATCTTCTTCGAGGAATGCGCCGAGGGGCTCGCCGTCGCCGAACAGGGGCTGTCGGCGATGGCCAGCGGGCAGGTCTCGGCCGACACGATCGCGGGCGTGTTCCGCGCGGTCCACTCGATCAAGGGCGGCTCGGGCGCGTTCGGGCACATGGCGCTGCTTGCCTTCTCGCACCGCTTCGAGAATGTGCTCGACGAGGTGCGCGGCGGCTCGATCCCGCCGGACGCGGCCGTGACCGGCATCATGCTGGGCGCGTTCGACATCCTCTCCGATCATGTCGCGGCAGCCCAGTCGGGCGGCACGCCGCCGGCCGACGCCCAGATGCTGGAGCAGCTCGACAAGCTCCTCGCCAACAAGGGCGCGTCCGCGGAGCCGGTGCCAGCCCCGGTCGCAGCGCCCGAACCGGCGGACGAGTTCGGCTTCGCGCCGGTCGTGGTCGATCTCGACATCCTCGACGATCCGTTCGGCTTCGAGCCGGTGGCGGTTGCCCTCGACGATTTCGCGGCCGAACCGGCAGCGGCGAGCGGCTGGACGGTGCGCTTCGGCCCCTCGCGCGACGCGATGGCCAATGGCGGCGAGCCGATCCTCGTGATCCGCGAGCTGGAGCGGATGGGCGGCACGATCCTCGACGCCGATCTCTCCGCGCTGCCTGCCTTGCGCGATCTCGATCCCGAGGAGAGCTACTGCGTCTGGACGATCGGCCTGCCCGGCACGGTCGAGGAAGCGGACATCCGCGAGTGCTTCGATTTCGTGGCGCCGGATTCGCTGATCGACGTCCGGCGCGAGGAAGCGGCTCCAATCGCACCGCCCGCGCCGGCGCCGCTGCCCGAGATCGCGTCCCCGCCCGCTGCCACCCCGACACTCCGCATCGTCGAGACCAGCGAGCCCACCGCCCCCGAGGCGAAGGCGTCCGAAGCGCCGCAGCAGACGATCCGCGTCGATCTCTCCAAGCTCGACCAGCTGCTGAACCTGATCGGCGAGCTGGTGATTCAGGGCTCGATCCTGTCCGACCGCCTCGCGCCCGCCGATCAGGAGCGCGTCGAGCTGCCCCAGCTCGCCCGCCTGACGCGGCAGATTCAGGACAATGTGATGTCCTTGCGCGCGCAGCCGATCCGTCAGGCCTTCTCGCGCGTCCCCCGGATGCTGCGCGACCTGATGGCGGCCACCGGCAAGCAGGTGGTGCTCGAAACCACCGGCGAGACGACCGAGGTCGACAAGGGCGTGCTGGAGAAGATCGGCGATCCGCTCACCCACATGATCCGCAACGCCGTCGATCATGGCATCGAATCCCCCGAGGACCGCCTCGCCGCCGGCAAGCCCGCCGAAGGGACGATCCGCCTCTCCGCCGAGCAGAAGGGCGCGCGCATCATCGTGCGCGTCGCCGACGACGGGCGCGGGATCGACCGGGCGCGGGTGCGTGCCAAGGCGATCGAGAAGGGCATCGTCTCGCCCGACGCGGTGCTGACCGACGAGGAGATCGACAACCTGATCTGCGCGCCGGGCTTCTCGACCGCGGAGACTATCTCCAACATCTCCGGCCGCGGCGTCGGCATGGATGTGGTGCGCAGCAATGTCGAGGCGCTCGGCGGCCGGGTGGAGATCCACTCCATCCCCGGCGAGGGCACCAGCTTCACCATGGCGCTGCCGCTTACGCTGGCCATCCTCGACGGCATGATCGTGCGGCTGGCCGACCAGCGCTTCGTGCTGCCGCTCTCCAACGTGGTGGAGACGGTGCAGCCGGTGGCGGGGCAGGTGAAGCGCGTCTCGCCCGGCTCCGAGGTGATCGAGCTGCGCGGCGCCTATCTGCCGATGCGCCGCGCGAGCGATCTGTTCGGCATCGCCGAGCATCAGCGCCGCGCACCCGAGGAATCGGTCGTCATCATCGTCGAGAGCGGCACGTCCGGCCTCGTCGGGCTGATGATCGACACGATCGAGAACCGCCGCGAGGTCGTGATCAAGAGCCTCGAGGACAATCTCTATCCGATCAAGGGCCTCGGTGGCGCGACCATCCTCGGCGACGGCTCGATCGCACTCATCCTCGACATCGATGCCCTGATCGCATCGCCCGGTTTCAGCAAATTCGCACCCAAGGGAATGGCCGCATGAGCAGGATCGAAGAACCCGGCATCGACGAGCGCAAGGTCGTCACCTTCACGCTGGGCAACCAGATGTTCGGCATCGACATGCGCGCGATCGTCGAGATCCGCGAATGGGAGGAGCCGACTCCGCTGCCGGGCGTGCCCTCCTACATCCTCGGCGTCACCAACCTGCGCGGCGCGGTGGTGCCGGTCATCGGTCTCGCCGAGCGTCTGGGCTGGACACCGAGCCCGATCCACGCGCGCTCCTGCGTGCTGGTGGCGCATGTTGGCGGCAAGCAGGCGGGCTTCCTCGTCGACGAGCTGGCCGACATTGTCGTCATCAACGGCGCCGACATCCAGCCCGCGCCCGATACCGGCGTGAACGAGAGCAATGTCGTCGCCGGCCTCGCCCGGATCGAGCGCCGTCAGCTCGGCAGCGAGGCGAACGACGCCATGGTGCTGCTGCTCGACCTCGACGCGATCAGCCTCGTCCGCCAGCTCGCCGACATCGCCGCGTGATCGAGGCCGCCGCCCCCGAAGCCGACGCGCCCGCCTCCGCGCTCGCGGGCGGCGCGACGCTCGACCCGGCCGAATTCCGGGCGATCGCGGCGATCCTGCACGAGGAAGCGCGCATCCACCTGCCGGACAGCAAGGTGACGCTGGTGCATTCGCGGCTGTCGCGGCGCTTGCGCGATCATGGGCTCGGCCATTTCCGGGACTATGTAGCGCTGGTCCGCCGCGACGCCGCCGAACGCGCGGTGATGGTGGAGGCACTCACCACCAACCACACCCATTTCTTCCGCGAACAGCATCATTTCGATCATTTGCGCACCCATGTGCTGCCCGCGCTCCGCCAGCGCGCCGAGGCGGGTCAGCCGGTGCGGATCTGGTCGGCCGGCTGCTCGACGGGCGAGGAAGTCTATTCCATCGCCATGACGCTCGCGGGCACCGACCGGGACACCGACTGGCTCGCCCGTGGCCAAGTGAAGCTGCTCGCCACGGATATCGCGCCGCAGGCGGTTGCGGCGGTGGCGCGTGGTGTCTATGACGACACGGCCGTCCGCCCGATCCCGCAGGCCTATCGCTCGCGCTGGCTGCACACGGAAGGCGCCGAGCATCGGATCGCCGACGAGCTGCGCGCGCTGGTGACGGCGCGACCGCTCAACCTCTTCGCGGACTGGCCGATGCGCCAGCGGTACGACGCGATCTTCTGCCGCAACGTGATGATCTATTTCGACGATGCGGCGAAGGCCGAGCTGGAGGCGCGTCTCGTCGGCCTGCTGCGGCCGGGCGGCCATCTCTATATCGGCCATTCCGAGCGACTGATCGGCCCCGCCACCGCCGCGATGCGCCCCGTCGCGCAGACCGCCTATGTGAAGGAGGCGGCATGATCCCCGCCGCCGATGCCCCCGTCCGCGTGCTGGTGGTCGACGACAGCGCATCGATGCGCGCGATGCTGAACCGCATCCTCTCGGCCGACCCCGCCATCGAGGTCGTCGGCCTCGCGCCCGAGCCGCACGCCGCACGCGCGATGATCAAGGAGCTGAACCCCGACGTCGTCACCCTCGACGTCGAGATGCCGGGGATGGACGGGCTGTCCTTCCTCGAACGGATCATGCGCCTGCGCCCGATGCCGGTCATCATGTGCTCGACGCTCACCGCGCGCGGCGCGGAGGTGACGATCGAGGCGCTGCGGCTGGGCGCCGTCGACTGCATCGCCAAGCCGACCGGCAACCCGCTGGAGATCGCGCAGGACGGTGCGCGGCTGCGCAAGATGGTGAAGGAGGCGGCCCGCGCCTCCGTCCGTCCGGGGCCATCGCCGGTGACGCCCGTGGCCGCCGCGCCGGCCGGCACGTGGCGCGACATGGTGATCGCCATCGGCGCGTCGACCGGCGGGGTGGAGGCGCTCTTCTCGCTGGTCCATGCGCTGCCGGCGGACTGCCCGCCGGTGCTGGTGGTGCAACACATGCCCGCCGCCTTCACCCGAGGCTTCGCGGCGCGGCTCGACCGGGACGCCCGCGTCACCGTCATCGAACCGGCCGACCGCACGCCGTTGCGGCGCGGAACCGTCTATATTGCTCCTGGGGGGGCAACCCACATGGAACTGTCCGGCGACAGCACCGGGCATATCCGGCTGCGGGCGGCGGAGCCGGTCAGCGGCCATCGGCCGTCGGTCGACGCGCTGTTCCGCTCCGTGGCGCCACTCGGCGCCGCGGCGGTGGGCGTGATCCTCACCGGCATGGGCCAGGACGGGGCCGAGGGACTGCTGGAGATGCGCCGCGCCGGCGCCCGCACGTTCGGCCAGAACGAGGCGAGCTGCGTGGTCTACGGAATGCCGCGCGCGGCCTTCGAGCTGGGCGGGGTCGAACGCGAACTGAGCCTGTCCGCACTGCCCGAGGCCATCCTCGCGGCATGTCGGGCGCACTAGGATTTTTGGGAGCAAGTCATGCCGGCAGCGTCAGCAATACGGGTCATGGTCGTGGACGACCAGACGAGCATGAGGGCGATGATCCGACGCACCCTCCAGGATCTCGGCTTCAAGGATGTCCGCGACAAGGCCGGCGCCGCCGAGGCACTGGCGGCGATCAAGTCGGATCGCGTGCATCTGGTGATCTCGGATTACAACATGCCCGACATGGACGGTCTCCAGTTCCTGGAGGCGGTGCGCGCCGATCCGGTGATCGGCAAGACCGTCTTCATCATGCTGACGGGCTCGGCCGATCGCGAGGTGGTGCAGAAGGCCGCCGCGCTCGGCGTGAACAATTATGTGGTGAAGCCCTTCGCCCCCGCCGCGCTCAAGGAGAAGATCGAGCGCGTGTTCGGGGAGCTGAACTGATCCTATGCGCCGCATCCCCATCGTCCAGGGCGAGCACAGGGTCGTCGCCGAACCGGGCGTGATCATCTCGACGCTGCTCGGGTCCTGCGTGGCGGTCTGCCTCCAGGACCCTCAGGCGCGGATCGGGGGGATGAACCATTTCCTGCTCGCGGAGCCCGGCGACGAGGTGCCGCCGGCCGAGCAGCAGCGCTACGGCATCCATGCGATGGAATTGCTGATCAACGCGATGATGCAGGCGGGCGCCTCGCGCAGCCGGCTGCGCGCGCATCTCTATGGCGGGGCCAACATCATCGCCGGGCTCGGCCGGATCGGCAGCAGCAACGCCGCCTTCGCGCGCCAGTTCATGGCGGCCGAAGGGATCGAGATCGGCCGCTGCGAGCTGGAGGGCACGCACGCCCGCAAGGTGGAGTTCATGCCCTACGAAGGGCGGGTGCGCTCCACGCTGATCGACCGGGCGCCGCCGCTGCGCGCGCTGCACGCGGCGGGCGATGCCGGCGGCGATGTCGAGCTGTTCTGACATGGCCGGAAACGAAGGATTGGGGATGATCGAGGAACGAACCGGCCCCGCGCACGGCGCGCTCTGCGCGGCGATCGCCACGGAGATCCGCGACATGCGCGCGCTGATCGACGGCCTCGCCACCCTGCTGGCCTCCGACGCGCGCTTCGCCATGGAATATCTGGAGCAGTTCCAGCTCTTCGACCTCCTCGCCCAGCGCGCCGACGAGAGCGCGGCCGTGCTTGACCGGATCGCCGCCGGCCTGTCGGCGGCGGAGGCGGTCGCCCCGGTGCGGCTCACTGCCGTGCAGACCCGGCTCAGCGCCGCCCTCGCGGAGGTTTGACGAGATGGCCCGGTTCGACAGCGAGGACAGCGCGCCCGTCATCATCCGCCGCCGCCGCAAGCCGAAGCACGCCGTCCATCACGGCGGCGCGTGGAAGGTCGCCTATGCCGATTTCGTGACGGCGATGATGGCCTTCTTCATGCTGCTCTGGCTGCTCTCCAACCCGGACAAGACGCGGCTCAAGGGGCTGGCGGAATATTTCTCGCCCGCCACCACCAATTCCGTGCCCGCCGTGCTCACCACCGAGCCCGGCCCGCAGCCCGGCCTCGGCGGCCATGCCCGCCGCGCGCAGGCCAATGACAAGGACCCGGTCGGCCAGCCCTCCGCCGAAGCGGGGGCCAAGGGTGCTGCGCGTGGCGGCACCGCCGACATCCCCGATTCCGCCCTGCGCGTCTTCGCCGACGAGATGCTGGTCGCGCTCGAAGCCCAGCCCGACAGCCAGCATAATGTGCAGGTGAAGCCCGATCGCGACGGTGTGCGCATCAACCTCGTCGATTCCGCGAAGCGCACCATGTTCGTGGGCACGACCGCCCAGCTCAACGATTATGCCCGCGCGCTGCTCGGCCGGATCGCGCAGAAGCTCATCAAGTCGGGCGCGCAGATCGCGATCGAGGGCCATACCGATTCCATTGGCGGCCAGAGCGACGCCAACTGGCGCCTGTCGGGTGAGCGGGCTCTGGCCGCACGCTCGGCGATGATCGCCGCCGGCCTTCCCGCCGATCATTTCACCGCGGTCACCGCCAAGGCGGGCACCGAGCCGATCTACACCGATCAGCCCGAGCGCCCGGAAAACCGCCGCATCACCATCGTCGTCATGGCCGAGCCCCCCGTGCTGCCGCGCGACGCGAGCTTCCAGTTCTAGGCCGGGGACAGAGACGATGAAGAAAGCCCTGCTCTCCGCGCTGATCCTGATCGCGGGCCTCGGCACCGGCGGCGCCGGCGCGTTCGCCACAAGCCTGGTGATGGCCGACCGGCACGCGCAGGCCGAACGGGACACCCGGTTCGTGTCGACCGGCCCCATCATCGCCCCGCTCGTCTTCGCGGACGGGCGCCTCTCGGGCTATGTGACGTTCGAGGGCCAGATCGAGGTGTCGAGCGAACAGGCCGAAAGGATACGCAAGAACATGCCGCTTCTGCTCGACGCGGTGAACATGCGCACCTATCGTACGCCCATGGCCAGTGGGCCGGATGGACTGGTGCCGGGTGTCGACGCCTTCCGCCGGGTGTTGCTCGACGCGGCGGTGCAGACCTTCGGCCGGGAAACGGTGCGCCGCGCGATCGTTACCCAGGCGACGCCGGCCTGAGACGCGGGATCGAGCCATGCAGGAGGAGGCCATGCCCACACGATCCTCGCCTTCCGCTCCCCAGCGCGGGCAGGAGCGGCGCGACCCGCGCGCGCTGACGCTGCTGCTTGTCGGCCGGATCGTCGGCGAACGGACGGACGGCCTCTGCCGCGTCCGCAACATCTCGGCGGGCGGGCTGATGGCCGAGGTGTTCACCCGGTTCGAGACCGGGGACGCCGTGCAGATCGAGCTGCGCAACGGCCAGTCCGTTTCGGGCAGGGTGCGCTGGACGAAGGAAGGCGGCCTCGGCGTCCAGTTCGACGAGCGGGTGGAGGACCTCCGCCAGATCCTCGCCGAGCCCCGGCCGGCACCGCAACGGGCGGGCGTCCGGCAGATCCGCGCGCCGCGTCTCGTCACCGATTGCAGCGCCGACATCCAGCTCGACGGGCATCATCATCACGCCGCCGTCGCCAACCTGTCGCAGCGCGGCGCGCGGATCGTCACCGCCACGGCGCTGGAACCCGACCAGCTTCTGACGCTCGCCATCGCCGGCCTGCCGCCGGTGTCGGCCGCCGTCCGCTGGGCGAAGGACGGCGAGGCGGGCCTGAGCTTCCTCACGCCGCTGGCCTTCGCCACCCTCGCGCGCTGGCTGGACGACCCAGCGCTCCGCTACAACCGGCGCGGCTGAACCGGGATCAGCCCACCCCGCCGAAGCTCTTGACGAGCGAGCCCGCCACCAGCGCCCAGCCGTCGACCAGCACGAAGAAGATGATCTTCATCGGCAGCGAGATCGTCGCCGGCGGCAGCATCATCATGCCCATCGCCATCAGCACCGCCGACACCGCGATGTCGATCACGAGGAAGGGCAGCAGCAGCAGGAAGCCGATCTCGAACGAGCGGCGCAGCTCCGAGATCATGAAGGCCGGGATCACCGTCGAGATCGGCAGGTCGGCGCGCGCCACCGGCGGCTTGCCGGAGAGACGGACGAACAGGCGCAGATCGTCGTCGCGGACATGCTTCAGCATGAAGTCCTCGAACGGCCGGGAGGCCCGGTCGAAGAGCTGCGCCTCGGTCAGCCGTCCCTGATTATAGGGCACCACGCCCTGCCGCCACGCGGCGTCGAAGGTCGGCCCCATCACGAAGAAGGACAGGAACATCGCGAGGCTGATGATCACCGGGTTCGGCGGCACGCCCTGCGCGCCCAGCCCCGAGCGCAGCAGCGACAGCGCCACGACGATGCGGGTGAAGGAGGTGACGGTCATCAGGATGCCGGGCGCGAGGCTCAGCACCGTCAGCGTCAGCACGAGCTGGATCGCCCGGCCGGAAAGCGCCCCCGGCCCCAGATTGGCGGTAAGGTTCTGCCCGTTGGCGGCGATGCTCTGGGCCAGCGCCGGTTCGGCCGCCAGCAGCAGGACGGGCAGCAGGATCAGCGGAATGAGCGCCTTACGCATCGGCGAGGCTCCTCGGAGAGGTGGGTTTGGCGGCGTCGAGCAGCAGCAGGCCTTCGGGCGCGATCAGCACGGTGTGCTCGCGATCGCCGGCGCGGATCAGCGCCACCGAGCGCCGCCCGTCGAGCGCCAGCCGCTCGACCACCGCGAGCCGCCGCTCCTGCGGCCCCGCGAGGAAACGCGACGGCAGGCGGATGTCGTAGCGGCGCACCGCCCACAGCGCGCCGCCCAGCATCCCGAGCACGATGCCCAGCGCACCGAGCGTGCGCAGCACGGAAAGGATGTCCATCTCAGGGCGCCTTCCGGATGATCTCGGTGATCTCCAGCGACATGCGCTCATTCTCGACGAGGATGCGCCCCTGCGCGACCAGCTCGTCGTTCACATAGACCAGCGTGGGATCGTCATGCCCGCAATCGAGCGGGATCATCGCGCCACGGCTCATCTTCAGCACCTGACGGATCGGCACATGGGTCGATCCCAGCACGATCGACAGGTCGATCGGTATTCCCTCGAGCACGGACATGCGGCTCTCCTTCCGGGATTTGTTATAGGAATAAATTTCCGGGATCAGCCGGAACCCGGCAAGAAATGCCTATAAGGAAAATGCCGGGAGGACGGGGCGGGACCACGCGCGTCCAGGGGCCGGCAGCGAGGAGGATTTATGGATCTCAAGACGTCGATCGGCGTCTCCGCGTCGGGCCTGCGCGCGCAGTCGCTCCGGATGCGCATCATCGCCGAAAACCTCGCCAACGCGGATTCGGTGGCCAAGACGCCGGGCGGCAATCCCTATCGCCGCCGCGTCGCCACCTTCCAGTCGGAGGTCGACAAGGCGACCGGCGGCACGATGGTGAAAGTGGATTCCATCGTCGGCGACAAGTCCGACTTCAACCGCATCTACCAGCCCGGAAATCCGGCGGCGGATGCGTCGGGCTATGTGCTCCAGCCCAATGTGAACAACCTGATCGAGACGGCCGACATGAAGGCCGCCCAGCGCTCCTACGAAGCCAATCTCAACGCGATCGAGTCCGCGCGCGACATGACGATGCGCACGCTCGATCTCATCAAGTGAAGGGACACGCCATGTCGATCAGCAGCCTCGACGCCGCTTCCGCCTATAATCGCGTGCTGGGCGCGGCATCCGCCCCGTCCTCGACGCCGGACGACACGGCCGCCGCCTCCCCCGCCGCCAGCTTCGGTGGCATGGTGGAAAGCCTCGTCGGCGAAGCCTCCGGCTCGCTGCGTCAGGCCGAAACGGCAAGCGCCAAACAGGTCGCCGGCAAGGGCGATCTGGTGGACGTCGTCACCGCGATCGGCGCGGCGGAGACGGCGCTCAACACCGTCGTCGCCGTGCGCGACCGCGTGGTGAGCGCCTACACCGAAATCATGCACATGCAGATCTGACGGCGATGGACGCCTTCCAGGCCGCCGAGTTCGCCAAGGCATCGCTGGTGCTGACGCTCACGCTGGCCGGCCCGATGCTGCTCGCATCGCTGGTGGTGGGCGTCACCGTTGGCCTGTTCCAGGCGCTGACGCAGGTGCAGGAGAGCACGCTCACCTTCGTGCCCAAGATCGTGGCGATCGGGGTGGTGCTGCTGCTCTGCCTGCCGCTGATGGGGCATGCGCTCTCCACCTTCATGGCGCGCGTGGCCGACGCGATCATCGCGGGCTGAGCGCGCCATGGCGGACCTCCCCTTCCACGCGACGGCCTTCCTGCTCCTGTTCGCGCGGGTGGGGGCGGTGGTGATGCTGCTCCCCGCTTTCTCGGACGACGGAATGCCGGGGCAGATCCGGTTGATGCTGGCGATCGGGATGACGCTCGGCCTCTACGGCCTGCTCGACTGCAAGGTGGCGGCGGCCAGCGCCGACGAGGCCGGCCTCGCCGCCACCGTGATCGCGGAGATGCTGGTCGGCATCGCGATGGGAATGATCGTGCGCATCCTGTTCAACACCGCCGCGATGGCGGGCGGGCTGATCAGCGTGCAGGTCGGCCTTTCCTCGACGCTGATCGCGGACGCCTCGATGGGCGGGCAGGTGCCGCTGCTCGCCAAGTTCATCACGGTCGCGGCCACCGTCTCCTGCATGGCGCTCGGCGTCCATCATCTCTGGATCGGGATGATCGTCCATTCCTACGACCTGTTCCCGGTCGGCCATCTGCCGCCGGGCGGGGACTTCGCCCAGCTCGCGATCCAGGCGACGACGCGCGCCACGGGGCTCGCGCTCGGCATGGCGGCGCCGCTGATCGCCTACGGCATCCTGTTCAACGTCGCGCTCGGCATCTCCGCGCGGGTGGCGCCGACGATCCAGATCTTCTTCATCGCCCAGCCGCTCAACATCCTGCTCGGGCTGACCCTGCTCGCGGGCACGCTGGGCGTCGCGCTGACCGGCTTCAGCCAGGCGATGGCGGCCTTCATGCGGACCGGCTGGGCCTTCTGACATGGCCGATACCGATCAGGACCAGAAGACCGAGGAGCCCACCGCCAAGCGCCTTGAGGACGCGCGCAAGCGCGGGCAGGTGCCGATCGCCAGCGAGGTGCGCCACGCCACCATGTTCGTCGGCATGATGATCGTGGCGGGCGGCATGGGCGCCTGGACGCTGGCGCGGCTCGGGGCGATGTTCGTCCGGCTATGGGGCAGCGCGGAGGATTATGCGCTCGATCCCCTGGGCGCGCAGGATCTCGCCACCGGCATCGCGGGACAGTTCGCCCTCGCCGTCGCGCCGCTCGCCGCCGTGCTGGTGGGCTGCGCGCTCTCCACCATCTTCATCCAGGGCCGGCCGACGCTGAGCTGGTCCCGCCTTGCGCCCCAATGGTCGAAGCTGTCGCCCATGACCGGGCTCGGCCGGCTGCTCGGCCAGCGCGCGCTGGTGGAGTTCGCCAAGACGCTCGCCAAGTTCCTCGCGATCGCGGTCGCCTCGCTGCTGCTGCTGTGGCCGCGCGTGATCGCGCTCGACCAGATGATCGGCGCCGGCCCCGACATGATCGCCAGCGCGACCGCCGAACTCGCCTACCGCCTGCTCAAGACCGTCGGCCTGATGGTGATCGCGCTGGCGCTCGCCGACTTCCTCTACCAGCGCCGCGCCTTCCTGAACCGGATGCGGATGACCAAGCAGGAGGTGAAGGACGAGCATAAGCAGAACGAAGGCGACCCCAAGATCAAGGGCCGCATCCGCGCGATCCGGATGCAGCGCGCGCGGCGCCGGATGATGGCCGCCGTGCCGGACGCCAGTGTCGTCATCACCAACCCCACCCATTATGCGGTGGCGCTCCATTACGAGCATGGCGTCTCCGCCGCGCCCAAGGTGGTGGCCAAGGGCACCGACATGGTGGCGCTCCGCATCCGCGAGATCGCGACCGAGGCCGGCGTGCCGATCGTCGAAAGCCCGCCGCTCGCTCGCGCCCTCTTCGCCACGGTCGAGATCGATCACCCCATCCCCGTCGAGCACTATGCCGCCGTCGCCGAGGTGATCAGCTACGTCATGCGGCAGGCCCGGCGCTCCCGCTGATGACGGCCCTCCTAAAATCCCCGCGCGGCCGGCCCGGCGGCGCTCCCCGTCATCCTATAAGGAATGTGATGCGACACTCCTCCGGCTTCCTCCTCGCCCTGACGGCGATGCTCGCGACGGCCGGCGGCAGCGCCGCGCTGGCGACGCCCACCTCGCGGATCAAGGATATCGTCAATATCGAGAATGTCCGGCCGAACCAGCTGGTCGGCTACGGGCTGGTGGTCGGCCTTCAGGGCACGGGGGACCGGACGCGCAACATCCCCTTCACCGAGGAGACGATCCAGTCGATGCTGGAGCGCATGGGCGTGAACATCCGCGGCGTTCGGATGCAGACGCAGAATGTCGCCGCCGTCTCGGTGATCGCTACGCTGCCGCCCTTCGCGCGCTCGGGCAGCACCATCGACGTCCAGATCGGCGCGATGGGTGACGCCACCAGCCTTCAGGGCGGCACATTGCTCGTCACATCGCTGCGCGGCCTCGACGGCGAGATCTACGCCGTCGCGCAGGGGCCGGTCGCCGTCTCGGGCTTCCGCGCGCAGGGCGCGGCCGCCACCGTGACGCGCGGTGTCTCCACCTCGGCGCGGATCGCGGGCGGGGCCATCGTCGAGCGTGAGGTGCCCTTCGCTCTCAAATCGGCGCGCACGCTCAAGCTCGCGCTCAAGAACCCGGATTTCACCACCGCCTATCGCATTGCCGGCGCGGTCAACCAGCGCATCGCGGGCGCGGCCGAGGTGCTCGACCCCGCGACCGTGGAGCTGACGCCGCCGGCAGGCTTCGGCGGATCGGTGGTCGATCTCGTCGCCCGTGTCGAGGATGTCCCGATCGACATCGACCAGCCCGCCCGCGTCGTCATCAACGAGGCGACTGGCACGGTGGTGATGGGCGCGGACGTGCGGGTCAGCCCGGTTGCCATCGCGCAGGGCGGGCTCACCATCAGCGTCACCGAGACGCCGGTCGCCTCGCAGCCGGGGCCGCTCTCCAACGGCACGACGCAGGTGCTGCCGCGCACCCGCATCGACGTCGACGACGGCTCGGGCCGCTCGCTCGGGGTGTTGCAGGGGAGCACCTCGCTCGTCTCGCTGGTGTCCGGGCTCAATGCCTTCGGGGTGAGCCCGCGCGATCTCATCACGGTGCTTCAGGCGCTCCGGACAGCGGGCGCGCTCCAGGCCGACATCGAGGTGCAGTGATGGAAGACATCGCCACCGCCCCGCTGCCCGTGCGCCCCGCGCCGCAGATGCCGCCCGCCACCGGTAACGATCCGGCGGCCACCGCGCGCGCCTTCGAGAGCGTGTTTGCCGGGCAGATGGCCAAGATCATGATGGAGACGGTCCCCACCGACGGCGCCTTCTCCGGTGGCCATGGCGAGGAGATTTTCCGGGGCATGCTGGCCGAGCGGATGGGCGATGCGATCGCCGCGCACGGCGGCTTCGGCCTCGCGCCGGCCGTGCTCGGCCAGATTATTCGGATGCAGGGAGGAAAGAAGTGATCGGCAACCTCATCGACGTGATCTCTTCGCTCACGCTGATCATGCAGGAGGAGACCGAGCGCCTCGCCAACCGGACCGGCGGGCGCGATCTCGCGGAGCTTGCCACCGTGAAGGTGCGTCTCGTGGGGATGCTGGAGACGGCGATGGCGCGCCTGGAGCGCGAGCAGGAGCATTGGGCCGACACGATCGAGGAAGCTGTGCACGCGCGGCTGCTGGAAGCGCTGCTCGCGCTGGGCGAGGCGTCGGCCGCCAATGCCGCCGTGCTGGAGCGTCAGATCGACCTTTCAGTGGAGATGATCGGCGCGATCTCGACCGAGGCGAAGCGCATCGCCGGGCGTTCCACCACCACCTACGGCGCACGCGGCGACATCTCGTCGTTCGACGCGCCCGTCCCGATCGCGGTCAATTCGGAATATTGAGGAAGGCCGGCGACCCGCCTCAGGCGGGCCGTCAGCGGACGCCGAGACGCTTGAGGCCGCGCGTGGCGATCAGCCGCGCGGCAGCGGATGCCGGCATCGGCCGGCCGAACAGAAAACCCTGCGCGCGATCGAAGCCCATGCCTTGCAGTTGGGCGAACTGCTCCGGCGTCTCGATACCCTCGATGACCGTGCTCATGCCGAGGCTGCGGGCCAGATCCACGACCGTCCGGATGATCGTCCGCCCATTCTCGCTGTCCAGGGCGACGAGAAAGGAGCGATCGACCTTGAGGCCGTCGAAGGGCAGATGGTGCAGGGACAGCAGGCTCGCGCTGCCGGAACCGAAATCGTCCAGCACCACCTTGATCCCCGCCTCACGCAGCGTCGTCACCACGCGGCGCGCCATCGCCATGTCCGCCACCGGCCGGCTTTCGGTCAACTCGACGGTCAGGCGATGCGGCTCGATCCCGCCTTCATGCAGGCGTCGCAGCAAACGGAGCGGAAGGTCCAGATCCTGAAGCTGCACAGGGGAGACGTTGATCGAAAAGCGCAGATGCAGCGGCCAGGCGCGCGCATCCTGAACGGCGCCGGCAAGCAGCGCATCGCTGAGAGCGCCGATATAGCCCTTGTCCTCGGCAAGCGGGATGAAGCTGTCCGGCCCGAGCAGGCCCCGGCGCGGATGCGCCCAACGCGCCAGACATTCGAAACCCAGTAGCTCGCCGGTCAGGAAATCGACGACGGGCTGGTAGAAGGGCTGGAACTCCCGGCCGTCGATGCCGGATCGCAGGTCCACGACGCTGTCCGCGCCGCGTACGGCGAACCCTGCGGAAAGATCAGGCGCGCCGCCCGCGTTCCGCGCCGATCCGATTGGTCGCAAGACCGCATCACGCCGCATATCATGTTCCCGGCTGCTCAAGGGTATGGGAACATTATAGACGATATTGGTCAGACAACTCGTTACGCTCCCGAAAAGCGGGCGGACGCCTCAATCCAGCAGGACGCCGATCACCGTTCCGATATCGGCTGGATCGATCATGTCCAGCTCCACCTCGCGATCGGGATGCGTGCTGTACCCGATCATCCGGCCCTGGCGATCCACCGTCACGATCAGCAGCCGCAGCCCCTCGGCCTCACGCACCACCGCGATCCCGCCGGACGACGGGAAGCGATCGGGATCGACCACCACCGTGCCGTGCGCGGGAAGCCCCGGCCCCAGCGTCGGCCGGCAGACGCGCAACCCGTAGGCACGCGGCCCCGCGCTGCGCGGCGCCTCCACCACCTGCCCGGTGGGCACGCGATCGATCAGCCCGTCCAGCAGCGGCGCGCCGAACACGGGCACCAGCCGCACCATCGCGACATCGGACGCCTGGATCGCCTCGACCACGGGGGCCATTGCGGACAGCGCATCGGACGCGGCCACCGGCGCCGCGCGCCTCGGCTGGGCCGCCAGCTTCGCGCCGACCGGAGCGGGCAGACCGCCCGCCAGCTCCTCGCGCAGCGCCGCGACCTTGGCCCGCGTCTTGCCGATGCGGACCGACGGGCTGGCGATCAGCGCGATGTGCGCATCGAGAACCCCGCTCGCCCGCACCCGCTCGACATGCGTGCGCAGCGCCTGCACGTTGGGCACGCCCAGCAGGGCGCAGACCGCGCGGACGGTCTGCGCATTCCAGCGGTCGAACGTCTTGTACGCGTTTTCCAGCCGGGACAGGATGACCGGCGCGATGCCGTAATCGCGCTCGATCGCCGCGATCGACAGCGATCCGTCGCCCTCCCGCCGGTGGCGGAGCGCGGCGGCCAGCGTGACGGCGAACCAGTCCTCCTCCAGATCGCGTGCCGACCAGTCCTGAAGGTCCGCCGCCCATTCCGCGATGTCGAAATCCGATGCCTCGACATCGACGAGCAACTGTTCCGGCGCGACCTCCAGCGCGGCGGCGATACGGCGCAGTTCGTCGGCGCGCGCGACCACCTCCCCCCGCTCGATCTTGGAGAGGCGGACATAGGGAATGTCGGGGATCAGCGCGGAGAGCGCGAGCAGCCGGGGGAAGCCCCGCTGCCGCCGCAGATCCCGCACGGCATTGGGGAACACGATCGACCGGTAACGGTCGATGCTGCTCTCATCCTGTGGCTTCGAATCCGGCGCTTCACGAAAATTCCGGGAGGAATATTTTTCCATATTGGATAACGCGCCTCAACCATCAGCGAAGCCACCATTTTTGGCCGCGCGCCGTTCATAAGCACGCCTTTTCGGCACAAGTCAACATTCTGGAATAGCGGATTAATATGAAAATTTGTCCTATATAGAGACAGAAATCTTGCCGCCCGCCGAACCCGGAAGCGAGTTCAACGCAATGGCCGCGACACGGTTCCGAAACAAGTTTGCCTTGGATGGGCGAACCGCCTTACGGCGCGTCGTTCGCTCCGGATGCCTGGAGTTGCCCCTCATAGAGATTCGCCATCCGCTCATGAACGGATCGCACAGCATCGTCATGACAGGCCTGGGCGCGGGTCCGCTCCTCGGATGCACGCTGCCGCCAATAGGCTCTGGTCTCGCTGTTCACGGAGGTCTCCCTGTCTAACATGAGATTAGATCCTTCCGGTGCGGCCGCCTTAGCGTATGTTACGGTCGCCCTCGGCTGGGAGGCGAAACGCACTCGGATCGCCGCAGGGGACATGGCGACAGGATAGACGACGCGGCCTTTCGTCGCCTCCTCTTCCATTCTCGTCCCGCAGAAAGCGGCTCCTGCCGCACCGGCCACGAAACGGATTCGCGCCCCTTCCGGCCGCCGCCTCGCGAGGGAGAGGGTCGCCAGGCGCGGGGACCGGCGCTTTCTCGATGCGGTCGCCATGAAATCGAACGATAGGCAACACGCAAAGGCCTGCCGGCGGCTGCGGGAACGATCCGCCCCCATCTTCTTTCTTCCGGCGCACATATCGGAGTTCGGCCGATGCCGGTGGGGTATCGGAACAGCCTGGGAAAGGTCCGGCTCCATCGGGCTACGGCCATTTGCGGTATCGTCGAGCAGCACCGGCCCGCGGAAAGGACAGCCATGACCCGCGCCGTCAATCGACAGCATACGCCTCCCGCTCTCCAGCGGCTGGACACGCTGATGCCACTGGACGGGCCCGCCAGGGCCGCCGTCACAGGCGCCATCGCTCGCGTGCGGCTGGTCGAGCCCGATCAGGAATTGCTGAGCGAAGGCCAGGCGATCACCCATACCCTGCTGATCGTCGACGGCTGGGCGGCACGGGTGCGCGTCTTCCCCGATGGCCGCCGGCAGATATTGAGTTTCCTGCTGCCCGGTGACCTGATCGGCCATTGCCGACAGGATAGCCCCTGCTCGGTCTCGACGGTGATCGCGCTCACCGAAGTGGCGATCTGCGTCGCGCCCCGCCCCGCCATATCGCCTGCGCTGGCGGAAGCCTATGCGATCAGCACGGCGCTGGACGAAGCCTATCTCCTGGCGCACATCGCCCGTCTCGGCCGGCTGACCGCGCATGAGCGGATCTGCGACCTGCTGCTCGAACTGCTCGATCGTTTCCAGCTCTCCGGCCTCGCGGACGCCTGGGCGTTCGAACTGCCGCTCACGCAGGAAAAGCTGGCGGACGTGCTCGGGCTGACCGCCGTTCACATCAACCGCATGCTTCAATTGCTGCGCAAGGAGGGCGAACTTACGCTCAAGGGACGGCAACTCGTGCTGACCGATCCTCGCGGGCTGGCTGAGAAGATCGGCCATATCACGGCACGGGTCTATGCCTGCTGATGCGCAGCTCAAAATTCTTCCAGACAAGACCAAGACGCCACCCGATCATACAGCGAGGCGTCTATATTAATCCATGTTATCCCTCATATGGATTTCAGGAATTTTTCCGCATTGTTTTGATTTATTTCGGCACGAAACACATTTGGCGGTGTTTTATTCCATCTCGGGACAGAGGAGATGGAGACGTGCAAACCGAGAGGCAGACGGCCGACGCCGAGGTCCGGCACTTTCTCACGCTGGAGCAGAAGGAACGTCGTGCCGCGAGCCGGGCGAGCGACAGCGCCAGCCGCGATCGCCATGTCATGGCGGCCGAACGCTACGCCGATCGCGCCTGGTCGCTGAACGAGCAGATCGACAGCCCCCACTGGCCCAGCGGTTTGTGGAAGTGACCCTCGAAGCGCATCGGTGAGGTCCCCTTCCACCGGGCCTCAATGTGCCGCGCCTGGCCCCACCTTGTGCATGGGCTTCGGAGCCACCCAGATGAGAGCCGCCGCGAAGAAGAAGACGATCCCCGACACCAGGAAGATATGATTGGTCGCGAGCGCCGTCGCCTCGTTGTTGACGAGTTGCTCGATCAGTCCACGGGCCTGTTCGACGCCGAAGCCATGGCTTTGCAGGCTGGCGGTGGCGTCCCCGGTCTGGAGCTTCGATACCAGCTCGCTGCGCGCGACGCGCGTGTCGTCATCCCAGGCGGTCGTCGCGATCGACGTCGCGATCGCGCCTGACATGGTGCGCAGGAAGCTCATCAGGCCGGCGGCGGAGGCGATCTCGTCATCCTTGACCGCGCCCAGCCCGAGGCTGGTGATCGGGATGAAGAAGAAGGGCATCCCCACGCCCTGCAACAATTGCGGCAGCGCGAGCGACCAGAAGTCGGCACTGCTGTTCCAATGGACACGCAGCAGCGTCGTCACGCCCAGCCAGAGGATGCCGAAGCTCACCAGCTTGCGCGGGTCCACCTTGGCCGAGAGCTTGCCAACGATCGGCGAGGCGATCACCGCCGTCACGCCGGTGAAGGCCGTCGCATAGCCGGCCCAGGTCGCCGTGTAGCCCAGATTGCGTTGCAGCCATTGCGGGATCAGCACGGCAGACGTGAAATAGGTGCCGAAGGCGAAGCCCAGTGCGATCACGCTCGCGGCGAAGCCCCGATGGCGGAACACGCGCAGGTCCACGGCCGGCTGCGCCTCCGTGAACTCCCACGCGCAGAAGAGCGCGAAGCCGATCACCGCGATCACCGCCAGCACGACGATGAAGCTGTTGTGGAACCAGTCCCTATCGTGACCGAGATCGAGCATGATCTGGAGCGCGGCGATCCACAGCACCATCAGGCCGAGCCCGACGCGGTCGATCCGGGCGGGCCTGAGCGCGGTCTCGACCGGACGGAGCAGCAGATGCGCACCCGCCATGCAGCCGACTGCGACCGGCAGGTTGATGAAGAAGATCCAGTGCCACGACCAGTCGTCACTGAGGATACCGCCCAGGATCGGCCCGAAGATCGGCGCGGTGACCGTGGTCATGGACCAGAGCGCCAGCGCCTGCCCGTGCCGCTCCTTGGGGAAGATGCGCATCAGCAGCGTCTGCGTCAGCGGCATCAGCGGGCCTCCGCAGAAGCCCTGGCCGAGGCGGAAGATCACGATCTCGCCGAGCGTGGTCGACACCCCGCACAGCATCGAGAAGATCGCGAAGCCGATCAGCGCGCCGATGAACAGCCGCACGCTGCCGAAGCGCGCGGTGAGGAAGCCGGTCAACGGCACGCACACCGCTTCCGCCACCGAATAGGAGGTGATGATCCACGTCCCCTGATCGGGCGAGACGCCGATGCCGCCCGCAATGTGCGGCACCGAGACGTTGGCGATGGTGGTGTCCAGCACCACCATGAAATTGCTGAGCGCGAGCGCGAGCGCCGCGAACAGCAGCGGGGCTCCGCTGAGCGTCGTCGTCGGCTGGGCCTGCGGGCTGGACATGGCGAAAACCCTCCGGCTCAGATGGTGATGTCGGCGTCCATCGACAGGCCGACACGCAACGGATGGGCGTCCAGCTCGCGCGGGTCGAGGCGGATGCGGACGGGCAGGCGCTGGACGATCTTGATCCAGTTGCCCGTCGCATTCTGGGCCGGGATCAGCGCGAAAGCCGCGCCGGTGCCGCCCGAGAAGCCCGTGACCGTGCCGTGATAGACCACGCCCGAACCATAGAGATCGGAGGTCAGCTCCACCTTCTGACCGGGCTTCACATGGGCGAGCTGCCCTTCCTTGAAATTGGCGTCGACATAAAGCTGGCGGATCGGCACGACCCGCATGATCGCGGCGCCCGGCGCGAGGCGCTGCCCCACCTGCACGGCGCGGCTGGTGACGACGCCGTCGAAGGGCGCGCGGATCACGGTGCGCGACAGATCGAGCCGGGCCTGATCGACGCGCGCCTGCGCGGCCAGCACGTCCGGGTTGGTGACGGTCGTGGTGCCCTGGATCAGCGCCTGATTGGCCGCGAGATCGCCCTCGGCCGCCCCGCGTGCGGAGGTCGCCTGACGGACGCCTGCGCGGGCATTGTCCAGACTGGCCTTCGCCGCCGCATAAGCATTGACGGCGGAGGTCAGCTCATCGGCGGAGACAGCGCCGCTCGGCGCGAGCTTCCTGCGTCGCTCAAGATCGACCCCGGCCTTCTCGAACGCCGCCTGCGCGGAGGACAATTGCGCCTGCGCGCTGGCGATCGCCTGATCCCGGGCCGCAAGCTGGGCCGCGAGCGCGGTGCCGGTCGCGCTGGTCTGCCCGAACTGACGCTTCGCCTTGGCCAGCGCGGCCTCCGCGTCGGCGAGCGCGATGCGGGCATCGGCGTCGTCGATGCGGACAAGCACGTCGCCGCGCCGCACCGTCTGGGTGTCGGAAACCAGCACCTCGGCCACCTGCCCAGCGACCATCGGCGTCACCTGCGCGGTATCGGCGCCGACATAGGCGTTGTCGGTGCTGACGTGATGGCTGCCGATCAGGGCATACCAGCCGCCATAGCCGACACCCGCGAGCAGCACCGCGCCGGCGATGCCGGTGAGCAGCTTGCGCCGCGTGGCCCTGGGCGGCGCGGGTGACGGATCGAGCGATGCGGGGGCGTGCAGATCGGCCTCAGCCATGGCGGGTCTCCTTGGGGGTCTCGGTGGCGGAGCGGGTGGGAGGGGTCGGGACGGCACCGCCGCCCAGCGCGCGGACCAGTGCGACGTCCAGCGTGAAGGCGCGCGCTTCCAGATCGACGACCGTGCGCTGTTCCTGAAGCACGCTGTCTTCGGCGGTCAGCACGGTCAGATAGGTGGAGAGCCCGCCTTCGTAGCGCTGGCGCGCGACGGCATAGGCCTCACGCGCGGCGTCGAGCGACTGGCGCGACTGGGTGAGCTGGGTGGCGAGCATGGACTGGCTGGTCACCGCATCCGCGACATCGTGGAAAGCGGTCGTGACGGCGCCGTTGTAGGTCGCGACCGCTTCGTCGTAAGCGGCGCGCGCCACGCGGTACCGCCCGGAAATCTCGCCGCCGTGGAAGATCGGCAGGCTGACCGCCGGGCCGGCCTGCCCGAAGCCCGAACCGGACAGGAAGAGGTTGGAGACGCCCAGCGACTCAAAACCGACCAGCGCGGACAATCCCACCGAAGGATAGAAATCGGCGCGCGCCGCCTTGATCCGCTGCGCGCTGGCTTCCACGCGGGCGCGGGCCGACACGACATCCGGCCGCCGCCCGATCAGATCGGTCGTGACATCCGCCGGCACGGTCCGCGCGGTAAAGGAGAGCGTCGGCCGGGCGATGGCGAGCCCGCGATCCGGCCCCTGCCCCATCAGCGCGGCAATGCGGTTGCGGGTAAGCCCGATCGACTCCTCGACCTGCGCGAGACGGGCCCGCTCGGCGGGAACGGCGGCATCGGCCTGCTTGAGTTCGGCGCGGGTATCGAGCCCGATCGCGACGCGGTTGGCGACGAGCTGCTGCGTGTTGACGCGCAGCGCGACGGCCTGCTCCTCGACGTCCCGCTCCGCGAACAGGCGGGCGAGATCGGCATAGGCGCCGGCGATGTTGGTGGAAAGCAGCAGGCGCGCCTGCGCCACATCGAGCGACGCCGCCTCCGCATCCGACGTAGCGGCACGCAGATTCGCGCGATTCTTGCCCCACAGGTCGAGATCGAAGCTGAAGTCGAGCGCAGCGTTGCCCGTGCTGTTCCAGCCATGCGGCACGAAGGCGGCCGGAATGCCATTATGGTAGCTCTGTTTCGCCTCGCTGACCGAAGCGTTGGCGTCGATGCTGGGCAGAAGCGCCGCACCGGCCTGCTGCCGGTAACCGTCGGCCTGATGCAGGCGCGCGACCGCGGCAGCGAGATCGGGCGCTGTGGCGAGCCCCTCTTCGATCAGCGCCGTCAGCTGCGGATCGCCATAGCCGCGCCACCACGCGCCATCCGGCCATGCCGAGGGCGCGGACGGTGTGGGCGTCAGGCTCCGCCCGGCAGCGAAGCTCTGCGCCGGACGCACCTCCGGCTGGGGGCCGAGTTTCGGGACGGCCGCGCAACCGGACAGCAGCAGGGCCAGGGCGGCCGCGCGCAGCGGCAACCCACGAGGTCTCGTGAGATGCATCATTGAAACTCCGTACCATACAGTACGGTTTTGCCCTCTGCGCGCAGCCGCTGCGCTTGTCAACAGGAAATCGTACTCTATAGTACGGTTATGATGACGGACGCAGAGAACCCCGCGCCGGGCCGGCGCGAGACGCGCAAGGCCGAGCGCCGCGCCGCGATCATCGAGATCGCCACGCGCGTGTTCCTGGAGAACGGCTATGATCGCACGACCATGTCGGCGATCTCGGAGCAGATGGGGGGCTCCAAGGGAACGCTCTGGAGCTATTTCACATCGAAGGAAGAGCTGTTCGCCGCCGTGCTGGAATCAGCAACGGCCGCCTTCCGATCGGTGATGACGACGGTCCTCGATCCGAACCGCGCGATCGAGGATGTGCTGACGAGCTTCGTCGAAAAGTTCATCACGCGGATCACGATGCCGGACGCGATCGCGCTCCAGCGGCTGATCATCAGCGAGGTCGAGCACTTCCCCGAAATCGGCCGCATCTTCTTCGAGCGCGCTCCCGGCAGGAGCAAGGCGCTCATGGGCGACTATTTCGCGGGCCAGATGGAGGCCGGCACCCTGCGCAGGGACGATCCGGTCGAAGCGGCGGGAATGCTGTTGAGCCTGTGCACCGGCGGCTCCCACCAGCGCATCATGTGGGGCGTCGAGGCTCAGGATGCGAGCGCGATCCGGCGTGAGGCATCGCGGATCGTCGCCCAGTTCCTGCGTTGCTATGGTACGATCGACCCAACGGGGAAGTCGCGCGCGGCCGCCCTCGATTGACGTGACGGCGCATCTTCCCTAATTCCGCCCTCGGCAATGGATTCTGCCGGGCCTTCGGGTCGAACCGCCATCAGGGCTGATGACTCCTACTTTTTGCAGATGTTCTGCAAGGAGGAGTCGTGCGCGCTACGTTCCGCAACCTGTTCGATGCCCTGAATCTCGCGGCCTTTGTCCGCACCCAGCGTCATCACGCCTCATCCGTCCTGCGCTGGACGGTTGTCCTCGCCCCCATGTCGGTGGTGGTGGGGACGCTGTGCGCGGCCTTCCTGTGGAGCCTCGACGCCGCCACGCATGCGCGGTTCGATCATCCCTGGCTGCTCTTCCTGCTGCCGGCCGGCGGCGGCGCGGTGGGCTGGCTCTACCATCGGCTCGGCAAGTCGGTGGAGGGCGGCAACAACCTCATCGTCGAGCAGATCCACGAACCCGGCGGCGGCGTGCCGCTGCGCATGGCGCCGCTGATCTTCCTCGGCACCGTCGTCACCCATCTGTTCGGCGGGTCGGCCGGACGAGAGGGCACCGCGGTGCAGCTCGGCGGGAGCCTCGCCAGCGCCACGGCACGGCTGTTCCGGCTCGATGCGCCGAGCGTCCGTATCCTGCTGATGGCGGGTATCGCCGCCGGCTTCGGCGCGGTGTTCGGGACGCCACTGGCCGGCGCGGTATTCGCGCTGGAGGTGCTGGCGGTCGGGCGCATGGAATATGCGGCGCTGCTGCCGTGCCTCGCCGCCGCGCTGGTGGGGGATTGGACCTGCCACGCCTGGGGCATCCGCCATCCGATCTACCCGATCCATACGCCGCTGGAGAGCGCCGCCGCGACGCTGCTCACCGGCCCGCTGCTGTGGGCCAAGAGCGCGGCTGCGGGTGTCGCCTTCGGACTGGCCGGGCTCGCCTTCGCGGAGGCCAATCACGCGCTCGGCGGCTGGCTGAAGCGGGTCGTCCCTTATGGCCCGGCACGGCCGGTGATCGGCGGGCTGACGGTGATCGCGCTCGTCTATGCGCTCGGCACGCGGGCCTATCTGGGGCTCGGTGTGTGGAGCGCCGTTCCGGACGATCCGACGATCCTCGGCTTCTTCGGCCCGAGCGTCGATCCATGGAGTTGGGCGCTCAAGATGCTGTTCACGGTCGTGACGCTGAGCGCGGGCTTCAAGGGCGGCGAGGTGACGCCGCTGTTCTTCATCGGGGCGGCGCTGGGCAATGCGCTGGCCGGCCTGCTCCATGCGCCGGTGGACCTGTTTGCCGGCCTGGGCTTCGTCGCGGTCTTCGCAGGCGCGGCCAACACGCCGCTCGCGTGCACGATCATGGGCGTCGAGCTGTTCGGCGGCGCCTATGCCGTGCCGATCGCGGTGGCCTGCTTCGTGTCCTATCTCTGCTCGGGCCACAGCGGCATCTATCTGTCGCAACGGATCGCCGTGCCGAAGCGTCGCGGGCGCGCCCTTCCTCCCGGCGGCACCCTTCGCGACGCCCGTGCCATCCGCCCCGAAGCCGGCGTTCCGATCGGGGAACGGGCGGCCATCAAACATCCGGCCTGAGCCGCACGATGCCGACCTCCGCCTGGATCGCTGCCGGCGGAGCGACCGGCACCCTGCTGCGCTACGGGATCAACCTCGTCATCACGGCGTGGCTGGGCGAGGCGATGCCGTGGGGCACGATCGCCATCAACGTCAGCGGCTCTTTCCTGATCGGCCTGTTCGCCGCCCTCACCGAGCCCGGCGGGCGATGGATGGTGTCTCCCGACATCCGTCTCTTCGTGCTGGTCGGGCTCTGTGGCGGCTATACGACCTTCTCCTCGTTCAGCCTCCAGACCCTCGCGCTGATCCAGGCCGGCGAGCCCGGCCGGGCAGTCGCCAACATCCTGGTTTCGGTGATATTCTGCCTCCTCGCCGTATGGCTCGGATATGTCGCGCCGGCGTTCCTCTTCCAGGGAGGCAGGAACTGACATGAAGCTGCTCGCCATCCTCGTCGGCGCGAAGAGCACGCCCGCCTGCCTCGACGCGGCTCGGACTGCCGCGCATTCGCTGCCCCACGCGGAGATCGCGGCCCTGCATGTCGTGGTCGATCCTGAAACCATGATCGCGGCGAGCGAGGAAATCGAGCTACAGCGCCTGCGCGCGGGAAAGGAAGGTTCCGCCCGGCAACGCGCCGATGCGACCCGTGCCGCCTTCACGCAATGGTGCTCGCAGAACGACAGCCCGGGCATGCGGTGGACGTCCATTCCCGGCGCCGAGGAGGAGATCGTCTGCAACGAGGCCAAGGCCGCCGACGTGATCGTTCTCGTCCTCGCGCGCGAGGTCAATCTGGATAGCGGGGATGCCCTCCACGCCGCGATTTTCCGTTCCGGCAAGCCTGTCCTGATCGTGCCGCCCGGATGGCGGAGCGGTGAACGCCCCCGCTTCGCGCACGTCGCCGTCGCCCTCAGCAACAGCGAGGCGACACGGCACGCCATCGAAGGCGCCGGCCCCTGGCTCAGGACCGCAACGCGGCTGACGGCGATCCGCATCGGCGAGGGGGACGATGCCGCGCCATGCCTCTCGCACCTCCTCTCGGAAACCGGGGTCGAGCCGGCGCTGCACATCGTCCCCCGCAGCGGGCCGGACCTCGGCGCCCAGATCGTCTCGGAAGCCAAGGCGGTGGGCGCGGACCTTCTGGTCGCCGGTGCCTATCGCCACTCGCAGATCGTGGAATGGCTGCTGGGCGGCACCACCCGCCACCTGCTCGCGGCGGCCGACCTCCCCATCCTGCTCGCGCATTAAGGGAGGCCGGGCCTCACGCCCTCAAGGGAATAGCAGCAGCTTGCCGGTGGTCGCGCGGCTTTCCATGTCGCGATGCGCCTGCGCAGCCTCAGCAAGCGGATACTCCCCGCCGATCCGGACCTTGAGCCTGCCGTCGATGATCCAGTCGAAGAGCTGCGCGGTGCGGGCTCGCAGCAATTCCGGCGTGGGAATATGATCGAAGAAGGTCGCGTAGCCGATCTTGATGCTCCTCGGCAGGCTCATGATGTCGAGCGGGCCGGGTCCGCCAAGGACGGGGCCATACCAGCAGAACGTGCCCGATCGCCGCAATATGTCGAGCGAGCCTTGGAAAGTGGCGGGGCCGGAACCGTCATAGACGACATGCACGCCTTCGCCGCCGGACAGGCGCAGGGCCTCGTCCGCGAACCGGCCTTCGGCCTCCACGATCACATGGTCCGCGCCCGCCTCCCGCGCGACGGCCGCCTTGTCGTTCGACGACACCCGACCGATGACATGGCCGCCGCGCAGTTTGATGATCTGGGTCAGGAGCAGCCCGACCCCACCCGCCGCCGCGTGGACGAAGGCGATGTCGCCGGGCTGCACCGGATAGAAGTCGGTTGCGAAATGGCTGGCGGTGAGGCCCTGCATCATGATCGACGCAGCGGTCCGGTCGTCGATGGCATCGGGAACGGCGACGAGCGCCCCCGCCGGGATCACGACCTTCTCCGCATAGCTTCCGGGCGCATAGACCCAGGCGACGCGTTGGCCGGGCCGGAAGCCTTCGACGCCATCGCCCATCGCCACCACGCGCCCGGCTCCCTCCACGCCGAGGATCTTCGGATCGGGCATGTCGCGCCACGCCATCCCCTGCCGGACGCCGACATCCATGAAATTGACCCCGGCAACGGCGACTTCCACCAGCACTTCGCCTGCTCCGGGCACCGGGTCCGGCCCATCGACATAAGCCAGCATACCGGCGCCGCCGATCCCGTTCATCACGACAGCTTTCATGTCCGCACTCCTGAATTGAATGATCATTCCATAATTGAACAAATAAAAAGGCGCCGGCTTACCGCAGGGCTCGAAGCGTCAAGTCGGCGAGGCTAGTCAGCGCCGTCATGTCCGCGCCGCCGCGTGCGGCCACCCGGATTCCGACGAAGCTCGCGATCAGGAAGTCGGCGATCGCCTCCGGATCGAGGCCCCGTGGGATGCCTCCCTCGGACTGGGCTTCGCGGATGCGATCGACCACAGCAGAGCGAATGGCGCGGGCGAGAGGCGCGCGCTCCTCGACGAGATCCGGCCGCGACGTGCCGAACTCGCAAATCGAACTGGTGCCGAGACACGGCTGGGCAGCCGTATCGACCACCCGGCGCAGCATCGCCTCGATGCCGTCGATCGCCCGCGGTCCGCTGCGCAACGCCTCGATATGGGCGGCGCGCTCCGCCTCGCCATATCGGCGGACAGCAGACCGATAGAGCTGCCATTTGTCGCCGAACGAGTTGTAGAGGCTCTGCCGCCCGATCCCCATCGCATCGACGAGCATCTGCGCGGACGTGCCCTCGAAGCCATGTTCGCGGAATATCCCGATGGCCGCATCGAGAGCAGCGTCAGCGTCAAATTCCCGGGGTCTCGCCATGACCCTCTCCTACGCTTTAAGGAACGATCGTTCAATAATTAAATCATCCCCATTTTCGGCTTCCGGCGGGTTTCTCCGGATGCGGGAGTCTGGCCAGCATCGGGACTGTTCCACCACGGCCATCCTCGACCGGGGCCGGGGCTGTGATAAGCATCCGGCCATGGACACAGGCCGATCGATCGTCGAACCCCCGCGCCACTCTTCGCCTATCCGCACGCGATACGGCACGGCCCGAGGATTGGTACGGCTTCTGCTGTCCCACCTTCAGGTTGCGGGGCGCCTGTCGCATATCGTCATGCCCGAGCCGGAATCGGTCCGGCGCTTCGTGTTCATATGCCAGGGCAATATCTGCCGGAGCGCATTCGCCGATCAGGTCGCACGCGATCTGGGCTTCGATAGCATGTCGTTCGGCCTGTCGACGTCGGCGGATGGGCCGGCACATCCCCCCGCGGTGCAGGCGGCCGCCGATCTCGGCGTGGATCTTTCCACGCATCGGACGCAACGCGTAGAGGATTATGCTCCCCAGCCCGGCGACTTTCTGCTGGCGATGGAGGTGCGCCAGCTCGCTCGCCTCGCCGCGAATGAAAGGCTCCGCCACCTGCCGCGATCGCTCCTCGGCCGCTGGGCCAGGCCGGCGAGGCCGCATCTGCATGATCCGTACGGGCTGGACGCGGCCTATATGACCACCTGCCTGCGCTCGATCGAAACGGCGGTGGCCGATCTCGTCAGGAGCTACCCCGCCGCACGGCTTTCCCAAGGACGTTGACCAAGTCTCGTATGAAGGGCGCCGGATCGCGCAAGCTCATCACATAATAGCGGGTGCGGGGATCGATGAATCCCAGCACATAGGATGCGAGGTCCGCGAGCGGGCGAGGCCGGAACATCGGGTCGGCGATGCTCGACCGGGAAAACAGGATACGCAGCAGGCGGCGGGTTTCCGGGATCATGTAACGGGCGCGGAGAGTGTCGCCGGGCGCCGCGGCCGGACCACGATCGCCAAGCACCGCACGGCGATAGGCTTCCCACGCGAAATGCGCGCCGCAATGCCAGGCCAATGGCAGACTACCCCAGAACCGGCCATTGATTTCCATCAGCCAATAGCGGCCGGTCCGAGCGTCGAAGCGATATTCGACCATCGCCGTGCCCTGCCAGCCGGCCGCCCGCAATAGGGCGATGGACCTCTCCATCTGATCCCGATGGCGATCGAGCGGCTCCGCCGCGCAATAGGTCGAGACACCGCCTTCGGGAGGCCATTCATGCAATCGGCGATGCTGGAATCGCAGCGTCGCCTCGCCATCGGCCATATGGATCATCTGCCCCAGCCCGACGCCAGGGCAATAGCTCTGGATCAAAGGCCAGCAACCAAGCGGACGATAGCGATCGAGCAGCGCCAGCAGACCACCCTCATCCAGAATGAACTCGGCCTTGGCGAAATCGAACCCGTGCGCCTCCAGCTTTGGCAACATGGCTGTCGGATCGGCCCATTTCGCCACGACCGGGAAACCCAGTCCGCCGGCCCGTGCTGCGAAATCGTCGCCATCGGCCGGCTGCCAGCTCTGCGGCGTATCGATCCCCAAGGCCGCCGCACGCAGCAACGTCTCGCGCTTGTCGAGCACCAGACGCAGGGCCGAGGCCCGTGGCGTCAATATCTCGCAATCTCCGATCCGCTGCGGCAGGTCGGCAAGTGCCGCGAGATCGTTCTCCGAAATGGCCAGCACGGCCGCCGCACCGGTCGCCTCGATCATCTCCGGCAGCCATTGCCCGATGGGGCGTTGCGAACGCTCGGAAAAGCTCGTGCAATAGCGGGAAGCCCGCCCGATCGACGCAGCCTTGCCGACGCCGTGCACCGGCACCCCGTGCGAGCCCAGATCCCGGATCACGGTCAGCCCGATCGGAGAGTCCACGCCAAGCACGATCGCCGGCGGATGACGACTCATCCGGGCAGCACCTGGCGCTCATAGCGCCAGGTCCCGATCAGTTGATCCGCAAACCGCAGGCCGGTCCGCAGCAGATTGGCAGGCAGGCGCTCCTGCTGGCGATCCCCGCCCAGCACCTCGCTCCGATCGAGGTCCGCGAAGCCGCTCGTCCGGAGCGAGGGATGATCCGCAATGGTTCGGCACATGCTGTCGAACCGGGCCATGACGGAGCGGTTCGGTCGTTGCCGGTCGCGGGACAGCATCTCGAAACTGTGGGTGACGATCACGAAGGCCGGCTGCCCCGTCTCTGCGGCATGGAGAAGCGCCGCACGCATCTCCATGCCGGACGCGGCACAGATCTGGGCGGGTCTGAAGTGACGGGGCCGGTCGAAAAATCCCGACACGGGCAACAGGGAAACCCCCTCTTTCTCCACCGCCCCGACCTGTCCTTGAGCGACGGAAATGCGGCAATCGCCGCCGAGATAGGCCGGATTGACGCTGGTGTCCCACGCGACCCCAAGCGCCGCGAGCGCTCGCAGGCTGTTGTCGTCGGCCCCGTAATTGCCTGCCCGAAACGCGATGGGCTGCGGGGCGCCGGCCCTGACGAGAAGATCGCGCGCAAGGGACAGCAAACGCGTCTGATCGTCGAGATCGAAATCGCCGATGTTGTGCCCCAAACGGCCGGCTACGGGTGACGAATTCGCCCATCGCAGCCATTCGGTGTGGATATGCAGCTGAACCTCATGGCCGCGAGCGCGGATCGGCCCGACGATATCGGCGACGACCTGCTCACCATGAACCAGCGCCGGCATCGGGTCCACGAAGAACACGCCTTTGAGCCCGTGGTGATCGAGGCAGTCCATCTGCCAGCCGATGCCGAAATCACCCGCCGG
Organism: Sphingomonas sp. PR090111-T3T-6A; assembly: GCF_000383095.1. Lineage (GTDB taxonomy): Bacteria > Pseudomonadota > Alphaproteobacteria > Sphingomonadales > Sphingomonadaceae > Solisphingomonas. The sequence goes on from NZ_AORL01000009.1 coordinate 201,764, forward strand.
GCATCGTCCCAGGATCGAACTCTCGAAATTCTCGCGGACGCCCTGCCCCCGCGCCCGTCTCCCCGCCGACAATTCGGTGTCCACAGAGATCAGCACATGGGTCATCGCCGATGGCTTCTAGCAGAATTTTTTAACGTAGGGATAAACGTACGGGCCGCATAGCTGGCGAAGCTGCGGAAAGCCACGCGGTGCTAGCCAGCAGGGATGTCCGTTATTGTCATGCCTGATTACGAAACGGTCCCGAAGGAGAGGGCGACGTCCTGCGCCTTGGCATGTCGTGGCCACGTCTGAGCGCTGGCGGCGTATGCCACAAACGACAACAGCGCCCAGCGCGGCAGCGCTAGGGGCTGTTCTATACCG
>NZ_AORL01000010.1 GCF_000383095.1 Sphingomonas sp. PR090111-T3T-6A
GTAGTCTGAAAGTGCTGCTTCCGGGGGAGGTAGCGACTGCGCCGGTGGAGGCCGCCCGACGCGATGACGCGTTAGGTTGGGCGCAAGCGGAAGAGATGGGAGCCGGCCGACGAATGTTCCTTCGCGTGGCCGAACGCTGGAGCCTCAGCGACCAGCAAGTCGCGGCTGTGCTGGGGCTCGCGGCGATGGAGGAGCTGGCGCATTTCCGAGAGGACGCGATGCCGCTGAGCATCGATCTTCTGCTGCGGATCAGCTGCGTCATGTGTATCTACCAGGCGTTGAGCGATCTCTATCCAGACCCGGAGTGTGCCGACGCTTGGATATGGACGCCCCTTTCGGTGCCGATGTTTGGAGGAGCTGCGCCGGTCAGACTTATGGCAAGCGGCCGGCTGTCTGATCTGCGCCTGGTGCGGCAATATGTCGAAGCTCAGCTCTGACCAGCTCGCTGACGACGGCGCCGGAAGGGTGTCGAGCGTTGGTTCCGTGACCTCGAAAATGGCTGCGGAGTGAGTGATGGTGCGGCCCGGGCCATTCGATCGAGCTGCGTTCGATCGCCAGCAACTGGGGATCGCTACACTCTATGACCTCGATCTTCTAGTGGCAGCTTGGCAGTGGCCAGTTGCGCTGACCGAAAAGGTCTCGGGCTATTCGGCAGAGGCGCTCCGAGAAATGCGGCATCATCATAGGGCCGTGAGCGGGAACCTTATCGGGACGGTTCGCGAGATGAGGGCGCTGCATTACTGGCTATGGCTGAAGGGCGGCCCGGCACCCTTTGCCGAGTGGTGGCGGTGTGCGACACAATTCCAGGAGCCTATCGGAGAACGTATTCCTCTAGACGTCGTGAAAGAGGAAGGGCGTCGAGCGCTAAGGCCTCTTACGGCATATCTGGAAAGCTGGATCATGATGTAAGCCACCTTGCTGAGGTGACTTGCAACAGTGGGTCAGTTGGCTCCATCTATGGGATGGATGAGGGCATGCAGAAAGGAAATCAGATCGGAAAGGTAGGGTGTGCTGGCACGATAAATTATCGTTCGGCTGCGCCGCTCAGAAGATACGACGCCGTTGTGACTCAAGACGGATAGATGGGTTGACATCGTGTTGCGCGGGACTCCGAGACGCTCCGCGATCTCGCCGGCTGCCAACCCTTCTGGCTCATGCTCCGCTAAGAGCTTGACTGCTGCAAACCTTGTGCTCTGCGCGAGCGCTTCTAGCGCTGCGACAGCCGCCTTATTGTCCATTGCTCAAGCCTCGGCCGAATCGAGATTGATGTTCCGTGTCCACTGTTCACTGTCCACATTCCTTGGTCTGCGGACAACTGGGCTGACCTCACCCAAGCTAGCGAGGCGCCCGCCGGACAATGGCGATTGGGTGGGCCTTGGTTCACCGTACACGACCAAAAGTTCAACGTTAGCGATCATCCGGCTCATTCTTGCTGACCGCGATCACATAATACCGATTATATGGCGCGCCCGGCAGGGTTCGAACCTGCGACCACAAGCTTAGAAGGCTAGTGCTCTATCCAGCTGAGCTACGGGCGCCCGTCCGTCGCCTTAGCCCGGATTGCGCGGGCTGGAAACCGCGATACTGTGCCCGGCCATGACGTATGCGCAACAACAGCTTCACCCGGCCACGCGATGAACGGTCCCGCCAACATCCAGCCGGTCGAGGCCGGTGCGCTCCACGGGCGCCCGATGCGCTATTACGACTTCACCATGGCGGCGTTCGTCACCATCCTGCTGCTCTCCAACGTGATCGGCGCGGGGAAGGTCGCGAAAGTGGACCTGCCGGTGATCGGAGAGTGGCCCTTCGGCGGCGGCATCCTCTTCTTCCCGGTCGGCTACATCCTCGGCGATGTGCTGACCGAGGTTTACGGCTATGCCCGCGCCCGGCGCTGCGTGTGGGCGGGGTTCGGCGCGGTGCTGTTCATGGCGTTCATGTCGTGGGTGGTGGTGTCGCTGCCGCCCGCGCACGACTGGACGGGGCAGGCGGCCTACGAGCAGGTGTTCGGGCAGGTGCCGCGCATCGTTTTCGCCTCGGTCGCGGCCTTCTGGGCGGGGGAGTTCGTCAATTCCTACGTCATGGCCAAGATGAAGATCCTCACCCGCGGCAGGCATCTGTGGACGCGCACCATCGGCTCGACGGTGTGCGGGCAGGCCGTGGACAGCCTCGTCTTCTATCCGCTGGCCTTCCTCGGCGCGCCGAACTGGACGCCGGCGCTGGTGCTGAAGGTGCTTGTCACCAACTGGGCGCTCAAGGTGTCGTGGGAGGTGATCCTGACGCCCGCCACCTATGCGGTGATCGGCTTCCTCAAGCGGAAGGAAGGCGTCGACGTGTTCGACGAGCACACCAACTTCACGCCCTTCCGCACCGCGCTCTGAGCGAGAACATAACGGGACGCAGGCGCTTCCCAAGCGCGGGGGGCGCCTGCTAACCAGAGGCCATGGCCTCGACCGACACCCTCGAACCCGAACCCTTCACCGATGCGCCCTTCGACGAGGCGCTGTCGCAGCGCTACCTTGTCTATGCGCTCTCCACGATCACGGCGCGATCGCTGCCGGATGTGCGCGACGGGCTGAAGCCGGTGCATCGCCGGCTGCTCTGGGCGATGCGGTTGCTCAGGCTCGATCCGGCGGCGGCCTACAAGAAGTGCGCGCGCGTCGTCGGCGACACGATCGGCAAGTACCACCCGCATGGCGACCAGTCGGTCTATGATGCGATGGTCCGCCTCGCGCAGACCTTCTCGCTGCGCTACCCGCTGGTCGACGGGCAGGGCAATTTCGGCAATGTCGACGGCGATAACGCCGCCGCCTACCGATACACCGAGGCCCGCCTGACCGCGACCGCCGTGGACCTGATGTCGGGGCTCGACGAGGGCACGGTCGGCTTCAAGCCCACTTACAATGGCGAGGAAGAGGAGCCGGAGGTCTTCCCCGGCCTCTTCCCGAACCTGCTGGCCAATGGCGCGGCCGGCATCGCGGTCGGCATGGCGACCTCGATCCCGCCGCACAACGCGGCCGAGCTGATCGACGCCGCCGTCCATCTGATCGAGAACCCCAACGCGCCGACCGCCGATCTCCTCCAATATGTGCAGGGGCCGGACTTCCCGACGGGCGGCATCGTGGCAGACGGCCCGGCGGCGATCCGCGAGGCCTATGAGACGGGCCGCGGCGCCTTCCGCACCCGCGCGCGCTTCGCCGAGCCGGAGAAGCTCTCGGGCGGCACCTGGCAGCTCGTCATCACCGAGATTCCCTATCAGGTGCAGAAGGCCAAGCTGATCGAGCAGATCGCCAGCCTCATCACCGAGAAGAAGCTCCCGATCCTCGCCGACGTCCGCGACGAATCGGACGAGCAGATCCGCATCGTGCTCGAACCGCGCAGTCGCACGGTGGATGTCGAGACGCTCAAGGACAGCCTCTACCGGCTGACCGATCTCGAAGTGCGCGTGCCGCTCAACCTCAACGTGCTGGACGCGACGCGCACCCCGCGCGTGATGTCGTTGGCCGAGGCGCTGTCGGCCTATGTCGCGCACCAGATAGAGGTGCTGGTCAATCGCTCGAAGCATCGTCTTGCCAAGATCGACGATCGCATCGAGCTGCTCGACGGCTTCCTGATCGCCTATCTCAATCTCGACCGCGTGATCGAGATCATCCGCACCGAGGACGAGCCCAAGCCCGTGATGATGGCCGAGTTCGGCCTCACCGACCGACAGGCGGAAGCCATCCTCAACATGCGCCTGCGCTCGCTGCGTCGCCTCGAAGAGATGGAGATCAAGAAGGAGCGCGACGCCCTCGCCAGGGAGCGCGAGACGCTGGCGGCGCTGCTCGAAAGCCCGGCTCGTCAGCGCACGCGGCTCAAGAAGGATCTCGCCAAGCTGCGCGAGCGCTATGCGCCGGAAACGCCGCTCGGCGTGCGCCGCACGACAGTGGCCGAGGCTGGCCCCGCGCGCGAAATCCCGCTGGAGGCGATGATCGATCGCGAGCCGATCACCGTCATTCTCTCGCAGCGCGGCTGGATTCGCGCGATGGCGGGGCACCGCGACCTTGCGGCCGCCGATACGCTCAAGTTCAAGGAAGGCGACGGCCCGCTCTTCGCCTTCCACGCCTACACCACCGACCGGCTGCTGCTGGCGGCGGCGAACGGGCGCGTCTTCACGCTGGCGGCGGACAAGCTGCCGGGCGGGCGCGGCTTCGGCGAGCCGGTGCGCCTGATGGTCGATCTGGAGGGCGAGGGCGCGCCGGTGGCGCTGATGCCGGTGGCGCGCGGGAGCGACGCGCAGGTGCTGGTCGCCTCGTCCGACGGACGCGGTTTCCTCGCCAAGGTGGCCGACATCGTCGCCGAGACGCGCAAGGGCAAGCAGGTGCTGAACCTGCGCCCCGGCGCGGAGATGCGGCTGTTCCGGCCCGTCGTGGCGGGCGCGGATTATGTCGCGGTGGTGGGCGACAACCGCAAGATGGTGGTCTTCCCGATCCGCGAGCTGCCGGAGATGGCGCGCGGTTCGGGCGTGCAGCTCCAGCGCTATCGCGACGGTGGATTGTCGGACGCGATGGCGATCGTCTTCGCGGGCGGCATCAGCTGGGCGATGGGCGGCGAGACCGGCCGTGTCCGCACGGAGTCGGACCTGACCCCATGGCGCACCGCGCGCGGGGCGGGCGGGCGCATGGCGCCGCTGGGCTTCCCGCGCGACAATCGCTTCGGGCAGGTGACCCCACCGCCTCCGCCGGCCGTAACCGAAGAAGAAATCAGCGAAAGCAAAGATTAACCCGATCGATGTACGCCTCTTGGCCATGCGTATGGCCGAGGCTAGTCGGGAAAGCGAAACGCCGCCTGTGGAGAGGGCGGCGCGAGGCGCCTTGCGGCCTGTGCCGGAGACTGCCCAGCCCGCCGACATATCGCCCGAGGCCTGGGCCCACGCGATACGCGTGCGCGAGTCCTATCTGGAGGCGCTGCCGATCGCGGCGGCCATGGTTTCGGCGCTGCCCTCCGGACAGTTCGAGCTGGGCATCTGCAACGAGCGGTATCAGCAGCTCGATTCGTCGCGCCCGTCGAGCCAGCCGCTGCCGGTGATCGCCTGTCAGGATATCCTGCGCGGCCTGAAGACCTTTTTCCAGGGCGGCGGCGTGGAGCCGACTCGATTCGAATGGCGCGACGGCGATGCCGTCTCGGGCCGCCATTTCCACGTCAACATCGCGCCGCTGATCCGGATCACGGGCAGCCCGCCCCGCTGCCTGCTGACGCTGGTCGACCGCACCACCGAGATCGAGAACGCCCGCTCGCTGCGTGCCGAACTGCTGCACGACAGCCTGACGGGCCTTCCCAACCGCAGCGCCTTCGCGGAAGCCGTGGACGACGTGATGACCGAGGGCGCGGGCGCCAGCTACGCCGTGCTGCTGGTCGATCTGTCGCGCTTCAGCCGCATCAACGAGAGCCTGGGCGGCGTCGCGGGCGACGAGGTCATCATCACGGTCGCGCGGCGGCTGATCTCGACGCTGCGCGCCGGCGATCTGCTCGCGCGTATCGGCGGGGACGAGTTCGGCATCCTGCTGCGGCTCAGCCACGGGCCGGACGACGCGCCGGCGGCGGCGCGGCGGATTCAGGCGGTGCTCTCCACGCCCTTCCGGCTGGCCCGCTTCGAGGTGGGCCTCGAATGCGCGATTGGCTGCGCGCTGGTGGGCGAGGAGCAGACCAGCGGCGAGGAGCTGGTGCGCAACGCCCAGTTCGCGCTGAAGCGCGCCAAGTCGACCGGGCGCGTCGAGGTCCATCATCCCGGCGAGGCGGCCTGCGCGCGCTACAAGCTCGATCTGGAGACGGAGCTGCGCCGGGCCATCGATCAGGGCGACTTGCGGCTGGCCTATCAGCCGATCATCGATCTGGGGGCCAACAGGATCACCGGCTTCGAGGCGCTGTCGCGCTGGAAGCATCCGACGCGCGGGCCGATCGATCCGGGCGAGTTCATCCCCGTGGCCGAGGAAGCGGGGCTGATCGTGCCGCTCGGCCGCTGGGCGCTCGACAGTGCGCTCTCGACGCTGGCGGCGTGGGACAAGGATGCCGGCGGCCCGGTGCCTTTGTCGATGAGCGTCAACGTCTCGGCCATCCAGCTCGCGCGGGACGACGTGCCGGGCATGATCGCCGCCGCGCTCGCCACCCATGGCATTGCGGGCGAGCGGCTGACCATCGAGCTGACCGAAAGCGCCATCGTGCAGGACCCGGATCGCGCCACCCGCGCGCTTCAGGCGTTGCGGGGCCTCAACGTCCGCGTCGCGATGGACGATTTCGGCACCGGCTATTCGAGCCTGAGCTATCTGCGCCGTTTGCCGATCGACAATCTGAAGATCGACCGCAGCTTCGTCTCGGGCATGCTGGCCGATCGCGACAAGGTAGCGATCGTGCGCGCCGTGCTCAGCCTGGCCGACGCGCTCGGCATGACGACGACCGCCGAGGGCATCGAGACGATCGAGCTGTCGCAGACGCTCGCCGCACTCGGGTGCAGCCACGGGCAGGGCTATTTCTACTCGATGCCGCTGCCGGCCGAAGAGGCCGCCGCTTATTGGCGCAGCCGGCTCGGCTGATCTAGCCGGCTTTTCCCGCCACCGCCGCCACCGCCTCGCGCGCATAACCGTCGACGGTGGGCTTGTCGGGGAAGCCTTCCTGAACCCAGCGCTGCTCAATCGCGCGGAGCGTCGTCGCGACTGCAGGGCCGGCCGTCAGCCCCATGGCGATGAGATCGCCGCCGGACAGCGGGAAGGGTGGGCGTTGCCAATGCTCGATCCTGCGCGCAGCCTCCGGCTGGCCGGCAAGCAGCAGCCGATCGACGGCGGACTCCGCGCCGATCGCATAGGCCTGGCGCTCGGCCGCCGTCGTTCCGTCGGGCTCGGCCGCCAGCACGAGCCGCTTGCGCTCCAGCTTGGAGAGGCGCAGCCGCGCTGCCACCTGCTCGGCGACGTCGGGGTCGGCGGGCAGCAGCGCGGCGAGGCGGCGCAGGCCGTCGGGCGCGATGCCGGCGGCGCGCTCGGCCGCGAGCAGGGCCGCGAGCCGGGCGGTGTCGGTGATCTCGGGGACGACGGGCGCGAACAGGCTGCCTTCCAGCATCGCCTCCACGGTCGCCAGAGGATCGGCGACCGCCAGCAGCTTGATGAGTTCCGCGGCGATCCGTTCGCGGGAGAGCGCCATCAGATCCTTCGCGCGCGCCACGCAGGCGGCGTAGGATGGGCCGTCCGGCGCGCCCTTGCCGTAGCGGGCGTGGAAGCGGAAGAAGCGGAGGATGCGCAGGTGATCCTCGGCGATGCGCTGCGCCGGTTCGCCGATGAAGCGCACGCGGCCTTCGGCGAGATCGTCGAGCCCGCCGAAATAATCATGCACCTCGCCGGTCAGCGGATCGGCGGAGAGCGCGTTGATCGTGAAGTCGCGCCGGGCAGCGTCCTCCTGCCAGTCCTCGGTGAAGGCGACGGTGGCGTGGCGCCCGTCGGTCGCGACATCACGGCGGAGCGTCGTCACCTCGAAGGACTTGCCGCCCACCACCACACCGATCGTGCCGTGCGCGATGCCGGAGGCCGAACTCCAGGTATTGAGGCCTGCGGCCTGCGCCCGGCGCTCCACCTCCTGCGGCGCGAGGCGGGTGGCGACATCGATGTCCTGCGGCGTCTGCCCCAGCAGCGTGTCGCGCACCCAGCCGCCGATATAGCGCGTGGTGCCGCCGACGCCGTCGAGTGCTTCGATCAGGCGCTCGAGCGCATGCGGATCGGCAACGGGGGGAGGGACAGGGACGGTGCGTGCGGTCATGCGCCGATCCGCCGGCTGAGATTGACGATCATCGCCGCCGTCGCGCCCCATATCCGGCGGTCCTGCCACATGATTTCGTAGAAGCGGCGCATCGATCCCCGGAATTCGGCTTCGGCCTGTATCTGGTTGGCGGGGTCGAGCACATGAGCGAGCGGCACCTCGAAGATGTCCGCCACCTCGAACTCGAGCGGCACGAGCGGCAGGTCGGGCGGCACCACCGCGACGACCGGCACGATCGAGAAATTCGTGATGGTGCGATAGGGCGCGTCGCAGCCGATCACCGAGACGAGATCGCGCGGCATCCCGATCTCTTCGCAGGCCTCGCGGAGCGCGGTGTCGACCGGGCCGGTGTCGGTCGGGTCGGCGCGGCCGCCGGCGAAGGCGATCTGCCCCGGATGCTTGCGCAGCGCCTCGTTGCGCCTCGTCAGCAGCAGGCCCGGCTCCGGCCGGTCGGTGATCGCGACCAGCACGGCGGCCGGAACGGGCACGTCGCCCGCCAGCGCATGATCCGCATCGCCCGCCAGCGGCGCCGGAATGTGGGCGCTGGCGTGGAAGCGGGCACGGATGGCATCGACCGCCCTCACGATTCCGACTGCTCCAGGGGGAAGAAGGCGCCGTCGCTCCACAGCCCGATCGCGCCGCCGGGGCCGGCCGGCCCGGTGATGGCGAGGTCCGCCAGCGCATAATAGACAGGCCGCGCTACCAGCGCGTCGAGCCCGTCGCGCACGCGCAGATAAGGGTGCGCGCCATGGCCGCGATCCTCGATCGTCAGCGGATGGTCGGGCCCAAGGAAGACGATATCGCCGACATTGGTGCGCAGCGCGATGCGGCTGGCCTCGGCCGTGCCCTCGCTCTCCATCTCGACCGCGACGAAGGGCGCGTCGTCCACCGTGATGGAGAGCTTCTCCACCGGCGTCACCAGGACATGGCCGCCATCCGCCTCGCGCCGCAGCAGGGTGGAGAAGAGCCGCACCATCGCCGGCCGCCCGATCGGCGAGCCTTCATGCAGCCACGTGCCGTCCGCAAGAATCCGCATGGCGCTGTCGCCGCAATGCTCCGGGCTCCAGCGCTCCACGGGGGGAAGCTGTCCTTCGGCGGCGAGCCTGGCGATCTCGCTCAGCGACAGGCCGGCGATCGCATCGGGGGGAGGGGTGGTGAGCGGCATCTTCCTCCCCCTAAAGCGATTTTCCTTCAGGGGAAATGTTCAGCCGCGCGGCGCCAGCCGCCCTCGTGCCGGGAGCCTCTGCCCCTCGTCGAGCCGGGCGAGGAGACGCCGCCGCTCGAACGGGCCGGGGAGTTCCCATTCCCCAGTGGCCTCTGCCGTGAAGCCGAACGGCCCGTAATATTCCGGGTCCCCGATCAGCACGGCGGGGATACCCGTCCCGTCGATCGCGGCGAGCCCGCGGCGAAGCATGGTGCGGCCGATGCCTTCGCTGCGGCGATCGGGATGGACCGCGATCGGCCCGACCAGCCAGAGCGGCGTCACGCTGTCGTCCTCGCCCACGAGCGCGAGGGGCCAGCTCTGGAGCGAGCCGACCAGCCGGCCATGCTCGTCAAAGGCGGCGCAGCTGGCGACGGGTTCGGCGGCGACGCCGTCTCGCAGGCGGTAGGCGGTGCGTTGGCGTCGCTCGTGGCCGAAGGAGAGATCGAGCAGAGCCTCGACCGCCATATTATCCGCCAGCCCCAGTGGCGCGAGATGCGCGCCATGCGCCTCCGCAGCCTTGATTGCGCCTGTAGCCGTCACCGTTTCCACCCGTTCCGATCCTCCTTGTCCGATTCGAAAGGCGCCGCGCTCTAGCGGTTCTTGGGCACGCTGTGAAATCCGCGCGCCTTGCCGCCCGCGCGTGGGCTGGCTAGGCGAACGCCATTGCAGATGGATGAAAGCGATTATGGCGGACGATCTTCTTCAGCTTGAGGTCTCGGGAATCGAGACGATGGTGCTGACCGGCATCTATTCGGAGGAGACGCATCTGCCGCAGCCGCTGCGTGTCTCGGTGACGGTGGACCTCGCGCTGCCGGAGGCGAAGTTCGCGCCCGATACGCCGCTCAACCAGTCCAAGAACTATATGGATCTCAAGAAGGCGGTGACCGATTCGCTGCCCGAAGGTCTGCACTTCACCCTGGTCGAGGCGGTGGCGGAGCACATCATCGCGACGATGTTCGCCGGCGACGAGCGGGTGCGCCGCGTCGAGGTGAAGATCGTGAAGCTCGCCATCTCGCAGGGCGGCGAGGAGATCGGCATCCGTCTGGTGAGGCATCGCGCGTGACGGCGGCCCGCCCGCTGGCGCTGGTGACCGGCGGTTGCCGGCGGCTGGGGGCGGCGCTCTGCGCGGCGCTGGCCGAGGCGGGCTACGACCTCGCCATCCACAGCGGCGCGACGTCGGCGCCCGAAGCCGGGCTGGCCGAGCGGCTGGCCGGCGCGGGCGCGGTGTGGCGCCACTTCACCGCCGACCTCGCGGACGAGGCGGCGGTGGCGGGCCTGCTGCCGACGGTGGAGGCCTCCTTCGGCCGTGCGCCGGCGCTGCTCGTCAACAACGCCGCGCGATTCGACTACGACTCGCCGGAAACCGCCACGCAGGCGGGGATGCTCAGCCATTATGCGGTGAACAGCGCCGCGCCGGTGCTGCTCGCGACCGCGCTCGCCACCAGGGCGGGGCCGGAGCACCGGGTGGCGATCGTCAATATCCTCGACCAGCGCATCGCCGCGCCCAATGCGGACCAGTTCAGCTACACGCTGTCCAAACTGGCGCTGGCGGAGGCGACGACCATCCTCGCCCGGCGATTCGCACCTTATGTCCGGGTTTCGGCCGTGGCGCCGGGGCTGACGCTGCCGACCGCCGACTATGATGCCGCGCGGCTGGCCGAGGCGGCGAAGCGGATGCCGCTCGCAGCGCTGCCCTCCCCGGCGGAGATCGCCGAAGCGGTGCTTTATCTTGCGCGCGCGGGGGCGGTGACGGGGCAGACGCTCTTCGTCGACGGCGGGGCGCATCTCTGCCACTTTTCCCGCGACTTCCTGTTCCTGGAAGCCGCGGAGGAAAGCGAGCCGCGGCCTTAATTGGCCACGGCGTCGGCCCCGCTCGTGGTGCGGCCGCAGGGGCCGAGGCCCTTCAGCACGAGGCGATAATCGTCGCGCGCCTGCGCCGCGTCGTCGACCGCCTGGTCGGCCACCGCGTCATCGGGCAGGGTCGACGGAAGCCCGCAGGCGAGGCGATACCAGAGCAGCGTCTCATGCTTGGGAGCTGCCGCCTGATCGTCGACGATCTCGCCGAGCGAGACGGACCAGCGCGGGTCCTCGCCGGGGTGGCGCTGGACGTTGAGCGATACCGGGCGATTATCCGCGGTTTTCAGGAATATCTGGGTCTCGCCCTCACCGGGAATGCTGCCCGCGACATGGAAGGCGTGGCCGACCCCGGTGACCACCGGCGGCGCCGAGGGGGAGTTGGCCTCGGACAGGATCGCGCGCAGCCGCTGCTCGCGCTCGGGCGTCCATGCGAGCTGCGCCTTGCGAGAGACGAGCTGGAGCGTCCCGGGCTTGCCCGGAATCGGGCGCGAGAGCAGAATCAGTTTCTGCTTCTTGAGCTTCGGAGGGTGATTCGCGGCATCCAGAGGCATGTCCACCAGCCAGGAGACGGTCCCCGGGAGGCCGCTGCGACCCGCGATCAGCGCATCGACATCCCCTTCCACATAGAATCGCACATACCCCGGCGCGACCCCCACCGCATCCGGCCCCTTGAGGCGGATCGTGTTGCGCACGGTGACGATCACGGTTGCGCGTGCTGCAAGTGCGAGATCGATCAGGTCCGCATAGCTTTCCGTGGCGGAGTTCTGCGCGCCAATCGGTGTCTGCGATGATGCTGCGCTAGCGAAGGTCAAGGCGCCGAATAGGAGCAGGCCTGCCAATTTCGGCTGACATTTCATGGGCGACCAACCTCCACTCTTCAATCTGTCATGGTTCGTAATGCACCCTTTTTCCCTGCCGTTTTGGCTCGCGGGATTCAAGGGACGGAGCGGAATTATGACTCCTGGGATGCCAAGACATTGCCCGATCGTATATGTAAGGGATGGACATCAAATCGATCGCTGCATAGCATGAAGTGACGGCAAGGGGGGTCTGACGGCCCGCGATGTTTCGCGGCCATCTGACCCCCATTGCCATGCCGCAGCCTTTCGACAGCACGGAGTGGCTCTCTTTAATGGCCTACGTCGACCAAAATCAGAGTAAGGAGAAGACGATCGCGGCGGTTATCACCGCGATCCTCATCGCCGCTGTCGGCTACGCATTCTACACTGGCCTCGCCTTCAACATCGTTAAGAAGGTGGCCAAGCAGATGACCGTACTCGACATCAAGGAACCGCCGCCCCCGCCTCCGAAGCAGCCGCCGCCTCCGCCGAAGGAGCAGCCGAAGGTCGAGTCGCCGCCGATTGTCACTCCGCCGCCGATCGTGCAGCCGCCGGTCGTCTCGGCGCCGCCGATCGTGACGACGCCGAACCCCCCGCCTGCTCCGGTGATCCAGGCTCCGGTCGCGCCGTCGCCCCCTCCGGCGCCGCCGAAGCCGAGCCAGGCAAGTGGCCCCAAACCCCGCGGCAATCCGGGCGATTGGGCTAATTCGGACGATTATCCGCCGTCCGCCCAGCGTAATCAGGAGCAGGGTCGCACCGGCTTCAGGCTGGACGTCGGCGCCGATGGTAAGCCGACCAACTGTACGGTGACCTCGTCGAGCGGCTTCGCCGATCTCGACCAGACGGCCTGCCGCGTGCTCCTGCGTCGTGCGCGCTTCACCCCGGCGAAGGACGTCGCGGGTAGCGGCATTGCCTCGACCTACAGCAGCACCGTCGTGTGGCAGCTGCCCAAGGACTGATGTGACGGCCGGTCCACGGTGACGTGACCGGCCCGTCCCTTTTTCTCTTTGCACTCCATATTTACCTCAAGGAACCGACGACAATGACGACCCCCGCTACCGCCGCCGCCGCCGGTGCCAACCCGTACGGTCTGGTCCCCGCTCTTCAGCAGGGCGGCCTCATCACGCAGACCGTGTTCGGCCTGCTGGTGGTTTCGCTCGCTTTCTCGCTGTTCATCATCTTCTCGAAGCTGTTCGAGCAGCAGAAGATCATCAACCAGGCGAAGAAGGTCCGTGCGTCCTTCTGGAGCGCGCCGAACATGCGCGACGCTGCCGCGAAGCTCGAGAAGAACTCGGCTTATCGCCAGATCGTCGACGACGGCATCATCGCCGAGGAGCAGCACTCGAAGCTGACCGATCCGATCGACCAGCACGAGTGGATCCACAGCTCGATCGTCCGCAGCCAGAACTCGATCGCGTCGAAGCTCGGCACCGGCCTCGCCTTCCTCGCCACCGTCGGTTCGACGGCGCCGTTCGTGGGTCTGTTCGGTACGGTTATCGGTATCTACCGCGCGCTCATCAAGATCGGCATGGCCGGTCAGGCTTCGATCGACGCCGTCGCCGGCCCGGTCGGTGAAGCGCTCATCATGACCGCTCTCGGTCTCGCCGTCGCCGTTCCGGCCGTGCTCGGCTACAACTGGCTCGTCCGCCGCAACAAGACGATCGTCGAGGGCCTGACCGCCTTCGCCAACGATGTCCACGGCTACATGATCTCGAACGGCGCGGTGCGTCCGTCCTACGGCCTGACCAAGGTTGGCCAGCCGAAGGTCGCCACCACCGCTTCGGGCGTGCAGACCAAGGCGTAATCCGGTGACGGCCGCCGCCTTTCCTTCGGGCGGGGCGGCGGCCGTGGCAGGCGGGCTCCGGCCCGCCCGCCGCGGTTACAAGGCGCCCCAGGGCGCTCGCGAGAACGATAGGAATCTTATCCGATGGCAATGAGTGTGGGAGCCGAGAGCGGCGACGACGTGCCAATGTCGGACATCAACACGACGCCGCTCGTCGACGTCATGCTGGTGCTTCTGATCATCTTCCTGATTACCGTGCCGGTCGTGGTGCAGACCGTGCCGCTCAAGCTGCCCAACGTGCGCAACGAGCCGACGCAGACCAAGCCGGAGAACGTGAACCTCTCCGTCAAGGCCGACAGCGCGGGCACCTGCGAGGTCTACTGGGGCCGCCAGAAGGTCACTTCGCAGGAGCTGCTTGATCGCTCGGTGGCGAAGCTCAAGGCCCAGGTCGACAAGCTTGGCGGGCCAGCCAACGTGACCCCGGACAACCTGCCCGAGGCGCATATCCGTGGCGACGTGAACACCCCCTACAAGTGCATTGGCGGGACGGTGACGATGTTGCAGCGGGCCGGCTTCCTGAAGGTTGGCTTCATTTCCGAGCCGCCGCCGGGTGGCAACCCGCGCATGTAATGCCGGCTCGAGCAATTCTGGAGTAACCACCAATGGCAATGGCCGCAGGCACCGCCGAAGGCGAGCCCATGATGGACATCAACACGACGCCGCTGATCGACGTCATGCTGGTGCTCCTCATCATGTTCATCATCACCATCCCGATCCAGACTCACGCCGTGAAGCTGGACCTGCCGGTGAACACCAACAGCAATCCGCCGCCCATCAACCCGACCAAGAACACCATCTCGACCGACGCGGCCGGGGCGATGTTCTGGAACGGTCAGCCGGTGCCGGATCTGGTGACGCTGCGTCAGTATATCGACCTGACGAAGAACCTGCCGGACGAGCCCGAGCTGCATCTGCTGCCGGACCCGAACACCCGCTACGACACCATCGACAATATCCTGGCGGTGGTGAAGAAGTCGCAGGTCGGCAAGTTCGGCTTCGAAGGCAATGAGCGTTACGCCGACGCCTTCTGATCCGGTCTGATCGGACGAGAAAACAAGGGCGGTCCCAGCGATGGGGCCGCCCTTTTTCTGTGTTTGTTGCTTGAGGGGAGGGAGTGATGGGGCGACGGGTTTGGGGAGTATTGCCGTGGGTGGCCGGGCTCGGCCTCGCCATGCCGGTAGAGGCGGCGGACTGGTCGGGCACATGGGCGGCGCGCACCGTCGATCGCACCTATGAGATCGTTTCCATCAGTCCTGTGAAGGAGACGGGCGGTTCCGCGAAGGAGGCCGGCGGTTGGAGCGTGACGATCCGGCGGCCGAAGGGAAGCTGGCTCTATGCGGGCGGCATGGTCGGCAAGCTGGGCGGGGAGATCGAGAGCGCCCCTTATCGCGTGTTGTCGGAGGCTCCCGATCAGTTGGAGATCGCGAGGCAGGCGGAGGGCGGAAACGGAACGCGCTACCGCCTCACGAAGCAGGCGGACGGGCAACTGCTTCTGGCGATTGAGGGCACCGGCGCGGAGATGTTGCTGGATCGGGCGCGGCCAAGCGAAACCGTGTCGTCCGGCTGGCCGAACGGCGAAGAGATTGCGCTGGTCGAGCACTGGCCGGACAATCCCGAGATGACGGCGATGTTCGATCAGGATCAGGCGGCCCGGAACATTCCCCTGGGCCAGTCGATCGACTGGACGGTGGTGAGGCCCGCCGACGAAGCGCGGCGGAAGAGGGCGGAGGCGCTGATCGCCGCCGGCGCGCTGCATAGCGGGGCGGATTTCTACCATGCCGCCTTTATCTTCCAGCATGGCGAAGATGCGTCGGATTTCCTCAAGGCCCATGTGCTGGCCGTCGCAGCGGCGGCGCGGGGTTATCGCTCGGCGAGCTGGATCGCGGCAGCCAGTCTGGACCGATATCTCCAGAGCAAGAAGGAGCCGCAGATTTTCGGCACCCAGTATCGCATTCCCCCGGATGCGCCCGCGACGCAGGAGCCTTATGATCGTGCGCTCGTCACGGACGGCTTGCGGGCGGTGGCTGGCGTCCCCTCGTTGGCCGAGCAGGAGAAACGCCGGGCGGCCTATGATGCGCATCGGCCTCCGGCTCAGGCCCCGATCGCTAAAGGCGCAAAGTAAGACCCACCGCAATGGCGGGCGGGGCGGGCGTCATCGCCCCATGGAGAGAGGGCGCATCCTCCGCTTCCCCGCCCTTGGCCAATGGGAAGCGGAGGCTGGCGAACCGGGCCTCAGCCCTCCGCGCTGTCCTCGGCCTCGGCGCCGGCGGCCGGCGTCTGGTAATAAGGCTCGACCTGGCCCTTGAGCTTCAGCGTCATCGGCATGCCCTTGCGGTCGAGCGAGCGGCCGGCCGCGACCTTGATCCAGCCTTCGGAGACGCAATACTCCTCCACATTGGTCTTCTCGACGCCGTTGAAGCGGATGCCGACGCCGCGCTGGAGGACTTCCGCGTCATAAAGCGGGCTGCGCGGGTTGACGGAAAGCCGGTCGGGGGGAGTGTCGCTCATCGAATTCATCCGCTGTTGAGGAGAGGGGCTGCCGCGCCCCGATCGCGCGGCTGATAGCCGGTTCGCGCCCGCTTTCCAATTCTCGTCGGCGGTTCGGGTGCGGGCTGCATTGAACGCAGGTTCGATGGATGGTTCGGGGATTGCAATTTTTGCATGGTGAGAGGGGTGTAACGGTCCATCGCGCCCTTTCCCCGGGATAAGCCCCTTGCTAAGGGCCTCGCCAGACTTTCCCTTCCCCAACACAGGAACCGCGCCATGACCGCGATCGGACAGGACACTCTCTCCACCCGAGACACGCTGGAAGTCGGGGGCAAGACCGTCCACTTCTACTCGCTGGAGAAGGCGGCCGCGCAGATCGGCGACGTGTCCCGTCTGCCCTTCTCGATGAAGGTGCTGCTGGAAAACCTGCTCCGCTTCGAGGACGGCACCACCGTCACCGTCGACGACATCAAGGCGATGGTCCAGTGGCTTGCCGACAAGACCAGCGAGCGCGAGATCCAGTATCGCCCGGCGCGCGTGCTGATGCAGGACTTCACCGGCGTGCCCTGCGTGGTCGACCTCGCCGCGATGCGCGACGCGATGAACCACCTCGGCGGCGACGCGCAGAAGATCAATCCGCAGGTGCCCGTGCACCTCGTCATCGATCACTCGGTGATGGTCGACGAGTTCGGCACGCCCAAGGCGTTCGAGGACAATGTCGAGCTGGAATATCAGCGCAACTCGGAGCGCTATGAGTTCCTGAAGTGGGGCAGCAAGGCGCTCGACAATTTCAAGGTGGTGCCGCCGGGGACGGGCATCTGCCACCAGGTGAACCTCGAGCATATCGCGCAGGCGGTGTGGACCAGCGAAGCCGCTGACGGCACGACCGTGGCCTACCCCGACACCTGCGTCGGCACCGACAGCCACACCACGATGGTGAACGGCCTCGGCGTGCTCGGCTGGGGCGTGGGCGGCATCGAGGCGGAAGCCGCGATGCTCGGCCAGCCGGTGTCGATGCTGATCCCGGAAGTCGTCGGCTTCAAGCTGACCGGCGAGCTGAAGGAAGGCATCACCGCCACCGACCTCGTGCTGACCTGCACCCAGATGCTGCGCGCCCGCGGCGTGGTCGGCCGCTTCGTCGAATATTTCGGCCCGGGCCTCGCCTCGCTGAGCCTCGCCGACCGCGCGACGCTCGCCAACATGGCGCCGGAATATGGCGCGACCTGCGGCTTCTTCGGCATCGACGAGAAGACCCTCGACTATATGCGCCTGACCGGCCGCGACGAGGACCAGATCGCGCTGACCGAAGCCTATGCCAAGAAGCAGGGCCTGTGGCTCTCGGCCGACATGGCGGACCCGGTGTTCACCGACACGCTCGAGCTCGACATGTCGACCGTCGTGCCGTCGCTCGCCGGCCCGAAGCGCCCGCAGGACAAGGTCGTGCTGACCGAGGTGGACGACACCTTCAACGCCGATCTCGCCAAGGTCTATAAGCATGACGCGCCCAAGCGCGTCGCCGTCGAGGGCAAGGATCATGACATCGGCGACGGCGACGTCGTCATCGCCGCGATCACGAGCTGCACCAACACGTCGAACCCGTCGGTGCTGGTCGCCGCCGGCCTCGTCGCGCAGAAGGCCAACGCGCTCGGCCTGAAGCCGAAGCCGTGGGTGAAGACCTCGCTCGCGCCCGGCTCGCAGGTCGTGACCGACTATCTCCAGAAGTCGGGTCTCCAGACCGATCTGGACGCGATCGGCTTCAACCTCGTCGGCTATGGCTGCACCACCTGCATCGGCAATTCGGGTCCGCTCGCCGAGCCGATCTCGAAGGCGATCAACGGCAACGACATCGTCGCCGCCTCGGTCCTCTCGGGCAACCGCAACTTCGAGGGCCGCGTCTCGCCGGACGTGCGCGCCAACTTCCTCGCGTCGCCGCCGCTCGTCGTCGCCTACGCGCTGAAGGGCACCGTCACCGAGGACTTCACGACCACGCCGATCGGCACGTCGAAGGACGGCCAGCCGGTGTTCCTCAAGGACATCTGGCCGACCAACGCCGAAGTCCGCGCGCTGATGGACGCCAACATCGACCGTGAGATGTTCTCGTCGCGCTACGCCCATGTCTTCTCGGGCGACGCGAAGTGGCAGGCGATCAACGTCACCGGCTCGGACACCTATGCGTGGAGCGCCTCGTCGACCTACGTCGCCAACCCGCCTTACTTCGAGGGCATGGGCATGGCGCCGAAGCCGGTCGTCGACATCGTTGATGCCCGCCCGCTCGCGATCTTCGCCGACTCGATCACCACCGACCACATCTCGCCAGCCGGCTCGATCAAGGCGGACAGCCCGGCGGGCCGTTACCTGACCGAGCATCAGGTCTCGCGCGCCGACTTCAACAGCTACGGCTCGCGCCGCGGCAACCATGAAGTCATGATGCGGGGCACCTTCGCCAACATCCGCATCAAGAACGAGATGGTCCCCGGCATCGAAGGCGGCATGACCAAGTATGTGCCCACCGGCGAGGTCGAGGCGATCTACGACGCCGCGATGCGCTACAAGGCGGACGGCACGGCGCTCGTCGTGGTGGCTGGCAAGGAATATGGCACGGGCTCGTCGCGTGACTGGGCGGCCAAGGGCACCAACCTGCTCGGCGTCCGCGCGGTCATCACCGAGAGCTTCGAGCGCATCCACCGCTCGAACCTCGTCGGCATGGGCGTGCTGCCGCTCCAGTTCGCCGAGGGCGTCGACCGCAAGACGCTGAAGCTCGACGGCACCGAGACCTTCACCATCCGCAACGTCGCGAGCCTGCGCCCGCGCCAGACCGTGACGGTGGAGCTGACCCGCGCTGACGGCTCGAAGGAGACCTTCGAGACCCGTTGCCGGATCGATACCGTCAACGAGCTTGAGTACTTCCTCAACGGCGGCATCCTGCCCTACGTGCTGCGCAAGCTCGCGGCGTAATCGGCGGGAGCCTCTTAGGCTCGAAAGGGGCGGGGCGCGGCATCAGGCTGCGCCCCGCCCTTTGCGTTTCGGCGTCCCAGCGCTCCCTTCCGCCGCCTGGAAGGGCCCATTCTGCTTCCTCTCGCGTTCTTTACGCCCCGGCAAGGCCCGCTGGCCTAGGGTGCGCCGCAAGAACATAGAGTGACGAGAGGATTGCCATGTACGGGTTTGTCGATGACGAGAGCCGGCTCGCCATCGTCGGCGATGTCGGGCGCCGGGCGGTGCGGCTGGGGCTGACCGACGGCGAGGGACGGCTGCGCCGCGACACCATCTGCTCCTACAGTCCCGGCGAGCAGAGCACGATCGCTGGCGCGCTTGCCGCTTTCGGGCAGGCGCATCGCCTGCCGCGCCTGCCGCGCCGCTGCGCCATCGCCGTGTCCGGCGCTCCGGTGGGCGAGACGATCGCGATCACCAACAGCCGCTGGTTCATCTCCCGCTCGGGCCTGCGCGCCATGCTCCAGGCCGAGCCGCTGATCCTCAACGATTTCGCCGCCAACGCCTGGGCGCTTACCAGGCCCAACGGCGCGGCGCGGCTGCGCCCGCTCGAAGGAGCGGCGCCGGCGCTCGACGAGACGGGCACGACCTGCCTGATCGGCATCGGCAGCGGCCTCGGCGTCGCCGTCATCATGCGCGACGGAGCCGGGCGGCCGCATGTGCTGCCGACCGAGGCTGGGCATTGCCATTTCATGGGCGGTTGCGCCGAACTCGCGCCGGTGCTCGCCGGCCTCAACGACGGGCGTCGGCCGCTGACGGCCGAGCGGCTGCTGTCGGCGGACGGGCTGGCAGCGCTCTATCGCTGGTATGCCACGCAGGAGCGGTGCGCGGTGCGCGGCACGCTGCCGGCGGAGATCGCGCGCTCCGCCGCGAGCCATGGCGACCGCGCGGCGCGGCTCGCGGTCGAGAGCTTCGCGGCGGCGCTCTGGTATTTCGCGGGTAACATGGTGCTGGCCTATGGCGCGTGGAACGGCGTGGTGCTGACCGGCAGCGTCACGGCGGCGCTGCACGATCTGCTGCGCCAGCCTGCGCTGACGCAGCATTTCATGCTCCACGGGCCGCACCGCCGCGCGCTGGCGACGGTGCCGCGCGCGACGGTGGAGCTGGATCATGGCGAGCTGGAGGGCGCCACGCAGGCGCTGCTCGCCCACTAGGATCAGATATCCTTGGTGATGCCGACGAACACGCCCCGGCGCGGGCCGAACTGCGGCGCGCCGACGCCGATGCCGGACCCGTCGCGGATCTCGTACTTATGGTCGCCGATGTTGGTGACGTCGACGCGGACCTCGATCCCCGGCGTCTCGAACTTGTGGCTCGCGGTCAGGTTGAACTGGGCGTAGCCGGGCAGCGCATCGCCGTTCGGCACTGCGCCGTCGGTGCGCAGGCCTGATCCGTAGAGCATGTCGCCGCCGATCTTGGTGCCCGCCAGAAAGCCGTCGCGGAAGCTGTAGGAGATGCCCGCCGAAGCCGTGTAGGTCTGGTCGTGATCCAGATAGATATAGTGGTTCCGGATGTAGGCGAGATCGTCCGGCGAGAAGCTGAACTGGCTGGAGACGATGTCCTTCCCCTGCGCCTTGGCATAAGCGAAGTTGCCGTACACGAGCCACGGCCCGTGCTGATAGGTGATGTTGCCCTCGACGCCGTGGATGCGGCCGCGGCGATAGTTGAAGGGCGTCAGGATGATCGGCGCGCCGAACTGCCCCTCGTCGACGAGATTCTTCGACGTGCGGTAATAGCCGTCGATGCTGATCGTCACGGGGCCGAGCTTCTGCTGGGCGCCGACATCGAAATAATTCTGCCGCTCGGCGAAGGGCGTGGTGTTGAGCGCGCCGTCGGGCGCGGCGGCGCTGGTGCCGGCGAACCTGGCGATGCTGGTGGTGGCGACATTCTCGAACGGCGGCGGCGAGAAATAGCGGGCATAGCCGGCGTGGAGCGTTGTGCCATGGCCCGCTTCCCACACCGCGTTGACGCGCGGGCTGAACTGCTGCTCGCAGCGGAAGCCGCAATAATGGTCGTAGCGGCCGCCGAAGTTGAGCGTGACGGCGGGCAGAACCTTCCACTCGTCCTGGAGATAGACGCTCTCGGTCCACTCGGTCTTGCCGCTGTTGTCGACGATGCCGATCGGCTGGCCGGTCTGCGCGCCGGTATCGTCCACGGGGAAGACGAAGGTGTCGGTGTCGCTGGTCCCGCGATCGCGGCTGATGATGACGCCCGCGCGCAGCGTGTGACGGTCGGAGAGCTTGTAGGCAGCCTCCGATTGCAGGCCGACGGTGAAGTCCTGCTTCTTCGCCTGCTGCGCCTGCCCGTTGAAGAGCAGCTCGCCGGTGATGTCCGGGCGATAGACCAGCTCGGAATAGCGGGCGTAGAGCGAGGTCTGCCACGTCAGCGGCCCGGCATCGTGCAGCCAGGACAGTGCGCCGAAGCCGGTGCGTTCGAGCTGCCGCTCGTTCAGGTCATCGGAGAGATAGTCGGTCTTGCCGCCGACATCCCAGCCGGCATCGGGATGCAGCCCGCGCGGGTTGGGGATCTGGAAATAGTCGTTCGAGAAGCCGCCGATAAACGAGATCCGGTCCCCGTCGCCGAGGATATGATCCACATAGGTGAAGGCGTTCACCTGATCGGTCTTGTCGTGGAGCGGGGTGGAGGAGCCGTCGACGCTCTCGATGCCGAGGCCGTTGTGGCGATAGCTGCCCGAGACGAAATAGTTGGTCGCCCCGTCCGAGCCGCCATATTCGGCGCTCGGCTCGATCCAGTCATGGCTGCCGCCGTAGAGCGAGATGTCGCCCTTGTTCTGGAAGCCGGTCTTGGTGGTGATGTCGATGATGCCGGCGGTGCGCAGGCCGTATTGCGCGGGCAGCGCGCCGGTCAGCAGGTTGAAGCTGTTGATGAGCCGCGGCGACAGCGTCTGGCCGAAGACGGCGAGGCCTTCGGGCAGGATGGTGCCGTTGATGCGATATTGCAGGCCGTTGTGGTCGTCGCGGACATGGAGCTGGCCGAAGCCGTCCTGCACCACGCCGGGCACCTGAAGGATGAGCTGGTTGAGCTGCTGGTTGTCGCCGCCGGGCAGGGCCTGGATGGTGGCATTGTCCACGCCGTAAGCGGTCGCGCCGAGCGAGGGCTGGATCGCCGCGCGCGCGGCATCGAGCCGCTGGCCGGTAACGACGATGGCGGGCGTCGAATCCGCATCGCTGCCGGTGTCGGCGGCGGGGGCGACGGTGGAGACCTGCGCGAAGACGGGGGAAGTGACGAGGGCAAGCGAGGTGGCACTCAGCAACAGAAGCGACTTCGGCGGCATGTCGGTCTCCGAGGGGATCGACTGTGAGATAGTGTAACATGACATTCAATGGGAAGTGACAAATGGGTAATGGGGGGAAATTCATGGCGGTGCGGAATCCGTGCAACGGTTTGATGTTTCGAGATAAGCTCTTCCGCTCTGTGCGCCCTCGCCGCACACGCGAATAATCGTTTCGGTGGGGTTGCGATTCCGTGCGGGTAGGCGTCTGTTGGCGATGGCTCGCCGTCATGGAGTTGCCGGATGAAGCGCTTTGTCGTTGCGTCGCTGCTGTTGATGTCCCCCGCCATGGCGCAGGCCGTGCCGATCGAGAGTTTCATCGAGGCGCCGGGTCCGCAGGGGCCGCTCAAAGGCACGATGCTGGCGCCGGAAGGGAAGGGCGCGCCGGTGGTGCTGATCCTCCCCGGCTCGGGGCCGACCGATCGGGACGGGAATAGCCCGCTCGGCATCAAGGCCTCGACCTATCGCCTGCTGGCCGAGGGGCTGGCGGCGCGCGGCATCGCCTCGGTGCGGATCGACAAGCGCGGCCTTGGCGGCAGCGCGGGGGCGGTCGCGGACGGCAATGCCGTCACGATGCAGGATTATGCGACCGATACGAAGGCGTGGGTCCAAACGATCCGGGCGAAGATGGGCGCGCCGTGCCTGTGGCTGCTCGGCCATAGCGAGGGCGGCACGGTCGCCCTGGAGGCCGCGCAATCCGCCACCGGCATTTGCGGCCTGTTGCTGGTTTCCGCTCCGGGGCGGCGCCTCGGCGAAGCATTGCGCGCGCAGCTCCATGCCGGCCTGCCGGACGCCTCGCTCCTCCGGCAGGCCGACAGCGCGATCGATACGCTGGAGGCGGGGCGGAAGGTGGATGTGTCGGGGATGCCTCCGGTCATCCGGTCGCTCTTCGATCCGCGCGTGCAGGGCTACCTCATCGACGCGATGGCGATCGATCCGGCCAAGCTCGCCGCCGCCTATAAGGGGCCGGTGCTGATTGTGCAGGGCGAGCGGGACATTCAGGTCCCGGTGGCGGATGCGCAGGCGCTCAAACAGGCGCATCCCGCCGCGAAGCTGGTGCTGCTGTCCGATACGAACCATGTGCTGAAGACGGTCGCCAGCGATGCGCGCGACGCCAATGTCGCGACCTACGCCGATCCCTCGCTGCCGCTCGCGCCGGGCGTGGTGGACGCGATCGCGGGGTTCGTGAGCGGCCGATAGGCCTTGCCAAAGCCGCCCCGCTCGGACAGGCGGGGGGCATGACGGGGATGCAGGCCAAAGAGCATTGGTGGCGCAGGGAAGCGAAGGCGACGGTGGCGCTCGCTTATCCCCTCGTGCTGACCAACCTCGCACAGGCGCTGATCCCGGCGACCGACGTGGTGCTGCTCGGCTGGGTCGGGCCGAAGGCGCTCGCCGCGGGCGCGCTCGGCGTCAATCTGTTCAACGCCTGCATGATCTTCGGCGTCGGGCTGATGATCGCCGCCTCGCCGATGGTCGCCCGCGCGCTCGGGCAGCGCGCGCACAATGTCCGCGATGTCCGCCGCACGGTGCGGCAGGCCTTGTGGACGGCGGTGGCGGTGGTGATCCCGATCTGGCTGCTGCTCTGGCACGCCGAGGCGATCCTGCATCTGTTCCGGCAGGACCCGGAGCTGTCGCACATGGCGCAGCAGCTCGTCCGGCCGATGATGTTCGGGATGCTGCCGCTGTTCGGCTATCAGGTGCTCAAGTCCTTCGTCTCGGCGCTGGAGCGGCCGGGCTGGGCCTTTGCAGTCGGCGCATTCGCGGTGATCTCCAATGCGATCATCAATTACGGGCTGATCTTCGGCCGCTTCGGGCTTCCCCAATGGGGCCTGTTCGGCGCGGGGCTGGGAAGCACCATCTCCAACACGATCATGTTCGGCGGGCTGGCGATCGTGGTGATGCGCCATCGCCTGTTCCGCCGCTATCACCTGTTCGGCCATTTCTGGCACGCCGACTGGCCGCGTTTCATCGAGGTGTGGCGGCTGGGCCTGCCGATCGCGGTGACGCTCGGCATGGAGGTGACGATCTTCAACGCCGCCGTCTTCCTGATGGGCCTGATCGGCGAGGCGGAGCTGGCGGCGCACGCGGTGGCCATCCAGATCGCCTCGCTCTGCTTCATGGTGCCGCTCGGCATCGGACAGGCGACGACGGTGCGTGTCGGCATCGCCTATGGCCGGCAGGACCGGCTGGGCGTGGCACGCGCCGGCTGGGCGGCGTTCGGCCTGACGATGCTCTTCATGATCTGTCTGGCCTCGATGATGCTGCTGGCGCCGCGTTTCCTCGTCGGGCTGTTCCTCGACGTGCACAACCCCGCCAACGCGCATGTCGTGGGGCTGGCGGTGGCGTTCCTGACGGTGGCGGCGCTGTTCCAGATCGTCGACGGGGCGCAGGCCGTCGGTGCAGGCATGTTGCGCGGCATCCACGATACCGCCGTGCCGATGCTCTTCGCCGCATTCGGCTATTGGGGCGTGGGGTTGGGCACCGCGATCCTGTTCGCCTTCCATTTCGGCTGGGGCGGCGTTGGCGTGTGGATCGGCCTTGCGACGGGCCTCGCCTCGGTGGCTGTGCTGATGATGGCGCGCTGGGCGCGGCGGGAGCGGCTCGGCCTGATCTAGCGCGAGAGCCGGACCAGCGCCTCGTCGAGCGACTGGAGGAAGCGCGAGCGATCCTGCTTCGAGAAGGGCGCGGCCCCGCCGAGCTGGTCTCCGCCGGCGCGCAGGTCCGCCATGATCGCGCGGGTCGCGATGGCCGCGCCGATCGAGCTGGTCGTGAAGGGCTTGCCGGTGGGTGCGATCACGGTGGCGCCCGCTTTCAGGCAGCGATCGGCGAGCAGGATGTCGGCGGTCACCACCACCGCGTCCGCCGCCGCCAGTTCCGCGATCCGGTCATCGGCCGCATCGAAGCCGTCGCTCACCGTCTCGCGTGTGAGGAGCGGGTGCGGCGGCACGCGCAGGAAGCTGTTGGCCACGAGCGTCACCGGCACTTCCCGGCGGAAGGCGACCTTGTAGATCTCCTCCTTCACCGGGCAGGCGTCGGCATCCACGAGGATGCGCGGGATCATCCCCGCGGGCGGTAGGGCGCGCGCGGCGGGCGGGCGTTGCCGCCGGGGCGACGGGGAGCGCCCGGACCACCCGGACCACGGCGATGCGGGCCACCCGGACCGCGAGGCCCGCGCGGTGGCGGGCCACCGGCGGCCGGCTCGATCAGCACGTCGCCTTCCTCGTCATTCCCGGCGGTGCGCTTGAGCGCGGCCGAGAAACGCTGGGCGGCGGCGGGGTCGATCTCGAACATCGTGTGGTCGGCAGCGATGCGGATCGCGCCCACCTCCTGCTTGGTGATGTGGCCCCGGCGGCAGAGCAGCGGCAGCAGCCAGCGCGGATCGGCGTTCTGCTGACGGCCGATGTTCATCTGGAACCACACGCCTTCGACGCGATCGGCGCGCTCGCGGCGCTGCGGCGGCGAGTCGGACTGCTCGATCAGCGACTCGGGCGCCGGCATCCGCCCGCGATAGGCGCGGACGAGGGCGGCGGCGATGTCCTCGACGCTGCGCTCGGCGATCAGGCGCTCGGCGATCGCGCGATCCTCCTCGTCGGTCTCGATCGGCTGGAGCAGCGTTTCGAGCAGGCGCTCGCGGTCGGCGGCGTGGACCTGCTCGGGCGTCGGGGCGGAGATCCACTCGGCCGGGATGCGCGCGCCCTTCAGCATCATGTCGACCCGCCTGCGGCGCGGATAGGGCACGATGAGGGCGGCGATGCCCTTCTTGCCGGCGCGGCCGGTGCGGCCCGAGCGGTGCTGGAGCGTTTCCGCGTCGCGCGGCAGCTCGACATGGACGACGAGGGTGAGCGACGGGAGATCGATGCCGCGCGCCGCCACGTCGGTGGCGACGCAGACGCGGGCGCGCTTGTCGCGCAGCGCCTGGAGCGCCTGGTTGCGCTCGGACTGGCTGTGCTCGCCCGACAGCGCCACCGCCGAGAAGCCGCGATCGACGAGGCTGGCGTGGAGATGGCGCACCGCGTCGCGGGTCGCGCAGAACAGGATGGCGGTGTCCGGCTCGTGGAGGCGCAGCAGGTTGACCACCGCATTCTCGATGTCGGCGGGGGCGACCGTCACGGCCTGATAGCTGATGTCGCCATGGCCGCGATCCTCGCTCACGGTCGAGATGCGCAGCGCATCCTTCTGGTAGCGCTTGGCGAGCGCGACGATCGGCTTGGGCATGGTCGCCGAGAAGAGCAGCGTGCGGCGGCCCTCGGGCGTCGCGTCGAGCAGCTCCTCGAGATCCTCGCGGAAGCCCATGTCGAGCATCTCGTCCGCCTCGTCGAGCACGGCGACCTTGAGCTGCGACAGGTCGAGCGCGCCGCGTTCGAGATGGTCGCGCAGGCGGCCGGGCGTGCCGACGACGATGTGCGAGCCGTTGGCGAGGTTCCGCCGCTCACGCGAGGCATCCATGCCGCCGACGCAGGTGGCGATCCACGCGCCCGCCTTGCCATAGAGCCACATCAGCTCGCGGCTGACCTGAAGCGCCAGCTCGCGCGTCGGCGCGATCACCAGCACCTTGGGCGCGCCCGACGGGCCGGCCGTGCCGTTCTCGTTCAGAATCTGCGCCGCCATGGCGAGGCCGAAGGCAACGGTCTTGCCCGAACCCGTCTGCGCCGAGACGATCAGATCGCGGCCATCGGCCTCCGGCTCGATGACGGCGGCCTGGACGGCGGTGGGGGCGGCATAGCCGCGCGCGGACAGGGCCTCGGCAAGCGTGGCAGGCAATCTGGAGAAGGGCATCGGCCGCAAATGGCGATTTTCGCGCCAAGCGCAAGGCCTTTTCGTCGATTCAGGGGCGGAGTACGACCATCGAGACAGCGTGAGGCGCCACGGAAGCGGCGTAAGAGCCCGCCTTCTGGCCCAGATCGCGATGCCCCCACACATCGCGCGCAGCGAGCTTGAGAGCAGGCGGCAGATCCAGCATCGACCAGTCGGCGCGAATCGTCCGGGGGCTGTCGCCGCGGTTGAGCAACAGCAGCGCGCGGCCGCCGTCGGCCAGCGGCTTCGCCCACACCTCGCCGTCACCATCCTTCGCGACGCGATGGCCCTGACGGCCGAGCGTATCCTGATCCACCGCGATCACCTCGCGGTTGGTGAGGATGGCGCGGATCTCGGGCGTCATGTGCGCCACGTCGTTGCCCGCGATCAGCGGCGCGGCCATCATCGACCAGAGCGAGAAATGGGTGCGATATTCCTCGGTGGTCATGCCGCCATTGCCGACCTCCAGCATGTCCGGGTCGTTCCAGTGGCCGGGGCCGGCATAGGGCCACAGCGGCTCATTCTGGTCGACGATGCGCATCATGCCGTTGGAATAGGTGACGGTGCCGTCCCACTTGTCGGTGATGTCGCCGGTGGTGCGCCAGAGATTGCCGATCTTCTCGGCCCACAACCACGCCTTGTTCTGCCCCCATTCGCACATCGAGAAGACGATCGGCCGCCCGGTGGCGCGTAGCGCGTCGGCCATCAGCGCATAGGCCTCCTCAGCGTTGCGCGTGCCGGTCGAGCACCAGTCGTACTTCAGATAGTCGACGCCCCAGCGCGCATAGGTGGCGGCATCCTGATATTCGTGGCCCTGGCTGCCCGGCCGCCCGCCGCAGGTGAGCCGCCCCGCATCCGAATAGATGCCGAACTTCAGCCCCTTCGAGTGGACATAATCCGCCAGCGCCTTGATCCCGGAGGGGAAGCGGCCGGCGTCGGCGGTGATGAAGCCTTGGGCATCGCGCGCGCCCTGCCAGCAATCGTCGATCACGACATATTGGTAGCCGGCGTCCCTCATCCCGCTGGAGACGAGCGAATCGGCGGTGTCGCGGATCACCTGCTCGTTCACCTTGCAGGCAAACTTGTTCCAGCTGTTCCAGCCCATCGGCGGCGTCCGGGCGAGGCCGTTGGCGGTGCGGCCCGGTTCCTGGCTCGGCGGGAGGCGATTGGGGTCCGGCGCATCGTCCGCGCAGGCCGCCCCGGCGAGGCTCGTCCCGGCGATCAGGCCAAGCATCAGGCGGGCCAGCTTCCGCATCCGTCTCTCCCCGTTATCTAAAATGATCTTATAATTTATGGTCAGAGACAGGCCGTCCCGCAATGCGGATTTGCACCGCGCTGGGCATCTGTTACGCAACGCCTCGTCGCGCTAGCGGAAGCGTCCGCCCGCGATCATGCGGCACGACGGGCGTGGACGCGAGAACGGGAGAGGCGGAATGCGCGCAGGCGCAAGCAACAATATGGGTTTCATCGTCCTCATCAGCGGGGTGGCGACGATCGGCGGCTTTCTGTTCGGTTTTGACAGCGGTGTTATCAACGGCACCGTCGAGGGCCTTCAGCAGGCGTTCCATACCGACAGCGCGGGCACGGGCTTCAACGTCGCCTCCGTTCTCCTCGGCTCGGCATTGGGTGCCTTCGCGGCGGGCCGCCTGGCCGACGTGTTCGGCCGCCGCGCCATCCTGCTGCTCGCGGCGCTGATGTTCGTGGTGAGCGCGCTTGGCGCCGGCGCGGCTTCGGGTTCGGCGATGTTCGTGGTCGCCCGCATCATCGGCGGCTTCGCGGTGGGCGCGGCCTCGGTGCTGTCGCCGGCCTACATCTCCGAAGTGACGCCGGCCGCGACGCGCGGACGCCTCGCCTCGATCCAGCAGATCATGATCATCATCGGCCTGACTGGCGCCTTCTTCTCCAACTATATCCTGGCGCAGGTCGCGGGTTCGTCGACCGCTCCCTTCTGGGGCGGCTATGAGGCGTGGCGCTGGATGTTCTGGATGCAGACCATCCCGTCGACGATCTTCTTCTTCGCGCTGCTCTCGATCCCGGAAAGCCCGCGCTTCCTCGTCGCCAAGGGCCGCCGTGACGTTGCGCTCGGCGTGCTGACCCGCCTGATGGGCGCCGAGGCCGCCGAAGCCAAGCTTACCGAGATCGACGCCTCGCTGAACCACGATCACCGTCCGCGCTTCGCCGACCTGATCGACAAGAACACGGGCAAGATCCGCAAGATCGTGTGGACGGGCATCGGCCTCGCCACCTTCCAGCAGTTCGTCGGCATCAACGTCGTGTTCTATTATGGCGCGGTGCTGTGGCAGGCGGTCGGCTTCTCGGAGGCGGATTCGCTCAAGATCAACGTCGTCAACGGCTCGCTCTCGATCCTCGCCTGCCTGCTCGCGACCGGCGTGATCGACAAGATCGGCCGCAAGCCGCTGCTGCTGATCGGCTCGATCGGCATGACCATCACGCTGGCCGCCGTCGCCTATGCCTTCTCGACCGGCGGCCTTGATCCGGCGGGCAAGCTGGTCCTGTCGCACGGCATGGGCATCTTCGCGCTGGTGAGCGCGCTGGCCTACGCGGCGCTGTTCAACCTGAGCTGGGGCCCGGTGATGTGGGTGATGCTAGGCGAGATGTTCCCCAACCAGATCCGCGGCGCCGGTCTGGCGGTGAGCGGCCTGTTCCAGTGGACGGCCAACTTCATCATCACGCTGACCTTCCCGATCCTGCTCCAGAAGGCGGGCCTGACCAGCGCCTATGCCCTCTATGCGTTCTTCGCGCTGCTCTCGATCGTCTTCGTGGTGAAGATGGTCCATGAGACGAAGGGCCTGGAGCTGGAGGCCATGGAAGGCTGACAGCCGTTACGGGATCGCCGGGCGGCATGGTCGCCCGGCGATCGTCATGGGAGGTCTCGATGCTCGTTCTGCACAGCTGGACCACGCCCAACGGCCGCAAGGTGCCGATCCTGCTCGAAGAGCTGGGCCTCGCTTACGAGATCCATTTCGTCGACATTTCGAAGAACGAGCAGTTCGAGCCGGATTTCCTGGCGATCGCGCCCAACAACAAGATTCCCGCGCTGGTCGATTATGGCGCGGAAGACGGCCCGCTCTCCATCTTCGAGAGCGGCGCGATCCTGACCTATCTCGCCGACAAGCATGGCCGCTTCCTGGCTCCCCACGGCCATGCCCGCTGGAAGGCGATGGAGTGGCTGTATTGGCAGGTCGGCGGCCTCGGCCCGATGCTGGGCCAGCTCGGCTTCTTCGCGGTGCGCTCCAAGGAGAAGGCGCCGCTCGCCATCCATCGCTTCACGGAGGAGGCCGAGCGGCTGCTCGGCGTGCTGGAGCGGCGGTTGGGCGAGGCGCGCTATCTCGCCGGCGACGACTATACGATCGCCGACATCGCCGCCTATCCGTGGATGGTGGGGGCCGCCACCGTCCAGAAGGAGGTGCTGGCCGACGCGTTCCGGAACAAGCCGGCCATCGCCCGCTGGATGGACGAACTCGGCGCCCGCCCCGCCGTGCAGCGGGGCATGGCGATCAAGCCGCCCCCCAAGGGGATCAGCTGATCCCGCCGCCCAGCGCGCCGTAGAGCGTCACGAGGTTGGTCTGCCGCGCCAGTCGCGTCGTCACCAGCGCCTGCTGGGCCGAATAAAGCGTCCGCTGCGCGTCGAGCGTGGTCAGGAAGCTGTCGATGCCGTTACGATAGCGCGCCTCCGAGAGTTTCGCCGCCGTATCGGCGGCCGTGGCACGGGCGGCGCGGGCCGAGACCTGCTCCTCGATCGTGCCGCGCTGGGCCAGCGCATCGGAAACCTCGCGGAAGGCGGTCTGCACCGACTTGCGATAAGTCGCGACCGCCGCGTCCCGGCTCGCCTCGGCGTAGCGGAGGTTCGCCTTGTTGCGTCCGAAGTCGAACAGGGTGAGCGCGCTCGATCCGCTCGCATTCCACGACCAGGTGCCGCCCGTGAACAGATCGGACAGCGCGCTCGATGCCGAGCCGGCGGCGGCGGTGAGCGAGATGGTCGGGAAGAAGGCCGCCCGCGCCGCGCCGATATTGGCGTTCTGGGCCTTGAGCTGATCCTCCGCTTCGATCACGTCGGGACGTTTCAGCAGCACGTCCGAGCTGACGCCCGCCGGCAGGTCGGCCAGCGTGAAGTCGGCGGTGCCGAGGCCGCTCGGAAGCTGCTCGGGGGGCACGGTGGCGCCGACCAGCAGGTTGAGCGCATTCTGATCCTGCGCGATCTGGGTGGTGAGCTGGGCGACGTCGTAGCGGGCGTCCTGAAGGTTCGTCTCGGCCTGCTGGAGGTCGAGTTCGGAGGCGACGCCCTTCTCGAACTGCGCGCGGGTGAGGTCCACCGACTGCTGGAAGCTCGCCAGCGTCTGCCGCGACAGGGCGAGCTGGTCCTGATCGGAGCCGAGCGTCAGCCATGCGGACGCGATCTCGGCGATCAGGCTGATGCGCGTCGCGTCCTGCGCCGCCTGCGTGGCGAAATATTGCTCGCGTGCCGCCTTGGTGAGGTTGCGCACGCGCCCGAACAGGTCGAGTTCGAACGACGAGATGCCGAGGTCGGCGGCATAGCTCTTGGTCGTGCCGCCGGTGTCGTGCGGGCCGCTGGAGCTGGAGCCGACGCTGGCCCCGTTCGATCCGCTGTGGCGGATGCTGGCCGTGCCCATCGCGTCGACCGTGGGCAGCAGGTCGGCGCGCTGGACGCGATACTGGGCGCGCGCCTGGAGCACATGGGCGGCCGCGAGCTGGAGATCCTGATTGTTGGCGAGGCCCTGCGCGATCACCTGCCGCAGCCGCTCGTCCGTGAAGAAGCTGCGCCAGCCGATCGCGGCGGCGTCGGCCGCCGTGGCGCTGGTGGCGGGATAGGCCGGCCCCTGCGGAAAGGCGGACGGCACGGCCGGCGTCGGCCGCTTGTAATGCGGCGCGAGATCGCAGCCGGCGAGCAGGGTGGTAGCCAGAAGGCAAGCGACTAGGCGACGGTACAAGATGGTCTTCCCGTGAGCTGCGCTTCCCCTTGGCGTCATGCTCAACACCAGCGGCGCGCGCTTGGCAAGCGTCCCTGTCATCGAAATGCCCTTCCAGC
The DNA here is from genome assembly GCF_000383095.1 of Sphingomonas sp. PR090111-T3T-6A. Taxonomy (GTDB): domain Bacteria; phylum Pseudomonadota; class Alphaproteobacteria; order Sphingomonadales; family Sphingomonadaceae; genus Solisphingomonas. The sequence continues at coordinate 32,149 of NZ_AORL01000010.1, forward strand.
GCATTACGGTAGCTTCATTTGGCGCGATCTGGCGGGGATGGTAATTCCGCCATGAACAGGCGCCGAATGGTGTGGCGCGTCGAGGGGCGCAGTCGTGTGAGACGCGCAACCTGGGTGTCGAGAGTGTCCGATCTGAACAGCCGATCCTATGCCGATTCCGCAACCGTCCGCTCCGGGGAGCGGACGTTGCTGGCGTCGATCCACGATGTCGGTCCGCGTTTCGAGGCGCAGGTGGACGCGCTGGCGGATCGGCTGTCGCGCCATCTCGGCGGCCCGCGCTTCGCGATGCTGGTGGTGCCCAACCATTGGGGCGAAGCGCCGCTCGGCGAGGCGCGCGCCTTCCAGGCCAAGCTGCGGGAATGGGCGAGCCACGGCGTCGAGATGTTCGTGCACGGTTGGTTTCACAAGGACGGCGGCAGCCACAGCGGGGCCGCGGGCTTCAAGGCGAAGCATATGACGGCGGGGGAGGGCGAGTTCCTCGGCCTCTCGAAGCCTGAGGCGCTGCGCCGGATGCAGGACGGCCGCGCGCTGATCGAGGATATCATCGGCCGCCCGACGGCGGGCTTCATCGCGCCGGCCTGGCTCTACGGCCCCGGCGCGCGTGAGGCGCTGGGCGATGCGGGCTTCGCCATGGCGGAGGACCATATGCGCGTCTGGCGCCCGTCCGACGGGGCGGTGCTGGCGAAGGGGCCGGTGGTCACCTGGGCGAGCCGCAGCCGCGCGCGCATCCGCAGCTCGCTGGCCTTTGCCGCTCTCGCGCGCACGGCGCTGCGGCCGCTGAAAACGCTGCGCATCGCCGTCCATCCCGGTGACACAACCGTCACATCATTGCTCGATAGCATCGATGCCAGCCTGTCCGCGGCTGTGCGGCATCGTCGGGTCGGGCGCTATGCCGATCTGTTGACGAGGGCCGACGCTTGAAGATGAGTGCTCCCGAAGGCCTCGTGCTGGAGGCCGAACACCAGCTCCTCGACGGCTGGATCGGCGAGGACGGGCAGACCCCGACGCCGGAGCTGGAGGCGCTGGCCGCCGGTGCGCCGCGCTGGCGCCAATGGCTCGGCCCGCTGTTGTCGCTCACCATCGTGGGCGGCGTTCTTTTCAAGATCGGCGGCGTCGATTTTGGTAGGATATGGGCCATGCTGCCGGCCAACCCGCTCTTCTGGCTGCTGTTCGCGACCGCCTATATGGCGCAGCCGCTGAGCGAGTGGGTCATCTTCCATCGGCTGTGGAGGCTGCCCGGCAGCGCGATCCTGCCGCTGATGCGCAAGCAGGTGGGCAACGAGATCCTGCTCGGCTATATCGGCGAGGTCTATTTCTACGGCTGGGCGCGCCGCCATTCGGAGTTCGTGGCGGCCCCCTTCGGCGCGATCAAGGATGTCACCATCCTCTCCGCCATGCTCGGCAACCTGACGACGGTGGTGGCGCTGGCGATCGGCTGGCCGTTGCTCGCCCAGCTTCCGGCGGGGCTGCACGTGCAGGCGCTGTCCGGATCGATCGGCGTCGTGATCGTCACCTCGCTGGCCGTGATGCTGTTCCGGCGGCGGCTGTTCAGCCTGCCCCGCACGGAGCTGTGGTTCATCTCCGCGCTGCATCTGGCGCGCATCGTCGGCGGCACGCTGCTGCTCGGCGCGATGTGGCACATGCTGCTGCCGGCGGTGCCGCTGTCGTCGTGGGTGATGCTGGCGACGTTGCGCCTGCTGGTGAGCCGCCTGCCGCTCATCCCCAACAAGGAACTGGTGTTCGCCGGCCTCGCGCTCTTCCTGATCGGCCGCGACGCGGCGGCGGCGGACGCGATGGCGCTGATGGCGAGCTTGTTCCTCGTCACGCACCTTGTCGTCGGCGTGACGCTGGGCGCGACCGAGCTGGCGGAGACCGCCCGCCGCCGCGCGAGCTTCGCCTGACATGCGGATCGTCGACGTCTGCGCCTTCTACGCCCCGCGCGGCGGCGGCGTGAAGACCTACATCGACCGCAAGCTCGCCGCCGGCCCCGCGCATGGCCATGAGATCATCGTCGTGGCCCCCGGCAAGGAGGACCGCACCGAGATACGCGGCCCTCATGCCCGCATCGAATATCTGGCGGCGCCGCGTTTCCCGTTCGACCGCGCCTATCGCTATTTCCCCGACCAGGAGATGATCCACGCCGCGCTCGACCGGCTGCGCCCCGACATGGTGGAGGCCTCCTCCCCCTGGCGGACGGCGGAGGCGGTGGCGAGCTGGCGGGGCTCGGCGCCGCGCGCGCTGATGATGCACGCCGATCCGCTGGCGGCCTATGCCTATCGCTGGTTCGGGCAGGTCGCGAGCCGCGAGGCGATCGATCGCGGCTTCGACTGGTTCTGGCGGCACCTCCGCCGTCTCGACGCGCGCTACGACCTCGTGGTGAGCCCCAGCCGCAGCCTCGCGGAGCGGCTCGCCGAGGGCGGCCTCCGCCATGTCGTGACCAACCCGCTCGGCATCACGCCCGGCGAGTTCTCGCCCGAGCGGCGCGATCCGGCGTTGCGCGCGCGCCTGCTGGAGCGTTGCGGGCTTGGCCCTGACGCCACGCTGCTGCTCGGTATCGGCCGGCACGCGCCCGAGAAGCGCTGGCCGATGGTGGTCGATGCCTGCATGGCCGCCGGCTATGAGCGGCCGGTCGGCCTCGTGCTGGTCGGCGATGGGCGGGAGCGGGCCAAGGTCGTCCGCCATGTCGGCGAGAACCCGCACGTGTTGCTGCTCGCCCCGGTCTATGACCGGCCCGCGCTGGCAGGGCTGATGGCGAGCGCTGACGCGCTGATCCATGGCTGCGAGGCGGAGACCTTCTGCCTCGTCGCGGCGGAGGCGCGGGCCTCGGGCCTGCCGCTGATCGCGCCCGATCGCGGCGGCGCCTCCGATCAGGCGAGGGACAGCGGCGGCGAGGTCTATCGCTCGGCCGATGCAGGCTCGGCGGCACAGGCGATCCTGCGCTTCATCGATCGCGGAGTGGAACGCCTCGGCACCGAGGCGCGGGCGAGGGCATCCGCCACCCGCACGCTCGACGCCCATTTCGCGGACCTGTTCGCCCGCTACGAAAGCCTCGTCTCGGCGGCGCGCCGGGCCGCCTGAGGCCTCAGATCTCGACCTGACTGCCCAGCTCCACCACGCGGTTGGGTGGCAGCTTGAAGAACTCCATCGCGCTTTCCGCGTTGCGGAGCATCCACGAGAACAGCCCCTCGCGCCACAGCGCCATCGCCGGCCGCTGCGCCGCGATCAGAGTCTGGCGGCCGAGGAAGAAGCTCGTCTCCATCAGGCGGAAGGGCGGGCCGCAATCGGGCGCGCGGGCGAGCGCCGCCGGCACGTCGATCTCCTGCATGAAGCCGTAGCGCAGGATGATGCGGAAGAAGTCCGGCCCGAGCTGCTTCACCTCGACGCGGCGGCTGTCGTCGACGATCGGCTGGCCGACGATCTTCACCGTCAGGATCACGATGCGCTCGTGCAGCACCTTGTTGTGCTTCAGATTGTGGAGCAGCGCGGGCGGCGCACCCTCCATCGAGGCGGAGAGGAAAACCGCCGTGCCCGGCACGCGCTTCACCGACTTGATCGCGGACTTGATGAAGATGTCGAGCGGCATCGCGCTCTCGAACAGCCGCTCGCGAAGCAGCCGCCGTCCCGTCGCCCAGGTGGTGAGCGCGGTGAAGGCGCAGGCGCCGACCAGCAACGGGAACCAGCCGCCATCCGGAATCTTGGTGAGGTTGGAAGCGAAATAGGCACCGTCGACGATCAGGAAGGCGCCGATGAGAAGGCTGGCCGCCCAACGGTTCCACTTCCAGATGGTGAGCACCAGTACGCCCAGCATGGAGCTGGTGATGACCATCGTGCCGGTGACGGCGATGCCATAGGCCGAGGCGAGGCTGCCCGAATTGCGGAAGCCCAGCACCAGCAGGATCACGAAGGCGAGCAGCAGCCAGTTGACCAGCGGGATATAGATCTGTCCCTGCGCGGTGGCGCTGGTGTGGCTGATCTTGAGGCGCGGCAGGAAGCCGAGTTGCACCGCCTGCTGCGTCACCGAATAAGCGCCGGTGATGACGGCCTGCGACGCGATCACGGTGGCGATGGTGGCGAGGCCGACCAGCGGCAGGCGCGCCCAATCCGGCGCCATGCGGAAGAAGGGATTGTCGATCGCGCTCGGATCGTCGAGCAGCAGGGCGCACTGGCCGAGATAGTTGAGCAGCAGGCAGGGGAAGGCCACATACAGCCACGCCACGCTGATCGACTTGCGGCCGAAATGGCCCATATCGGCATAGAGCGCCTCGGCCCCCGTGACCGCGAGCACCACCGAGCCCAGCGCCAGGAAAGCGAGCTTCGGATCGAGCAGGAAGAAGTTGAGCGCCCACCACGGGTTGATCGCGCCGAGGATGCGGGGATCGCGGACGATGCCGCTAAGCCCCATCGCGCCGATCACGAGGAAATAGAACAGCATGATCGGCCCGAAGATGCGGCCGACCTTGGCCGTGCCCCGCGACTGGATCAGGAACAGCCCGATCAGGATCACCAGCGAGACGGGCACCACGAAGGCCTCGAAGCCGTTGCCGACCACCTCCAGGCCCTCGACCGCGGAGAGCACCGAGATCGCCGGCGTGATGATCGCGTCGCCGTAGAAGAGTGCCGTCGCCAGCACACCGAGCAGCACGATGCCGCGCGTCCACTTGCCGGTGCCGCGGTTGCGCACGATGAGCGCGAGCAGCGCGAGGCTGCCGCCTTCGCCGTCATTGTCGGCGCGCATGGTGACGAGGACGTACTTGATCGTCACGACCAGCGTCATCGTCCAGAAGATCAGGCTCAGCACACCGAAGATGTGCGGCCGGTCGATCGCCAGCGGATGCGGCCCCGCGAAGCTCTCCTTCAGCGAATAGAGCGGCGAGGTGCCGATATCGCCGAACACCACGCCGATCGCGCCGACGGCGAGCGGCACGAGCTTGCCGCTGCCATGGCCGGCATGGACGCCCGGATGGTCGTCATGGCCGCTGGCGGGGCTTGGAGAGGCGAAGGCTTGCTGCATAGGATCGATGGCGTCTTTGCTGCATCGCGGAATCGCGAAGCCGGCGGCCTATGGGCTTTCGGGCAAGGGAAATCTACCGGGAAATATCGATCTGACCAGTCGGCTCCGATGATCCGATGGTCAAAAAAAGAGGCCCGCCGCACGAAGCGACGGGCCGAAAGGAAGGGAGAACGCCACCGGTGCGGTCCGGCGGGCGCGTCCCCGGGGGATTAGAAGCGGAACTGGCCGAAGACGCCGATCTCGTTGTAGGTGCCATGGCCGCCGAGCAGCGGGGTCGCCGCCGGGTTGGCGCCACCGATCGTGCCGTTCTGCGTGGAGATGGTGCCGTTGTCGACCGAGTCGCGCTTGTAGACGATGGCGAGGTCGACGATCTTGGTCGGCTCGTACTGGATACCCATGTTGTAATAGTGGTCGCGGGTGTTGGTGCTCTGCGACGCGGCGGTGCCCAGCTTGTTCGGGCGGACCCAGTCGTAGCGGCCGAACACGCTGAACTTCGGAGCGAAGTTCACGTTGCCGAACACCGAGTAGCCCTCGGCCTTGTCCTGCGTCACCGAGGCAACGCTGTTCCAGTTCTTGGCGTAGAAATATTCGCCGCCGATGTTGAACAGCTTGTTCTTGTAGCCGATCAGGGCGTCGCCGCGCTGCGCGGTGTGGTGGGTGGTGCTGCCCTCCACGTCGCTGCCGCGCTTGCCGGTGTAGCCGCCGATGGCAGCGTAGGCGCCCTTGTACTGCGCCGAGATACGGCCTTCGACGTCGACCGAGTTGGTGACCTTGACGTTGCGGTAACCGCCGCCGTCGACGACCGAGACCTGGTAGCTCAGCAGGCCGCCGGCGAGATCGCCGAGGACGTGGACACCCCAGTCGGCCGAGGTGCCGAAGCTGATGCGATCGATCAGCGTGTTTTCGATGTGGCGGTAGCCATACTGGTTTTCAGCATAGGGCACCCACGGCAGATCGGCCGAGCCGACGCGGATGATGAAGGCCGGGTTCAGCTTCGCCTGGAGATAGGCCTTCTTGATGTAGAAGCCGCGGCCGACGAGGCCCGGTGCCGCCGACGAGTTGAAGTTGCCGTTCGAGGTCTGGCCGACGACGTTGGACGCGTCCATCGTCAGGTTGGCCGAGAAGGTGCTGTCGAACGTGTGGTCGACGCCGAGGTAGAAGCGCTTGATGTTGAAGCCGGTGCCGTTGCCGGCCTGCTTCACGCCGTTCGACTTCTGATCGATGTTCGAGAAGTTGAAGTACATGCGGCCCGAGATGGTGGTGTCGTTGGCCCACGCATTCTTCGGCTTCGGCTGCTTGGCGAGCGCGGTCTTCACCTCGGTCGGCACGGCGGCCTGCGCGGCGGCGGCCTGCGTCTGGGCGGCCTGCGCGGCGGTGGCGGCCGAAGCGGCCTGCGTCTGCGCGGCGCTGATGGCGGCGGTGGTCTGGGCCTGGCTCTGCTCGGTGCTGTCGAGACGCTGGGTCAGCGCCTGAATCTGCTGGCGAAGCGCCTCGATCTCGGCGTCACGCTTGTCGGCCTTCGGGGCCGCATGATGAACGACCTTCTTCTTGGTGGCAGCAGCGGCCGGCGTGGCGCCAGCAACAACAAGCGCGATGCCGATACCCGCTCCGGCGAGCAGGTTGAGCTTCGTGTTCATGAATAACCCCTTTTTTCCAGCCCGCCGCTCGCGAGCCTTCGGGGCGTCCGGTAGCCAGCCTCCGTGACGAGTGGGTGATGGGAGTGTTTCACTTTCGTGACGATCCGGGCGGCCGTCCAAGGTGTGATAAATATGTCGCTGCCGGGCCGGAGGGACGGTGGATCGCGAACCCTACGGATTCCGGGCGATCCCGAAGAGGAGGACTGCGACGGGGCTCGACAGGCCTCTCGACCCCCCACGAGGGGTGACCGTCACAATTCGCCGGCATGGGGAACGTGATGTCACAGTCTGGCGAAAGGGAAGCCTCGACGATTCGCCCGAGTCGATTCGGATCAGGAACGAGTCGCTATTCCGGCACGCTCTCTCCAGAGCCGCCCAGTTCGGCCGGGAAATCGCGGAGCTTGGGCAGACCGTCCTTCATCGGCAGCACCGTCTCGGCATAGTTCACATGGACGGCGGGCCGGAAGGGCAGGTCCGGCAGGGTCGCGGCGAACACGTCGATCAGCTCGATCGGCGGGTGGCGGGTCATCAGATGGCCCCTGCACTTGGCGCAATATTGGCGATGGCTGAGCGGCGTCCTGGCGAAGGTGGCGACATGCTCCGCGCCGGCGGTGATCGTCACCGCGTCGGGCTTCCACAGGCTGAAGGCATTGACCGGGCCGCCCGACCAGCTCCGGCAGGAGCGGCAATGGCAATAGCCCATGGCCTCCGGCTCGCCCTCGACCCTCAGCTCCACCGCGCCGCAGAAGCAGCTTCCCGTGTAGGCCATGATCCTCTCCTTGCCCTGCGCCGACAGGCTAACGCGTCGACGCAGGGCGGAGAAGTCAGCCTAAAGGAGCATCACTTCGCGGTCGGGACGGGGAAGCCCTCGAAGCGGAGCGTCGCGTCGATCTTCGGATCGCGCCCGCGGAAGTTGCGGAAGGCGACCGCCGGATCGACCGTGTTGCCCACCGACAGGATGGTGTCGTGGAAGCGCTTGGCGGTCGCCGGATCCCACGGGCTGCCGGCCTCGGTGAAGGCCTCGAACGCGTCATGGTCGAGCGTCTTGGCCCAGAGATAGCCGTAATAGCCCGCCGCATAGCCTTCGCCCGAGAAGATGTGGCCGAACTGCGGGATGCGGTGGCGCATCACGATCTCGGTGGGCATCTTGAGCTCGGCCAGCGTGGTCTTCTCGAACTGCTTGGTATCGATCGGCGTGTCGCCGGCGAGGTGCAGCTTCATGTCGACGATCGCGGAAGCCTCGGTCTCGACCACGGAGAAGGCGGTGTTGAACTTCTCCGCCGCCTTGATCTTGGCGACGAGGGCGGCGGGCATCTGCTCGCCCTTCTCGTTGACGAGGAAGTGCAGCACCTCGGGCGTGGTGAGATAGTTCTCGTTGAACTGGCTCGGGAACTCCACGAAGTCGCGCGCGGTGTTGGTGCCCGACAGCGAGGGGTAGGTGACGTTCGAGTTCAGCCCGTGCAGCGCATGGCCGAATTCGTGGAACATGGTGTCCGCGTCATCCCACGACAGCAGCACCGGGGCGCCCGGCGCGGCCTTCACGAAATTGGCATTGTTGGAGACGATCGTCGGCACGTCGCCCTCGACGCGGCTCTGCTCGCGATAGGCGTTCATCCATGCGCCCGAGTTCTTGCCGGCGCGCGCATAGGGATCGAAATACCAGAGGCCGACATGCTGGTTGCCGCGCTTCACCTCATAGACGGTGACGTCGGGCTGGTAGACCGGCAGGCCCTGCACCGGCGTGAAGGTGAAGCCGTAGAGCCGGTTGGCGGCGTAGAACATCGCCTCGCGGACATGGTCGAGCTGCAAGTACGGCTTCACCTCGTTCATATCGAGGTCGTACTTCGCCTTGCGGACCTTCTCGGCGTAATAGCGATAGTCCCAGGGCTGGATCTGGAAGCCGCCCTTCTCGGCGTCGACGATCTTCTGCATCTCGGCGACGTCCTTGTGGACCTGCGCCACCGCCGGCCACCACATCGCCATTTCGAGATCGAGCGCGTTCTGCGGCTTCTTCGCCATGGTGTCGGCAAGGTGCCAGTCGGCATAGGTCTGGTAGCCGAGCAGATGCGCCTTCTCAGCGCGCAGCTTCAGGATCTGGCTGGCGATGGCGTTGTTGTCGTTGGCGTTGCCGTTGTCGCCGCGCGACGTCCACATGCGGAACGTCTTCTCGCGCAAGCTCCGGTCCGACGAATAGGTGAGCACCGGCTCGGCCGCCGAGCGGGTGTTGGCGATGCGATACTGGCCGGCGGGCAGGTTGTGCGCCTTGGCGTCCTCCGCCAAGCCGTCGACCAGCGCCTGCGGCAGGCCGCCGAGCTGGTCCTTGGTGATGACGACGGCGTAATTCTCCTCGTCAGCCAGCTCGTTCTGGCTGAACTTGGTATAGAGCGTCGCGAGCTGCTGGTTCACGTCCGACAGCTTGGCCTTGTCCGCGGGCGGCAGCTTGGCGCCCTGCTGGGTGAAGTTGTTCCAGTAGAACCAGACGAGCCGCTGCTGCTCCGGTGTCAGCTTCGCCTTGGCGGGCGAGTTGTAGACCGCGTCGATGCGGGCGAAGAGCTTCGCGTTCTGGGTGATCTTGTCCTGGAAGGCAGAGAGCTGCGGCGCGAGCTTGGTCTCGACTGGCTGGAACTCCGCCGTGTTCATGTTGCCCTGCCAGATGTTGAAGAAGGCGAAGGCGCGGGTCAGCGGCTTGCCGGCCTTCTCCATGGCGACGATGGTGTTGTCGAAGGTCGGCGCCGCCGGGTTGTTGGCGATCGCGTCGATCTCCTTGAGGTTCATCGCCATCGCCTGCGCGAAGGCGGGCTCGAAATCGGCGACTTTCACCTTGTCGAACGCCGGCACGCCGCCATAGGGGCCGGTCCACGGCGCGAGCAGCGGGTTGGTCGAGGTGGCGGCGGTCATCGCGGGCGCCTTCTTCGGGGCGGCGGCCATGGTGGCACCGGCGAGCAGGCCCGCGCAACTCACGCCGAGCATCAGCGTCTTCATCATGTCGTGTGAAACTCCCCTGTGCGTCGCCGTTCAACGGCGGCGCTCGTTCTTGCGGGCAGTGTATTGCCCATGCGAAACAGCATGGGGCGCGGCGGGCGCCCGGTCAATCCGGTGCGCCCGCCGCGCGGGCTCAGTTCGGCCCGTTGCCCGGCGCGTGACCCGACGACAGCGAGGGTGTCGCCTCCGTGCGGCCGGTCACCGCGCTCGACACCACCTTGTCGTAGAAGGCGGCGAGATCGCGGTGCAGCGCGTGGAGCGCATCCGGGTTGAGATAGGCCATGTGGCCCGACGGATAATAACGGAACTCCAGATTCTGGGCCTGCGCCGGCTGGAGATCCATGTGCTTCAGATCATATTCGGTGCCGAAGAAGGGCGTCGCCATGTCGTAATAGCCGTTCAAGGACAGGACATGGAGATAGGGGTTGGTCCGCATCGCGGCCGACAGGTCCACCGCCACGTCGGGCGAGGTCTGCGGGCGGTTGCCGCCGCCCGGCGCCTTGTGGGTGAAGTCCCACTTGAAGCCGTCCAGCCCGTAGGCTGACACGCGGTAGGGCATGTCGGTCTTGTAGCCCAGCTCGCGCACCACATAGTCCTGGAAGCTGGCGATGAACGCGCCCGAGATGGCGGTGTCGGAGGCGTCGAACTCGGGGCGCTCGCCGGCGGCATCGGCGTCGATGCCGGTGTAGCGGCTGTCATAGCGGCCGACCGTCAGCCGCTGGTCGCGCAGCAGCTCCTTCTGGAAGCGCGACAGGTCGACGCGCAGGTTGGCGTTGAGGATGAAGGCCGGCGACAGGCCGGTGAACGCCGAGAGCTGCTGCGCGATCTCGTTGCGCTTGGCCGGATCGAGGGCCGAGCCCTGCGCCAGCGCCGCGGCATAGGGACCGGACGCGAACTCGCGCGCCTGCTCGACGAAGGTGGCGACGTCGGCCGGCGGGTTCGGCACCTTGTGGTGATACCAGGCGGTGGCGGCGAAGCTCGGCAGATAGTTGATGTAGATCTGGTCGAAGCCCGGCTGGCGGATGCCGTAGTTCAGGATCGACGAGAGGATGATGACGCCATTGAGCGCCATGCCGCGATCCTGAAGCAGATAGGAGAGCGCGCCCGACCGCGTCGTGCCGTAGCTTTCGCCGAAGATGAACTTCGGCGACTGCCAGCGGGCATTCTTGGTGACGTAGCGCATGATCGCGCGGGCGAAGCCGTCCGCGTCCTGATCGACACCCCAGAAATCGCTGCCCTTCTTGTCGCCGAGCGGGCGCGAATAGCCGGTGCCGATCGCGTCGACGAAGATCAGGTCCGACTTGTCGAGCAGCGTGTCGCGGTTCGGCCCGAAGCCATAGGGGGCGGGGCGGATATATTCGGGGTTGGCGGTCTGCACGCGCTCGGGCGCGAAGCTGCCCATGTGCAGCCACAGCGTCGAGGAGCCGGGGCCGCCGTTGTAGAAGAAGGTCACCGGGCGACGGCTGTAATCCTTCACGCCGTCGGCCGTGTAGGCGACGTAGAAGACCGAGGCGATCGGCTTGGCCTCGTCATCGCGGATGGTGAGCGTGCCGGCGGTGGCGGTGTACTTGATCGGGCCCGACTGCGTGGTCGCGACATGGTGGGTGACGACCGTCTGCTCCTCGACCGGCGCCTGCACCCAGCCGGCGGCGGCGTCCGCCTCCTTGTCCTGCTGGTGCATCGCGGCGAGGTCTGTCTTGCCGGACTTGACGGGCTTGGCGTCGCCCTTGGCGGCCGGCTGGGCGGCGAGCGCGGGCAGGCTGAAGGCCGCGGCGAGCGCGAGGAGAGGCAGATGGAAACGGGTGCGCATCTTGGGGGGTATCCCTGATTTCGTTATCGTTGGTGCGCGGACTAGCCCCCCGGCTCCGGACCGCACGTCCGTATAACAGCCGCTTGGGGGCCGATGCGCAACCCCTTTAGAGGAAGCGCTCGGTGATCGCCTGCGGAATGCGGGCGGGGCGGCCGCTCGCGATGTCGATCATCGCCCAGGTGGTGCGCGAGCGGACATGCGGCTTGCCGCCTTCGCCGACGAACTCGACGAAGCGATCGAAGCGGGCGCCGGTGGGGGCGTCGCCCACCCATGTCCGCGCCGTCACCCGGCCGCCGGGGCCGAGCGCGCGGAGATAGTCGATCTCGTGCCGCACCACGACCCAGACATAGGCCGCCACCTGCTCCGGCGTCGCGCCCGCGCGCCAGTGCGCGGTGGCGACATCCTGCACCCAGCGCACCCAGGCGGCGTTGTTGACATGTCCCAGCTCGTCGATCTCGGCGTCGGTCGCCTCGAACGCCATCTCGAAGACGGGGCGGGCGGCGCTCATCCCAGCGCCTCGATCATGAAGGCATAGGCCTCGGCCTTCTCGGTGATCGCCTCATAGCGGCCGGACTTGCCGCCATGCCCCGCACCCATGTTGATCTTGAGGAGCAGCGGGTTGGCGTCGATCTTGGTTGCGCGCAGGCGGGCGGCCCATTTGGCGGGCTCCCAATAGGTCACGCGCGGGTCGTTCAAGCCGCCGGTGATGAGCATCGGCGGATAGGCCTGCGCCGAGACATTGTCGTAGGGCGAATAGCTGCGGATCAGATCGAACGCTGCCGGGTCGGTGATCGGATTGCCCCATTCGGGCCACTCGCCGGGGGTGAGGGGCAGGCTCTCGTCCTGCATCGTGTTGAGCACGTCGACGAAGGGCACGTCGGCCACCACCGCACCCCACAGATCGGGATCGGTGTTGGCGACGACGCCCATCAGCTCGCCGCCCGCCGAACCGCCCTGGATGGCGATCCGGCCGGGGGAGGCGAAGCTGGCGGCGATCAGGCCCTTCGCGGCGTCGGAGAAGTCGTGGAAGGTGTTCCAGCGCTTCTCGGCCTTGCCGTCGAGATACCAGCCATAGCCGAGATCGTCGCCACCCCGGATATGCGCGATCGCACACGCCCAGCCGCGATCGAGGAGCGACAGGCGATCGGCCGAGAAGCCCGGCGGATAGGCGAAGCCATAAGCGCCATAGGCATAGAGGAAGACCGGCCCGCGGCCGTTCTTCTCGAAGCCCTTGCGGTAGACGACCGACACCGGGATGCTCTTCCCGTCGCGGGCCGGCACCATCAGGCGCTCGGTGGCGTAGAGGCCGGCGTCGTAGCCCGATGGCACCTCGCGCACCTTGCGGACGGTGAGCTGGCGAGTGTCGGCGTCATAGTCGTAGATGGTGTCCGGCGTGACCATCGAGGCGTAGCCGATGCGATAGTCGGGCGTGTCGAACTCGGGGTTGGTGCCGAGGCCGGCGGTGTAGCTCGCCTCGGGGAAGGGAACGCGGTGCTCGTCGCCTGCGTAGGTGCGCAGGCGAATCTGGTCGAGGCCGTCGACGCGCTCTTCGATCACGATGTGGCGGGCGAAGCTGGAGATGCCGCGCAGATAGACATGGTCCGAGCCGGCGATCACTGTCTCCCACTGCTCCGGCGTTTGCGGCGAGGCGGAGGCGAGGCGGAAGTTGATGTGGTCGTCGTTCGTCAGAATCCAGAGGCGGCCGTGCGCGGAGTCGACGCTGTACTGGCGCTTCTCCCGGCGCGGCGAGATCAGCAGCGGCTCGGCCAAGGGATCGGCGGCGGGGACGAGGCGGATTTCGCTCGTCTCATGATCGTTGGTGCCGACGACGATCCATTGCCGATCCTGCGTGCGGCCGAGGTGGACGTTGAAGCCGATGTCCTGCGTCTCCTCGTAGAGCGTCGGGTCGCCCTCGGGATCGGAGCCGAGCTTGTGCAACCGCGCGCGGAAAGTCCGCCAATTGTCGTTGACCTCGGTGTAGGCCACCGCGTCCGAACCCGCCGACCACACCACTGCGCCGTTGACCACGGTGCTGATCGTCTCGATGTCCTCGCCGGTCGCGAGGTCGCGGATCTTGAGCGTGAAGCGCTCGGCCCCGCTGGTGTCGACCGCATAGGCGGCGAGGCTGCCGTCCGGGCTGATTGCAAGCGCGCCGAGGCGGAAATAATCGTGGCCCTCGGCTTCCTTCACCTCGTCGAGGATGATGTGGGCTTCCTCGGCCGAGCCTGTCGGGCGGCGGAGCCAGCGGCGATATTGCGCGCCCGTCTCGAACGCCCACCAATAGTCCCAGTCGCCATCCTTGCGGGGGACGGAGGCGTCATCCTCCTTCATCCGCCCCTTCATCTCGGCGAAGAGCATGTCGACCAGTGGCCGCACCGGGGCCATGGCGGCCTCGAAATAGGCGTTCTCCTCGCGCAGATAGGCGAGGATCGTCTCGTCCGAGATGTCGGGATAGCCGGCGTCCTTCAGCCACGCATAATCGTCGGAGACGGTGCGGCCGTGGCGCTCATAGCTGTGGGCATGGCGGGCGGCGACCGGCGGGGCAGGGAGCTTGGCGGGATCGATCATGGCCCGCTTTGTGGGGGCGGCGTGCGTCTCGCGCAAGCTGGCCCTAGAGGATGCCGTCGATCAGATGGTCCATCTGCTGGCGGGGCTGGGGCGAATAGCCCGCACGGCCTGCGGCGGGGCCGGCCCGGCACTGCGATTGCGGTGCGGGGCCGCCCGCGCAGCTCGTCTGGGCGAGCGCGACTTTCTGGAGTTCGATGCGCCGTGCATCCGCCGCGCTATCGAGCTGGTGCAGGCCGGAGGCATATTGATGCCCGGTGGCGGTGCCGAGGCCGAGCGCCGGCCCCCAGCGCTCCAGCTCGACGAAGCGGCTGCGCACGTCCAGCTCGTTGCGCAGCTTCTGCACCTCCTGCCGCTTGGCGAGGAGCTGCGCATCGAGCGCCGTTCCCTGGTTGCGCACGGAGGCGACGTGCAGCGAGAAAAGATAGATGCCGATGCCCGCAAGGATCAGCAGGCCCAGCACCGCGATCGACGCCACCACGGCGAGGCCTTGCCCCATCGGCGGGACGCTGGAGCGCCCCCGCAAAACCCGATCCTGCATTCCAAGCCCGACCATGAACCCCATTCCCGGTCGTTATTCCGCATTAACCATGACTCGCGAAGGATGAACGGCCGATGAGCCGGGCCGATCCCCAGGCCCGGAAAATCCCGCCTCCCGCGATCTTTCTCCGGCCGGCGAAGAGGACTATCTAGGCGCCATGTCCACTTATGCTGATCGCCTCGCCGCGCTGCGCGACGAGCTTGCCCGCCGCCGTCTCGACGGCTTCGTCGTGCCGCTCACCGACGAGCACATGTCCGAATATGTCGGCGCCTATGCCCAGCGCCTCGCCTGGCTGACCGGGTTCGAGGGTTCGGCTGGCAGCGCCGTCGTGCTGTCGGAGGAGGCCGCGATCTTCGTCGACGGCCGCTACACGCTTCAGGTCCGCGAGCAGGTCTCGGCTGACCAGTGGAGCTACCAGTCGGTGCCGGAAACCTCGGTGTCGTCGTGGCTCAAGGAGCATGCGCCGCAGGGCGGCCGCATCGGCTACGACCCGTGGCTGCACACCAAGGGCTGGGTCGAGGCCGCCAAGAAGGCGCTCGCGAGCCGTGGCGCGGAGCTGGTCGCGGTCGAGACCAACCCGATCGACGCAGTGTGGGCCGATCGCCCGGCTCCGTCCGACGCCCGCCTTGTCGTCCAGCCCGATGCGCTGAGCGGCCAGTCCGCGGCGGCCAAGCGGCAGGATGTGGCCGACTGGCTCACGAAGGAGGGCGCCGACGCCGTCGTCCTCTCCGCGCTCGATTCGATCGCCTGGGCGTTCAACGTGCGCGGCACCGATGTCAGCCGCACGCCGGTGGCGCTGGCCTATGCGCTGCTCAAGGCGGATGCGACCGCCGAGCTGTTCGTCGATCCCGACAAGGTGGACGATGCGGTCGCGACGCATCTCGGCAACGCCGTCCATGTCCGCCCGCGTGACGCCTTCGCTGGCGCTCTGGCGAGCCTCGCCGGGCAGCGCGTGATGGTCGATCCCGAGCGCGCCGTCGCCGCCATCTTCGACAGCCTCGCCGAGGCGGGCGCCAAGATCAGCGAGAAGCGCGATCCGGTCGTGCTGCCCAAGGCGATCAAGAACGCGGTCGAGATCGCGGGCACCAAGGCGGCGCATGTTCGCGACGGCGCGGCGGTGACGCGCTTCCTGCACTGGGTCGACACCGTGGCCGCGAACGGCGGCGAGGACGAGCTGACCGCCGCCGCCAAGCTCGAAGCCTTCCGCGACGAGACGGGCGCGCTCAAGGATCTGTCGTTCGACACCATCTCGGGCTCCGGCCCCAACGGCGCGGTGGTCCACTACCGCGTGTCGGAGAAGACGGTGCGCCCGATCGAGCAGGGCACGCTCTATCTCATCGATTCGGGCGGCCAATATGAGGATGGCACCACCGACATCACCCGCACCGTCCCCATCGGCACGCCGACCGCCGAGATGAAGGATCGCTTCACCCGCGTGCTCAAGGGCCATATTGCGCTCGCCCGCGCCATCTTCCCCAAGGGCACGCGTGGCACCCAGCTCGATACGCTGGCGCGGCAATATCTGTGGCAGGCGGGCCTCGATTACGCCCATGGCACCGGCCATGGCGTCGGCAGCTATCTGTCGGTGCACGAAGGCCCGCAGCGCATCGCGACGCCGGGCAGCGGGCAGGCGGGTGGCGACGAGCCGCTGCGCGCCGGCATGATCCTCTCGAACGAGCCGGGTTATTACAAGACCGGCGGCTACGGCATCCGCATCGAGAATCTGGTGCTGGTCGAGGAGCAGGCGATCGAGGGCGCGGAGAAGGCGATGCTCGGCTTCCAGTCGCTGACGCTGGCGCCGATCGACCGCCGTCTGGTCGAGCTGTCGATGCTCTCGCCGGAAGAGCGGGAGTGGCTCGATGCCTATCACGCCCGCGTGTTGCGCGAGATCGGCCCGCTGGTCCCGGCCGACGTGCGCGGCTGGCTGGAGCAGGCGACCGCGCCGCTCGTCTGATCCGTCCGGGGTGGCGGTGGCCCTGACGGGGTGCCGCCGCCCTAGCGATCCTTTTCCTGTGACGATTCGGGCTGCGGGGTGTCGTTTTCCTTCTCCCGCGCCTGTTCCTTGCGGCGGCGGAGGTTGGTGCGCAGCGCTTCGGCGAGCCGCTTTTGCCGATCGGTCTTGGCGTCCATGGGTTCGCGGTTAGGCCGATTGCAGAAAGTTGTGCAAGCCTGCTTGACGGGCCGCGCGGCTTTCTCCATAGGGCCGGCCTCGCCACCGCCCAGCGGCGGCGGAAATCGGGCCGTGCTGCCGTAGCTCAGTGGTAGAGCGCATCCTTGGTAAGGCTGAGGTCGGGAGTTCAATCCTCCCCGGCAGCACCACCGGCCCCTTCATCCCACCTCCTGCACCGTCTCCATCGCCACGAAGGTGGAGGTGCTCGCGACGTGCGGCAGGCTGGAGATCTTCTCGCCCAGCACGATGCGGTATTTGCGGATGTCGGTGGTGCGCACCTTCAGCAGATAATCGAAGTTGCTCGCGATCATGTGGCACTCCTCCACCTCGCGGATCTTCCGCACCGCCTGATTGAACTCGGTGAGCGCCTTCTCGCGCGTGTCGGAGAGCTTCACCGTGGCGAAGGCGATATGGTCCATGCCGAGCTTGCCCGCATCGACCTGCGCGCGGAAGCCCCGGATCACGCCCTCGTCGATCAGCCGCCGGAGCCGCACCTGGCAGGGCGTCTTGGACAGACCGACCTGTCGCGCCAGTTCGGTGACGGTCATGCGGCCGTCGCGGGTGAGGGCGTCGATGATCTGATGATCGAAGCTATCCAGTTCGACCTGAGAATCCCGGTTTTTCATTCCAGCAGACTTTCTATGGCCTGAAATATAGTCCGTTCGGACTGATTGTCGCCGATATGTGGTCTGATCGCCAGACGGCAATGGAGTAGGATGCGCCGATCCATCCGATTGGGGCTCCCATCATGTCGTCTTCCGGCCAGCTTGCACTTCCCTTCGCGCATTTCGCGCCGCCGATCCGCCCGCAGTCGCCGCTGCGTCAGGCAATCACGGCGGCGTATCGCCGGCCCGAGATCGAGGCGATGGCGCCGCTGCTCGAACGCGCGACGCTTCCGCAAGCCACCCGCGCCGCCGTCGCCGACACCGCGCGGACGCTGGTCTCGGCTCTGCGCGCCAAGCACAAGGGCGATGGCGTCGAGGGCCTCGTGCAGGAATATGCGCTGTCGAGCCAGGAAGGCGTGGCGCTGATGTGCCTTGCCGAGGCGCTGCTGCGCATCCCCGACAACGCCACCCGCGACCGGCTGATCCGCGACAAGATCGGCGGCGGCGACTGGAAGGCGCATCTCGGCAATGGCCGCTCGATCTTCGTCAACGCGGCGACCTGGGGGCTGGTCGTCACCGGCAAGCTGGTCAACAGCGTCAACGAGCAGGGCCTCGGCGCGGCGCTGACCCGTCTCGTGGCGCGTTGCGGCGAGCCGGTCGTGCGGCGCGGCGTCGACATGGCGATGCGGATGATGGGCGAGCAGTTCGTCACCGGCCAGACGATCGACGAGGCGCTCCGCCGGGCCCGTCCGCTGGAGGCCAAGGGCTTCGGCTATTCCTACGACATGCTTGGCGAGGCGGCGATGACCGGCGCCGACGCCCGGCGCTATTATGCCGACTATGAGGCCGCGATCCACGCGATCGGCAAGGCGTCGGCGGGGCGCGGCGTCTATGGCGGGCCGGGCATCTCGATCAAGCTCTCCGCGCTCCACCCGCGCTATGCGCGCGCGCAGAGCGACCGCGTGATGGCCGAGTTGCTGCCGAGCGTACAGGCGCTGGCCAAGCTCGCGGCGTCCTACGGCATCGGCTTCAACATCGACGCGGAGGAGGCGGATCGCCTCGAACTCTCGCTCGATCTGCTGGAGGCGCTGGCGCTCGATCCGGCGCTGGCCGGATGGAACGGCCTCGGCTTCGTGGTGCAGGCCTATGGCAAGCGCTGCCCCTTCGTGCTGGACTTCATCATCGACCTTGCCCGTCGCGCGGGGCGCCGGATCATGGTGCGCCTCGTCAAGGGTGCCTATTGGGACGCTGAGATCAAGCGCGCGCAGGTGGACGGCCTCAGCGACTTCCCGGTCTTCACCCGCAAGGTCCACACCGACATTTCCTACGTCGCCTGTGCCCGCAAGCTGCTCGATGCGCGCGACGTGATCTTCCCGCAGTTCGCCACCCACAACGCCCAGACGCTCGCGACCATCTATCATCTTGCCGGGCCGGATTTCGCGATCGGCGATTATGAGTTCCAGTGCCTGCACGGCATGGGCGAAGGGCTCTATGACGAGGTGGTGGGCACGCAAGGCCTCGGCCGTCCGTGCCGCATCTATGCGCCGGTCGGCACACATGAGACGCTGCTCGCCTATCTCGTCCGCCGCCTGCTGGAGAATGGCGCCAACTCCTCCTTCGTGAATCGCATCGCCGATCCGGCGGTGTCGATCGACGAACTGGTGATCGATCCGGTCGAGGTGGTGCGCGCGATGCCGGAGCCGGGGGCGAAGCATGACGGGATCGCGCTGCCCGCCGGCCTCTACAGCGACCGGCGCAACTCGGCCGGGCTCGACCTCGCCAACGAGAATGAGCTGGCCGCGCTGACCGATACGCTCCAGCGGAGCGCGTCGCGTCCCTGGACCGCGACGCTCGCCGACGCGGCCGATGACGAAGCGGGGCGGCGCGACGTGCTCAACCCGGCGGATCATCGCGACATCGTGGGCTGGGTGCGCGAGGCGACGCCGGACGAGGCGCGCTTCGCCGTCGCGCGCGCCGCGCTGGCGACGGCCGGCTGGGCCGCCGTCCCCGTCGCCGAGCGCGCCGCCCGTCTCGAACGCGCCGCCGATGCGATGCAGGCCGACATCGCGACGCTGATCGGCATCCTCGTCCGCGAGGCGGGCAAGTCGGTGGCCAACGCCATCGCCGAGGTGCGCGAGGCGATCGACTTCCTGCGTTATTATGCCGGGCAGGCGCGCGCCACGCTCGACGGCAACCGCCCGCTCGGCGCGGTCACCTGCATCAGCCCGTGGAACTTCCCGCTGGCGATCTTCACCGGGCAGATCGCGGCGGCGCTGGTCGCAGGCAACAGCGTCCTCGCCAAGCCCGCCGAGGAGACACCGCTGATCGCCGCCGAGGCGGTGCGCATCCTCCATGAGGCGGGCATCCCCGCCGACGTGCTCCAGCTCGTGCCCGGCGCGGGCGAGGTGGGCGCGGCGCTGGTCGATGCGCCGCAGACGGCGGCGGTGATGTTCACGGGCTCCACCGACGTGGCGCGCCTCATCCAGAAGACGCTCTCCGGCCGCCTCTCCGCGCACGGCCAGCCGATCCCACTGATCGCCGAGACGGGCGGGCAGAACGCCATGATCGTCGATTCCTCCGCGCTCGCCGAGCAGGTGGTGGGTGACGTGATCGCGTCCGCCTTCGACAGCGCGGGCCAGCGTTGCTCGGCGCTGCGCATCCTCTGCCTTCAGGAGGATGTCGCCGATCATGTGCTGAAGATGCTGAAGGGCGCTCTCCGGGAACTGACGCTCGGGAGCACCGATCGCCTCAGCGTCGATGTCGGCCCCGTCATCACGCAGGAGGCCAAGGAGAATATCGAGCGCCACATCACGATGATGGGCCAGCGCGGCCACCGGATCGAGCAGATCGGCCTCGCGCCCGGCGCCCGGCAGGGCACCTTCGTGCCGCCGACGATCATCGAGATCGATCGCCTTGCCGATGTCGAGCGCGAGGTGTTCGGCCCCGTGCTGCACGTCCTGCGCTTCCAGCGCGACCGGCTCGACACGCTGATCGACGAGATCAATGCCAGCGGCTTCGGCCTCACCTTCGGCCTGCACACCCGCCTCGACGAGACGATCGCGCATGTCACCGGCCGGGTGCAGGCGGGCAATCTCTACATCAACCGCAACATCATCGGCGCGATCGTCGGCGTGCAGCCCTTCGGCGGGCGCGGGCTGTCGGGCACCGGGCCGAAGGCGGGCGGGCCGCTCTATCTCGGCCGGCTGGTCGAGACGGCGCCGGCGCTGCCCACGGGCGGGGCGGCCGAGCCCGCCGTCCACGCGTTCGCTCGCTGGCTCGCGGCGCAAGGCAAGGAGGATGCGGCGCGCCGGGCGCGCGATTATGCCGGTCTCTCCCCGCTCGGGCTGGAGCGCGAGCTGGAAGGGCCGGTCGGCGAGCGCAACCTCTATGCGCTCCATCCGCGCGGCCGCGTGCTGCTGTTGCCGTCGAGCGAGGCGGGGCTGTGCAACCAGCTTGCCGCGCTGCTCGCGACGGGCAACGACGCGGTGATCCCGGCGACGCCCGAGTGGCAGCGGCTGCTTGCCCATGTGCCGTCGCCGGTGGCCGAGCGGCTGAGCTGGGCGGCCGACTGGAAGGCGGCCGGTCCGTTCGCGGGCGCGCTGGTGGAGGGCGATGCCGCTGTCGTCCGCAAGGCGCTCGGCGACATCGCCGCGCTGCCGGGGCCGGTCGTGCCGGTGCAGGTGACGGGCGAGGGCGCAATGCCGCTCAACTGGCTGGTGGAGGAAGTGTCCACCTCGATCAACACCACGGCGGCCGGCGGCAACGCCAGCCTGATGGCGATCGGCTGATCCGCGCGAAGAGGGCGTGGTTGACGCGGGCCGCTGCGATCCGCGATAGCCACGCCCATGTCGAAGGCCACGCGCGCCACGCAGGCGCTGGAGAAGGCGGGCATCGCCTTCTCGCTCCACCGTTACGACTATGACCCGGCGGCCGACCGCATCGGGATGCAGGCGGCCGAGGCACTGGGCGAGCCGCCGTCGCGCGTGCTCAAGACGCTGATGGCGCTGGTCGACGGCAAGCCGGTCTGCGTGATCCTGCCGTCCGACCGGGAGGTGGCGATGAAGCGCCTCGCGGCGGCGGCGGGCGGCAAGTCCGCGCAGATGATGAAGCCCGCCGATGCCGAGCGGATGACCGGCTACAAGGTCGGCGGGATCAGCCCCTTCGGCCAGATGCGCAGCGTGCCGGCCTTTCTGGAGGAGGCGGCGCTGGCGGAGGCGCAGGTCTACGTCAACGGCGGCCAGCGCGGGCTCCAGATCCGGCTCGATCCGCAGCGCATCGTCGCGTTGCTGGGCGCGAAGGCGGTGGCCCTCGCATCCTAGGGCGTATTCGCCTCCTCCTTTTTGTAACCCTGATGGAGACGGTTGCGAAACAGCTCGAACAGTGAAACGCTGCGCACCTTCAGCGTTTCGGGTTCGAGCCATGGAGCCGCCGATGCCGCCTTCTCCACCTTCGCGTAGTCCCTGGCCCGCTTTCGCGCTGATCGGCGTGGCGGTGGGCCTTCTGGTGCTGGCTTTCCTGTGGGTGGCGGGCTGGCTCCAGCCGTCGCGCATCGGTGGCGGCAAGATGGCGGATTCGCTCGAATACAACGCCGGCAAGCATCCCGGCTGGCGGCGCGCGCACACCAAGGGGCTGTGCGTCACCGGCCATTTCGATTCCAACGGCGCCGGCGTCGCATTGTCCAAGGCCAGCGTGTTCCGGGCGGGCTCGGTGCCGGTGCTCGGCCGCTTCTCGACGGGTGGGAGCGATCCCTTCGGCCCGGACGGGAGGCCGACCTTCCACTCGCTGGCGCTCGCCTTCCGCCTGCCGCGCGGCGAGGAGTGGCGGACGGCGATGGACCACACGCCGATCTTCCCCGTGGCCAATGCGGCGGACTTCGTGGCGCTCCAGATCGCGAGCAAGCCCGATCCGGTGACCCACAAGCCCGATTCGGCGAAGATGAAGGCCTATCTCGCCAAGCATCCCGAGACGCAGGCCTTCCTCGATTATATGGCGGCGGCGCCCCTGCCGGCGAGCTTCGCCACGGGGCCTTATTACAGCATCAACGCCTTCCGCTTCATCGACGGCAATGGCCAGTTGCGCGCCGTGCGCTGGCAGTTCGAGCCGGAGGCCAAGGGCGGCGATCTCGACAAGAAGACGCTGGACCAGCAGCCCGTCGATTTCCTGTTCGACGAACTGATCGCCCGGGTGAAGCAGGGCCCGCTGCGCTGGCATCTCGTCATTGTGCTGGCGGACCCCGGCGACCGCACCGACAACGCCACCATCGCCTGGCCGGCCAATCGCCGGCATGTCGACGTCGGCACGCTGGTGCTCGATCGCGCCACGCCCGAGGAGACCGGGGGGTGCCGCGACATCACCTATGATCCGCTGGTGCTGCCGAACGGCATCGCTGCCTCCGACGATCCGCTGCTTGCGGCGCGCTCGGCCACCTATGCCGCCTCCTTCCACCGCCGTGCGGTGGAGGGGCCACGCCCCGACGCGATCAGCCTTGCCGCCAAGGGAGGCCAGAAATGAGCACCCGTCCCGACCGTTTCAGCCTCGTCGCGCGCACGCTCCACTGGACGATGGCGGCGCTGATCCTCGCCATGTTGTTCATCGGCGTCGGCATGGTGTCGACCGCCGAGCCGCTCTATCCGGTCCTGCTTGCGTGGCACCGTCCGATCGGCGCGCTGATCCTCGTGCTGGCGCTCGTCCGGCTGGCCTGGCGCCTCCGCCATCCGGCGCCGCCGTTGCCGGCCGATCTGCCGGCGGTGCAGAAGCTCGCGGCGCATGGCTCGCACTGGCTGCTCTATGCCACCATGATAGCGATGCCACTGATCGGCTGGTCGATGCAGTCGGCGGGCGGCTATCCGGTGCGGCTGACGACATGGCTGGTGCTGCCGCCGATCGTGCCGCGCGACATCCTGCTCTATGGATTTCTGCGCACCGCGCACACGGTCGTCGCCTATTGTTTCTTCGCGCTGATCCTCGGCCATCTTGCCGCCGCGCTGGTCCATGCCCTGATCCGGCGGGACGGCGTGTTCGAAAGCATGGCGGGTGGACGCTAGTTATTGCGGGGAATTGTTTGCAGAGCGCTCTGGGTTCATTAGGAACAGCAACGTGCGGCCTCCCGCACGGCCTATGAATACGGAGCGCTGATTGACCCGGAAACCGACGCGCAGGCAAAGCTCGGCACCCACCATCGCCGACGTCGCCCGGCTGGCGGGCGTCTCCCCCATGACCGTGTCGCGCGTCATCAACGGCGAGACCAATGTTCGCGATACCACGCGCGAGGCGGTGAACGCGGCGATCCAGCAGCTCAACTATGCGCCCAACCCGGCGGCGCGCAGCCTCGCCGGCGCGGAGCAGATCCGCATCGGCCTGCTCTACAGCAACCCCAGCGCCGCCTATCTGAGCGAGTTCCTCGTCGGCGGGCTGGAGCAGGCGAGCCGGGCCGATGTGCAGCTCGTCATCGAGAAATGCGATGTCGGCCCGCATGAGGTGGAGGTGGCGCGCCGCCTCGTCGCCTCGGGCGTCGATGGCGTGATCCTGCCGCCGCCGCTCTGCGACGCGGCCGACGTGATCGCCGCGCTGGCCGAGACCAACACGCCGGTCGTCGCGGTGGCGAGCAGCCAGCCCGCCGATCCGGTCAATGCCGTCAGCATCGACGACTATCAGGCCGCCTTCGACATGGCGCGCCACGTCGCGCGGCTCGGCCATCGCCGGATCGGCTTCATCATCGGCAATCCCAACCAGTCAGCCAGCCTGCGCCGTCTCGAAGGCTATCGCGCCGCGCTCGACGCCGCCGGGCTGGAGCCGGACGAAGCGCTCGTCCAGCAGGGCATGTTCACCTATCGCTCGGGCCTCGACGCGGCGGAGCGCCTGCTCGACCTCGCCGACGTGCCGACCGCCATCTTCGCCAGCAATGACGACATGGCGGCGGCCACCGTCGCGGTGGCGCACCGGCGCGGGCTGGACGTGCCGGGCGACCTCACCGTCTGCGGCTTCGACGACACGGCGCTCGCCACCACCATCTGGCCGGAGCTGACCACGATCCGCCAGCCGATCGCCGAGATGTCCCGTGAGGCGGTGGACCTGCTGGTCCGGGACATCCGCGCGCGCCGCAACCACCGGCCCGAGCCGCGCCGCCATCTGCTGCTGGATTTCGAGCTGGTCCGCCGCCAGTCGGACGCGGCTCCCCGCCGGAGGCCCCGCGACGCGCACTGACCAATGGTCTGAGTTTTACGGGTGGTGATCGGCTTTCATACTTGACGCGATGCGGCCCCGGTTCGATTGTAACGCTACCAGGGACGGACGATCGGCCGGCGGACGAAGCTGCGCATGCGCGCCTTCGCCCGGCTGAGGCGGGTCTGCGTGAAGGGAGAGGTTGATGATCGAGACGATGCCGTTCGCGCGCGCGATGCGCCGGATGCTGCTGGGGCTTTCCGCGCTGGCGCTGCCGGCGATGGCGTCCGCGGCCCCGTCCGAGCTGCCGCGCATCGTCAACAAGGACGGGCATCACGCGCTCTTCGTCGACGGCGCTCCCTATCTGATGCTGGGCGCGCAGGTGAACAATTCGAGCAACTGGCCGTCCGCGCTGCCCAAAGTGTGGCCGGCGATCGAGCAGCTCCGCGCCAACACCGTCGAGGTGCCGATCGCGTGGGAGCAGATCGAGCCCAGGGAGGGCCAGTTCGATTTCTCCTTCCTCGACACCTTGCTCTCGCAGGCGCGCGATCATGACGTGCGCCTCGTGCTCCTGTGGTTCGGCACCTGGAAGAACACCGCGCCAAGCTACGCGCCGGACTGGGTGAAGCTCGACAATAAGCGCTTCCCCCGGATGCTGAACGAGAAGGGCGAGGTGCATTACGCGCTCTCCCCCTTCGCCAGAACGACGCTCGATGCCGATCGCAAGGCGTTCGTGAAGCTGATGGAGCATCTGAAGGCGGCCGATCCCGACAACCGCGTCATCATGGTGCAGGTCGAGAACGAGACGGGCACCTATCAGTGCGTGCGCGATCATTCGCCGGCGGCGGAAAAGGCATTCAACGCGCCCGTGCCGGCCGAGGTGGCGAAGCGCATGGGCGTGAAGGGCGGCACCTGGCGGCAGGCCTTCGGCGACCATGCCGACGAATATTTCCACGCCTGGGCGATCGCCAGCTATGTCGATGCGGTCGCCAAGGCGGGCAAGGCGGTGAAGCCGCTGCCGATGTACGTCAACGCCTCGGTGCCCGATCCGCTCAAGCCTAATCTCGATCCCAAGACCTATGCCAGCGGCGGCCCCACCTTCCAGACGATCGACATGTGGAAGGCGTCCGCGCCCGACATCGACGTGCTGTCGCCCGACATCTACAACCACGATCATGCGGCCTACATGAAGCTGCTCGATTTCTACGGGCGGGCGGACAATCCGCTGTTCATCCCCGAGACGGGCAACTCGAAGGACTATGCCCGCTTCTTCTTCCCGGTGATGGGCCGCCACGGCATCGGCTTCTCGCCCTTCGGGATGGACTTCACGGGCTATTTCAACTTCCCGCTCGGCGCGTCCAAGCTCGACCCGGAGACGGTGGAGGCGTTCGCCGCCAACTATCGCCTGTTCCGCCCGATGGACCGCGTCTGGGCGAAGATCGCCTTCGAGAAGAAGACCTGGGGCGTCGCCGAGCCGACCGACCCGCAGGCGCAGCACAAGCAGGAGATGGACCTCGGCCGCTGGAAGGCGACCGCCACCTTCGGGCAGGGCATGTTCGGTTTCGATCCGCCCAAGGGCAATCCCGAGCCTTCGGGCGGCGCCGTGATCGCGGAGCTGGGGCCGAACGAATATCTCGTCACCGGCTATCACACCCGCATCAACTTCGAGCTGGCCGCGCCGAAACCCGGCGAGCACATGATCATCGACCGGATCGAGGAAGGCCATTTCGATGCCGCCGGCCAATGGGTGTTCGAGCGCCTCTGGAACGGCGACCAGACCGATTACGGCCTGAACTTCACCTCGGTGCCGCAGGTGCTGAAGGTGCGCCTCGCCACCTATCGCTGATCGCGGTGCCGCGGAAACAAGCGCCGGGATGGCCGGCGGGCGCATTCGATCTGGATGCGTCCGCCAACGGATCTAAAATGGCGCGATGATGAATCTCCACTCCGTGCAGGTCGGCCGGGCCGCGCCCCTTGGGCCGGAGAATGTTCCCAGCGGCTTCGTGAAGCGTGCGGTGTCGGGGCGCATCCCGGTCGCGGCGCTGGGGCTGACGGGGGACGAGCAGGCCGATCTCACGGTTCATGGCGGGCCGGAAAAGGCGGTCTATGGCTATGCCGCCCGCCATTACGCCAGCTGGCAGGCGGAGTTTCCCGAACATGCCGCGCGGCTCACCCCTGGCGGTTTCGGCGAGAACCTGACGATCGAGGGGCTGGATGAGGACGCCATCTGCGTCGGCGACATCCACCGGATCGGCAGCGCGGTGCTGCAGGTCTGCCAGCCGCGCCAGCCCTGCTTCAAGCTCGCGCTCCGTTTCGAGGACAATCGATTGCCCAAGGCGATGGTCCGCACCGGCCGTGCGGGCTGGTACTATCGCGTGCTGGAGGAGGGCGAACTGGGCGCCGGAGACGCGGTGACGCTGGTCGAGCGGCCGCAACCGGCCTTCCGCTTCTCGCGGCTGGTGACGATCGTCAACCATGGCGCGGCGACGCCAGCGGAGATGGCGGCGCTGGCCGAGATGCCGGAATTGGCCTCCTCGCTGCGGCGGCGCGCGCAGGGTCGCTGGAAGATGATCGCCTAGGCGGGCCTAGTCGTAGCTTTTCTCCAGCTCGGCGATTTCGAACTGGTAGCTCCGCCATTTGCGCTGCTTCGAGGCTTCCTCGGCGGCGGTCTTCTTGCGTCTGGCGTCGGCGAGCGACCTGGTGTGGCCCCAGAAGACCTCGGTCTTGCCGTTGGCGAGCAGCGCGACGATCCGCCAATAATGGGTGAGCGGCGCGTTGGTCGGCCCGATGCGCTTCACATAGCCGTCGGGCATCGTCGCCGTCAGATAATATTTCCTCGCCATGGACGCCCCTTCTGGCCGCAGAGGGCCGAGGCTTTCAATGCAGGATTTCGCCTGTCATCCGGAGAGGAGCGGGGCGGATGCCCCGATCCCGCGAAGAATTTTCCCGCCACTCGTGTCAACTTCGTCAACTTCAGACGAGGCCGCGCCCCTCGATGCGCAGGCCCGGCACGAAGGCCCCGGCCACCGGCGCGGGGAGGGTGAAGCGCAGCGCGTCCTCGTCCTGCCGGAAGTCGACCGCGCCGCCGCCGTTCAGCGTCAGCTTCTCGATCACGCCGCCTGCCGCGCGCTGGCCGAGGCAGGCGATGGCCGCTTCCCCGGTCGGCCAGTCGAGCAGGAAGAGGTTGAGCCCGCCGCCGCTCGCCGTGATGCGGACGTCCTCGGCGGTGTAGGGCTTCATCGCCTCCTCGCTCTGCATCCCCGTCGGCGGCACGTTGGGGCCTTCGCCGAACACGCGCCACGGCCGCGTGCCGTAGATGCCCTCGCCGTTCACCGCGAACCAGCGGGCGAGGTCGGCGAGGATCTTCTCCTCGTCGCTGTCGATGGTGCCGTCGCCCTTGAGGGGGATCGAGAGCAGCAGGTTGCCGTTCTTCGCCACGATGTCGCAGAGGCGCTGCACCACGGCCTTGGCGGGCGTGTAGCCATGGCGCTCGAACAGCGCTCGGTCATAGTGCCAGTTGCCGATGCAGGTGCAGGTCTGCCACGGCAGCGGGTGGATGTCCCTGGCGAAGCCGCGCTCGATATCCTCGACGATGCCGTAGCGCTGATAGGGCGAGAGCTGCTTGGCGTTGAGCACGACGTCGGGCGTGCCGTGCCAGCCGATCGCCTGATTATAATAATCGGCCGCGGCCTCCAGCCCGGCGTCGCCGAAGGGCAGGCGATAATCGTCGAAATAGACTAGGTCCGGCCGATATTTGGCGACCAGATCCTTCTGGCGGGCGAGCCACTTGGCGACATAGGCGCGGCCACGGGCACCCGGCGGGGCATAGTCGATCCACTGGCCGTCATGCGCGTCGTGCCACGCGTTCATGGACTTGATCGAGCGGATGCCGTCCGGCGGCGCGAAGTACGGGCCGTTGTAGAGATCCTGCGGGTCGAGGCCCTCCCACCACTTGCCCGCGCCCTGCTCCTTGCGCAGCGTATAGGCGTCGTAGCGCTTGCCGTGGAGCGGGCCTTCGGCGTCATAGCCATAGGCCGTCTGCCACCAGTGCCAGCTATGCGCGCTGTGGTTGGAGACGCCGAACTTCAGGCCCTCGGCCCGCGCGATCTTCTCCCAGGTGCCGATGATGTCGCGCTTCGGCCCGACGCGCAGCGTGTTCCACGGCTGGTGCGCGCTATCGAAGGTGTCGAGATTGTCGTGATGGTTGGCGAGCGCCACGAAATAGCGCGCGCCGGCCTTCTTGTAGAGGCCGATCAGCGTCTCGGGTTCCCAGTGCTCGGCCTTCCAAAGATTCTCGATCTCCATGAAGCCGAACTTGCTGGGATGGCCGTAGGTCTTGACGTGATGCTCGTAGAAGGGATTGCCCTGAATATACATCTGGCGGCCGTACCAGTCGCCGAACTCGGGCACGCACTGCGCGCTCCAGTGCGCCCAGATGCCGAACTTGGCATCCCGGAACCAGTCGGGCGTCCTGTAGGCGCCGACCAGCGAGTTCCAGTTGGGCTGCACGGGCCCTGCCATCGCCCGCGTCGCACCGAGCAGGGCGGCGGTGCCCCCGGTCTGGAGCAGATGGCGGCGTGTCAGCATCCTCGAATCCCATTCATCTGATAATTCAATATAGCGCTACCAGTCCGGCACGCGAAAAGCCATTGGGGGACTCGCATGTGCGGGGCCGAGCGCCTATCTGGGCTCGCGCGCTGCGGTGCAGCACAGCCCCGATCGAGAGATGCGATGCACGACAAGCCCCATGCTTCCGCCGGACGGCCGGCCGTCGCCCCCGGCATCACGCCGGCGGTGACCTTCGCCTGCGCGGTGGCGTGCGGGGTGATCGTGGCGAACCTCTATTATGCCCAGCCGCTGATCGCGCTGATCGCGCCGGAGCTGCACCTGCGCCCCGGCATCGCCGGGCTGATCGTGACGCTCACCCAGCTCGGCTATGCGGGCGGCCTGCTGTTCGTCGTGCCGCTCGCCGACCGGGTGGAGAACCGCAAGCTCATCCTTGCGACCATCGGCATCGTCGCACTGGCGCTGGCGGCGCTGGCGGCGGCGCCTTCCGCAGAGGCTTTTCTCGCCGCATCGATGGCCGTGGGCTTCTGCTCGGCGGGCGTGCAGGTGGTCATCCCCTTCGCCGCCTCGCTGGCGCGGGAGGAGACGCGCGGGCGGACGATCGGCAACGTCATGTCGGGCCTGCTCGCCGGCATCATGCTGGCGCGGCCGGTGGCGAGCCTGATCGCGGAGGTCGCCGGCTGGCGCGCGGTGTTCGGCGTGTCGGCGGTGGCGATGCTGGTGCTGGCCCTGTGGCTCGCTCGCGAGCTGCCCGAGCGGCGGCCGGCGAGCGGCCATGGCTATGGCGAGATATTGCGCTCGATGGGGCAGATCCTGATGCGTGAGCGGCCGCTCCAGCGCCGCGCGGTCTATCAGGGTTTTGTCTTCGCGATCTTCAACCTGTTCTGGACGTCGGTGCCGCTGCTCCTCGCGGACCAGTTCGGTTTCGGGCAGACCGGCATCGCCCTCTTCGCGCTGGCGGGTGCTGCGGGCGCTCTGACCGCGCCGGTCGCGGGGCGGCTGGGCGACCGGGGTTATATCCGGCTCGGCACCGCCGGCGCGCTGGCGACGATCGCGGCCTCCTGCCTGCTGGCGGGCTGGGCGGGTGCGCTGCACTCGCTGCTGCTGCTGGTCGTCTTCGCGCTGACGCTGGACGGGGCGACGCAGGTCAATCAGGTGCTCGGCCAGCGCGTAATCTTCTCGCTGCCGGGCGAGGATCGCGGCCGGGTCAACGCCGTCTATATGACCATCCTGTTCGTGCTCGGCGCCTGCGGTTCCGCGATCGCGACGCTCACCTATCATGCGGCGGGCTGGTGGGGCGCGATGGGCGCCGGTGCGGTGCTGGGTGCGGTCGTGCTGCTGCTCTTCGCGACCGAATGGCTGGAACGGCGCGCCTAACAGGACTAAGGCGCCTCCCAAATCCATCGGACGGGAATTGAGCCGTGACCACCATCATCCGCGAAGCCGACCTGATCGAGAGCGTCGCCGACGCGCTCCAGTTCATCTCCTACTATCACCCGATGGATTATATCCGCGCGCTGGGTAAGGCCTATGAGGCCGAGCAGTCGCCCGCCGCCAAGGACGCCATCGCGCAGATCCTCACCAACAGCCGCATGTGCGCGGAAGGGCATCGCCCGATCTGTCAGGACACCGGCATCGTCACGGTGTTCGTGAAGTGGGGGCAGGGCTGCGTGCTCGATAGCGAGAAGTCGCTTCAGGAGGTCGTCGACGAGGGTGTGCGCCGCGCCTATCTCCACCCGGAGAACCGCCTGCGCGCCTCGATCGTCGCGGACCCGGCGTTCGGCCGCAAGAACACCAAGGACAACACCCCCTCGGTGATGCATGTCGAGATGGTGCCCGGCAACCATGTCGACGTGACGGTCGCGGCCAAGGGCGGCGGCTCCGAGAACAAGTCCAAGTTCGCGATGCTCAACCCGTCGGACTCGGTGGTCGACTGGGTGCTGGAGCAGCTTCCGAAGATGGGCGCGGGCTGGTGCCCGCCGGGGATGCTCGGCATCGGCATCGGCGGCACCGCCGAGCAGGCGATGAAGCTCGCCAAGGAGTCGCTGATGGGCGACATCGACATGGCCGAGCTGAAGCAGCGTGGGCCGCAGGATGACGTCGAGGCGCTGCGCATCGAGCTGCATGACAAGGTCAACGCGCTCGGCATCGGCGCGCAGGGTCTGGGCGGCCTCGCCACCGTGCTCGACGTCAAGATCGAGACCTGGCCGACCCACGCCGCCTCCAAGCCGATCGCGATGATCCCGAACTGCGCCGCCACCCGCCACGCGCATTTCCATCTCGACGGCTCCGGCCCCGCCTTCCTCGAAACGCCGAAGCTGGAGGACTGGCCGCAGGTCGAGTGGAAGCCGTCGAAGGAGGCGATCCGCGTCGATCTCGACACGCTCACCCCCGAGGTGGTGCAGAGCTGGAAGCCGGGCGACCGCCTGCTGCTCAACGGCAAGATGCTCACCGGCCGCGACGCCGCGCACAAGCGCATCCAGGACATGCTCTCGCGCGGCGAGGAGCTGCCGGTCGAGTTCAAGGGCCGCGTGATCTATTATGTCGGCCCGGTCGATCCGGTGCGCGACGAGGTGGTCGGCCCGGCCGGCCCCACCACCGCGACCCGCATGGACAAGTTCACCGGCATGATGCTCGATCAGGGCCTGCTCGCGATGGTCGGCAAGGCCGAGCGCGGGCCGATCGCGATCGAGGCGATCAAGAAGGCCAAGTCGGCCTATCTGATGGCGGTCGGCGGGGCGGCCTATCTGGTCAGCCGCGCGATCAAGGCGTCGAAGGTCGTCGGCTTCGAGGATCTCGGCATGGAGGCGATCTACGAGTTTGACGTGGCTGACATGCCCGTCACCGTCGCGGTCGATTCCACGGGGACAAGCGTCCACGCCACCGGCCCGCTGGTGTGGCGCGAGAAGATCGCGAAGGAAAAGCTGCTCGAAAACGCCTGATCGTCAGCTCGGCATGACAGGGAAGGGGAGTTCCGCCAGCGCGGGGCTCCCCTTCGTCATGAGGGACGCCCCTGCATTGCCGTGCCACGGCCGCAACCCCGCCCCATTTCGTTCATGGGGGTGACAGAAACCGTGCCCCGCAGGTCACAGTTTCACTAAGGCTCGGGGAAAACGGGATATTCCGAGGAACGATCAAGGCCTCTGATCGGCTGACCTCCCAGGCGCCGCCCGCGACGGTGGCGTCCTGATGGTAGCTTATGAGGTCTTGTATGAAGACGATCCTGTTCGCGTCGGCCGCGCTTCTGGTGGCGACTGGCGCCCCCGCTCTGGCCCAGCAGACGGCCGCCCCGGCCGACGGCCCCACCTTCGCCGGCCCCCGCGCCGAGTTCTTCGGCGGCTGGGATCGCGTCGGTACCCGCACCCGCTTCGACGACGGCACCACCCGGGTGACCGACCGCTCGCACCGCAACGGCGCGACCGCGGGCGCGCTGCTCGGCTACGACATGCCGGTGGGCGATCGCTTCGTGGTGGGCGCCTTCGGCAGCTATGCGATCTCGACCGCGAAAGATTGCAGCTACGGCGCGCCGGCGGGCGAGCTGAACGGTTGCCTCAAGGCCGGCCGCGAGATTGAAGGCGGCGCGCGCTTCGGCGCGAAGATGGGCGACAAGGCGCTCGTCTACGCCAAGGGCGCCTATGTGAACGGCCAGCTCCGCGGCACCTTCTCGGACGGCGTCGACTATGTCTCCGGCCACGCCAATCGCGACGGATGGCGCGCCGGCGCGGGCGTGGAATATGCCGTCAACCGCCACGCTTATGTGAAGGCGGAGTATGACTACACCCGCTTCAAGAGCTTCGGCGCCGACGAGATCGGCCTTGCCGACACGCGCGTGCGGTTCGACCGGAACCAGGTGCTGGCGGGCGCCGGCATCCGCTTCTGACCGACGGGCCCCGCCCGCCTGATACGGGCGGGGCCAGACCGCCGTTGCGGCGTTCGCCTTTCGTGCCCATATTTCGATCATGCCGATCGAGATTCGCACCAGCCTTGAGGAAACCGACCTCGGGCAGACCTTCGTGCCCCACCGGCCCAATCGCCCGGAAAAGTCCGAAGGCGGCAAGCCCTTTCGCCTGGTCTCCGATTACGAGCCCTCGGGCGACCAGCCGACCGCCATCGCCGAGCTGACCGCCGCCGCCGACGAGGGCGAGCGCACGCAGGTGCTGCTGGGCGTCACCGGCTCGGGCAAGACCTTCACCATGGCCAAGGTGGTGGAGAAGCTCCAGCGGCCGGCGCTGGTGCTGGCGCCGAACAAGATCCTCGCCGCCCAGCTCTATGGGGAGTTCAAACAGTTCTTCCCCGACAATGCGGTGGAGTTCTTCGTCTCCTATTACGACTATTACCAGCCCGAGGCCTATGTCCCCCGGTCGGACACCTACATCGAGAAGGAAAGCTCGGTGAACGAGGCGATCGACCGGATGCGCCATTCGGCCACGCGCTCTCTGCTGGAGCGCGACGACGTGCTGATCGTGGCGTCGGTGTCGTGCCTCTACGGCATCGGCTCGGTCGAGACCTATTCGGCGATGACCTTCGCGCTCAAGAAGGGCGACACGGTCGACCAGCGCGAGCTGATCCGCAAGCTGGTGGCGCTCCAGTACAAGCGCAACGACGCCGCCTTCGCGCGCGGTGCCTTCCGCGTGCGCGGGGACAATCTGGAGCTGTTCCCCTCGCACTATGAGGACACCGCCTGGCGCTTCACCTTCTTCGGCGACGAGATCGAGAGCATCACCGAGTTCGATCCGCTCACCGGCAAGAAGGTGGCGAACCTCGATTATGTGAAGGTCTACGCCAACTCGCACTATGTGACGCCGGGGCCGACGCTCAAGCAGGCGACCGAGGCGATCCGCCACGAACTTGGCGAGCGGCTGAAGGAGCTGGTCGGCGCGGGGCAGTTGCTGGAAGCGCAGCGGCTGGAGCAGCGCACCAACTTCGATCTGGAGATGATCGCGGCGACGGGTTCGTGCGCGGGCATCGAGAATTACAGCCGTTTCCTCACCGGCCGCCTGCCCGGCGAGCCGCCGCCGACCTTGTTCGAATATCTGCCCGAAAACGCCATCCTCTTCGTCGACGAAAGCCACCAGACGGTGCCGCAGGTCGGCGGCATGGCGCGGGGCGACCATCGGCGGAAGATCACGCTGGCGGAGTATGGCTTCCGCCTGCCGTCGTGCATCGACAACCGGCCGCTGCGCTTCAACGAGTGGGACGCGATGCGCCCGCAGACCATCGCCGTCTCCGCGACGCCGGGACCGTGGGAGATGGAGCAGGCGGGTGGCGTCTTCGCTGAACAGGTCATCCGCCCCACCGGCCTGATCGATCCGCCGGTCGAGGTGCGCCCGGTCGAGCATCAGGTCGACGATCTGGTGCAGGAATGCCGCGACACCGCCGCCAAGGGCTATCGCGCGCTGGTGACGACGCTCACCAAGCGCATGGCCGAGGATCTGACGGAGTATCTCCACGAAGCGGGGCTCAAGGTCCGCTACATGCACTCCGACGTCGAGACGCTGGAGCGCATCGAGCTGATCCGCGACCTGCGGCTCGGCGTCTACGACATCCTCGTCGGCATCAACCTGCTGCGCGAGGGGCTCGACATCCCCGAATGCGGGCTGGTGGCGATCCTCGATGCGGACAAGGAAGGCTTCCTCCGCTCCGAGACCTCGTTGATCCAGACGATCGGTCGCGCCGCGCGTAACGCCGAGGGGCGCGTGATCCTCTATGCCGACAGCATCACCGGCTCGATGGAACGCGCGATGGCCGAAACCGAGCGCCGCCGCGAGAAGCAGCAGGCCTACAACCTCGAACATGGCATCACGCCCGAGACGGTGAAGCGCAACGTCACCGACATCGTGGCGCACCTCGCCAGCCGCGATCAGGTGACGGTCGACACCGGCATCGAGGACGCGCCGCACATGGTCGGCCACAATCTGCGCGCCTATATCGAGGATCTCGAAAAGCAGATGCGCAAGGCCGCCGCCGATCTGGAGTTCGAGGAGGCCGGCCGCCTGCGCGACGAGATCCGCAAGCTGGAGCAGGAGGAGCTGGGCCTGCCGGTCGAGCAGCATCGCGCCGCCCCACGCGGCAACTCCACGCTCGGCAAGCCCGGCACGCGCCAGACGCGCTACGGCAAGGCCAAGCAGGTGCGGGCGGAGAAGCGCGCGCGCGGTCGGTAATCGGCGGCGTTCCGTCCGATCTTCGGCAAGCCGGGCCTTGCCCCTGTCGCAATAGGCCGCCATGGATCGGGCATGATGATGCGGCGTATCGGGCGCGTTTCCCGGCAGGGGGCGGTTCTTCTCACCATGGCGACGCTGGCGGCCTGCGCCTCCACGCCGCCGGCCCCTGCGCCGCGACCGGCCCCACCGCCGCCGCCTGTGGCCCTTCCTCCCGCGCCGGCTGCCGCCGACTGGCGCGATGTGCCGCTGACGCCGGGTCGCTGGTTCTGGCGGGGCGTCGCAGGACAGACGTCCATCGCCCAGTTCGGGGTGCCGGGCCAGCCGATCCAGTTCGCGCTGCGCTGCGATTTCTCGACGCGCGCCATCCTCTTCTCGCGCGCCGGCAGCCTGACGACGCCGACCGCCGCGATGCAGTTCACCACCTCCTTCACGCCCTTCTCGCTCACCGCCGGCAATGGCGGGGGGCAGCCCCCGGCGATCGTCGCGCAGGCGACGGCGCGCGATCCGCGCATGGACCAGATCGCTTTCAGCCGCGGGCGCTTCCTCGTCGACGTCGCCGGCCAGCCGCGGCTCGTGCTTCCCGCCTGGCCCGAGGTGGCGCGCGTGATCGAGGATTGCCGCTTCTAGCAACCCTCCGCGCCTCTCCTTCGTTGGTCGCGCAAGGAGAGGGAAGATGATCCGGAAGCTCAAGAGCGGCCAGTATCGCATCTACGCGCGGCACAAGGACCCGGAGACGGGCAAGCGCCGCAATCTCGGTACGTTCGACACCAAGGATGCCGCGCAGAAGCACGAGCGCGAAATCCAGTATTTCAAGCGGCACTGAACCATGGCGCACCAGCAGCACTGGTCGCAGCATGTGACCAAGCATTCGAACGCGCTCGATCTCGACCGCGAGGTGTTCACGCGCGACGATCCGGCCGAGATCGCCGCCTCGCTCAAGCGCTCCGCCGAGCACAGCCGAAGACGGCGCGGCACGCCGTATCAGTCGGCGATGTCGATGCTGAGCTTCTACATCAATCGCGCGGGCAGCACGCTCGAACCGAAGCAGAAGAAGACGCTGGAAGCGGCCAAGGACGAGCTGCGCCGGCTGTTCGGCAGAATTTGATTCAGGCCGGCCGCAAAGGGGCTTGCATCGCGATTCGGGATGATTCATCCTCCCTCTCGTCCCGTTAACTGGCGAAAGGAGGTGACCGATGTCTCATGGTTCAGCCGAGAGGTCGGTACAATCCGTTCGGGAGATGTCGCGCTAGGCGCGGCCAGGGTCTTCCGGGCCGATCATCCGGTCGCTGACCATGCGGGACCGCCGGGGACGCCCCCGGCGGTCTTTCTCGTTTCAGGGGTGCCTGCTCCCCATTCCGGGCGGGCGTTCCGTCTCGTCGCGCTCCAGCAGCTCGTTGCGGATGCGGATGCTGCGGTTGGCGAAATGAACCTCGAACAGGAAGAGGCCGAGCGCCGCCACCAGCAGCGCCATCGCCAAAATGAACAGCCCCGCCACGGAGCGGCCGAAGCCCATCCCCATCAGCCGCGCCAGGAACAGCCCGGCCACCACGAGGCAGACCGCCACCGCGCTCACCGTGCAGAGCGTGATCGCCCAGCTGATGATCGACATGCGCCGGTCGAGCAGTCGCAATTCCCGCACCGCGCGCGAGCGGTCGAGTTCGTGATAGCGCTCCTCGATCCAGCGCGCGCGGTCGATCACGCGGCTCAGCCGGGTCGCCAGCAGATTGAGTAGCTGCCCCAGCCCCGCCAGCAGGAAGACGGGCGCCACCGCGAGCTGGATGGTGTGGGCGATCGTCTCGGCGGCCGGCATCGGCATGGGAAGGGGCGGGGTGGCCATATCCGCTGAGGATGGCGGTCCCCCGCCGGATAAGTCAATCAGTCGCGCTCGGGCACCGGCACGTTGAAGCCATTGAGCGTCATCGACACGAGGCAATAGAGGCCGACCAGATAGATCAGCTCATTGGCCCCATGCTGGCCGAAGGTCTTGACCGCAAGGCGATAGACCGGCTCGGGCAGCACGCCGCCGTTCACCAGCGCATAGGCGACGTCATGGCCGATGCCTTCCTCCGGCGAGAGGTCGGTGGGGCGGGAGCCCGACACGAGCGTCGCGAGGCGCACGTCCGACATGCCGTCCCTCTCGGCGACGGCGATATGGGCATAAAGCTCATAGGCTGCGTCGAAATGGGCGCCCGTCACGAGGATGGCGATCTGCCGCACCGGATCGGGCAGCGTCGCCTCCATCGACATGGCCTTGGTCAGCTCCCACACCGCGCCGCCGATGCGCGGCTCGTGGAGCCAGGGGTTCCACGGGCCCATCAGCGCGCCTTCCTCGGTGGTGCCCTCGGGCGCGACCGTGATGAAGGCGTTGAAGTTGGACGAGATGCCCTTCTTCATGTCGGCGTAGAGCGGCTTCTGCTCCTCGGTGAGGTCGGCAGGCGCGATCAGCGGAAGGCGCATGAGGCTCAGCCCTCCAGCGTCGCGTCGAGGGTGATCTCGGCGTTCATCAGCTTCGAGATCGGGCAGCCCGCCTTCGCGCCGGCGGCGATCTGGTCGAACTCGGCCTGATCGATGCCCGGCACGCGCGCGGTGAGCGTCAGCGCGGACCTGGACACCTTGAAGCCGTCGCCATCCTTCTCCAGCGTCACCGCCGCCCTGGTGTCGAGCGTGCCCTCCTCATAGCCGGCACCCGCGAGCGCGAAGGACAACGCCATGGTGAAGCAGGAGGCGTGCGCGGCGGCGATCAGCTCTTCCGGATTGGTGCCGGGCTCTTCGCCGAAGCGGGTGGTGAAGTCATAGGCCTGATCCTGGAGCACCCCCGACTGGGTGGAGACGCGGCCCTTGCCGGTCTTGCCGAGGCCTTCGTAATGCGCGGTCGCTGTACGGATCGTCATGGGAATCTCCGTTCGTCGGGTTGCAAGGTTGCGCTTCAGCCATCTCCCTCGATCAACATCCGGCGAGACAGGACGATGCGAGGACCATCCCGAGGCCCGGTGCGTTGATCGTGCATGAGAATTAGTCGCGGGAGAAGGCGTGATGATGACTCCTGACAAGGGCGGGAAACCGCACCTCAACGCCGTCGGCCAGCCAGAACCGGATACCGAACAGCCGGTGGAGCCGTTCGAACCCGGACGCCCTGTGGGAGAGCGCCAGGACGGTCCGGGTGCTGCACCGCGTCATCATGATCGTCACGACGCGCTGCCGATTGGCAGCACTTCGGCGAGCCGGGGCGGAGTGGCCGAGCGTCCGACCGATCCGCCGGATCATCGGCACGATTGAGAAACGCGGGGCCTCCGATCCGTGTGGAGATGAGCCGCTTCGCCGCGACCATTTCCTTGGATCGCGGTCCGCGCGCCATCGGGATTGCTGCATCTGCGTGCGTGTTGTGCAAGCGGCGATCCCTCTTCCACATTTGAAATGACAGCGCGGGACATTATCTCGGCCTCCGTAAATGACACCGCTGGCAAGACCGGCGACATCGGAGTCCCCTCACATGCGTCGTTTCCTCGTTCCCGCCCTGCTGTTCGCTTCCGCTGCCGCCCCGGCGCTGGCTTCGGATCTCCACACCTTCACCCGCGACGGTGACCGCTACAGCTACACCGCGGATCGTCTGGCGGACGGCTCGATCCAGCTCAACGGCCGTGTCGAAACCACGGGCGACGCGTTCAAGCTGCATGTGGCGAACGGCCGTGTCGACGGCCGCATCGGCTTCAGCAACGTGTCCTTCTCGGTCTCGCATAAGCTGATGGCGCAGCTCGACACCGAGGTGCCGGCCAACCAGGCGCTGGCCGCCAACTGAGTTTTGTGCCCCGCCTCTGGGCGGGGAAGTTGCTTAGACGTTGCTTGGTCCGCGCAAGCGGAATTTCGGAAAGCCCCGTGACGGTCCCCCTCGTCACGGGGCTTTCTGCGTCCCGCTCCGGCCGGTCGATTGCAGGTGCGAAGTGGAGAGATTCTACTCCGCCGCCACTCTCTCACCGCTCCGCGCTTCCAGCAGCGGCTTGAGATACGCGCCCGTATAGCTCCGCTTCTCCTTCACCACCTGTTCGGGCGTGCCGGTGGCGACGATCTCGCCGCCTTTGTCGCCGCCTTCGGGGCCGAGGTCGATGATCCAGTCGGCGGTCTTGATGACCTCCAGGTTGTGCTCGATCACCACCACGGTGTTGCCCTGCTCGACGAGCGCGTGGAGCACCTCCAGCAGCTTGCGCACATCCTCGAAGTGCAGGCCCGTCGTGGGCTCGTCGAGGATGTAGAGCGTGTTGCCGGTGGCGCGGCGCGACAGTTCCTTGGCGAGTTTGACGCGTTGGGCTTCACCACCCGATAGCGTGGTGGCCTGCTGGCCGACCTTGACGTAGCCGAGCCCCACCTCGACCAGCATCGCCATCTTGTCGCGGATGCCGGGCACCGCCTTGAAGAACTCGACCGCATCCTCGCAGGTCATGTCGAGCACGTCGGCGATCGACTTGCCCTTGAACGTCACTTCCAGCGTCTCGCGGTTATAGCGCTTGCCGTGGCAGACGTCGCAGGTGACATAGACGTCGGGCAGGAAGTGCATCTCGATCTTGATGAGCCCGTCGCCGCTGCACGCCTCGCAGCGCCCGCCCTTGACGTTGAAGCTGAAGCGGCCCGGCTTGTAGCCGCGCGCCTGCGATTCCGGTAGCCCCGCGAACCAGTCGCGGATCTGGGTGAAGGCGCCGGTGTAGGTCGCCGGGTTCGAGCGCGGGGTGCGGCCGATCGGCGACTGGTCGATGTCGATCACCTTGTCGAGATGCTTGAGCCCCTCGATCTTCTCGTGCGCGCCGGCGAGAACCCGCGCGCCATTGAGAGTGCGGCTTGCTGAGGCGAACAGCGTGTCGATCGTGAAGGTCGACTTGCCCGATCCCGAGACGCCGGTGATGCAGGTGAAGGTGCCGAGCGGGATCGAGGCGGTGACGTCCTTGAGGTTGTTCGCCTTCGCGCCCTTGACCGTCAGCTTCTTGCCATTGCCCTTGCGGCGCTCGGACGGCACGCCGACCATGCGGCGGCCGGCGAGATAGTCGCCGGTCATGCTGTTCTCGTTGGCGAGGATGTCGGCGAGCGACCCTTCGGCCACCACTTCGCCGCCATGGACGCCGGCGCCGGGACCCATGTCGACGATATGGTCGGCGGTGCGGATCGCGTCCTCGTCATGCTCGACGACGATCACCGTGTTGCCGAGATCGCGGAGACGCCGCAGCGTCACCAGCAGCCGGTCATTGTCGCGCTGGTGGAGACCGATCGAAGGCTCGTCGAGGACGTACAGCACGCCCGACAGGCCCGAGCCGATCTGTGAGGCGAGGCGGATGCGCTGGCTCTCGCCGCCCGACAGCGTGCCCGATGTGCGGTCGAGGTTGAGATAATCGAGGCCGACATTGTCGAGGAAGCCGAGGCGTTCGACGATCTCCTTGAGGATGCGTTCGGCGATCTGCTTCTGCTGATCGTTCAGATGGTTGGGCAGATCGCGGAAGAAGGCCAGCGCCGGGCCGACCGCGCGACGGGTGGCGATCGAGATGTCCTCGCCGGCAATCTTTACCGCGCGCGCCTCGGGCTTGAGGCGTGCGCCCTCGCACACCTCGCAATGGCGCGAGGACTGGTACTTCGACAGCTCCTCGCGCATCCACGCGCTCTCGGTCGAGAGCATGCGGCGTTCGAGATTGCCGATCACGCCCTCGAACGGCTTTTTCACCTCGTAGGACTTGCGCCCGTCCATGAAGCGGAGCGTCACCGCGCGGCCCTTCGAGCCGTGGAGGATCAGGTCGCGCTGCTCCTCGGCCAGCTCGTTCCACGGCGTCGTGAGATCGAAGCCGAACTCGGCCGCGAGGCTAGAGAGCACCTGCATGTAATAAGGCGAGGGTGGGTTGGACTTGGCCCACGGCACCACCGCGCCCTGCTTGATCGACAGATGCTCGTTGGGGACGACGAGGTCCGGATCGAAATAGAGCTTCTCGCCAAGGCCGTCGCAGGCCGGGCAGGCACCCTGCGGCGCGTTGAAGGAGAAGAGGCGCGGCTCGATCTCAGCGATGGTGAAGCCCGAGACGGGGCAGGCGAACTTCTCGGAGAAGGTGATCCGTTCGGCCACGCCCTCGGGCAGCGCGAGGGCCTTGATGCCCTTCTTGAGATCGGAGGTCGGCTGCACCTCGCCGAGCACGTCGACATAGGCCAGCCCCTCGGCCAGCTTCAGCGCCGTCTCGAAGCTCTGCGCGAGGCGCGTCTCGATGTCGGGGCGGACGACGAGGCGGTCCACCACCACCTCGATGTCATGCTTGAACTTCTTGTCGAGCGCAGGCGCCTCTTCGATCTCGTAGATCGTGCCGTCGATGCGGACACGCTGGAAGCCGTCCTTCTGCCACTCGGCCAGCTCCTTCTTATACTCGCCCTTGCGGCCGCGGACGGTCGGCGCGAGCAGCAGGAAGCGTGTGCCCTCGGGCAGCGCCATCACCCGGTCGACCATCTGGCTGACCGTCTGCGCGCTAATCGGCAGGCCGGTGGCGGGCGAATAGGGGATGCCGACGCGCGCCCAGAGCAGGCGCATATAGTCGTAGATCTCGGTGACGGTCGCGACCGTCGAGCGCGGATTGCGCGAGGTCGTCTTCTGCTCGATCGAGATGGCGGGGGAGAGGCCCTCGATATGATCGACGTCGGGCTTCTGCATCAGCTCGAGGAACTGGCGCGCATAGGCCGACAGCGACTCGACATAGCGCCGCTGCCCCTCGGCATAGATGGTGTCGAAGGCGAGCGAGGATTTGCCCGAGCCCGAAAGCCCCGTGATGACGATCAGCTTGTCCCTCGGCAGGTCGAGATCGACACCTTTGAGGTTGTGCTCGCGGGCACCACGGACGGAGATGTGAGTCAGCATGGGGCTGGTTTGTTCCAGATTTGTTCGGGGAGGGCAACCTCCTCCGAAGTGGGCATGACAGGTCTTGGGCGCAAGGTGCGGAGGAGAGGATGATGGACGGCGGCTGTGCATGCGGAGCGGTGCGCTATCGCATTCATGTGACACCGATGTTCGTGCATTGCTGCCATTGCCGCGACTGTCAGCGCGAGACGGGATCGGCCTTCGCGATCAACGCGCTGGTCGAGCGCGGGCAGATCGAGCTGCTGTCGGGCGAGCCCGAGTCGGTGCCGACGCCGTCCGCCAGCGGCAAGGGGCAGGATATCCGCCGCTGCCCGGCCTGCCGGGTGGCGCTGTGGAGCCATTATGCGGGCTCGGGCGAGGCGATCGCCTTCGTGCGGGCGGGGACGCTCGACGATCCGACGGCGGTGAGGCCCGACGTGCATATCTACACGCGCTCGAAGTTGCCGTGGGTGGCGATCCCCGAGGGCGTGCCGGCGGTGGAGGAATATTACAGCCCGAAGCAGCTCTGGCCGGCGGAAAGCCAGGCCCGCTTCAAGGCTCTGCGTCGTTAGAAGGCGACTCGCTCCACCGCAACTCAGGCGGCGGTGCGGTGGGTGTGCACGCGACGCGCGCGGCACCAGATCTCGAAGCTCTTCTCGGGGAAGGTCTCGTGGCCGACGCGGATCGCTTCCTCGTCGGTCTTCACCTGCAAGTCGTTGCCGTTGACGATCTTTCCGGTGGAATCGTCGAGGCCGTAGAGCCGATAATGCATGTTACGCTCCTGCCGGATGCAGGCCAGAGCACAGACTATCTCTCGTCGCCGGCACCTGCGGAAGACGGCCGGCGATGGAAGGCACCATAGCAGATCGGGCGCCTCGCGTACTAAGGCAGATCAAGTTATCGGCAGATTCATTCGGGCCAGCGCGGAAGGCAGTCCCCCCACGCCGGCCCGATGCAGATCAGAGCGCGGCCTTCAGCGCGTCGACGAGGTCGGTCTTCTCCCAGGAGAAGAAGTCGCCCTCGGGCTGGCGGCCGAAGTGGCCATAGGCGGCCGACTTCTGATAGATCGGCTTGTTCAGGCCGAGATGCGTGCGGATGCCCTTCGGCGTCAGGCGCACGAGCTTGGGCAGCACTTCCTCGATCTTCGCTTCATCGACGGTGCCGGTGCCGTGCGTGTCGACATAGATCGACAGCGGCTCGGCGATGCCGATCGCGTAGGAGAGCTGGATGGTGCAGCGCTTGGCGAGGCCGGCGGCCACGACGTTCTTGGCGAGATAGCGCGACACATAGGCGGCCGAGCGATCCACCTTGGTCGGATCCTTGCCCGAGAAGGCGCCGCCGCCGTGCGGGGACGCGCCGCCGTAGGTGTCCACGATGATCTTGCGGCCGGTGAGGCCGGCGTCGCCGTCCGGGCCACCGATCTCGAAGCGGCCGGTCGGGTTGACGTAGATCTTGGTCTCGTCGGTGATGAAGCCTTCCGGCAGCACTTCGGTCATCACGCCGACGACGTAGTCGCGAAGCTCCTTGTAGCGCTCCGGCGAACCCTCGTTGCCGTCGTAGAAATAGCCCGGCGCGTGCTGGGTCGAGACGACCAGCGCGGTCGCGCGGACCGGCTTGCCGCCCTCATACTGGAGCGTCACCTGGCTCTTGGCGTCCGGCTCCAGGAAGGGGACGGTCTTGGCATGACGATCCGCCGCCATCTTCTCGAGGATGCGGTGCGAGTAATAGAGAGTGGCCGGCATATAGTCGGGCGTCTCGTCGGTCGCGTAACCGAACATGATGCCCTGATCGCCGGCGCCTTCGTCCTTGTTGCCGCTCTCGTCGACGCCCTGCGCGATGTGCGCGGACTGGCCGTGGAGATTGTTCTCGAACTCGAAGGTCTGCCAGTGGAAGCCCGACTGCTCATAGCCGATGCGCTTCACGGTCGCGCGGACGGCGGCTTCGATCTCGTCGAGCGCGCCCGGCGCCCATGCGTCGTTCTCGAACACGCCCTTGCAGCGGATTTCGCCGGCGAGGACGACCTTGTTGGTGGTGGTCATCGTCTCGCACGCCACGCGGGCTTCCGGGTCCTTGGAGAGGAACAG
The DNA here is from genome assembly GCF_000383095.1 of Sphingomonas sp. PR090111-T3T-6A. Classification (GTDB taxonomy): domain Bacteria; phylum Pseudomonadota; class Alphaproteobacteria; order Sphingomonadales; family Sphingomonadaceae; genus Solisphingomonas. The sequence continues at coordinate 76,289 of NZ_AORL01000010.1, forward strand.
GTCGACGACGGCGTCGGAGATCTGGTCGGCAACCTTGTCGGGATGGCCCTCGGATACGGACTCGGACGTGAAGAGATAATCGCTGCGCATCGTTTCAGATGATCCTTGGAAGGAAGCAGTTAGAGGAAGCTTTATATAAAGCTCTCTTTATATCGCCTAGCGCCAAATGCCAGCCCACCCAGAAGCAGGGCTATCAGCAGCACCGCCCAGTTGCCGATCCGCGCGAAGATGGTCGGCGGCAGGGCGGGGGGCATCGGCAGCTCGACCATGCCCATCGCGTGCGCGGGCAGCGACTTCAGCAGGCGGCCGTCGGTGTCGATCAGCGCGGAGACGCCGGTGGGCGTGGCGCGGGCGATGGGGATGCCCTCCTCGATGGCGCGCAGCCGCGCCTGCGCCAGATGCTGCACCGGACCGGACGGGCCGAACCACGCATCGTTGGACGGATTGAAGATAAAGGCCGGGCGATGCGCCTCGTCGACGACGCGGCCGGAGAAGACCATCTCGTAGCAGAGCTGCATCCCGACGGCGCCGAAGCCCGGCAGGTCGATGCTCCGCGGGCCGGGGCCGGGGATGAAGTCCAGCACGCCGGGCACGAGTCGCGAGATGCCGATCGGTTCGAGCAGCGGCCGCATCGGCAGATATTCGCCATAGGGCACGAGGTGCGCCTTGTCGTAGCGCGCGATCAGCCGTCCGCCTGCGCCGATCGCGAAGATCGAGTTGCGCGCGGCGATCTCCTCGCCCTTCGAGTCGCGGATCGGGGCCTCGCCGCCGCCGAGCAGGATGTCGTTGGGGCCGAGGATCGAGGCGAGCCTGGCGCGCGCGGCCGGCTCCTCCTGCACATTGTCCTCGATCGCCGACTCGGGCCAGAGGATCAGGCGTGGCCTGGCGCCGGGGATGCCCGACAGCGCCTCAAGCCGGGCGAGGTGGCGGGCGGAGAGTTCCGGCGCCCAGCGCTCGCCCTGCCCGATGTCGGGCTGGACGAGATGGACGGTCGGCCCCGTCGTCGCAGGCGGCGGGCGGGCGGCGCGAAGCGCAGCAGCACCGCCGGCACCGCATAGAGGCCGACCAGCAGCCCGAGCCCGACCGCGCCGGGAATGTTGGCGGAACTCAGGATGTTCGCGCGGGTCAGCGCCTCGCGAGGGCGCGTGGCGAGGATCAGGATGAAGCCCGCCGACGCCACGACGAGGCCGGATAGCGCATAGGTGCCGGTGATGCGGGCGAGATGCGCCAGCGGCAGATCCACCACCGAGACGGCGATCGGATTCCACGGAAAGCCCGTGAACATCGTGCCGCGCAGCCACTCGCTCACCGCCCAGCTCGCGCCGAGGAAGAGGGTGAGCGTCGCCGCCCCGCCGCCTATGCGCCTGGTCGCCCACCAGGCGGATGCGGTCGCGAGTGCCGGGTAGAGCGCGAGATAGACCGAGAGCAGCGCCACGGCGATCCAGCCGAGCCACGCCGGCATGTTGGCCTGATAGGTGAAGGCGGTGGCGATCCAGTCCAGCCCCAGCACGAACTGGGCGAAGCCGAAGCACCAGCCGATCGCCGCTGCTTGGCCCACCGTCCGGGCGCGGCCGAGGAACAGGAAGAGCAGCGCGAAGGAGAGGAGAGTCAGCGGCCACAGCCCATAGGGTGCGAAACCGAAGGCGGACAGCAGGCCAAGCGCAAGGGCCGAGAGAAGCGGTGCCATGCTGCGTCCGCTAACCCGCCTCGACGGCGAATGCCAGCGGATCGCGAACGAGCCTGCCGTCCAGGCGTTGGTATTGCACGGCGCGCGCGGCCTGAAGCGGCTGCCTGCGGCGATCTTCCCGGATCGTTTCGAGGGAACTACGATGGGACTATGACGATGCGCCCCTTTCATCTCGCCTTCCCGGTCCATGATCTCGATGCGGCGAGAGCCTTTTACGGCGGCCTGATGGAGTGTCCGGAGGGGCGGAGCGCCGACTCGTGGATCGATTTCGATCTCTACGGCCACCAGATCGTCGCCCATCTCGACGCCTCCCGCGCGCTATCGGGGGATGCGACCGCCAACGCGGTCGACGGCCATGACGTGCCGGTGCCGCATTTCGGCGTCGTGCTGGGCTGGGAGGAATGGCACGCGCTGGCCGCCCGGCTGGAGGCGGCGGGCGTCTCCTTCGGCATCGCGCCGCACATCCGCTTCGTCGGCCAGCCGGGCGAGCAGGCGACCATGTTCTTCCGCGATCCGTCCGGCAATGCGCTGGAATTCAAGGCGTTTCGCGATCCGGCCAAGCTGTTCGCCACTGCCTGAGCGGCACGGCAAAGGGGCCGGGCGTTTCCACCCGGCCCCTTCGGCCATCAGCCGGCTCGATCACCAGCCGTAATAGTTGCCGTAGCCGTAGCTGTAGTCGCGGTGGTGGCGATGGCGCCACTCGCGCTCACGCTCGTGGCGCCAATGGTCGCGACGCCAGTCGCGGTCGTGACGGTCCCAGCGATTGTTGCGGTCCCAACGATGGTCGTGGCGATCGCCATAACCATAGCCGTTACCGTAATACTGGCCGGCGGCCATGGCCGGCGCGGCGACCGCGCCCGTGGCCAGCGTGGCGGCGGTAGCAAGAATGATCAGACCCGTTCGCATGGAAAATCTCCTTTCGCGATGACGGGAATCACCTTGCAACAATCGTCATGAACTCTGCCTGAGGTGGATGTTCAGTGAAATGAAAGTCATATTGGCGGGATCATAAAGAAAAAGCCGGACGTTTTCGTCCGGCCTCTTCAAATGTTCCGCTGAAGCGTGGCGATCAGCGCCTGTGTCCTCGGCCATGCCAGCCGTGGCCATAGCCATGACCGTAATAGCCGCGATGGCCGTAATAGCCGCGGCCATAATAATGACGATACCCGCCGCCATAATAGCCGCCGTAATAGACCGGCGCGTAGCCATAATAGCCGGGCGCGTAATAACCGGGGTAGTAGCCGGGATAATAGGCCGGATAGACCGGCGCACCGATGCCGACCGACACGAAGGTTCGCGCCGAGGCCGGGGTGGCGACGATGGCGGCGCCGGCCAGTGCGGCAGCCGCGGTGAGGGCAACAGGCATGATGCGCATGACAGCATCTCCGATTCGTTCGACGTTAACCTCTTTTATCGCGGGGCAACTGAACGTCGGATGAGAGGCGCATTCACCAGCCAGCAAGCCTTTGGGGCACGGCGGCGGCCATCCGCGTCGGCGCCTGCCCGCCCGCCGGGGTGACGCGCCACACGACATTGCCGACATCGTCCGCGACGAGCAGGTCGCCCGGCTTGTCGATGACGACACCCACCGGCCGCCCGTGCGCCTTGCCGCCCACCAGGAAGCCGTCGAGCACGGTCACGGGCTTGGCGCCCGTCGGGTGGCCGGCCGAGAAGGGCACGAACACCACCTTGTAGCCCGACGGCGGATTGCGGTTCCACGATCCATGCTGGCCGATGAAGGCACCCTCGGCATAGCCCGGCCCGAGCCGCTGCCCGGTCGCGAAGGTGAGACCGAGCGAGGCCGTGTGCGCGCCCAGCGCATAATCGGGCGCGCGGGTGTTGCCGACATAGTCGGGCGCGGGCGCCTTCACGCGGGCGTCGACATGGCTGCCCCAATAGCGCCAGGGCCAGCCGAAGAAGTCGCTGTCCTCCACCGAGGTCAGATAATCGGGCACCAGATCGGAGCCCAGCTCGTCGCGCTCGTTCACCACCGTCCAGAGCCGCCCGTCCGACGCCCAGCCCATGCCGTTGGGATTGCGCAGGCCGCCCGCGAAGATGCGATGCGCGTGCGTTTTCGGATCGATCTCCCAGATCGCGGCGCGGCCCTGCTCGGCGGCTATGCCGTTCTCGCCGACATTGGAGTTGGAGCCCACCGTCACATAGAGCTTCGAGCCGTCCGGCGAGGCGATGACGTTCTTGGTCCAGTGATGGTCGATCGGGCCGCCGGGCAGGTCGGCGATCTTGACGGGGGCGGTGTGGATCGCGGTCTCGCCCGGCTGATAGGGGAAGGCGAGCAGCGCGTCGGTGTCGGCGACGTAGAGCGTGTTCCCCACCAGCGCCATGCCGAACGGGCTGTGGAGATCGTTGAGGAAGGTGGTCTTCACGTCGGCCACGCCATCGCCGTTGGTATCGCGCAGCAGCGTGATGCGGTTGGCCGACGGCACCGCCGAGCCCGCCTTCTTGAACAGCCAGCGCTGGACGGCGCCGCGGATGCCCCTGGCCTCGCCGGGCTGGGGCGGGGCACTTGCCTCGGCCACCAGAACGTCGCCATTGGGCAGCACCGCCAGCCAGCGCGGATGCGCAAGATCGCGCGCGAAGGCGTTGACCGCGAGGCCGGTGGCGGGCTTGGGCGTCTGCCCGTCCGCCCAGCCGACGACGGAGGCCACCTTCACGGTGGGAATCCAGTCGTGCACCTCGTCGGGCAGAGCGGGGTTGGGGCCTTGCCCGGCGGATTCGTCGAGCGTCGCCCTATCGCCGCAGCCGGCGAGCAGCAGCATCATTGCCAGCGACAGGAGCAGGGCGGGCTTCAGCAGGCGCATGAGGCAGTCTCCCTCGGGCCACCGGCGGGCGCCGAGGCCAAGGGAGACAACATCACTCCTCTTCGGCCGGTTCCGCAATGGGGGGATGGAGGCGCAGGCGGGTGACGCGGCGATGGTCGCCCCCGGTCACCTCCAGCGTCCAGCCGCTGTCATGGACGAGCTTGTCGCCCACCTGCGGGATGCGGTCCGCGATCAGCGAGGCGAGGCCGCCGAGCGTATCGACAGGCTCGTCCGTCTCGGCGAGGCGGGGGTCGATCGTTTCGGCGACGTCTTCCAGCTCGGCGCGGGCGTCGGCGTCCCAGCAGCCGTCGTCGAGCGGCACGAGCAGCTCGACGGGGGCGTCGTCATGCTCGTCCTCGATGTCGCCGACGATCTCCTCGACCAGATCCTCGATCGTCACGAGGCCCTCGGTGCCCGAATATTCGTCGACCACGATGGCGAGGTGGGTGCGGTGGGTGCGCATCTCCGCCAGCAGGTCGATCACGCCCATCGATTCGGGGACGTAGCGCGGCTGGCGGATCAGCGCGGAGATATTCTCCGGCTTCGGCGCCTTGCCGGCGAGGATGGCGAACACGTCCTTGACGTGGATCATGCCGGTGACGGTGTCGAGCGTCTCGCGATAGACGGGCAGGCGCGAATGGCCGGCCTCGGCGAAGAGTTCGACCAGGGCATCGAAGCTGGCGCTCTCCTCGATGGCGATGATGTCGCCGCGCGGCACGGCGACGTCGCGCACCGAGCGCGCACCGAAATCGAGCAGGTTCTGGAGCATGATGCGCTCGGCCGGCGACAGGTCGCGGGCGTTGGGCGCGTCGTCCTCATGTTCCTCGATCGCCTCGGCGATCTGGTCGCGCAACGTCGGCTCGGCGTCGTCGCCGAACAGCAGGTTGCGCAGTCCCGACCACAGGTTCCCGCCTTGTCCGGCGGGGCTTCTACTGGAATCGTCAGGCATGGTGGTGGTGGAAAACCCCTCGTTGCTTCAAGTCTGCAATGTACGGGCGGCGGCGGCCCCGAGTCGAGCCACCATTACGCGCCCGTTTGAACCTTTCAGTCATCATCGACCGCATAAGGATCGTCGATGCCGAGCGAGGCCAGCGCCTCGCGCTCGGCGGCCTCCATCTCCTCGGCGTCCTGATCGGTCATGTGATCGAAGCCGAGCAGGTGGAAGGTGCCGTGGACGACCAGATGCGTAGCGTGGGCCTCGACGGTGACGCCCTTCTCCTCCGCCTCGCGGACGCAGACGCCGTGCGCGAGCACGATGTCGCCCAGGAGGACCTCGCCATCGTCCGAATTGTCGAGCGCGTCGAGCAGGTCTTCCTGCACCATCGGGAAGGAGAGGACGTTGGTGGGCTTGTCCTTCTGCCGATAGTCGCGGTTGAGCTGGTGCACCTCGTCGTCGGAGGTGAACTTGACGGAGACCTCCACCATCATCGGCTCGGTGAGGAAGCGGGCGTCGGGCGAGTGGGCGATCGCGGCGCGCACGGCGCGGTCGGCCAGTTCGGTCCAGCGATCGGACTCGGGCCAGCCCTCGGCATCGGTTTCGACTTGCAGCATGGGGTCCCCTTATCCGGTCGCGCCGGGCGAAGTCGAGCTTCACCCGGCGCCAACAGGGATCAGGCGTCGGGGCCTTCGTAAGCCTCGACGATCTTGCCGACGAGCGGGTGGCGGACCACGTCCGCCGCGCCGAAGCGGATCATCGTCATGCCGGGGATGCCCTCCAGCTTGCCCACCGCGTCGGCGAGGCCGGACTTGCCGATCTCGGGAAGATCGACCTGACGCGGATCGCCGCAGATCACCATGCGGCTGTTCATGCCGAAGCGGGTGAGGAACATCTTCATCTGCGCGGGCGTGGTGTTCTGCGCCTCGTCGAGGATGATGAAGGCGTCCGAGAGCGTGCGGCCGCGCATGAAGGCGATCGGCGCGATCTCGATCTCGCCGGACGCCATGCGGCGCTCGACCTGCTCGGTGGGGAGCATGTCGTAGAGCGCGTCGTAGAGCGGCCGGAGATAGGGATCGACCTTCTCCTTCATGTCGCCGGGCAGGAAGCCCAGCCGCTCGCCGGCTTCGACCGCCGGGCGCGACAGGATCAGGCGATCGACCTGCCCCTGGATCAGCATCTGTACTGCCTGCGCGACCGCCACATAGGTCTTGCCGGTGCCCGCCGGACCGAGCGCGAACACGATCTCGTCGCGGGCCAGCGCCTCCATATAGCGGATCTGGTTGGCCGAGCGCGGGACGATCGTCTTCTTGCGCGTGCGGATCATCACTGCGGGCGGCTGGCTGACGTCCTGGCGGATGATGCCGTCGAGCGTCGGCTCGGCCGACATGGCGATCACGGCGTCGACCGCGCCGGTATCGATCTCCTGCCCCTGCGCGATGCGGTTGTAGAGCCCGGTCAGCACGTCGCGGGCACGGCCGATCTGCTCGGCGACCCCTTCGATGACCAGCTTGTTGCCGCGCGCGGAGATGTAGACGCCCAGACGGCTCTCAATGGCGATCAGGTTTTGATCGTACTCGCCGAACAATCGGCCGAGGAGCTGGGGCTTGTCGAACAGAACCTCGATGCGGGCACGTTCGCCGGCCTGCGCGGGTACGGGCTTGCGGCTCATTCGATCCTTTCGAGCTTGAGTGCTGGCCCCAAGGTGAGCCTGCATCATGACAATTGCTAGTGCCCAAGCGACGGCTTTTGCGGTGCCCCCCATGCGATGCAGCCGGGCCACAGTCGGGATGAAGGTGATTTCATTTGTGAAAATTGATTCCATCAGTAGGTTGAAAGTGACGACAATGGAGAGGGCGATGATGGGACGGGTTGCGGGCTGGGTGTTGGCGGCGGCCGCGGCGGCGCAGATGGCGGCGCCGGCGATGGCCGAGCATTATCAAAGCTCGCCCGAGCGTCGCACGGTGCAGGAGAAGGACTGGGGGCCATGGCTCGGGCCGTTCCGCGCCAAGCTGGTGCCGAGCCTGATGCAGGATTTCGGCGAACGCTATCTCTACGCCCCCGCTGACGCGGCGCTCCCGCCGCCGGCTGAGGGCGAGAAACGTGTCGTCTTCCTCGGTGACTCGATCACCGATCTCTGGAACCTGTCGAGCTACTTCCCCGGCAAGCCCTATGTGAACCGCGGCATCGGCAGCCAGGTGACGTCGCAGATGCTGCTGCGCTTCCATCAGGACGTGGTGGCGCTGAAGCCTTCTGCGGTGGTCATCCTCGCCGGCGTCAACGACGTGCAGGGTTTCATGCAGCAGGAAACCGCCGAGAGCATCGAGGCCAATGACGAGGCGATGGCGGACATCGCCGACGCGCATCATATCCGCGTGGTGTTCGCCTCGATCCTGCCGGTCAACGACTATAGCGAGAAGGCGCGCGACGTGGTGAAGGAGCGCCATCCCGACGAGCTGCGCGCCATCAATGCATGGCTCAAGGCGTTCTGCGCGCGGCGGGGTTATGTCTATGCGGATTATTACAGCGCGCTGGTCGACGAGCACGGCCTGATGCAGCGTGGCCTCACCGAGGACGGCGTCCACCCGCTCGCGGCAGGCTATGCGAGGATGGCTCCGATCGCCGAGGCCGCGATCGAAAAGGCGCTGGCGAAGCGTTAAGGCTTGGCTGGGGCGGTAGCCTTCGGGTCGCCGCCGATGCCGTAGCGGACGATCACCGGCTTCTGGCAGCCATCGACCGAGTGGATGACGGTGAGCTGCTCATTGGCGGGCGGGAGCTTGTCGAGCCGCTGGAAGCCGGCCTTGCCCTTGCCCTGCACCATTTCGGGCTGGTTGCGGGCGCAGCCGACCGCGTCACTGGGCTTCTCATGATGCGTGCCGGCGACGGCAGCGGTGGCGGGCAACAGCGCAAGCAGCAGGGCGAAGCGAGTCATGGTCCCCTCCCAAGGAAGGGGCCATGCTCCGCCTCGCGCGCTGAACCGCGCTTGAATGCGCTCAGGCGTCGGCGCGGACCAGCTCGACGCCGCCGAGGCTGTTCGGCCCGGCGGCGGTGATCTCGACCTCCACCATGTCCCCGATCTTCGCCTCGGTCTGGAGATGGACCGACTGGAGCCAGGGCGACTTGCCCAGCATCTGGCCGGGGAGCTTGCCGGCGCGCTCGATCAGCACGCGGGTACGCTTGCCGACGGTCGCCTCGTTGAAGGCGTGCTGCTGGCGGTTGAGGAGCGCCTGAAGCCGCTGGAGGCGCTCGTCCATGACCTCGGCGGCGATCTGGTCGGTCATCGTCGCGGCGGGGGTGCCGGGGCGGGGGCTGTATTTGAAGCTGAACGCCTGCGCGTGGTTCACTTGCTCCACCAGTGCGAGGGTGGCGGCGAAGTCCTCCTCGGTCTCGCCGGGGAAGCCGACGATGAAGTCGCCCGACAGCGCGATGTCCGGCCGCGCCTGACGCACGCGCTCGATGATGCGCAGATAGCGGTCGACCGTGTGGCTGCGGTTCATCGCCTTCAGGATGCGGTCCGAGCCGGCCTGCACGGGGAGATGGAGAAAGGGCATCAGCTTCCCGACGTCGGCGTGCGCGTCGATCAGGCCCTGCGCCATGTCGTTCGGGTGGCTGGTGGTGTAGCGGATGCGCTCCAGCCCCGGCAGACGGTCGAGCACGCGGATCAGGCCGTCGAGGCCTTGCATCGCCCCCTTGTCGTCCTCGCCGGTCCACGCGTTGACGTTCTGGCCGAGCAGGGTGATCTCGCGCGCGCCGGCGTCGATCAGCGCTTTGGCCTCGTCGACCACATCGCCCCACGGGCGCGACACCTCGGCGCCGCGCGTGTAGGGCACGACGCAATAGGTGCAGAACTTGTCGCAGCCTTCCTGCACGGTGAGGAAGGCGGTCGACCCGACCTTGCGCCGCGCCGGCAGCGCGCCGAACTTGCTGGCGGCGGGCATGTCGGTGTCGAGCGCGTTCTTCCCCGCCGCCGCATCGGCGACGAGCTGGGGCAGGTTGTGATAGGCCTGCGGGCCGACCACGATGTCCACAGCCTTGGCGCGGTGCGGGATCTCCGCGCCTTCCGCCTGCGCGACGCAGCCGGCGACGGCGATCAGCGGCTTGGCGCGGCCATCCTCATGCGCGCCCTTCACGATGCGGCCGATGTCCGAATAGACCTTCTCGGCCGCCTTCTCGCGGATGTGGCAGGTGTTGAGCACGACCAGATCGGCCGCCTCGCCCTCGGCCGCCGCGCGCATGCCCTGCGCACCCAGCAGCTCGGCCATGCGCTCGCCGTCATAGACGTTCATCTGGCAGCCGAAGGATTTGACCGAATAGGTCTGGGGCGTGGGGCGTGGAGTCGAGGTTTGGGGGGAGGACATGGCGCGCGCCTATACAGGTTGTGCGTCGTCCTCGCAAAGTGCCTGCCGGATCGCCTCGCGTGCGGCGTGGGTGAGCGCCTTGCGGTCGGGGAGTGCCACAGGGTCGATCGGATCGAGGAAGTGCAGCGTCACGCGCCTGCGCCCCGGCAGCCCGAGCAACCGCATCGCCTCCGCCCCGACCGAGAGGTCGCCCTCCCACGCCACCAGCGGCGCATCCTCGTAGTCGATCGCGAGCGGCTGGAGCCGCATCCCCGGCTGCGGCGGCAGCAGTGCCTCCATCAGCGAGGCGCGGAAGGGGCCGACATGATGGCCATGGCCGGTGCCGCCTTCGGGGAAGAGCGTGACGGGCAGCCCCTCGGCCAGCGCCGAACGGACACGATCCGCCTGCTCATGCACCCGCCCGCGCTCGGTGCGCGCGACATGGACGGTGGCGTGCAGGCTCGCCAGCCAGCCGATCAGCGGCCATTGGCGCACTTCGTCCTTGGCGACGAAGCGGCTGTTGGTCGCCCCGCCGATGAGGAGGATGTCGAGCCAGCTCAGATGGTTGGCGACATAGAGCACGTCGCGGGAGAGCGGCCGTCCCGCGACCCGCACCTCGGCGCCCGCGATCCATGCGGCGGTTCCCAGAAACCGGCGCGGCCATGGCGAAGGGAGGCGCGCCAGCCGCCACAGCCCATGCAGCGGCAGGCAGGCGAGCATCAGCAGCGCCACCGACGCGATCCGCCGCCATGCCCGGAGCTTCGCGGACATGGCGCCGGCGCGCGGCGGCTGGCCGGCCCGCTCAGTCCTTGCGGCTGAGGGGGACGCCGTAAAGTTCCATGCGATGATCGACGAGGCGGAAGCCGAGCCGTTCGGCGATGCGCTGCTGGAGCGCCTCCACTTCCTCGTCGACGAATTCGATGACGCGGCCGGTCTCGACATCGATCAGGTGATCGTGATGCGTCTCGGGCGCGGCTTCGTAGCGCGAGCGGCCGTCGCCGAAATCGTGGCGCTCCAGGATGCCGGCCTCTTCGAACAGGCGGACGGTGCGGTAGACGGTCGCGATCGAGATACCGGGATCGATCGCGGAGGAGCGGGCATGCACTTCCTCGACGTCGGGATGGTCCTCGGCTTCGGACAGGACGCGGGCGATGACTCGCCGCTGCTCCGTGATCCGCAGGCCCTTTTCGGCGCAGAGCGCCTCAAGATCGATCTTACGCATGGGCCGAATGTAGGGATTTCGATCGTCGACGGGAAGCGCGAACGGTTCGCATTTCCCGCCGGGCCGATCGATCAGCGCGACTTGCGGCGGCGCGTGCCGAGGCCGATCTTCTTGGCGAGGCTGCGGCGCTGCTCGGCATAGTTGGGGGCGACCATCGGATAGTCGGCCGGAAGGTTCCACTTGGCGCGATACTGTTCCGGGGTCATCTGATAGTGCGTCATCAGGTGGCGCTTCAGCATCTTGAGCTTCTTGCCGTCTTCGAGGCACACGATGTAGTCGGGCTTCACCGAAGAACGGATCGAAACCGCCGGCTCCTGCTTCACTTCCGGCTCGGGCGTGCCGAGGCCGAGCTGGGTGAGCGCGCCATGGACGTTCTGGATCAGGCCGGGGACATCCGCGACAGCGACGCTGTTGTTGCTGACATGGGCCGAGACGATGTCGGCGGTGAGCGTGATGAGCGTTTCGGTCATGTCAATGACGTCGGACATACTGATTACCTCGTACTATAGGGGCGCTGCACACTGGCCCCCTGGGGGTAGGCTGGAAATCCTCTGTCCGATGTTGGGACAGTGTGCAAGTGTATTTGTGATCAACTTGCGTTTATTGTCTCCACGTCGAGCGGACATGACAAAGTGATTGCGTCGAAGATGCGTCCGTCCTTGCCCCGGTAGTAGCGACTGCGGCGGCCGATTTCGATGAAGCCGGCGGCACTATAGAGGAAATAGGCAGGATTGCCTTCGCGCATCTCCAGATGGAGGCGCGTCGCGCCCCGGATACGGGCGCCTTCCGCCACGGCATCCAGCATCAGCCGCCCCACGCCGGCGCGGCGTTCGGCCGGCGCGACGGCGAGCAGCAGCAGCTCCGCCTCGTCCAGCACCATGCGGGCGAGCGCGAAGCCGGCGGCGCGCCCGTCGACCCGCGCGAGCAGCAGCCAGACGCCGCTCAGGCCCAGGATCCCGGCGCATTGCCCGCGCGTCCACGCCTCACCGAAGCAGGGATCGAAAGCGGCGTGCATCGTCGCCATCACCTCGTCGAGGTCGGCCGGGCCACCGGCGACCACTTCGGGGAGGGAGGCGCGAGCGGTGCTCATGCCGCCTTGGGCTTGGCGTCCGGCGGCCGGCCGTAGATCGGCTGCGGCGGGAGCGAGCGGAAGGCCTCGGGCAGGCGCGCGGCGTCGGCCGCTTCGGGCAGGATGTCGAGCGCCTCGCCGGTGCCGCGCGCAGCGACCAGCGCCTCCGCGCCCGATCCGGCGACCACCACGTCCGGCGCGAACGCCGCCGCCTCGGCCGGGGGCAACGACACCAGATCGCCCGTCGCCGCGAAGGGCCGCGCGGCGAAGCGCTGGACGAACAGCTCGCCATGGCCACCGGTGAGCGCCACGGCGCAATGCTCCAGCTCCGGCCTGTCCGCGAAGCAGCGCACCGCGACCAGCGCCATCGACGAGCAGCCGGCGACGGGGGCGGACCAGCCCATGCCCATGCCGATCGCCGCCGCGAGGCCGACGCGCACGCCCGTGAAGCTGCCCGGCCCGCAATCGACCAGCACTGCCGACGGCGTGACCCCATCGGCGCCCGCCAGCAGCGTCTCGACCATCGGCACGATCCGCTCGGCATGGCCGCGGCCGACCAGCTCGCGCATCGCATGGACGACTTCACCGCCCTCGATCAACGCTGCCGAGCAGGCCGCCGTCGCCGTGTCGATCGCAAGCAGCATCGGTCAGGCGATCCGGGTCGCCTCTTCGAAGCCGAGCCGCGGACTGCGGCCGAACAGCGTCGAAGGATCGCCATACCCCAGCGTGCAGATGAAGTTGGACTTGATCGCGGTGCCCGCGAAGAAGGCCTCATCCACCGCCGCATTGTTGAAGCCGGACATCGGCCCGGTATCGAGGCCGAGCGCGCGCGCCGCGATGATGAAATAGGCGCCCTGAAGCGTCGAGTTGCGGAAGGCCGAGGTCTCGATCAGCGGCTGGTTGCCCGCGAACCACGAACGCGCGTCGGTGTGCGGGAAGAGCGTCGGCAGCTTCTCGTAGAACTCGTAATCCATGCCGATGATCGCGGTGACCGGCGCCTTCAGGATCTTGGGCGCATTGCCTTCGGAGGCGAGGCCGGCAAGCTTTGCCTTGGCCTCGTCCGACACGCACCAGACGATCCGCGCGGGCGACTGGTTGGCGGACGTCGGCCCCATCTTCGTCAGATCCCAGATCGCGCGGAGCGTGTCCTCGCTCACGGGCCGATCGGTATAGCCGTTGTAGGTGCGGGCTTCGCGGAAGATGAGATCAAGGCCGGCGTCGTCGAGGGTCTTGGTCATGTAAGCTCCCGATACGGAACGAGGGTTGGGAAGATCAGATCGCACGAACGTCGGTGACTTCGGGGACGTAATGCTTGAGCAGCTGCTCGATGCCCTGCTTCAGCGTCGCCGTGGAGGAGGGGCAGCCCGAGCAGGCGCCATGCATCGCCAGATAGACGGTGCCCTTGGAGAAGCCGCGATAGACGATGTCGCCGCCGTCGCGCGCCACCGCCGGGCGGACGCGGGTGTCGATGAGGTCCTTGATCTGGTCGATGATGTCGGCGTCGGCGGGGTCTTCGCCGAACTCCTGATCGTCGGCCGCCACCTCGATGCCGTTGCCGCCCATGCGGAACAGCGGCGCGCCGCCCGCGAAATGGTCGAGCAGCACGCCCAGCACCTGCGGCTTGAGATCGCGCCAGTCGCTGCCCGGCGCGGCCGTGACGGAGATGAAGTCCCGCCCGTAGAATACGCCCTCGACATCGCCGAGCGCAAACAGCGCCTCGGCGAGCGGCGAGGCCTCGGCCTCCTCCGGCGTCGCGAAATCGCGGGTGCCGGCATCCATCACAGTGCGGCCGGCGAGGAACTTCAGCGTCGACGGATTGGGCGTCGTTTCGGTTTCTATCAACATGGCCCTCAATTGGTACGTCCCGGCCGGCTGTGCAAGGCTTGCGCGTCTCAATTGGCGGCTTGTTCCACCCGCTTCATGCTTTCTTCCCACAACGCGATATTGTCGACCGCCTCCTTGACGAAGGGCGAGCGGCGGATGCCGGCCAGGAAGGCGGAGGCGAGCGCGCGTCCCGGCTGGCGCAGCGGCCGCGCGAACTGGACGAGAAGGACGATCCGCGTGCCGCCGGTGTCGTTCCACACCTCATGCGGCCATGTGTCGTCGAACAGCAGCGTCTCGCCCTCGGCCCAGCCGACCGTCCGCCCGTCGACCTGCATCCGAAGCGGCCCCGGCGGCACGACGAGGCCGAGATGGCAGGTCATCAACCCCTTGGTGACGCCGCGATGCCGGGGAATGTGCGTGCCGGGCCTCAGGATCGAGAAGAAGCCGCTGTTGAGGCCGGGGATGCGATCGAGCACGGCCATCGTCTTCGGGCAGCGGGCGATGTTCGGCTCGATCCGCGCGCCATAACCGACGAGGAAGAAGGATCGCCAGCTTTCGGTCGGCGCGATGCGGGCATGGTCCGGCGAGATGCGGCTGAGTGCAGGGACGACGTCCGGATTGCGTGCCACCGCCATCGCCTCGTCGCGGATCTCGCGCCAGTGCGTGCGCAGCATGGCCGTCCAGGGGAAATCGGCGGCGTCCAGCACCGGGCCGTTGGAGACGAGGGAGGATTTTTCGACCACCCGGTCGACGGTGCGGCGGAGCTTCTTTCCGATGCGCAGGATCAGCGGGCGGCGGGGCAGGGGATTGGCGCGCTGTGCGGCCGGTTTGCGTTCGATCGGGGCCTTCGTCTCGCTCGCCTTGGCCCACGGAAGTCCAACGTCCATGTCTGGCTCCAGTCGTTCTCCCCCGACCTGCCCGACTCAACGCCCCAAGTGGCAAAAGGCTACTGAAAACCGGGTCATGTTGCAATTGCGAGCGGATTGGCCCATATGCGCGCCAGCGTCAGCGGCCGAAACGACCGCTGGATCGTCGCTGCGTGATTCGATCGCTCCCCACGGGCGATCCGAGCGCACGGTCCCTCGATGACGCTTTGCCTGAAGGCTACCCTTTTCACGCGGGTCGTCATCGAACCCGCCGCCGCGTGTTCGCATGATGCGAGCCCGCGCCGTGCCTTTGCATGGAAGATATCCATTTGACCCAATTCTCCGACCTCGGGCTTGCCGCGCCGATCCAGCAGGCGCTCGCCTCCGAAGGCTATGTGACGCCGACGCCGATCCAGGCGCAGGCCATCCCGCCGCTGCTCGAAGGCCGCGACCTGCTCGGCATCGCGCAGACCGGAACCGGCAAGACCGCGGCCTTCTCGCTGCCGTCGCTGCACCATCTCTCGGCCTCGCAGAAGCCGCGCAAGCCGCACCATGTCCGCATGCTCGTCCTCTCGCCGACGCGCGAGCTGGCCAGTCAGATCGCGGACTCGATGCGCGCCTACGGCAAGAACCTGAAGCTCAGCGTCGCGACCGTGTTCGGCGGCGTGCCGATCAACCGCCAGATCCGCCAGCTCTCGACCGGCATCGACATCCTCGTCGCCACCCCCGGCCGCCTGCTCGACCTGATCGACCAGCGCGCGCTGTCGCTCCAGAGCGTCGAGATCTTCGTGCTCGACGAGGCCGACCAGATGCTCGACCTCGGCTTCATCCATTCGCTGAAGCGCATCGTGCCGCTGCTGCCGAAGAAGCGCCAGTCGCTGTTCTTCTCGGCCACCATGCCCAAGACGATCGGCGAGCTGGCCGACAGGTTCCTGACTGATCCGGTGAAGGTGGCCGTCGCCCCCGTCTCGACCACCGCCGAGCGCGTCGACCAGTATCTCACTTATGTGAACCAGCCCGAGAAGCAGGCGCTGCTCACCATGAAGCTGCGCGAGTTCGAGATCGGCCGCGCGCTCGTGTTCAGCCGCACCAAGCATGGCGCGGACCGCATCGTGCGCCACCTGAGCGCCGCCGGCCTCGCCTCGGGCGCGATCCACGGCAACAAGAGCCAGCCGCAGCGCGAGCGCACGCTGGCGGACTTCCGCTCGGGCAAGGTGCCGATCCTCGTCGCGACCGACATCGCCGCGCGCGGCATCGACGTCGACGGCGTGACCCACGTCTTCAACTTCGACATCCCGGACGTGCCGGAGCAGTATGTCCACCGCATCGGCCGCACCGCGCGTGCAGGTGCGACCGGCATGGCCCTGGCCTTCGTCTCGCCGGACGAGCGCGGCAACATGCGCGACATCACCAAGCTCACCCGCGTCCACCCGACCGAGCTGCCGCTGCCGGAGAATTTCGTCGTCGAGCAGAAGCGCCTGCCGCTGCCGGCGATGGCCAGCCGGGACGATCGCGAGAGGGATGCGCTCGGCGCGCGGGGCCGCAACGATGGTCGCGGTGGTGGCCGTGGCCGTCCGCAGCATGGTCAGGTCCATCGCGGCGGCACCAACCGCGAAACCTCGCGCGATGCCTCGCCGCGCGGCTCGATGACCCATCCGCAGGGCGGCCGCGGCCATTCGGGCCAGTCGCGTCCGGGCGGCTGGAGCCCCGTCGACGGTCAGGCCGATCGCGCCGAGCGCGCCCCGCGTCCGCAGGGTGAGCGGATGGCCGCGCGCGGCGATCGTCCGGGTGGCGGCAATGGCGGCGGCGGTCGTCCCTTCCGGGGCGGCGGCAATCGCGGTGGCCAGCCGGGCGGCGGCGCGCGCCGTCAGGGCTGATCCGGCCCCACCGGCTCAAACGGAAAGGGCCTCTCCCGGCGGAGAGGCCCTTTTCTTTTTCCGGCTTTCCGGGCGGGATCAGTTGCAGGCGCGGCCGTTGCGCAGCGCGCGCACCCGATGCCAGACATAGAGGGCGCCGAGGGCGAGGATCGCCACCACCACCACGGCGTCGAGCTTATGGAACACCTCGCCCAGCCGGGGATCGGTGCGCCAGGCGACGCCCAGCCGGTCGCCCACCAGCGCCAGCGCGAAGCACCACGGCCATGAGCCCACGAAGGTGTAGATATGGAACCGCACCTGGTTCATCCGCGCCATGCCGGCGGGGAAGGCGATGAAGCTGCGGATCACCGGCAGCAACCGTCCGATCAGCACCGCGAGGCTGCCGAAGCGGGCGAAGAAGCGCTCGGCCTTGTCCAGCTCGTCGGCGCCGATCAGCACCCACTTGCCCCAGCGCAGGATGAAGGCGCGCCCGCCATATTGCCCTGCGAAATAGGCCGGGATCGAGCCGAGGTTGCACCCGATCGCCCCCGCCGTCGCTACCGCGAGCAGATCGAAGCGGCCGGTCGACACGAGATAGCCCGAGAAGGGCATGATGATCTCGGAAGGGAGCGGGATGCAGGCGCTCTCGATCCCCATCAGCAGGACGATGCCGGCATAGCCCATGGCGGAGATGACGGAGATGATCCACGTCGCGACGTGGCCGAGAAGCGTGTGCAGCATGGGCCCGAGCCTTGGGCGAGCGCGACGGTCTTGTCTAGGCCATGCCGCGCGTGTGTCGCTCAGGCGGGCTCGGGCGGCGGCGCGGCACTGCGCGAGCGGGCGAGCAGCACGCCGCCCAGCGCGAGCGGGAAGCCCGCGAGCTGGATCGGGCCGAGCTTCTCCCCGAAGATGGCCCACGCCTCGACGGCGGCCAGCGCGGGGACGAGCAGCAGCAGGCTGCTCACCCGCGTCGCACCCTGATGACGGAGCATCCACGACAGCAGCGACAGCGCCGCCGCCGAGAGGAGCAGCACCGACCAGGCGAGCCCCATCCACAGCGTCGGCGAATTGTCCCACCGGCCATGCCCGAGCAGCAGCGCCGCGACGATGGCGACGAGCGTGCCGGTGGCGTTCTGCACGGCGCCCGCGCTGCGGATCGGATCGGCGGCGAGATGGGCGTGCTGGATCATCGTCGCGCCCGCCATGGCGAGGATAGACAGAATCGCCACCCCCGCGGCGGCCGGCGATAACGCGCCGCTGCCATGCTGGAGGGCGGGCATCAGCACCATTGCCATGCCCGCCACGCCGACGCCGAGCCCCATCCAGCCGCGTCCATGCAGCCGCTCGCCATGGATCAGGAAGGAGAGGAAGGCCACGATCAGCGGCTGGAGCGCGCCCAGCAGCGACATGATGCCCGCCGGCATATTATGCTGCACCGCCCACCAGCTTCCGGTCAGGTAGAAGCCCGGCAGCATCGATCCGGCGAGGATGTGGAGCAGCAGCTTGCGTCCGCGCGGCCAGCTCTCCTTCGAGGCGAGCGCGATGCCCGCGAACAGCAACGCCACCAGCCCCATGCGCACCACGAGAAAAAGCTGCGGATCGGCATGGGGCACCACCGCCCGCGCGGCGATGAAGCCGGTGGACCAGATCAGGACGAAGAGGGCGGGTGCTGCGGCTGCGAACATGGCGCCGCTCCTGGAGGAGGGGAGGGCCGGTGTCGAGCGGATTGGACTTGGGGCGCCGACAGCCCCGCTTGTCAGGGCGCCGCGCTGGCGGACGGCGTGCCGGCGGCGGGAATGGGCTCGGCGAGCAGCGGCCCGATCACCTGATCCAGCGTCGCGGCATCGAAGGCACCGGCCTCGGCCCAGCGGATCACGCCGTGGCGATCGATCACGATGTTGGTCGGCACCCCGCCGAGCGGGGCGAGGCCGCGCCCTTCGATCCGGTGGACGAGCGGGAAGGAGAGCGCGCCGGCCAGCGGTTTCAGATAGGATTCCGCCACCGAATCCTGGGTTGCCACCGCGAAGATGCGGAGGCCCTCCTGCGCGTGGCGGCGGCTATAGAGGTCCAGCGCGGGCAGCTCCTGCCGGCAGGGGGCGCACCATGTCGCCCAGAAATTGAGGACGACCACCTGGCCCCGGAGCTGATCCGAGGCGATCTTCGTCTTGTCGAAGGTGGTGAGCGTATAAGCCGGCGCCGGCTGGCCGGGCTTGACCCGCGCCGCGGCCACGGGGGCGGCGAACAACAGGCCTATGGCCGCAACGGCGGCCGCGCAACGCGACATGGTCATGCTTCGCATCCCCGTCGCGCCGGCGGCCGCATCATCACGCCGTTACAGGATGTAGCGGCTGAGATCGGTGTTCTTCGCGACGCCCGAAAGCTGCGCCTCGACATAGGCTGCGTCAACGGTGAGCGTCTCGCCCTTGCGGTCCTCGGCGTCGAAACTGACCTCTTCGAGCAGCTTCTCCATCACGGTCTGGAGGCGGCGGGCGCCGATATTCTCGACCGTCTCGTTCACCTGCGCCGCGATGCGCGCGATCGCGCGGATGCCCTCGTCGGTGAAGCCGATGGTGACGCCCTCGGTGCCGATCAGGCCGACATATTGCTGCGTCAGGCTGGCGCGCGTGTCGGTGAGGATCGAGACGAAATCCTCCTCGGTCAGCGCCTTCAGCTCGACGCGGATCGGTAGGCGGCCCTGAAGCTCGGGGAGCAGATCGGCGGGCTTGGCGACATGGAAGGCGCCTGATGCGATGAAGAGGACATGATCCGTCTTCATCGGGCCGTACTTCGTGGCGACGGTCGTGCCCTCGATCAGCGGCAGCAGGTCGCGCTGCACGCCTTCGCGGGAGACGGAGCCGCCGCGCACGTCGGAGACGGCGATCTTGTCGATCTCGTCGAGGAAGACGATGCCGTTGGCCTCGGCATCCGCGAGCGCGGCGCGGTTGAGATCGTCGCTGTCGAGCCGCTTGTCGCTCTCCTCCTCGACCAGCTTGGCCCAGGCGGCGCCGACCGCGAGCTTGCGGCGCTTGACCGGCTTGTTGCCGCCGAACGCCTTGCCCATCATGTCACTCAAGTTGATCATGCCGACCTGCCCGCCCATGCCGGGAATCTCGAACGGCGTCTGGGGCGTGTCCTCGACCTCGATCTCGATTTCCTTGTCGTCGAGCTGGCCGTCCTGGAAGCGCTGCTGGAAGGCCATGCGGGTCGCCTCCGACGCATCCTTGCCGACGAGCGCGTCGAGCAGGCGGCCGAGCGCGGCTTCCTCGGCCTTGTCCTTGACGGCGGTGCGGCGGCGCTCACGCTCCAGACGGATCGCTTCCTCGACGAGATCGCGCGCGATCTGCTCGACGTCGCGGCCGACATAGCCGACCTCGGTGAACTTGGTGGCTTCCACCTTCACGAACGGCGCGTCGGCGAGCTTGGCGAGGCGGCGGCTGATCTCGGTCTTGCCGCAGCCGGTGGGGCCGATCATCAGGATGTTCTTGGGGCTGACTTCATCGCGCAGGTCGGCACCGAGGCGCTGGCGGCGCCAACGATTCCGCAGCGCCACGGCGACGGCGCGCTTGGCGTCGGTCTGGCCGATGATGTGCTCGTCCAGCGCGCGGACGATGGCTTTCGGGGTGAGGGCGTCGTTCATGTCAGTCCTTTTCCGCTCCCTGAGAAGGGAGGGGCCGGGGGTGGGTCGGTCTGGGGTGGGGGCTGCGGCATCGGCTGCGAACCCACCCCAACCCCTCCCTTTCAGGGAGGGGCTTTCAGCTCAGTTCGCGGAATCCAGCGTTTCGATCGTCAGGCGATCGTTGGTGAAGACGCAGACCTCGGCGGCGATCGCCATCGCCTTGCGGCAGATGGTCTCGGCGTCGGGCTCGTAATCGACCAGCGCGCGCGCGGCGGAGAGGGCGTAATTGCCGCCCGAGCCGATCGACGCGATGCCATGCTCGGGCTCCAGCACGTCGCCATTGCCGGTGAGGATGAGGGTCACGTCCTTGTCCGCGACGATCATCAGCGCTTCGAGGTTGCGCAGATATTTGTCGGTCCGCCAGTCCTTGGCGAGCTCGACCGCGGCGCGCATGAGCTGGCCGGAGTGGCGCTCCAGCTTGGCCTCCAGCCGCTCGAACAAGGTGAAGGCGTCGGCGGTGGCGCCCGCGAAGCCGCCGATCACGCTGCCGTCATGCAGACGGCGCACCTTGCGCGCATTGGGCTTCATCACGGTGTTGCCCATGGAGACCTGGCCGTCGCCGGCGATCACCACCTTGCCGCCCCGTCGCACCGAGAGAATCGTGGTGCCGTGCCAGCCGATCTTGTCTTCGCTCATGAAAGTCCCGCTACTCATGTTACGGGCGGGATATTGGGGGGCGGCGCAGGGAGCGCAACTCCTGTGTTGCTCGCTTCGTCCGTATCGTTCCCTTGCCCCGTCATCCCGGACTTGATCCGGGATCCCGCTTCTTCTTCGAGGTGGAGCAAGGCAGCTGGACCCCGGATCAAGTCCGGGGTGACGAAGAAGCGGATCCAGAGCGGCAGACGTCGCGCTCGCGGCTTTGGACCCTGGCGCTCGCCGGGGTGACGGGAAGGCCGACGGGACGGGGCCGGGGCATCGGAGGAGGCCTCAGTCCTCGGCGCGGCCCTTGAAGCCCTGCGCGATGACGTACCACTCGGACGATTCCTTGCGGCTCGCCGGCGGCTTGGCGTGCTTCACGCTAGTGAAGTTGCGCTTGAGTTCGGCGACGAGGCCGCTGTCCGCCCCGCCGGCCAGCACCTTCGCCACATAGGTGCCGCCCTTCTTCAGCACCTCGGTTGCGAACAGGCCGCCGGCCTCGACCAGCGCCATGGTGCGCAGGTGATCGGTCTGCTGGTGGCCGACGGTGTTCGCCGCCATGTCGGAGAGGACGAGGTCCGCCGGGCCGCCGAGCGCGTCCGCCAGCAGGCCCGGCGCGGCATCGTCCATGAAGTCCATCTGGAAGATGGTGACGTCCTCGATCGGGTCGACGGGCAGGAGGTCGATCCCGGCCACCTTCGCCTTGGGGCATTTCTTGCGCACCACCTGCGTCCAGCCGCCGGGCGCGATGCCGAGATCGACCACCCGCTGCGCGCCGCGCAGGAAGCCGAAGCGCTCGTCGAGCTCGATCAGCTTGTAGGCCGCGCGGCTGCGATAGCCCTCGGACTTGGCCATGCGGACATAGGGATCGTTCAACTGGCGCTCCAGCCAGCGAACGGAGGCATTGGTGCGGCCCTTGGCGGTCTTGACCCTCTGGCGGCCGCCCGGGCCGGTGCGTCGTATCGTCATGGCGCGCGCCCTATCACGCGCGGAGGTCGCGCGCGATCAGAGACCGCAGGATGCCCTCGCGAATGCCGCGATCCGCCACGCCGAGGCGGGCCGCCGGCCAGATGTCCATGATCGCCTCCAGGATCGCGCAGCCCGCCACCACCAGATCGGCGCGCTCATTGCCGATGCACGGCACGCGCGACCGTTCGGCGACGGTCATCCGCGAGAGCCGCGTGCCGATGTCCCGCATCGCATCGACCGGCACGACCAGCCCGTCCACCGCGCGGCGGTCATAGGCGGGCAGGCCGAGATGCAGGCTGGCGAGCGTCGTCACCGTGCCGGACGTGCCGAGCAGGCGCGGCGGTGCCTCGGGCCGGGGCAGAGTGGCGGCGAAATCGGCGAAGGCGCCGGCGACGCGGGCCTTCATTCGCTGATAGGCGGCGAGCGCCTGCGCTGAATCGTCGGACCGGCTGCCGCCCTCCGCCTCGGTGAGCGACACCACACCCCACGGCGCCGAGAACCAGTCCATGATCCGGCAGCCCTCGGGCGTCGTCTCGACCAGCACCAGCTCGGTCGATCCGCCGCCGATGTCGAAGATCAGCGCCGGCCCTTCGCCCTGCGGCAACAGCGCCTGACAGCCGAGCACGGCCAGCCGCGCCTCCTCGCCGGGGTTGATGACATCGAGGCGGATGCCCGTCTCGGCATGGACGCGCTGCACGAAGTCGCGCCCGTTGGCCGCCTGACGGCAGGCCTCGGTCGCGACCGAGCGGACCAGCGTGACATGACGGCGCTTCAGCTTGTCCGCGCAGATCGTGAGAGCCGCGATGGCGCGCTCGATCGCCGCGTCGGACAGCCGTCCGCTCGTCGCGAGCCCTTCGCCCAGGCGGACGATTCGGGAAAAGGCATCGATGATGACGAACCCCTCGGGCGAGGGCCTCGCGATCAGAAGCCTGCAATTGTTCGTGCCCAGATCGAGCGCGGCATAGGTGCGCCGCTCGATCTCCCGCCGGGGCGGGGGCTTTCGGCCCTGCGTGCCGGGTGCTCCCCCGGCTCGCGGCCTGACGGTGGCGGCTTCTTGCGCCATCGGCCGCATCCTTCAATGTCAACGTCTCGGCGGACCATCCCGCCGCTGCTTGAGAAGGAAGGTATAGTCGCTTTGTCCTCCCCGCAAGGTCGACACGGAAAAGGGCCGTTGACAGGCCGGTGAGGGGATTCTAGATGGCGCGCCTGCCGTCGGTGCCCCGTCGTCTAAAGGTAAGACTACGGACTCTGACTCCGTCAATTGAGGTTCGAATCCTCACGGGGCATCCAGCGGCTTTCTCCCTGACAGAAATGGTTTTTCGAGACAGCGGTGTGAGCCGCTGACGCACTTGTTGTGCGTTGCGCCGATCCTTCGTGCACCGGTTCGCGCGTGCGCAACGGCCGCGCGCCGTTTCCGGGTGCCGGAATGCTTGCGGAGCATCGCCGCGATCGATTCGGCGGGCCGTGGATTCGGGAAGATCGGAACCAGCCCGGGCTCCCGTCCGTAGGAGGCGTCATGGTGCTTCGTGCCTTCCTGCTGGCGATCGGGGATCTGAGCGATCGGAGGGTGCTGGCCATTCTCGGCCGGTCGCTGCTGATCACGCTGCTCATCTTCGTCGGCATCGGCGTGGTGCTGGGCTTCACGCTGGACGGCGCGGACCCGTGTGCGCTCTGGTCCGACGACAGCTGCCCGCTGGGGCCTTCGGCGAGCGGGTTCGGGGCCTTCCTGCTGACGGCGATCGGCCTGTGGTTCCTGTTCCCGGCGATCGCGATCGGCGTGATCTCCGCCTATATGGACCGTATCGTCGCGGCCGTGGAGGCGCGGCATTATCCGGCGGCGCTGGCCTCGGCGCGGCCGCTCGGCTGGGCGGGCGGGGCGCTGCTCGGGCTCCGGTCGTCGCTGCGGGTGCTCCTCTACAATTTGATCGCGCTGCCCTTCTACATCCTGCTGCTCGTTACTGGCGTGGGGACGGTGCTGCTGTTCGTCGCGGTGAACGGCGTGGCCTTCGGGCGCGACCTCGGCGAGATGGTCGCGGCGCGGCATCTCGACCGGCCGGGGAGGCGGCTATGGTTGCGCGAGACACGGGTCGACCGGATGCTGATGGGCGCGGTCACGACGGGCGTGTTCGTACTGCCGGTGGTGAACCTGCTGGCGCCCGTGCTGGGGGCGGCGATGGCGACGCACCTGCTCCAGCTCACGCGCCGCGCCGAGGCCCGGCCCGTCGCCTGAGGAGAGGGCTCAGCCCTCGCCCATCTCCCCATCGCCCTTGTACTTGATCTCAAGAAAGCGGTTCTGTGTGGCGAGCGCCTTCAAGTCGCCGTCTGCGAGCCGTGCGTTCATGCGCGCGATCTCCTCGCCGATCGTGCCGAGCCCGTCGGCGAGCTGCTTGTCGGGCGAGGGGCCGCCGTTCATCGGCTGGCGGCGCAGAGACGGCGGCACGCGCTGATAGCCGCGCACCAGCTCGGGCAGCTCGTCGCCGATCAGCCGGCGCGCCTCGATCGCCTCGGGCAGGCGGGGATCGAGCGCGGCGAGCTGCGGCCCGATCGCCTCCAGGCTGAGCGCGAGCGCATCCAGCTGGCGCTGGGCCGGCGCAGGAAGGGCGGGGCGCTGCTTCTCCAGCCATTCCTCGGTCTGCGCGGGGAGCTGGGCCAGATCGCTGGTGGCGAGGCGCTCCGGCGTCGGCTCGGGCGAGCGCGACCACATCAGGATCGCCGCCCACGCCAGCACCATCGCGAGGATGACCGCCAGCAGGCCGTTGATCCCGATCGGGCCGATGACAAGGCCCGCCGCCAGCGCCGCCCCGAGGATGACGATGGAGGCCAGCACCAGCCGCCTGGCGATGCGCCGGAAGGCCGCCTGCCGCCGCTCGCGCCGCCTCCGGGCCGCGGCGCGGCCCTCAGGCGAGATGCGGCGGAGGAATTCCGCGGCGTGCTCGATGATGTCGTCGGAGGTGCCCATCACTCGATCCGGAACGGCTCCTCTCGCGACGCGGAGGCCTGCGCCTGCGCGGCGCCCTCGGCCCGCGCGATATAGCCGCGCGACTTCTCCACCTCGTCGGTCAGCACGTTGACCGTCGTCTTCATATTGTCGAGCGCCTGGAGCTTGAACGTGTCGATGGCATCCATCGTCTGATAGATGTTCTGGAAGGCGCGCTTCAGCGTGTCGATCGGGATGGTGGACGCCGCCGCCTGCTGGTGGATCTTGCCGGTCTGCGTGCGGAGCAGCTCGCCGGTCGAATCGATCATGTTCGCGGTCGTGGTGTTGAGCGCGGTGATCTGGTCGAGCACGAGCTTCTGGTTGGTGAGCGCCTGCGCCACCGTCACCGCCGTGCGCAGCGCTGCGACGGTGGTGGTGGATGCGCGATCGACGCCCTTCACCAGCTCGACATTGTTCTTCTTGACCAGATCGAGCGCCAGATAGCCTTGCACCGTCACCGCCATCTGCGTCAGCAGATCCTGCGTGCGCTGGCGGACGTAGAAGAGCGCGCTCTCGCGGATCGCCTTGGCCTTGGCGGGATCGGTGGCGTCGAGGTCGAGCGCCTTCTGCTCCAGCCCGGCGTCCAATGCCTTGGCGACGTGGATCATCTGCTCCAGCCGGCCCATCGACGCCCACAGCCCCTGCCGCTCGACGTCGATCGCGGCATTGTCCTTGAGCAGCTCGTCCTTGCCGCCTGCGAGGCGGGCGAGGATCGTCGAGATATGGCTCTGCGCGGATTTATAGCCGTCGAAATAATCGCGCAGCTTGTTGCCGAAGGGGAGCACCCCGAACAGCTTCTTGGGCGCCAGCAGATTGCCGCGCGTCGAGGGATCGAGATCCTCGATCGTGCGGCGGAGCGCGGCCAGATCGGTGCCGACATTGCTGTCCTTGTCCATCGCCTTGGTGGGGCGATCGAGGAAGCGGTTGGAATGGCCGGCGGCCTCGGCGATCTCGCGCCGGCCCATGTTGGTGATCTGGTCGACCTTCTTGCCGAATTCGGGCGAGTTGCTGTCGGCGGCGACCAGTTCGGCAATGAAGCCGTCCACGCGCTCGTCGAGCTTGCTCTTCTGGCCGTCGTCGAGCGGCACGAGCCCGGCGGCGCGCTCGGGCGAGATGGCCGCCACGGGCGTGGGCGGCGTCAACTCGATCGGAGTGTCGGTCGCAGTCTGCGTCGTCGTCGCCATCCGGTGATCCTGCCCTCTCTGTTCACAGGGGAAGATAGGACGGCGACGCTGTTTTATTCAAGTGATACGCTGGGCCGTGCGGGCTTTACGCCTGCACCAGCCCCGGCTTGCCCGCCTGCACCGCCCAGCGCGAGGCCGTGCGGATCGGCATCCCCTTGACGCTCACCGCGTCGACCGCCCGGAAATGGCAGGTCCAGGCGTCGCGCGTGACTTCGCTCAGGGCATAGCCCCGGCGATCGCCGGTCCATTTGAGGCAGGGGTTGCGGCGCATCCACGCCTCGTTGCCGGGGCGCGTCTCATGGCCGTCGCCGCCCGAACTGATCGAGGTCGAGACGAACTCGCTCGCCACCACCTTGTCGTGGTGGATCAGGTCGTTGGCGAAATTCTGGTGCTCGTCGCCGGTGACGACGACGATGTTGCCGCCCTTGTGGCTCGCGAACTGGTCGAACAGGCGGGTGCGGGGGCCTTGGTAACCGGCCCAGCTATCCATGTTGTAGAGCGGCTGCGGCTCGTCATGCTCGCGCCGGTCGAGCGGGCAGACCATCACCTGCTGCGCCACGAGCTGCCAGCGCTGATGGCTGGAGGCGAGGCCCTCGCCGAGCCAGTGCTCCTGCTGCTGCCCCAGGATCTGCGCGTCGGCCGCGCTCACGCCGGCGCAGGCGGGCTTGTAATCGTCGCCGCAGGGCTGGTCGGTGCGATAGAGGCGGGTGTTGAGGAAATGCCCGCGCATCAAGTCGCCATAATCGGCGCGGCGGCGGAACTCGACGGCGCCGTCCGCCTGCGGGAAGGACGCCTTGCGGACCGGCATATGCTCATACCAGGCCTGCAACGCCTGACGGCGGCGGAGCAGGAACAGTGCCGGATCGGTGCCGTCCTGATCGCGGTCCGACACCCAGTTGTTGTCGACCTCATGGTCGTCATAGGTGCAGAACCACGGATGCGCGGCGCGGGCCGCCATCAGGTCGGTGTCCATCGTCTCCTGCGCATAGCGGATGCGATAGTCGCCGAGCGTATAGGGCTCGCCGCCGACATAGAGGCGCACCGGGTCGATCGGCTGATGCAGCTCGTTCGTCACCGTTCCGGGATGATATTCGTAGATATAGTCACCGTAGTGGAACACGAAATCGAGTTCCTCCTCGGCGACATGGCGATAGGCGGTGTAGTAGCCCGCCTCGAAATGCTGGCAGCCGACGGCGGCGAAGCGCACCTTGTCGACGACGGCTCCGATCGCGGGGAGGGTGCGGGCCCGGCCGGTCAGGCTCTTCTCGCCCGCGCATTTGAAGCGATACCAGTAGGGACGGCCGGGCTTCAGTCCCGCGACCTCGACATGGACCGAATGGGCCAGTTCGGGATGCGCCACCTCGCTGCCCTTGGCGACGATGGTCCTGAAGCTGTCATCCTCGGCCACCTCCCAGTCCACCGCGACGGGTTTGATCGGCATTCCTCCCCGCGGCTCCAGAGGCCGGGGAGCGAGTCGGGTCCAGATCACGAAACCGTCGGGCAGCGCATCGCCGGACGCGACGCCCAGCGTGAAGGGATAGTCCACAAATCCCAGCGTCTGGGCACGGAGGCCGGCGGGCAGGATGAAGGGGGCGGCGACGAGGCCGCCGATCACGGCGCGACGCGACGGGGTGAGGAGGGTCATGGCCGCCGACTAGCGGGTCCGCATGACGCATTTGTTGCGCCTCTTGAAGGAAAAGGGCGGAAAAATCGTGTTTCGGACGTGCAATAAACGGGGGTCTGGCCTAAGGCATGGGCAAGGTTGAGATCCGCATCAAAACGCGCCGGGGTATACCGTCATGCACGATCAGGCCGCGTTGCTGCTCGCGCGAGCGCAATTCGCTTTCACCCTGTCCTTCCACTTCATCTTTCCGAGCTTCACCATCGGGCTGGCCAGCTATCTCATGGTGCTGGAAGGGCTGTGGCTGAAGACGAAACAGGCCGTCTATCTCGACCTGTTCCGCTACTGGACCAAGATCTTCGCGATCAACTTCGCGATGGGCGTCGTGTCCGGCATCGTCATGTCCTACCAGTTCGGCACCAACTGGTCGGTCTTCTCCGATCGCGCCGGGCCGATCGTCGGGCCGCTGATGGCCTATGAGGTGCTGACCGCCTTCTTTCTCGAAGCGGGCTTCCTCGGCGTGATGATCTTCGGGATGAAGAAGGTGGGGCCGGGGCTCCATTATTTCGCCACCTGCGCGGTAGCGCTGGGCACCTGCATCTCGGCCTTCTGGATCATCTCGGCCAATAGCTGGATGCAGACGCCGCAGGGCTGGACGCTCAATTCCGCCCACCAGTTCGTGCCGGCGGGAAGCTGGTGGCCGGTGATCTTCACGCCGAGCTTCCCCTATCGCCTGATCCACACGCTGATCGCCTCCTATCTCACCACTGCGCTGGTGGTGGGGGCGGTCGGCGCATGGCACCTGATCCGCGGCCACGCGACGCCGCAGGTGCGCAAGATGTTCTCGATGGCGATGTGGATGGCGGCGCTGGTGGCGCCGGTGCAGATCCTCGTCGGCGACCAGCATGGCCTCAACACGCTGGAGCATCAGCCCGCCAAGGTGCTGGCGATGGAGGGCGATTACCGCCCGAGCCCGGACGGCGCGCCGCTGATCCTGTTCGGCCTGCCCGACAGCCGGTCCGCCGAGGTGAAGGCGAAGGTCGAGATCCCGCACGCCGGCTCTCTGATCCTGCGCCACGATCCTCATGCGCCGCTTCAGGGGCTGACCGATTTCCCCCGCGACGAATGGCCGCCGGTGCCGATCGTCTTCTGGTCGTTCCGCATCATGGTGGGCCTTGCTTCGCTGATGCTGCTGCTCGGCCTGTCGAGCCTCGCGGCGCGGGCGCGCAAGGGGCTCTATGAGTGGGGCTGGTTGCACCGCTTCGCGCTGGTGATGGGGCCGGCGGGCTTCGTCGCCACCACGGCGGGCTGGGTCACCACCGAGGTGGGGCGCCAGCCTTACACCATCTTCCACGTCCTGCGCACGGCGGACAGCGTCTCGCCGATCGCTGCGCCGGGGGTGGGATGGTCGCTGGTGGCCTTCGCCATCGTCTATCTCACGGCCTTCTCGGCGGGCATCTGGTACATCCTGCGCCTGATGGCGAAGCCCCCCGCGACCGGCGAGCCCGACCATCCCGACCAGCCCATCCACGCTGCCGGCATCACGCCCGCGCCCGCGATCGAAGGAGGCCGCGCATGATCGAGCCCGATCCCATGCTGGCGCTGATATGGGCCGGCATCATCGCCTTTGCCATCGCGGCCTATGTCTTCATGGATGGCTTCGACCTCGGCATCGGCATTCTCTTCCCGCTGTTCAAGGTCGGCAAGGAACGCGATCAGGCGATGAACGCGATCGCCCCCGTGTGGGACGGCAACGAGACATGGCTGGTGATGGGCGGCGGCGGCCTGCTGGCGGCCTTCCCGCTGGCCTATTCGATCATCCTGCCGGCGCTCTATCCGCCGATCATCGCGATGCTGCTCGGCCTCGTCTTCCGGGGCGTCGCGTTCGAGTTCCGCTGGCGCGACCCGCGGCACCGTCCGGTGTGGGACTTCGCCTTCTTCTCCGGCTCCGCCGTGGCGGCGCTGGCGCAGGGCATCACGCTCGGCGCGCTGTTGCAGGGCATCCATGTCGAGGGTCGCGCCTATGCGGGCGGCTGGTGGGACTGGCTGACCCCCTTTTCGATGCTGACCGGCGTGAGCCTGCTGATCGGCTATGCGCTGCTCGGCGCCTGCTTCCTGCTGTGGAAGACCGAGGGGCTGGTGCACGAGGATGCCCGCAAGCTCGCGAAGATGCTGGCGCCGCTGCTCGTGCTGGCGATCGCGGCGGTGAGCGCCGCCACGCCTTTCCTGTCCGGGCAATATTACAAGCGCTGGTTCGCCTGGCCGAACGTGCTGGCGGCGGCGCAGGTGCCGCTGCTGGTCGCGATCGTGGCGGTGCTGCTGCTCTGGGCGCTCGCCAAGGGGCGCGAGCGCGCGCCCTTCTTCCTGACGGTCGCCTTGTTCCTGCTGTCGATGGCGGGGCTGGCGGTGTCGATCTTCCCCGATGTGATCCCCGGCCGCGTCTCGATCTATCAGGCCGCCGCACCCGGCGTGAGCCAGGGTTTCATGCTGGTCGGCGCGGTTGTTCTCATCCCCGTCATCCTTGCCTATACGAGCTGGGCCTACTGGGTCTTCCGGGGCAAGGTGGGCGAGGGGGGCTATCACTGAGATGTGGGCGCGCCGCCTCGGCTGGTTCGTGGGGCTGTGGGCGCTGAGCGTGGCGACGCTCGGCCTCGTCGCGCTGATATTGGAAGTCTGGATCAAGGGATGAGCTGGGATCGCTGGTGGCTGTTCGTGGTGACGGTGTTCCTCATTTCGGGAACGCCGGGGCCGAACATGCTCCATGTCATGACGCGTTCGGTGCGCTACGGCTTCGGCCGCTCGGTGTGGGCGATGGCGGGCTGCATGACCGCCGTGCTGATCGCGCTCGCCGCCTCGGCCGCGGGCGTTGGCGCGCTGCTGCTGGCTTCGCCGCGATTGTTCGACGTGCTGCGCTATGCGGGGGCTGCCTATCTCGCATGGCTCGGCATCAAGGCGTGGCGCGGGGCGGGGAAGGGCGCGGCGGGGATGGACCCGGACGTGCCCGTGACACCCGGCGTCTCGACCTTCGCGCTCTATCGGGATGCGCTGTTCACCGGGCTCTCCAACCCGAAGCTGATCCTCTTCGCCGCAGCCCTCTTCCCGCAGTTCATCTCGCAGAAGTCCGGCTGGGCGCCGCAGTTCGCGATCCTCGTCGCGACGTTCGTGGCGATCGAGACGGGCTGGTACGTCGCCTATGCGGCGGGCGGACGGCGTCTGTCGGGCTGGCTTTCGGACGGGCGGAGACAGCGGGCGTTCGACCGCGGGACCGGCGCGCTCTTCTTCATGTTCGGGGCCGGGCTGATCGCCGCGCGCACCGCCTGAGCCGCCCGCCCTTGTTGCAGCGCGCCATTTCCGCTATGGGCGCGCGCTGAAACTCCTGCAGGATCATAATCTCATGGCGCTCCGCAACGTGGCGATCATCGCCCACGTCGATCACGGCAAGACCACGCTCGTCGACCAGCTCTTCCGTCAGTCCGGCACCTTCCGTGACAACCAGCGCGTTGAAGAGCGCGCCATGGACTCGAACGACCTCGAAAAGGAGCGTGGCATCACGATCCTCGCCAAGCCCACCTCGATCGAGTGGGAAGGCACCCGCATCAACATCGTCGACACCCCCGGCCACGCCGACTTCGGCGGCGAGGTGGAGCGCATCCTCTCGATGGTCGACGGCGTGATCCTGCTCGTGGACTCGTCCGAAGGCGCGATGCCGCAGACCAAGTTCGTGACCGGCAAGGCGCTCGCCCTCGGCCTCAAGCCGATCGTCGTCGTCAACAAGATCGACCGCCCGGATTCGCGCGTGCAGGAAGTGCTCGACGAGGTGTTCGACCTCTTCGTCAGCCTCGACGCGACCGAAGAGCAGCTCGACTTCCCGGTGCTCTACGCCTCGGGCCGCAACGGCTATGCCTCGACCGACGAGAATGCCCGCGAAGGCACGCTGCGTCCGCTGTTCGAGAAGATCGTGAACCACGTGCCCGCGCCGTCGGTCGACGTCGACGCGCCCTTCACCTTCCTGGTGACGCTGCTCGATCGCGACAACTTCATGGGCCGCATCCTCACCGGTCGCATCAACTCGGGCACGGTCAAGCTCAACCAGCCGATCCATGCGCTCGACGCCGAGGGCAATGTGATCGAGGTGGGCCGCGCCTCCAAGATCATGACCTTCCACGGTCTGGACCGCGTTCCGGTCGAAGAAGCGCAGGCGGGCAACATCATCTCGCTGGCCGGCCTCACCGTCGCGACTGTGGCGAACACCATCGCCGACACCTCGGTCGACACGCCGATCGTCGCGCAGCCGATCGATCCGCCGACGCTCTCGATGCGTTTCGCGGTGAACGATTCGCCCTTCGCCGGCCGTGAAGGCTCGAAGGTCACGTCGCGCATGATCCGCGACCGCCTGTTCCGCGAGGCGGAATCGAACGTCGCCGTGAAGGTGACCGAGAGCGCCGACAGGGACTCGTTCGAGGTCGCCGGCCGTGGCGAACTCCAACTCGGCGTGCTCATCGAGACGATGCGCCGCGAGGGCTTCGAGCTCGGCATCTCGCGTCCGCGCGTGCTGTTCGGCGAGGACGAGACCGGTGGCCGGACCGAGCCGTACGAGACCGTCGTGATCGACGTGGACGAGGAATTCTCGGGCACGGTCGTCGACAAGATGAACCAGCGCAAGGCCGAGATGACCGACATGCGCCCGTCGGGTGGCGGCAAGACGCGCATCACCTTCTCGGCGCCGTCGCGCGGCCTCATCGGCTATCATGGCGAGTTCCTGTCCGACACGCGCGGCACGGGCATCATGAACCGCCTGTTCGAGAAATATGGCCCGCACAAGGGCTCGATCGAAGGCCGCAAGAACGGCGTTCTGATCTCGAACGGTTCGGGCGAAGCCAACAGCTACGCGCTGGGCCCGCTCGAAGAGCGCGGCATCCTGTTCGTCGGCCATGGCGAGGCGCTCTACGAGGGCATGATCGTCGGCCAGAACGCCAAGGATGACGACCTCGAAGTCAATCCGATGAAGGCGAAGCAGCTCACCAACTTCCGCGCTTCGGGCGGCAAGGACGACGCGATCCGCCTGACCCCGCCGAAGCGCATGACGCTGGAGCAGGCCATCGCCTACATTGACGACGATGAGCTGGTCGAAGTGACGCCGAAGACGATCCGTCTGCGCAAGCGCCACCTCGATCCGCACGAGCGCAAGCGCGCCAAGCGCTCCGCGGCGTAAGCGAAACGATACGGGCCGTCACTCACAGGAGTGGCGGCCCGAATTGTATCTGGGGTGGGGCGATCGATTGCGAGGCGATGCGCGGCTCCTAGTCCTCCCCATGCAAATGGTAGGCGTTCATTCCGCCATCTTCAGCAGCAGCGCCCACTCCGCCGGCTCGACCTTCGACACCGACAGCCGGGACTGTTTCAGCATCATCAGCTCGGCGAGCTTCGGCTCGGCCTTGATCGCCGCCAGCGTCACCGGGTGCGCCAGTGGTCGGACCGCCTTCACCGCGACGCTCGCCCATTTGCCGTCGTCGCCGTCCGGCTGCCACGCGCGCGTCACCTCCATGATGCCGACCGCCGCTTT
This sequence comes from Sphingomonas sp. PR090111-T3T-6A, assembly GCF_000383095.1. Classification (GTDB taxonomy): domain Bacteria; phylum Pseudomonadota; class Alphaproteobacteria; order Sphingomonadales; family Sphingomonadaceae; genus Solisphingomonas. The sequence continues at coordinate 109,529 of NZ_AORL01000010.1, forward strand.
CTCCGTGTTCGAGTGGTAGAACAGCGCCTGATCGCCGACCGCCATCTCCTTCAGGAAATTGCGCGCGGTATAGTTGCGGACCCCATTCCACTCGGTGCCGCCGTCGCGGACGAGATCGTCCCATGAATAGGCGTCGGGTTCGGAACGCAGCACCCAAAAGGCCATCTCATTCTCCCTGAGGCGCGCGGCGCAGCATCAGCGTCATGCGCGCGGCTGCGATCGGGCGGGTGCGATCGTCCTGCCAGGCGAAGGCCTCGACATTGGCGATGCGGTTGCCCAGCCGCGCAATGGTGGCGGCGGCGAAGGTCAGCCGCTCGCGCCCGCCGCGCATGAAATCCACGGTGACGTTGATCGGCTTGACGCTGACGCCCGGCTCGGCGGCCAGCGCGTCGAGCACCGTGCCGACGGCGGCGATCTCCAGCAGGCCGGCGATAGCGCCGCCGTGGAGGAAGTGCGGGCGGCCGACCACGCGTGTCTCGAACGGCATCTGGAAGAGCGGCCCGCGATCCCCGTCGCGCTCGACGGTGATGCCGAGGAAGTGCGCGTAGGGCGGCAGCTTCGTCTCGCACACACCCATGCGCTCAGGCCTCGTCCGTCATCATGAAGGTGCCGGCGACATGCGCGATGGGGTCGGCCGGGTCGCCGTCATGCGCCATGCCGCGCACGAAGGCGACGCGGCGGGTGAGGCGATAGCATTCGCCGCGCCCGAAGACGGTCCGCCCCGGCGTCGCGGCGCGCAGATAGTCGATGCGCAGGTCCAGCGTCGCCTGCGGCTTGAATGCGCCGCGCTTGATCCAGACGGCGATGCTGGTCGCCATGTCCATCAGCGCGATGATCGGGCCGGAGGCGAGCACGCCGGTCTCCTCGTCGCCAATCAGGTCCTCGCGATAGTCGAGCGCCAGCTCCGACCAGTCCTCGCCATGCGCGACGAAGCGGGCGCCGAGCGCGCCATTATGGCCGAAGGCCGCGACCATGCGGGCGGCGGCGGCGGGGTCGAAGCCCTGGGCGGCGGGATGGACGGGGTCGGCCATGCGCTGCGATGGATAGCGGGCGTCCACGAGCCTCGCAATCGTGCAGGAGGGGAGGGTGGCACATATGTGACGCTGCCGGTCCGATCGTCCGGCGGGTGGTTGCGGCGGGCGGGGTCACCCGGCAGGGTGCCGGCCGACCCGCCTTTCCGATCCGGAGCTGCCTCATGCGTCGCGCTGCCCTGCTGTTGCTTCCCCTGCTCGCCGGCGCTGCGCCGCAGGACTGGAACGCTCGCTTCAAGGCGATCACATCCGACGAATATGCCTGGCGCCTGCACAGCTTCGCGCTGCCCGAGGGGGAGAGGGCCAAGCGCATCATGAGCGCCCATCTTCCCGACGTGTCGCTCGCCGCGCAGGCGGAGCGCACCGCCATGTGGGAGAAGGTGGAGGGCCAGCTCGCTACCATCCCGCAGGACCGGCTGACGCCCGAGAATCGCGTCAATTTCGCGGTCTACAAGGGCCAGATCGACGCGCTGCTCGCCGACCAGCGCTTCCGCGAATGGGAGAAGCCGGCCAATTCGGATTCGAGCTTCTGGGGCGATCTCTCGAGCGTCGACGACAAGCCGCTGCGCTCGGCGCAGGAATATCGCAACTTCATCTCCCAGCTCGGCGAGGTGCCGCGCTATTTCGACCAGCAGATCGCCAACATGAAGGCCGGCGAGGCGCGCGGCTTCACGCCGCCCCAGGTGACGCTGACCGGCCGGGACAGCTCGATCGCGATGGTCGCGAACGCGAAGACCGCCGAGGAGACGGGCTTCTGGGGTCCGTTCAAGACGATGCCGGCCAATATCCCGGCGGCCGAGCAGGAGGCGCTTCGCGCCGAGGCGCGTAAGGCGATCATGACGAGCGTGGTGCCGTCCTACGCCAAGCTGCTCACCTATTGGCGCGACGATTATGTCCCCCACGCCAACCCCGAGCTGGCGGCGGAGAAGCAACCGGGCGGCGAGGCCTATTACCGTTCCAAGATCCGCGAGTTCACGACGCTCGACCTGACGCCGGACCAGATCCACGCGATCGGCTTGCAGGAGGTCGCGTCGATCCATGCCGAGATGCTGGAGGTGATGAAGCAGGTCGGCTTCAAGGGCGATTTCCCGGCCTTCCTGACCTTCCTGCGCACCGATCCGCGCTTCTACGCCAAGACGCCGGACGAGCTGCTCAAGGACGCGGCGTGGATCGCCAAGACCTTCGACGGCAAGGCCGCCACCTATTTCGGCCATCTGCCGCGCCGCCGTTTCGCGATCATCCCCGTGCCGGCGGCGATTGCGCCCTTCTATACGGCGGGACGCGGCGGCGACGGCGTCTATCTGGTCAACACCCAGAATTTGCCCAGTCGCCCGCTCTATCAGTTGACCGCGCTGACGCTGCATGAAAGCGCGCCGGGCCACGCCTTCCAGATACCTCTCGCCGCCGAGGCGAAGGACCAGCCCGAGTATCGCTCCTCCGGTTATATCTCGGCCTATGGCGAGGGGTGGGCGCTCTATTGCGAGCGGCTGGGCGACGAGATGGGGATGTACGCCACGCCTTACGACAAGTTCGGGATGCTCTCCTACCAGATGTGGCGCGCCTCGCGGCTGGTGGTGGACACCGGCGTCCACCATCTCGGCTGGACGCGCGCGCAGGCGATCGCTTTCCTCCACGACAACACCGCGCTCTCCGATCATGAGATCGAGACGGAGGTGGATCGCTACATCTCGTGGCCGGGGCAGGCGCTCTCTTATTATCTCGGCGAGAAGACCATCCGCGATGCCCGCGCCAGGGCCGAGAAGGCGCTGGGGCCGAAGTTCAACATCCGCGCCTTCCACGACACGATCCTCGCGCTCGGATCGGTGCCGATGAGCGCGCTCAACGCCCGCGTCGACCAGTTCATTGCCGAAGGCGGCAAGGGGCCCTATCCGGACGAGGAATAAGAGATAAGAGAGGATAAGAATGTCGTTCTGGGGACCGTTGAAGTCGATCGAGGCGCCGCCCGCCGACGCCGCGCATAAGCTGCACCGCACGCTGGGCTGGCCGCATCTGGTGGCGCTCGGTGTCGGCGCGATCGTCGGCACCGGCATCCTGACGCTGACCGGCGTCGGCGCCGCGCTGGCGGGGCCGGGCGTCATCCTCTCCTTCCTGATCGCGGGCGCGGTCTGCGCGGCGGCGGCGCTGGCTTATGCCGAGTTGGCGGCGATGATTCCGCAGTCGGGCAGCGCCTACACTTACTCCTACGTCGCCGTGGGCGAGACGATCGCGTGGATCGTCGGCTGGAGCCTGATCCTCGAATATTCGGTGGTCTGCTCGACGGTGGCGGTCGGCTGGTCGGGCTATTTCACCGGCTTCATGGACGGCATCGGCTGGACCATCCCCAAGGCGCTCGCCGGAGGACCGGACGCAGGCGGACTCATCAACCTGCCGGCGGTGGGCATCATCGCGGTCGTGGCGGGGCTGCTGCTGGTCGGCACGCGCGAGTCGGCGACGCTGAACGCCTGCCTCGTGGCGCTCAAGATCGCGGCACTGGCGATGTTCGTGGCGGTGACGCTGCCGCATTTCGATGCGGCGAACTTCCATCCCTTCATGCCCGACGGCTTCTTCCAGCATCTCGGGCCGGACGGGACCAAGCGCGGCGTGATGGCGGCGGCGTCGATCATCTTCTTCGCCTTCTACGGCTTCGATGCCGTCTCGACGGCGGCCGAGGAGGCCAAGAATCCCGGCCGCGACATGACGATCGGCATCGTCGGATCGATGTTGGCCTGCGTGGTGATCTACATGGGCGTCGCGGCCTGCGCGATCGGCGCGGTGCCGGTGGCGAGCTTCGCCAACTCGGCTGAGCCGCTGGCGTTGGTGCTGCGCACGCTGGGCAGCGCGGGGACGGCCAAGATCTTCGGTGCGGTCGCCGTGGTGGCGCTGCCCACCGTCATCCTCGCCTTCCTGTTCGGCCAGACGCGCATCTTCTTCGTGATGGCCCGCGACCGACTGCTGCCGGAGCGCCTCGGCCGCGTGCATCCCAAGAGCGGCGTGCCGGTGGCGGTGACGATCGGGACGGCGATCATCGTCGCCATCATCGCGGCCTTCCTGCCGCTCGCCGAGATCGCGGCGCTGGCCAATGCGGGGACGCTCTGCGCCTTCGTGGCGGTGGGCGCGTCGATGCTGATCCTCAGGAAGCGCGAGCCGGGCCGGGAGCGGGCCTTCCGCACGCCGCTGGCGCCGCTGGTCGGCGCGGTGGCGATCCTGGGGTGCCTCTACCTGTTCTGGAACCTGCCGCTCGGCACGCAGGTCCGCTTCTTCGCGTGGAACGGGCTCGGGCTGCTGGTTTATTTCCTCTACGCGCGGCGGCGCAGCGTGGCGGCGGCCTGAGCCGCCGCCAGCCGGTCCGTCAGCCGCGGAGTTTGGAGGCGGCTTCCGCGCGCTGACGGATCGCCGCCTCGTCGATCGTGCCCGAGGGCACCAGCCACGAGCCGCCGACGCACAGGACCGCGTCCTCGGCCAGCCACTGCGGCGCCGTTTCCAGCGTGATGCCGCCGGTCGGGCAGAAGCGGGCGTCGCGGAACACCGAGGCATAGGCCTTGAGCGCCTTCAGCCCGCCGACCGCCTCGGCCGGGAAGAATTTGAAGCGATTGAGGCCGAGGTCCATGCCCGCCATGATGTCGGCCGGGTTGGCGACGCCGGGCAGGAAATCGATGTTCGCGGTCTGCGCGGCCCTGGTGAGCGGCACGGTGAGGCCCGGCGACACGATGAAGGTGGCGCCGGCTTCCTGTGCGGCGTGGAGCTGGCGCTCGTTCAGCACGGTGCCCGCGCCGACGATCGCGCCCGGCACCTTGGACATCTCACGGATCGCATCGAGCGCCACGGGGGTTCGCAGCGTCACTTCGAGCAGCGGCAGGCCACCGGCCACCAGCGCCTCGGCGATCGGGGCGGCATCCTCCAGCCGGTCGATCACCAGCACGGGGATCACGGGCGCCTTGCGCATCAGGGCATCGACATCGGCCATCGGGCACTTCCTCAGCAAGAATATGGGGCGCCGCCTGCCTAGCGATGTCATCCCGCAAGCGAAAGAGGGGGTGGCTAGGCAAGGCGATGGAGGGAGCGTAGGTTACGGCGCCGGCTCATTCCGGCCGGAAAGCGAACGGCCTTTCCGGGGGCGTTGTACCGAATCCCGGGCTATTGTACTGCTCGGTAACATTTGACTTGTGTGTGGAAAGCGACCGGCTAAATGTTGCGTCGCAATAAAGGGGACCTGGATGATCCGCACATCCACCGCGTTGGTCATGATCGCCCTCCTGGCCGGATGCTCAAAGGGGAATCAGGGGCCGAAAGGCCCGCCGACTCCGCACGTTTCCGTCGCCCAGCCGCTTCAGCGCGACGTGGTCGACTGGGACGAGTATATCGGCCGCTTCGAGGCGCCGCAGTCCGTCGACCTGCGCGCCCGCGTCACCGGCGTGGTGACGCAGATCCTGTTCCGCAACGGGCAGGACGTGAAGGAGGGGCAGCCGCTCTTCATCATCGATCCGCGTCCCTACAAGGCCGCCTATGATCAGGCCGTGGCGCAGGTGGCGAGTGCGCGCGCGACGCTGATCAACGCGCGGTCGGTGGCCGCCCGTTCGACCGAACTGGTCAAGGTGCAGGCGGTCTCCAAGGAGGAGCTGGAGAATAACGAGGCGGCCGTGCGCACCGCCGCCGCCAACCTCCAGGCTGCCGAGGCCAACACCTATAACGCCAGGCTCAACCTCGGTTTCACCACGGTCCGCGCTCCCGTGTCCGGTCGCGTGTCGGACAAGCGCGTGTCTCTGGGCGATCAGGTGATCAACGGGCAGACGCTGCTGACCACGGTGGTGTCGCTCGATCCGATCTGGTTCACCTTCGACGGCGCCGAGAGCTTCTACCTCAAATATCTGCGCGAGGCGCAGAAGGGGCTGCGCGATTCCTCGCGGAGCAAGGCCAACCCGGTCGACATCCAGCTTTCCGACGAGACGGGCTACAACTGGCATGGCCGGATGCAGTTCGTCGACAATGCCCTCGATCCGCAGACCGGCACGATTCGCGCCCATGCGGTGGTGGCGAACCCGAATCATTTCCTGACCCCCGGCATGTTCGGCCGCGCCCGGCTGCTCGGTTCGGGCACCTACAAGGCGCTGCTGGTGCCGGACGAGGCGATCACCGCCGATCAGGCGCGCAAGCTCGTCTTCGTGATGGCCCGCGACGGCACGGTGGCGCAGCGCGAGGTGGAGACGGGGCCGGAAGTGGAAGGCTTGCGCGCCATCCGCAACGGCATCGCGCCGACCGACCTCGTGCTGCTCGACGGCATCGCCCAGCTCGCGCCGGGCGCCAAGGTGGAGGCCAAGCGCACGGTCATCAAACCGCGCGCGCCCGATACCGGGCCGCAAATGCCGACGGTCACCACGCCGCAGCCGTCCTTCGCCACGCCGTCGGCCGGCTGAGGGCGCGGCGATGCGCTTCCCGCATTTCTTCATCGAGCGCCCGATCTTCGCGGCGGTCGTCTCGATCCTGATCGTCATCATCGGCGCGATCGCCTATCCGTCGCTGCCGGTCGGCCAGTATCCGGAGATCGCGCCGCCGACGGTGACGGTGAACGCCAGCTATCCGGGCGCCACCGCCGAGACGATGGCCGAGACGGTCGCCGTGCCGTTGGAGCAGCAGATCAACGGCGTCGAGAACATGATCTACATGTCCTCCTCGTCGATCGGCGACGGATCGCTGACGATCACGATCAGCTTCGCGCTGGGCACGGACATCAACGAAGCGCAGGTTCTGGTGCAGAACCGCGTGTCGGAAGCCGAGCCCCGTCTGCCCGACGAGACGCGATCGATCGGCGTGACGGTGCGCAAGGCGTCGCCGGACATCCTGATGGGCGTGGCCTTCTATTCGCCGGACAAGTCCCTCAGCCAGCAGTATATTTCCAACTATATCACGCTCCAGGTCAATGACCGGATCAAGCGCATCCAGGGCGTGGGCGACACGCGCCTCGTCGGCGGGCGCGATTTCTCGATGCGGATCTGGATCGATCCCGATCTCGCCGCCGCGCGCGACCTGACGGTGGACGAAGTGGCCGCCGCGGTCCGCGCGCAGAATGCGCAGGTCGCCGCCGGCTCGATCGGATCGCCGCCCTTCGGCATCAAGGGCAATGCCTTCCAGCTCGGCGTGCAGACACTGGGCCGGCTGACCTCGCCCGAGCAGTTCGGCGACATCATCCTCAAGCGCCGCGCCGATGGCGGCCTCACGCGGCTGCGCGACATCGCCCGCATCGAGCTGGGCGCGCAGGACTACACCACCAACGGCATCTTCAACGGCCAGGACGCGACCGTCCTGATCGTGACGCAGCTCCCCGGCTCCAACGCGCTGGCGACCGCGGACAAGGTGAAGGCGGCGCTGGCGGATGCGTCCAAGAGCTTCCCTGCCGGGATGGCCTACAACATCGGCTACCACCCGACCGACTATATCTCTGCGTCGATCGACGAGGTGGAGCACACGCTCTACATCGCGCTGGTCCTCGTGGCGCTGGTGGTGCTGCTGTTCCTCCAGAGCTGGCGCGCGGCGATCGTGCCGCTGATCGCGATCCCGATCTCGCTGGTGGGCAGCTTCGCCTTCATGGCGGGCTTCGGCTTCTCGCTGAACAATCTGTCGCTGTTCGGGCTGGTGCTCGCCATCGGCATCGTCGTCGACGACGCCATCGTCGTGATCGAGAATATCGAGCGCCTGATGGAGGAGGAGGGGCTCAGTCCCCGCGAGGCGGCGCACAAGACGATGGACGAGGTGTCCGGCGCGCTGATCGCCATCTGCCTCGTGCTGTGCGGCGTGTTTATCCCGACCGCCTTCATTCCGGGCATCTCGGGCCAGTTCTACAAGCAGTTCGCGCTGACCATCGTGTCGGCGACGGCGATCTCGGCCTTCGTATCGCTCACCTTGTCGCCTTCGCTCGCGGCGTTGCTGCTCAAGCATCGGCTCGATGAGGACCGGCAGGTGCGCGAAGGCTGGCGCGGCTGGCCGGCGCGCTTCGCCAACGGCTTCAACCATGGCTTCGAGCGGTTGTCCGATCGCTATGGCAAGCTGACCGGGCGGTTGGTGCGCAAGCTCGCGCTGGTCGGCATCGTCTATGTCGGGCTGATCCTGTTCGCGGTGTGGCGCTTCAACGCGACGCCGACCGGCTTCATCCCCGCGCAGGATCAGGGCTATCTGATCAGCGCCGTGCAGATGCCGCCGGGCACCTCGCTCGAGCGGACCACCCAGGTCATGCGCGGGGCGATCAAGATCGCCATGAGCCTGCCCGAGGCGCGCGACACCGTGGCCTTCGCCGGCTTCGACGGCGCGACCTTTACCAACGCTCCCAACACCGGCGTGATCTTCGTGCTGATGAAGGAGCAGAAGGACCGCAAGCTCACCGCCGACGAGTTCGCGGTGAAGCTGCGCAAGGCCTATGGCCAGATTACGGCGGGCAACATCCTCGTCATCCCGCCACCGCCCGTTCGCGGTATCGGCACCGGCGGCGGCTGGAAGATGGAGATCGAGGATCGCACCGGCGAAGGCTATGCGGCGCTCCAGAAGGCGGCCTTCGGGATGATGATGGCGGCCAACAAGGCGGAGGGCATCCAGGCGGCCTTCACCACCTTCAACATCCGCACGCCGCGCCTCTACGCCGATATCGACCGCGAGAAGGCCGAGCAGATCGGCGTGCCGGTGCAGAACATCTTCTCGACGCTCGGCACCTATCTCGGCTCGACCTATATCAACGACTTCAACTATCTCGGCCGCACCTGGCGCGTGACGGCGCAGGCCGATGCGCCCTTCCGCCAGCAGACCTCCGACGTCGAGCAGCTGCGCACCCGCGCCAGCAGCGGCGGCATGGTGCCGCTGGGCGCGGTGCTGACGATGAAGAACGATTCCGGCCCCTATCGCGTGGTCCGCTACAATCTCTATCCGGCGGCGGAGCTTCAGGGCGATACGGCGCGCGGCTATTCGTCGGGCCAGTCGCTGAAGACGATGGCCGGGCTGGCGGAGAAGATCCTGCCCAAGGGCATGACCTACGAATGGACGGACCTTGCCTTCCAGCAGGAGCAGGCGGGCAATACCGGCATCTTCGTGTTCGGTCTGGCCGTGCTGTTCGTCTTCCTGCTGCTGGCGGCCCAATATGAGAGCGTGATCCTGCCGCTGGCGGTGATCCTGATCGTGCCGATGTGCCTGCTGGCCGCGATCCTCGGCGTCGAGTTGATGGGGATGGACAACAACGTCCTCACCCAGATCGGTCTCGTCGTGCTGGTCGGCCTGGCGGCCAAGAACGCGATCCTGATCGTCGAGTTCGCGCGACAGGGCGAGGATGACGGCCTCTCCCACCGCGACGCGGCCGAGCGGGCGGCGCATCAGCGCCTGCGGCCCATCCTGATGACCTCGATCGCCTTCATCCTCGGCGTGCTGCCGCTGGTGATCTCCAACGGTCCGGGTTCGGAGATGCGCAAGGCGCTGGGCGTGGCGGTGTTCTTCGGGATGATCGGCGTGACGATGTTCGGCCTGCTCTTCACGCCGAGCTTCTATGTCATCACCAAGATGCTGGGCGAACGCGTGTCGGACTGGGCGAAGGGCCTGCGCTCGAGCCGCCAGAGCGGCGGAGCGGCGGCGGAAGGAGGCCTCTCATGAGCCGGGTGGCGATGCTGCGCGCGGCCGGCGCGCTGATCCCGGCGATGGCGCTGGCGGGATGCGCGGTCGGGCCCAACTATCACCGGCCCGCCGTGCAGGCCGATGCGACCCAGCCCTTCATGGAATCGCATTCCGGCCCGATGCTGTCGGGCGGGCCGCTGCCGGCCAAATGGTGGGAGATGTTCCAGGACCCGGTGCTCGACCGGCTGATCCAGGATGCCTTCACCTACAACACCGATATCCGGCAGGCGGCGGGCAACCTCCGCAAGGCGCGCGGCTTCCTGTCCGAGGCGCGGGCCGGGCGGTTGCCCAGCACCGAGCTTTCGGCGAGCTACCAGCGCGAGCGGATCGGGGCTGACTCCATCCAGAGCGGCGCGGGCACCGGCGCCGGTGCTGCCGGCGGGCCGAGCCATTTCGACTTCAATTATTACCAGGCCGGTTTCGACGCGAGCTACGAAGTCGACATCTTCGGCCGCGTGACCCGCTCGATCCAGGCGGCGCATCGCGATGCCGAGGCCGCCGCCGCCGAGCTGGACGGCGCGCGCATCTCGATCGCCGCGCAGGTGGCGCAGAGCTATGCCGACGCCTGTGGCTTCGCGGCGCAGGCCGATGTCGCACGCGAGACGGCCAAGCTCGAAGGCAATACCCGCGACCTGACGCAGCGCCTGCTCGATGCCGGTCGCGGCACGCGTCGCGACGTCGATCAGGCGGCCGTGCTGGTCGAGCAGGCCAATGCGCAGGTGCCGCAGCTCGAGGCCGAGCGCCGCGCCCAGCTCTACGCGCTCGCGGCGCTGACCGGGCGCCCGCCCGCCGAACTCGACGCCGATGCCGCCCAGTGCCGCGCCGTGCCCAAGGTGGCGACGGTGATCCCGGTCGGCGACGGCGCGACCCTGCTCGCCCGCCGCCCCGACGTCCGCGCGGCGGAGCGCACGCTGGCCGCCGACACGGCGAGGATCGGCATCGCGACGGCGCAGCTCTTCCCGTCGGTGACGCTGGCCGGTTCGGCGACGCTCGGCGCGCCGCATATCGGCGACATCGGCAAGTCGGCCTCGTTCGGCTATTCGCTCGGGCCGCTGATCTCGTGGACTTTCCCCAACATCGCCGTTGCGCGCGCGCGCATCCGGCAGGCGAAGGGGCAGGCCGACGCCTCGCTCGCCGCCTTCCAGGGCACGATCCTGACCGCGCTCAAGGAGACGGAACAGGCGCTGGCGCGCTATTCCGCGGCGCTGGAGCGCAACGAAGCACTGGCGCGCGCGTCGGCTGCGGCGGACGATGCCGCCAAGCTCTCGCGCATCCGCTTCGACACCGGCCGCGACAATTTCCTCGACCTGCTGGTCGCCGAGCAGAATCGCGCCGAGGCGCGGCAGGCGCTAGCCCAGTCCGAGACCAACGTGGCCGACTCGCAGGTGTCGCTGTTCAAGGCGCTGGGTGGCGGTTGGGAGGGCGCTCCGCCGGTCGCGCCGCCGCCCGGCACCCGGCCGCAGCAGGCTCTCACCTCGCCGCAGGATATTTCGCAACGCAGCAACTAGCATTCACATGCATGTAATATAATTGCGAAACCTCTTTCCACGCTCCTCGCCTGACGCTAGGGAGCGGACAAGGCCATCGCGGCGTTCATGCCGAACACGCGAGGGGCCTGAGGAGGATGAGGATGGCCGACGAGGCGGGCCGCAATCTGCGGTCGCTGACGCTCCATGTGCCCGAGCCGAAGTTCCGGCCGGGCGATGCCGTGTCGTTCGACGACATGGTCTTTCCCGAGGCTGGCAGCGTTGCGCGCCCCTCGGTCGATGCCGATCCCGCGACGATGCGCGATCTGCCCTTCACGCTGATCCGCGTGCTGGACAAGGATGGCAACGCGGTCGGTCCATGGAACCCGCGCCTGCCGGTCGAGCGCGTCAAGCGCATCCTGCGCGGCATGATGCTGACGCGGGCCTATGACGACCGCATGTTCCGCGCCCAGCGCCAGGGCAAGACCAGCTTCTACATGAAGTGCACCGGCGAGGAGGCCGTCGCGATAGGCGCTGTCGAGGCGCTGCACCGCGACGACATGTGCTTCCCGTCCTACCGCCAGCAGGGCCTGCTGATCGGGCGCGACTGGCCGCTGGTCGACATGATGTGCCAGGTCTATTCGAACGCGGGTGACCGGCTGAAGGGCCGCCAGCTTCCGATCATGTATTCGGCCAAGGAAGCGGGCTTCTTCTCGATCTCCGGCAACCTCGCCACGCAATATCCGCAGGCGGTGGGCTGGGCGATGGCGTCGGCCGCGAAGGGCGACACGCGCATCGCCGCAAGCTGGGTGGGCGAGGGCTCGACCGCCGAGGGCGACTTCCACGCCGCCTGCACCTTCGCGTCGGTCTATCGCGCGCCGGTGATCCTGAACGTCGTCAACAACCAGTGGGCGATCTCGTCCTTCGCAGGGTTCGCGGGCGGCGAGTCGACCACTTTCGCGGCGCGCGGCCTCGGCTATGGCATCGCGGCGCTGCGCATCGACGGCAATGATCCGCTGGCGGTCTATGCCGCGACCGAGTGGGCCGCCGAGCGCGCGCGCACCAACGCCGGCCCGACGCTGATCGAGCATTTCACCTATCGCGTCGAGGCGCACTCCACGTCGGACGATCCCTCGGCGTACCGCTCGGCGGAGGAGGCCAAGAACTTCCCGCTCGGCGATCCGATCCAGCGCCTCAAGGAGCATCTCATCAAGCTCGGCGAATGGGACGAGGCGAGCCATGACGCGCTCCAGGTCGAGCTGGCCGACATGGTCCGCGACGCCGGCCGCGAGGCGGAGAAGCTGGGCGTGCTGTCGGGCACCGGCTTCGTGCACAGCTTCGAGACGATGTTCGAGGACGTGTTCGCCGAGATGCCCGCGCACATCAAGGAACAGAGCGAGCAGATGGCCGAAGAGCGGAGGGTCGCCGGCGTATGACGACCATGAACATGATCCAGGCGATCAACTCGGCCATGGACGTCGCGATGGAGCGCGACTCCGGCGTGATGGTGATGGGCGAGGATGTCGGCTATTTCGGCGGCGTGTTCCGCGCGACGGCGGGCCTCCAGAAGAAATACGGCAAGACGCGCGTGTTCGACGCGCCGATCAACGAATGCGGCATCATCGGCGTCGCGGTGGGCATGGCGGCTTACGGCCTGCGTCCCGTGCCGGAGATCCAGTTCGCGGATTACATCTATCCGGGCATGGACCAGCTCATCTCCGAGGCCGCGCGTCTGCGCTATCGCTCGGCGGGCGAGTTCACCTGCCCGATCACGGTGCGTTCGCCCTTCGGCGGCGGCATCTTCGGCGGGCAGACGCACTCGCAGTCGCCCGAGGGCATCTTCACCCATGTCGCGGGCCTGAAGACGGTGATCCCGTCCAACCCCTATGACGCCAAGGGCCTCCTGATCGCGGCGATCGAAGACCCGGACCCGGTGATCTTCTTCGAGCCGAAGCGCATCTATAACGGACCGTTCGACGGCCATTATGACCGCCCGGTGCAACCCTGGTCCAAGCACGCCTCGTCGGAAGTGCCGGAGGGGCATTACACCGTGCCGCTCGGCAAGGCCGCCGTGGTGCGCGAGGGCGAGGCGGTGACGATCCTCTCCTATGGCACGATGGTCCATGTCGCGCTCGGCGTGGTGGCCGAGAGCGGCATCGACGCCGAGGTGATCGATCTGCGCACCCTGCTGCCGCTCGACATCGAGACGATCGCCGCCTCGGTCGAGAAGACCGGCCGCTGCGTGATCGTCCACGAGGCGACGCGCACCTCCGGCTTCGGCGCGGAGCTGTCGGCGCAGGTGCAGGAGCGCTGCTTCCATTTCCTGGAGGCGCCGATCGAGCGCGTCACGGGGTGGGACACGCCCTATCCCCACTCGCTGGAGTGGGCCTATTTTCCGGGGCCGGTGCGGCTCGGCGAAGCGCTCAAGCGCGTGATGAAGGATTGATCGGCATGGCACGCGTACCTTTCCGTCTCCCCGACATCGGTGAAGGCATTGCCGAGGCCGAGATCGTTACCTGGCACGTCAAGATCGGCGACATGGTCGAGGAGGACCAGCCGGTCGCCGACATGATGACCGACAAGGCGACCGTCGAGATGGCCGCCCCCGTGTCGGGCAAGGTGGTTGAGCTGGCGGGTGCCGTCGGCGACCAGATCGCCATCGGCTCGACGCTGATCGTGTTCGAGACCGAGGGTGGCGAAGCGGCGGCCCCGGCGCCGGCCGAAGCACCCAAGGCCGAGCCTGTGCCCGCTCCGAAGGCCGATCCGGTCCCCGCCAAGGCGGAGGCGCCCGCCGCTGCCGTCGAGGCTCCGGCGCCCAAGGCGCACGCTACGTCGTCGCACAAGGTGCTGGCCTCGCCGGCCGTCCGCCAGCGCGCCAAGGAACTGGGCGTCGACCTCGCCGACGTGCGCCCCGTCGCAGGCGACCGGGTGAAGCATTCCGACCTCGACGCCTTCCTGAAGTATCAGGGCGGTGGCTCGGCTCCGAAGGCCGCCCCGCGCGCCGCCGCGCCGGTTGCCGCCGGGTATGACGATGTCGAGGAGATCAAGGTCACGGGCCTTCGCCGCCGCATCGCGGAGAACATGGCCGAGGCCAAGCGCCGCATCCCGCACTTCGCCTATGTCGAGGAAGTCGACGTCACCGCCGTCGAGGCGCTGCGTCAGGCGATGAATGAGACGCGCGGCGAGCGGCCGAAGCTCACCATGCTGCCCTTCCTCATCCGCGCGATGGCGAAGGCGGCGACCGACTTCCCGATGGTCAATGCGCGCTTCGACGACGAGGCGGGCGTGGTCAGCCGTCACTCCGCCATGCACCTCGGCATGGCGACGCAGACCGACGCCGGCCTCTCGGTGCCGGTGATCCGCGACGCGCAGGCCTATGACGTGTGGGGCTTGGCCTCCGAGATCGTCCGCCTCGCCGACGCCACCCGCCGCGGCAAGGCCAAGCGCGAGGAACTGTCGGGCTCGACCATCACGCTCACCTCGCTGGGCGCGCTGGGTGGCATCGTCTCGACGCCGGTGATCAACCGGCCGGAAGTCGCCATCGTCGGCGTCAACCGCATGGTCGAGCGGCCGGTGGTGATCGAGGGCCGCATCGAGGTCCGCAAGATGATGAACCTGTCCTCCTCCTTCGACCATCGCGTGGTCGACGGCATGGACGCGGCCAAGTTCATCCAGGCGGTGCGCAAGCTGCTCGAAGTGCCGGCGCTGCTCTTCGCTGACTGAGACTGAGGGGCCGCCCCGGAGCCGATCCGGGGTGGCCCTTTACGACCCCATGCGCGGGTGGAAGAGTCGTCCGCCTTCGGTGATCAGCACGATCACCAGCGCGACCAGCCCCGCCATCGCGAAGCCCGCCGTCATCGGCAGGCTGCTGCCATCGAAGCTCTGCCCGATCGCGAAGCCCAGCAGCGCGCCGCCCACCGTGGTGACGAAGCCCTGCACCGACGCCGCCGTGCCCGCCACCTCGGCGAGCGGCTCCATCGCCATCGCGCCGAAATTGGCGGTCGACAGGCCGAAGCAGAACATCGCCGCCGCCTGACAGATCGCGAAGCTGATCAGCGTCTCATGCCCCGTCAGCACGATCACGAGATGCAGGATCTCGATCCCCGTGAAGCCCAGCAGCGCGGTGTGCGACACGCGCCGCGTGCCCAGCCGCTCGACGATGCGCGAGTTGATCAGCGCCGCGACCGCCATCGTCCCGGCGATCGCGGCGAAGACCAGCGGCATCAGCCTGGGCGCATGGAAGGCGTCGGCAAAGATCTGCTGCACCGAGTTGATGAAGCCGTAGAGCGCGCCCGAGATCACCGTCAGCGCCAGCATATAGCCGACGCCCTGCCGCGCGGTGAGCGTCCGGCGGATCGCGGCCGTGATCGAGGCGATGTCGATCGGACGGCGATATTCGGGGTGAAGCGTCTCAGGCAGGCGGGTGATGAGCCAGGTCAGCACGAACAGGCCATAGGCCGCCAGCACCCAGAACAGCCCGCGCCACGGCAGGAACAGCAGGAAGAACTGCCCGATCGATGGCGCCATCACCGGGATGGCGAGGAACACCATGAAGGCGAGGCTCATCACGCGCGCCATCTGCCGCCCGCCATAGCAATCGCGCACCACCGAGATGGTGACGACGCGGGTGGCGGCCACGGCCGTCCCCTGAAGGGCGCGGAAGGCGAGCAGCACGCCGAAGGTAGGCGCCAGCGCCACGCCGATGCTGAACAGCACATAGGCGGCCGTGCCGAACAGCAGCATCGGACGCCGTCCGAACCGATCCGAAAGCGGCCCGTAGAAGAGCTGCGCCGCGCCGAAGCCGAGCAGGAAGGCGGTGACGATGAGCTGGCGCTGATTCTCCTCGACCACGCCGAGCGAGGTGCCGATCGCCGGCAGCGCCGGCAGCATCGTATCGATGGCCAGCGCCACCATCGCCATCATCGAGGCGACGATCCCCACAAATTCCCGGAAGCCCATCCCCGCATGGGGTCCGGGCTTCGCGATGTGCGGGTTCATCTCGTCGATGCGACTGGTTCCGTCCATGGCACACCTCTACGCCCTTGGAGCCGCGAGGCAAGCCTCATGCTGCAAGTGCGAAGAGGTGCAGCATGAAGGATCAGCGGCAGTGCTTCTCCGCGAAGGCCGCCGCCGCGCCGAGCAGGCCGGGCTGCTCGTGGGTGATGAGCTTCACCGGGATGCGCGCCATGCGCGCCTCGAAGCGGCCCTTGGCCATGTAGCGACCCGCGAAGCCCGAGATCGGGAGATGGTCCGCCACGCGCGCGCCGACGCCGCCGGCGATCACGGTGCCGCTCCACGCGCCATGCGCCAGCGCGAGATCGCCCGCGACGGCGCCCAGCGTCAGGCAGAAGCGGTCGAGCGCCGCCGCCGCGAGGATATCCTCGCCGCTCAGCGCCAGCTTCCACAGCTCCTTGTCGTCGCCCACGGGGACGATGCGGCCCTCGATCGCGGCCAGCGCCTCATAGATGTTGGAAAGGCCGGGGCCGGACACCAGCCGCTCGATCGAGACGCGGCGATAGCGCTGGCGCAGCCGTTCGAGGATCTGGTCCTCCAGCTTGTCGAGCGGGGCGAAGTCGATATGGCCGCCCTCGGTCTCGACGACCGTGATCTGGCCGTTGTGGCGATGGAGCTGGGCGACGCCAAGCCCGGTGCCGGGGCCGACGACGCTGATCGTGCCTTCCTTGCCCAGCGGCTCGTCCGGCCCGCACAGGTGGCGCAGATCCTTGTCCTGCACCCGGCTCACCGCATAGGCGACCGCGCCGAAATCGTTGATGAGGGTGTAACGCTCCAATCCGAGCACAGAGGGGATCAGCGACGGGCGGATCACCCAGGGGCTGTTGGTGAGCTTGATCACCGAGCCGTCGACGGGCGCGGCGATGGCGATGGCACCTGCGTCGGGAAGCGGCCGGCCGATCTTCTCGGCGAACGCCTCCCACGCGCTGCGCAGGCTGGCATAGGCGTGGGTGGGGAGCGTCACCACTTCGCCCATATCGATCGATCCATCGTCCCTAACGGTGGCGATGGTGAAACGTGCATTGGTCCCGCCGATATCGACGGCGACGAGTTCGGTCATCCAGCCTCTCCCAGTCGGTCCGCCGGCAGCCCCGCGCCGGCTATGACCGCATGAATGGGGACGGCTGTAGCATCCCCGTTCGAGAGATGACAGCGCTTGTCATCCATGGGCTCATGGAAATAGGGTGATTAATCGACTTAGGTGCGGCCGCTGATCGCACAGTCCAGGAGAGGGTCCTCAATGCGCGCACTCATCACCGCGAGCCTGATCGCGATCGTTACGGCGTCGTCCGCGCCCGTGCTGGCGGCGCCCGCCATCGTGCCGCTGCCCGCGAACGCGACGGCGCATCCCGCGCTCTGGCCGGCGGCGCACAGCGTCGGGCTGGTTGACGCCAGGACGGAAGCCTTCGTCACCTCGCTGATGAAGCAGATGAGCCTGCGCGAGAAGGTGGGCCAGATGA
This sequence comes from Sphingomonas sp. PR090111-T3T-6A, assembly GCF_000383095.1. Taxonomy (GTDB): domain Bacteria; phylum Pseudomonadota; class Alphaproteobacteria; order Sphingomonadales; family Sphingomonadaceae; genus Solisphingomonas. The sequence goes on from NZ_AORL01000010.1 coordinate 127,139, forward strand.
TCCAGGGCGACATCGCCTCGGTGAAGCCCGAGGAGCTGCGTGACTATCCGCTGGGCTCGGTGCTGGGCGGCGGCAATTCTCCGCCGCTGTCGGGCAATGATCGCGGCCCGGTGGGCGATTGGATCAAGACGGCGGAGGCCTTCCGTCAGGTCTCGATCGAGAAGCGGCCCGGCCATGTGCCGATCCCGACGATCTTCGGCATGGATTCGGTCCATGGCAATTCCAACGTCTTCGGCGCGACGATCTTCCCGCACAATATCGGCCTCGGCGCGATGCGCGATCCGGCGCTCATGGAGAAGATCGGCGCGGCAACGGCCGAGGAGAGCGCTGCCTCCGGCTTCGACTGGGCCTTCGGCCCGACCGTGACGGTGCCGCAGGACGATCGCTGGGGCCGCACCTATGAGGGCTATTCGGAGCGCCCGGACATCACGAAGCTCTATTCCGCCGCGATGGTGCGCGGGCTTCAGGGCGCGCCGGGGACGGGGCGCATCCAGAACGGCAAGGTGGCCGCCTCGATCAAGCATTTCCTCGCCGATGGCGGTACGCACAACGGCATCGATCAGGGCGACGCCCAGATCGACGAGAAGACGCTGATCGAGACGCACGCACCGGGCTACATCTCCGGCATCGACGCGGGCGCGATGACGGTGATGGCCAGCTTCTCCTCGTGGAACGGCGTGAAGAACCACGGCAACAAGTCGCTGCTGACCGACGTGCTGAAAGGCAAGCTCGGCTTCGAGGGCTTCGTCGTCGGCGACTGGAACGCGCATGGTCAGGTGCCGGGCTGCACCACCGCCGATTGCCCGCAGAGCTTCAACGCCGGGCTCGACATGGCGATGGTGCCGTCCGACTGGAAGGCGCTCTTCGACAACACGCTGAAGGAAGTGCAGGACGGCACGATCCCGATGGCCCGCGTCGACGATGCGGTGCGCCGCATCCTGCGCGTGAAGGTGAAGCTCGGCCTGTTCGATCCGGCGCGTCCTTATGAGCAGAAGAATATCCTCGGCTCGCCCGAGCATCGCGCGATCGCGCGTCAGGCGGTGGCGGAATCGCTGGTGCTGCTCAAGAACAACAATGCGCTGCTGCCGATCAGGCCGGGCCAGAAGGTGCTCGTCACCGGCACCCACGCCGACGACATCGGGATGCAGACGGGCGGGTGGACGCTCTCGTGGCAGGGCACGGGCAACACCAATGCCGACTTCCCCGGCGCGACCTCGATCTGGGGCGGGCTCAAGACCGCGATCGAGGCGGCGGGCGGCACCGCGACGCTGAGCAAGGACGGTAAGGTGACGGGCGCGAAGCCCGATGTCGCCGTCGTCGTGTTCGGCGAGACGCCCTATGCCGAGATGGTCGGCGATATCTCGACGCTGGAGTTCCAGCCCGGCGACAAGCAGGCGCTGGCCCAGCTCAAGGCGCTGAAGGGGCAGGGCATTCCGGTGGTGTCGGTGTTCATCTCGGGCCGTCCGCTGTGGGTGAACCCGGAGCTGAACCAGTCGGACGCCTTCGTCGCGGCCTTCCTGCCGGGCTCGGAGGGCGAGGGTATCGCCGACGTGCTCGTGGCGAAGAAGGACGGCACGCCGAACAAGGATTTCCGCGGCAAGCTCAGCTATAGCTGGCCGAAGACCGCCGGGCAGTTCGCGAACAATGTCGGCCAGCCGGGCTACGACCCGCTTTTTGCTTATGGCTATGGCCTGACCTACGCCGATCACAAGGCGATCCCGCAGCTCAGCGAGGTCGCAGGGGTGGATGCCTCGCTCGCCAACATCTCGGTCTACTATGTGCCGGGCAAGGCGGTCGCGCCGTGGAAGCTCGCCAGCGACGGCGCGGTCACGGAGAAGAATGTCGACGGCGGCGGCAAGCAGGAGGGCGCGCGCCAGTACGCCTTCAACGGCGCAGGCCATGTCCGCGTTTCCGGCCCGTCGATCGATCTCACCCGCCAGACCAACGCGCAACTCAGCCTCCGCATCGACTATCGCGTGGACGTCGCGCCCAAGGGTAAGGTGACGCTGGGTGTCGGCGATCAGGCGACGCCGGTGGACGCCACCAGCCTGTTCGCCGCCGCTGCGCCCGGCCAGTGGACCAGCGTGAAGGTGCCGCTCGCCTGTTTCAAGGCGGCGGGCGCGGATGTCGGCCATGTCACGCAGCCCTTCGTGCTGGGCAGCGATGGCGGCTTCACGGTGTCGATCGTGGGCGTGAAGCTGGACACCGATCCGGCGGGCGCAGTCTGCCCCGGCGCGCCGGCGGCGAAGTAAGCCTCGCGATCGCCCCGTCCGTGCCAGTGCGCGGACGGGGCGAGGGGATCAGGCGGCGGTGTTGGCGTCCTGCTGCTCGGCGGCGTCGATCAGCACCAGCACGTCGCGGATGATATGATCCATCGCGGCCTGAGCGGCCTCCGGGTTGCGCGCCTCGATCGCGTCCTTCACGGCGCGGTGGGCGGGCAGGCTCGCGGTGCGGCCCTTGAAGCGGTTGGTGAACAGGATCGACGTGCGCAGCGCCGTCACCACCACATCGCGGAACTGGGCGTAGAAGGGGTTGCCCGACGCCTGAAGGATCGAGACGTGGAAGGCGATGTCCGCATCGAGCGGATCGTCGCGCCCTTCCTCGGCGGCGACCATCCGGCGATACCCCGCCTCGATCAGCGCCAGCCCTTCCTGCGTGCCCGCGCGGGCGGCGAGGGCGGCGGCGCCCGGCTCGATGGTGACGCGCAGCTCGCTGAACTGGCGCAGCAGCACCAGCGAGAATTTCCGCTCCAGCAGCCAGCGCAGCACGTCCGGGTCGAACAGGTTCCACGCGGACTCGGGCCGCACCACCGTGCCCTGTCGCGGGCGGGCCGAGAGCAGCCCCTTGGCGGTGAGCATCTTCACCGCCTCGCGCGTCACCGATCGGCTGACGCTATAATGCTTGGCCAGCTCCGCTTCGGTGGGGAAGGGGGTGTCGGCGAAGGCCCCCGTGACGATCGCCCGGCCCAGCTCGTCGAGCAGGCCATAGGTGAGGTTGCGTCCCGAAAGCGGGCGATTGGTGGGCAGGCCGTTTTCCGTCATGCCCTGTCGTCGCGCATCTGCGGCGACAGGGCAAGATTTGTATGATCAGGAACGCATCGATCGATGGTCGATCGCTTCGCGGCCGATCGCGGGGTCGTCGGTGAAGAAGCCGTCGATGCCGGCCGCGAGATAGGCGCGGATCTCCGCCACCGAGCCCGCGACGTTGCGTGCGGCCGGGCCGTTCGCATCCTGGAAGTCCTTGGCGAGGAAGTAATTCTCCGGGCGGAAGGTCCAGGGCTGGACGAGCAGGCCGGCCTTGTGCGCGTCCGCCGTCACCGGCGAGGGCTTGGCGAGGCGGCCATCGGGGCTGAGCGGGATGATGCTGCGCGTATCGGACGCAAGGATATCGGCATAGCGCGCGATCCCGGCGAGGCCCTCGGGCTTCATCAGATCGTTATAGCTGGTCTTGCCGCCCGCCTTGGCGATGTCGGCGGGGGGCAGGTCGGAGCCGGCGGTGAGCTGCATGAGCTGCACGTTCGCGGGGCGGCCGAGCTTCTGGCGGATATATTTGAGGTTCGCCGTCTCGAACGACTGGATCACCACCGGCGCGGTGCGGGTGTAGTGGTGCGCCGCAAGACTGGCGAGGAAGCGGTCCTCCATCGGCAGGCCGATCGAGGCGAAATAGGTGGAGTGCTTGATCTCGGGCACCAGACCGATCGTGCGGCCCCGCGCCAGCGACTCTGCGGCGGCGAAGTCGATCATCTCGGCCCAAGTCACCAGATCGAACCAGCCGTCCATCGCGGCGTTCTGCGGACGGAGCTGGCCGAGCCGCTCCTTGGCGCGCAGCGTCTTCAGCTCGGCGAGAGTGAAGTCCTCGGTGAACCAGCCGACCTGCTTCTCGCCGTCGATCAGCTTCTCGGTCTTGCGATCCGCGAACTCGGGGTGGCTGGCGATGTCGGTGGTCTCGACGATGTTGTTCTCGTGCCGAATGATCAGCACGCCGTCCTTGGTGGAGACGAGATCGGGCTCGATGAAGTCCGCCCCGTCCGCGATCGCCTTGGCATAGGAGGCGAGCGTATGTTCGGGCCGGAGCGCGGAGGCGCCCCGGTGCCCGTAGATCAGGATTTTCTTCGCTTCCGCCGCCGCAGGCCCTGCGACGGTGGTGGAGGCGAGGAGGGCGGCGCCGGAAGCCGTCAGCGCTTCACGTCGTGTCATGCGGATCATCTCCCGGCGCCCCTCTATCAGAACTTGAAGCCGATGGTGCCGAACACTTCGCGCGGCGCCACGGGGAAGTAGTTGTAGGTGCCCGACGCCGCACCGATCGACAGCGTGGAGGCCGCCTTCTTGTCGGTGAGGTTGGTGACGTTCAGGCTGACATTCATCTCGTGGATCACGCTGTTGGCGCCCAAGGGCACCTTCGCGCCGATCCGGGCCGACATGGTGAAATAGGCCGGCGTGCTGAGGTCGTTGGTGTAGGTGGCGTAGCGCTTGCCCATGTAATCGCCGACGAGCTGCACATCGAAGATGCCGTAATTGGCGGACGCGATGAACTTGTTCAGCCAGTCCGGCGAGCCCGGTACCTTCTTGCCCTTGGTGTGCACGGTGGTCTGGGCGGCACCCGAGCCGGTGACGTAGTTATCGTCGAACTCCGAGTTGTTGTACGACAGCGCGTCGTAGAACGAGAAATGCGGGCCGAAGTGCAGCGTGCCGGCGATATCGACGCCGTCGGTGGTCACGCCGCCGACATTGTTGATGATCGTGGCGCCGCTGACGATCGCGGTGATCGTCTGGGTGGGGCTCACGGCCAGCAGGCGGTTCTGGAAGTTGACGTGGTAATAGCTGAGCTGGCCCTCGAAGCCGGTGATCGGGCCGAGGTGCAGCTCATGCTGGGTGCGCGCGCCGAACTCGTAGGTCCAGCTCGTCTCCGGCTTGGTGTTGGCCTTGAACGCGTCAAACAGCGTCTGGCTGCCCAGCGCGAAGGGCGAGAGGCCCGCCGCCGCGCTGGTCTGGAACTGGCGCATATTCTTCTGGATGTTGAAGAAGAGCTGGTCGTGGCCGGTCACGTCCCAGGTGCCGCCGACCTGCGGCAGGAAGCCGCGATTGGTCTTGATGCTGCCGTTGGGAAGCTCGCGCGAGCCGGAGAAGGAGCCGGGGATCGGCTGCACGGTCACGCGCTGGTTGGCGTCCTGGAACTCGCCCTTGAAGCCCGCCTGGAGCGTGATGTTCGGGCGGATGTGCCAGGCATCCTGCACATGGTACTGATATTCGTTGACCCGGACCTCGCTGCCATACTGGGTGATGAGCGGGTTCGCGATGTTGAGCGGGCGCTGATAGGGCGTCGTCGGGTTGTTGATGTCGAACGCGTACCAGCGACGATAGGCGGACGTGCTCTGGTGCTCGTACCAGCCGCCCACCTCGATCTCATGATTGCCGAGCGAGGCGCGCAGCGTGGAGATCACGCCGCCGCGATCGATGCGATATTCGGTGGTGCGGGTCGCCATGCCCGAATTGCCGAAGATCTTGGACAGGCCCGCGAGGTTGGCCGGATCGGTCGCCGGGGCGCCGGGGTTCGGCAGCGGGAAGTAGAAGGAGAAGAGCTGCGGCAGGCCGGCGGCGCCGATCGGACCGGCCACCACGCCGACGCCGTCGTCGTGGTGGAAATAGCCTTGGTTGCTCCAGTGAATCTTGTCGCTGACGTTCCAGTCATATTTGGCGTAGGTCAGATAGTCGGTGCGCTGGGCGTCGCTGTAATAGTTGCGGTAATTGTCGCCCGCGGCCTGATAGGCGGCCGAACCCTTGAAGCCGTTGGCGGCCGACGGATAATAGGCCTCGGCAGCGGCGAGGTCGCCGTAGAAGAAGGGGCGCGTATAGGGAGCCTTGGCCACGGTCTCGCCCTTGGCCGGGTTGATGACCGTGGCGTCCTCGTTGGGCTCGGTCTTGTCCGAATAAGCGAAGTAGTAGGTCAGCTTGCCGGTCGAGTCGTCGTGGACGAACTTGATGTCGGCCTGATAGCCGCCCTGCTTGCCGTTGAAGTCCCACGCCTTCGCGTCCTGGCGGACGGCGGAGAAATAGAGCTTGTTGCCGTTGCCGAACGTGCCGGTGTCGATTCGGCCATAGGTGCGGAAGGTGTCGTAGCTGCCGAAGGTCTGCTGGATCGTCGTGGTCTGCTCGTCGCGCGGATCACTGGAGAAGGTGTCGATCGTGCCGCCGAGGTTGCTGGTCGACGCGGTGCCGAGATCGCCCGCGCCCGACGCCAGCGTGACGCGGCCCACATCTTCCGAGATGATCGCGCGCTGCGGCGAGAGGCCGTTGAAGTTGCCGTAGGTCTGGTCGCCGAGCGGCACGCCGTCGAGCGTGTAGCCGAGCTGCTGCGCGTTGAAGCCGTGGACGAAGAGCGAGATGTTCTGTTCGTTGTTGCCCCACGGATCGGCGGTCAGATAGGTGACGCCGGGCAGCGTCTGGATCGCCTTCAGCGGGCTGATGCCGGGCAGGATCTTCTGGATCTCGGGGCCTTCCATCGCAACCACCGAGCGCGTGCGGCGCGACGTGACGATGATGGAATTGCTGTCTTCCGTATCCGACGCGTCGGTGGAGGCGGCCGTGTCCGTCGTGGCTGCGGCAGATGCGTCGCCCGCATGGGCGGCCTGGATGGGCAGGCCGAAAGCGAAGCTCGCCGACAGGGCGAGGAGAGCGGTGTGGCGGGACGTACGCATGGAAACCCCTTTTGCTGCGGTGCAGTGCAGGGGGCGCCTAAGCGGGCTGTCTGACAGCCCCATGACGGTTGCGTATCGATTTCGTGGCTGTCCGAAGTTTAACCCCGCGATGCGGGCTGGAGGCCACACCGGCGCGGGGGCGATTGACATCGTTGCGAACCATTATCACTAGCAGCGTCGAGGCGGTCGGGATGGAAAGGAATAGCGGGCGATGATGATCGAGATACCGGGTCTGCTCGACGCCGCTGGTGTGGCGCGGCTGCGCTCGGTGATCGACGCGGGCGAATGGGTGGACGGCAACGCCACCTCCGGCCCGCAGTCCGCGCTCGCCAAGCGTAACGAGCAGCTCGTCGAGGACAGCGCCGCCGCCCGCGAAGGGGGAGCGATGGTGATGGATGCGCTCGGCCGCACCCCGTTGTTCATCGCCGCCGCGCTGCCCGCCAAGGTCTTCCCGCCGCTTTTCAACCGCTATGCCGGCGGGCAGGGCTTCGGCCTGCACATCGACAACGCCATCCGCATGAAGCGCGGCACCGATTTCCGTATCCGCAGCGATCTGTCGGCGACGCTCTTCCTCTCCGATCCCGAAAGCTACGACGGCGGCGAGTTGGTGATCGAAGGCGCGTTCGGCGCACAGGCGGTGAAGCTGCCGGCCGGGCACATGATCCTCTATCCCGCTTCCAGCCTCCACCGGGTCGAGCCGGTGACGCGCGGGGTGCGGGTGGCGAGCTTCTTCTGGCTTCAGTCGATGGTGCGCGACGGCGAGGCGCGGCGACACCTGTTCGAGCTGGACGAGGCGATCCAGACGCTCGCGGCCGATCGCGGGCAGGCCGACCCGGCGATCATCCAGCTCACCGGGGTCTATCACAATCTGCTGCGCCGCTGGGCCGACGCCTGAATCTAGCGCCGGCCCTTGGGCAGGATGTCAGCTCGCCTTGCGCGGGCCGACCATGCCGAAGATCGCGCCCTGCGCGTCGAAGGCCTGGATGATCCACATGTCTCCGGGCACGGGCATCGGGCCGTTGAGCAGCTTGCCACCGGCGTCGGTGAGGCGCTGATGCGCGGCGTCGATATCGTCGACCACGAAATAATAGAGCCAGAAGGGGTGCGGCGCCTGGGGGTTGTTCATCATCCCCCCGATCGACAGCCCGCCGAGCGCGAAGATCTGGTAATGGCCCTGCGGCCCCATGTCGTAGCTCTCGGCCTGCGTCCAGCCGAACAGCTTGGTGTAGAAGGCGAAGCCGGCTTCCCAGTCGGTGGAATGCAGCTCATGCCAGGCGGGGCGGCCGGGCGTGCCGGGGGCCAGCTCGGGCGGTGGCGTGCCGTCGCCGCGGAACAGCATGAACACCGCGCCCTGAGGATCGGCGACGACCGAGAAGCGGCCGACGGTCGGGATGTCGGCAGGCTCGCGATAGATGGCGCCGCCGAGATCCTTCACGCGGCTCGTCATGGCGTCGACATCGTCGACATGGACGTAGCCGAGCCATGCGGGCTGCGGATCGGGCATGCCGGGCGGATAGCCCATCATCCCCGCAACCGGCCGGTCGCCCACCTTGGCGAGCGTGTAGCGGATATCGGGCATGCCGGAATCGGCCGTCGTCCAGCCGATTACCTTGGAATAGAAACCCTCGGCCGCCGCCGGGTCTGCGGTGACCAGCTCATACCAGACGAACGCGCCATTGCCTGTCGTCATGATCCTCTCCTCGATCGCCGATGACTGTGGGACGCAGTGCTGCTGAAGGATCAGGCCGGCTCAGCGTGGCAGCAGGCGGCCTTCTCTGCTCCCTCATATTCGTCGTGACGGCGGACGAAATCCATCGTCCCGTCCTCATTGCGGCCTTTGGGCGCGCGATCGAGGATCATCAGCGTGCCGATCAGGGGCTCCGGCCCGCGCGCATAGCTCGAATAGGTGTGGAAGATGCGGCCGGACCCGTCCTGATAGAAGGCGCTGAGGCCCGGCAACTCGTCGAAGCCGTCCTTGGCCGGGATCTGGGTGAAATTATAATCGATCGTCTCGGCGGAGAGCTGATCCTCCGTGAAGGAGACGTGGAAGTCGTAATTGAAGTCGCTGCCCGACGACGACACCCAGGGGAAGTGCCAGCCCATGCGCCGCTTGTACGCTTCGATCTTGTCGAGCGGCGCGCGGCTGACGGCCACGAGGGTCACGTCATGATGGTTGAGATGCGGCAGCGAGCCGTCGAGATGATCGGCGAGGAAGGAGCAGCCGGGACAGCCCGCCTCCCAGTCCGGCCCGAGCATGAAGTGATAGACGACGAGCTGGCTGCGCCCGTCGAACAGCCCGGCGAGCGACTTGCTGCCGGCCGGCGTCTCGAAGCGATAGGCCTTGTTCACCTCGACCCACGGCATCGCCAGTCGCTCGGCGTTCACCGCATCACGCAGATGCGTCTCCTCCTTCTCGCGCTTGAGGAGCGCGCGGCGGGCCTCGATCCACTCGGAACGCGATACGACAGGGTGATCGGCAAGGTTCTGCATCTTCCCTCTCCCAAGAGACTCGGAACCATCTTGACGTGAAATGTTGGTATCAACATAATTATGTCGTGTCAAAGATGCCCGTCCCGTTCGAGACAACGCTGGAGGTGCGCGATAGCTGCCTGTGCCTCCATGCCCAGCGGGCCGCGCGTGCGCTGGCGCGGCGGTTCGACGAGGTTTTGCGGCCAGTGGGGCTCACCAACGGGCAATTCTCGCTGCTGATGTCGCTGAACCGGCCGGAGCCGCCGCCGATGAAGCCGGTGGCGGACCTGCTGGCGATGGACCGCACGACGCTCACCGCCGCACTGAAGCCGCTCGAGCGGCGTGGTCTGGTGTCGATCGAGGTGGGGCTGAAGGATCGGCGCAGCCGCCGCCTGCGGCTCACCGATCAGGGCAGGGAGGTGCTGGCCTCGGCCGTGCCGATCTGGCGCGAGACGCACCGCGCGATCGAGGCGGGGTTGCCCGGCCTCGACGCGAATGGCCTGCGCGCGGCTCTGGTGGCGCTCTCCTGACACCTAGAGGCGATGGCGGGCGACCTCGGGCAGGAGGACACGCTCGATCGCCTTGGCGACGCCGTCCTCGTCGTTGGTGGCGCTGATCCAGTCCGCCTCGGCCTTCACGGTGGCCGGCGCCTGACCCATGGCGATGGCCATGCCCGCCTGCCGCAGCATCGGGATGTCGTTGGGCATGTCGCCGATCGCCGCCGTCTCTTCCAGCGGGATGTCCAGCGCGGCGGAGAGCGCGGCGATGCCGTCGCCCTTGTTCGCCTTCGGGTGCGTGATGTCGCAATAATAGGTCTGCGAGCAGGAGACCTCGGCGCTGCCGCCCAGCGCCGCCTTGCAGTCTGCCTCCAGCTTCGCGACCAGCGGTTCGTCATCGCTGACGCCGACCAGCTTGTCGATGCGCCCGTGGAGGGACTCGAAATCGTCGCGGACGATGGGCGCGACCATCGACGAGCGCTCCTCGCGCGCGAGGTGCGGGTTCTCGCCGTCCGAGATATACCATTGCCCATCGGCGAAGGCCCAGAGCGAGGCGCCGCTCGCCCGGATCAGCGCGACCGCCGTGCGGCTGGCGTCCGCGTCGATATGGCGCGCAACGAGGATCTCGCCCTCGGGCGACACCAGCGTGCCGCCGTTGAACGCCGCCAGCGTGTTGGTCAGTCCCAGCGCTCTCGCAAGCGGCAGGATGCCCGAAGGCGGCCGCGCGCTGATGAGCGTCATCGCGACCTGCGCGTGGGCGAGGCGATGGGCGGCCTCGATGGTCGCGTCGGACAGGCTCTTGTCGCGGCGGACCAGCGTGCCGTCGACATCGGACACGAAGAGGCGGATCGGATGCTTCATCGGTCTTCTGGTCCTCAGTCGACGGGGTGCCATTCGCGGCCGTCACGCTCCATCAGCGCGTCGGCTCCGGCCGGCCCTTGCGAGCCTGCCTTATAGTCCTCGGGGTCGCCGTCCTTGGCCCATTGGCGCAGGATCGGCTGCACGATCGCCCAGCCGCGCTCGACCATGTCGGCCCGCTGGAACAGCGCCTGATCGCCGATCAGCACGTCGTAGAGCAGCGTCTCATAGCCGGTGCGGTGGCCGAGATCGAAGGCGTCCTTGTAGCGGAAGTCCATCATCACCTGACCCGTATCGACCACCGGCCCCGGCTTCTTGGCGTTGAAGTGGAGGTCGATGCCCTCATTGGGCTGGATCTGGATGATGAGCTTGTTGGGCGGGATCTTCGAGATGTCGGCGTTGCGGAACATCGCGAGCGCGATCGGCTTGAACTGGATCACGATCTCGGTGTCGCGCGCCGCCATCGCCTTGCCGGTGCGCAGATAGAAGGGCACACCCGCCCAGCGCCAGCTATCGATCATCAGCTTCAACGCCGCGTAGGTCTCGGTATGGCTGCCCTTCGCGATATCGGCGGCCTTGAGATAGGGCGTGACCTTCGTCCCCGCGATCGTGCCGCCGGTGTAGCGGCCGCGGACCGCATCGCGCTTCGCCTCGCCGGCGGTCGGGATGCGGACGGCGTCGAGGAGCTTCGCCTTCTCGTTGCGGATCGCCTCGGCGCCGAAGCTGTTGGGCGGCTCCATACCGACCATCGCGAGAATCTGGAAGAGATGGTTGGGCACCATGTCGCGGAGCGCGCCGGTCGCGTCATAGAAGGCGCCGCGCGTGCCGACGTCGACCGTCTCGGCGGCGGTGATCTGGACATGGTCGATATAGCGGTTGTTCCACACCGCTTCGAGGAAGGCGTTGCCGAAGCGCGCCACCATGATGTTCTGCACCGTTTCCTTGCCGAGGAAATGGTCGATGCGGAAGATCTGGCTCTCCTCCATCACGCCGAGCAGCGTCTTGTTGAGCGCGCGGGCGGTCTTGAGATCGTGGCCGAAGGGCTTCTCCACCACCACGCGGCGGAAGCCGTCCGTCTCGCGCAGCAGGCCGACCTTGGCGAGCGCTTCCGAGACGGGGCCGAAATAGCTGGCCGCGGTGGCAAGGTAGAAGGCGATGTTGCCGGCGTCCTTCAGCCGGTCGGCAAGGCCGGAGTAGGTCGCGGGATCGTCGAACTCGCCCTGGAAATAGACGATGCGCTTGCGGCGGGTGGCCCAGGCCGCCTTGGTCGCCTTGTCCCCGAGGTCGAGATGTTCGGCGAGCTGATCCTGTATGCCCTCGTCGGGGCCGCGGCTGACGACGAGGATGTCGAGATCGTCCCCGATCAGGCCGTCGCGCGTCAGGTTGACCAGCGCGGGAGTCAAAAGGCGGCGCGAGAGGTCTCCCGCGCCGCCGAAAATGACCAGCGTGGCCGGCGGCGCAGGATCACCCGGGGCGATCTTGGCCGGCCGCGCCATTATTGCGGCATCTCGACATGGCCACCGAAGCCGTGGCGCATGGCGGAGAGCAACTTGTCCCCGAATGTGTTGTCCGACCGCGAGCGGTAGCGGGCGAACAGCGCGGCGGAGAGGACGTAGGCGGGCACCGCCTCCTCCATCGCCGCGTCGATGGTCCACTGGCCTTCGCCGCTGTCGGCCACCTTGCCGCTATACTGGCTGAGTTCGTGGTTCTCGGTGAGCGCCTGCGCCGACAGGTCGAGCAGCCAGGACGAGATCACCGAGCCGCGCCGCCAGACCTCGGCCACGTCGGTGAGGTTGAGGTTGAAGCGCTCATCCTCGGGCAGGCGATCGGAGCTTTTGGTCTTGAGAATGTCGAAACCCTCGGCGAAGGCCGCCATCAGGCCATATTCGATGCCGTTGTGGACCATCTTCACGAAGTGGCCCGAGCCTGCCGGCCCGGCATGGATATAGCCCTTCTCGGCGCGCGGATCGGCGCCGTTGCGGCCCTTGGTGCGCGGGATGGTGCCGATGCCGGGCGCCAGCGCCTCGAAGATCGGATCGAGGCGGGTGACCGTCTCGTCGGGGCCGCCGATCATCATGCAATAGCCTCGCTCCAGACCCCAGACGCCGCCGGACGTGCCGACGTCGACATAATGGAGGCCCTTGGCGGAGAGCGCCTTCGCGCGGCGGATGTCGTCCTTGTAGAAGGTGTTGCCGCCGTCGATGATCGTGTCGCCCGAGGAGAGCAGGCCCGACAGCGCCTCGATCGTCTGCTCGGTCGGGCCGCCTGCCGGCAGCATGACCCAGACGGTGCGCGGCGCCGTGAGCTTCTGCACCACCTCCGCGAGCGAAGCGGCGCCCGTGGCGCCCTCGCCCACCAGACCGGCGACCGCCGGCTCGTTGCGGTCGAACACGACGGCCTCATGCCCATTCCGCATCAGACGGCGGGCGATGTTCGCCCCCATCCGACCCAGTCCGACGATCCCGATCTGCATAGTCCGCTTTCCCGATTAGGCCGCGAGGGCCGCCTTCAACGCACGGGCCAACACATCCAGCCCGGTCTTCTCATTCTTCAGATGCACGCGCAGCACGCGCTGCCCGCGCGAGGCGAGCACGTCGAGATCGCCGCGCGCCTGTGCGAGCTGCACGGTGCCGAAGCTCGCGCGGTTGCCCGGAATGGTGACATCCGCAGCAGGCTCGCGCGTGATCTCGAGGAACAGCCCGGTCTTGGGGCCGCCCTTGTAGGCCTGGCCGGTCGAGTGAAGGAAACGCGGGCCGAAGCCGGCGACGGTCGCCACCTTCTTCGTATCGCGCACGGCGACGCGCAGCTCTTCCACCACGGCCTCGTCGGCGGCGTTGCGCTCGCAATAGACAAGGAAGCCCGCATAGTCGCCGGCCTTGGCCGAGGCGAAATGCGTCTTCAGGATCGCGGCCGCATCGCCGCCCTCGATCTTCGACGGCGCGAAGAAGGCGAAGTCGCCATCCTCGAAGAAAGCCGTCTCGGGCGAGAGCGCGCCGGACTTCTCATAGGCCTCGATGAGCTGACGCGTCTGGATCTTGGCATCCTCGACGTCGGGCTGGTCGAAGGGGTCGATGCCGATCACTGCACCGGCGATCGCGGTCGCGACCTCCCAGCGGACGAACTCCTGCCCGATGTCGGCCTTGTTCGCGAGGTGGATGTGGACGATCGGCTGGCCCGCCGCCTTCAGCGCATCGAGCTTCGCGTGATCGGCCGACATCTCGTCGCCGTCGAGGTGCAGGTGCACGAACAGGCGGTCGTCGCCATAGGCCGACGGATCGCCGAGCGGCTCCAGATCGACCGGCACGATGCCCTTGCCATGCTTGCCGGTGCTCTCGGCGAGGAGCTGCTCCAGCCATGAGCCGAAGGACTTGAGGCTGGGCGAGGGGACGAGGGTGAGCTTGTCGCGACCCTTCACCGCCGCAGTGCCGATGACGACGCCGAGCTTCACGCCGGGGTTGGAAGCGGGCGGCGCGTCGGGGCCGACCGAGTTGACCATCGCCTTGGTCGTCTCGAAGAAGCCCGCGACGTCGATGCCGATCGCGGCGGCCGGCACCATGCCGAACACCGAGAGCACCGAGTAACGGCCACCGATCGCCGGATCGCCGAGGAAGATGTGGGCGTAGCCGTCCTTCTTCGCCAGCGCTTCGAGCTTCGAGCCCGGATCGGTGACGGCGACGAAGCGCTTGCCGGCCTGGCCCTTGCCCACCGCCTGCTCGCAGCGATCGAAGAAATAGGCGCGCAGCAACTCCGGCTCCATCGTCGAGCCCGACTTGGAGGCGACGATGAACAGGGTTTTCGCGAAGTCGATCGCGCCCGCGACGGTCGCGACCTGCCCCGGATCGGTGCTGTCGAGCGCGTGCAGCTTCGGCGAACCCGAAGCCGAACCGAGGATGTCACCGATCACTTCCGGCCCGAGGCTGGAACCGCCCATGCCGAGCAGCACGACGTCGCTATATGCCTTGGCTTCCTGACCGAGCTTGGCGAGCGCGCCGAAATCGACCTGCTCGCCCTTGGCGGCCGCGAGCCAGCCGAGCCACTTGGCCTCTTCGCCGCCCGTCCAGAGCGAGGCGTCATGCGCCCAGAGCTTGCGCGACCAGCCGCCGGCGCGGGCCTTCTCCAGCTCGTCCTTCACCGCCGCTTCGAGATCGGCGGGGAGCTCGGCCTTCAGGCTGTCGAGCTTCTTGCCGAGGAAGGCGATGCGCTTGTCAGCGACCGCGCCGTAGAGCGTGTCGGCGGCATCGGCGAAGAGGCGCACGCCGTCCTCCACCAGCTTGGCGGTCACGCCATCGAGATCGAGGCCGAGACGCTCGGCTTCGGCGAGGACGTGCTTCGCCTCGTCGATGTCGGCGGTCAGCGTCTCGGCCACTTCGCCATGATCGCGGAAGGCGTCCATGGTCTTGGGCGGCATGGTGTTGACTGTGTCGCGGCCGATCAGCGTGTCGACATAGAGCACGTCCGAATAAGCCGGGTTCTTGGTGCCGGTCGACGCCCAGAGCAGGCGTTGCGGACGTGCGCCCTTGGCGGCGAGCGCCTGCCAGCGCGGCGAAGCGAGCACCGCCAGATAATGCTGATACGCGAGCTTGGCGTTGGCGATGGCGACCTTGCCGGCCAGCGCCTTGGCTTCCGCCGTGCCGAGCTTTTCGATCTTGCCGTCGATCACGGCGTCGATGCGGCTGACGAAGAAGCTGGCGACCGACGCGATGCGATCGATCGGAAGCCCCTTGGCGGCGCGCGCCTCAAGGGCGGCGATATAGGCCTCTAGCACCGCCTTGTAGGCGTCGAGCGCGAAGAGCAGCGTGACGTTGATGTTGACGCCCGCGGTCAGCGCCTCCTGAATGGCGGGAGTGCCCGGCTTGGTGCCGGGGATCTTCACCATCAGGTTGGGCTTGTCGATCGTCGCCCACAGGCGCTTGGCGGCCGCGATGGTCGCGTCGGTTTCCATCGCCAGATAGGGCGAGACCTCGATCGAGACGAAGCCGTCATGGCCGCCGGTGCGATCGTAGACCGGGCGCAGCGTGTCGCAGGCGTCCGAGATGTCCTTGATGGCGAGCGCCTCATAGGCGGTCTCGACCGGCGCGTCGGCCTTGGCGAGATCGGCCTGGAGCTGATCGTCATAGGTGGAGGACTGGGCGATCGCCTTCTCGAAGATCGAGGGGTTGGAGGTGACGCCGGTCAGGCCGTCCTCCTCCACCAGCTTCTTGAGCCCGCCCTCGTTCAGGAACTTGCGATCGACGAAATCGAGCCAGACGGCCTGACCGGCTTCGCCGAGCTTCTTCAGACGGTTGGTCATGGTGTTACTTCCCCATCACTTCGCGGGCGACCTTGACGACATTTTCGACCGTGAAGCCGAACTTGTCCTGGAGCTTCTTGAGCGGGGCCGAGGCGCCGAAGGTGGACATGGTGACGGTCGCGCCGTCGATGCCGACATAGCGATCCCAGCCGATCTCGCCGCCCTGCTCGATCGCGACGCGGGCCTTGACCGCGGGAGGCAGCACGTTGTCGCGATAGGCCTTGTCCTGCTTCTCGAAGAGATACCAGCTCGGCATCGACACGACGCGTACCTTGGTGCCACCCTTGGCCAGTTCGTCCGCCGCCTCGACCGCGAGGCTCAGCTCGGAGCCGGTCGAGATCAGGATGATGTCGGGCGTGCCCTCGTCCTTGGTCAGCACATAGGCGCCCTTGTGGAGACCTTCCGCCGGGTTGAACTTCGAGCGGTCCAGCGTCGGCAGCGCCTGGCGCGAGAAGATCAGGCAGGTCGGCGTCTCGTGCGAGGCGACCGCGGCCTTCCAGGCCTCGGTCACTTCGTTGGCGTCGCCCGGACGGATCGTGTCGAGGCCCGGAATGGCGCGCAGCGAAGCGAGATGCTCGATCGGCTGGTGGGTCGGCCCGTCCTCGCCAACGCCGATCGAATCGTGGGTGAACACGAAGATCGACGGCAGCTCCATGATCGCCGCGAGGCGGATCGGCGGGCGCATATAGTCGGAGAAGACCAGGAAGGTCGCCCCGAAGCTGCGCAGATAGGAGAGTGCCATACCGTTGACGATCGCGCCCATCGCGTGCTCGCGCACGCCGAAGTGCATGTTGCGATTGCCATAGGCGCCGGGCTGGAAGCCTTCCGAACCCGCGATCAGCGTCTTGGTCGACGGCGCGAGGTCGGCCGAGCCGCCGACCAGCCACGGCACGGTGGCGGCGATGGCGTTCTCCGCCTTGCCGCCCGAGTCACGGCTGGCGAGGCCCTTGGGGTCGGCATCGAACACGGGGAGCTTGTCGGCCCAGCCTTCCGGCAGCTTGCCGGCGAGCATGGTGTCGAGTTCGGCGGCGAGGTCGGGGTGCGCGGTGCGATAGCGGGCGACCATCGCCTCCCACTCTTCGCGCAGCGGCTGCGAACGCGCCTTCATCGCGCCCGAGAAGCGCTCGGTCACGCCCTCGGGGACATAGAAGTCCTTCTGCGGCCAGCCATAGGCTTCCTTGGTGGCCTTGATCGCATCGGCGCCGAGCGGCTCGCCATGGGCCTTCTCGCTGTTCGCCTTGGGGCTGCCCCAGCCGATGATCGACTTGACGAGGATGAAGGTCGGGCGGTCCTGCTCGGCCTTGAACGCCTCGATCGCACGGCCGAGCGCGGCGGTGTCGTTGGCGTCCTCGATGATGTGCGTCGCCCAGCCATAGGCCTTGAAGCGCAGCGCGACATCCTCGGTGAAGGCGATGTCGGTATGGCCCTCGATCGAGATGGTGTTGCTGTCGTAGATCCAGCAGAGGTTGGAGAGCTTGAGGTGGCCGGCGGTCGACGCGGCCTCGCTCGAGATGCCCTCCATCATGTCGCCGTCGCCGCAGAGCGTGTAGACGTCATGCTCGAAGACCGGGAAGCCCTCGCGGTTGAAGTGCTGGGCGAGCCAGCGCTCGGCCACCGCCATGCCGACCGAGTTGCCGCAACCCGCGCCCAGCGGGCCGGTGGTCGTCTCGACGCCGGTGGTGAAGCGATATTCCGGGTGGCCCGGCGTCTTGCTGTCGAGCTGGCGGAACTGCTCGATGTCCTCGAGGCTGACGGCGAGCTTGCCGGTCGGCTTCCCGTGGCGGTCGAACTCCTTCACCTGCGCGAGGTGGAGCAGCGAATAAAGCAGCATCGACGCATGGCCGACCGACAGCACGAAACGGTCGCGGTTGGGCCAGAGAGGCTGCGCGGGGTCGTAGCGGAGGAACTTGGTCCAAAGCTCATGGCCGACGGGCGCGAGCGCCATCGGCGTGCCCGGATGGCCGCTGTTCGCCTTCTGGACGGCGTCCATCGACAGCGTGCGGATCGTGTCGATGGCGAGGCGGTCGGGAGAGCCGTCCTCCGCCACGGACGTGGAGGGGCGGAAGGCGGTGTCGGTGTCGTTCATCAGACGAGTCCCCGGAAGCGCAGAATGTGCGCGCGCTCTGCCCCCTCGAACGGCGAGACGCAAGGGTCGGTTCCGGTCTCAGCGCAGGGACGTGCCTCTTTCACGCCGTTCGATGCCGTTCGGGCCGCCGATCACGAGCGCGTCGATCTCCCGCAGAAACAGGCCGTGGCCCAGCATTCCGGGGATGTCGGAGAGAGCGGCGGCGAGGGCTTCGGGGTCCGCGATCGGGCCGAAGGCGCAATCGATCAGAAGATTGCCCTGATCGCTCCGCGCCGGTTCGCCGCTCGGGGCAAGGCGGAGTCGGGGCTCTCCGCCGAGTCTCCGTATCGCATCCGATACGAAGGAGCGTGCGAAGGGCAGCACCTCGATGGGAAGGGGGTGGGCGCCGAGCTGGCGGACCGTCTTGCTCGCATCCACGATGCAGATCATCCGCGCGGCGGACGCGGCGACGATCTTCTCGCGCAGCAGCGCGCCGCCGCCGCCCTTGATGGCGCGGAAAGCCGGATCGATCTCGTCGGCTCCGTCGATCGCGATGTCGACCTGGGCGACATCCTCGAAGGGGAGGAGGGGGATGCCCGCCGCGCGCGCCGCAGCCTCTGTGGCAAGCGACGTGGCGACGGCGGAAATGCGAAGGCCGCTGGCGATGCGGCGGCCCAGTCCCGCGATGGCGAAAGCGGCGGTGCTTCCGGTGCCGAGGCCCACGAGCATGTCGTCGCGGACCTCGGCGATGGCGGCTTCGGCAGCCGCCTGCTTAGCATCATTCTCGGCCATGGCGGCCGGACATATCAGGCTTCGGTCGAGCTGTCCTGAGCCTTGGTGCGGCGGGCGCGGGGCTTGGCGGCCGCCTTCTTCGGCGCGGCGGCGGCTTCCTCGTCCTTCTTGCGGCCGAGGCCGATCGCGCGGGCGAGGCCGCGGCGCTGCTCGGCATAAGCCGGCGCCACCATCGGATAATCGCGCGGCAGCTTCCACTTGGCGCGATATTCTTCCGGCGTCATGTTGTAGTTGGTGCGCAGATAGCGCTTGAGCATCTTCAGCTTTTTGCCGTCTTCGAGGCACACGATATAGTCGTGCTTGATCGACGAACGGACGGGGACTGCCGGCTGCGGCTCGGGCTCGTCGACCTTCTTCGGTTCGGTGAGACCGGCGAGCGCGGCGTGCACCTGCGCGATGAGATCGGACACCTCATTTGTCGCCACGCGATTGTTGGCAACATGCGCCGCGACGATATCGGCGGTCAGGCTAAGCAGCTCTGTATTCGTTTCTTCGGCCATGGCGCGATCCTCCTGCACCCAGTGTTCGGCAACGACTGACAATACGCGCCGTTGAGCGGGGTGTATCTACGCATTCGCGCTGATTGATCAAGTTCCCGTCTACTTAAGAATTAGAAAGTTTCCACGGAGCATCGCCAAAGCGAATATGAACAACTGTTCATAACTTATCCGGCGGTAATCGAGATCATTCCGTCCATGTAATAAATTTGCTTGCCGCGGCCTATGTGAAGCGGCTATCCGCCTCCGCCCCCTTGCCCGGCGACGGCCGGCATGACATCGGCCTCTTTATGACGACGCCCCCGATTTCGCCCGCCACGCCCGTCTCGCAGCCCGCGACGGCAAGTCTCCACCCCTTCGGCGCGACGCCTTCGGGCGAGGCGGTGGGCGCGGTCGAGCTGGACAACGGGCGAGGCATCCGGGCGCGCATCCTGACGCTGGGCGCGACGCTCCAGTCGCTCTCGCTGCCGGATCGGGAGGGGCGCGTGGCGGACGTGGTCCTCGGCTTCGACGAGGGCGGGCGCTACGCCACCGAGGGCCATTATCTGGGCTCGACCATCGGCCGTTACGCCAACCGGATCGCGGGCGGTCGCTTCACGCTCGACGGGGTGGAGCACCACCTGCCGGTGAACGATGGCGCGCACCATCTCCATGGCGGACCGGATGGCTTCCACCGGCGGATATGGACGGTCGAGGAGATCGGCGGTGGCGAGGCGGCGTTCGTGCGGCTGTCGCTGGTGAGCGTCGACGGCGACGCGGGCTATCCGGGGACACTGCGCGCCGAGGCGACCTATGCCCTGTCGGCGGACGGCCTCGGCATCACCTATCGCGCCACCACCGACAGGCCGACCGTCGTGGGAATGACCAACCACGCCTATTTCAACCTCGCCGGTACGGATGGTGGCGAGACGGTGCTCGGCCATCGGCTGACGATCGCGGCGGATGCCTATCTGCCGGTCGCGCCGGGTGCGATTCCCACCGGCGAGCGGCGCGCGGTGGCGGGCTCGGCCTTCGATTTCCGCGAGGGCGCGCTGGTCGGCTCGCGCATCCGCGAGGCCGGCGTCGAGGAGCAGCTTCTGCTCGGCCGCGGCTATGACCATAATTTCATTCTGCGCGACGCCGGCGGCAGCCTGCGCCATATCGCGACGGTGGAGCATCCGGGCTCGGGCCGCGTGCTGGAGCTGCACGGCACCGCGCCGGGCGTGCAGGTCTATTCCGGCAACTTCCTCGACGGTACGATCATCGGCAAGGGCGGCCGCGTCTATCGCCAGTCGGATGGGCTATGCCTGGAGCCACAGCCCTTCCCGGACACGCCCAACCGGCCGGACTTCCCCTCGGCCCGGCTCGATCCGGGCGAGGTCTATGAGCATCGCATCCTCTGGCGCTTCCGCACCACCTAGAGCGATTCCGAGGCAGGCGGAATCGCCTGCTGGCTCGGGACGCGCTGTAAGATCTAGCGGAGCAGCGCCAGCGGCACCGCGTCGGCCATCGCCCTGTAGCCGGCGGGCGAGGGATGGAGATGATCGCCCGAGTCGAAGTCCGGGCGGAGATGGTCCGGGTGCGCCGGGTCGCGCGTCACCCGGTCGA
Organism: Sphingomonas sp. PR090111-T3T-6A; assembly: GCF_000383095.1. GTDB lineage: Bacteria > Pseudomonadota > Alphaproteobacteria > Sphingomonadales > Sphingomonadaceae > Solisphingomonas. The sequence goes on from NZ_AORL01000010.1 coordinate 147,888, forward strand.
AATCGACGATGCCATCGAAATGGCCGGGCTCGCGAATCCAGCGATTGACCGCCTGACGATCCGCTTCGTTGGCGGCGTCGGGATGATAATAGGACGAGCCCGCATAAGGCAGGATGGTCGCCCCGATCACCTTCACGCCCTGCGCGTGGGCGCGCTCGATGATCTGGCGATAGGCGCCGATGATCTGCTCTACGAGCGCGGCATGGCCTTCGGGTGTTACGGACGCGTCGCGGGTGAGGGTGCCGAGATCGTTGACGCCTTCGAGCAGCACGACCGTCCGAACGCCGGGCTGGGCGAGCACGTCGCGATCGAAGCGGGCGAGCGCGTTCGGGCCGAGCCCGTCGAGCAGCAGCCGGTTGCCGCCGATCCCCTGATTGAGCACCGACAGGCTGCGCGTGGCGGGGCTCGCCTGAAGCCGCTCGGCGAGTTTGTCGGGCCAGCGATCATTGCCGTTGGTGGTGGCGCCGTGACCGTCGGTGATCGAATCGCCCAGCGTCACGACCGCGCCGGCGCCGGCCGGGCCCTCCACCTCGATGCCGGCGAGCTGATACCAGTGCTCGACCTTCTGCGCGTTCGCGAGATCGGCGGCGGCGCTCTGGTTGCCATGGACGAGATAGGAGGTGCTGCGCGAGCCCGGATGGCCGGTCTGCCGATCGGGCGCCTCGGGGAGATGGAGGCTGACGGCGAGCACGGCGAGCGGCGCGGCGTTCATCGCGACGGGATCGGAGAGATAGGAGGCGCCCGCCGGGATGGTGACGCTGGCGCTGCCGTTGAAGGTGACGGCCTTGTCGCTCGCCGGATCGATCCGTGCCCCGGCCGGCGAGACGGCGCGGGCGACATGGACATTGTCGATCACCAGCGGCTGCGTGCCGAAGGCGTTGGAGAGACGCAGCCGGATGCGGCTTCCTCCGGCGCTGAGGCGCACCACCTGCCGGAGCGTCGCATCATGCAGGTCGGCGGGGGCGAGCGCGTTCTGCGGCTCGGGCACCTGCTGCGAGGCCGCCCAGCTCCCGACCCAATGGGCCGGCGCGGCGATGGCCGGCAGCGGGGCCAGCGCGAGGAGGGCGGCGGCGCAGGCAGTGCGGATCATGCAAGTTGCTCCGGTTCGACGGGCGTATAGTTCGGCACGAGCAGGTGGACGACACCGAGCGCCACGAGATAGGCGCAGGCCGCGACGACGAAGATCGGCTCGTAGCTGCCCAAAGTCTCAAGGATGACGCCTGCGAACTTGGCCATCAGCATCCCGCCGATCGCCCCCGACAACCCGCCGAGCCCGATCACGGAGCCTGCCATCCCGCGCGGGAAGAGATCGCCAGGCAACGCGTAGACATTGGCCGAGAAGCCCTGATGGCAGGCGCAGGCCAGCCCGATCAGCAGCACCGCCCACCACATGCCGGGCGCATGGCTCGCCACCGCGATGGGGAGCGCGAAGAGGGCGCAGACGAACATCGCCGTCTTGCGCGCGCGATTGACGCTCATGCCCCGCCCGAGCAGTCGCGAGGAGAACCAGCCGCCTGCCACCGAGCCCACGTCGGCGAGGATATAGACCGCGACCAGCGGCGGCCCGAAGTCCAGCATCTTCACATGGTACTGGCGGTTGAAGAAGTCCGGCAGCCAGAAGAGGAAGGTCCACCACACCGGATCGATCAGGAAGCGGCCGGCCATATAGGCCCATGTCTGGCGCAGGCGGAGCAGGGTGCGCCACTTCACCGGGCGCTGTGCCTCCATGGGCTCGCTCTCGATCCACGCCAGCTCCTCCGATGTCACGCGGGGATGCTCGCGCGGGCGGCGATAGAAGCCGAGCCACGCCACGATCCACAGCGCGGTCAGCGCGCCGGTCGCGACGAAGGCCCAGCGCCAGCCGAAGGTGACCGCGATGATCGGCACCACCAGCGGCGTCACGATCGCGCCGACGTTCGAGCCGGCGTTGAAGATGCCGATGGCGAGCGCCCGCTCGCGCTTGGGGAACCACTCGTTGGTCGCGGCCAGCGCCGAGGGGAAGGTGCCCGCCTCGCCGATCGCCAGCGGGACGCGCGCGATCAACATCCCCGTGGTCGAGGTGAAGAGCGCATGGGCGACATGGCCGATCGTCCACAGCGTCACCGCCAGCGCATAGCCGATCCGCGCGCCGACCCGGTCGACCAGCCGCCCGAACAGGACATAAGCGAGGCCGTAGGCGCCCTGGAACCAGATGGCGAGATCGGCATAGCCGGTCTCGCTCCAGCCGTAGCGGGCCTGCAATTCGGGCTTGAGCGTGGGCAGGACGAGCCGGTCGATATAGCTCAGCACCACCGCCGCGAAGAGCAGCGAGCACACGATCCAGCGGACCCGCCCCGCTGGTTTGGAAAGAGGCAGGTTCACACGATCACCAAGAGCAAGGGGACGCCGCTCGCACGGCCCCCGAGAAAAGCACGGGGGCCGTCATGATGTCGCACTGGCAGCGCGCGTGCAATCAACCCGCCACGGTCAGCGTCGTCGTCTGGAGATCGACCGAATTGGGGCCGACCATGACGTCGAAGTCGCCCGGCTCCACCACGCGCTTCATGTCGATGTTCCACATCTCGAGGCTGTGGGGCGTGAGCGTGAAGGTCAGCGTGCGGCTTTCGCCCGGTTTCAGCGTGACGCGCTGGAAGCCCTTCAGCTCCTTCACAGGCCGCGTGACCGACGACACCTTGTCGTGGATATAGAGCTGCACCGTCTCGTCGCCGGCGCGCTGGCCCGTATTCTTCACGTCCACCGACACCTGCACCGATCCGCCGGTGCCGATCGTCTGCTGTGACAGGCGCGGCGGCGAGATCGCGAAGCTGGTGTAGCTTAAACCCCAGCCAAACGGGAACAGCGGCTTGGTGGTGTCGAACAGGTAGCCGCGATGCGCGCTGGGCTTGGCGTTGTAGAACATCGGCAACTGGCCGACCGAGCGCGGGATGGTGAGGGGCAGCTTGCCGCCGGGGTTCACGTCGCCGAACAGGACGTCGGCCATGGCGTTGCCGCCCTGTTCGCCCAAATACCAGCCCTCGACCAGCGCATTCGCCTCGTCGGCGATCTTCACCGTGGAGGCGGGGCGGCCGTTCAGCAGCACCACCGTCACCGGCTTGCCGAGCGCCTTGATCGCATCGAACAGATCCTGCTGCTGGCCAACCAGATCGAGGCTGGTGCGATCGCCGAGATGGTTGTCGGCCCAGCCTTCGCGGCTGGTCTGCTCGGTGTCGCCGAGGCAGAGGATGATGCGGTCCGCGCCTTTCGCGGCCTCCACCGCCTGCTGGATCAGCTTGGCATTCTCGGCCGGGCTGGCGAGCGTGACCTTGTCCTCCCACCAGTCGTCATTCTCGGTGATCTTCACGCCCTGTGAGAAGACGATATTGGCGCGATTGCCGACCTTCGCCTTGATCCCGTCGAGGATCGAGACGGTGTGCGGCGGCTGGCCGTAATAGCCGCCCAGACGCGCCACGGCGGCGTTGGGGCCGATCACCGCGATGGTGGGCTTGGCCGCGCCTGCGGCGGGGAGCGCCAGCGGGAGCATCCCGTCATTCTTGAGGAGGACGATCGACTCTTGCGCGGCCTTGCGCGCGAGGGCGACGGCCTCCGGCGTGTTGGTGACGGCGACGGCATGATTGGCGTCGGCATAGGGATGCTCGAACAGGCCGGCGCGGAACTTCAGCTCCAGCATCCGACGCACCGCGATGTCCACCTGCGCCTCGCTCACCTTGCCCTCGCGCACCTGTTTGGTGAGCGTCGCGTAGGAGAGGCCCTCGGGCAGATCCGAATCGACGCCCGCGTCGAGCGCACGGCGGGCCGCGCCTTCGAGATCGGACGCGATATGGTGGATGCTCATGAGCTGGTCGATGGCCGAATAGTCGCTGACCACCGCGCCCCGGAAACCCCATTCGCCGCGCAGCACATGGCCCAGCAGCCACTTGTTCGCGTGGGAGGGCACGCCGTCGATCTCGTTGTACGAGGCCATCACCGCCTCGATCCCGGTGCGCTTCACCACCTCTTCGAAGGGCGGGAAGAAATTCTCGCGCAGCTCGCGCTCGGAGATCGGGGCGGGGCCGACATTGGTGCCGCTCTCGGGCTGGCCATGGCCGGTCAGATGCTTGAGCGTCGCGAAGACATGGCCCGGTGTCACCTGCCGCACGCGGCCGGGGCCTTGCAGGCCCTCCACCGCCGCGACGCCCAGTTCGCCGACCAGATAGGGGTCTTCGCCGAACGTTTCCTCGATGCGGCCCCAGCGCGGATCGCGCGCCACGTCCACCACCGGCGAGAGGACGAGGCTGACGCCCCGCGCCGAAGCCTCGCGCGCCACCACCGTGTCGATCGAGCGGATCAGGTCCGGGTTCCAGGACGAAGCCTGAGCGATCGCCTGCGGGAAGCTGGTCGCGCCGACGGCGGCATAGCCGTGCAGCCCCTCCTCATGGAACAGGATCGGGATGCCCAGCCGCGTCTGGGTCATGGCCCAATGCTGGAGCCCGTTGACGAGCGCGACCGTCTGGCGCGCATCCCGGCCGGGGACGACGCGCGGGCTGACCGGCCCCTCCGCGTCGGACGGGCGGGCGAGCTGGCCCATGCCGTTGGGGTAGAGCGTGCCGAGCTTCGTCGGATCGAGCTGGAGGTGCGCGTCGAAAAAGGCCTTCTTGCCTTCCCACACGGTGGTGATCTGGGCGACCTTCTCCTCCAGCGTCATGCGCTTGAGGAGGTCGTCGACACGCGCCTCGATCGGCTGGGAGGCATCCTTGTAGAGAGCATGGGCCAGCGAATTGTCGGCGGCCACGGGGCGGCGCGGCGCGGCATGAACGACCGATGACGGCACGAGAAGGCCCACGGTCGCAACAGTAGCGGCAAGACGGCTGATGGCGCTGAAGCGCATCCTTCTCCCTTTCGATGTGCGGATGAACCCGCTCGACATTCTTCTTGATGCCGTTGTATTGATAACGCTACCATGATCTAAGCCGGCAAAGCTTGTCAATGCCGGGCTGTCCGGGCGGGAGCGATGCGGACGGGGCGCCCACGAAAGCGGTCCGCCGAGGATGAGGAGGATCGGCGTTGAGATTATTCCCGTGCGTCTGGCGGCCGCTGGCGGCGGCGGCCCTGTTGGCCGGCATGTCCGGTGCGGCCCATGCCGAGGACGGCTACGAGCTGTGGCTTCGCTACAAGCCTCTCCCCGCTGCCGAGCAGTCCGCGATGGCCGCGCACGCCAGCGCGATCGTGGCGCCGGGCTCCTCCGACACGGTGCGCGTCGCGGTGGACGAGCTGCGGCGCGGCTTCGGCGGGATGACGGGCCATGCGCCGGAGCGCGCGACCGGCGCGGGGGCGGGCGCGATCCTGCTCGCGACGCCTGATGAATCGCCGGATGTGGCGGCGCTGAAGCTGCCGCTGGGCGCGCTCGGCAAGGAAGGCTTCCTGATCCGCAGCATCGCCATCGGCGGCCAGCCGGTGACGCTCGTCACGGCGAACAGCGATATCGGCCTGCTCTACGGCGCCTTCCGCCTGCTGGAACTCGCCGAGGCGGGGCAGCCGCTCGACAAGCTCGACATCCAGTCCGCGCCCAAGCTGCAACTGCGCGTGCTCGACCATTGGGACAATCTCGATCGCACCGTGGAGCGCGGCTATGCCGGGCAATCGATCTGGGACTGGTGGAAGCTGCCCGACTGGAAGGCGCCGCGCTACACCGACTATGCCCGCGCCAACGCCTCGATCGGCATCAACGGCGCGGTGCTGAACAACGTCAACGCTCAGCCCGCGAGCCTCACCGCGCCCTTCATCGCCAAGGCGGCGGCGCTGGCGGACGTGTTCCGGCCTTATGGGATCAAGGTCTATCTCTCGCCGCGTTTCTCGGCCCCGATCGAGATCGGCGGCCTCAAGACGGCCGATCCGCTCGACCCTGAGGTGAAGGCCTGGTGGAAGGCCAAGGCCGACGAGATCTACCGTGCCATCCCCGATTTCGGCGGTTTCCTCGTCAAGGCGAACAGCGAAGGCCAGCCCGGCCCGCAGGACTATCACCGCACCCATGCCGACGGCGCCAATGTGCTGGCCGACGCGGTGAAGCCGCATGGCGGCATCGTGATGTATCGCGCCTTCGTTTATAGCGAGAACAATGCCGAGGATCGCGCCAAGCAGGCCTATTCGGACTTCAAGCCGATCGACGGTAAGTTCGCGGACAACGTGATCGTGCAGGTGAAGAACGGCGCGATCGACTTCCAGCCGCGTGAGCCCTTCCATCCGCTCTTCGGCGCGATGCCGAAGACGCCGCTGATGATGGAATTCCAGATCACCAAGGAATATCTCGGCTTCGCGACCCACCTCGTCTATCTCGGCCCGCTCTTCCAGGAGACGCTGGAAAGCGACACCTATGCGCACGGCAAGGGCTCGACGGTCGCGCATGTCCTCGAAGGCAAGGTCGACCCCTACAGGCTGACCGGCATGGCCGGCGTCGCCAATATCGGCAGCGACCGCAACTGGTCGGGCTCGGTGTTCAATCAGGCGAACTGGTATGCCTTCGGCCGCTTCGCCTGGGACCCGGATGCCTCGGCCGAGAAGATCGCGGCCGAGTGGGCGCGGATGACCTTCACGCCCGACCCCGCCTTCGTCGCGCCGGCGGTGAAGATGATGATGGGCTCGCGCGAAGCGGCGGTCGACTACATGACCCCGCTCGGCCTCGCGCATCAGATGGGGACCAGCCACCATTATGGCCCCGCGCCGTGGGTGAGCGATCTCGCGCGCCCTGAGTGGAACCCGACCTACTACAGCCGTGCCGACGCCAGCGGAATCGGCTTCGACCGCACCGCGACCGGCAGCAATGCGATGGCGCAATACGCCCCGCCGGTGGCGCGAATGTTCGCCAATCCGAAGACCACGCCCGAGACGCTGCTGCTCTGGTTCCACCATATGCCGTGGGACACCCGCATGGCCTCGGGCCGCACGCTCTGGGCGGACCTGATCGCGCATTACGACGCGGGCGTGGCGGATGTCGGGACGATGCGGGCGGAGTGGGCGAAGCTCCGGCCCTATGTCGATGCGGATCGCTTCGCGGAGACGAGCGTCTTCCTCTCGATCCAGCAGCGCGAGGCGCAGTGGTGGCGCGACGCCAGCATCGCTTACTTCCAGAGTGTGTCCAAAAGGCCACTGCCCGCCGGTGTTACGCCACCGGCGCAAACGCTCGAATATTATGAATCCCTGCGTTTTCCCATACGGCCGGGAAACTAGGCGATATCATGCGTGAAACAGAGTGAAATATCCGACAAATTATAAATGTTGACAGAGAAGAAGACGCAGCGTTAGCTCGCTGATGTGAACGCTACCACGAAGGTGGCGCAGGCTGTCATCCAGATGGCACCCCACGAGACGCTGCAAAAGGCGCAAAGGGAACAGGAGAGGGACATTATCATGACTTATGTGTCGACGACCCGCGTCGCTGTGCGGCGGATTGCCCTGCTTGGCGCTACCATGCTGGCGGGCGTGGCCACCGCCCCCGCCTTCGCGCAGGATCAGGCCGCGCCGGCCGCGCAGCCCGCCCTGGGCTCGCCGCAGGAGCAGGCCTCCACCACCAATCCATCGGGCACCGATGCCGGCGCGGGCGATATCATCGTCACCGGCTATCGCAGCAGCCTTGCACAGTCGATCAACTCCAAGCGCAACTCCATCGGCTTCAGCGATTCCATCTTCGCGGAAGACATCGGCAAGTTCCCGGATACGAACATCGCGGAGAGCTTGAACCGCATCCCCGGCATCACGATCAGCCGCGACATCACCGGCGAGGGCACCAACGTCGCGATCCGCGGCCTCGGCTCCAACTTCACCGAGGTGACGCTGAACGGCGCGCCGATCGCGATCGCGTCGTCGGGCACCACCGACGCGCAGGGCACCGGCCGCGAGGTCGACCTGAGCTTCTTCCCGACCGATCTCTTCACCAAGCTGACGGTCAACAAGAGCTATACGGCCGATCTGCTCGAAGGCGGCGCCGCCGGTAACGTCGATATCCGCACCGCGCGGCCGTTCGATCATCCGGGCACGCACTTCACCTACAATTTCCAGGGCACGAAGCAGAGCGAGGCATCGGGCTGGGGCCAGCGCGGCTCGGCCGTCGCCAGCGCCACCTTCGGCAATTTCGGCATCCTCGCTGGCATCGCTGGCAACCGCACCAAGTCGCGCGTCACGGGCTTCGAGACGATCGGCTGGACCAACCCGAACCTTTCGGCCGCGCAGTGCGGCGCGACCACGGGCTGCAACTCGACCGGCGGCGGCAACTGGACGATCCCCGGCACCGTGCCGTCCAATGCGGGCAACGGCCTGACGCCGGGCGCGACGATCGATCAGGCCTTCCTGCTCGCGCACAATCCCGGCCTCACGATCCAGCAGCTCGACAACGCCATCATCCCGCGCCTCGGCCGCCCGTCCGACGAGTTCGGCACGCGCAACCGCATCAACGCGGTGCTGAGCGCCGAGTGGCGCCCGAGCGACGATCTGCATTTCTATGTCGACGGCATGTACGGCTGGAAGAAGAACGACCTCCAGCGCATCGACATGGACTGGGTCGGCCGTAACGGCGCGATGATCCCGCTCGATATGACGGTCGACAAGTCGGATTGCAGCCAGGGTTGCACCGTGACCTCGGCGACCTTCGCCAATGCGCAATATTTCCTCGAATACCGCCCCTTCATCGAGACGACGCGCTATTACGGTGTCAATCCGGGCGCCGAGTGGCAGATCACCGACAAGCTGAAGTTCAACATCCAGGGCAACTACACGCGCAGCACCTTCCACCGCGAATCGCCGTCGGTGCTGGTGACCACGCCGGCCAATTCGGGCGTGACGGTCGACTACAAGAATGATGGCGGCATCCCGACCATGGCCAGCAACGTCGATCTCAACGATCCGACCCAGTTCGGCTGGACCGGCGGTGGCCGCGTCAACATCCAGGACGAGCGTCGCCTCAACAAGAACAAGGGTGTTCGCGGCGACCTGACCTGGGGTGACGAGCATCTCAACATCCGCGTCGGCGGCAATTACGACGATATCTCGCGTCGCATCAGCGCCTTCGACAACAGCCAGGCGTGGCAGAATGCGGTCTGCGGCGACAATCCCAGCGTGTTCGTGGGCTCGCCCAATGCGCAGCCGCCCTGCGAAGGCCTGAACGTCGCGGGCGCCGCGCCCGCCGGCTATCCGACCTATCCGGGCTATGGCACGGGCTTCACCTCGGGCATGACCGGCCCGGTCACCTACGGCGGCTCGCTGGTTCCGGCGGCCCAGATCGCGAACTTCCTGACCAAGGGGCCGGACGGCTTCGTCACGGTCGATTGGGACAAGTTCAAGAAGGCGACCAACTACGACGCCTTCCACGCCTCCGAACCGGTGGCGGGTTCGGCCAACACCGGCGCCAGCGGCGGCTATATCCGCGAGAAGTCGCCGGCGGCCTTCATCGAGGTGAACGGCATCCAGCGCATCGCCGACAGCGACCTGCGCTTCAACGTCGGCGTGCGCTACGTCCACACCGATCAGACGATCGCCGGTCAGGTCTCGCTGCCCGATCCGCGCAACCCGACCGCCGCTGCCGACATCGCGGCGGCGCAGGGCGGCCTCTACCCCAACATCGTCAACACGGTGACGACGCACAGCAGCTATACCAAGTGGCTGCCGGCGGCGAACTTCGCCTATGACGTGGGCGATCATGCGGTGGCCCGCTTCGCGGTCTCGAAGACGATGACGCGGCCCGATCCGAACGCGCAGCTTCCGGGCGTGAACTTCTCCACCCCGTCGGCGGACGTGGCGACGATCGGCAACCCGGCGCTCAAGCCCTACACCTCGACCAACCTCGATCTCGGTATCGAATATTATACCGGGCATGAGGGCCTCATCAGCATGGCGGCCTTCCGCAAGCAGCTGAAGGGCTTCACCACCAACGGCATCGTCACCGTGCCCTTCTCGGCGCTGGCGCTCTACGGCATCACCTACGGCTCGCTGACGCCGACCCAGCAGGATGCGATCAACGCCCGTGGCGGCCCGGACAATGCGACCGTCCAGGTGCAGCAGCAGGTCAACGCCAGCGGCACGCTGACGGTGAACGGCCTTGAGTTCCAGTGGGTGCAGCCGCTCGACTTCATCACCGAGCGCTTCGGCATCAAGGGCTTCGGCTTCAACGCCAACGCCACGATCGTCGACCAGAAGGGCACCGGTGCGGCGCCTGCGGTGGCGCTCGGCGTGGCCAAGTACACCTACAACATCAGCGCCTATTACGAGAATCACGGCGTCAGCCTGCGCATCTCGGAGACGTTCCAGAAGGGCTCGCAGCAGTCGACCGCGAACCAGAACGGCATTCCCAACGCCGCTCTCTTCTCCGACAATTATCGCCAGTGGGATTTCTCCTCGATCTTCGATCTGGACAAGATGCTGGGCGTCCACAATGCGCCGCAGATCACCTTCGACGTGGTCAACCTGACCAATTCGAAGCTGCGGACCTACTTCCAGTTCCCGAACGCGACCTTCACCGAATATAAGCCGGGCCGTCAGTTCCTGATCGGCGTGCGCGGCACCTTCTGATCCCCGCTGGGGGCGGCCAGGGACCAAGGGCCGCCCCCTTTTTCCTCCTTTCCTGGGCTTGAGTGCGGGCGGCGAAGAGCGCAAATCGCGTTCTTCGCCGCCCGCATGGCCTTGATGGTTCCCGCGGGCTGAGTTAGCGCTAACATGAGGCGTCGCGAGGGCGCCGTGCCAGGAGAGCGCCGTTGGATCGCACACCCGTCAAACCCTTCCGTTCGCGCGACTGGTTCGCCGATCCCGCCCGGTCGGACATGACCGCGCTCTATCTCGAGCGCTTCATGAACTACGGCATCACGCCCGCCGAGCTGCGCTCCGGCCGGCCGATCATCGGCATCGCGCAGACCGGCAGCGATCTCTCGCCCTGCAACCGCATCCATGTCGAGTTGGCCAAGCGTGTGCGCGATGGCATCCGTGATGCGGGCGGCATCTGCATGGAATTTCCGGTCCACCCGATCTTCGAGAATTGCCGCCGCCCGACCGCGGCGCTGGACCGCAATCTCGCTTATATGGGCCTCGTCGAGATCCTTTACGGCTATCCGATCGACGCCGTCGTCCTCACCACCGGCTGCGACAAGACGACGCCGGCCGGCGTGATGGCCGCCTCCACGGTCGATATCCCGGCGATCGTGCTGTCGGGCGGGCCGATGCTCGACGGCTGGCATGAGGGCGAGCTGGTCGGCTCGGGCACCGTGATCTGGCGCTCGCGCCGCAAGCTCGCGGCGGGCGAGATCGACGAGGAGGAGTTCCTCAACCGCGCCTGCGACAGCGCGCCGTCGGCGGGCCATTGCAACACCATGGGCACGGCCTCGACGATGAACGCCGTGGCGGAGGCGCTGGGCCTCTCGCTCACCGGCTGCGCGGCGATCCCGGCGCCCTACCGCGAGCGCGGGCAGATCGCGTACGAGACCGGCAAGCGCATCGTCGAGATGGCCTATGAGGATCTGCGCCCCTCGCGCATCCTGACGCGCGAGAGCTTCCTCAACGCCATCCGCACGGTCAGCGCGCTCGGCGGATCGAGCAACGCCCAGCCGCACATCGCCGCGATGGCGCGCCATGCCGGCGTCGAGCTGAATCACTCGGACTGGACCGAATATGGTTATGACCTGCCGCTGCTGCTCAACATGCAGCCGGCGGGGCAATATCTGGGCGAGCGCTTCCACCGCGCGGGCGGCGTGCCGGCGGTGATGTGGGAGCTGGCCGAGGCCGGCAAGCTCGACACCGGCTGCCTCACCGTCACCGGCCACACGATGGGCGAGAATATTGCCGGCCGTGCGACGAAGGATCGCGAGATGATCCGCCCCTTCGCCGATCCGCTGAAGGAGAAGGCGGGCTTCCTCGCGCTGTCGGGCAATCTGTTCGACTTCGCGATCATGAAGACCAGCGTGATCTCGGACGAGTTCCGTCAGCGTTATCTGGAGCGGCCCGGCGCGGAGGGCGTGTTCGAGGCCCGTGCGGTCGTGTTCGACGGATCGGACGATTATCATCACCGCATCGACGATCCCGCGCTCGGCATCGACGAGAATTGCATCCTCGTGATGCGCAGCGCGGGGCCGATCGGCTGGCCGGGCTCGGCCGAGGTGGTGAACATGCAGCCGCCAGCCGCGCTGATCCGCAAGGGCATCATGTGGCTGCCCACGCTGGGCGACGGCCGTCAGTCCGGCACGTCGGACAGCCCGTCGATCCTCAATGCCTCGCCGGAGAGCGCCGTGGGCGGTGGCCTGTCGTGGCTGCGCACCGGCGACATGGTCCGCGTCGATCTCAACACCGGCTACTGCAACGCGCTGGTGGACGAGGCCGAGATCGCCCGCCGCAAGGGCGAGGGCCTGCCCGAGGTGCCCGCCAGCCATACGCCGTGGGAGGAGATCTTCCGCGAGAAGACCGGCCAGATGGGCGAGGGGGCGGTGCTGGAGATGGCGGTCAAGTATCGCGGCATCTCGGCGAAGACGCCGCGCCACAACCATTGAGATGCCGAAGGGGAGGCGGCCTTTGCGCCGTTTCCCCTCAGGACCGGCCGCTGCGCAGCGTGTCGATCGCCTGACCGCAGGCCTCCTGGAGCGGGACGGCCTCGTCCAGCCGCTGGAGCACGGCGGCGCGTCCCTCGGGCGTCGGATTGTCGAGCACCGCCATCTGGGCGAGGCTGATCCGCTCCTGCGCATCCACGTCGCGGCGGCAGGCGTCGAGCACGGCGTCCTTGCCGATCGCGCGGGCGATCTGGGCACGGGCGTCCGAGCAGCGGTTGCGGGCGTCGATCGCGGCGTTCATCAGCGCGCGCCGCTCGTTGCGGGCGACCAGCGGCCCGAGGCGGCCGGTGGAGGCCGTACAGGTGGTGACGTGGCGTTCGACCGTGGCGAGCAGCGCCCTGGTCCTCAGATCGTCATGCGCGGCCTTCTGCCCGCAGGAGCAGGCGAGCAGGCCCAACAGGATGGCGATCCGGCGCATCGCCTCCCCTCTACACGGCCCGGAAGCGTAACGGAATGGGCAGCGCCCCGGAAGGTCGATCCTCCGGGGCGCGTGTCACCTCAATGGCGGTGGCGGCGATAATGGCGCCGGTAATAATGGCGGTGATGGCCCTTGTTGATGAGGCCGTTATAGGCCGCGCCGCCCGCCGCGCCGACCAGCGCGCCGGTGCCCACCGACATGCCGGGGATCAGCGCGCCCGCGACGGCGCCGCCCGCAGCACCGATGCCGGCGCCGCGCAGGACATGACCCGCGCTCTGGGCATGGGCGGGCACGGCGGCCACGCCGATGAGCAGGCTGGCGGTGCTCGCGATAATGGCTAGCTTCTTCATGATACACTCCCTCAATCCACGGTGGTCGGGGACTTCGACGCACCCGATAACCCTCGTCCACGCCATCTTGATCCGCCATCCGGACTGAGGCGTTGCTGAACGCGATGGTCGGCTGGCGTTCATCTTGGGCGGGGGAGGCGCCCTTCCCATGCAGGATTTCGCCTGTCGGAAGGCGGCTGGGCGCGCCGTGGCGCGATCTTTCTCAGCGCTGCTCGGGCGGGGAGGCCACGCCGAATTTCGGCGTCGCTCGTGTCAACTTCGAAGGAGGCGATCCGCCGTGCCAGCCCCGGCCGGCATGACGGATCGACAGGCGGCTCAGCGCCAGCCGGCGTCCACGAAATAGTCATGGCCGGTGCACATGCGGGCGTCGTCGGAGGCGAGGAACAGGGTGAGCGCCGCCACGTCGGCCGGCAGCACGCGCTCCTTGAGGCACTGGTTGGCGAGGATGCGGGCGGTCTCGCTGTCGTCATGCCACAGCATGTCCTGGCGCGGCGTCTTGATGCCGCCGGGCACGATTGTGTTGACGCGGATGCCGTGCTCGCCGAGGTCGCGCGCCATCGCGCGGGTCATGCCCTCGATGCCGGCCTTGGCGGTCTGGTAGAGCACGATGTCGGGCAGCGCGAGGTGCCAGCTGATCGAGCCGAAGTTCAGGATCACGCCATGGCCCGCCTGCTTCATCGACGGCGCGACGGCCTGCGCCGCGAAGAACAGGTGGCGCAGGTTCACCGCGATGCGGTTGTCCCAATATTCGGGGGTGACGTCCGCGATGGCGTGACGGTCGTCGTTGGCGGCGTTGTTCACCAGCACGTCGATGCCGCCGAACTGCTCGACGATATCGCTGATGACCGAGCGGAGCTGGTCGATGTTGGTGAGGTCGCAATGCCGGTAGAGCGGGGCATGGTCGGTGCCTTCCGACAGACGCTCGACCAGTGCCCGCGACGCCTCGTCGGCGATGTCGACGAAGGCGACGCGCGCGCCCTGGCGGACGAAGGCCTCGGTCAGGGCTTCGCCGATCCCCGATCCGCCGCCGGTGACGAGCACGCGCTTGCCGGCGAGGCTGGGGTAGATGGCGGCGCGGGAGGCGGTGAGGGATGCCTGCAACAAGGGGGCGAACTCCGAATTCGGGGAAAGGGTCAGGCGCGAGCCAGTAGGCCGCGCCCCGCGAGGTTGCGCATGAGGCCGGCGATGCCGAGTGTCCAGGCCGGAGCGGCCTTCGACGTCGTCACGCGGTTGACGAGGCGGCCGAGCTTTGGCGTCGAGATGGTGACGACGTCGCCCAGCTTGTGGGTGAAGCCGCGGCCCGGCTCGTCGCGATCCTGGATCGGCGCGAACAGCGTGCCGAGGAAGAGGGTGTAGCCGTCCGGGTAATGATGCTCGCTCATCGCCTGCGCGAGGAGGTCCTCGGGATCGCGGCTGATCTCGCTCATCGTGCTGGTGCCGTTCAGCACATAGCCTTCCTCGCCCTCGATCCTGAGATCGACCTTGGCGGTGCGGACATCGTCCATCGAGAAGCTGGCGTCGAACAGGCGGATGAACGGCCCAATCGCGCACGACGCGGTGTTGTCCTTGGCCTTGCTGAGCAGCAGCGCCGAGCGGCCCTCGAAGTCGCGCAGATTGACGTCGTTGCCGAGCGTCGCGCCCACCGCCGTGCCATGGCTGTCGGCAAGCAGCACGACTTCCGGCTCCGGGTTGTTCCAGGTCGAGTCGGAGCGCACGCCGATCAGCGCCCCCCAGCCGACGGTGGAAAGCACTGGCGACTTGGTGAAGATCTCCGCGTCAGGGCCGATCGCGACCTCGAGATACTGGGACCACATGCCCTCCTCGATCAGCGTCGCCTTGAGAGTCGCGGCCTCGGGCGAGCCGGGCTTCACGGTGCGGATGCCGCCGCCGATGCGCGTCTCGATGCGCGAGCGGACCTCGGCGGCCGCGCTCGCGTCGCCGCGCGCGCGCTCCTCGATCACGCGCTCCAACGCGGAGACGGCGAAGGTGACGCCGGCGGCCTTCACGCACTGAAGGTCGATCGGGCTCAGCAGGCGGTGCGGCGCGTCGACGGCGGCGGAGAGGCCGAGGGTCTCCAGATCGCCGAGCGGCTTGCCGGCGGAGGGATCAAAGGCCTTGAGTGCGACCAGCTCGGACATCGTCGCCGCCACCGCTGTCATGTCATAAGCGATGCCGCCCGACACGAGCACGGGGGTAGGGCCTTCGCCCAGATCGATACGCCCCAGAAACAGGCCCGCGCGCCAGTCTTCCGGCAGCGCCTCGGCTGCCACGAACGCCTTGCCGGTCATATCCTCTCGCCTTGTTACAACTTGATAGCGCTACCAATCTTATTGTCCCCGGTTCGTGTCAAGAGGATGGGGCGTCATTGGGGGCGATCGGCTGGAATCCGGCATTTTCCGCCGCAGAAGAGGCACGGATCGGCGCGCGAGTCTTTACTCCGGAACGGGCGTGGCATGACCTGACGCCATGACGGTGGGGCGAAGGGGAACGGCGCGCTGCGCGGGGCTGGCGACAGTCCTGCTTCTGGCAGGTTGCGCCCATCATCATCGGGGCAAGCCGGAAGCGCCGCAACCGACCGCGCCTCCCGCTGCCGAGCCGCAGCCACCGGCGGGCTCTGCCGCGGGCCAGACGGTGCCCGAACCGGGCAGCGACGGGCGCTTCGAGACGATCAACAGCCACATCGGCACGGAAGAGGCGTTGTGGCATGTCCGCGCCGCGCTCAATGTCGCGGCCCTGAGCTGTGGCGGCCGGCCGGGCGGAGCGGCGATCGTCGCACGCTACAATGCGCTGCTCACCCAGCGAAAGGCCGTCTTCGCCACCGCATATGCCTCCGAAACGGTGCGATCGGGCGGCAGCGCGCTCGATCAGCATATGACGCGGCTCTATAATTTCTTCGCGCAGCCGCCGGCACAGGTGAGCTTCTGCCGCGCTGCCGCCGAGGTGTCCGAACAGGCCGCCGCGCAACCGGCCAACGGGTTGCCGCAGTTCGCGCCGGGGGCGCTCGACAAGCTCGAAGCGCCGATCCTCGATTATTACCGCGCCTATGCGAGCTATCGGCGCGATCTGGCCGCGTGGCAGGCCGGGCGCCGGACCGCGCCGCCGCCGACGCAGCTCGCCGCCCGGATCGTGACGCCTCGGGAAACGGCTGTCGCGGCCGTCGTGGCGGCGCATGTGGATACCGGCGCGTCGTGGCGCATCCAGCTCGGCGCCTTCACCGGCAAGCCGGCGGCCGAAGCAGCGTGGACGCGGGCGCGGGGCCGGCTGCCGTCGCTGGCCGCCTACCATCCCCATTATGAGGACGTGCCGCACAGCCCGCTCGTCCGCCTCCAGGTCGGTGCAGCGGATGACAAGGCGGGGGCGCTTCGCCTGTGCGCGACGGCGGCGGCGGGCGGCTTCGACTGCCTGCCCGTGCCGCGTTCCTGATCAGCGCTCGTTGAGCGCGGTGGCAACCGAGTCGCGCAGCGCCCGCACCTGATCGTTGAGCGCACCGATCTGCTGCATCGACAGGCCGGACGTCTCCAGCATCGTCTGGGCCAGACAGACCGACTGCTCGCGCAGCGCGCGGCCCTGTCCGGTGAGCTGGATCAGCACCTGCCGCTCATCCTCGGGATTGCGCGTGCGCTGAACCATGCCCGCCGCTTCCAGCCGCTTGAGCAGCGGCGTGAGCGTGCTCGATTCGAGCAAAAGGCGATCCGCGATCATACCGACGGGTAGGTTGTCCTTCTCCCACAACACACTCAGGACGAGATACTGCGGGTAAGTGATTCCCATCGCGTCGAGCACCGGTTTGTAGGCGCGGCCGATCGCGAGGCTGGCTGAATAGAGGGAATAGCAGAGGTGCTGGTCGAGACTCAGCGGGGGAATGGCTGACATGGGGCATCTCCTGCGGGGCGCCCTGTTATATAGGGCAGAGAATTTTCGGGATAAAGATTGGCGCGATAAATAATGGCTGGACATCGAATCGAATCGCGCCTAGAAGAATTTCCATATCGCGATAACAATTATCGCGAAACACTGGCCGGCAATCGGCCCCATGAAGGAGCAAGGCGATGAACGTTCTGTACAAGACCGAAGCCACGGCCACCGGCGGCCGCACCGGCAGCGCCGCGACCACGGACGGCGCCTTCAAGGTGACGCTGGACACGCCGAAGGAACTGGGCGGCGCGGGCGGCCCGGGCAACAATCCGGAGCAGCTTTTCGCGGCCGGCTATTCGGCTTGCTTCCTGGGCGCGCTGAAGTTCGTCGGCGGCCAGAAGAAGGTGAAGATCCCGGAGGACACGACGGTCACCGCGCAGGTCGGCATCGGCCCGCGTGACGACGGCCAGGGCTTCGGCCTCGACGTCGCGCTCGCGATCCACCTTCCGGGCATCGAGAAGGCCGAGGCCGAGGCGCTGGTCGCCGCCGCCCATGTCGTCTGCCCCTATTCGCACGCGACGAAGGGCAGCCTGGACGTTCGCCTCTCGGTGATCTGATCCCGGATGCGGGGGGCGGCCTCACGGGTCGCTCCCTGTTCGCTTGTCAGGACGGGGCCATGGCCTTGTCCGCGCCGAAGGCCAGTTCGAGCCGGATGCCGTTCGGATCGCTGAGCACGATCTGGGTGAGCCCCGCCACACGGGTGGCGCGCTTCACGTAAGGCACGCCGAACGCATTCAGCCGGCGCTCCATCTCCCCGACATCGCTGCAATCGAAGGCGATGTGATCCAACCGCGCCCGTACGCCCGGCGGGGCGGGCACCTCGCCGTCCGGCGGGGTGTTGACGTGGATGATCGCACGCCCATCCTTGCCGTAGAGCCAGGCGTGCAGCTCCTGATGGCCCATGGTCTGGCCGGCCGCCACCAGATCGAACAGCTCCTCATAGAAGCGGATCGTCTCCTTGAGGATCGGTGTGCGGATGTTGATATGGCCAATGCGTTCGATCATGGTGCGATGAATAGCCGATAGACGGCTCCTGACCAGCCCTCCTGCGGGCTTGTATTTTGCGCCGCTCTTGCGCAACGCAGGCATATGGATCTCGACGCCCTCCTCCAGCACTATTTCGGCACGACCGATCTCGATTCCCTCGACGACGAGCAGATCGATCGCGGCGTGCAATGGCTGCGCATCGCCTTCGGCACGGAGACGGAGCCCGGCCGCCGCTTCGCCATGTGGGTGGTGCTGCACGGCCTCGACGAGGCGCCGGAGCCGTCGGTCGCCTTCAAGGACGCGGACGAGCGCGCTGCGGCCGAAGCCTATATCCGCGCGATGGACGAGGCCGAACGCTCTGAGTGAGCGGCTGGCGGCAGCGGCCGCGCGGCGCATCGCGCTTGCCGCGCAGGGCTTTGGTGCCGCGCGGCCCGAGCAGGCCGGCGCCGGCCATCTGCGCCGCACCGTGGAGCGGCTGGCCCTCCACCAGATCGACAGCGTCAATGTCGTGGTGCGCGCCCATTACCTGCCGGCCTTCTCGCGGCTGGGCGTCTATGACCGCGCGCTGATCGACCGGGCGGCGTGGGGGCGCAGGTCCGAGCGCAGGCTGTTCGAATATTGGGCGCACGAGGCGTCGCTGCTGCCTCTGGCGCTGCATCCGCTGCTGCGCTGGCGCATGGCGGCGGCGGATCGGGGCGAGACGGGCTGGGGCGGCCTGCGCCCCTTCGCCACCGAGCGCCGGGCCGAGGCGATGGCCGTGCTCGCCCGCATCCGGGCCGAGGGGCCGATGGCGGCCTCCGATTTCGAGGAGAGCAAGGGCCGCAGCGGCTGGTGGGAGTGGGGCGACACCAAGCGCGCGCTCGAATGGCTGTTCTGGGCGGGGCACATCACCACCGCCGAGCGGCGCGGCAGCTTCGAGCGTGTCTATGATCTCAGCGAACGGGTCATCCCGTCGGCGATCTTCTCGCTTCCGACGCCGGATGAGGCGGACGCCCATCGCGCGCTCATCGCTTATGCCGCCCGTGCGCTGGGCGTCGCCACGGCCACCGACCTGCGCGACTATTTCCGCCAGCCGCCCGAGGAAGCCCGTCAGGCGATCGCCGAGCTGGTCGAGGCGGGGGAATTGCAGCCTGTCACGGTCGAGGGCTGGAACCGCCCGGCTTTCCTCCACCGCGATGCCCGCCGTCCTCGCCGCATCGCGGCCCGCGCGCTTCTCGCGCCGTTCGATCCGCTGATCTGGGAGCGGTCCCGCACGGAAAGACTGTTCGATTTCCATTACCGGATCGGCATCTACACACCCGCCGAGCGGCGCACGCACGGCTATTACGACCTGCCCTTCCTGCTCGGCGACCGGCTGGTCGGCCGTGTCGATCTCAAGGCCGATCGGGCGCTCAGGGAACTTCGGGTGCTGCGTATCCATTTCGAGCCTCATGCACCGGCCGAAGCCGGAGAGGCGCTGGATGCCGAGATCGCCGATATGGCGCGCTGGCTCGGCCTCTCTTCGGGTGTGAGGACGGCGCGCGAGTAGCGTTCAGGTCCGCGGTCAGGGAGTTGGAGGAGGTTGCACACGATGCGTCGCTCCATCTCGCTGTTCGCCATCACCGGGCTACTGCCGGTCGTCGTGCTGGGCGGGATCGTCGGCACCACCACTTTCCGAAGCCAGCGGGACGCGATCGAGCAGCAGGCGCGGGCGTGCGTCACCTTCACCGCCGTGCTGCTCGCCCGTGAGCTGGATGCTGATCGCCGGGCCGCGCGTGCGCTCTCGTCGTCGACCGCCTTCGACGGTGCCTGGAACGAGGAGGCGGTGCGTGCGCTGGTCGCGCGCGCGATCGAGGCGGACGGGCGATGGCGGTCGATCCGGGTCAGCGATCCCTCTGGCCGTCCCCTGATCGACGTTCCCGCCAACCCCGAGGCCGGCGATGCCGACAGCCTGGCTCGCGCGGTGGCAACGAAGCGGCCGATCGTCGGGGGCGTGGTGACGGAGCCGGACGGAAGCCAGGCCTTCGCCGTCCACGCGCCGATCGTCCGGGATGGCAGGATCGTCCGGGTGCTGACCCTGATGGTTCCTTCCCGCTCGCTCAACGAACTGCTGGAGACGCAGCCGCTGGCGGCGGGATGGCGCTCGGGAATCATCGACGGCAGCGGTGATATCGTCGCCAATGCGGGCTTCGACTGGCGTCGCGTGGGCCAGCCCGCCAATCCCGCGGTGATCGCCGCGCAGCGCAAGGGCGTGCTCAACCTCTATCGCTTCCGCAGGCTCGACGGATCGCTGGCGGTCGGCATGTGGGCGCCGGTCGCGGGAACGGACTGGGCGGTATATCTCTCGGCTCCGGCGCATGACTATTCGGGGCCGCTGCGTCACGCGATAGCCCTGCTGGCGGGGGCGGCGATCGTCAGCCTGCTGCTCTTCGCGCTGCTGGCGCGGCTGCTGATCGTGGAGCTGCGCCATTATCGCGCACGCGAGCGGGGCGAGCTTCAGCGGCAGCGGATGGAAGCGCTGGGCCGGCTGACGGGCGGCGTGGCGCACGATTTCAACAATCTGCTGACGCCGGTGATGGGCGGGCTCGATCTGCTGCGCCGGCGCGTGCCGGACGACCCGAAGGCCCAGCGCTATATCGAGACGGCGATGGCCAGCGCCGAGCGTGCGCGGACGCTGATCGGCCGGCTGCTCGCCTTTTCCCGGCGGCAGGCGCTGGCTCCGCGCAACATCGATGTGGGGGCGCTGCTGACGGGGCTCTCCGATCTCATCCGCCAGTCGGTGACGGCGCAGGTGCGGCTGGAGTGGTCCATCGCGGATCGCCTGCCGCCGGTGCTGGTCGATCCCGCGCAGCTCGAACTCGCGATCCTCAATCTGGCGATCAACGCGCGCGATGCGATGCCCAATGGCGGCGCGATCACCATCAGCGCGCAACGGGCGACGGAAGCCGAGACGCTCGATCTGCCGGCGAAGGATTATGTCAGCATCGCCGTGACGGATACCGGCATCGGCATGGACGAGGCGACGGCACGGCAGGCGATCGACCCTTTCTTCACCACCAAGGCGATGGGCAAGGGCACGGGGCTCGGCCTTTCGATGGTCCACGGCTTCGCGGCGCAATCGGGCGGGATGCTCCATATCGCGAGCCGGTTCGGGGTCGGCACGGTGGCGAAGATCGTGTTGCCGGCGGGCACGGGCGAGCCGGTCGGCGAGGAGGCTCGGCCCGAGGTCGCCCGACTGACGCGGCGACGCATTCTCGTGGTGGACGACGATCAGGCCGTCCGTGCCTCGACGGCAGAGATGCTGACCGCCGCCGGGCATGACGTGATCGAGGCTGCGAGCGTCGACCAGGCGCTGGCGATCCTCGACGAGATGCCGGACATGGATGCCGTGGTGACCGATTATCTGATGCCCCAGCGCACCGGCGCCGATCTGATCCGCGAAATGCGCAAGCGCCGGCCGGAGACGCCGGTGCTGCTCGTCACCGGCTATGCGAGCGTCGCCGGAGACGTGCCGGCCAACGTGACGCGGCTGGCCAAGCCGTTCCGCGCCGATGAGTTGCTGGTGGGCCTGGCGCGCATCTTCGGGCGAGGGGCGCTCGCCTGACGAAAGGCGCCCCGGCAATCTTCGCTGATGAACGGAAATATTCGCTAATGTGACGATCCCGGAAACCGGGTGCGCGCGTTCGGCCTCTTGAGATCGGCGGTCTGTTGTTCCCCCATGCCGGTCTCCTGTCCCTATCCCACAGCCCCGCCGGCGCCCCACCGCCGGCGGGGTCCCTTTTTTGGGGCGTTTCGGAGATGGCGGTTAGCGGAAGGCGACCTGGGCGGCGCGGGGCGTGATCGTCATCACGCCATTCTCGATGACGATGCGGCCGAGGCGGTTGATTTCGGTCTGGCCGAGCAGCGTGTAGGGAATGCCCTCCTGCCCGATCGCGGCGGTGAAGCTGCCGAGATTCTGCCCGGCGACCTCCATCGAGCGGAGCCGCGCGACGCTCAGCATCGTATAGCCGCCGATGCCCGCCATCGGCTCGGAACGGACGATGTTCTGGGCGGCACCGGTGGCGCGGGCATCGCGGGCGGAGAGGATGGTGTCCTGCGCGCCGGTATCGACGATCGCCTGGATCGCGACGCCGTTGATGCGGATCGGGGCGATGAAATGGCCCGTGCGCGGATCGCGATGGATGCTGAGCGGTTGCGCCGTGGCAGGCGTCAGCACGGCGAGACGGTAATCGGGCGCCGGGACGGCCTGCGCGGCCTGGATCGGCACGATCATGGGCGCCGAACGCAGCAGCACGGGCAAGGTGAAGGAGTCGAAATCGCCTGCGCGGATCGGCACATGCTGCGCGAGATCGACAGGCGCGGCCTCCGCAGGCCCGAAATCGGGGGCGGGAATGTCGAGTGCCGTCTGGAGAACGGGCTGCGCGTCCGTATCCGCCGCATCCTCCCCGTCGGGCGCGGAAGACAGGAGGCTGGCGAGCATCGGCCCGTCGACATGCGGGGGCTGGATCGGCTGTGCCGCCCGTGCGGGCGCATAGGCCATCTGCGGCCCCTGCGGCGTGTAGGCGAAGGCCGCGAGAGGTTCGAGCCGCGTCTCGACCGTGGTACGGATCGGGTTGCCGTCCTCGTCTTCCTCGGTCGTCTGGACGGTCACCACCTGAACGGGCTGGATGTCCTGCCGGCCGGCATAAGGGCGGTCGACCACCACGGGATGCCCATCGGCCGCGAAACTGATCGTGCGCATCACGCCGGGCGGGATGTCGGTCAGCGACGGATCGAGCGTGTGGACCTGCGCCATGGCCGGTGCGGCGGCCCCGGCAGAAAGCGTCAGCGCTAGGAGGGCGAGTTTGGGAGCCATGGTTTCCCTTCCAGCCCCGAGTCTAGACTGGCCGTCCCTAATCTCCGGTAAACGGCGCGGCTTTTGCCGGATCGGCTGCGCGGAGGCGGAACCGGGCAGCCTGCCGCTGCGTCTCCCGTTCGCCGAGCGTGAGGAGAGCCGCGATGTCGCATACCGCCGTCACCGGACAATCGGATGCCGCCCCGCGGCCTTCCTTCCCGGTCGACCGATTGGTGCTGGCGCCCGCCGACCTCGATCTCGCCCGCTCCCCCATGGCGGGGCATTTCGATGCCGAGACCTACGTGCTCGGCGCCTTCAATCCGGGTCTGACGCGCCTGCCCAACGGCAATTTGCTGATGATGGTGCGGATCGCCGAGGCGCTGCGCGAGCCGATCCGCAACGGACATATCCATGCGATCCGCTGGGAGGCGGGGCGCTATATCCTCGACGCCTGGCCGCTCGACATGGTCGACACGGCGGACCCGCGCAAATTCGCGATCCTCGGCGGCGGATGGCGGGTGGTGGCGCTGACCTCGCTCTCCTGGCTGCTGCCGGTCGAGTTCGATCCCGACGGGCTGCGGGTGGAGGCGATCCACTATGATCGCGCCGTCGCGCCGCAATATCCCTTCCAATGCTACGGTGTGGAGGACGCGCGGATCAGCCATGTCGAGGGACGCTGGCTGATGACGAGCTGCTCGGTCAGCCCCGAGCGCCATTCCACCACGCTCTACAGTTCGACCAATGGACTGGACTGGACGTTCGAGGACATCGTGCTCGATCACCAGAACAAGGACATGCTGATCTTCGAGGGCCGGATCGACGGTCGCTACTGGGCCCAGACGCGGCCGCTCGGCAGCCTCTATTTCGCCTATCCGCCGGGCAGCGAGTGGAAGGCCGGGCCCTCGATCAACCTCGCCACCTCAC
Organism: Sphingomonas sp. PR090111-T3T-6A; assembly: GCF_000383095.1. Lineage (GTDB taxonomy): Bacteria > Pseudomonadota > Alphaproteobacteria > Sphingomonadales > Sphingomonadaceae > Solisphingomonas. The sequence goes on from NZ_AORL01000010.1 coordinate 171,843, forward strand.
CTGACCTGCTGCACTGGAAACCCTGCCGCGAGCCCGGCATCCGCCCGCATTCGGGCACGGTGGCGACGGCGCGCATGGGCGGCGGCGCGCCGCCGATCCTCACCGATGAGGGCTGGCTCAGCCTGTGGCATGGGGTCGAGCCGCGCGAGATCGTCGGCGTCTATCGCACCTACTGGTCGCTGCTCGATCGCGACGATCCGAGCCGCATCCTCCATACCGGGAATGTTTCGCTGCTTGATCCGGCGCCCGATCTCACGGCGCCGATCAACGATCAGATGTACGTCCACGACGTGGTGTTCACGACCGGCGTCGTCGATGCCGGCGATCACTACATCGTGGCGTCCGGCGAGGCGGACCTCGCCTGCCGGATCACTCATATTCCCAAGGAGCTGTTCCGCCTGCCGCGTTAGGCGGCGACCCCCGTCAGGCTGAGCGCGACCGCCTCGGCCACCTTGATGCCGTCCACCGCTGCCGAGAGGATGCCGCCTGCATAGCCCGCGCCTTCGCCGGCAGGGTAGAGGCCTGCGAGGTTGAGGCTCTGCATGTCCTTGCCGCGCGTGATGCGGAGCGGGGAGGAGGTGCGCGTCTCGACGCCGGTCATCATCGCGTCGGGATGGTCGTAGTTCGCGATCTGGCGGCCGAAGACGGGCAGCGCCTCGCGGAAGGCCTCGACCACGAAATCGGGCAGGACGGTGGCAAGGTCGGTCGGCGTCACGCCGGGCTTGTAGGAGGGCTGCACCGCCCCGAACCCGGTGGATGGCCGGCCGGCGAGGAAATCCCCCACGCGCTGGCCGGGCGCGGCATAATTGGAGCCGCCTGCCACGAACGCCTTCTCCTCCAGCGCGCGCTGGAGATGGATGCCGGCGAGCGGATGGCCGGGGAAGTCGCGCTCGGGATCGATGCCGACGACGAAGCCCGAATTGGCGTTGAACTCGGCGCGCGAATATTGGCTCATGCCGTTGGTGACGACGCGGCCTTCCTCGGAGGTCGCCGCCACCACGCGCCCGCCGGGGCACATGCAGAAGCTGTAGACCGTCCGCCCGTTCTGGCAATGGTGCGACAGAGCATAAGCCGCCGCGCCCAGGATCGGATGCCCCGCGCATTCGCCGAAGCGGGCCCGGTCGATCCAGCTCTGCGGATGCTCGATCCGCACGCCGATCGAGAAGGGCTTGGCCTCGATATGGACGCCGCGCTCATGGAGCATCTCGAACGTGTCGCGCGCGCTGTGGCCGACGGCCAGCACGACATGATCGGCCTCCAGAGTGCTGCCGTCCTGGAAATGCAGGCCGCGAAGATGGCGCGAGCCGTCGGCGCGCGTCTCGATGTCGAGATCTTCGACGCGATGCTGCCAGCGATATTCGCCGCCGAGGCTCTGGATCGTCTCGCGCATGCTCTCGACCATCGTCACCAGCCGGAAGGTGCCGATATGCGGATGCGCCTCGGTGAGGATTTCCTCCGGTGCGCCGGCCTTCACGAACTCCTCCAGCACCTTGCGGCCGAGGAAGCGCGGGTCCTTGATCTGGCTGTAGAGCTTGCCGTCGGAGAAGGTGCCGGCGCCGCCCTCGCCGAACTGGACGTTGCTCTCCGGATTGAGCACGCCGCGGCGCCACAGGCCCCAGGTGTCCTTAGTCCGCTCGCGCACCACCTTGCCGCGATCGACGATGATCGGGCGGAAACCCATCTGGGCGAGGATCAGCCCCGCGAACAGGCCGCAGGGGCCGGCGCCGATCACCACCGGGCGCTTTTCCAGCGTCTCGGGCGCGCGGGCGACGAAGCGATAGGCGGTGTCGGGGGTGGGCTTCACATCCTTGTCCCCGGTGAAGCGGGCGAGGATCGAGGCCTCGTCCTTCACCGTCACGTCGACCGAATAGACCAGCAGGATCGCCGACTTGCGCCGCGCGTCGTTGGCGCGGCGGGCGACGGTGAAGTCGATCAGCGCATCCGGCTCGATGCCCAGCCGCTCCAGGATGGCGGCGCGCAGCGCCTCTGGCGGATGATCGAGGGGGAGCTTGAGTTCGGTAAGGCGGAGCATGGCGTGCCTTTAGCCGCAAGGCTTGCTTCGCGCCATCCGCCCGCGCGCAGGGGCCTCCGGCCGGGATCGTTAGCTTTCTGTTAGAGATAAATGGTTACAAAATCCGGGCGCTTGCGAAGTGCGCATCGATCAGGTGCCGGAAGCCCTTGTGCCAGAAGGCAAGCCGGCCGTGTCGCGGGGCTGGAGCCGCGTTTGTATGAAGAGTCTGACCATCCGCCTCCGTATCATGATGAGTTTCGGGCTCATCCTCGCCGTGATGATGACGGTTGGTGTCGCCGCCTGGTTGCGCCTCAGCAGCATCGAGCGGGAAGCCGCTCACGTTCAGGGCGATGCCATTCCGGGGCTCGTCGCCAACGAGGCGTTCAAGGACGCGCTGACCAGCGACTATATGCTGAGCGCGCGGAATACGGCGGGCGGCGATGCCCGCGCCAGCCATGACGCGCTGCGCGACACGCTCGGCCGCTTCGAGGCGACGGTCAATTCCGCCGATGAGCGCCAGCATTTCGACCAGCTCAAGCTGCGCTTCGACGATTATGTCCGGGCGCGGGACGGGGGCAGCGGCGGGCTCGACGCGGCCTTCGCCAACGTGCTCGCCGAGGCGCGCACCTTCACCGCCAGCGACAGCCGCTTCGGCTATGCCGCCGCCGAGCGGGTGAACCACGATCTCGCGCGGCTGGGCGCCGCGCTGATCGCCTGCGTGCTGATCGTGTTGCTGATCGCGCTGGTGAGCGGAACGCTGCTGATGCGCGCCATCATGGTGCCGCTCCGCCGCCTCGCCCCGATCATGGACGCGATGCGCAAGGGCGATTTCACCCAGCGTATGCCGATCGAGCGGCACGACGAGTTCGGCGATCTGGCCGACGGCTTCAACCGCATGGCCGACGACATGATGGAGCTGGTGGGGCAGGTGCAGAAGTCCGGCATCCGCGTCAGCACCTCGATGACCGAGATCGCAGCCACCGCCAAGCAGCAGCAGGCGACGGCCACCGAAGTCGCCGCCACCACCACCGAGATCGGCGCCACCAGCCGCGAGATTTCCGCGACCTCCAAGGAACTGGCGCGCACCATGAACGAGGTGACGTCGGTGGCTGAGCGCGCCGCCGACCTCGCCAGTAGCGGTCAGGCCGAGCTTTCCCACATGGAAGGCACGATGGCGCAGATCATGGACGCCGCTGCCTCGATCAACGCCAAGCTCGCCGTGCTCAACGAGAAGGCGGGCGGCATTAACCAGGTCGTCACCACCATCACCAAGGTGGCGGACCAGACCAATCTCCTGTCGCTCAACGCCGCGATCGAGGCGGAGAAGGCCGGCGAATATGGCCGTGGCTTCGCGGTCGTCTCGTCCGAGATCCGCCGCCTCGCGGACCAGACGGCGGTCGCCACCTACGACATCGAGCAGATGGTGACCGAGATTCAGGCGGCCGTCTCCGCCGGCGTGATGGGGATGGACAAGTTCGCCGAGGAGGTTCGCCGCGGGATGCACGATGTGCATGAGATTGGCGGCAAGCTCTCCGACGTGATCCAGCATGTCCAGACGCTGGCGCCACGCTTCGAGACGGTGAACGACGGCATGGAGGCGCAGGCTACCGGTGCCGAGCAGATCAGCGAAGCGCTCCAGCAATTGAGCGAGGCGACCCAGCAGACGGTGGAATCGCTCCGCCAGTCCAGCTCGGCGATCGACGATCTGAGCCAGGTGTCGGGCAATCTGCACGGCAGCATCTCGCGCTTCCGCCTCGCGACAGGCTGAGCGGCGATGCTGTTCGTTCTCTTCCAGATCGGCGAGGCAGGCTATGCGCTGGCGGCCTCGCAGGTGGCGGAGATACTGCCGATGACGGAACTACGCGCCGTGCGTGGCGCTCCGCCGGGAATGGCGGGCTCGCTGCGCTATCGCGGCGTGTTCATGCCGGTGGTCGATCTCTGCGTGCTGGAGCGGGGCGAGCCGGCGTGTGACCGGATGAGCACCCGGATCATCGTCACGCGCGTCGCCGATCGGGAGGGGGCCGAACGGCCGCTCGGCCTGATCGTCGAGAACGCCACCGACATCCTGCGCTGCGAGCCCGAGGCGTTCGCGCCCTTCGCGACGGGGCCGCGCGGACTGGTCGAGCGGGCCGACGTGGACGCGCTGGTGCCGGAACATCTGCGCTTCGCCCTGTTCGATGCGATGGCGGTGGGATGACGCTCGTCCGCTTCCAGACGCTGCTCAAGCAGGCGATGGGGCTCGACAGCGAGTCCGTCGGCATCTCCGCGATCGAGCGGGCGGTACAGGCGCGGCAACGGGCGTGCGGGATCGCGTCCGACGATGCCTATTACGCGCTTGCCACCGCGTCACGGGCCGAGCTTCAGCAGCTTGTCGAGGCGGTGGCGGTTCCCGAGACCTGGTTCTTCCGTGACAGGCAGGCCTTCGCGGCGATGGCGCGCTTCGCGGTCGAGCAATGGCTTCCTGCGCATCCCGAGGGCGTGCTCAGGCTGCTCAGCCTGCCCTGCTCGACGGGGGAGGAGCCCTATACGATGGCGATGGCGCTGCTCGACGCGGGCTTCCCGGCCGGGCGCTTCCGCATCGATGCCTTCGACATCAGCGAGAAGGTGCTCGGTCAGGCCCGCGAGGGCGTCTATGGCCGCAACTCGTTCCGGGGCGGCGATCTGGCGTTCCGCGATCGCTTCTTCGAGCCGGTGGGCAACGCGCATCGTCTGTCCGCCAGGGTGCGCGAGGGCGTCCATTTCGCGGCGGGCAACCTGATGGATCCGATGTTCGGGCAGGGCGCGGAATATGACGTGGTCTTCTGCCGCAACCTGCTGATTTATTTCGACGCCGCCGATCAGGCGCGCGCGGTGGCGACGCTCAGGCGGATGCTGGCGGCGGACGGCATGTTCTTCGTCGGCCATTCGGAATCGGGCATCCTTCTCGACAAGGGATTCGAATCCACCCGCATCCCGCTCGCCTTCGCGTTCCGCAAGGCAGGCACCGGAACGGCACGACCGCGCGCGCCCATGCCGCGTCCGCGTCCGGCTCCGGTCGCGGTTCGTCCGAGAGCGGCCGTGGCGCGCGCGGCGGCGATGCCCCGCCGGACAGTGGCGGAGCTGCCTGAAATCCAGCGTCTCGCCGATCAGGGGCGTCTCGCCGAGGCGGCGAGCGCGTGCGAGGCCTATCTCGGCTGGCATGGTCCTTCGGCGGACGCGCTCTACCTGCTCGGCGTCATCAGCGATGCGGCGGGCCAGCAGGCGCGCGCGGCGGATTGTTATCGCAAGGTTCTCTATCTCGACCCGCTTCATCATGAGGCGCTGGATCATCTGGCGCTGCTGCTTGAGCGGCGCGGCGATGTGGCGGGCGCGCGCCGGCTGAACGCGCGTACGGCCCGGCTGCAACAAAGCGAGGGCCGCTAAATGGATCAGGCGCTCCTTGCCGGACGCGAGGTCCACGACTGCTGGAACAGCATCGGCGTGCGCGGCGACAAGAGCTGCCCCGAACTTGCCCGCCACGCCCATTGCCGCAACTGCCCGGCCTATGCCGCCACCGCCGCGACCCTGCTCGACCGCGACCAGCGCGGGGCGATCGACGATGACTGGAAGCGCGACTTCGCCGCCGAGGCTCCGGCCGAGCAGCGCAAGACGCGCTCCGCCATTCTCGCGCGGATCGGCAAGGAATGGTTCGCGCTGCCGATCCTGCTGCTCGATCAGGTGACCGGGCATCGCCCCATCCACTCGCTGCCACACCGGCGGAGCCCCGCGTTGCTCGGCATGGCGAATGTGCGCGGGCAGCTCCTCCTCTGCGTGTCGCTCGCGCATGTGCTGGGGATCGCCGATGAGGCCGCGGGAGATGACCGGCGGCGGATGATCGTGATGCGCTGCGCGGGCGGACGGGTCGTCGTGCCGGTCGACGAGGTGCAGCACCATTGCCGCTTCCACGAAGGCGAGGTGCTGCCGACGCCCGTGACGGTCCGCAAGTCGCAGGCTGCCTATATGGTGGGCCTGCTCAGGGTCGCGCAGGGGATGGCGGCGCTGATCGACGGCGACCGGCTGGCCGAGGCGGTGGAGCAGAGCCTCGCATGACCGATCTCAGCCAGTTCTCGATGCGCGATCTGTTCGGCGTGGAGCTAGACAATCAGGCGCAGGTGCTCGTCGCCGGGCTTCTCGCGCTGGAGCAAGACCCGGCCCAGGCAGACCAGCTCGAAGCCTGCATGCGCGCCGCCCACTCGTTGAAGGGCGCCGCGCGGATCGTCGACATGGCGGCGGCCGTCACGCTGGCGCACGCGATGGAGGAGCTGTTCGTCGCCGCGCAGGCAGGGCGGCTGGTGCTCGAACGATCGCACATCGACAAGCTGTTGCAGGGTGTCGACCTGCTCAAGGCGATCGCATTGGAGGAGGATACCGGCGGCATCTGGCAGGTCCGCGCCGAGGCGTTCGTGACGGAGCTGGAAGGCGGCCTCGAACGGACGCCCGTCGCGCAGCCGGTCCGCCCGCCCGAGCCGCCGCCTGCGCCTGCCCGCATCGCCGAGGCCGCCGACCGGGCGCTGCGGGTGAGCGTCGACAGCCTTAACCAGTTGCTCGATCTCTCCGGCGAGGCGCTGGTCGAATCCCGCCGCCTCAAGCCGTTCGGGCAGGCGCTCCATCAGTTGAAGCGGCTCCAGCACGAGGCCGCCAAGGCCCTCGAAGCGCTGCGCGATGCCTTGCCCCGCGAGGCGATGACCGATGCGGTGGCGATGGCGCTCACCAACGCGCAGAACCGCATGGGCGCCTGCCGCCATGCGCTCGCCGACCGGATCGCGGAGGTGGAGGGCTGGGATCAGCAGTCGGGCGCGCTGGCGCACCGGCTCTACGATCAGGCGCTCAAGGTGCGGATGCGGCCCTTCGCCGACGGCGTGCAGGCGCTGCCGCGCATGGTCCGCGATGTGGCGCACAGCCTCGGCAAGGAGGTGCGGCTGGAGATCGAGGGCGAGGCGACGCAGGTCGATCGCGACATCCTCGAACGGCTCGACGCTCCGCTCGGCCATCTGCTGCGCAACGCCGTGGACCATGGCATCGAGAGCCCCGAGGAGCGGCGGCGGCTCGGCAAGCCCGAGGAAGGGCGCATCCGGCTGGAGGCCTATCACAGCGCGGGCACGCTTCAGGTCGTGCTGTCGGACGACGGCCACGGCGTCGATCCCGAGCAGATCCGGCAGGTAGTGCTGGCGCGGGGGCTCGCGCCCGTCGATGTCGCGGGGAAGCTCGGCGAGGCGGAGCTGTTCGAGTTCCTCTTCCTGCCCGGCTTCTCGATGAAGGAAAGCGTCAGCGAGATTTCGGGGCGCGGCGTCGGGCTGGATGCGGTGCAGGACATGATCCGGCAGGTCGGCGGGCGGGTGCGCGTCTCGTCCGAGATCGGCGGGGGGACGCGCTTCCAGTTGCAACTGCCGCTCACCCTTTCGGTGACGCGCGCACTGCTCGTCGAGATCGGCGGCGAGCCTTACGCCTTCCCCTTCGCGCGCATCCTCAGGACGCTGAAGGTGGCGCGGGCGGATATCTCGACGCTCGGCGGGCGGGAATATTTCAGCCTCGACGACCGGCAGATCGGCCTCGTCTCCGCGCATCAGGTGCTGGATTGCGGGCCGCCTCCGGCGACGGCGGACGAGCTTTCGGTCGTGATGCTGGGCGCGGGCCCGTCGGTGTACGGCCTCGTCGTCGACCGCTTCCTCGGCGGGCGCGAGCTGGTGGTGCAGCCGCTCGATCCGCGCCTCGGCAAGGTGAAGGACATCGCTGCCGGCGCGCTGATGGAGGATGGCTCCCCGCTGCTGATCGTCGATGTCGAGGACATGGTCCGCTCGATGGAGAAGCTGGCCGCCGCCGACCGGCTGAAGGGCGTCGAGCGCGATGCCGGCCCCTCGGCCGCCGGGCATCGGCGCCGCATCCTGATCGTCGACGACAGCTTCACGGTGCGCGAGCTTCAGCGGAAGGTGCTGGAGCAGCAGGGCTATGAGGTGGAGGTCGCGGTCGATGGCATGGACGGCTGGAACGTCGTGCGCACCGGCGGCTTCGATCTGGTCATCACCGATATCGACATGCCGCGCATGGACGGCATCGCGCTGGTCGGCCTGATCCGCCAGCACGCGAAGCTCGGCTCGCTGCCGGTGATGATCCTCTCCTACAAGGACCGCGAGGAGGACCGGCGGCGCGGGCTCGACGCGGGGGCCGACCATTATCTCACCAAGGGCAGCTTCCACAGCGACGGGCTGGTCCAAGCGGTCGCCGATCTCATCGGCGCGGCGACGGCATGAGGATCGCCATCGTCAACGACATGGTGACGGCGACGGAGGCGCTCCGGCGCATCGTGGCGACCGCGCCCGAGCATCGCGTCGTCTGGACGGCCGCCAACGGGGTGGAAGCCGTGCGGATGTGCGCCGCCGACCGGCCTGATCTGGTGCTGATGGACCTCATCATGCCCGAGATGGACGGTGTGGAGGCCACCCGCCGGATCATGGCCGAGACGCCGTGCCCGATCCTGATCGTCACCTCCAGCGTGGAGGATCAGGCCGCGCGCGTGTTTGCCGCCATGGGGCATGGCGCGCTCGATGCGATCGACACGCCGGCGCTCGGCTCGGCCGACCCGCAGCTGGCGGCGCGGTTGCTGCTGACCAAAATCCGCGCGCTCAACGGGCTTGCGGGCGGAGCCCGGCCGGCGGGCGCCAGCCAGAACGCGCCGCGCCGCCGCTCGGGCGCGCCGCTGATCGCCATCGGCGCCTCGGCCGGCGGGCCGGCGGCGCTGGCGACGATCCTCGAGAAGCTGCCCGGCGACTTTCCGGCCGCCATCGCCATCGTCCAGCATATCGACGAGCGCTTCGCCGCCGGCATGGCGGGCTGGCTCGGCATGCACAGCGCCGTCCCCGTCCGCATCGCGACCGAGGGGGCGGTTCCGCAGGCCGGCACGGCGCTGCTGGCGGGCACGAGCGATCACATGGTGGCGAAGGCCGGCGGGCGGCTCGGCTATACGCAGCAGCCTGCGGAGGCGATCTATCGCCCTTCGATCGACGTGTTCTTCGACAGCCTGTGCGCCCACTGGTCCGGCGAGATCGTGGGCGTGCTGCTGACGGGCATGGGATCGGACGGTGCGCGCGGCCTAAAGGCTTTGCGCGATGCCGGGCATCATACTATCGCGCAGGACCGCGCGACGAGCGCGGTCTACGGAATGCCAAAGGCGGCCGCGGCGCTGGCCGCCGCCGTCGAGATTCTGCCGCTGGACGGAATCCCGGCGGCGCTCGCCGGCATCTTCGCGCAGGGCCATCGAAAAGGAGGAAGCCGATGGACGTATTGACCGACGCCGAGGCGCGGTCGGTGCTCGGCTCGCTATCAAGGGAGCAGCCCATCATGGTGCTGCTCGTCGACGACCAGATCGTGGTGGGCGAGGCGATCCGCCGCGCGCTCATCGATCAGCCCGGCATTGAGTTCCACTATTGCTCCGATCCGCTCGACGCCTTGTCGGTGGCGAAGAAGGTGCGCCCGACGGTGATCCTCCAGGATCTGGTGATGCCGTCGGTCAACGGGCTCGATCTCGTGCGCGAATATCGCGGCGACCCGGTGACGGCGAACATCCCGGTGATCGTGCTCTCCACCAAGGAGGAGGCGACCGTGAAGCGCGATGCCTTCCGCATCGGCGCCAACGACTATCTGGTGAAGCTGCCCGACACGATCGAGCTGGTCGCGCGCATCCGCTATCACTCGCACGCCTATCAGATGCAGATCCAGCGCGACGAGGCCTATCGCGCGCTCCGCAAGAGCCAGCGGGAGTTGCTGGAGACCAACCTCCAGCTCCAGCGGCTCACCAATGTCGACGGGCTGACGGGGCTGAGCAGCCGCCGCTATTTCAACGACTATATGGAGATGCAGTGGCGCACCGCGCTGCGCGGGCAGTATCCGATCTCGCTGCTGATGATCGATATCGACCATTTCAAGCAGTATAACGATCATTACGGCCATCTGGCGGGGGACGAGGTGCTTCGTTCGGTCGCCGACGCGCTGCGCAGGAACTGCAAGCGCGCCACCGACGTGGCCGCGCGCTTCGGCGGCGAGGAGTTCGTCATCGCGCTGCCGCTGACGGGCGCCGCCGAGCTGGAACATCTGGCGAAGGGCTTTCCCGCCCTCATCGAGAAGCTGCGCATTCCCCATGCGGCGTCGACGGTCGCCCCGTGGGTGACGATCAGCGTCGGCGGAGCGAGCGCCGTCCCGGATCAGGAGAATTACTCAGGCCTGCTCGAGGCAGCCGACAAGGCGCTCTATCAGGCCAAGCGCGCCGGCAGGAACCAGGCCGCCGTCGGCGTGTGAAGCCTCGGCCGGGGACGGCAACCCGGCCGGTCAAGGAATCAATGCTCGACCAGATTGCCCCCGGCAGACGGGGCGGAGGCGTTGTCGCCGCGACTCGACACGCGCGACGTCATGCCCGTGGCTTCGGCATCCTCGCGCATCTGCTCGTCTTCCGAAAGATCGGCCGGGGCGGGAAGGACGACCTTGTTCTCCACTTTCGGCTGGGATGCGGGCTCCGGTGCGGGGGCGGGCGCCGCGGGAGGTTGCGCCGGCGTTTCGGGCAGCTCCATGGTCATGTTCTGCGGGGTCTGCTCCGGAGCCTTGTGGCAACCGGGCAGCAGCAGCGTCACGGCGGCCAGCGCCACCAGCGGCAGGGGAAGGGCGGCGCGGGGGGTGATCTTGCTCATATCCATTCCCTTCATCGGCCGGAGGCCAGCACCGGCGCGCGATTGGCGCGCGCCTCGATCCGGCTGGCCAGGACCGAATCCCAACCATAAGGATCGTCGCGGAAGCTCATCTTGCCGTCCGCGCTGCCGAAGGCCGTCCAGTAGAGCAGATAGACCGCGATCCGCTCGGGAAGGCGGGCGCGCACCGTGTCGCCCTTGGCCAGCGTCGCGTCGATCGCGTCCGGCGTCCAGTCGGTCGAATCCTTGAGCACCAGCTTCGCCAGTTCCAGCGGATGCGCCAGCCGCACGCAGCCATGGCTGGCGAGGCGGCTGTACCGGTCGAATGTCCCCTGCGTCGGCGTGTCGTGGAGATAGACGCCGTAGGGATTGTCGAAATCGAACTTGATCCGGCCGAGCGCGCTCTGCTTGCCGGCGCGCTGCTGGAGGCGCTTGCCGCCGTCGGGCGTCGAGATCACGCGGAAGTCGTGCTTCCTGAAGTAGCCCGGATGCGCCCGCTCCTTGGGCCACAACTCCCGGGTGGCGATCGAGGTGGGGACGTTCCATGGCGGATTGAGCACGACGCTATGCACTTCGGACTGGAGCATCGGCGTCTCGTCGCCCGGCCGGCCCGTGACGGCCCGCATCGACAGCACCGGGCTGTCCGCCTCGAACACGGTGAGCACGGCGGCGGCGATGTTCACCTGGATACGGTGCGTCGGCAGCTCCGGCGGCAGCCAGCGCCAGCGCTCCATATTGGCCACGATCTGGCGGACCCGCTCATGCGCGGGCACATTGAGCGCCGCTGTCGTCCCCGCATTGAGCGTGCCGGTGGGCTCCAGCCCGTAGCGCCGCTGCGCGCGGCGGACGGCCTCGACCATCGCGGTGTCGTAACGGGCCGGCCCTTGCGTCGAGACATCCTTGTCCTCGACGGCGAGGCGCTTGCGCAGCGCTTCCACCCGGTCGCCGGTCGCGCCCAGCGTCAGCACGGGACCGGACTCGAGCGTGCGCCAGCCGCCGGCCGCGTCGATCTTGCGATAGGCCACGAGGCCCTTCTTCAGGGTGTCATAGCCGGTATAGGGCGGCGGCAGCGCGGCGATCCACTGGGCGAGCTGATCCTGCTGCACGGCCGTGGTGAAGCCCGGCCACGGATCATAGGCGGCGGGCCGCAACCCCCAGTCCTTCAGGAAGTCCGACGGGTCGAGCCGGCCGCTGTGGAGCGCCTTGGCATAGTCCATCGCCGCCTGAACCAGTGCGTCGGTATCGTCGGCGCTGGCCGTCGCGGTGTCGACACCGGCCGTCTGCGGGGCGATGCCGTTCGCCTTGGCATCGTCCAGCATCGTGCGGAGCTGGTCCTTCTGCGCGTCGGTGAGCTGCGGGACGATGTGCGGCGCTGCCGGTGGCTCGGGCAGCGGCTGGGCGACCGGCGGCTGCGCGAACGTGGGGGGCAGCAGCGGCGTGGGGGGTGGCGCCGGGGTCTGCGTCTGGCCCGACGTCGCGGACAGGAGGGCGATCCCGAGGGTTGCGGGAAAAATCCGGCGGTGCATCGTGTCAGACACGGGACAAGCAGACTCCAGCACGGGAGAGAAACTCCCCTCCCGTTCCCCACAATGCGGATGGAGCGGGCGGAAGCAATGCGAAAGATGCATCCGCGTCCATTCGAGGCGGTGGAACGAGGGGTGCCGAGCCGTTCCTCCGCGCCGATGAACGGCGGCTCTCACCCGGCCGATCCGCCGGTCGTCTCGCGATGCCGTCAGCCCTTGAGCCGGAGCGGGAGGCCGGCGGCAACGAACACGGCCTCCGCGACGACCCCGGCGACCGCCTGATTGATCCGCCCTGCGACGTCGCGGAAGCGGCGTGCCAGCGCGTTCTCCGGCACGATGCCGAGGCCAACCTCGTTGGAGACGAGGATCAGCGGCCCCCGCGCGGAGCGGATCGCCCCGGCGAGCCGCTCCGTCTCCGCTTCGATGTCATGCCCGCCCAGCATCAGATTGGAGGCCCACAGCGTCAGGCAGTCGACCAGCACGACCTGCCCCGGCCGCGCTTCGGCGGCGATGGCTTCGGCAAGCGCCAGCGGGGCCTCCACCGTCCGCCAGCGCGGGCCGCGATCGGCCCGGTGGCGATCGATCCGCTCGGCCATTTCGGTGTCGAAGGCCTGCCCCGTGGCGACATAGACCAGCGCGCCATCCTCGGCCTCCGCACGCATCTGCGCGAAGCGGCTCTTGCCCGAACGCGCGCCGCCCAGCACCAGAAGCGTCGAAGTCGTCATGCCCGATCCTTGTCATCGGGCTTGCGGCCCGGCCCGCTTTGGCGATTAGAGCAGGGCACGGGCGACGGAAAGGGAGCGGGTTTGGACGGTTGGCGCATTCATGGGGGGCGGCTGGCGGCAGCGCGCGCGGGCTGGCCCGATGCGCCGGAGCCGTGGCTCGACCTTTCGACCGGCATCAATCCGCACGCATGGCCGGTCGAGCGCGCCGGGCCGATCGACTGGACGCGCCTGCCCGACGAGGAAGCGCTGGCCGGGCTGGAGGCCGTTGCGGCGCGCTGCTTCGGTGTGGCGGCGGAGCGGGTCTGTGCGTTGCCGGGGAGCGAGATGGGGCTGCGCCTGCTGGGCGTGCTTGGCCTGCCGGAGCCGATGCGACATCAATCGCCGGGCTATCGCACCCACGCGGAGGCGTTCGGGGCGAGCGCCCCTGTCGCCGCCACCGATCTGGTGGCCGAGGCCGCGCGCGGCGGCACGATCCTGCTCGCCAACCCCTCCAACCCCGACGGCCGGCTCCACTCGCCGCTGGCGCTCGCCGCCTTGTCCGACCGGCTGGCGGCGGCGGGAGGGCGGCTGATCGTCGACGAGGCCTTCGCCGATGCCGTCCCCGATGCGAGCCTTCTGCCGCTGACCGAGGCGGGCGGGGCGCAGGGAGCGATCGTGCTGCGCTCTTTCGGGAAGATGTATGGGCTTGCCGGCGTGCGGCTTGGCTTCATGGTGGCCGCGCCGGAGTGGCTGGCGGCCGTGCGGCGGCGGCTGGGGAGCTGGCCGGTGTCGGCGGCGGCCATCGCCATCGGGACGGCGGCTTATCGTGACGAAGCGTGGCTGGCCGATATGCGTGACCGCCTGCCACGGCGGTGCGAGCGGCTCGACACGGTGCTGCGCCGCCATGGGCTGGACCCTCAGGGGGCATGTCCGCTGTTCCGGCTCGTGCGGACGCCGGATGCGGGCGCGCTGTTCGAGCGGCTGGCGCGGCAGGGCATCCTGACCCGGCCGTTCGATTATGCGCCCGATTGGCTCCGCATCGGCCTGCCGGGGAGCGAGGAGGCGCTCGCGCGGCTCGACGGGGCGCTGGCGCATGGCTGAGCCCGTGGCCCTCGCAGCGCTGGCGATCGAGGCGGTCGTCGGCTGGCCGGATGCGCTCTACCGGCGGATCGGCCACCCGGTCGGGCTGTTCGCGCGGGTGATCGATGCGGCCGAGAGGCACTGGAACAAGCCCGGCTGGCCGGAAGCGGCACGGCGTGTTGCGGGCATCGTGCTGGTCCTGCTGCTGCTCGGCCTGGTCGGCGGCGGGGCGTGGCTGATCGAACGCGAGGTGCGGGCCTTGTGCGGCCGCTGGGCATGGCCGGCGCTCGCGTTGCTCGCGGTGCCGGGGCTGGCCCAGCGGAGCCTCAGCGATCATGTCGCGCCCGTCGCCCGCGCCTTGGGGAAGGGTGATGTCGCGGGCGCGCGGCTGGCCGTCTCGCGGATCGTCGGGCGGAATACGGCAAGCCTCGGCCCCGCCGGCATTGCCCGCGCCGCGATCGAGAGCCTCGCCGAGAGCTTCTGCGATGGTGTGGCCGCGCCGCTCTTCTGGCTGCTCATTGGTGGGTTGCCGGGGATCTGGGCGTACAAGGCGCTCAACACCGCCGACAGCCTGATCGGCCATCGCGAGCCGCGCTGGCGCGCCTTCGGCTGGGCGGCGGCGCGGGCGGACGATGTGGCGAACTGGATACCGGCGCGGATCGCGGGGTTGCTGATCTGCCTCGGCGCGGCGCGGGGTTTCGGGACGATGTGGCGGGACTGCCGCCGCCACGCCTCGCCCAACGCCGGCTGGCCCGAGGCGGCCATGGCGGGCGTGCTCGGCATCCGGCTGGCGGGGCCCGTCGCCTATGACGGCGTGACGCACGTGAAGCCTTGGATCGGCGAGGGGCGGAGCGAGGCCACCGCCGCCGATATCACCCAGGCGCTCGGCCTCTATCGCCGCGCTTGCCTGTTGCTGTGGCTGATCGCGGGAGGCGTGGCATGGGCGCTCTGATGGTGCAGGGCACGGGGTCGGATGTCGGCAAGTCGGTGCTGGTGGCGGGGCTGTGCCGGGCGTTCGCCAACCGGGGGCTTCGCGTCCGGCCGTTCAAGCCGCAGAACATGTCGAACAATGCCGCCGTCGCCGCCGACGGCGGCGAGATCGGCCGCGCGCAGGCGACGCAGGCCATCGCTTGCCGGGTCGAGCCGACGACCGACATGAACCCCGTGCTGCTGAAACCGCAGGCGGATCGTACCTCGCAGTTGATCGTCCATGGCAAGGTACGTGGGGTTCTGGGTTCGGGCAATTTCCGCGCGGCGCGAGGAGCGCTGCTGGGCGATGTGTTAGCGAGTTACCGGCGGCTCCGGGCGGAATGCGATATCGTGGTGGTGGAAGGTGCGGGGTCGCCCGCCGAGATCAACCTGCGCGGCGGCGACATCGCCAACATGGGCTTCGCGCGGGCGGCAGGCGTGCCCGTGATGCTGGTGGGCGATATCGACCGGGGTGGCGTGATCGCGGCCATCGCGGGGACGCGCGCGGTGATCGACCCGGAGGATGCCGCGATGATCCGGGGCTTCCTCATCAACAAGTTCCGCGGCGATCCGGTGCTGTTCGAGGATGGCTATCGCGCGATCGAGCGGCTGGCCGGCTGGCGGGGTTTCGGGGTGGTGCCGTGGCTCGGCGATGCGGTCCGGCTGCCGAGCGAGGATGCGGTCGTGCTGGAGCGCGGCGCGCGGCGGAGCGCGGGCAAGCTGCTCGTCGCCTGCCCGATCCTGCCACGAATCTCCAACTTCGACGATCTCGATCCGCTGCGGCTGGAGCCCGATGTCGAACTGGTGATGGTGCCTCCCGGCCAGCCGATCCCGGCGGAGGCAGCGCTGGTGGTGCTGGCGGGCTCCAAGGCGACGATCGCCGATCTCGCGGCGCTTCGGGCTGAGGGTTGGGACATCGATATCCGCGCGCATAACCGGCGTGGGGGTGCGGTGCTAGGGCTGTGCGGCGGCTATCAGATGCTCGGTAGACGGATCGCCGATCCGCTCGGCATCGAGGGGCCGGCGGGTTCGGTTGAGGGGCTGGGGCTGCTCAATGTCGAGACGGTGCTGGCCGGCGACAAGACCCTCCGGCAGGTGGAGGGCGAGGCCTTGGACGCACGCTTCACAGGCTATGAGATGCACATGGGCGAGACCTCCGGGCCGGATACGGCACGGCCGCTCGCACGCTTCAACGATGGGCGCGCGGACGGTGCGATTAGTGCGGACGGGTTGGTCGTGGGAAGCTACGTCCATGGCCTGCTCGCGGAGGCGGCTCAGCGGGCGGCGTGGCTCAAGCGGATCGGCGGCGAGGGGAACGGGGCGGACTATCGCGCCTCGGTCGACGCCGCGCTCGATGCCATCGCCGCGACGCTGGAGCAGCATTGCGACATCGATGCGTTGCTGAAGCTCTCAGAGGAGGCAGGCGAGGAGCAGCCCGGTCTCGATCAGCTCGATCCCGGCGCCGTGCCCGTCGCCTGAAATCCCGCCGATCTTCCGCCGGAGCCATAGCGCCCAGAGTGGCACCAGCATGAGCGCCGCGAGCAGCCCCGGCGCCACCCAGGCGACGGCGAGCAGGAGCGCTCCCCAGGCGATCAGATGCGGCATCCCGACCGCCCCGGCGAACTTCGCCCCGAGCCCCGCATGGAGCGGAGGCAGCCAGCGCGCCCAGACAAGCGGCCCGATCCGCGCCGCGAAGGGGATGAGGGTCAGCGCCGGCCAGTTCCCCCCGAGCGCATGGAGCAGCACCAGCTTGGCGAGGAGCTGAACCCCGATCGCCACCACGCCGAAACTGCCGACATGCGGATCGGCCATCACCGCGAGCAGCCGGTCACGATTCCCGTGCGCGGCGCCGCATCCGTCGGCGAGGTCGGAGAGACCGTCGAGGTGGAGCGCCCCCGTCACCATCACCCACGCCGCCAGCGCGGCCATCGCGCCCACCCACGGATCGATGTGGGCGCCGAGCCATTCCGCGCCCGCCACGATCGCGCCGATCAGCAGGCCGACCGCCGGGAACCAGCGGATCGAGGCGGCGAAATCCTCGGCGTCGCTTTCCACGCGCGGCGTCGGCAGGCGGGTGAGGAACTGGATCGCGACGAGGAAGCGCTTCACGGACGCAGTGCCACGATCTGCGCGGAGGGCGGATCACTCGGCCAGACCCGGAGCGTCAGCAGCGCCGCATAGGGCAGGTCGATGACCCATGTCGCGCGCTGGTCCATCCCGCAGAGCAGCGCCAGCGCCGCGCGCATCGCGCCGCCGTGCGTGATGACCAGCACTGGCCCTTCGGGGAGCGCCGCCAGCGCCTCGTCCACGCGCGCGACGAGGGTGGACCAGCGTTCGCCTCCGGGAGGCGGGTTGGTATCAGGATCGCTCCAGAAGCGGCCGAGCGCGTCGGCGTCGATCATGGTGGGGGCGAGGCCATCCCATTCGCCGAAGTCCAGCTCCCGCCAGCGCGGATCGACCGACACCGGCTGTCCCAGCACCGCCTCTGCGGCTCCGGCGCAGGCACGGGCGCGCTGCAGGTTGGAGGAAACGACCGCGCCCACCTCCAGCCCCTCCACCTGATCGGCGCAGGAGGCGATGCCCGCCGCCGTCGCCGCCACATCGGTGCGGCCGAGCAGGCGTCCGGCACCCTCCGGCTCGCCATGGCGCATCAGGTGGAGCAGGCGCGGCGTCATGCGCTGGTCGAGACTCCGGCCTCGGCGAAGGTTGCCATGTCGTTGTGTGCGGCCAGCGCCGCGCGGATCAGGTTTACCGCCACCGCGGCACCGCTGCCTTCGCCCAGCCGCATGTCGAGCCTGAGCAGCGGCGACAGCCCCAGCTCGGCGAGCAGCCTCGCATGGCCGGGCTCGGCCGACTGATGACCCGCGATGCAATGCGCGGTGATCGCCGGATGATGGCGCGCGAGCGGGGCGAGGGCCGAGCAGCTGATGAACCCGTCCAGCACCACGGGGATGCGCTTGTGCCGCGCGGCGATCACCGCGCCGGCGATCGCCGCGATCTCGCGCCCGCCCAGCCGGCGGAGGATCTCGAAGGCGCTGGTCGCGGCCTCCAGATGCGTGGCGATGCCGGCGGTCACCACGGCGGCCTTGCGTGCGAGGCCATGGCGATCGACCCCGGTGCCGGGGCCGACCCACTCGTCCGCCTCCCCGCCGAAGCTGCAGGCGGAGAGCGCGGCGGCGGCGGTGCTGTTGCCGATGCCCATCTCGCCGACGACGATCAGGTCGAGCCCATCCTCGACCGCCGCCGCGCCGGCCGACAATGCGTCGAGGCATTCGGCGACGCTCATCGCCGGTTCTTCGGTGAAGTCAGCGGTCGGTCGGTCGAGATCGAGCGCGATGACCTTGAGGTGCAGCCCCGCCGCACGAGCGAGCGCGTTGATGGCGGCGCCGCCCGCCTCGAAGTTCGCGACCATCTGCCGCGTCACGTCCGCCGGATAGGCGCTGACACCGAGCGAGGTGACGCCGTGATTGCCCGCGAACACCAGCACTCGCCCGTGATCGATATGCGGCCGGGAACACCCCTGCCAGCTCGCGAGGAAGCAGGCGATGTCCTCCAGCCGGCCGAGCGAGCCTGGCGGCTTGGTCAGCTCCGCCTGCCGTGCGCGGGCGGCGGCCAGCGCGGCGGGGTCATGCTCGGGCAGACTAGCCAGCGCCAGCTCGAACGCGGGGATGGAAGCAAAGCCGTTCACGGGACTGTTCACTGGGCGACAAACCCCTCGGGTGGGACGCGGACGATGAAATGGCCTTTCACGCCTTCGGGCCATTGACGGTAGGGCACGCTGCCTTCCTCGCTCGCGGCATGGGCCAGCGCATAGTCGAGAATCGACCGTGCGGCCTCCGCATCGGGACGGAAGCGGCCAAGGACATAGCCCACTTTGCCCGGCGCGCGCAGATGCACGGTGCAATGCTGGGCGCAGGCGAAGAGGCAGGCCATCTCCTCGATCGCGATCCCGGCATAGCGCGGATCGGCGGCCTGCACCTCGCGCAGCGCTTCCGCAAGCCGGGCGCCGCCGCGCTGTCCGCTCTCGTCGGTCTGCGCCTCGGCCGAGTGGCGGCAGGTGGAGCAGGCGACGACGCTGGGGCCGCTCGGGGCCGGACGGAGCAGCGTCACAGCCGCGCCCGCACGCCGCCATAGACGCTGCGGCCGAGCGAACCGAACTGGAAGGCGGTCTCGTAATGCTTGTCGAGCAGGTTCTCGGCGCGGGCGAAGAGGGTGAAGCGGCCGGCGACGGGCACCTCGGCGCGCAGGTCCACCAGCGTATAGCCGGCGAGGCGGGTGAGGTTGGCTGTATCGTCGAAGCTGTGCCCGGCCCAGCGCACCGCCACCGTCGTGCTGATGTCGAGCGGCCAGCGATAGCTCACCGATCCGTTCGCCTCCTCGCGCGGGCGGCGGGGGAGCCAGTTGCCATGCGTGGCGCCGGGCGAGCGGTCCTCGGCCATGGTCCAGCTATAATTGCCGTCGAGGGTGAGGCGGTCGGTTGCCTTGACCGATCCGGTCAGTTCCACGCCATGCGCCACCGCGCGGGCGAGGTTGAGATAATAGCCGAAGCGCGGCACGCCCGTGCCCGGCGTCAGGCAGAGCGGATCGGCCGAGACGAAGTCGCAGCTGTTGAAGATGATCTGCTGGCGGGTGCGGCGCTCGAAATAGGCGGCGCTTAGCGTGATGCGTTCCGCCCAGAGATGCTGCTCGACGCCTGCTTCCCAGCCGGTCGACTTGGCGGGCTTGAGCGTCGGGTTCCCATATTGCGAATAGAGCTGGTAGAGCGACGGCGCCTTGAAGCCCTCGCCATAGCTCGCGCGCAGGATCGTGCCGGTCGGGAGCTTCCACGCGGCACCGCCCGAGAAGAGGAAGCGCCCGCCATAGCTCGTGTAATGATCGTGCCGCACGCCGCCGGTGAGCGTCAGGCCCTGCACCAGCTCGCCGTTCACCTGCACATATTCGTCGGTGAGCGAGGCCGAGCCCTGATCCGGATCGATCTGGAACTGCGGCGAGATCGAGCGGAAGCGGGAATGCTCATGCTCGACGCCGAACACCGCGTTCCAGCCCTCGATGATCGCGAGCGTGCCCTGATAATCGATGCGCTGCGTGCTACCGGTCGCATGGAAGGTCGTCTGCGCGCCGGTCGTCTGCGAGGGATCGAAATTGTTACGCTTCGTATCAGTATAGCTGTAGCCGATGCGGTTGCGCAGGCGGCCGCCGAACAGATCCGCGTTCAGGCCCGCATAGCCGAGCAACTGGCGGTTGGTCTCATATTCGGCGGTATCGACGGGCGCGAAGGTGACGGGGTCGAAGCCGTCCAGGTCGGTGCGGCCGCGCGCATAATAGCCGCGCAGGTCGGCGCTGATGTCGTCGGTCAGTGCGATCTCGACGCGGCCCGTCGCGGTGCGGTTGGTGTAGCCGTCGCGCTCCTGGCCGCCGAAGCGGGTGTCGAGCGCGGAGATGCCGTCGGTGGTGAAGGCCTCGCCGGCCAGTCGCCACGTCACCCGGCCGTCCTTGCCGCCGACGCCGGCGCGGGCGTCGACCGTATCGCGCGAGCCGCCCTCGATGTCGAAGCTGCCTTCGAGCGGCCTGGTGGGGAGCGCCGTCACGATGTTGACCACGCCGCCGATCGCCTGGCTGCCCCACAAGGTCGATTGCGGCCCGCGCAGGATCTCGACGCGCTGGGCATCGCCGGTCAGTAGATTGCCGAGGTTGAAGGCGCCGTCGGGCGAGGCCGGGTCGGTGAGCTTCACGCCGTCGAGCACGATGACGGTCTGGTCGCCCTCGGCGCCGCGCAGGCGGAGCGTCGTGTCGGTGCCGTAGCCGCCATTGCGCGAGATGCTGATGCCCGGCGTGCGGAGCAGCAGTTCGGAGATGCCGATATCCTGCGTGGCGTCGATCGCCGCCTTGTCGAGCACGGTGACGGACGATGCGACCTGATCGATCGGAGTCGGCACGCGCGTGGCGGTGACGGTGATCGAAGGCGCGCCCGGATCGGAGGCGGCATCCGGCGTCGGCGCGACCTGCGCGAGTGTGCCGGACGAGAGCGTGGCGAGAGTGAGTAGTACGGCTTTGGCCATGGCGAACCCCTTGGACGACCGACCGGCCTCCCTGAACGGGCGGCACGATCCACGGCGTCGTCACGCGGGCTTTCACCCCGTCCGTTCGGCGCACCCTGGCCGGACGAAGGACGACCGCGACGGGCAGGTCTCCTGGCTCGCGGGTCATTGCCTCGTTCGCGCCGCCTTCTCGAAGCCGGGAGCTTCAATGGCCTGTGACGCGATGGCTCGCCGCTTACAGTTGCAGGGGCAGCCGGGGCCTTGAACCCCGTTCCCTTTTGATCCCCGTCGCCGGGGAACCTGTCGCAGCGCCGCGATAGGCTCGGGCCGGGGCGGGCGTCAACTGCGACCGAGCGGGACCAGCAGCGGCGTGCCGTCCGCCGCGCCTCGCCATGCGGTGATGCCATAGACCTCCGCCAGCGCCGCATCGGTGAGCACCGCTTCCGGCGGCCCATCCGCCACCAGCAATCCTTGGGAGAGCAGCAGCAGCCGGTCGCAGAAGCGCGCCGCCATGGTGAGATCGTGCAGCACGACCACCACCAGCATCCCCGCCCGCGCGCGCTCGGCGAGCAGCTCCATCATCTCCATCTGGTGGCTGGGGTCGAGCGAGGCGAGCGGTTCGTCGGCGATGAGGGCTTGCGCCTCCACCGCCAGCGCCCGCGCCAGCATCACGCGGGCGCGCTCGCCGCCGGAGAGTTCGGTCGCGTCGCGGGCGCGGAGGTCGAGCGTGCCGGTCGCGACCATCGCGGCCTCGATCGCGGCGGTGTCAGCGGCGGAGAGGCGCGAGAAGGGCGCGAGATGCGGCATCCGCCCCAGCGCCACCAGACGCTCGACCGACAGCGGCCAGTGCAACGTCTGGCCTTGCGGCAGATAGGCAATGGCCCGCGCCCGGTCGGCGGGGCGGAGCGTGCCTACCTCCGCGCCGTCGAGCAGCACACGGCCGGAGAGTGGCTTGAGCAACCCCAGCATCGCGCGCGCCAGCGTCGACTTGCCGGCGCCGTTGGGGCCGATCACGCCGATCAGGCCGCCGCCCTCCATGCCGGCGTCGATGCCGGTCAGCACGCGGCGGTCGCCCAGCGCGACGTCCAGCGCCTCGATGCGGATCGTCACCACAGGCGGCGCTCCCTCAGCAGGTGGAAGACGAACACCGGCACGCCGAGGAAAGCGGTGACGACGCCGAGCTTCAGGGGCGCGTTGGTCGGGATCAGCCGCACCGCGACGTCGGCGGCAGTGAGCAGAGCGGCCCCCGCGATGGTGGAAGGGATCAATACCGACGACGGTCGCCGGTCGGTGAAAGGACGGACCAGATGCGGCACGATCAGCCCGACGAAGCCGATCGCCCCCGACACCGCCACCGCGCCGCCGACGCCCACCGCGAGGCCGATCAGCATCCGCACCCTGACGCGCCCGAGATCGATGCCGAGGGTGCGGGCGCTGTCCTCGCCCAGCGTCAGCGCGTCGAGCGCGCGGCCGTCCCACAACAGCAGCGCGAGGCCGGTGGCGATGCAGGGCGCGGCGAGCCAGACATGCTGGGGCGTGCGATCCTCCAGCGATCCGAGCAGCCAGCTCATGATCTCCATGGCCGCGAAGGGATTGGGCGAGAGATTGAGCGCGAGGCTGATCCCCGCACCCGCGAGTGTCGCCACCGCGATGCCGGCGAGGATCAGGCCGAGCGGGCTCTCGCTCCGCCCCGCGAGGCCCAGCAGCGGCGCCAGCGCCACCAGCGCGGCGAGGATGGCGAGCAGCGGCAGCGTCATGGGATGCGCCTGCGCGAGCCCGAAATAGAGCGCGACCACCGCCCCGAGAGCCGCCGCGTTGGAGGCGCCCAGCACCGAGGGCTCGGCCAGCGGGTTGCGCAGATAGCCTTGCAGCGATGCTCCGCCCGCGCCCAGCATCGCCCCGACCAGCAGCCCCAGCGCGACGCGCGGAAGGCGCAGCTCGAACAGGATGGCGCGGACGATCGGGTCGCCATGGCCGGCGAGCGCGGCGAGGCTGTCCGCCACCGGGATGCCCGCCGGCCCGATGAACAGCGACGCCAGCGCCGCGAGCAGCGCGGCGAGGCTCGGCAGGCCGATCAGCAGGGCAGGCGGGGCGCCCCGCGCGGGCGGCATGTGCAGCACAAGCTGTCCTCGTCCAGAGCGCGCCGCGCGACGATTGTATCGCGGGCCGGTTCGCGGCATCCGTAGCGCCCGCGTCACGATTGAGGAAGCCCGACTGCCGTGTTCCGCCCGTTGCTATTGCTGTTCGCCGGTCTGCTGGCGCTGTCGCCTGCCATCGGCCGGGCCGCGGCGCCGCGCCGGATCGTGTCGCTCAATCTCTGCGCGGATCAGTATCTGCTGGCGCTGGCCGATCCCGGGCAGATCGCGGGCCTCACCGAATGGGCGCGCGATCCCGACATGTCCTATTATGCCGCGAAGGCGCGGATGCTCCCCTTCACCCACCGTACCGCCGAGGAGGTGCTGACGCTCCGCCCGGATCTCGTCATCGGCGCGCCCTTCGTTACCCGTCACGCGCTGGCCCCGCTCCAGAAGAGCGGCGTGCCGATGATCGATCTGCCCTTCGACGACAGCCTCGCCTCGATCGAAGCCTCCGTCCGGCAGGTCGCGGCCGCCGTGGGGCATCGGGAGCGAGGCGAGGCGATGATCGCTACCATGCACGCGGACCTCGCGCGGATCGGCCCTCCGCCGGGGCGGGGGCGGGTGGCGGCCTATTATCAGCGGCAGGGCTATCTGACCGGCACCGGCACGCTGGTCGACGAGATGATGCGGCGCGCCGGGCTGGTGAACCTCGCGAGTCGGCTGGGGCGGCCGTCGCTCTCCCAGCTCCCGCTGGAGGTGCTGGCGATGGCGCGGCCGGACTTCCTGATCGTCGAGGCGCGCACCGATGTCGTTGCCGACAAGGGCAGCGAGATGCTGCACCATCCGCTGCTCGACCGGGTGGTGGCGCCGGGGCATCGGCTCACCCTCCCGCAGGCGATGACGGTGTGCGGCGGGCCATTCTATCCGCAAGCGGTGGCCGCGTTGGCGGCGCAGGTCCGCGCGGCGCTCTAGCGGGTGAAAATCCGCTCGCTGCGGCTCTCGCGCTTCTGCCAGCCGCGCCGTTCGAGTTCGGGCGTGTCGGAGGGCTCGCTCGGGTAGCCGATGCAGAGCAGCGCCACCATCGTCCAATGCTCCGGCACGTCGAGCAGCGTCGCGACCGGCCCCGGATCGAGAATCGACACCCAGCCGAGCCCGATCCCCTCCGCCCGCGCCGCGAGCCAGAGCGTGTGGATCGCCATCACCGTCGAATAGCGCAGCGCCTCAGGCATGGTCTGGATGCCGAGGCCGTGACCGGCGGCGGGCGCTTCGTCGCTGAACACCGCGACGATCTCCGGCGCCTCGCGCAGGCCGTGGAGCTTCAGCGCGCGATAGGCGGCGGCGCGCTCCGCATCATAGCGTTCGGCGGCCTTCGCACTGGCGGCGTCAACATGGGCGGCGAGCACCTCGCGCAGGCCGGGCGAGGCGATGCGCACGAACCGCCATGGCTGCGAATTGCCCACGGAGGGCGCGAGCTGCGCCACCGTCAGCAGCCGGTCCATCGCGCCGTCAGACAACGGATCGGTACGGAAATGGCGGACGTCGCGCCGCCAGGCGAACAGCGTCTCCAGCCCGGCGCGGAAGGTCTCGTCGAAGGTCGGGACGTCGTTCACCCCGATTCCATAGGCGGCGGCGCCCCGAACGGGAAGGGGCCGCCCCGACGGATCGGAGCGGCCCCTCGTGAAACCGGAAAGCGGGGTGGACGTCAGGCGACCTGGGCGGCGGCCACGTCGTTGGGATCGCGCAGCACATAGCCGCGGCCCCACACCGTCTCGATATAATTCTCACCTTCGCAGGCGAGGCTGAGCTTCTTGCGCAGCTTGCAGATGAACACGTCGATGATCTTGAGTTCCGGCTCGTCCATCCCGCCATAGAGATGGTTCAGGAACATCTCCTTGGTGAGCGTGGTGCCCTTGCGGAGCGAGAGCAGCTCCAGCATCGCATATTCCTTGCCCGTCAGGTGCACGCGGGCGCCGTCGACCTCCACGGTCTTGGCGTCGAGGTTCACCGAGAGCTTGCCGGTCTTGATGACCGACTGCGAATGGCCCTTGGAGCGGCGCACGATCGCATGGATGCGCGCCACCAGCTCCTCGCGATGGAAGGGCTTGGTGACATAATCGTCCGCGCCGAAGCCGAGCGCGCGGACCTTGCTGTCCATCTCGGAAACACCGGAGAGGATCAGCACCGGCGTCTGCACCTTGGCGACGCGCAGGCGCTTCAGCACCTCGTAACCGTGCATGTCGGGCAAGTTGAGATCGAGACAGATGATATCGTAATCGTACAGTTTGCCCAGATCGAGGCCTTCCTCGCCCAGGTCCGTCGTATAGACGTTGAAACCTTCGGCGCCGAGCATCAGCTCGATGGCCTTCGCCGTCGTGGGATCATCTTCGATCAGAAGAACGCGCATGGTTCGTCCCCGTCTGCCCCGTCACGCCACCCCGCGCAACCGCACTGGCATTAACCATTACAGAGATGAATTAGAAAGGTTAATGACGAGTAAAGTGGTAAATGACGGGTCGTGCGGGGAATTTGCCGTGGCGTGACCGCCATGGCACAGGGGCCGGATGCTGGCCGACCTTATCCTCTTCATCGACGCCGAGGCGATCCTGCTGGACAAGCCGGCGGGGTTGCCCGTCGATGCCCCCCGCGCGGGCGGGGCGAGCGTCGAATCTGCGCTGGAATCCTTGCGTTTTGGTTTCCAGCGTAACCCGGCCGCTGTCCACCGGCTCGATCGCGACACGTCGGGCTGCCTGCTGCTCGCGCGCAATCCCAAGGCGCACAAGCGCTTCGCCGCCGCCTTCGAGGAAGGGCTGGCGGAGAAGACGTATCTTGCCGTGCTCGATGGCGTGCCGGAGAGCGAATCGGGGCGAATCAGTCTGGCGCTCTCCAAGAGGTCGACTCGGGAGGAGGGCTGGCGAATGGTGCCCGACCGGAAGGGCAAGCCCGCCTTCACCGACTGGCGGCTGCTCGGGCAGGTCGGCGGGCAGGCGCTCGTCGAGTTCCGCCCGCGCACCGGGCGGACCCACCAGCTCCGCGTCCATGCCGCCGAGGGGCTCGGCCTGCCGATCGTCGGCGATCCCGTCTATGGGCGGGGCGGGGCGTCGATGCTGCTCCATGCGCAGCGCCTGCGCCTGCCGCGCGATCCCAAACCTGCGATCGAAGGGCTGGCGCCGCTGCCCGAACGCTTCGCGCGCTGGGCGGAGTTCGTGGCGGCAGGCGCTTAGTCGCGGACCTTTCCGCGCAGGCTTTTCACCGTGCCGCGCTTTCCCTTCGAGTCCATCCGGCGGGTCTGGCTCGCGCGGGTGGGCTTGGTGGCCTTGCGCTTCTTGGGGATGAAAGTTGCCTCGCGGATCATCGCGAACAGCCGCTCGCGCACCTCCTCGCGATTGAGAAGCTGCGAGCGGGCGCCTTCGGATCGCAGGATCAGGACGCCATCCTTGGTGATCCGCGAACCGGCCATGTCGGTCAGGCGATGCTTCACCATGTCGGGCAGGTTGGGCGATCCCCACACGTCGAAGCGGAGCTGGACGGCCGAATCCGTCGTGTTCACATGCTGGCCGCCGGGTCCGCTCGATCGCGTGAACGACTCCTCGATCTCGTCCGAGTCGATGGAGATGGAGCGGGTGACGGGAATGGCGACCATGATCGGCAGCCTCTACGGCGCGGGGCGGGCATAGGAAAGCGCTCTGCCCCGATCGATCCGTCTGGAAGCGCACTGGGGCGCCTGAAAGGGAAACTTGCCTGCCCCGCGGCTTTCCCGGCGGCGGCCGAATGATTATGTGCGCCTCAACAAAGGAGCATCCATGTTCGATTTCAAACCGCAGGCCGATGCCGATAAAGCCACCATCTGGGGCGATCTGCTGGGCGCCGCCGACGGCGTGACCAGCGGCGAGCGGGATGCCATCGCGAACATGGCCAATGTCTCAGCGCTGCTGTGGGAGCTGCTGCCCGATCTCAACTGGGCGGGTTTCTACCGCATGGTGGACGGCGAGCTGGTGCTCGGGCCGTTCCAGGGCCGCGCGGCCTGCATCCGCATCGCGCTCGGCAAGGGCGTGTGCGGCACGGCGGCGGCGACCGGCGAGACCCAGGTGGTGGAGGATGTCCACGCCTTCCCCGGCCACATCGCCTGCGATGCCGCTTCCGCCTCCGAGCTGGTGGTGCCGATCGTGGTGGACGGCCGCGTGGTCGCCGTGCTCGATCTCGACAGCCCGAATGTCGGCCGGTTCGACGCCGAGGATGCGGCGGGCGCCGAGCGGCTTTGCGCGCTGCTGGCGGAGCGCCTCGCCGCCTGACCCGAAACGGGACGCGCGTGACAGGAGGTCGCTTGGGCGGCGTCGGTCGCGGGTGATAGCTTCGCCTCCATCAGGGGTCCGCGTGCAAGGCACGGTCTTCGCGACCCGATAGGCAGGGGACGGCGAAGATGCGCAGGATCGACATTCTGGCCGGAGTGGCGGTGTGGCTCGGATGCGTGCCGGCCATGGCTTCCGCGGATGTGACGGCGACTCCTGCGCCGCCTGTGGGTGCGCCGATCGGCCTGTCCACCGAGCAGGGCAGCTGGGGCCAGAGCGGGTGGCAGGCGGGTGCCGCGCCCGTCGTGGCGAGCGCGGCGGGAACGAAAATCCATTCCGGCAAGAAGGTCGGCGCCTACAAGCGGCCCGAACCCGGCGCGACGCTGCCGCAGATCTGGCTGAACCCGGATTACACGATCAGCGACTGGCGGGGCTGGGGCCTCGCGCAGCCGGCGCAGGGCACCCGCTGGGTCCGCTATTATGACGACGCCGTGCTGATCGACGATGCCGCCAAGGTGAAGGACGTGCGCTACGCCGTCGACTGGAAGGGCGGCTACCATGCGGCCGCTTACGCCGCCTCGCCTGCGCGGAGCGTGCCATTCGCGGTCAACAGCACGCCGCGCGTCACCACCGTCCAGAAGGATGAGAACACCGTCGTCACCACCTCGGTGGTCGATGTCGCGCCGACCTTCTCGGCGCCGGTGGCGGGCTATGCGGCCGAGGGGACGGGCAATGCCGCTTATGCCGCGGACGGCATGCAGGTGGTCGGCTACACGCCCGGCACCATCACCACCGTCACCACGACGCACACGATTCCGGGCAGCAAGGCGAAGGGCCGCTAGTCCGCAAGCGCGGGCGCCGGCACAGCTTCAGCTCAGCCGGTCGAGGGCCTCGTCGTCGAGTGAGCCGGGGACGATCATCAGCGGGCAATGGAGCTGGCCGGATTGCGGCCCCGCGAAATAGGAGACGAGCGGACCCGGCCCGCCCGATTCCTGCGCGCCGAGCACCAGCGCGGCGATTCCCGGCCGCTCCTCCAGCAGCGTGCGCACCGCCTTGATGCGCTCGCCCTGTCGCACGGTGAGGTCGGGCTTCAGGCCCAGTTCCTCGATGATCTCGCCCGCCGCCTGATGGAGCAGCGCCTCGGCGCCGAGCCGGGCCTCCTCCTCCAGCGCGGCCTGCACGCCGCCCCATTGCACGAACTCCGAAGGCTCGACGATCGCGAGCATTTCCACGCGTCCGCCGGTCTTGGCGGCACGCCGTGCTGCGAAGCGGAGTGCCACCCGCGCTTCGGGGCTCCCGTCCAGCACGACGAGGTAGGTGCGGGGGGTCTGGGCGTCGTCCATGAGGGGGACGGTGCGGCATTGCGCCATTTCACGCAAGCGTCAGCCTTGACCATAAGCCGCCGAGGGCCGAAATGGCACACTCGCTAGACCGACTGCCAGAGAGGCCCTCGCCGCGATGCCCATCGAACTGAAGATGCCTGCCCTGTCCCCGACGATGGAGGAGGGCACCCTTGCCAAATGGTTGGTGAAGGAGGGCGACGAGGTGAAGTCCGGCGATATCCTCGCCGAGATCGAAACCGACAAGGCCACCATGGAATTTGAAGCCGTCGACGAAGGCACGATCGCCAAGATCCTCGTGCCGGAAGGTTCGGACGGCGTGAAGGTCGGCGCGCCGATCGCGATTCTGGCGGGCGAGGGCGAAGACGCCTCCGCCCCCGCGTCCGCGCCCGCTCCGAAGGCCGAGGCTCCCAAGGCGGAAGCGCCGAAGCAGGCTGAGGCGCCCAAGGCCGCCGCGCCGGCTCCGGCAGCCGCCGCGCCTGCCGCCTCGGGCGACCGCGTGAAGGCGAGCCCGCTCGCCCGCCGCCTCGCTGAGCAGCAGGGCATCGACCTTGCCGGCGTTGCGGGCTCCGGCCCGAACGGCCGCATCGTCAAGGCCGATCTCGCCGGTGCCAAGCCGGGCGCCGTCACCCCGGCCGCTGCCGCCCCGTCGGCCGCTGCCGCGCCTGCCGCGATCGCCGCTCCGGCGCCCGCGCAGATCCCCGACATCCCGCATGAGAGCGCCAAGCTCTCCAACATGCGCAAGACGATCGCCCGCCGCCTCACCGAATCGAAGCAGCAGGTGCCGCATATCTACCTCACGGTGGACATCCAGCTCGACGCGCTGCTCAAGCTGCGCGGCGAGCTCAACAAGGGGCTCGAAAGCCGCGGCGTGAAGCTGTCGGTGAACGACATGCTGGTGAAGGCGCTGGCCGGCGCCCTCATGGAAGTGCCGAGCTGCAACGTGATGCTCGCGGGCGACCAGCTCGTCACCTTCCAGCGCGCCGACATCTCGGTGGCGGTGTCGATCCCGAACGGGCTTATCACCCCGGTGGTGACCTCCGCCGACACCAAGAGCCTCTCGGCGATCGCCGCCGAGATCAAGGATCTCGCGGCCCGCGCCAAGGACGGCAAGCTGAAGCCCGAGGAATATGCCGGCGGCACCGCCAGCATCTCGAACATGGGCATGTACGGCATCAAGCAGTTCGAGGCCGTCATCAACCCGCCGCAGGGGATGATCCTGGCGATCGGCGCGGGCGAGAAGCGTCCCTATGTCGTCAATGACGAGCTGACCGTCGCCACCGTTATGTCGGCGACCGGCAGCTTCGATCATCGCGCCATCGACGGTGCGGATGGCGCCAAGCTGATGCAGGCGTTCAAGCGTCTCGTCGAGAACCCGCTGGGCATGCTCGCGTGAAGAAGCCGCTCGACGACCAGCCGCCGATCGAGGCGCCGGCGGTCCGCGTGGTCGCCATGCCGGCCGACACCAATCCCTATGGGGATATCTTCGGCGGCTGGCTGATGAGCATGATGGACTCGGCCGCCGGCTCGGTGGCCTCGCGCCACAGTCATGGCCGCGCGGTCACCATCGCGATGGAGGGCATGACCTTCCATCGCCCGGTGTTCGTCGGCGACGAGGTGTCGGTCTATGCCACGCTCCTCTCCACGGGGCGGACCTCGATGAAGATCGCGGTCGAGGCGTGGCGCCGGGCGCGGCATGACGAGAGCAGCTACAAGGTGACGGAGGCGACGTTCATCTTCGTCGCGGTGGGCGAGGATCGCCAGCCGCGGCGGGTGCCGCCGATGCCCGTCGACGGCGAAGTCGCGGCCTGATCCATGGCCGGCCTCGCCCCCGCCCTCTTCATAGGAGCGGTGGCGGGGGTGGCCGTCCCCTGGATCGCGGAGCGCAGCGAAACGACGCTGAACGGCCTTCTGGCGGGCAGGCTCATCCACCTCCCGATCGACGGCGGCATCGAGTTGCCCTGGTCCTGGCTGGTGTTCGCCGGCGTGACGCTGATCGCATGGGCCGCCATCGCGGTGGCCCGAATCGAATAGAAGATTGATCCCCGCCGGGCAGAGGCGGGCCCCTGAGGAAGGACAAGCATGGCTGACACCTACGACCTCATCGTGCTGGGTTCGGGCCCCGGCGGCTATGTCGCGGCGATCCGCGCGGCGCAGCTCGGCCTCAAGGTCGCGATCGTGGAGCGCGAGAATCTGGGCGGCATCTGCCTCAACTGGGGCTGCATCCCCACCAAGGCGCTGCTCCGCACCTCCGAGATTTACCACTACATGACCCACGCCGAGGCCTATGGCCTCTCGAACGAGAAGCCGGGCTTCGACCTCGCAAAGGTCGTGAAGCGCTCGCGCGGCGTCGCGGGGCAGCTCAATGCCGGCGTCAAGGGCCTGATGAAGAAGAACAAGATCACCGTCGTCGAAGGCGAGGGCAAGATCACGGCCAAGGGCAAGCTCTCGGTGTCCAAGGACGGCAAGACCACCGATCTCGCCGCCAAGGACATCATCATCGCGACCGGCGCGCGCGCCCGCGACCTGCCCTTCGCCAAGGCGGACGGCGAGCGCATCTGGACCTATCGTCACGCGATGACGCCCAAGGAGATGCCGACCAAGCTGCTCGTCATCGGCTCGGGCGCGATCGGCGTCGAGTTCGCGAGCTTCTACAGCGACATGGGCGCGGAAGTGACCATCGTCGAGATGCTCGACCGGATCGTCCCGGTGGAGGATGCCGAGGTGTCGGAGTTCCTGACCAAGCAGCTCACCAAGCAGGGCATGAAGATCGTCACCAAGGCGGGCGTCCAGAGCCTCGTGAACACGGGCAAGGGCGTGAAGGCTGAGATCAAGCTCGCCGACGGCAAGGTCGAGACCAACGAGTACAGCCACGCCATCGTCGCGGTCGGCATCGTGCCGAACACCGAGAATATCGGGCTGGAGGCGCTCGGCGTGAAGACCACCAAGGGCCATATCGACACCGACGGCCAGTGCCGCACCAACGTCGCCGGCCTCTGGGCGATCGGCGACGTCACCGCGCCGCCGTGGCTGGCCCACAAGGCGAGTCATGAGGGCGTGATCGCGGCCGAAGCCATCGCCGGCAAGCATCCGCCCGCGATGGACGTCCGCAATATTCCGGGCTGCACCTATTCGCGTCCGCAGATTGCGTCGGTCGGCCTCACCGAAGCGAAGGCCAAGGAAGCGGGCTATGAGGTGAAGGTCGGCAAGTTCCCCTTCATCGGCAACGGCAAGGCGATCGCGCTGGGCGAGGCGGAAGGCTTCGTGAAGACGGTGTTCGACGCCAAGACCGGCGAGCTGCTCGGCGCGCACATGATCGGCGCGGAAGTGACCGAGCTGATCGAGGGCTATACGGTCGCCAAGCAGCTCGAAACCACCGAGGCGGAGCTGATCGAGACGGTGTTCCCGCACCCGACGCTCAGCGAAATGATGCACGAGAGCGTGCTCTCCGCTTACGGTCGCGCGCTGCATTTTTAGGGATTCGGTGCCCGGAGTCAGGAACCGTTCACGCGGGCCTTGGAAAAGGGGCAAGCCTGAAACGATCCTGGCTTCGAGCCCGGAAAAGGAGGGCGCGGGAGCGAAACGAGGCCGGATTTCAATAAGGTTTCGCGAACTCCCCGCTTGACGACGACCGCATTTATCGCGTTTTTCGGAACGGCTGCGGACGTGCTGCGTTGCCGAACGTCCGCTGGTGACGGAATAGGAGATAGTTAATGAAGAAGGCTTTCACGATCGCCGCGGTTGCGGCTCTCGCGCTCGGCGCGGCCGCCTGCCACAAGTCGGAGACGACGACCACCAACGTCTCGGCCGAGGACAACATGCTCGTCCCCGCCGATGAGAACGCCATGGGCGACATGAACGCCTCGATGGGCGCCACCGACAACATGGCGATGGACAACGGCGCGATGGCCGACACCAACGCCGCTGCGACCACCAACGCGCAGTAATCTCGCGAGGCGGCTGGCGGCTCCATAGACGGACGCCGCCGGCCGCTCGCAACCCCGGTGCCGCGCCACGCGCGGATGCGCCGGAGGGCGGGCCACGAGGCCCGACATGGCGGCGGGCCCCAGGCCGCCCGGCCTGGCGATGACGCCAGCCTCCCAAAACTGTCTCATTTGGCGACGAATCGGTGCCGTGGCGGGACTGGCCGAGGCCCGCATTGGCGTCTATCGATTGCGATCTATGGTTAACGCCGCCCGGCGGCACCGGAGATTGCCCTTGCGACGCGCCCTGCTTTCCGTGTTCCTCGCACCGCTCCTGCTCTCTTCGCTGACCGCCGCCGCGCCGGCCCCGAAGCCCGCCGCCACCGCCGTCCGCACCTATGGCGCCCGGCTGGAGGGGTTCGACTATCCCTTCCCGGTCCACATGTTCCGCACGACGGCGCAGGGGCAGGCGGTCGAGATGGCCTATATGGAGCTGGCGCCGGCCAAGCCGAACGGACGCACGATCGTGCTCCTCCACGGCAAGAATTTCTGCGGCGCGACCTGGGGCGACACCGCGCGCGTGCTGGCGGCGGCGGGCTATCGGGTGATCGTCCCGGATCAGATCGGCTTCTGCAAATCCTCCAAGCCCAGGGGCTTCCAATATAGCGTGCAGGGGCTGGCGACGCTTACCGAGGCGATGCTCCGCTCGCGCGGGGCGGGAAGGGTGACGCTGGTGGGGCACTCGATGGGCGGCCTGATCGCGATGCGGATGGCGATCGCCATGCCGCAGCTCGTGGACCAGATGGTGCTGGTCGATCCGCTCGGTCTCGCCGACGGGCTGGCGCAGCGCGTGCCCTATATCTCCGTGGACCACGCCGCCGCGCTGGAGCGCAGGAAGACCGCCGCGACGATCCGGGCCGATCAGCGGGCTTCCTATTATCATGGCGGCTGGCGCGCCGATTATGATCGCTGGGCGGACATGCTGGCCGGCCTGTATGCGGGGCCGGGGCGCGAGGCGGTGATCGACGCACAGGCGCGCACCACCGAGATGATCGAGACGCAACCCGTCGCCAGCGAGTTCGCACGCATCACCGCGCCCACCGTGCTGATGGTGGGCACGCAGGACCGCAATCTGTTCGGCCGGGCCTGGGCGCCGGCCGAGGTGGCGAGCCAGATTCCCGACAACGCCACACTCGGCGACCGGGCGGCGGCGAAGATGCGCCATGGCCGTTTCGTGCCGCTGCCGGGCCTCGGCCACGTGCCGCAGGTGGAAGACCCGGCGCGCTTTCAGGTGGCGCTGATTCAGGCGCTCAGCGGTGAGTTCGACTGAGGCTTCGCCGCGCCCGCAGGGAAGGGCCGGAGTCCGGTTGACCGCGTAAGACTCCCTCGCTATAGGCGCCGCTCGCTCCGGGCCATTGGTCACGGCCATGACTCGTGGGCGAACGCTTGAACATTGCCGATGCGTGGACGGGCTCAGGCGGGTCTCATGGCCCCCGGAGCCTTCGTGCTTTCCAGCATGACCCACGTGCGCAGTCCGGGCACGGCAAAGTAACCATTTGAAAGGTGAAGGCTTCAATGCCGACGATCAACCAGCTGGTCCGCAAGGGCCGCGAACCGCAGAAGGCCAAGTCCAAGGTTCCTGCGATGGAGCAGAACCCGCAGAAGCGCGGCGTCTGCACCCGTGTCTACACGACGACCCCGAAGAAGCCGAACTCGGCTCTGCGCAAGGTGGCCAAGGTTCGCCTGACCAACCAGCGCGAAGTCATCAGCTACATCCCGGGCGAAGGCCACAACCTCCAGGAGCACTCGGTGGTGCTGATCCGTGGCGGCCGTGTGCGCGATCTTCCCGGCGTTCGTTACCACGTCCTGCGCGGCGTGCTCGATACGCAGGGTGTCAAGGACCGCAAGCAGTCGCGCTCCAAGTACGGTGCGAAGCGCCCGAAGTAATTCGGCTGCGCTCCCCCTTACGCTCAGATCAGAAGGTAGACACAAATGTCCCGTCGTCGTCGCCCCGAGAAGCGCGAGATCCTGCCGGACCCGAAGTTCGGTGATATCGTCCTCTCCAAGTTCATGAATTCGGTCATGCTGGACGGCAAGAAGGCCGTCGCCGAAGGCATCCTCTATTCCGCTCTCGACACCATCGAGGCGCGCGCCAAGCGTGACCCGATCCAGGTGTTCCACGATGCGCTGGCCAACGTGAAGCCGGGCATCGAGGTCCGCAGCCGCCGCGTCGGCGGTGCGACCTATCAGGTTCCGGTCGAGGTTCGTCCGGAGCGTGCGCAGGCGCTTGCAATCCGCTGGCTCATCTCGGCGGCCCGTGCCCGTTCGGAGCACACCATGGACGCCCGCCTCTCGGCCGAGCTGATGGACGCCGCCAACAACCGCGGCAATGCCGTGAAGAAGCGCGAAGACACGCACCGCATGGCGGAAGCGAACCGCGCCTTCTCGCACTACCGCTGGTAATTGCGAAGCGACTCGAAAGAGTCACACTTCGTTCCCATATCGTCGGGGCAAGGCCATCGGCCTTCCCCGACATCGGAGTTTAAGATCATGGCCCGCAGCCACCCGCTCGAGCGTTATCGCAACATCGGCATCATGGCGCACATCGACGCCGGCAAGACGACGACCACCGAGCGTATCCTTTATTACACCGGCAAGTCCTACAAGATCGGCGAAGTGCACGAAGGCACCGCCACGATGGACTGGATGGAGCAGGAGCAGGAGCGCGGCATCACGATCACGTCGGCCGCGACGACCTGCGTGTGGAAGGCTGAAGAGGGCAAGGGCCCCGAGCACCGCATCAACATCATCGACACCCCGGGCCACGTCGACTTCACCATCGAAGTCGAGCGTTCGCTGCGCGTGCTCGACGGCGCGGTTGCCTGCTTCGACGGCGTTGCCGGCGTGGAGCCGCAGTCGGAGACCGTGTGGCGTCAGGCTGACAAGTACGGCGTGCCGCGCATGTGCTTCGTCAACAAGCTCGACCGCACCGGCGCCGATTTCTATTATTGCGTCAACTCGATCATCGAGCGCCTCGGCGCCCGCCCGGCCGTGCTGTATCTCCCGATCGGCATCGAGGGTGGCTTCAAGGGCCTCGTCGATCTGGTCGAGAACCGCGCGATCATCTGGCTCGAAGAGTCGCTGGGCGCGAAGTTCGAATATCAGCCGATCCCCGACGACATGGCCGAGAAGGCGGCGAAGTATCGCAGCGACCTGATCGAGCTTGCCGTCGAGCAGGACGATGCGGCGATGGAAGCGTATCTCGAGGGCAACGAGCCCGACGTCGCGACGCTCAAGAAGCTGATCCGCAAGGGCACGCTCGCCATGAACTTCGTGCCGATCGTCTGCGGCTCGGCGTTCAAGAACAAGGGCGTGCAGCCCCTGCTCGACGCGGTCGTCGACTATCTGCCGAGCCCGCTCGACATCCCCGACGTCGAGGGCGTGAAGCTCGACGGCGAGACCAAGGATTCGCGTCCGGCCAAGGACGACGCGCCGATGGCGTCGCTCGCCTTCAAGATCATGAACGATCCGTTCGTCGGCTCGCTCACCTTCGCCCGCGTCTATTCGGGTACGCTCTCCAAGGGCACCTACCTGAACTCGGTGAAGGACAAGAAGGAAAAGATCGGCCGTATGCTCCTCATGCACGCGAACTCGCGTGAGGACATCGAAGAGGCCTATGCGGGCGACATCGTCGCTCTCGCCGGCCTCAAGGAGACGACCACGGGCGACACGCTCTGCGCGCCGACCGCGCCGATCATCCTGGAGCGCATGGAGTTCCCCGAGCCCGTGATCGAGCTGTCGGTGGAGCCGAAGACCAAGGCCGACCAGGAGAAGATGGGCATCGCGCTCAACCGCCTGGCCGCCGAGGACCCCTCGTTCCGCGTCTCGACCGACCATGAGTCGGGCCAGACGATCATCAAGGGCATGGGCGAGCTTCACCTCGAAATCCTCGTTGACCGCATGAAGCGCGAGTTCAAGGTCGAGGCGAATGTCGGCGCTCCGCAGGTGGCCTATCGCGAGTATCTCGCGAAGAAGGTCGACGTGGACTACACCCACAAGAAGCAGTCGGGCGGCTCGGGCCAGTTCGGCCGCGTGAAGGTCACCCTGATCCCCGGCGAGCGCGGCTCGGGCTTCCAGTTCATGGATGAAGTCAAGGGCGGCAACATCCCGCGCGAATATATCCCGTCGGTCGAGAAGGGCTTCCGCGAGACCGCCGAGACGGGCTCGCTCATCGGCTTCCCGATCATCGACTTCGAGGTGCACCTGACGGACGGTGCGTACCACGACGTCGACTCGTCCGCTCTGGCCTTCGAAATCTGCGCCCGTGGCGCGATGCGCGAAGCGGCCCAGAAGGCGGGTATCAAGCTGCTCGAGCCGATCATGAAGGTCGAGGTCGTCACCCCGGAAGATTATCTGGGCGACGTCATCGGCGACATGAATTCGCGGCGCGGTCAGATCCAGGGCACGGACAGCCGGGGCAACGCCCAGGTCGTCGAAGCGATGGTGCCGCTGGCGAACATGTTCGGCTATGTGAACCAGCTCCGCTCGTTCACCCAGGGCCGGGCCCAGTACTCGATGCAGTTCTCGCATTATGACGAAGTCCCGACGAACGTCGCGGAAGAGATCAAGGCGAAGCTGGCGTAACGCCAAAACATTGGCTATGGGGCTCGCCGCTTCAGACGGCGAGTCCGCTGAGAGATTCGAAAGAAGGTAGGACAAAATGGCGAAAGCGAAGTTCGAGCGGACCAAGCCGCACTGCAACATCGGCACCATCGGCCACGTCGACCATGGCAAGACGTCGCTGACGGCTGCCATCACCAAGGTGCTGGCCGAGACCGGCGGCGCGACGTTCGTTGACTACGCCAACATCGACAAGGCGCCGGAAGAGCGCGAGCGCGGCATCACCATCTCGACCGCGCACGTCGAGTATGAGACCGAGCAGCGCCACTATGCGCACGTCGACTGCCCCGGCCACGCCGATTATGTGAAGAACATGATCACCGGCGCCGCGCAGATGGACGGCGCGATCCTCGTCGTGTCGGCGACCGACGGCCCGATGCCGCAGACCCGTGAGCACATCCTGCTCGCCCGTCAGGTCGGCGTGCCGGCGCTCGTCGTGTTCATGAACAAGGTCGACCTCGTCGACGACGCCGAGATCCTGGAGCTCGTCGAGCTCGAGATTCGCGAGCTGCTCTCGAAGTACGAGTTCCCGGGCGACGATATTCCGATCGTCAAGGGCTCGGCCGTGAAGGCGCTCGACGGTTCGGACGACACCATCGGCAAGAACGCCGTGCTCGAGCTGATGGCGCAGGTTGACGCATACATCCCGCAGCCGGAGCGTCCGCTCGACAAGACCTTCCTGATGCCGATCGAAGACGTGTTCTCGATCTCGGGCCGCGGCACCGTGGTGACCGGCCGCGTCGAGACCGGCATCGTCAAGGTGGGCGAGGAAGTCGAGATCGTCGGCATCCACGACACCCGCAAGACGACCGTCACGGGCGTCGAGATGTTCCGCAAGCTGCTCGATCAGGGCCAGGCCGGCGACAACATCGGCGCGCTGCTCCGCGGCGTGGGCCGTGAAGAGGTCGAGCGTGGTCAGGTTCTGGCCAAGCCGGGCTCGATCACCCCGCACACCGAGTTCAAGGCCGAGGTGTACGTGCTGTCGAAGGACGAGGGTGGCCGTCACACGCCGTTCTTCGCCAACTATCGTCCGCAGTTCTACTTCCGCACGACCGACGTGACCGGCACCGTCGAGCTGCCCGAGGGCACCGAGATGGTCATGCCGGGTGACAACGTCTCGATCGGCGTCAAGCTGATCGCGCCGATCGCGATGGACCAGGGCCTCCGTTTCGCTATCCGTGAGGGTGGCCGTACGGTTGGCGCCGGCGTCGTCGGCACGATCACGAAGTAATTGGTTACCGGCCGCCCGGCCTCTTTCGAGGGGCCGGGCGGCCACTTTTGTTTGCCCCGTGTAACGCCCGAACGGGCAGGGGGCTTGGCTCTTTCGCATCGGTGATGGACATGGACACGCAGAACATTCGTATTCGTCTGAAGGGCTTCGACCATCGAGTGCTCGATCAGGCGACCGGCGAGATCGCCGACACCGCCCGCCGCACGGGCGCTCTCATTCGCGGTCCGATTCCGCTGCCGACGCACGTCGACAAGTTCACGGTCAACCGTGGCCCGCACATCGACAAGAAGTCGCGCGAGCAGTTCGAGGTCCGCACCTACAAGCGCCTCCTGGACATCGTGCAGCCTACCCCGCAGACCGTCGACGCTCTCATGAAGCTCGATCTTGCAGCGGGTGTTGCGGTTGAGATCAAACTCGCCTAAAGGGCGTGCACCGCGCGGGACGAATCGTCTCGCGCGGAGTCGTTTCCCGTTCTGCTGAACGGTCGAGACGGGTGAAAAGCTAAGGGATACCGAACGGCGTATCTCCCCGGTTTTGCCGGGTTGCCGTTGTCCTGGTCCCCGCCTTTCATGGATCGGTGCGTGCAGCGCCGTTGTGTGAAAACCGAGCCCGGGGCGGGGGCATGGCTTGAGTGGGCTGGAGGTCCGTGGGCAGCCACGGGCCTTTTTCGTTGGCACGCTTCCGGATTTCCGGAAGCCTCTGTTTGGAGAATTGATCATGCGCACTGGCGTGATCGCGAAGAAGATGGGCATGACCCGGCTGTTTCAGGAGGACGGACGCCACGTGCCCGTCACCGTGCTTCAGCTTGAGAATGTCCAGGTTGTTGCCCGTCGCGAGACGGACCGTGACGGCTATACGGCCGTTCAGCTTGGTGCGGGCAGCGCCAAGGCGAAGAATCTCACGAAGCCCGAGCGTGGCCACTTCGGCAAGGCCGAGGTCGAGCCCAAGGCGGTCGTCGCTGAGTTCCGCGTGACCGAGGAAAACCTCCTCGACGTCGGCGCGGAAATCTCGGCCGATCACTATGTCGCCGGGCAGCTCGTCGATATCCAGGGTCGTACCCAGGGTAAGGGTTTCGCCGGTGCCATGAAGCGCTGGAACTTCGGTGGTCTGCGCGCCACCCACGGCGTGTCCGTGTCGCACCGTTCGCACGGTTCGACGGGTAACCGCCAGGATCCGGGCCGCGTCTTCAAGAACAAGAAGATGGCCGGTCACATGGGCGACCGCAACCGCACCCAGCAGAACCTCGAGATCGTGCGCACCGACGCCGAGCGCGGCCTGCTCTTCGTCAAGGGCTCGGTGCCCGGCTCGAAGGGCGGCTGGCTGTTCGTGAAGGACGCCGTCAAGGTGAAGCTCCCCGAGGGTGTTCCGTTCCCGGCCGCGCTGCGTAGCAACGCTGCCAACGTCGATGCGCAGGTGGCGGAAGCCCCGGCCGCCGGCGAGAGCCAGGAGGGCTGAGCGCCATGAAGTTCGAAGTGAAGACGCTCGCCGCCGGCGCCGCCGGTGAGATCGAGCTGAACGATGCGGTGTTCGGCCTCGAGCCGCGCGCCGACATCCTGCACCGCGTCGTCACCTGGCAGCTCGAGAAGCGTCGCGGCACCGCCCGCGGCACCCGCGAGCGCGCCGACGTCGCCCGTTCGGGCAAGAAGCTGGGCAACCAGAAGGGCGGCGGTGCCGCTCGTCACGGTGATCGCCGCGCCCCCGTCTTCATCGGCGGTGGTAAGGCTCACGGCGCCCGCGTGCGTGACTTCAACCCGTCGCTGAACAAGAAGGTTCGCGCGATGGGCCTGAAGATGGCGCTGTCGTCGAAGGTCAAGGACGGTTCGCTGATCGTCGTTGACGCGCTCGACGTCGCCGAGGGCAAGACCAAGGTGCTCGCGAACCTGTTCGCGGCGCTCGGTGTCGGCGTGAAGACGCTCGTCATCGACGGCGAGGCGCTGAACATCTCGTTCGCCCATGCTTCGTCCAACCTCGTCGGTGTGGACCTGCTGCCTGCGATCGGCGCCAATGTGTACGACATCCTGAAGGCCGATACGCTCGTTCTGACGCGCGCCGCGGTCGAGAAGCTGGAGGCGCGCTTCAATGGCTAAGAAGCAGGAGCAGGGCGCGATCGACATCCGTCACTATGACGTGATCGTCGGCCCGCACATCACCGAGAAGTCCACGCTCGTGTCCGAGCACAACGCCGTTGTGTTCAAGGTTGCGGGCGACGCCACGAAGCCGGCCATCAAGGCCGCCGTCGAGGCGCTGTTCAACGTCACGGTGACGGGCGTGAACACGATGGTCGTCAAGGGCAAGACCAAGCGCTGGAAGGGTGCTCCCTACAAGCGTTCGGACGTGAAGAAGGCGATTGTGACGCTGGCCGAGGGCCAGTCGATCGACGTCACGACGGGGATCTGAGACGATGGCGCTCAAGCATTATAACCCCACCTCGCCGGCGCGCCGCGGCCTCATCCTCGTGGATCGCTCGGCGCTCCACAAGGGCAAGCCGGTCAAGGCGCTCACCGAGGGCCTGCGCAAGTCGGGTGGTCGCAACAACATGGGCCACGCCACTGCGCGCGGCATCGCGGGCGGTCACAAGCAGAAGTATCGTATTGTCGACTTCAAGCGTCGCAAGTTCGATGCTCCGGCGACCGTCGAGCGTCTCGAGTACGACCCCAACCGTTCGGCCTTCATCGCTCTGGTGAAGTATGAGGACGGCGAGCTGGCGTACATCCTGGCGCCGCAGCGTCTCGCTCCGGGCGACGTCGTCGTCTCGGGCAAGAAGACTGACGTGAAGCCGGGCAACGCGATGGAAATCGGCCAGACCCCGGTCGGCACGATCGTCCACAATGTCGAGCTGAAGCCCGGCAAGGGTGGTCAGATTGCGCGCGCCGCCGGCACCTATGTGCAGGTGGTGGGCCGTGATCGCGGCATGGTGATCGTTCGCCTGAACTCGGGCGAGCAGCGCTTCATCCGCTCGGACTGCATGTGCACGGTGGGTGCGGTGTCGAACCCCGACAACGGCAACACCAACCTCGCGAAGGCGGGTCGCAACCGTTGGCTCGGCTATCGTCCGCTCACCCGCGGCGTTGCCAAGAACCCGGTCGACCACCCGCACGGCGGTGGTGAAGGCCGCACCTCGGGCGGCCGTCATCCGGTCACCCCGTGGGGCAAGCCGACGAAGGGCGCCAAGACGCGTCACAACAAGGCGACGGACAAGATGATCATCCGTAGCCGTCACGCGAAGAAGAAGAGGTAAGCGAGATGGCTCGTTCCGTCTGGAAAGGTCCGTTCGTCGACCTGCACCTTCTGAAGAAGGCGCAGACCGCGCATGAGACCGGCGCCCGCGCTCCGATCAAGACCTGGTCGCGTCGTTCGACGATCCTCCCGGATTTCGTCGGCCTGACCTTCAACCTGTACAATGGCCGCAAGTTCGTGCCGATCACCGTCAACGAAGACATGGTCGGTCACAAGCTGGGTGAGTTCGCGCCGACGCGCTACTTCCCCGGTCACGCTGCCGACAAGAAGGGCAAGCGCTGATGTCCAAGCCCGCATCCCCCCGCAAGGTCGGTGAGAAGGAGGCCCTTGCGGTCGCCACCTCCGTCCGTGGCAGCCCGTACAAGCTCAATCTTGTTGCCGGTCTCATCCGCAACAAGAAGGCCGGCGACGCGCTCAACATCCTCGCCTTCTCGACGAAGGCGATGGCTGTGGACGTCCGCAAGTGCCTCGCTTCCGCGATCGCCAACGCCGAGAACAATCACAATCTCGACGTGGACTCGCTGGTCGTGAAGGAAGCTTCGGTCGGCAAGGGCCTCGTGATGAAGCGCTTCGCCACCCGCGCCCGTGGTCGTTCGGCCCGGATCATCAAGCCGTTCTCGCGGCTGCGCATCGTCGTGCGCGAGCAGGAGGCCGAATAATGGGTCACAAGTCCAATCCGATCGGCATGCGCCTGCAGATCAACCGTACCTGGGACAGCCGCTGGTACGCTGATGGCGAGGAATATGGCCGGATGCTGCTGGAGGATCTCCGCATCCGCCAGCACATCTTCAAGTCGCTGCCGCAGGCCGCGATCTCGAAGGTCGTGATCGAGCGCCCGGCGAAGCTGTGCCGCATTTCGATCTACGCTGCTCGTCCCGGTGTCATCATCGGCAAGAAAGGCGCGGACATCGAGAAGCTGCGCAAGGCGCTGGGCAAGATGACCGGCGCCGACGTGAGCCTCAACATCGTCGAGATCCGCAAGCCGGAGATCGACTCGAAGCTCGTCGCGCAGTCGGTTGCGGATCAGCTGGAGCGCCGCGTGGCGTTCCGTCGCGCCATGAAGCGTGCGGTGCAGTCCGCTCTGCGTCTCGGCGCCGAGGGCATCCGCATCACCTGCGCCGGCCGTCTGGGCGGCGCGGAAATTGCGCGCACCGAGTGGTATCGTGAGGGCCGCGTGCCGCTCCATACGCTCCGCGCCAATATCGACTATGCCGAGGCCGAGGCGCACACCGCCTACGGTGTCTGCGGGATCAAGGTCTGGATCTTCAAGGGTGAGATCCTGGGTCATGATCCGCTCGCGCAGGATCGGCTGATGATGGAAGCTCAGACGTCCGGAGTTCGTCCGGCGCGCTGATCGGGGAAACCCCCATCAGCTAGCCTGATCGACCGTCGTCACGGTGTCAGAAGGTTAGAGAACAATGCTGCAACCGAAGCGCACCAAGTTCCGCAAGGCGTTCAAGGGCCGTATCCACGGCGACGCCAAGAGCGGAACTACGCTGAACCAGGGCGCCTATGGCCTCAAGGCTATGGAGCCCGAGCGGATCACCGCTCGCCAGATCGAGGCGGCTCGCCGCGCGATCACGCGCCACATCAAGCGCCAGGGCCGCCTGCACATCCGCATTTTCCCGGATGTGCCGGTGTCGTCCAAGCCCGCCGAAGTCCGCATGGGCTCGGGTAAGGGTGCCCCGGAATACTGGGTCGCCCGCGTCAAGCCGGGCCGTATCCTGTTCGAGCTGGAAGGCGTTGCCGGCCCGCTCGCGGCGGAGGCCTTCAGCCGCGCGGCTGAGAAGCTGCCGATCAAAGTGAAGGTCGTCGCCCGCCTCGGCGACACCAGCCACCTCGGTGGGGAGGCGTAAGCCATGGCGAAGAACGACGACATCAAGGTGGCGACTGACGACCAGCTCGCCACCCAGCTTGCAGAGCTGAAGCGCGAGCAGTTCAACCTGCGCTTCCAGGCCGCGACCGGCCAGCTCGAGAAGCCGAGCCGCGTGGCGGAGGTCCGCAAGACCATCGCCCGCATCAAGACCGCCCAGACGCAGCGTGCCGCTGCGGCCAAGGCCTGAAGGAGCAACCAGCCATGCCGAAGCGCGTGCTGACCGGAACGGTGGTCTCCGATAAGACCGACAAGACCGTGGTTGTTTCCGTCGAGCGTCGTGTGAAGCACGAACTCTACGGGAAGATCATCAAGCGGTCGAAGAAGTATCACGCTCATGATGAGGCGAACGAGTATCGCATCGGCGAGACCGTCCGCATCGAAGAGTGTGCTCCGATCTCGAAGCTCAAGACCTGGAAGGCGATCGGCCGCATCGGCGCTGCGATCACCACCCCGGTCCCCACCGACAACGCGTAAGGGGAGGACTGACACATGATTCAGATGCAGTCCAACCTGGACGTCGCTGACAACTCGGGCGCCAAGCGCGTCCAGTGCATCAAGGTGCTCGGCGGCTCCAAGCGTCGTTTCGCGACCGTGGGCGACATCATCGTCGTCTCGATCAAGGAAGCGGCGCCGCGCGGCAAGGTCAAGAAGGGCGACGTTCACCGCGCGGTGATCGTCCGTACCGCGAAGGACATCCATCGCGCTGACGGCTCGACCATCCGCTTCGACGGCAATGCCGCCGTCCTCGTCAACAAGAACGAGGAGCCGATCGGCACCCGTATCTTCGGCCCGGTTGTGCGCGAGCTCCGTGCCCGGAACCACATGAAGATCATCTCGCTCGCGCCTGAGGTGCTGTAATGAGCGCGTTGAAGATCAAGAAGGGCGACAAGGTCGTCGTCCTGTCCGGCAAGGACAAGGGCAAGACCGGCGAGGTCACCAAAGCTCTCCCGCAGGAGGGCAAGGTTGTCGTCGCCGGTGTGAACGTGGCGACCCGCCACCGCAAGCCGACCCAGGCGAACCCGCAGGGTGGCCTGGAGCGCATCGAAGCGCCTCTGCATGTCTCGAAGGTCGCGATCGC
Source organism: Sphingomonas sp. PR090111-T3T-6A (assembly GCF_000383095.1). GTDB lineage: Bacteria > Pseudomonadota > Alphaproteobacteria > Sphingomonadales > Sphingomonadaceae > Solisphingomonas. Next base: position 216,587 of record NZ_AORL01000010.1, read on the forward strand.
GACCGCCGATGGCAAGCCGACTCGCGTGCGCTTCGAGACGCAGGACGGCAAGAAGGTCCGCGTGGCCGTCAAGACCGGGGAGAAGATCGATGGCTGATGCCTACAAGGCCCGGCTTCAGAAGCTCTACGAGGACAAGATCGTCGCGGCGATGACCGAGAAGTTCGGTTACGCCAACCCGATGATGGTCCCGAAGATCGAGAAGATCGTCATCAACATGGGTGTCGGCGACGCCACCCAGGACAAGAAGCGTGTCGACCAGGCCGCTGCCGAGATGGAACTCATCGCGGGCCAGAAGCCGGTCATCACCAAGGCGAAGAAGTCGATCGCGCAGTTCAAGCTGCGTGAAGGCATGCCGATCGGTTGCAAGGTCACCCTGCGCCGTGAGCGTATGTACGAGTTCCTCGACCGCTTCGTGACCGTGGCTCTGCCGCGCGTCCGCGACTTCCGTGGCCTCAGCCCGAAGTCGTTCGACGGCCGTGGCAATTATGCGACCGGCCTCAAGGAGCAGCTGATTTTCCCGGAAATCAGCTACGACAAGGTTGACCGTATCCGTGGCATGGACGTGATCGTCACGACCACCGCCAACACCGACGACGAGGCTCGCGAGCTTCTGCGCCTGTTCGGTTTCCCCTTCGTGGGCGACGCCGAGCAGAAGCAGGCCGCGTAAGCTAGAAAGAGAACTTAAGTCATGGCGAAACTGAGTTCGATCCTGAAGAACGAGCGTCGCAAGAAGCTCGTTCAGAAGACGGCACCGAAGTACGCGAAGCTGAAGGCCATTGCGGCCGACAAGAGCCTGGACGAGGGCGAGCGCCTGATCGCGCGCCTCCGCATGGCCGAGCTTCCCCGCAACGGCAACCCGACCCGCATCCGCAATCGTTGCGAGCTGACGGGGCGTCCGCGCGGTTATTACCGCAAGTTCAAGCTCGCGCGCGTCATGCTGCGCGATCTCGCCAACAAGGGGATGATCCCCGGTGTGACCAAGTCGAGCTGGTAAGGGCAGACAGATGGCGATCAACGATCCCGTGGGCGATCTGCTCACCCGCATCCGCAACGGCCAGCGCGCGCGCAAGGACTCGGTCCTTTCGCCCGCCTCGCGCCTGCGCACCCGCGTGCTCGACGTGCTGCAGCGCGAGGGCTATATCCGCGGCTATTCGGACGAGAAGCTGGGCGAGCACCCCGGCATCCGCATCGAGCTGAAGTATTTCGAGGGCCAGCCCGCGATCCAGCACGTTGCGCGCGTCTCGAAGCCGGGCCGCCGCGTCTACTCGGGCTCCAAGGAGCTTCCGGTGGTTCGCAACGGTCTCGGCATCACCATCGTCTCGACGCCGAAGGGTGTTCTCTCGGACGCGGAAGCGCGCGAGCAGAACGTCGGCGGCGAAGTGCTGGCGGAGGTGTTCTGATGAGCCGCATTGGTAAGAAGGCCGTCATCGTGCCTGCTGGCGTCACCGCCAGCATCGCCGATGGCAAGCTGTCGATGAAGGGCCCGAAGGGCACCCTCTCGATCGATCTCGCCAACGAGGTGACCTATGCCGTCGAGGACGGCACGGTCTCCGTGCAGCCGGCGAACCAGGGCAAGCGCGCGCGCTCGTTCTGGGGCATGCAGCGCACGCTCGTTCAGAACCTCGTCACCGGCGTGACCGAGGGCTTCTCGAAGACGCTCCAGATCACCGGCGTCGGCTATCGTGCGGCGGTTCAGGGCAAGAACCTGAAGCTGCAGCTCGGCTACAGCCACGACGTGGATTTCGCGATCCCGGAGGGCATCACGATTGTGACGCCCGATCCCGTGACCGTGAACATCTCGGGCATCGACAAGCAGCAGGTCGGCCAGGTGGCCGCCGAGATCCGTCGCTGGCGCAAGCCCGAGCCGTATAAGGGCAAGGGCATCAAGTACGCGGGCGAGTATATCTTCCGCAAGGAAGGGAAGAAGAAGTAAGATGGCTAAGCTCTCTCTCTTCGCGAAGCGCCGTCAGCGTGTCCGCACGCAGCTGCGCGCCAAGGCCGGTGGGCGTCCGCGCCTGTCGATCCATCGCTCGGGCCAGCACATCTATGCGCAGGTCATCGACGATGCGGCGGGTCGCACCGTCGCTTCGGCTTCCACCCTGGAGAAGGAGGTGCGCGGCACCTCCGGCGCCGGCGTCAAGGCGGCTGTCGCCGTCGGCCAGCGCGTCGCCGAGCGCGCCAAGGCGGCCGGTGTCTCCGCGGTTGTGTTCGATCGTGGCGGCTTCCTCTTCCATGGGCGTGTCAAGGCGCTCGCTGACGCCGCCCGTGAGGGTGGTCTGGAGTTCTGATGATGGCCGATGAAGTGCAGAACCAGCCGGCGCCCGTCGAGGGCACCGAGGGCGCGCCCCGCGAGGGCCGTGGCCCGCGTGGCGGCCGTGGCCGTGGCCCGGGTGGCGATCGTGGCGGCCGCGGCCGCGACGGCCAGCGCGGCCGTCGCGACGACCGTCGCAACAACGCCGAGGACGGTGGTGAAGAGCTGATCGAAAAGCTCGTCCACATCAACCGCGTCTCGAAGACCGTGAAGGGTGGTAAGCGCTTCGGCTTCGCCGCTCTGGTCGTGGTCGGCGACGGCAAGGGCCGCTCGGGCTTCGGCCACGGCAAGGCCCGCGAAGTTCCGGAAGCGATCTCGAAGGCGACCGCCGCCGCCAAGAAGGCGATGGTCCGCGTTCCGCTCAAGGACGGCCGCACGCTCCATCACGACGGCAACGGCCACTTCGGTGCCGGCCGCGTGACGGTTCGCTCGGCGCCGCAGGGCACCGGCATCATCGCGGGTGGCCCGATGCGCGCCATCTTCGAGAGCCTGGGCGTGGCCGACGTGGTGACCAAGTCGGTCGGTACGTCGAACCCGTACAACATGATCCGTGCGACCTTCGAGGCGCTCAAGGATCAGACCAGCCCGAAGTCGGTCGCGGCTCGCCGCGGCAAGAAGATTGCGGACCTGCTCGGCCGCGGTGGTTCCCAGACCGCCGAAGCCGATGCCGCCGCCATCGTGGAGTAATCGACCATGGCGACCATCAAGGTGACGCAGACGGGTTCTCCGATCCGTCGCACCAAGGACCAGCGCGCGACCCTCGTCGGCCTGGGCCTGAACAAGATGCACCGGACCAGCGAGCTTCAGGATACCCCTGAAGTCCGCGGCATGATCCGCAAGGTGCAGCACATGGTGAAGGTGGAGGGCTAAGCCCTTCGCCCGATCACCGGGTGCTAGAAACAGGGGCTCCGCTGCCGGCAAGGTAGCGGGGCCTTTGTCTTATGGAAGGCGGCCGGGGCAGGGGCTCCCGCGCCGGGGCGTTGCGAGAGGCCATGCAGGCGGACAAGCGCATATTCCTGACGCTGGATGGGTTGCGGGGCATCGCCGCGATCATGATCGTGCTGTTCCATTCGCGCGCGATCGTGGGGCATTTCCACCCGGCCTCGGCCTATCTGTCGGTGGACCTCTTCTTCGCGCTCTCCGGCTGCGTGCTGGAGGCCTCCTATCGCGAGCGGCTGGCCGCCGGGCTCTCGACGCGCGCCTTCATGCGAATCCGCTTCATCCGGCTCTGGCCGCTGTTCGCGCTGAGCCTGTTGATCGGGCTCGCCTTCGCGCTGCTGCGGCTCAACATGGGGGTGGGGCATGACACGCCCGCCAGCATCGCCATGGCGCTGGTGACGGGCCTCGCGCTGCTGCCGTCGCCGTCGCTCTCCGGGCATGACTGGGTGATGCCGCTCAATGTCGCCGGCTGGTCGCTGGTGCTGGAACTGGCGATCAACGCGCTCTACGCGTGGACGTGGCGCCGCATGTCGAACGCGCTGCTATGGGTCGTGGTGACGGGGGCGGGGCTGGTGCTCACCGCCGCGAGCCTGGCGCATGGCGGTGTCGACATGGGCTCGACCTGGGGCTCGGTTGCCGGCGGGCTGGTGCGGGTGCTTTATTCCTTCTCGCTCGGCGTGCTGATCTTCCGCGCCTATGATGGGCGCGTCCGCCGGGGGTGGGTGGCGGCGCTGGTGCCGCTGTGCCTCGTGCCCATCCTCGCCATGGGCGGCGGCGGACCGCTGTTCGATCTCGCCTGTGCGCTGTTCGTGCTGCCGCTGCTGGTGTGGGTGGGGCTGCGGCTGGAGCCCGCGCCGGGGCTCGACCGGCTGTTCCGCTGGGCCGGGCTCACCTCCTATGCGGTCTATGTGCTGCACGGGCCGGTGCTCCAGTTCGCGAAACTGGCGATCTTCCATTATCTGCGCCCTCGGACGGATGCGGTCTGGATGGCGGGACTCGGCGCGATCGCGGCGCTGGTGCTGCTGAGCGCGGCGGTGGATCGCTGGTATGATACGCCCGTCCGGCGGAAGCTCTCGACGCATCTGCGCCGCCGCCGGGAGGCCCTGGCGGGCGAGCGCGCGATGACCGCACCCTGATTCCTTCGGGAATCAGGTTGGCAAACGGGCGGAATGTCGTTAAGGGCCGCCGCTTCCTATCCGCGCGACAAAAGCGAAAGCGAGTGCATATCATGAAACTGAACGACATCCGCGACAACGAAGGCGCCCGTCACCGCCGTATGCGCGTGGGCCGTGGCATCGGCTCGGGCAAGGGCAAGACCTCGGGTCGCGGTCAGAAGGGTCAGAAGTCCCGCGAGGGCGTCTCGATCAACGGCTTCGAGGGCGGTCAGATGCCGCTCCACATGCGTATCCCGAAGCGCGGCTTCAACAACATCTTCGCGAAGGACTTCGCTGAGGTGAACCTCGGCCAGATCCAGAAGCTGGTCGACGCCAAGAAGCTCGACGCCTCGGCGCTCATCGACCATGCGACGCTGAAGGCGGCCGGCGTGGCCCGTGGCGGCAAGGACGGCGTGCGCGTTCTCGCCAAGGGCGAGCTGACCGCGAAGCTGACCTTCAAGGTCGCCGGCGTGTCGGCTTCGGCCAAGGACGCGATCGAGAAGGCCGGCGGTTCGGTCGAGGTGATCGAGGTGGTTCCGGCCGCCGAGAAGGCCGCGGCCAAGAAGAACACCGTCCGCGACGCGAAGCGCGCCGCCCGCGCCTGAGCCGGGATCGGTTCGAACCTTTTGCCGCATAGGGCTTAGACAAGCTCGATTGAGGCTTATATGGAAGCGGCGGGCGCATCTGTGCGACCCGCCGCTTTTCGTTTTTCGGGGACGTTCAATTCATGGCATCCGCCGCCAACCAGACGGCCGCAGGGCTTAGCCTGTCGAAGTTCTCGCAGGCCACCGATCTCAAGAAGCGGCTGTGGTTCACGCTGGGCGCGCTGGTCGTGTTCCGCCTGCTGAGCTTCGTGCCGCTGCCGGGCATCGATCCGCGCGCGCTCAACTCGCTGTTCCAGAAGACGAACGGCGGCGTGCTCGATTTCTTCAACAATTTCTCGGGCGGCGCGCTCCATCGCATGTCGGTGGTGGCGCTGGGCGTGATGCCCTACATCACCGCCTCGATCGTCGTGCAGCTCGCCACCTCGCTTTCGCCCCAGCTCGAGGCGATCAAGAAGGAAGGCGAGACCGGCCGCAAGAAGCTCAACCAGTACACCCGCTACCTCACCGTCTTCCTGACGGCGGTGCAGGGTTACTTCATCTCGGTGGGCCTTGAGAGCTGGGGCGCCTCGTCGGGCGTGTCGGCGGTGGTCGAGCCGGGGATGCTGTTCCGTATCACCACGGTGATCTCGCTGATCGGCGGCACCATGTTCCTGATGTGGCTGGGCGAGCAGATCACCTCGCGCGGCATCGGCAACGGCGTGTCGCTCATCATCATGGCCGGCATCGTCAGCCAGTTCCCGACCGTCATCTCCAACCTGCTGGAGAGCGGCCGCTCGGGCTCGATCTCGCCGCTAACGATCATCGCCGCGTTCGTGATCGCGTTCGGCATGATCTACTTCATCTGCTTCATGGAGCGCGCGATGCGCCGGGTGCTGATCCAGTACCCCAAGCGACAAACCGCGCGCGGCATGATGCAGGGGGACAAGAGCTACCTGCCGCTCAAGATCAACACCTCGGGCGTGATCCCGCCGATCTTCGCCTCGTCGCTGCTGCTGATGCCGCTGACGATCGCGCAGTTCGCCGGCAACCATGTCCAGGGCTCCAGCCGCTGGAACGACATCCTGCTGTCGGTCAGCACCGCGCTTCAGCACGGCTCGCCGCTCTATCTGACGCTCTATGCGGCCGGCATCATCTTCTTCTGCTTCTTCTACACGGCCGTGGTGTTCAACCCGGAGGAGACGGCGGACAATCTGAAGCGCTATGGCGGCTTCATCCCGGGCATCCGTCCGGGCAAGGCGACCGGCGACTATCTGGACTACGTCCTCACCCGCATCACGGTGATCGGCGCAGCCTACCTGACCGCGATCTGCCTCGTGCCGGAAGCCGTCATCAAGGCGTTCGGCCTTCCGCAGATGCCGCTCACCGGCACCAGCCTGCTCATCGTCGTCAACGTGACGATGGACACCGTGACGCAGATCCAGAGCCATCTGCTCGCCCACCAGTATGGCGATCTGATCAAGAAGGCGAAGCTCAAGGGCGGCGCGCTGCGTCGCTGACGCCGCCGCCGACACCTCGAGTAAGAGAGGGGGAAAGAATAGATGAACATCATCCTGCTCGGGCCGCCCGGCGCCGGTAAGGGAACGCAGGCGACCCGGCTGGTCGAGACGCGTGGCATGGTGCAGCTGTCGACGGGCGACATGCTGCGCGCGGCGGTGAAGGCGGGCACGCCCACCGGCCTCCAGGCGAAGGCGGTGATGGATGCCGGACAGCTCGTCTCCGACGAGATCGTCTCGGGCATCATCGGCGACGCGCTCGACGCGCTGCCGCAGGAAACGGGCGTGATCTTCGACGGCTATCCGCGCACCCACGCGCAGGCCGTCTCGCTCGACGCGATCCTGTCCCAGCGTGGTCGCAAGCTCGACCATGTGATCGAGCTGGCGGTGAACGAAGATGCGCTGGTCGAGCGTATCGTCGGCCGCTTCACCTGCGCCACCTGTGGTGCTGGCTATCACGACACGTTCAAGCGGCCGAAGGTGGAAGGCACCTGCGACATCTGCGGCGGGCACGAGTTCAAGCGCCGGCCGGACGACAATGAGGAAACTGTGCGCACCCGCATGGCGGAGTATCGCGCCAAGACCGCGCCGATCCTTCCCTATTACGAGGCGAAGGGTCTGGTGGACCGGGTCGACGGCATGGCGGATATCGCCCATGTCGGCGAGGCCATCGACGGCATCCTGGATCGCGTGACGGCCTGAACGGCAAGGATGCGGACCGGCATGAGGGGAGGGGCTCCGACGGGGCCTCTCCCCTTTGCTTTTCGGGGCTTGCGATCCACCGCGACTCGCTTGACAGACCCCGAGTCGATCATTAGGTGCGCTCAATCCCGCAACCCGACATCCCGTCGGCGCCCTGTCGCGCGTCGACCGGGCAGTGTTGCGGGTCGAAGCGACGAGATGGGGTGCCTTGCCCGAGGCGCCCTGTGGAGCAGGAGAAGAACACAGTGGCTCGTATTGCGGGTGTCAACATCCCGACCAACAAGCGCGTCGAAATCGCGCTGACCTACATCCACGGCATTGGCCCGGCCAAGGCTAAGGAGATCACCGGCAAGCTGGGCATCGCCCAGGAGCGCCGCGTGCAGGATCTGTCCGATCAGGAAGTGCTGCAGATTCGTGAGGCGATCGACGCCGGCTACACCGTGGAAGGCGATCTGCGTCGCCAGACCGCGATGAACATCAAGCGTCTGATGGACCTCGCCTGCTATCGCGGCCTCCGTCATCGCAAGGGCCTGCCGGTCCGTGGCCAGCGCACGCACACCAATGCGCGCACCCGCAAGGGCAAGGCCAAGCCGATCGCCGGTAAGAAGAAGTAAGCAGGTCGGTCGAGCTGCCTTCGGGCGGCTCCCGTTCCTCTCAGGTAGGATCAGCAGAAAATGGCTCGTGAACCGCAGCGCCTTCGCCGTCGCGAACGCAAGAACATCACCGCCGGCGTCGCCCATGTGAACGCCAGCTTCAACAACACCATGATCACCATCACCGACGCGCAGGGCAATGCCATCGCGTGGTCGTCGGCGGGCATGATGGGCTTCAAGGGCTCGCGCAAGTCGACCCCGTATGCCGCCCAGGTTGCCGCCGAGGATGCGGGCAAGAAGGCCGCCGAGCACGGCGTCCGCACGCTCGAGGTCGAGGTGAAGGGTCCGGGTTCGGGCCGTGAGTCGGCGCTCCGCGCCCTCCAGGCGGTCGGCTTCCAGATCACGTCCATCCGCGACGTGACCCCGATCCCGCACAACGGCGTCCGCCCGTCCAAGCGTCGTCGCGTCTGATCGTACTACCGGCGTGGCCGGCCTTCGGGCCGGCCTCGCCGTACTTCCGGCCGGGGGTGGACGCACCCCCAGTAAAGCCCAACCCTTGAGGGAAGACATATGGCCGTCAACGCCAAGAACTGGCAGGAACTGAAGAAGCCCAACGGCCTCGAGAAGAAGGCTGGCGGCGATGGCAAGCGTCGCGCCACTTTCGTCGCGGAGCCGCTGGAGCGTGGTTTCGGCCTGACGCTGGGCAACGCGCTGCGCCGCGTTCTGCTCTCGTCGCTCCAGGGTGCCGCCGTCACCTCGATCAAGATCGAGAATGTGCTGCACGAGTTCTCGTCGCTCGCGGGCGTCCGTGAGGACGTCACCGACATCGTGCTGAACGTCAAGCAGATCGCGCTCAAGATGCAGGGCGAGGGCACCAAGCGCCTTCAGCTCTCCGCGACCGGCCCGGCCGAAGTCACCGCGGGCATGATCGCCACCACCGGCGACATCGAGGTGATGAACCCGGATCTCGTGATCTGCCATCTCGACGACGGCGCGACGCTCAACATGGAGCTGACCGCTGCCACCGGTAAGGGCTATGTCGCCGCCGCGCTGAACCGTCCGGCCGATGCGCCGATCGGTCTCATCCCGGTCGATGCGCTCTACTCGCCGGTCCGTCAGGTTGCCTACAAGGTGGAGAACACCCGCGTCGGCCAGGAGCTCGATTACGACAAGCTCACGCTGACCATCGAGACCGACGGCACCGTCACCCCGGAAGATGGGCTGGCCTATGCCGCGCGCATCCTTCAGGACCAGCTCCAGCTCTTCGTCCACTTCGACGACGGCCTGACGCTCCAGACCTCGATCCCGTCGGTTGCCGGCGTGGCCGTGCCGTCCGCGGGCGCCGAGCCGGAGACGGACGCCAACCAGCTCAACCGCTACCTCCTCAAGAAGGTGGACGAGCTGGAACTGTCGGTCCGTTCGGCGAACTGCCTGAAGAACGACAACATCATCTACATCGGCGACCTGGTCCAGAAGACCGAGGCCGAGATGCTCCGCACGCCGAACTTCGGCCGCAAGTCGCTGAACGAGATCAAGGAAGTGCTCTCGTCCATGGGCCTGCGCCTCGGCATGGACATCCCCGGCTGGCCGCCGGAGAACATCGAGGAAATGGCGAAGAAGCTCGAACAGGAATATTGATCCTGTGGCGGGGGCTGCGGCCCCCGCACCGAGTTTCCAGTCGATAGGGGTATGGGCGGTGCCCCGTTTCACCGCCTGGCCCGCAGTACCTTGAACGGCTGCGGGACGAACATGAAGGAAGAAAACCATGCGTCATCGCGTTGGCGGTCGTAAGCTTCAGCGTACCGCGTCCCACCGTATCGCCCTGTTCCGCAACCAGTCGGCGGCGCTCATCAAGCATGAGCAGATCACGACGACCCTCGCCAAGGCGAAGGAACTGCGCCCGTACGTCGAGAAGCTCGTCACCCTCGCCAAGAAGGGTGGCCTTTCGAACCGTCGTCTGGCCCACGCCCGTCTCCAGGACGACGCGCAGCTCGTGAAGCTGTTCGAGGTTCTGGCCGAGCGTTATGCGTCGCGCAACGGCGGCTACACCCGCATCATCAAGGCCGGCATCCGCGCTTCGGACGCCGCCCCGATGGCGATCATCGAGTTCGTCGACCGTGACACGTCGGCCAAGGGCCAGGATTCGGGCCCGGTTGAGATCGCGGACGAGCTGGAGGACGCGGCGTAAGCTGCGCACCGGTCTCATCGCCGAAACAGTGAAGAGGGCCGTCCCGGATCGGGGCGGCTCTTTTTGCTTGTGTGCGGCGCATGGTTGAATCGCCCGCCCGGCCGGCTAGAGCGAAGATGGGGAACGTCGCCTCCCGCCGTTCCTGCCGCGCTTCAGGCGCGGCACAGCAGAGGATGCCTCGTTGATGAGCCCTGACGGACCGATCGCCTATCCCCTGACGACCCGCGGCGACATCGTCGACACGCTGTTCGGCCGGACGATCAGCGATCCTTATCGCTGGCTCGAAGGCGATGTCCGTCACGATGCGCGTGTGCAGGCATGGGTGGAGGCTGAGGCCGGGCTGACCGAGGCCTATCTCGCCAAGCTGCCCGGCCGCGCGGCGATCCGCGAGCGGCTGACGGGGTTGTGGAATTACGAGCGCGTCTCGCTGCCGCTCCGGCGGGGCGGGCGCTATTTCCATCTGCGCAACAGCGGGCTCGACGCGCAGCCGGTGCTGTGCGTGCGCGACAGGCTGATGGCCGAGCCGCGCGTGCTGATCGATCCGAACGGCTGGTCCGATGACGGTGCGACCGCGCTCGGCGAATGGGAGGTGTCGCGCGACGGCCGGCGGCTCGCTTATGCGGTGCAGGACGGCGGCAGCGACTGGCGGACGGTCCGCATCCTCGATGTCGACAGCGGCGAGACGCTGGCGGACGAGGTGCATTGGGTGAAGTTCAGCGCGCTTGCCTGGGCGGGCAACGGCTCGGGCTTCTTCTACTCGCGTTTCCCCGAGCCCGAGGCGGGGGCCGAGCATCAGGCCTCGAACCTCGACCATGCGGTGTGGTTCCACCGCCTCGGCACGGCGCAGGAGCAGGATTTCCTCGTCCACGCGACGCCCGACCGGCCACGCCTCACCCATGTCGCCGAGGTGACGCAGGACGGGCGCTGGCTGCTCATCTCCTCCGCCGAGGGGACGGAGGCGCGTTATGAGCTGACGCTGATCGATCTCACCGCCGAGAAGCTGCTGCCCCGCACGCTGGTGCGCGGGCTGGAGAATGACTGGCGGCTGGCCGGCACGGCGGGCGACCTCTTCTATTTCGTCACCGATCTGGAGGCGCCGCGCCGCCGAATCGTCTCGATCGACGTCGCCTCCGAGATGCGCCGCCGCCGCGAGATCATTGCCGAAGGGCACGACCTGATCGCCGACGCGCGCGTGGTGGGTGAGCGCCTGCTCGTCTCGGTGCTGCGCGACGTGGCGAGCGAGTTGCGCATCTATGACCTCGAAGGGCGGCTGATGGACCATGTCGGCCTGCCCGCCGTCGGCGCGGTCGCGGCGATGGACGGGGAGGGCGGCGATCCGGAGGCCTTCTTCGCCTTCACCAGCTACGACCGGCCGACCGAGATCCATCGTCTCGACGTCACCACCGGCGCGACGAGCATGTTCGCGCGGCCGCCGCTGTCCTTCGATCCGTCCGAGTTCGTGGTCGAGCAGACCGCCTGCACGTCCAGGGACGGCACCGTGGTGCCGATCTTCGTGCTGCGCCGTCGCGACGTTGTGTCGCCCGCGCCGACCATCCTCTACGGCTATGGTGGGTTCGAGATATCACTGACGCCGGGCTTCTCGCCGGCCGCGCTCGGCTGGGCGGCGATGGGGGGCGTCTATGCCGTCGCCAACATCCGGGGCGGAGGCGAATATGGCAAGGCGTGGCACGACGCCGGTCGCCGGGCCAACAAGCAGAACGTCTTCGACGACTTCATCGCCGCCGCCGAGCATCTGATGGCGCGCGGGATCGCGGCGCGGAAGGGGCTCGTGATCCATGGCCATTCCAATGGCGGGCTGCTCGTCGCGGCGGTCACCAACCAGCGGCCGGAGCTGTTTGCCGCCGCGTTGCCGGGCGTCGGCGTCCACGACATGCTGCGCTTCAACCGCTTCACGGCGGGCCGCTACTGGATCGACGATTATGGCGATCCGGGCGTCGAGGAGGATTTCGCGACGCTGCTCGGCTATTCGCCGATCCACAATATCTGCCACGGCGCGGACTATCCGGCGATCCTGATCGCGACGGCCGATACCGACGATCGCGTGGTGCCGGCGCACAGCTTCAAATATGCCGCCGCGCTTCAGGCCGCCGACATCGGGCCGAAACCGCACCTGATCCGCATCGAGACGCGCGCCGGCCATGGCGCGGGCAAGCCGCTCGCCAAGCAGATTGAGGAGGTGGCGGACCTCTGGGCGTTCGCCGCCTATTGGTCGGGCTTGCGGCTCTAGGCCGCGGCCTTCGCCTTCTCGCGCGTGCCGGAGAGGGCCTCGGCGATCTCGCGCTCGCCGGGGACGCGCTGCTCGATCACGCAGCGCAGCTTGAGTCCGTCAAAGCCGTTGGCCGGGATCGCCATCGCCTGCGCCACGATCGATTCGTCGCGTGTCTCGACATGGCGCCCCTCGGCGAGGCCGGCATTGGCGATGCGCAGCAACTCGTTGAAGGCATAGCGGCCCGTGGTGGCCACCACCCGATCCTGCTCGTCGACGATGCTGACCAGCGCGTTGGCGCTCGCCTGCCCGACATTGTGGAGGATCGCGTCGGCCTGCCCCTGCCAGTCATATTCGAGATAGCAGACGCCGACATTGCGCCCGTCCTGCCGGATCGGGGCGACGTAGATCAGCACATGGCGATTGTTGGAGAAGGGGTTCTCCCACACCTCGTCGGTGAACCAGTCGTCCATCCCGGTCGCGGCGAGGGCCATGTTGTATTGCGGCTCGTTGCGCAGATTGTGGGTGCGCACCTCGGCATTGGCATGCGCGCAGGCGACGATATTGCCCTTGTCGTCGGTGATGAAGGCGTTGAGGAAATAGGGCGAGAAATGGAGCATCGCCCGCAGCCGGTCGAGCGCGCGCTGCTCCGCCACCGGATCGGTCAGCGCCTCGGCGGCGCCCGCGACTACGGCGGGGTCGGTCGCCAGCATCCGCACGTCGATCGAGCGGTCATAGAGCGATCGGGCCACCGTCTGGATGATCGATTGGGCAAGCTCCGCGAGGCGCGCGCCCTCCACTTCGCCGACCAGCTCGTCCGCGATATGGGCGCCTTGCGCGAGACGGTCGAGCACCTCGGCGCGGAAATTGGCCGCGCTGGAGCGGGCCTGCCCGGCGAGCGCCTTCACTTCCTGCGCCACCACCGAGAAGCCGCGCCCGGCCTCGCCCGAGCGCGCCGCCTCGATCGTGGCGTTCAGCGCCAGCAGATTGGTCCGTCCGGCGATGGCCTCCGTTTCGGATGCGTAATGTTGCACTTCCTCGCGAAGCGTGGACAGCAGCGAGCGGATACGACGCGGCATTCGGTAATCCCCCACCGAAAACGATTGCCGTTCGACTTAAGTCCCATGTGTAAACGAAGCGTTGACCATGCCGCCGCCGCTGGACAGGGGAGGCCTCGCACATTAGGGGCTCGCCATGACCGTCGCCCCGCAAGACTGCATCCTCATCGTCGATTTCGGCAGCCAGGTGACCCAGCTCATCGCGCGTCGCGTGCGTGAAGCGGGCGTCTATTGCGAGATCGCGCCCTTCCAGTCCGCCGACGCCGCGTTCGACCGGCTGAAGCCCGCCGGCCTGATCTTCTCGGGCGGCCCGGCTTCGGTGACGGAGGAGAACGCGCCCTCCGCGCCGCAGCGCTTCTTCGAGGCGGGACTGCCGATCCTCGGCATCTGCTACGGCCAGCAGACGATGTGCAAGCAGCTCGGCGGCGAAGTGGTCGTCTCGGGCGAGGGCGGCGAGTTCGGCCGCGCCTTCGTCGAGGTGAAGGATCGTTCGGGGCTGTTCGACGGGCTCTGGCAGGAAGGCGAGCGCCATCAGGTCTGGATGAGCCATGGCGACAAGGTGACGCGCCTGCCGGAGGGCTTCCACCCGATCGCGGTCTCCGAAGGCGCGCCCTTCGCGATCACCGCCGACGAGAGCCGCCGTTTCTACGGCGTGCAGTTCCACCCCGAGGTCGTCCATACGCCCGATGGCGGCAAGCTGATCGCCAACTTCGTCCGCCATGTCTGCGGGCTGGAAGGCGACTGGTCGATGGCCGGCTTCCGCGCCGCCAAGATCGAAGAGATTCGTCAGCAGGTCGGCAAGGGCAAGGTGATCTGCGGGCTGTCGGGCGGCGTCGATTCGTCGGTCGCGGCGGTGCTGATCCATGAGGCGATCGGCGACCAGCTCACCTGCGTCTATGTCGATCACGGCCTGATGCGGGCCGGCGAGAGCGAGCAGGTCGTCTCGCTGTTCCGCAACCACTACAATATCCCGCTCGTCCATGTGGACGCCGAGACGCTGTTCATGAAGGGGCTGGAGGGCGTCACCGACCCCGAGGCCAAGCGCAAGTTCATCGGCAAGACCTTCATCGAGGTGTTCGAGGAAGAGGCGAAAAAGATCGGCGGCGCCGAGTTCCTGGCGCAGGGCACGCTCTACCCGGACGTGATCGAGAGCGTCAGCTTCACCGGCGGCCCGTCGGTGACGATCAAGAGCCACCACAATGTCGGCGGCCTGCCCGAGCGGATGAACCTCAAGCTGGTCGAGCCGCTGCGCGAGCTGTTCAAGGACGAGGTCCGCCTGCTCGGCCGCGAGCTGGGGCTGACCGAGGCGTTCGTCGGTCGTCACCCGTTCCCGGGGCCGGGCCTCGCCATCCGCATCCCCGGCGAGGTTAGCAAGGAGCGCTGCGACATCCTGCGCAAGGCCGACGCGATCTATCTCGAAGAGATCCGCAACGCCGGGCTCTACGACGCGATCTGGCAGGCCTTCGCGGTGCTGCTGCCGGTGCGCACGGTGGGCGTGATGGGCGATCACCGCACTTATGATTCGGTGTGCGGCCTGCGCGCCGTCACTTCGGTCGATGGCATGACGGCGGATGTCTATCCGTTCGACGCGAGCTTCCTGAGTCGGGTGGCGACCCGGATCGTCAACGAGGTGCAGGGCATCAACCGCGTAGTCTACGACTTCACGTCGAAGCCGCCGGGCACGATCGAGTGGGAGTGAAGCGCCCGCCCGCTTCATTCAGCGGTGCAAGCCGCCGCGGGGCTGTGCTCGCCGCACTGCTCATCGCTGCGCCGGTCGCAGCGGACACGCCCGATCCCGCCGAATGGACCCAGCCGATCGCGCCGTTCCATCTGGTCGGGCCGATCGACTATGTCGGCAGCGCCGGGATCGCGGCCTATCTGATCCACACGCCTGCCGGCGCGATCCTGATCGACGGCACGCCACAGGCCAACGCCGCCATGGTCCGCCAGCATATCGAGGCGATGGGCGTCCCCATCCGCCGCGTGAAGTGGATTCTCGTCAGCCACGCCCATTTCGACCATGCCGGTGCCGTCGCGGCGCTCGCGCGGGACAGCGGCGCCAAGGTGGCGGCGGGCGCGGGCGACGTCGCTGTGCTGGAGCAGGGGCGGTCGCCCGGTGAAGTGCTCTACACGCCCAGACCCTATCCGCCGGTGCATGTCGACCGGCCGATCCGGGATGGCGACCGGGTGACGCTCGGCGGCGTCACGCTCACCGCACGCGCGACGCCTGGGCATACGCCCGGCTGCATGAGCTGGACGATGCAGGTGCGCGAGAAGGGGCGTCCGCTTGGCGTCGTCTTTCCGTGCAGCATCAGCGTCGCGGGCAACAAGCTCGTCGGCAACAAGGCCTATCCCGGCATCGTCGCCGATTTCCGCAAGAGCTTCGACACGCTCGGTGCGATGAAGGCGGACGTGGTGCTGCCCGCTCATCCCGACATCGCCGACGTGATCGGTCGCGCGCATCGCGGTGCGCTGGTCGATCCAGCCCTGCTGGGGCAGATCGTCGCCCGATCCCGCGCCGATTTTGCCACCACGCTCCAGAAACAGCAAAAGACGAACCATGACTGACGCGATCACCATCTACGGCATCAAGGCCTGCGACACGATGAAGAAGGCCCGTACCTGGCTAGAAGAGCGGGGCGTGGCATACGGTTTCCACGACTATAAGGCCGTCGGCATCGACCGGGCGACGCTTGGCGGCTGGGTGGCCGAGCATGGCTGGGAGAAGATCCTCAACCGCGCGGGCACGACCTTCCGCAAGCTCCCCGATGCCGACCGCGAGGGGATCGACGAGGCCAAGGCGATCGACCTGATGCTGGCCCAGCCTTCCATGATCAAGCGCCCGGTGCTCGATCTGGGCGGGCGCACATTGGTCGGCTTCAAGCCGGAGCAATATGCCGAGGCGCTGGGCTGATCGCCGCCCGGCGATTTGCTCCCTCAGGCCGAAGCGGCTAGTTCAGGGCCATGTCCACGACCTTCACGCTCGACACCTCCACCAGCCGGGCGAATCCCACGCCCGCGCCGGTCAAGCGCCTCACCGTCCCCGCGATTCGCGGCCGCAAGACGAAGGGCGAGCCCGTCGCCGAGCCGATCGTGATGCTCACCGCCTATACGGCGCGCATGGCGCAGATCCTCGATCCGCATTGCGACATCCTGCTGGTCGGCGACAGCCTGGGGCAGGTGATCTACGGCCTGCCCTCCACCATTCCGGTCAGCATGGAGATGATGTGCGCGCATGGCGCGGCCGTCGTGCGCGGGAGCTGGCACAGCGTCGTCGCCATCGACATGCCGTTCGGGAGCTATGAGGCTTCCCCCGCGCAGGCCTTCGAATCTGCCTCGCGCATCCTCAAGGAGACGGGGGCTGCGGCCGTGAAGCTCGAAGGCGGGGAGGCGATGGCCGAGACGGTCGCGTTCCTCACGCAGCGGGGCATTCCCGTTGTGGGACATGTCGGCCTCACGCCGCAGGCCGTGAACGTGCTCGGCGGATATGCTGCGCGGGGCCGCAGCGACGCCGAGGCCGAGAAGATCGTCCGTGACGCCCGCGCCATCGCCGATGCCGGCGCCTTCACGCTGGTGATCGAGGGCGTGGTCGAGCCCATCGCGGCCCGGATCACGCGGGAAGTCGCCTGCCCCACCATCGGCATCGGCGCGTCCGTCCAGTGTGACGGGCAGGTGCTGGTGATCGACGACATGCTGGGCATGTTCGAGCGGACCGCCCGTTTCGTGAAGCGGTACGACGATCTCGCGCCCCGGATTTCGGCCGCGGCCGAGGCCTATGCCGGCGAAGTCCGCGCACGGACCTTCCCGACGGCGGCGGAAACATACGCGCCCAAGTGATAGCTGTTCCGTTCCGGCGCGCGCGCCGCTAAGGTCCGGCGCGTTTTCGGGCCTTGCAGCCCTATGGAGAAGTTGATTGGCACTCACCCCGCAGAGCAATGAAGCCTTCTTCCGCGAGGTGGATGACGAAGTTCGGCGCGAGCGCGTCGAGAAGGCCGCGCGCCGTTATGGCGTGATCGTCGGCGTGATCGTGCTGCTCGCGCTCGTCGCGTTCGGCGGCACGCTGTGGTGGCGTTCGCACCAGCAGGATGTCGCCGGCGAGAAGGGCGAGAAGATCGTTCAGGCGATGTCGTCGCTCACCGCCGGCAACGAAGCCGATGCGCGCAAGCAACTTCAGGCGCTCGCGGACGAGGGCTCGAAGGGCTATGCGCCGCTCTCGCGGATGCTGCTCGCCGACATGCTGGTGCGCGACGAGAAGCTGCCGGAAGCCTCCGCCGCCTTCGCCAAGATCGCCGCCGACAGCAGCGTCCCGCAGCAGCTTCGCGACGTCGCCGTCCTGCGCGGCACGACGCTCGACTTCGACAAGCTGCCGCCCGCCGAGGTGATCAACCGCCTCAAGCCGCTCGCCGTGCCCGGCAACCCGTGGTTCGGCAGCGCCGGCGAGATGACTGGCGTCGCGTATATGAAGCTGAACCAGCCCAAGCAGGCCGGTGCGCTCTTCGCGGCGATCGCCAAGGACAAGTCGGTGCCGCGTTCGCTCCGCGCGCGCGTGTCGCAGCTTGCGGCGGACCTCGGCGTCGACGCCGTTCAGCCTACCGACAGCGCGGATTCCTGATTGCGGCTTGCCGCGTGGCCCGGCGGGCGGGGAGCCCGGGGCCTGGACATGGATGTGAGACGAACATGATGGGGCGGGGATTGACGGATCGAAAGCGGGCTTCGCTCGCGGCGGCGCTGACGGCGGCGACGCTGCTGTCGGGCTGCGGCATCTTCCACGGCGGCGGCGACAAGAAGCCGAAGACGGCCGTGCTGGGCGAACGCATCCCCGTGCTGACGGTGGAAAGCAGCGCCGGCACCGACGCCTCCATCTCCGCGATGCCGGTCATCGTGCCGCCGGCCGACGCCAACGCGATGTGGACGCAGCCGGGCGGCGACGCGCAGAAGGCGATGGGCAACGTCGCGCTGGCCGAGCGTCCGGGCCGTGTGTGGGCGGCGCAGCTCAGCAAGTCGGGCAAGAATGAGCGTCTCGCCGCCACGCCGGTGATCGCCAACGGCCATGTCTATGTGATCGACACCATGGCGAACGTCCGCTCGTTCGACGCGCAGACCGGCCGCCAGCTATGGTCCATGCAGATCAAGGGCCGCATGGGCCCCGCGCTCAAGAAGGCGGGCGTGATGGGCCTGCTCGGCCGCAAGGAGCGCAAGCGCTACACCGCCTCGCTGTTCGGCGGCGGCGTCAGCTTCGAGGACGGCAAGCTCTACGCCACGACCGGCCTCGGCGATGTCGCGCAGCTCGATGCGGCGACCGGCAAGATCGGCTGGAAGGTGACGCCGGGCGGCCCGCTGCGCGGTGCGCCCTCGATCGCGGGCGGCTCGGCCTATGTGATGAGCCAGGACAACCAGCTCTTCGCCCTCAGCCTCACGGACGGCTCCACCCAGTGGACCGCCAGCGGCCCGCTGGAGACGGCGGGCGTGTTCGGCGCGGCGGCTCCGGCCATCGCGCACAGCACGGTGATCGCCGGCTATTCGTCGGGCGATCTCGACGCCTATCGCTACGAGAACGGCCGCGTCGTGTGGCAGGACGCGCTGACGCGCACCAGCATGTCGACGACGGTGGGCGACGTCACCGACGTCGACGCGAGCCCGGTGGTGGACGACACGCGCGTCTACGCCGTGGGCGCGGGCGGCCGCATGGTGGCGCTCGATCTCGTGACCGGGCAGCGCCTGTGGGAAATCAACGTCGGCGGCATCTCGACCCCGGCGCTCGGCGGCGACTGGCTGTTCGTGGTGGGTGACGATGCGCGCCTCTACTGCATCCAGCGCACCACGGGTAAGATCCGCTGGTCGACCCAGCTCAAGCATTGGAAGAACCCGGACAAGAAGAACAAGCTCGTCTTCTGGAACGGCCCGGTGCTGGCGGGCGGCCGCCTGATCCTCACCAATTCGCTGGGCGAGCTGGCCTATGTGTCGGTCGCCGACGGCAAGGTGCAGACCATCCGCCAGGTGAGCAACAAGCCCTTCACGCTCGCTCCGGTGGTGGCGGGGGGTACGATGTACCTGCTCTCCAGCGACGGCAAGCTGTCGGCCTGGCGCTAAGTTCCCGGACGTCCCGGGCTGAACCGGCCCGGGGCGGCTTATCCCTCCGCCCCATGGCCAAAACCCTGATCACGCCCTAGGGCGAAGCGCGAACCGCTTCGACCTGGGGCGGATTGGCTTTATGGAAGAGCCGCCGGACGCCGATCGCTGGAGAGCGAGCGGCGATGAGCCGGCTGCGGAGATAGTATGGCGAAGCTGCCCACCGTCGCGATCGTCGGCCGGCCGAATGTCGGCAAGTCGACCCTGTTCAACCGCCTCGTCGGCAAGCGCATCGCGCTGGTCGACGATCGCCCCGGCGTGACGCGCGATCGTCGCGAGGGCGACGCTGATCTGCTGGGCGTGCCGTTCAAGGTGATCGACACCGCAGGGTTCGAGAGCGACGATCCGCAGACGCTCCCAGGCCGGATGCGCGCGCAGACCGAGGCCGCCGTCGCGCAGGCCGACGCCGCGCTGTTCATGATCGACGCCCGCGCCGGCGTGACCCCGCTCGACGAGACGGTCGCCAACTGGCTGCGCGGCAGCGACACGCCGATCATCCTCGTCTGCAACAAGGCGGAGGGGAAGGCGGCCGAGCCCGGCGTCTATGAGAGCTTCGGCCTCGGCCTTGGCGACCCCATTGCGCTTTCCGCCGAGCATGGCGAGGGCATGGGCGATCTGTTCCAGGCGCTCCTCCCCCATATCGACCGCGAGGATTTCGAGGAGGAAGAGGAGGACGAGGAAAACCCCGACGCCATCCTCAAGCTCGCCATCGTCGGCCGCCCCAATGCGGGCAAGTCCACGCTGGTGAACCGCCTGCTCGGCGAGGAGCGCATGATCACCGGCCCCGAAGCCGGCATCACCCGCGATTCGATCGCGGTGGACTGGCTGTGGGCGAGCCCGGAGGGGCGCACCCGCGAAGTCCGCCTGATCGACACGGCAGGCCTGCGCAAGAAGGCCAAGATCGAGGACAAGCTGGAGAAGCTCTCCGCCTCCGACACGATGCGCGCGGTGGATTTCGCCGAAGTGGTCGTGCTGCTGCTCGATGCCACGCGCGGGCTGGAGGCGCAGGACCTGCGCATCGCCGACAAGGTGCTGGAGGAGGGCCGCGCGCTCGTCATCGCGCTCAACAAATGGGATGTGGCGGAAGGCCAGTCGGCGCTGTTCAACGGCGTCAAGGCGGCGCTCGACGAGGGGCTCAGCCAGGTCCGCGGCGTGCCGCTGATCGCGGTGTCGGCGGCGACCGGCAAGGGGCTCGACCAGCTCCTCGGCGCGGCGTTCGAGACGCGTGACGCCTGGTCGCGCCGCATCACCACCGGCCAGCTCAACCGCTGGTTCGAGATGGCGGTCGAGAAGAACCCGCCGCCCGCGCCCGGCGGCAAGCGCATCAAGTTGCGCTATCTCACCCAGAATAAGACCCGGCCGCCGAGCTTCGTGGTGTTCGGCACGCGCGTCGATCAGCTCCCCACCAGCTATCAGCGCTATCTCATCAACGGCAT
Organism: Sphingomonas sp. PR090111-T3T-6A; assembly: GCF_000383095.1. Taxonomy (GTDB): domain Bacteria; phylum Pseudomonadota; class Alphaproteobacteria; order Sphingomonadales; family Sphingomonadaceae; genus Solisphingomonas. The sequence continues at coordinate 237,423 of NZ_AORL01000010.1, forward strand.
CCGCAAGGATCTGGGCTTCGGCGCGGTGCCGGTGCGCCTCACGCTGCGCGCGCCCAAGAATCCCTATGGGGCGAAGAAGCCCGGCGAGGAATGAGCGAGACTCTGCTCGATCTGCGGGGCCTGCGCTGCCCCTGGCCGGCGATTCGGGTGGCGCGCGCGATCCGGGAGGCGGGCGCGGGCGTGGCGATCGTCGCGGTGGCCGACGATCCCATCGCCCCGCGCGAGATCGGCGCAGTCGCGGCCGAGCGCGGATGGCGCTTTTCCGAGGTCGTCAGCCCGATCGGGGCGGCCCTTCGACTAATTGCGGATCAGGCGTAACCCTCTCTTTACCCGAAACGCGGCATAGGCGTGGTAACAGGGTAAGAGTATTGGGGGATCTGCTCGTGGCGATGGGAGCCGCCGAACTGGTCGATTGGAACGCGTTTGCCCGTGTCCGTGCGGAACTGGGCAGCGGCTTCGTGCGAATCCTCGGCTATTTCCGGGAGGACGGCGCCAAGGCCGTCGATGCGATCGAAACGGCCATCCGGGAACGCAATGCCGCCGCGCTGGTGCTGCCCGCGCATACGCTGAAGGGCGAATCGCGCCAGTTCGGTGCCGAGCCGCTCGCCGCGCTGGCCGAGGTGATCGAGATGACCTCCCGCCGCTGCGTGGAGGCCCGTGAGACGCCGGACGAGCTGATCGAGCGTGTGGTCGAGCTGCGCCCGCTGTTCGACGCCACGCTGCGCCTGTTCGATCGCGAGGTGAGCCCGCTCGCCGATCGCCGCCCCGCCTTCGGCCGCAAGCCCGCTGGCGGCTTCGGCATGGCCCAGCGCTGACACCGGCCGCGCCGCCCCGAAAGGCGGCGCGACGGGATGACCGGGCCTCAATCGCCGGTGGTAGCGCCTTCCTCGTCGGCGGCTTTCGACTGAAGCTGGACATAGTTCTGGATGCCCATCAGCTTGATGAGGTCGAACTGTTTTTCCAGATAGTCGATATGCTCTTCCTCGTTGGCGAGGATCTTCACGAACAGATCGCGGCTCACGAAATCGCGCACGGCTTCGGCCTGGACGATGCCTTCGCGCAGCACGGGCACGGCTTCCTCCTCGGCGGCGAGGTCCGCCTTGAGGATTTCCTCCACCGTCTCGCCGACGCGCAGGCGGCCGAGCATCTGGAAATTGGGAAGACCGTCGAGGAACAGGATGCGCTCGGCCAGCAGATCGGCGTGCTTCATCTCGTCGATCGATTCGTGCCGCTCGAAGTCGGCCAGCTTCTGCACGCCCCAATTGTCGAGCAGGCGATAATGCAGCCAATATTGGTTGACCGCCGTCAGCTCATTCTTGAGCGCGAGGTTCAGCAGCTCGATAACCTTCGCGTCGCCCTTCATCATCGGCCTCCTTACCTCGGAAAGCCGGCGTTTTACCGCTTGTAGGGCGATAATCCCACCGCGAACGACTCGCGCAAGCGGTTCTCAGAAGCTCAGCTGTCCTGCTGCTCGGTGGCGATCAGGTCTCGGGCGAAAGGGACGCACTGGCCGCAGCGCGGGCGGCAACCGAGCGACGCGTAGGCGGACAACGGGTCCCGGCAACCGGCACGGGCGGCCTCGCGGACTTCACGTTCCTTCAACGCGTTGCAAACACAGACGATCATAGGGCCTCCGTGGCGACGGGGCTTCTATAGGGCTATTGCGATACAATCTCAATATCAGTTCGTCGCATCGGCTGTGCTTTCCCGCGCGCCAGCGAGCGCCATGCCCATTCGAGCGGGCCGTAGCGATAACGGGCAAGCCAGGCGGGGCTCCAGAGCAGCATCAGCAGCCAGACGACCGCCACGACCGGGTAAAGCGCGAGCCGCCCCAATCGGTCGAACAGGCCCAGCCCCCAGCCATAGAAGAGGAAGGTCATGGCGAGGCTGGTGCCGAGATAGTTGCTGAATGCCATCCGCCCGGCGGCGCGCAGACGGGCCTTGAGGCCGCTCTCGCGACCCGAGAGCCATGCGAGCGCAAGGCTGGCCTCGGCGAGCCCGAGGATGGGGCGGAAGGCGATGCCGCCCTCGGTGGCCGCCGCGAAGGTGGTGAGCGTGTCGAAGCCGCTTGCGAAGCACCACCAGCAGAGCGCGACGGTCGGCGGCAGGCCAAGGGCGAAGCCGATCGCGGCGGCCTTGAGGTATCGCCTGCGGAGCCATTCGCCGGTGAGGAAGCCCGAGCGGAGCGCCGCCATGCCGATCAGCATGAAGGCCAGCGTCTCCGGCCCGTCGAAGGCGAGCAGGAAGAGCGGCCCATCGAGCGCGTGGGAGAGGTTGTCGGCGACGATGCCGCTCCACGGGCCGCGCAGCCGGGCGACTTCTTTCGCCACGTCTGCCGGCGAACCGATGCCGACGCCGGCGGCGAAGTCCCGCCAGGCGGAGATGGTGGCAGCGTCTGCGTCGGGGAGTTGGGCGGCATGGCGCAGGGCCACGAAGCTGCCCAGGAAGGCCGCGCCGATGACGAGCTGGATCAGCAGCAGCATCATCGCGATGCGAAGCTGCTGACGGCTCTCCAGCGCAACGAAGGGCAGGGCGATGAGGCCCACCAGCGCATAATGGAGCAGGATGTCGCCCGACCAGACGAACAGCAGGTGCGCGGCCCCGAACAGCGCCAGCGTCGCCATGCGCAGGCCGTGGGTGCGCGGGCCGCTTCGCCCGGCGGTTTCGGCGCGCTCGACCACGATCAGCGTCGAGGCGCCGAACAGGATCGAGAAGAGCGCGCGCATCTTGCCGTCGACAAGCACGAAGCTCGCGGCCCAGGCGGCAAGGTCGGCAGGCCCGGTGCCGCCGCCTGCAAGCGGGTTGAAATAAGCGCCGGACGGCAGCGCGAAGCCTGCGATGTTCATGAGCAGGATGCCCATCACCGCCAGCCCGCGAAGGCCGTCGATCGTGGCGTAGCGCGGCGATGGGTTCATGGCGCGGACCTGTCGGTTCGCTGCGCGCCCGTCAAGCGGTGAGCCGCATCATCGGCTGGAGGAAGGGAAGCCGGCGGCCCGGCGCTCACCGGGCCGCCGGATGGGTCACTTGCTCTTGACGGGCGTGGCGCCGGGTGTGCCGCACTTGGCGAACTTGCCCTTGGCATCCTTGCACTGCGTGGCCGGCGCGGCCTTGGCCGGAGGGCATTTGGTGAACTTGCCCTTGGCGTCCTTGCAGGGCGCGGCGAAGGCCGGTGCGCTCGTCAGCGCGAGGACGGCGGCGGCGGTCATCAGCTTGCGGATCATGCTCTTCTCCCCTGAGTCGAAGCCGGCACAGACCACTGTAAGATGACCGCCGCGTCAATCCACGGCTTCAGGCGAGCGCGGCGTCGGCGCCCATCAGCGCCGGGAAGAAGCCCTCATGCGCGCGGCGGAGGTCCGCCAGCGTCACCGAGGAGACGCCGCCGCGCCCGACGAGGTCGAACGCCACCGCGTCGCCGCCGGTCACGCCGATCGCGATGCAGTTGACGCCCGCCGCCTCGGCACGCTGGCGCAGCGCCTCGGGATCGGTGGTGGTGACGATGTAGCGGCCTTGATCCTCACCGAAGAGTAGGCCGGTCGGCGCGGGCGCCTCGGCCACGACGGGGACGGTGACGCCGATGTTCGACGCCAGCGCCATCTCCGCGACCGCGACCGCGACGCCGCCGTCCGAGCAGTCGTGCACGGCGGTGACGAGGTCGTCGTTGATGAGGCCACGGACCAGCTCGCCCGCCGCCTTCTCGGCCTTGAGGTCGACCGACGGCGCAGGGCCGGCGTTGCGGCCTTCGAGGCCGGCAATCTCGCGCAGCCACAGCGACTGGCCGAGATGGCTGTGCGAATGGCAGAGGAGGAAGACTTCCTCGCCCTCGGCCTTGAAGGCGATGGTCGCGCTCTTCGACCAGTCCGCCAGCAGGCCGACGCCGCCGATCGCGGGCGTCGGCAGGATCGCCGAGCCGGTGCCGTCCTCGCCCTTGGTCTCGTTGTAGAGCGAGACGTTGCCCGAGACGATCGGGAAGTCGAGCGTGGCGCAGGCCTCGGCCATGCCCTCGATGCAGCCGACGAACTGGCCCATGATCTCGGGGCGCTGCGGGTTGCCGAAGTTCATGCAGTCGGTCGTGGCGAGCGGCAGCGCGCCGACGGCCGAGATGTTGCGATAGCATTCCGCGATCGCCTGCTTGCCGCCCTCGAACGGGTCCGCATAGCAATAGCGCGGGGTGCAGTCGGTCGAGATGGCGAGGCCCTTCTGGGTGCCGTGGACGCGGACCACCGCCGCGTCGCCACCGGGGCGCTGCACGGTGTCGGCGCCGACCATGTGGTCGTACTGCTCCCAGATCCAGCGGCGCGAGGCGAGGTCGGCCGAGCCCATCAGCTTGACCAGATCGCCGGCGATGTCCTTCGATTCGAAGGTGCCGGAGAGCGGGGCGGGGGCTTCGGTCTTCACCCAGGGGCGATCGTAGAGCGGCGCTTCGTCGGCCAGCGGGCCGAGCGGGATGTCGCACACCGTCTCGCCGTTGAAGGTCAGCACCATGCGGCCGGTGTCGGTGACGGTGCCGATCACGGCGAAGTCCAGCTCCCACTTGCGGAAGATGGCTTCGGCGAAATCCTCGCGGCCGGGCTTAAGCACCATGAGCATCCGCTCCTGGCTCTCCGACAGCATCATCTCATAGGGCGTCATGCCGACTTCGCGCTGGGGCACCTTGTTCATGTCCAGCTCGATGCCGACGCCGCCCTTGGACGCCATCTCGACCGAGGAGGAGGTGAGACCCGCCGCGCCCATGTCCTGAATGGCGACGATCGCATCCGACGCCATCAGTTCGAGGCAGGCTTCGATGAGCAGCTTCTCGGTGAAGGGATCGCCCACCTGCACGGTCGGGCGCTTTTCCTCCGAATCCTCGTCGAAGTCGGCCGACGCCATGGTCGCGCCGTGGATGCCGTCGCGGCCGGTCTTGGAGCCGACATAGACGATCGGATTGCCGACGCCCGACGCCGCCGAATAGAAAATCTTGTCGGTATCCGCGACGCCCACCGTCATCGCGTTGACGAGGATGTTGCCGTCATAAGCGGCGTGGAAATTGGTCTCGCCACCCACGGTCGGCACGCCAACGCAGTTGCCGTAGCCACCGATGCCGTGGACGACGCCCGCGATCAGGTGGCGCATCTTGGGATGATCCGGCCGGCCGAATCGCAGCGCGTTCATGTTGGCGACGGGGCGGGCGCCCATCGTGAACACGTCGCGCAGGATGCCGCCGACGCCGGTGGCCGCGCCCTGATAGGGCTCGATGTAGGACGGGTGGTTGTGGCTCTCCATCTTGAAGATGGCGGCCTGGCCGTCGCCGATGTCGATCACGCCGGCATTCTCGCCGGGGCCGCAGATCACCTGCGGGCCCTTGGTCGGCAGCTTCTTCAGGTGGAGCCGGCTCGACTTGTAGGAGCAGTGCTCCGACCACATCACCGAGAAGATGCCGAGCTCCGTGAGATTGGGCTCTCGGCCGAGCGCATGCAGGACGCGCTCATATTCTTCGGGGGAAAGCCCGTGCTGGGCGACGACTTCGGGGGTGATGGCGGTGGCGTCGGTCATGGCCCGGCCCGATAGCGCGAGGCGGGCTTTCGGGCAAAGAAAAAGGCCGGCGGGGATGCCGCCGGCCTGTTTGACGTTCGCGGGAAGCAGGCGATGCGATCAGTTGCTGTCGCAATCCTGCTTCGGCTTGCCCGGCAGCGTGACCGACACGGTCGCCGCGGTGGCGGTGCCGGTGAGGGCGTAGCCGCCGTCGGCAACCATCGGCTCGCCAGCGGCCGGAGCCTTCACCATGGTCGGCGCGCCATCCTTCTTCTGATGCAGGCCGGCGCTCTTGCCGTCCGAATAGAAGTCCACATAGACGACGCTGTTGTCCTTGCAGCGGAACGTCTTGGTGGCGGAGATGGACGGCGGCAGCTCGACCGGCTTGGCGTGGGCAAGCTGCTCTTCCATGTCGTCCCGCGGGCCGACCACGATATTCTCGGGCTGGCTGTTGCAGGCGGCAAGGGCGAGGAAGAGCAGACCCGAGAGGGCCGGCGCGGCGCGGAGGGGGCGGAAGGGGGTTCGCATAGCGTCACCGCTGATTCCGAACGTCGCCGCTCAGGTCAAGCCACTTGTTGTCGGATAGCACAAATTTACGCCCGCCGACGTCCCGGATCGAGCGCTATGACACATATTTCATGCATGACATGCTCAACCTCTTGGCTGTCGTCAAGCAAAGCTCCGTTGCGGCCGCGCCTGCCGCCGCCTATGTCCGGCCGATGACCAAGGTTGCGTCCGACGCGCTCTCGCTGATCGGCAATACGCCGCTCGTTCGTCTCGCCGGTCCCAGTGCGGAGACCGGGTGCGAGATTCTCGCCAAGTGCGAGTTCATGAATCCCGGCGGCTCGGTGAAGGACCGTGCGGCCCTCTACATCGTCGAAGACGCCGAGGCGCGGGGGCTTCTGAAGGCTGGCGGCACGATCGTCGAGGGCACGGCGGGCAACACCGGCATCGGCCTGGCACTGGTGGCGAACGCCAAGGGCTATCGCACGATCATCGTCATCCCCGAGACGCAGAGCCAGGAGAAGAAGGACACGCTGCGCGCGCTCGGCGCCGAGCTGGTCGAGGTGCCGCCGACGGCCTATTCGAACCCGGCCCACTACGTCCACACCTCCCGCCGAATCGCGGAGGAGACGGAGGGCGGCTTCTGGTCAAACCAATTCGACAACACTGCCAATCGCATGGCCCACATCCGCACCACCGCGCGCGAGATCTGGGCGCAGACCGAAGGGAAGGTCGACGGCTTCACCTGCGCGGCCGGCACCGGCGGCACGCTGGCGGGCGTGGGGCTTGGCCTCAAGGAATATCGCGAGGATGTGGTGATCGCGCTCACCGATCCGTACGGCGCCTCGCTTTACAATTATTACGCCTGCGGGGAGCTGCGGGCCGAGGGGAACTCGGTGGCCGAGGGCATCGGCCAGAGCCGCATCACCGCCAATCTCGATGGCGCTCCCGTCGATACCCAGTTCCGCATCTCTGACGAGGCGGGGCTTCATTGGGTCCATCGGCTGCTGACCGAGGAGGGGCTGCATATCGGCCTGTCATCCGGCATCAACGTCGCGGGCGCGGTGGAGCTGGCGAAGCAGCTCGGCCCCGGCAAGACGGTGGTGACGATGCTGTGCGATTCGGGAATGCGGTATCTCTCGACGCTGTCCAATCCGGACTGGCTGCGCGCCAAGGGTTTCGAGGTTCCGTCCTGGCTGGAGCGCCGGTGAAGCCTGCGATAGAAGGGGGCATGTCCGAAGAGGAAGGTGCCCCCGGCCGAGAGCAGCGCGATGCGATCATCCAGCGCGTCCGCGTGGGGCTGACCGGCCTTGCGGCGGTGTTCCTGCTGACCCTGCTGGCGGCCTCGATCTTCAACCTGCTCGGCCAGGACGACCAGCACGGCGCGCGGCTCGCCAATGGAGCGGTCGCCTCCAATATGGCTGCGGGCGACGAGCAGCCCAAGGAGCCGCTGGCCGAGCTGGGCGTGGCCCCCGGCGGAAACATGCCCAAGGCGGCGACGCCGGCCCAGCCGGGTAAGGCCATCCCCACTTTGTCGCCGCCGGCGCCCATCCTTCCGGCGCAGCAGCAGGCGCCGGCCGCCGGCGCTTCGCAGGGAGCCTCCGCGCACCATGAGGCTCCCCCCGCGCCGCGGGGCTAAGCCCTAGCGGGCCGATCCGGCTCCGCTCTTATCCACATCCGAGTCACGGGACGGCATGGGCTTCCATGGCCGGACCCCGGAGATTCGCGCCCGATTCCGCCCCTTGCAGTGGGTTCCCGCGTCCTGCCGCCTGTGGACGAAGATTGTAATCAACGAAGTTATCCACAGGCTTATCGCAAGAACAAACGCGGAATAGGCGCGGTTTTCCGCACTTTCATCACCAGAGCTTTGACCAATGACGCCCAGGAAATGCACAGAGATACCCATGCAGTGGTATTGAAACCCATGTCCTCCCCATGATACTCCCACGTCGTCCACGAGGGGGCCGTCGGGGAGCGGGGGTCATCGGGATCGTGGAAGGGGGACGGGGCGAGGCCGTCTCCGATCGGGGCAGAGCTTGGACATCGGCCATCTCTTTCAAGGCCATGCGCTGAACGCGGTGGACGCGAAGGGACGGGTGTCCGTGCCGGCGGGCTTCCGTTCGCTCATCGAAAAGCGCGCCCTCAAGAACGCTCTCGACCCTGACAACACGCTGATGATCGGCGAGCATTCGAGCGGCCACTGCCTCACCGCGCTCGACGCCGTCGCCTCGGCCGAATTCGACCAGCAGCTTCGCGATGGCGTGGCAGACCTCCCCGCCGCCGAGCGTCTCTCCGCGCTTGAGGAAGCCCGCGTCGATGCCTTCGGCAGCCTCGAAGCCGTGAAGTTCGACGGCGCGGGCCGCATGGTGCTCTCCCCCATGCTGCGCGCGGTCGGCGAGATCGAGGATCTGGCTTTCTTCTTGGGCGCGGGCTCGTCCTTCCAGATTTGGAACCCGGTGAAGGCGCTGGCTGCCTTCCCGGATGGCTCGCGCAACCGCAAGACGCTGGCCTTCCTCCTCAAGGAGCGGGGGATCTCGGCATGACCGACGCTCCCCACATCCCCGTGCTTCTCGACGAGGTGATGGATGCGCTTGCGGTGAAGCCGGGCGACACGATCGTCGACGGCACCTTCGGCGCGGGCGGCTACACGCGGGCGATCCTCGCCGCGGGGGCCGCGCGCGTGTTCGCTTTCGATCGCGATCCCGACGCCATCGCCAACGGCCGCGCGCTGGAGGCGGAGAGCGGGGGCAGGCTCGTACTGGTTGCGGAGCGTTTTTCCCGGATGTCCCAGGCACTGGCCGCGCGCGGCGTGGAGCAGGTGGACGGCGTGACGCTTGATATCGGCGTATCGTCCATGCAGCTCGATCAGGCCGCGCGCGGCTTTTCCTTCCAGGGCGACGGGCCTCTGGACATGCGGATGGAGCAGGCCGGCACCAGTGCCGCCGACTTCGTGAACGAGGCCGACGAGGCCGAGATCGCCGACGTCCTCTACATCTATGGCGAGGAAACCCGCGCCCGCCGCATCGCCCGCGCGATCGTCGCGGCGCGCCCGCTGACGCGCACCGGCGAGCTGGCCGAGGTCGTGCGCCGCGCGGTCGGCCATCATCCGGGGATGCCGAAAGACCCGGCGACCCGCACCTTTCAGGCGATCCGCATCCATCTCAACCGCGAGCTGGAGGAGCTGGACGAGGGGCTGGCCGGCGCCGAATCGCTGCTGGCGCCCGGCGGGCGGCTGGCGGTGGTGAGCTTCCACAGCCTTGAGGACCGCATGGTGAAGCGGTTCCTGAACATGCGGGGCAAGCCGCGCCCGGCCGGCTCGCGTCATCTTCCGGCGGCGGCCCAAGGCCCCGCGCCCAGCTTCGAGTCCGTGTCGCGTGGCATCCGTGCCAGTGAGCTTGAGCTTACCCGTAATCCCCGTTCCCGCTCGGCGACCCTGCGCGCCGCGCACCGCACCGCAGCGCCGGCCTGGCCGGCGGAAACCCAGGCACCCACCCGCCAGGCGAAGTCCGGCAAAAGCGCCGCCCGCCGAGGAGCAAGATCATGATCGCGACACGTTTCCGGACTGTGGGATGGGTCGCCAGCGTCGCGGTCGCGGCGCTCGGCTGCTACCTTGTCTCGCTCCGCGTGGCGGCCGAGCGGGCGCAGGTCGATCAGCTCACCCGTCGCGTCGTCGCCACCCGCGAGGACATCCGCTCGCTCCAGACCGAACTCAACACGCGGAGCCGGCTCGTGCAGCTGGAGCGGTGGAATGCCGACGTGCTGTCGTTGACCGCCCCCAAGGCGCACCAGTATCTGGCGGGCGAGATGCAGCTTGCCAGCCTTGCCACCCCTGCCGTCGCGGCGACCGCTGCCGTGGCCGTCGCCGACGCATCCGGTCTCCAGGCGCCCGCCGCGGTGGCGCAGGTGGCCTATCGTCGCGTGACCGACGCGCCCGCGACGCGGCTGGTGCATTCGGTGTCGCTCGACCTCGACGCGCCGGCGGATCAGCAGCCGGTGCTTCGCCGTGTGGCGCTGCGCCGTCCGGCGTCCGACGCGCTCGGCGGGGCTTCGCGGATGGCGTATCTCGACACGGGCGGGAAGACCCGGCGGCCGTGACCGCAACCGTCACGCGCCCTGACAGGGTCCGGCTCGCCGGTCAGCGCCAGCAATCGCTGGCGCTTGTTCATTTCCGCCTGATGGTGGTGATGCTGCTGTTCCTGGGCGTGGTCGGCGTGATTGCGCTCCGTCTGCTGTGGATCTCGATCTTCGCGGGCAGCGCTCCTTCCACGCCGGCCGCCGACGGCCTGCTGCCCGCGCGGGGCGACATCGTGGACCGCAACGGCGTGCCGCTGGCGCGCACCATCCAGGCCTGGTCGATCGGCCTGCATCCCAAGCAGCTCGTCAACGATCCGATGGAGGTGGCGAAGAAGCTCGCCGCCGTGATGCCCGAGCACAGCGTCGCCGACTATTATGCGATGCTGAAGTCGAACAAGAGCTTCATCTATCTGCGCCGCCGCGCGACGCCCGAGCTGGTGGCCGAGGTGAACACGATCGGCGAGCCCGCCATCGCGCTCGCCCGCGAGCCGGAGCGTCTCTATCCGCAGACCACGCTCGCTGCCCATGTGCTCGGCTGGACCGACATCGACGGGCGCGGCGTGTTCGGCATGGAGAAGGTGCTGAACAACCGCCTGCTCGATCCGAACAAACGCGGCACGCCGGTGTCGCTATCGATCGACAGCCGCGTGCAGGCGGCGATGGAGGCGGAGCTGGGCGCCGCCGTGCAGAAGTTCACCGCGGCCGGCGGCGAGGGCCTCGTGCTCGACGTGCGCACGGGCGAGGTGATCGCGATGACCTCGTTCCCGACCTTCAACCCCAATGATCCGGGCGCGACGCCGATCGCCGCGTTGAAGAACAATGCCACCCAGTCGGTCTATGAGCTGGGCTCCACCTTCAAGGCGATCACCATCGCCAACGCCATCGACAGCGGCGTCGTCACGTCGATGACGAAGAAGTACGACGCGACCCAGCCGCTCCAGATCGGCCGCTACAAGATCCACGACGACCATCCCGCCAATCGCTGGCTGAACGTGCCGGAGATGATGGTGCTGTCGTCCAACATCGTCACCGCCCGCATCGCCGATGAACTCGGCAAGGATCGCGAGGTGGCGATGTTCCGCAAGCTCGGCTTCGACAAGCCGCCGGCGGTGGAGCTGACCGGCTCGGCCCATCCGCTGTGGCCGGGCTATTGGGGGCGCACAACGGTGATGACCGTCGGCTTCGGCCACGGCATCGCGGTGACGCCGCTCAACCTCGCCATCGCCTATGCCGCGCTGGTGAACGGCGGCGTCTACCACCCGGCGACGCTGTTGAAGCGGGGACCGGACAATCCCGTGCCCGAGGGCCATCGTGTCATCTCCGAGGCGACGAGCGCGCGCGTGCGGCAGCTTCTGCGCCTCGTCGTGCTGCCGATCGCGGACGGCACCGGCAAGAAGGCGGACGTGCCCGGTTTCCGGCTGGGCGGCAAGACGGGCACTGCCGAGGTGGCGCAGGGCGGCGGCTACAACCACAAGCTCAACGTCTCGACCTTTGCGGGCGTCTTTCCGATGGATGATCCGCGCTATGTCATCATGATGACGCTCGACAGTCCGCATGGCACGAAAGATACCTTCGGCTTCACGACGGCGGCCTGGGTGGTCGGCCCCGCCATCGCGCATACGGTGGCGCGGATCGGCCCGCTGCTCGGCGTCATCCCCGACGAACGGCATGACGTCGACGAGAGCGAGCTGCTGCCGCTGCTCTGGCGGCCCGACAAGGACAAGAAGGCCGCATTGACCGGCGCCGCCGCGGCGGCACACGACAAGGACTGAGATCGAAGGCATGAAACTGGGCGAATTGATCGAAGGACTGTCGGGCCCAGCGGGCGAGGCACGGGTGACAGGCTGCGCGATCGACCATCGCAAGGTGGCGCCCGGCACGGTGTTCGGCGCCTTTCGCGGCGCGGTCCGCAATGGCGAGGACTTCATCGCAGGCGCGGTCGAGGCCGGCGCCGTCGCCGTCGTCGCGCGACCGGAAGCGAACGTGCCGGCCGGAGCACTCCACATCGCTGACGCCGAGCCGCGCCGCGCCTTCGCGCGCATCGCGGCACATTTCTTCGCGCCTTTCCCCGAGACGGTGGTTGCCGTCACCGGCACCAACGGCAAGACCTCGACCGTCGAGCTGACCCGTCAGTTGTGGCGGATGCAGGGGCATGTCGCCGCCTCGATCGGCACGCTCGGCGTCACCACCACCGATGCCGAGGGCAATGCCCAGCAGGTCTCGACCGGGCTCACCACGCCCGACATCGTGACCTTCCTCTCCAACATGGCGGGCCTTCGGATGGAGGGCGTCACCCACGCCGCGTTCGAGGCCTCCAGCCACGGTCTCGCCCAGTTCCGCACCGAGGGCCTGCCCGTGCGTGTCGGCGCCTTCACCAACCTGACGCGCGACCATCTCGACTATCACGGCACGATGGAGGCCTATCTCGAGGCCAAGCTGCGCCTGTTCACCGAGGTGGTGGACCGCGACGGCACGGCCGTGGTGTGGGCGGACGATCCGGCCTCCACGCGCGTTGCCGAGATCGCGCAGGAGCGGGGGCTGAAGCTCATCAGCGTCGGCACAAGGGGCGAGACGCTCAAGCTCGTCGATCGCCAGCCGACCCAGCTCGGCCAGAACCTCCTGATCGAGGCTGAGGGCAAGACCCACAAGGTCAACCTGCCGCTGATCGGCGCCTATCAGGCGGCGAACGCGCTGGTGGCGACCGGCTTCGCGCTGGCGACGGGCGGTAAGCTCGCCGACGTGCTGGCCGGCATGGCGCGCCTCCAGCCGGTGCGCGGGCGTCTGGAGCGCGCGGTCATCACGGCGAAGGGCGCGCCGGTCTATGTCGATTATGCCCACACGCCTGATGGCCTTCAGGCCGCGATCGAGGCACTGAAGCCCCATGCGAAGGATCGCCTGATCGTCGTGTTCGGCGCAGGCGGGGATCGCGATACCGGCAAGCGTCCCGAGATGGGAGCGATCGCCGCCAAGATGGCGGATGTCGCCATCGTCACCGACGACAATCCGCGCACCGAAGACCCGGCCTCGATCCGCGCCGCGATCATGGCGGCGGCTCCAGGCGCGCAGGAGATTGGCGATCGTCGCTCGGCCATCGCCGCTGCGGTGGTGGAGGCGGGCGAGGGGGACATCGTCCTTGTCGCTGGCAAGGGCCATGAGACGGGCCAGATCGTCGGCGATCTCGTGCTGCCGTTCGACGACGTACAGGTCGCGCGCGAGGTGGCGGCGTGAGCCTCTGGACCTCCGCCGCCGTCGCGGCCGCGACAGGCGGCAAGGCTTCGGCTGACTTCGCCATCTCCGGTGTCGCCTATGACTCGCGGGAAGTCGGCCCCGGCGACCTGTTCGTCGCACTGAAAGGCGAGGCGACCGACGGGCATCGCTTCGTGGCCCAAGCCTTCGCGCAGGGTGCGGCAGGCGTGATCGTCTCCGAGCCGGTAGACGGCCCGCACATCCTCGTCGCCGACACCACGGCGGCGCTCAACGCGCTCGGCGCGGCGTCGCGGGCACGGACCGAGGCGAAGATCATCGGCGTCACCGGGTCGGTCGGCAAGACGGGGACCAAGGAGGCACTCTACGCTGCTTTGGACCGCGCCGTGCCGGGCCGCGTGCATCGTTCGGTGAAGAGCTACAACAACCATGTCGGCGTGCCACTCAGCCTCGCGCGGATGCCGGCGGAGACGCGCTTCGGCGTGTTCGAGATGGGCATGAACCATGCTGGCGAACTGGATACGCTGACGAAGCTTGTCCGCCCGCATGTCGCGCTGGTGACGGCGATCGCGCCGGCGCATTCGGCCTTCTTCTCCGGGGAGGAGGCTATTGCCGATGCCAAGGGCGAGATCTTCCGCGGGCTCGAACCCGGCGGCACCGCGATCGTCCCGTTCGATAGTCCGCACCGGGATCGCCTGATTGCGGCGGCAGAGCCCTATGCGGCGCATATCGTCACCTTCGGTCGCGCGCCCGGCGCCGATGTTCGCGCCACCGAGGCGGTGCGCAGCGCCGCTGGTACGCTCGTCAACGTCAAGCTGCCCAAGGGCCATCTCACCTGCACGATCGGGCTTCCCGGCGAGCATTGGGTGTCGAACGCGCTCGCCGTTCTCGCCGCCGTCGAGGCGGTGAGGGGCGATCTCGCCGCCGCCGGGCTCGCGCTCGGCGAGATGAGCGGGCTCCCCGGCCGTGGTGCGCGCCGCACCGTCGTGCTGGAGAAGGGCGAGGCGCTGCTGATCGACGAGAGCTATAACGCCAACCCCGCCTCCATGGCCGCGACCATCCACGAGCTGGGGCAAGAGCGGGCCACGCGCCGCATCGCGCTCTTGGGCGAGATGCGCGAGCTGGGCGAGGGATCGGCCGGCTATCACGCCGCGCTCGCCCAGCCGCTGATCGAGGCCCGCACGCAGGCCGTGATCCTCGTCGGCGAGGGTATGGCGCCGCTGGCCGAATCGCTTGCAGGGCACATGGATGTCGCGCATGTCGCCGACGCTGCAACCGCGAAGGACAGGCTGGCGGAGATGCTCCGCCCCGGCGACGCGGTGCTCGTCAAAGGTTCCAACGCCATCGGGCTCGCGCGCGTCGTTCAGGCGCTGGCGGGGGAAATCGCCTAATGCTTTACCTTCTCGCCGAATATCTGGGTTTTCCCCACGCGCTCAATCTGGTGCGCTACATCACCTTCCGCGCGGGCGCGGCCGCGATCACGGCGTTGTTCCTCGGCCTTATCATCGGGCCGAAGTTCATCGGCTGGCTGCGCATCCGGCAGGGCAAGGGCCAGCCGATCCGCACCGACGGCCCGCAGACGCACCTCGCCAAGCGCGGCACGCCGACGATGGGCGGGCTGATGATCCTGACCAGCCTCGTCGTCTCGATGCTGCTGTGGATGGACCTCTCCAACCGCTACACCTGGGCAGTGCTGTTCGTGACGCTGGGCTTCGGCGCGATCGGCTTCCTCGACGATTACGACAAGGTGAAGAAGCGCTCGACCAAGGGCGTGTCGGGCAAGGCGCGCCTCGCGGCTGAGTTCCTGATCGCGGGCATCGCGAGCTACCTCATCATCAACATGGGCAACACCCATCTCTACCTGCCCTTCTACAACGGGCCGGTGATCGATCTGGGCTGGTTCTATGTGCCGTTCGCCGCCTTCACGATCGTGTCGTTCGGCAACGCGGTGAACCTGACGGACGGGCTCGACGGCCTTGCGACGATGCCGGTCATCATCGCCTGCCTCGCCTTCTTCGTGATCTCCTATCTGGTCGGCAACGCCAAGTTCGCGACCTATCTGGGCATCCCGCACGTTCCGGGCGCGGGCGAGCTGACGCTGATCTGCGCCGCGATCATCGGGGCGGGGCTGGCATTCCTGTGGTTCAACGCGCCGCCGGCTGCCGTCTTCATGGGCGACACCGGCAGCCTCGCACTCGGCGGCGCGCTCGGCACCATCGCGGTGGTCGCGCACCATGAGATCGTGCTGGGCATCGTCGGCGGCCTGTTCGTGGTCGAAGCGTTGTCGGTCATCATCCAGGTGTTCTTCTACAAGCGCACCGGCAAGCGCGTGTTCAAGATGGCCCCCATCCACCATCATTTCGAGCAGATCGGCTGGTCCGAGCCGACCGTGGTGATCCGTTTCTGGATCATCGCCTTCGTGCTGGCGCTGGCGGGTCTCGCCACGCTGAAGCTCCGGTGATCGCCTCCTCCGCCTTCTGGGGGAAGCGCTATGTGGTGCTGGGGCTCGCGCGCTCCGGCCTCGCCACGGTGCGGACCCTGATCGAGAGCGGCGCCCACGTCACCGCGTGGGACAGCCGGGCCGAGGCGCGCGCCATCGTGCCGGCCGGTGCGAAGCTGGGCGATCCGATGGTGATCGACCTCAGCGCCTATAACGCCGTCATCGTCTCGCCGGGCGTGCCACTCAATTCGCACCCGATCGCGGCGCGCGCGAAGGAAGCGGGCGTGCCGGTGATCGGCGATATCGAGC
This sequence comes from Sphingomonas sp. PR090111-T3T-6A, assembly GCF_000383095.1. Classification (GTDB taxonomy): domain Bacteria; phylum Pseudomonadota; class Alphaproteobacteria; order Sphingomonadales; family Sphingomonadaceae; genus Solisphingomonas. Next base: position 253,465 of record NZ_AORL01000010.1, read on the forward strand.
TGTTCGCGTTGGCGCGGGCCTCGCTGCCCAGGCACAAGGTCGTCGGCATCACCGGCACCAACGGCAAGTCGACCACCACCGCACTGATCCACCACATCCTCCAGACGGCGGGCGTGCCGACGACGATGGGCGGCAATATCGGGCTCCCGATTCTCGGGCAGGAGCCGCTGCCGGAAGGCGGCGTCTATGTGCTGGAGCTGTCGAGCTTCCAGATCGACCTGACGCACAGCCTCGCCTGCGACGTGGCGGTCATCACCAACATCACGCCGGATCATCTCGACCGTTATGACGGCTTCGCGGGCTATGCCGCCTCCAAGGCGCGGCTGTTCGCGATGCAGCAGGTCGGGCAGGTCGCCGTGATCGCCGTCGACGACGACGAGACGCGCGCGCTGGCCGAGCGGCTCTCGACGCCGCCCGCTCCGCCGCTGGCGATGGAGGGGATGCTGGGCTCGGCGATCCCGATGCCCATGCCCGCGACCGGGCCGACCGTCGTCGAGGTGACGGCGGCGACCGTGAAGGACCAGTCGGCATGGCCGGCGCTTCAGGGGCCGCACAATGCGCAGAACGTCGCGGTGGCGGTGGCCGTCGCCCGTGCGCTGCGCATCACCAAGGCGGTGATCCAGCGCGCGCTGGAGACCTATCCCGGTCTGCCGCACCGCATGGAGCGTGTCGCGGAGATCGAGGGCGTGCTCTACGTCAACGACAGCAAGGCGACCAACGCGACCTCGGCCGCGCCTGCGCTCGGGGCCTATCCGCGCGTCCACTGGATTTTGGGCGGCCGCCGCAAGACCGACGATCTCGACGCCTGCGTGCCCTTCTACGGCCATGTCGTGGCGGCCTACACCATTGGGGAGTCGGCCGAGCTGTTCGAGAAGATCCTGCTCGAAGCCGGCATCCACGCCACCAACTGCGGCACGCTCGACAAGGCGGTGCGGCAGGCGGCGGGCGTGGCGCGCGTCGGCGAGACGGTGCTGCTGTCGCCGGCCTGCGCCTCCTACGATCAGTTCAGCGATTATGAGGCACGGGGCGAGGCGTTCCGCGTCGCCGTGGCGGGGCTGGAGGCGCGCTGATGAAGATGGACGCGGTCACCACGACCAGCAGCCGCAAGGCCAAGCTCCGCAACGGCAAGGCTCCGCGCCTCGGCCGGGCGGATCGCTCGGCGCTGGGCCGCTGGTTCTGGGAGATCGACCTCGTCCTGCTCGCACTGGTGACGGTGCTGATCGGCATCGGCCTGATCGCGGTGGCCGCGGCCTCGCCGGCGGCGGGGGTGCGCTATTCGGACGGCGCGGTGCAGTTCCCGCCGCTCTATTATTTCTACCGCCAGTGCATCTGGCTCGCGATCGGCGTGCCGGTGATGTTCGTCGTCTCGATGCTGCCCAAGGATCTGGCGCGCCGGCTCTGCCTGATCGGCGCGGCGGTGTTCGTCGTGGCGTTGGCACTGACCCCCTTCATCGGCCATCAGGTGAACGGCGCGCGGCGCTGGCTCGGCGTCGGCATGGCGCAGGTGCAGCCGTCGGAGTTTCTGAAGCCCCTCTATGTGGTGGCGATGGCGTGGCTGCTGTCGCTGAAGCAGCATGACCGGACGCTTCCGGTGGTGCCGATCAGCTTCCTCGCGACCGGCTTCATCGCCGCCTGCCTGATGAAGCAGCCGGACTTCGGCCAGACCGTGATCTTCCTGCTGATGTGGACGGCGCTGCTGACGCTTTCGGGCGCGCCGCTCAAGGGGCTGGCGGCGCTGGGCGGGCTCGGCGTGGCGGCGGTGGTTGCGGCCTATCTGTTCTACCCGGTGGCGACGCTGCGCATTAACAACTTCCTCTTCCAGTCGGGCGACACCTATCAGGTGGACTCGGCGCGCCGCACGCTGATGCATGGCGGCCTGTTTGGCACCGGGCCGGGCGCGGGGACGATGAAGTTCAAGCTGCCCGAGCCGCACACCGATTACATCTTCTCGGTGATCGGCGAGGAGTTCGGCCTGATCGCCTGCCTCGCGATCGCGCTGATCTATGTGGCGATCCTCGTGCGCGTGTTCGTGAAGCTGCTCGACGAGGAGGACCAGTTCATCCTGCTCGCGGGCGCCGGCCTCGCCACGCAGTTCGGCGCGCAGGCGATCATCAACATGGCGGTGAACGTCCAGCTTGCGCCGTCGAAGGGCATGACGCTGCCGTTCATCTCTTATGGTGGTTCGTCGATGGTCGCGCTGTCGATGGGCTTCGGTCTGCTGCTGGCGTTCACGCGCCGGAACCCGTATCTCTCGCGTTCCCCCTATGTCGTGACATGGAACCAGAGCCGGTGAGCAAAACGCCCGCCCAGATCAGACGTCATTTCCTGCTGGCCGCCGGCGGCACCGGCGGTCACATGATTCCTGCCCACGCGCTGGCCGAGGAGCTGATGCGCCGCGGGCACAAGGTCGCGCTGGTGACGGACGCGCGTGGGGCGAAGATTCCCGGCCTGTTCGACGGCGTGGACGTGCATGTCCTGCCGGCGGGGCGTCTCGGCGGTGGCATCCTCGGCTGGATCAAGGCGGCGGGCGGTATCTGGCGTGGCCGCAAGGCGGCAAGGGCGCTGATCCGCGAGTTCGAGCCGGCGGCCGTTGTGGGCTTCGGCGGCTATCCCGCGCTGCCGACCTTGCTCGCTGCGCTGTCGCTCAAGGTGCCGACCGCGCTTCATGAGCAGAACGCCGTGCTGGGCCGCGTCAATCGCCTGCTCGCGCGCCGCGTGGATGCGCTGGCGACGGCCTATCATCAGGTCGATCGCGTGCCGAACGGCATCGAGCCGATCGTGGTCGGCAATCCGGTCCGCGCCGAAATCCTCGCGCTGCGCGACCAGCCTTACCCGCCGCTCGGCGAGGACGGCGTCTTCCGTCTGCTGGTGACGGGCGGGTCGCAGGGCGCGTCGGTGCTCTCGACCGTGGTGCCCGATGCGCTGGGCCTGCTCCCGATCGTGCTGCGCCAGCGCCTTCAGGTGACGCAGCAGTGCCGCCCCGAGGACATCGAGAAAGTCCGCGCGCGCTATGCCGAGCTGGACATCCCCGCCGACCTCGCCACCTATCTCGGCGACCTGCCCGAGCGGCTGGGCTGGTCGCATCTCTTCGTCGGGCGCTCCGGCGCGTCGAGCATCGCGGAGCTGACCGCCGCGGGCCGCCCCGCCATCCTCGTGCCGCTGCCGTCCGCCATGGACGACCACCAGACCGCCAATGCGCGCGAGATGGCGGCGTCGGGCGGCGCGCGCTCGATCCCGCAGGCGCGCTTCACCCCGGTCGAGCTGGCCAAGCAGATGCAGAAGATGGCGCTCGAACCCGGCGCGCTGGAGAATGCCGCGCGCCGCGCCCGCGAGGCCGGCTATCCCAATGCGACGTCGGACCTCGCCGACCTCGTCGAGAATCTCAGCGGGCCGACCCCGGCTCCGATCCAACCCACTACAGACCTCAAGGAAGCATTCGCGTGAAGGGCGTCGCCACCGACATCGGCACTATCCATTTCATCGGCATCGGCGGCATCGGCATGTCGGGCATCGCCGAGGTGATGCACAATCTGGGCTATAGCGTGCAGGGCTCCGACGTGGCCGAGGGCTATGTCGTCGAAGGCCTGCGCAAGCGCGGCATCGAGGTGATGATCGGCCATGACGCCGCCAATCTCGGCGACGCGGCGGTGGTCGTGACCTCCACCGCGATCAAGCGCGGCAACCCCGAGGTGGAGCGCGCGCTGGAAGAGCGTATCCCCGTCGTCCGCCGTGCGGAGATGCTGGCCGAGCTGATGCGCCTCAAGTCCACCGTCGCGGTGGCGGGCACGCACGGCAAGACGACGACCACTTCGATGGTGGCGGCCCTGCTCGACGCGGGCGGGGTGGACCCGACCGTCATCAACGGCGGCATCATCAACAGCTACGGCTCCAACGCCCGCCTCGGCGCGTCCGACTGGATGGTGGTCGAGGCCGACGAGAGCGACGGCAGCTTCCTGCGTCTCGACGGCACCTATGCCATCGTCACCAACATCGATCCCGAGCATCTCGATCATTACGGCTCGTTCGAGAAGGTGAAGGATGCCTTCGTCGAGTTCATCGAGAATGTGCCCTTCTACGGGGCCGCGCTGCTCTGCCTCGATCATCCCGAGGTGCAGAAGCTGATCCCGCGCGTCCGCGATCGCCGCGTCGTCACCTACGGCTTCTCGGCGCAGGCCGACGTTCGCGCGGTGAACGTGACGCCGATCCCCGGCGGCAACCGCTTCGAGGCGATCATCCGCCATCGCGATGGCACGACCCGCTCGATCGAGGGCATCGAGATGCCGATGCCGGGCCGCCACAATGTCTCGAACGCGCTGGCCGCGATTGGCGTGGCGCTGGAGCTGGGCGTCAAGGACGAGGTCATCAAGACCGGCTTCGCCAAGTTCGGCGGGGTCAAGCGGCGCTTCACCAAGGTGGGCGAAGTCGGCGGCGCGATCGTCATCGACGACTACGGCCACCATCCGGTCGAGATCCGCGCCGTGCTGTCCGCGGCGCGCGAGGGCGCGCAGGGCCGCGTGATCGCGGTGGTCCAGCCGCACCGTTTCACCCGCCTGCGTGATCTGATGGACGAGTTCCAGCAGGCGTTCAACGACGCCGACATCGTCTATGCCGCCCCGGTCTATCCGGCGGGCGAGCAGCCGATCGAGGGTGTCGATGCGGCGGCGCTGGTCGAAGGGCTGCGCCAGCGCGGCCACCGCTCGGCCAACGAGATCGCGAATGCCGATGCGCTGGCGAAGGAGCTGGCAGGCGTGCTCAAGCCGGATGACATGGTGGTCTGCCTCGGTGCCGGCGACATCACCAAGTGGGCCGCCGGCCTCGCTTCGGCCGTCGAGGCGGAACGCGCGAAGACGGAAGGGGCGGCTGCGTGAGCCAGGCTGCCGTCCTGCCGAAAGTCGCAGGGCGCCTGACGAACCAGGCGCCGCTGGCGCCGCTCGTCTGGTTCAAGGCGGGCGGGGCGGCCGAGTGGCTGTTCGAGCCGAAGGACATCGATGATCTCGCCGGTTTCCTTGCCGATCTCGATCCGGCGACGCCGGTGATGGGGCTGGGGCTCGGCTCCAACATGATCGTGCGCGACGGCGGCGTGCCGGGCGTAGTGGTGCGTCTCGGCAAGGCGTTCGCGCAGGTCGAGCGGATTGATCCCAAGACGCTGAAGTGCGGCGGCGGGGCGAGCGGCATCCTCGTCTCCTCGGCGGCGCGGGACGCGGGGATTGCGGGCGTGGAGTTCCTGCGCTCGATCCCCGGCACGGTCGGCGGCTTCGTGCGGATGAACGGCGGCGCTTATGGCCGCGAGGTGAAGGACATCCTCGTCGAGGCCGACGTGGTGCTGCGCTCGGGCGAGCGGCGGACGCTGGCGCTCGGTGATCTCGGCTACACCTATCGCCACAGCGAGCTGCCCGAAGGCGCGATCGTCGTCTCGGCGACCTTCCGGGGCATCCCCGGCGAGCCGGAGGCTATTCAGGCCGAGATGGACCGCATCGCCGCCGAGCGCGAGGCCTCGCAGCCGCTGCGCTCCAGGACCGGCGGCTCGACCTTCAAGAATCCGCATGGCCACAAGGCCTGGGCGCTGGTCGATGCGGCGGGCTGCCGTGGGCTCAAGGTCGGTGATGCGCAGGTGTCCGAAAAGCATTGCAATTTCCTGCTCAACCTCGGTTCAGCAAGCTCCGCCGATATCGAGGAACTGGGCGAGGAAGTCCGCCGGCGCGTGAAGGCGCAGAGCGGCATCGAACTGGAATGGGAGATTCAGCGCGTGGGTGTGGCGAAGTGAGCGGCGTGAAGCCTCTCCATGTGGCGGTTCTGATGGGCGGCTGGTCGGCCGAGCGCGAGGTGTCGCTTTCGTCCGGGCGCGGCGTGGCGAAGGCGCTCGACAATCTGGGCCATCGTGTCGTCGCGATCGACATGGAGCGCGACATCGCCGCGAAGCTGACGCTGGCCGCGCCAGACGTGGTGTTCAACGCGCTGCACGGCACGCCCGGCGAGGACGGCGCGGTGCAGGGGATGCTCGACATCATGGGCGTGGCCTACACGCACTCGGGCCTCACCACCTCGGTCATCGCGATCGACAAGGAGCTGACCAAGCAGGCGCTCGTTCCCCACGGCATCCGGATGCCGGCGGGCAAGGTGGTGGCGAGCGAGAGCCTCTATGCAGGCGATCCGCTGCCGCGTCCTTATGTGCTGAAGCCGGTGAACGAGGGCAGCTCGGTCGGCGTCGCGATCGTCACCGACGCCAGCAACTACGGCAACCCGATCGCCCGCGACGCCGAAGGGCCGTGGCGGCATTTCGACCATCTCCTCGCCGAGCCCTTCATCGCCGGCAAGGAGCTGACCGTCGCCGTGCTCGACGAGAAGGACGGGCCGCGCGCGCTCGCCGTCACCGAGCTGAAGATCGACAGCGGCTTCTACGACTACGAGCATAAATATACCGATGGCATCACCACCCATGTCTGCCCGGCCGAGATCCCGGCGGACATCGCGGAGGCCGCCAAGCGCATGGCCGCCGAGGCGCATCGCCTGCTTGGCTGCCATGGCTGCTCGCGCTCGGATTTCCGCTGGGACGATACGCAGGGCGAAGCCGGCCTCTATCTGCTGGAGGTCAACACCCAGCCCGGCATGACGCCGTTGAGCCTCGTGCCCGAGCAGGCGCGGCATGTCGGCATGAGCTATGAGGCGCTTGTGCAGCGCCTGATCGAGGAAGCATTGGAGCGCAAGGCGCTGGATCGGGGGACAAAGGCGTGAGCGAAAGGGCCCGGATCAGGCGGGGCGCGCAGCCGCGACACAAGCGGCAGACGACGGCGGCGCGGCGCGGTGCCGCCGCAGCCAACGCGCGCGCCCGCAAGATGACGGGCAAGGCGCTGGCGACCATCCCCGTTCCAGCGGAGCAGCTTCTGCGCCTGGGGCAGAAGCTGGCATGGCTGGCGGCGGGCGTCGCGGCCATCGGCGGGCTGTTCTATCTCGGCCTGCCGCAGATGGCGGGCACGGAAGCCGGCGAGCTGGTCGGCAAGGCGGGCTTCGCGGTGAAGCGCGTCGAGATTCAGGGCATCCATCACATGGATCGCCTGCCGGTCTATTCGGTGGCGCTGGATCAGACGTCGACCGCGATGCCGCTCCTCGATCTCGGCGAGATCCGCCGCAAGCTGCTCCAGTTCGGCTGGGTGTCCGACGCGCGCGTCTCGCGCCGCCTGCCGGACACGCTGGTGGTCGATGTGGTGGAGCGGGAGCCGGCCGCGATCTGGCAGTATCAGGGCAAGCTCAGCCTGATCGACAAGGACGGCGTCGTGCTTCAGCCGGTCGATCCGCGCGCGATGCCGGACCTGCCGGTGGTGGTCGGCCCCGGCGCCAACCAGCAGGCGACGCAGCTCTCGGCGCTGATCGATGCCGCGCCGCGCCTCAAGCCGATGCTGGCGGGCGCGACCTGGGTGGGGATGCGCCGCTGGGACATGCGCTTCCAGTCGGGCGAGACGCTCTCGCTGCCCGAGGGCGACGATGCGGCCAGGGCGGCCTATGCCAAGTTCGACAGGATGGATCAGGCCGCGCGCCTGCTGGGACAGGGCTTCGTGCATTTCGACATGAGAATACCGGGCAAGTTCGTGGTCCGCGTCTCCAAGGAGCCGGGCCATGAGGTGACCGATCCCTCCACGGTTCCGCCGCCGGCGCCGGCCGGCACGGACGCGATCTGAGGGGCCGGGGGGCAAATGGCGCAGGGACGCAACGACAAACTCATCACCGCTCTCGATATCGGCTCTTCCAAGGTCTGCGCGCTGATCGCGGAGAAGGGCGACGGGGGCGAACTCACCGTGCTCGGCACCGGCCAGCGCGAGAGCCGGGGCGTGCGCCGCGGCTATATCGCCGACATGGAGCGCACCGAGGTCGCGATCCGCGAGGCGGTGGAGCAGGCCGAGCGCATCGCCGGCGTGAACATCGAGGAGGCGTGGGTCGGCTTCTCGGCGGGCGGGCTGGTCAGCCGCGTCGCGTCGGTGGAAGTGGAACTCGGCGGCCATCGCATCGAGCAGAGCGACATCGACGACCTGCTCGACGCCGGTCGCAACTCGATCGACCCGGAAGGGCGCATGGTGCTCCACGCGCAGCCGACGCTCTACACGCTGGACGATGTGCGTGGCGTCAAGAAGCCGCTCGGCCTTCATGCCGACAAGCTGGGCGTGGACATCCACGTCATCGCCGCCGACGCCTCGCCGGTGCGCAATCTCGATCTGTCGGTGCGTTCGGCGCATCTGGCGGTGAAGTCGATCGTGGCGGCGCCGATCGCGACGGGGCTCGCCTGCCTCTCCGACGAGGAGCGGGAACTGGGCGTCGCGCTCGTCGAACTGGGGGCGGGCGTCACCAACGTCTCGCTGTTCGCGGGCGGGATGCTCGTCGGGCTGGCGGCGATCCCCTATGGCGGGTCGGACATCACCGACGATATCGCCTCCGCCTTCGGCACGCGCCGCAGCCAAGCCGAGCGGATCAAATGCTTCTACGGTTCGGCGACCACGTCTCCGCGCGACAATCACGACATGATCGACGTCGCGCCGATGGCCGGTGGCGAGGAGGGGACCGAGCCGCAGCGCATCACCCGCGCGCAGCTCATCTCGGTGATCCGCCAGCGGCTCGACCTGCTCTCGGGCGACATTGCGGCCGCTCTGAAGCAGCTCGGTTTCGCCGGGCCGGTCGGCCGGCAGGTCGTGCTGACCGGCGGCGGGGCAGAGTTGAAGGGCATTGCCGACTATATCCAGGGTGTGCTCGGCCGGGCCGTCAGGATCGGTCGGCCGCGCGGGCTGGCGGGGCTGCCGGAGGCTCATGCCGGGCCGGCCTTCGCCACGCTGTCGGGGCTGGCGCTCTATGCGTCGTCCAACCCGGTGGACCTGCGCGGCGCCGATCCGACGCGGCCCGTGCCCGAGCGGGTGTCCCCGACGGGGCTGGTGAACAGGCTCATCGCGGCGTTCAGGAGCGGATATTGAACGGCTGACCTGAGAAATATGTGGATTGTTGGTCTTTTTGCGTGCGTCCGAGTGAGTGTTTTGGCAGAATCGGCCCGAGATAGGTGTTTTGGGGCATTCCGGGCGTTCGGGGAGTTTGAGGTATGAGCATCGAATTCGTTCGGCCGGAAGTGGATGAGCTTCGGCCGCGCATCAGCGTGATCGGCGTCGGCGGCGCGGGCGGCAACGCCATCGCCAACATGATCGACGCGGAAGTGCAGGGGGTGGACTTCCTGGTCGCGAACACAGACGCGCAGGCGCTGAACCATTCGCCGGCGGAACGTCGCATCCAGCTTGGCCTGCGCATCACGCAGGGCCTCGGCGCGGGCTCGCGGCCCGAGATCGGCCGCGCTGCCGCCGAGGAGACGATCGAGCAGATCGAGAAGGCGCTCGAAGGCGCGCACATGTGCTTCATCGCGGCCGGCATGGGCGGCGGCACCGGCACCGGCGCGGCCCCGGTCATCGCCAAGGCGGCGCGGGATCGTGGCATCCTGACCGTCGGCGTCGTCACCAAGCCCTTCTCGTTCGAGGGCAGCCGCCGCATGCGTTCGGCCGATAGCGGCATCGAGGAGCTTCAGAAGCACGTCGATACGCTGATCGTCATCCCGAACCAGAACCTCTTCCTGATCGCCAACCCGAACACGACCTTCAAGGAAGCGTTCAAGATGGCGGACGAGGTGCTCCAGCAGGGCGTCCGTGGCATCACCGACCTGATGGTCATGCCGGGCCTCATCAACCTCGACTTCGCCGACGTCCGCTCGGTGATGGGCGAGATGGGCAAGGCGATGATGGGCACGGGCGAGGCCTCGGGCGACAACCGCGCCATCGAGGCGGCCGAGAAGGCGATCGCGAACCCGCTGCTCGACGGCGTGTCGATGAAGGGCGCCAAGGGCGTCATCGTCTCGATCACCGGCGGCGAGGACATGCGCCTCATGGAGGTCGACGAGGCCGCCAACCATATCCGCGAGCTGGTCGACCCGGACGCGAACATCATCTGGGGCTCGGCGTTCAACAACGAGCTGGACGGCAAGATCCGCGTGTCGGTCGTCGCGACGGGTATCGAGGCCGAGGCCGGCGCCCATGCCGAGCCCGCCAAGGTGTTCAGCTTCCCGGCCGCCAAGCCGCGCGTCGAGGCCGCCCCGGTGGCGCCGCCGCCGGTGGCCGCTCCCGCCCCCGCGCCGGTCGAGCCGCCGGTCGCCGCTGCACCGGCTCCCGAGCCGGAGCCGGCCGAGGACGAGCTGCTGCTCGGCAGCGAGACCATGCTGACCCCGCAGGCCGAGGAGCAGCCGGAGCGTCCGGCCGCCGCCGAGGCCGAGCCGGAAGCGCCCGGTCGCCGCTGGCTCAGCTCCGGCGCCGACATCGAGCCGACCCGCACCGCGCGCACCACGGGCGCGGGCGGCAGCGGCGGCACGCTGTTCGAGCGCATGTCCTCGATCGCGCGCGGCGCTGCCAAGGCGCAGGTGGACGAGGATCGCCCGAGCGAGCGCCGGGACTCGAACGATCTGCCGGGCTTCCTGAACCGCCAGAACAACCAGTAATTCCCTCCACCGAGGGGTGGGCGAGGGCGCCGGGCCGCGAGGTTCCGGTGCCCTTTTCGTGGGTGCGGCCGGATCATCGGATCGGCGCGCGCTGGAGCGTGCCCGCCGTGAAGCAGGCCGGAGCCCCTTGCGCGCGTCGCCGTCCTCGCCCAAAGCCATGGGCCATGCCGATCCTGCCTTCGTCCGGTGCGCTGCGCCGGTTCATGCTTCCCGTTCTGCTTTTCGCGGTGACGCCCGTCGCGCTGGCGCAATTGCCGGCGCCCACGCCCGCCGCGCAGCAGAATGACGATCCGAGCGAGCTGCTCGCCCGCGCGCTGCGCACGCTGGCGACCGAGCCCAACAATCTCGAGGCGCTGACCGCCGCCGGCCATAATGCGCTGGTGCTGGGCGATGCGAACGCGGCGGTGGGCTTCTTCGGCCGCGCGCAGGAGATTTCGCCGCGCGACGGGCGGGTGAAGGCGGGCCTCGGCTCGGCGCTGGTGCAGCTCGAAAAGCCGCAGGAGGCGCTCCGCCTGTTCGGCGAGGCGAGCCGGCTCGGCGTGCCGGAGACCGATTTCGCGGCGGATCGCGGCCTCGCTTATGACCTGACCGGGGATTCGAGGAAGGCGCAGCGCGACTATGCGACGGCGCTGGCTGCGCACCCGGCGGATGCCACCATACGCCGCCGCCTCGCCTTGTCGCAGGGCATTTCGGGCGATCAGGCGGCCGCGCTCGCCACGCTCGATCCGCTGCTGCGTGCACGCGACATCGCGGGCTGGCGCGACAAGACCTTCGTGCTGGCGATGACCGGCGACGCCAAGGGCGCGAGCGACATCACTCACATCATGATGCCGCAGCAGGCGGACATGCTGCAGCCGTTCCTCGTGCGCCTCGGCACGCTGTCGGCGGCGGACAAGGCCAAGGCGGTGCATTTCGGCGAGATGCCGGCGGCCGGGCACAACTATACGCCGACGCAGCTCGCCAATATCGGCGCGCCGCCCACTTATGCGGGTTCGACCGCCACCGCGCCGCGCAGTGACCTCGCGCCGATCAAGCCGACGACGCCGGGCACGATCGTGGCCTCGCAGTCGAGCGATCTCGCCAATGCGCCCGCGCTGGCGCCGGTCCGCACCACGACGCTGCCGCCTGCGGCCGCGCCGGCGACCGGCCTCACGCCGCCGCAGGTGGACATCGGGATGCCGAGCCCGGCCGCGACCGGCCATTACGACCTGCCGCATGTCGCCGCCGATCGCCGCACGGTCGGCACGCCGGTCTACCACGGCGACAGCAGCGCGCGCCGCGCCTCGTCCGCGAGCGACGAGCAGGACTGCACCCGCGTGAAGGTGCCGGCCGTCCGTGCGACGCGCCATCATCGGGGCAAGCCGGCGACGACCAGGCTGGTGTGCAAGGCGTCGGGCTCGAAGTCGTCCGAGAGCGCCTCGTCCAGCCGCGGCAAGGCCGATGAGGATTGCACCACGGTCAGGACCACCTCGAAGGGCAGCCGGCACCACAAGGGCCACACCACCACGAAGACGGCGTGCAAGGCCCGCAGCGATGACGGCTCCTCGGCGAAGTCGGCCGGCAAGGCGGGCTCGCGCGCCGACGAGGATTGCACGACCGTCAAGACGACCGCGAAGGGGCGCCATCACAAGGGCAAGGCCACGACCAAGACGGTCTGCAAGCCGCGTGCGGACGACGACGCCACGCCGTCCAAGACCTCGGCGAGCAAGGCTGCGTCGCACGCCGACGAGGACTGCACCACGATGCGCGTGCGCGCCAAGGGGCGTCATGGGAAGGCGACCACCAAGCAGGTCTGCAAGCCCCGCGATGCGGACGACAGCGCCACCGCCAAGGCCTCGTCGCGCAGCACCAGGTCCGCGAGCGCGGATGAGGATTGCACGCCGGTGAAATCCACGGTGAAGGGACGCCACGGCAAGAGCCACAGCGTCACCAAAACGGTGTGCAAGCCTGCCGCCGACGACAAGGCCACCGCGAAGAAGGGGGCCAAGGCCGCGTCCGACGACGCCGACGACAGCAGCGGCAAAGGCAAGAAGGCCACGGCGTCCACGCACAAGGGCAAGGCGTCCGACGATGAGGACGACACCAAGGCTTCGGCCAAGGGCAGCCGCATCTATGTCCAGGTGGCGGGCGGCGCGAACAAGGCCGACATGGACAAGGCCTGGGCCGGCGTGAAGAAGAAGGCGCCCGAGCTGATGAAGGGCAAGTCGCCCTCCACCACGCCGCTGCGCGCCACGCATCGCCTGATGGTCGGCCCGTTCAAGGATGAGGCGGAGGCGCAGGCCTTCGTCAACAAGATGTCCGGCAAGGGGCTGTCGGGCTTCGTCGTGAAGACGACCAAGGGCCAGAAGGTCGAGAAGGTCGGCGGCGGCGAATGAGGTGGACGGCGTCCTATGCGGCAGACCCGGCGAGGAGCAGGGGGCGCCGTCATATCGAGCCGGGCGGGGAGACGCGCGGCCCCCGCGACGCCTTCCAGCGCGACCGCGACCGGATCATCCACGCCATCGCCTTCCGGCGGCTGCGCCACAAGACGCAGGTGTTCGTCGCGCCCGATGGGGACCATTTTCGCGTGCGCCTCACCCACAGCCTCGAAGTGGCGCAGATCGGGCGGACGATCGCCCGCCAGCTCGGCCTCAACGAGGATCTGACCGAGGCGCTCTGCCTCGCCCACGACATCGGCCATCCGCCCTTCGGCCATGCCGGCGAGGATGCGCTGAAGGCGGCGACGATGCCGGCGGGCGGCTTCGATCACAATGCGCATACGCTGCGCATCCTGACCAAGCTCGAAAGCCCCTATCCGCGTTGGCCGGGGCTCAATCTGAGCTGGGACATGCTGGAGGGCCTCGCCAAGCATAACGGCCCTGTCCGTCACCCGAGCTGGGCGCTGGCCGAGGCGGATGCGGATTATCCGCTCGAACTCGGCCAATGGGCCTCGCTGGAGGCGCAGGTCGCGGCCATCGCCGACGACATCGCCTACGACAATCACGACATCGACGACGGCCTGCGCGCGGGCATCCTCGATCTCGACGCGCTGTGCGAAGTGCCGCTGGTGGCGTCGCGCTGGGGGGCGGTGTGCGATCGCCATGCCGGCGTCCCGCTCGCGAAGCTCCGGCCGGAGCTGGTGCGCGACCAGATCGGCGTGATGGTCAACGACGTGATCGAGGAGAGCCGCCGCCGCATCGCGGAGACGGGGGTCGAGACCGTGGACGATGTCCGTGCCGCCGGGCGCCAGCTTGTCGGCTTCTCGCCCGAGATGGCGCAGGCCGAGCGCACGCTCAAGCGCTTCATGTACGCGACGCTCTATCACAGCCCCTCGCAGCTCGCGGCGGCCGAGGTGGCGCGCGGGCTGCTCTCGCGCCTGTTCTCCGCCTATGCGGCGGACCCGTCGCTGCTACCCGACGAGTGGCGCGCCGCGCTCCCCGAGGCGGAGCCGCAGCGCACCCGCCACATCGCGGACTTCATCGCCGGCATGACCGATCGCTACGCCATCGCGCGGCACAAGGAGGTGGTCGGCCCGGTGGATTTGCCGGAGGGCTTCTGATCGCCGTGGCGGAGAGCCTCACCAGTTGTTAATATCGACTTTGGTAGAAGTCTCGCTATGGCGGGGAGATTGCCATCGTGACGCCCGCACGGCCCTTGCAACTCGATCATAGCTGGCCGCTGTTCGAGCGTGGACAGCGCTTCGATCTGGGTTTCGTTGGCGATGGCGAGGAGTTCCTGCTGCCGGGGCCCGCGCCCTTCTCCGCCGATGCGCGCCTTCTGGCCGATCATGGCATCGGCCTCTGGCAATGCGACCTTGCGGACAGCAGCCTCACCTGGTCGGCGGAGGTGTTCGACCTGTTCGGCCTGCCCCGCGACGCCGTGCTGTCCCGCCCGGAGATCGTGGCGCTCTATTGCGAGGAGTCTCGCGCGGCGATGGAGCGGCTGCGCGCCTACGCCATCAAGCATCGCCGCGGCTTCACGCTGGATGCCGAGATCCGCACCGTCGGCGGCGAACATCGCTGGATGCGGCTTTCGGCCGCACCGATGTGCGTGGGCGGGCGCGTGGTGCGGCTCCATGGCCTGAAGCGGGACGTCACCCACGAATATCGCTGACGGGCGGGTGATTTGCCCCGGAGGCCCGGTCGCGCTAAGGGCGCGGGCTCGATCCATCCAACAGAACCGGACGCCCGTGACGCTCTATAATCGCTTCGCCGAGGAGATCGGCCGCATTCTCGACAGCCTCGAAGCCGAGGGGGCCATCCCCGCCGGGCTGTCGCGACGTGCGATCACGATCGAGCCGCCGCGCGATCCGAGCCATGGCGACCTTGCCACCAACGCGGCGATGGTGCTGGCGAAGCCGGCGGGCAGCAATCCGCGCGCGCTGGCCGGGCTGCTCGCGCCGAAGCTGGAGCAGGTGGAAGGCGTCACGGCCGTCGAGATCGCGGGTCCGGGCTTCCTCAACCTGCGCCTCGCCAACGAGGTGTGGCACGAGGAGCTGGCGACGATCCTCGGCGAGGGCGGCGACTATGGCCGCTCGACCGCCGGTAACGGCCATCGCGTCAACGTCGAATATGTCTCGGCCAACCCGACCGGACCGATGCACATGGGCCATTGCCGTGGCGCGGTGGTGGGCGATGCGCTGGCGAGCCTGCTGGCGTTCGTCGGCCATCCGGTGACGCGCGAATATTACATCAACGACGCCGGCGCGCAGGTGCAGACGCTCGCCCGCTCGGCGCACCTGCGCTACCGCGAGGCGCTGGGCGAGGACATCGGCGAGATCCCCGAGGGCTTCTATCCCGGCGACTATCTGAAGCCGGTCGGCATCGCCTTCGCCGCCGAGTTCGGCACGCGCTATGTCGACGCGCCCGAGAGCGAGTGGCTCGCGCTGTTCCGCACCAGGGCGGTCGCCGCGATGATGGACATGATCCGGGCGGACCTCGCGCTGCTCGGCATCCATCATGACGTGTTCGCCTCCGAGGCGGCGGTGCAGGATGCCGGCAAGGTCGAGGCGGCCTTCGCGGAACTCCGCGCCAAGGGCCTGCTCTACGAGGGCGTTCTTGAGGCTCCCAAGGGCGAACTGCCCGACGACTGGGAGCCGACCGAGATGACCCTCTTCAAGGCGACCGAGTTCGGCGACGATCAGGATCGCCCGGTGCGCAAGTCGGATGGCGGGCTCACCTATTTCGGCACCGATCTCGCCTATCACGCGCAGAAGGCGGCCGAGGCCGACGAGCTGATCGACATCTGGGGCGCCGACCATGCCGGCACCGTCAAGCGCATCCAGGCGGCCGTCGCGGCGCTGACCGGCGGCAAGCGTTTCGACGTGAAGCTCGTCCAGATGGTCAAGCTGCTGCGCAACGGCGAGCCGGTGAAGATGTCCAAGCGCGCGGGCACCTTCGTGACGCTGGCCGACGTGGTGAACGAAGTGGGCCGCGACGTGGTGCGCTTCACCATGCTCACCCGCAAGGCCGACGCGCAGATGGACTTCGACTTCGCCAAGGTGGTGGAAGCCTCGAAGGACAATCCCGTCTTCTACGTGCAGTACGCCCATGCCCGCGTCCGCTCGGTGCAGCGCAAGGCGAAGGAGATGGGCCTCGATCAGGGCGCGTCCGACATCACGCTGCTCGACGCCGAAGAGCTGGAGCTGGTGAAGCTCGCCGCCCAGTTCCCCCGCATCGTCGAGCAGGCGGCGAACACGCGCGAGCCGCATCGCGTCGCTTTCTATCTCTATGATCTGGCGGCGGCCTTCCACGCGCTGTGGAACCGCGGCAACGATCGCCCGGATCGTCGCTTTTTGGTTCAGGACAACCCGGAAATGACCCGCGCCCGGCTTTCCCTCGCCGAAGGCTTGGGGCAGATTGTCCGCAATGGGCTGGCGATCATGGGGGTCGCCGCGGCCGAGGAGATGTAAGCGGATGTCCGATCTGGGGCGTGGCATGGGCGGTGGCGGTACGGCCGAAGAGGATCGTCTGCCGTGGCTTGAGCCTGTCGAAGACGAGGGTGGCGACGAGGGCGTGTCCGCAGGTCGGCTGGTGGCCGGTCTGGTGGTGGCGCTGGTCGCGCTCGGCCTGATCGTGGGCGGCGTCTATTGGCTGAAGCAGCGCGCAGACGGTTCGGCGAGCGCGAAGGGCGATCCGACGCTGATCGCGGCCCAGCCGGGCGCCTACAAGGTGAAGCCCACCGAGCCCGGCGGCATGGACGTCAAGGGCCAGGGCGACAGCAGCTACGCCGCCAGCGAGGGCGCGGACCCGGACGGCAAGATCGACCTCTCCGCCATCCCGGAGGCGCCGATCGCGCGCGACAACGGCAAGCCCGCGCAGCAGCAGGCGGCCGCGCCGACACCTGCTCCGGCTCCGGCCAAGCCGGTCGAGGTCGCGAAGGCCGTGCCGGCGCCCACGCCCGTGAAGACGGTTCCGCTGCCGGCGTCGAAGCCGGCCCCGGCCGCCGCTCCGAAGACTGAGGTGGCCAAGGCCGCTCCGGTGAAGCCCGAGCCGAAGCCTGCGCCCGCGAAGGAGGAGAAGGCTGCGGCCCCGTCGTCGGGCGGCGCGCAGATCCAGCTTGGCGCCTTCTCCAGCGAGGCCAAGGCGAACGAGGCGTGGAAGTCGCTCTCGGGCCGCTTCGGCTATCTGGCGGCGCTCAACAAGTCGATCGTGCCGGTGACCTCGAACGGCAAGACGGTCTATCGCCTTCGCGCCTCGGCGGGTGGCCAGGCCTCGTCGATCTGCTCGAAGCTCAAGATCGCGGGCGAGGCTTGCGTCGTCGTGGGGTGAGGCTTACCGCCTCATCCTCATGATACCAGCGTTCTTCGGCCTCGCCGGCCCGACGCTCGGCGATGCCGAGCGGGCCTTCTTCCGCTCGGTGGAGCCGGCGGGGTTTATCCTCTTCAAGCGCAACTGCACCGATCGGGCGCAGATGAAGGCGCTGACGGACGAACTCCGCTCGCTCTCCGGCCGGGATGATGTGCCGATCCTGATCGATCAGGAAGGCGGCCGGGTGCAGCGCATGGGCGCACCCGAATGGCCGAAGCTCCCTTCGGCCGAGCCCTTCGCGAAACTCTATGAGAAGGCACCCGTCTCTGCGATGGAGGCGGCGCGGCTCAACGCCAAGGCGATCGCGACGATGCTCCGTGAGGTCGGCGTCAATGTCGACTGCCTGCCGCTGCTCGACGTGCGCCGCCCCGATGCGGACGCGATCATCGGCGATCGCGCGCTCGGTTCCGATCCGACGCAGGTGGCGGCGCTCGGCCGTCTCGTGATCGATGGCCTGCGCGAGGGCGGGGTGGTCGGCGTCGTCAAGCACATGCCCGGCCACGGCCGCGCCATGGCGGACAGCCACAAGGAACTCCCCGTCGTCGAGGCCTCCGAGGCGGAACTGGCCGAGGATGTCGCGCCCTTCGCAGGCTTGCGGGACGCGCCGATGGGGATGACCGCGCACGTCGTCTACACCGCGTGGGACAAGGAGCGCTGCGCCAGCCTGTCGCCGGTGGTGATCGGCGAGATCATCCGCGGGCGGATCGGGTTCGACGGGTTGCTGATGTCGGACGATCTCGGCATGCACGCGCTCTCGGGCAGCTTCGGTGAGCGGGCGGCCGGCGTGATCGCCGCGGGCTGCGACATCGCGCTCCATTGCTCGGGCGACATGGCCGAGATGGAAGCGGTGGCCGGCGCGCTCGGGCCGATCGCCAAGGAAAGCTACGATCGCCTCCAGCGCGCCATGGCGACGGTGGCGACGCAGGCTTCGTCCGAGACTTTCGAGGAACTCGCTGCCCGGCGCGATTCGCTGCTGGCGCTCGCCTGACGCTTTGCTAGGCTCATCCGATGGATGAGACGGGGGATACGCTCACCATCGATATTGACGGGTGGGAAGGGCCGCTCGACCTGTTGCTGGCGCTCGCCCGGCAACAGAAGGTCGACTTGCGCGAGCTGTCGATCCTCGCCCTTGTCGAGCAATATCTCGCCTTCATCGAGGGCGCGAAGGCGCTCAAGCTGGAGATCGCCGCCGATTATCTCGTGATGGCGGCGTGGCTGGCTTACCTCAAATCCGGCCTGCTCCTGCCGCGCGATCCCGAGGTGGAGCCGTCGCCCGAAGAACTGGCGCTGCGCTTGCACCTCCGCCTCCAGAGGCTCGACGCGATGCGTGAGGCCGGCGCGCGGCTGATGGGCCGCGACAGGCTCGGCCGCGACGTCTTCCCGCGCGGCGCGCCGGAGGGGCTGAAGCTCGTCCGCAAGGCGGCGTGGCAGGCCGATCTGTTCGACCTGATCGCGGCCTATGGCGCCATCACCGCGCGCAACCGGCCGGTGATGCACGTCGTCTCGCGCCGCCCGGTGATGACGCTGGAGGCGGCGCTCCAGCGCGTCGAGGCGATGCTGGGGCAGGCGCTCGACTGGACGACGCTGGAGCGTTTCCTCCCCGCCACCACCGATCCGTCGCTGGCCCGTTCTTCACGCGCATCCAGCTTCCTCGCGATGCTGGAACTCGCCAAGCAGGGCCGGCTCGAACTCAGGCAGGAAAGCGCCTTCGACACGCTCTGGGTCCGCGCGGCGTGAACCCGCCCAGCCATGACGAGCGCGCCGTCGAGGCCGTGCTGTTCGCCGCCGAGGCACCGATGACGCTCGCCGAGATCCGGGCGGCGGCGGGCGAGGGCGTCGATGTCGCCGAAGGCCTGCGCGCGCTCGCCGAGAGCTATGCCGCGCGGGGTATCCACCCGGTCGAGCGCGGCGGGCGCTGGCACTTCCAGACCGCGCCGGACCTAGCCCACATCCTCCGCCGTACCCGCGAGGAGCCGCGCAAGCTCAGCCGTGCGGCGATCGAGACGCTCGCCATCATCGCCTATCACGAGCCGGTCAGCCGTGCGGAGATCGAGGCCATTCGCGGCGTCCAGATCTCCAAGGGGACGCTGGACGTGCTGATGGAGGCGGGCTGGGTCCGTCCCGCCGGCCGCCGCGAAGTGCCCGGCCGGCCGCTGATCTACGCCACCACGCCGGCCTTCCTCACCCATTTCGGCCTCACCAGCCGCCGCGACCTGCCCGGCATCGACGATCTGCGCGCCGCCGGCCTTCTCGACCCGATTGATGAGGTAATGCTCAACGTCGAGGTGGAAAGCGGCGACGATGAGGGCTAGATAGATAAGACTTAGGAGAAAGTGTCATGGGTTTCGGTTCGCCAATTCACTGGATCATCCTCGGGATCATCGCGATCGTGCTGTTTGGCGGCGGCCGTTTTCCCTCGATGATGGGTGACGTCGCCAAGGGGCTGAAGAGCTTCAAGAAGGGCATGGCCGACGAGGATGAGGATCAGCCCAAGCCGGCGCAGCGCCTCCAGGCGCAGCCGCCGCTGGAGCCGAACGCCGATCAGCATCTTCAGCCGCAGCCGGAAGATCGGCCGCGGAACTGAGCGCCATCGACTGACGAAGCACAGCGCCGATGTTCGATATCGCGCCCTCCGAGATGCTGATCGTGGCGCTGGTCGCGATCGTCCTCATCGGACCCAAGGATTTGCCGCGCGTGATGCGGGTGGTGGGGCAATGGGTCGGCCGTGGCCGCACCATGGCCCGCCATTTCCGCGGCGCGATCGACGACATGATCCGCGAATCCGAGCTTCAGGAGATGGAGAAGAAGTGGAAGGCGGAGAATGAGCGGATCATGCGCGAGCATTCCGATCTGATCGGCTCCGCCAACAGCACGCCCGAGCCGGAGACCGCAGCGCAGCCGCAGATGCTGCCGCTGGAGGCTCCGTCCGCTCCGGTCAGCTCTTCCGACACCACACCCCCCATCGCGACGCCCGCCGACGCGCAACGCCAGGGCTGAAAACGATGGCCGACGTCGAAGACGAACTCGAAGATACGCGCGCGCCGCTGCTCGATCACCTGATCGAGCTGCGCAAGCGGCTGATCTGGAGTTTCCTTGCGCTGGGCGCGGCGTTCCTCGTCTGCCTCTATTTCGCGAAGCCGATCTTCGCCTTCCTCGTCCAGCCGCTGCTGCACGCGGGGCAGGGCAAGCTGATCTACACCGATGTGTTCGAGGCCTTCTTCGCGCAGATGAAGGTGGCCTTCTTCTCGGCGATCATGCTGAGCTTCCCGATCGTGGCGAACCAGTTGTGGCGCTTCGTCGCGCCGGGGCTCTACACCAAGGAGAAGCGGGCGCTGCGCCCGTTCCTGCTGCTGACGCCGGTGCTGTTCCTGTCGGGGGCGGCGATGGCCTATTTCATCGCAATGCCGCTGGCGCTGCATTTCCTGCTCGGCTTCCAGGGCAATATCGGCGGCGTGCAGCAGGAGGCCCTGCCCGCCATCGGCAACTATCTGGGCTTCGTCACCAAGTTCATGTTCGGCTTCGGCGTGGCCTTCCTGCTGCCCGTGCTGCTGATGCTGCTCGAGCGGACGGGGATCGTCAGCCGCAGGCAGCTCGTGAAGGGGCGGCGCTATTCCTATGTCGGCTCCTTCGCGCTGGCGGCGGTGCTGAGCCCGCCGGACGCGGTGTCGATGCTGCTGCTCGCGGTGCCGCTGTGCCTGCTCTACGAACTGGCGCTGATCGCGATCTGGTTCACCGAGCGCAAGCGCGCGCGGGAGGCGGAGAGCGCCACCGCCTGAACGCAAATAGGGCGCCGCCGAAACCCTCGGCGACGCCCTGCCTGCTACCGCTGACGCTTGGCCTATTTCGACTTGTCCGCCGCGTTGGCGACCGCGTTGCCGGCCGACGAGACGTCCTTGCCCGCCCCGTGGATCGTGTTGCACGCGGTGATGAGCAGTGCGGCCGAGATGAGCCCGGCGCCGATGAGCTTGCGAACCAAGTTCCCACTCCTTCTCATGCACGGAATCTGGGTTCCGTTGGGAAGACAATGCGGGGGGCCGCGTTATGGTTCCGCCTTATGGCCGGGAGAGACCCCAAGCCCTTGATCCCAAAAGAATTTGGACCCGGCCACACAGCCGGGGGGAAGGCAGCGTGACCGGGTCCATTTCATGTGCGGATAGCGAGAGCGGGGGGGCAAAAGGTCGCTATCCGGGGTGCAAAACGGCCAAGCCGCGGGGCTGGTTCCAAGCCCTCGAAAATTTATTCCAGAGGGCCGCCTTGCCGTAGCGTCAGGGGAGGTTGGGGTCTGGCATCACCATGATCTCGATCGCGACGATCCCGATGCCCTCGTCGCGTTCCAGTGGTGAGCGGAGCTGGCGGGCAAGGCCGCCGATCACGCGCTCGAACTGCTCGAAATGCGGGTCCACGGGGGCGGCGTCACGACGCAGGGCGGGGGAGCGGGCGGTGAGCCGGGCACGCTCGGGCTGATCCTCCATCTCGTCGAGCGAGATGGCGATGCTGGTGCCCGGCACGCGCATCATGGCCGTCTCGATCAGCTCGACGAGCAGGAAGGCCACCGAGACGGCGACATCCTGATGCACAAAGCTCTGCGCAAGGTCGAGCGTCACGGAGGGCGGCGCCGCGCCGGCGGGGACGGAGGCGCGCAGATTGGAGGCCAGTTCCCCGATCATCGGGCGCAGCGCGATGCCATGGTTCACCTCCATCTCGGCGAAATGGCTGCGATGGACGATGGCGAGCGCGTCGACGCGGCGCTGGATGGTGGCGAAGGCATCGATCGCCTCGGGCGTCTCGGCGCTGCGGGCGTGGATGTTGAGCAGGCTGGCGATCACCTGGAGGTTGTTCTTCACCCGGTGATGCACCTCGCGGGTGAGGCGGGTCTGGCGAGCGAGGCCGTCCTCCAGCTCGGCCTCGTGGCGCGAGATGGTCATGGCCGCACGCAGGAAGGCGCGGCCCAGCGTGCGGATCTCGAAGGCCGGCGTGGTGAGCGGCGGCATCTCGAAGCGGCCAGTGATGCGATAATGCTCGATCGCGTCCTGCATCGAGGCGAGGGGGCGCAGGATCAGGCGATCCACCACCAGCCAGCCGATCGCGGCGCCCGCCACCCACATCAGGATCGGCAGCAGGGTCAGCAATATCTCGTTGGCGCTGAGCGGCGCAGTCGCCACCGTCATCGACAGGCGAAGCTGGCCACCGGCGATCGGCAGGTCGGCCAGCACGTCGCGGCCGAGCGGCACGGTCTGCATCGTGGCGACGTTGATCTGCTGCCCCGTGGCATCGGAGAGGCGAAGCGAATAGCTGCCGTCGAGCGCGTGCGGGTGGGCGGCCTCGGCCAGCAGCTCGCGCGGCAGTTCGGCCATCGCCCAGCCGGGCGTCTCGCTCGAACTGGCGATGACGCGGACGGCGTCGTCCTCGCCGTCGATCAGGACGATCGGCGCAGTATCGGTGCGGCGGAGCGGGAGGCTGGCGGTGAGCGGGCGCGAGGAACAGACGAGGCGGCCCGCACCGTCGAACACGGCCGCCGCCGAACCCGCGCCGATCGCGGCGGCGGCGCGGCGGCATCCTTCCGGCCCCCGCCGCTGCGCGGCATGGAGGATGGACGTCACCCGGTCGACGGCGAGGTTGAAGCGCTCGGCGCTGTCGGTGACGAGGAGGCGGGCGGCCGCCTCACGATTGGCGCGGTTGGCCTTGGCGGTTTCGAGCGATGCCAGCGACGCGATCATGCCGAGCGGCAGCAGCGCCAGCGACAGGACGATCAGGATCTTGAGGCTGGTCGACAGCCGCGTGAACAGGCGAACAGCGGGCGACGGCGGCGGCAGCGCCGAGCGGGAGGTGGTATGCAGCGGTGCCCCCGCTAGCTGAGCTTGCCCAGAAGATCGAGCAGTTCCGCGGGAATATCCTCGCTCACGGTCTTTGCATAGACGGAACGAAGGGCATGGCCGACGTCACGATCCGCCCCCGCCCGTTCGGAACCGGAGCGGCGGGAGGAGGACGATGTCGGGGCGATCCCCTGGCCCTTGTTGGTCTTCTTGTCGTCGCTCAACGCCAACTCGCCCTATCCCCTGTCGATCGCAGCATGTGCGCCCTCATCCACAGTGACGCGCCGACGACGGAACGAATAGTCGCTCCATCGGGTCACGCGATAAAATCCTCTCGTGGCCGTGGAAACAAAAAAGTCGCAGGATGGTTCCTCGCTGAACGGTTCCTTACGATATCGGGAGGGGCCGACCGGGGGAAGCGAGGCATCGCAGGATGCCAACCCAGTCTCCGGTCGAAGGGATTTCGCACAGGAGTTGGATAGAAATATGTCGCTTGGACAGGAACTTGCGCCTCACCTCCCGTTCCTGCGCCGCTATGCGCGCGCGCTTACGGGAACCCAGAAACAGGGTGACGCCTATGTCCGTGCGGCGCTGGAGGCGATCGTTGCGGATCCGGAAGAATTTCCCCGCGATGTCGATCCGCGACTCGGGCTCTACAAGACGTTTCAGGCGATCTGGTCGTCGAGCACGGTCGAGACCGGCGTGGACGGCGGGCAGGACGGCAGCTCGCCCGAGGTGATCGCGCAGGCGCGCCTCTCCCGAATCACGCCGCGCTCGCGTCAGGCCCTGCTGCTGACCGCGATGGAGGGCTTCACCAACGAGGACACCGCCTTCCTGATCGGCGTCGGCGACACCGAGGTGGAGGTGCTGGTGGCCGATGCGCTGGCGGAGATCGAGCGGCAGACCCATGCCGACGTGCTCATCATCGAGGATGAGCCGATCATCGCGATGGACCTCGAGACGATCGTGCGCGATCTCGGCCATGGCGTGACCGGCGTGGCGGTGACCCGCGACGAGGCGGTGACGCAGGCGATGGCGCGGCGCCCCGGCCTCGTGCTGGCGGACATCCAGCTTGCCGACGACAGCTCGGGCATCGACGCGGTGAAGGACATCCTCGCCCAGTTCGAGGTGCCGGTGATCTTCATCACCGCCTTCCCCGAGCGGCTGCTGACCGGCGAGCGGCCCGAGCCGACCTTCCTCATCACCAAGCCGTTCCAGCGGTCGACGGTGAAGGCGGCGATCGCGCAGGCGCTGTTCTTCGACAGCTCGACGGTTCCGGCCTGAACGGAACCGCTCGCATCACCCGACCGTTGGCAGCGCGTGACGATCGGGAGATGCGCGATGGATCAGAGTGGACCGCATCTGTCCGGCACCGAGGCGCGTGCCGGGCGGAAGGCCAACGTGGTGCGCTATGTGCTGGGGATTTCCCTGGCGGCGATCGTCGTAGTCTTCGCCATCATGCTGATTCTCAACCACTAATATGGATATTGTGGCGCGCCCACTGGCGCTGGCAGATTCGGCGGACTATCTCAAACGGGAGGATGCAGCCATTGTCCGTGGCAAGGAGCAAGGGGGAGCGATGAGCAAGGCCGTTCCTTCCGAGGCGAAGAATGAGGATGAGGCTGTCGAGGCTCCGGTCGTTCACACGCCGTTGCCGGATAACGAGTTCAAGGAGCAGCTCGCACAGGTGATCCCGCATCTGCGCGCCTTCGGGCGCTCGCTGTCGGGCAATCGCGATCTGGCGGACGATCTGGTGCAGGAGACGCTGCTCAAGGCGTGGGCCGCGCGCCAGCGCTTCCAGGCGGGCACCAACATGCGCGCCTGGACCTTCATCATCCTGCGCAACCTCTTCCTCAGCCAGATGCGCCGCGCCCGCTTCAAGGGCGAGTGGGACGAGATCACCGCCTCCAAGCTGCTGGCCGCGCCCGCGAGCCAGGATCGCCATGTCGAGCTGGGCGATATGCAGCGCGCGCTGCTGCACCTGCCGCAGCCGCAGCGCGAGGCGCTGATCCTCGTCGGCGCGGGCGGTTTCGCTTATGAGGAGGCGGCGGAGATCTGCGGCTGCGCGGTCGGCACGATCAAGAGCCGTGTCGCGCGCGGGCGTGTCGCGCTGGAGGCGCTGCTGTCAGAGGGCAAGCTGCCGTCGCGCCGCACCCACAAGACGGACAGCAACACCACCGCGCTCCAGACGATCATGGATCAGGTCGACGAACTGAGCCGCGACGACACGTCCGATCACTAAAGGCGTCAGCGGATTCGGGCCAGCAGCGCCTGAAGATCCGCCGGCGTGTCCAGCGTACCGGTGAAGGCCCCGCGCAGCGCGTCGCGGATGCCCTGATGCTGGAGGGGCGTCGTCACCGACTGCGCCCGTTCCGCCAGACGCCCGGATTGGCCTTGTGATTTTCCGTCGAACCTCATCATGCTCGCATAACGCCGGATCGATGTGGGGGTTGCGTGTCGATCCACGGCCCGGCAACCCGGCGGGATGAGCGACATGAATGCAACAGCCGTTCGCGATGCGCTGGAGCGCGCCCGGGCCCATGCCCCCTTCCTGCGCCGCATGGCCGGACGGGAGCCTGCGGTGGTGGCGGCGCTGGAAGCGGGCGATCTCGCGGGCGCGCTGGCGCTGGCCGGGGCGCCGGTGGAGACCGAGGCGACCGTCGCCGCCCAGCTTCGCGGCGAGCGGCGGCGGCTGGCGCTGGCGCTGGCGGTGGGCGATCTTTCGGGCCTGCTGCCGCTGGAGGACGTGACGCGGCGCCTCTCCGATTTCGCGGATCGCGCGCTGGATCGTGCCATCCGCGCGGCGATCGAGGAGCGCACGCCCGGCGCCGAGGCGCAGGGGTTCGTGGCGCTGGCGCTCGGCAAGCATGGCAGCCAGGAGCTGAACTACTCCTCCGATATCGACCCGATCCTGATCTTCGATCCCGAGACGCTCCCCCGCCGCCCGCGCGAGGAGCCGGTCGAGGCGGCCGTCCGCATCGCGCGGCGCGTGGTCGAGCTGATGCAGACGCTGGATGGCGACGGCCATGTTTTCCGTATCGATCTGCGCCTGCGCCCTTCGCCGGAGGCCACCCCGCTGGCGCTGCCCGAGGCGGCGGCGATCACTTATTATGAATCGAGCGCGCTGCCATGGGAGCGTGCTGCCTTCATCCGCGCGCGGGCGGCGGCGGGGGATATCGCGCTCGGCGAGCGTTTCCTGACCGCGATCCGGCCCTTCGTGTGGCGGCGCGCGCTGGATTTCGGCGCGATCGGGGAGATCCGCGCGCTCTCGCGGCGCATCCGCAGCCATTATCAGGCTGGCCAGCGCTTCGGCCCCGGCTATGACCTGAAGCGCGGGCGCGGCGGCATCCGCGAGATCGAGTTCTTCGCCCAGATCCACCAGCTCATCCATGGCGGCCGCGAGCCGGCGCTGCGTGCGCCCGCGACGCTGGATGCTCTGGCGGCACTGGGGGCGGGCGGACGGATCGGGCGGGAGGAGGCCGTCATGCTGGCCGACGCCTATCGCCTGTTCCGCACCGTCGAGCATCGGCTCCAGATGGTCGAGGATCGCCAGACCCACAGCCTGCCCGGCGACGCGGCCGCGCTCGACAATGTCGCCCGGCTCGATGGCCGCGCGGATGGCGCGGCGCTGCTCGATGTGCTGCGCGGGCCGGTCGAGCGGGTGGGCACGCTGTATGACTCGCTCGATCCGCCGGGGGATCGAGCCCTGCCGACGGATCATGACGCGCTGCTGGCGGCGCTGTCGGAGGCTGGCTTCGCGGATGCCGAGGCGGCCGCCACGCGGATCGTCCAGTGGCGCGGCGGCGGGGCGCGGGCGCTGCGCTCGGCGGCGGCGCAGGCGGCGCTGGAGGCGGTGTTGCCGGGGCTGGTGGAAGCGCTCGGCGCCGCACCCGATCCGGGGACGGCGCTCAACCGCTTCGATGCGATGGTGGCGAAGCTGCCGTCCGCCATCAACCTGTTCCGCCTGCTGGAGGCGCGGCCGCAGCTCGCGCGGCTGGTCGGCGACGTGTTGAGCCTCGCGCCGACGCTGGCCGAGATGTTGGGCCGGCGTCCCGAGCTGATCGACGGACTGATCGACGCCACCGCGCTCCGCCCACCGCCCGCCGTCCCGGGGCTGGCCGCGCGCTTCGCCCGCACAGGCGACGAGGATTATCAGGCGATGCTCGATCGCGTGCGCCGCGCGGTGGGCGAGCTTCGTTTCGCGCAGGGGGTGCAGCTCGTCTCGGGCAGCAGCGATCCGCTGGAGGTGGCGGGCGGCTATGCGCGCATCGCCGAGGCCGCGCTCGAAGCGCTGGGCAGCGCCACCGTGGCGGAGTTCGAGGCCGTGCATGGCCGCGTGCCCGATGGCGAGCTGGTGGTGCTGGCGCTCGGCCGTTTCGGCGGGGGCGCGCTGACCCATGCGTCCGATCTCGACATCGTCTATCTCTTCACCGGCGATCATCTGGCGGAATCAGATGGGCCGAAGCCGCTCGGCGCCACGCAATATTTCAACCGACTCGCCCAGCGCGTCACCGCCGCGCTCTCGGTCGCGACCGCCGCCGGGCCGCTCTACGAGGTGGATACGCGGCTCAGGCCATCGGGCGGGCAGGGGCTGCTCGCCGTCACGCTCGACAGCTTCGCCCGCTATCAGCGCGAAGGGGCGTGGACGTGGGAGCATATGGCGCTGGCCCGCGCGCGGCCGGTCTTCGGCTCGGAAGCGGCGCGCGCGGCACTGGGCGGGATCATCGCCGATACGCTGGGCGGCGAGCGGGATGCCGCCCGTCTCCTCGCCGACGCGGTGAAGATGCGCGGCGACATCGCCCGCCACAAGCCGCCGGCGGGGCCGCTCGACGTCAAGCTGCTCGACGGCGGGCTGGTCGATCTGGAGTTCGTCGTCCACGTCACGCAGCTCCAGCACCGCACCGGCTTCGCACCCCAGCTCGACGAGGCGATCGCCAGGCTGACGGGAGCCGGGCTGTTGCCCGCGGCGCTGCTGCCGGCGCATGACCTGCTGACCCGCATCCTCGTCGCGATGCGGCTGATGTCGCCCAACGCTGCCGAGCCGCCGCCGCCCGCCCGCGCCGCCATCGCGCAGGCCTGCGGTCAGGCGGACTGGGAGGCGCTGCTTGCGGCGCTCGACGTCGCGCGGCAGAGCGTCGGCGAAGCCTGGCGGCGCATCGCCGCCCAAGCGGGAGAAGAATGATGGCAGTGGACCTCCAGCCGGGCGACATGGCCCCCGACGTCACGCTCACCACGCCCGACGGCGGCGCGCTGACGCTGGCGAGCCTGCGCGGGCGGCCGCTCGTCCTCTATTTCTATCCCAAGGACGACACCGCCGGCTGCACCCGCGAGGCGCAGGATTTCTCCGCCTCGAAGGCGGCGTTCGAGCTGGCCGGCGTGGGCGTCCTCGGCGTGTCGAAGGACCCGCCGGCCAGGCACCAGAAGTTCGCGGCGAAATATGATCTCACCGTCAGCCTCGCCAGCGACGAGGACGGCTCGGTGTGCGAGGCGTTCGGCGTGTGGATCGAGAAGAGCCTCTACGGCCGCAAATATATGGGCATCGACCGCGCAACCTTCCTGATCGACGCCGACGGCCGCATCGCGAAGCTGTGGCGCAAGGTGAAGGTGCCGGGTCATGTCGATCAGGTGCTCGCCGCCGCCGAGGCCCTGCCCAAGGCATGAGCGAGGCCGGTCGTTCGGGGGTGAATGCTGCGCGCAGCATCGCGGAGGCGTGCCGCATGGTGCTGCTCACCGCCGATCCGCGCGAGAAGGCGATGGCGGCGCGGTCGGCGGCGCGGGCGTGGCGCTCGGGTCGGCTGGAGCATGTGTTCGACACCGCGATGCCCGACCGGCCGCTCCGCCCCGACAGGCCGGAGCTGCTCCCGCCCAACCGGATGCCCAAGCGCGGCCGTGCCGGATCGGAGCGCGCGCGTATCGCCATGCTGCACGCGCTCGCGCACATCGAATATGTCGCGATCGATCTCGCCTTCGATTGTGCGGGGCGGTTCGGCGCAGCATTGCCGCGTGATTTCGTCGACGACTGGATCGGCGTCGGCGCGGACGAGGCGATGCATTTCGCGCTGCTCGACCGGCGGCTGAACGCGATGGGCAGCTTCTACGGCGCGCACCCCGCGCATGACGGTCTGTGGGAAACGGCCGAGAAGACGCGCGACAACCTCACCGCTCGCCTCGCCCTGGTGCCGATGGCGCTGGAAGCGCGTGGTCTGGACGTCACGCCGGCGACCGTCGCGCGGTTCGAGGCGGCGGGTGATAGCGCTTCCGCCCGCATCCTGACGCGCATCTACACCGACGAGATCCGCCATGTCGCGGCGGGGACCAAATGGTTCGAATCATGGTGCGAAACGGTTGGCTGTATTCCCACGGAAACGTGGCAGGCCTTGATAGCGCAACATTTTCTGGGGGTTGTGAAACCGCCGTTCAACGACTCAGCGCGTCATGCGGCCGGTTTGACGCTGGACTATTACGGCACACTTGCGGCAGCCCGCTGAGCGGGTCACACCCCTGAAAGCCGGACTGCGGGAGGGGCATTCCACCAGCGGCAAGACAAAAGAAGCGCCACGCGCCGGGGGGAGGGGCCCTCTGACGGGGGTCTGTGCAAGGTGGATGGTATCGTGAGCTTGATGATCAACCGTAACTCCAACGCGGCCGACATCGTTCGGTTCCCCGCGCTTCGCCGTTCCATGAAAATCATTTCCACCGCTGCACTGGCGATGGGCGCGCTGGCGGCGAGCCCGGCGCTGGCCGCCGATCCGGCGACCGCGACCGCCACGGCTTCGGTCGGCGCCTTCGACGCCGTCTCCACCACCACGCTCGGCGCCAAGGCCGATCCGATGTTCCGCTCGCTGTTCGATAGCTGGAAGCGCATGGACGCGGTGCCCCATGGCGGTCTGGTTTCTGTCCCCTCCCAGAAGCCGGTCAAGGAATTCCGCTACACCTCGTCCTTCGGCGTCCGCTCCGATCCGTTCCGCGGCACCGCGGCGATGCATCCGGGCCTCGACATGGCGGCGCCGATCGGCACCCCGGTCTATGCGACCGCCGACGGCATCGTCAGCCGCGCAGAGCGCGCCGGTGGTTATGGCAACCTCGTCCAGATCGAGCATGGCAAGGGCCTCGAGACCCGCTACGGCCACCTCTCGCAGATTCTCGTGCACGAGAACCAGCGCGTGCATCGCGGCGACCTGATCGCGTTGATGGGCTCGACCGGCCGCTCGACCGGCAGCCACCTCCATTACGAAGTCCGCATCGACGGCCGCGCCGTCAACCCGATGCCCTTCCTCCAGACCGCCGATTACCTGACCGCCCTCCAGAACCGCACCGCGCCGACCCACAAGGGCGAGCCGCAGATGGCGATGGGCGGCCCCGAGGACCCCGACTCCGATTGATCGACCCGTTGATCCGGCGCTCCCGGGCTCCTATCTCGCTTCCATGACCGAACAGACCGCCATCGACCTGACCCCTGCCGCCGCCGCGCGCGTGGCGGCGATCGCCGCGAAGCAGGGCAAGCCCGCGATGCTGCGCCTCTCGGTGGACGGCGGCGGCTGCGCCGGCTTCCAATATGTCTTCGGCCTCGCCGACGTGGTGGCGGAGGATGATGTCACGGCGGTGCGCGACGGCGTGACGCTGGTGGTGGATTCGGTCAGCCTCGATCTCGTGCGCGGTTCGCACGTCGATTATGTCGAATCGCTCGGCGGTGCGGCTTTCCGCGTCGAGAATCCGCAGGCGGCCTCCGGCTGCGGTTGCGGATCGAGCTTCTCGATCTGACCCTTCCGGCGGGCGCATGACCGGGCTAGGAATGCCCGGATGCGTATCGCCACATTCAACGTCAACGGTATCAACGCCCGCCTGCCGCGCCTGCTCGAATGGCTCGACGAGGCGAAGCCCGACGTCGCCTGTCTTCAGGAGCTGAAGGCCGAGGGCGACAAATTCCCGCAATCCGCCATCGAGGATGCCGGCTATGGCGTCGTCTGGCATGGCCAGAAGGGCTTCAACGGTGTTGCCGTGCTGGCGCGGGGCCAGTTGCCGGTCGAGCGGCGGCGAGGCCTTCCGGGCGATCCCGAGGATGTCCAGAGCCGCTATATCGAGGCCGAGGTGGATGGCGTGGTCGTCGCATCGATCTACCTGCCCAACGGCAACCCGCAGCCGGGCCCCAAGTTTGACTACAAGCTCGACTGGATGCGCCGCCTCCAGATTCACGCGCACGAATTGCTGGCCGAGGAGCGGCCGGTGGTGCTGGCGGGCGACTACAACGTCATACCGACCGATCTCGACACCTTCTCGGTCAGCGCGATGGCGAGCGATGCGCTGATGCAGCCGGAAAGCCGGGCGGCGTTCCGTACGCTGATCCATCAGGGCTGGACCGACGCGATCCGCGCCCGCCATCCCGAGCCTGCACGGATGTATAGCTTCTGGGACTATCAGGCCGGTGCGTGGGCACGCGACGCGGGCTTCCGCATCGATCATCTGCTGCTCTCCCCGCAGGCGGCGGACCGGCTGGTGGACGCCAATATCGACAAGCATGTGCGCGGCCGTGAGAAGGCGTCCGACCACGCGCCGGCCTGGGTAGAGTTGCGCTGAGCGAGGGCGCGCGCGCCGTGCGGATCGTGGCGCTGCTGCTAGCGGTGGCCGTCACGCTGTTCGCCTGCATCCGCGCGGCGATGCCGCCGCCCGTCGTGCCGGCTTCGGCGCCGCCCACCGTCTTCTCGGCCGGGCGGGCGATGGCGGATGTTCACGCGATCGCAATGCGCCCGCATCCCACCGGCAGCGCGGACAATGCGCGGGTGCGGGAGCATCTCGTCGCCCGCCTGCGCGCGCTGGGGCTCGCCCCGGAGGAGCGGCGCTATCTGATCGATCCTCGGGGCGCGAAGACGCTTCGCCGCTGGACCGGCGCGGAGGTGATCTCCAACGACGTGGTGAATGTGCTGGCGGTGCTGCCGGGGCGTGATCGCACGCTGCCCGCCGTCGCGCTGATGGCGCATTACGACACGGTCTGGGGCTCGCCCGGCAGCGGCGACGACAGCATCGGCGTGGCCTCGGCGCTGGAGATCCTCCGCGCGATCAAGGCGAGGGGCGTGCCGGCGCGCGACGTGGTGGTGCTGTTCACCGACGGCGAGGAGATCGGCCTCTCCGGCGCGCGTGCCTTCTGGCCGCATGACGGCGCGGCGGGGCATGTCGGCGTGGTGGTGAATCTGGAGGCGCGGGGCGCAGGCGGACGCGCCACCATGTTCGAGACGGGGGCCGGCAACGGCGCGATGATGGCGCTGTTCGCGAAGAGCGTCGCCCATCCGGTCGCCAATTCGCTGTCGGTCATGGCCTATCGCCGGATGCCCAACGACACGGATTTCACGCCCGTGCGCGAGAAGGGGTTGCCGGGCTTCAACTTCGCCATCATGGGGCGGCCGCAATATTATCACTCGCCGCGCGCGACGATCGATCGGCTGGACCCTCGATCCATGCAGGACATGGGCGATCAGGCGCTGGGAATCGTCTCCGCGCTCGCCTTCGCGGCCGCGCTGCCGGCGCGGAGCACGGATGCCGTCTTCTTCGACACCGGCGGCGCCGGGATGATCCATTATGGCGTCGCGACCGGCTGGTGGCTGCTGATCGGCGCGGCGGTGGCGCTGATCGGAGCCGGGCTGGGCGCCCGACGAGCGGGCCTGCTGAGCCTGCGTTCCGTTTGTGAGGGGCTGGCGCTGCCGGTCTGGCTCGCGAGCCATGCGACGCTTGCCCTGAACGCGCTGAACCTGCTTTCCGGTAGCACCCGGCATCCCAATTATTACGACCGTCTGGCGGCCCTGCCGATGCTGGAGGCGCAGGCGGTGCTGGCCGGTATGGCGCTGCTGGGCGGCCTGTTCCTGCTGCGTCGGTCGAGCTATCGGGCCGTGGGCCTTGTACCCATCCTCGCGCTGGCGCTGCTCGATCTGGTGCTGGGCGGGCGGCTCGGGCTGGTGCCGCCCTGCGTATTGGCCGGAATGATCGCGGCATGGTCCGCGCCCCGTGCGGGCTCGGGGCTATGGGGCAGCTGGCTGGCGCTGATCGGTGTGCTGCTGCTGGGAGCGCTGGGCGCGCAGGTGGGGGCGTCGCTGGCGGCGTGGCTGCTGGCCGTTCCGGCGCTGGTGCTGGCGCTCGTCGCGCTGATCGTCGCGTGGATGGACGCGTCGTTTGCGCGTGGCGCGGGTTGGGCGGTGGTCGCCGGAGGCGCGGCGGTAGTGAGCGCACCGCTCCTGCCGCTGGCCCATCTCGCCTTCCTCGGCATCGGCGCGGGGCTGCCGGAGATGGTGGCCCTCTTCCTGCTCGTGCTGGCGGCGGCCTTCTGGCCACTGGCGCGGTATGAGCGGGCGCCGCGCTGGGCGTTGGTGGCGCTTGCTGTGCTGCTGGTGATGGCCGGCGCGATCGCGGTGCATGTCCGCACCGATCCGATCGCGCCGACGGTTCCCGCCTACAGCCTCGACAAATGAGGTCCGCTCAGAGCGCCTTGTCGTAGATGCGATAGACGCGGTTGATCTTGCTCTCGATGGCTTCGGCGATCGAGACCATCCCCTGATTGTCCTCCAGGATCCAGCCGATCTCGCCGCGCGAGGCGCCGAACTTGGCGACCGAATCGCGGCGGATATATTCGATCATCATGAAGGCGAGCTGGGATGCGAGGCGCGTGGCCTGAAGCTTCTTCTTCACGCCCATCAGTGGCACGCGCACGGTGCGCACCGTCGGACGGCCCGAGAAGCCGCCGTTGAGGCGCCACAGCAGCTTGATGAAGCCGAACGGGAAGAGGTCGCCGTTCAGGTCCGCCTGCATCTCGTTGAGGTCCGGCAGCGTCATCATGAAGGCGACGGGCTCTCCCTCCACCTCGGCAATGCGGATCAGCTCGTTGAAGACGATCGGCTTCAGCTTCTTGCCCGCATAGGCGATCTCGTCGTCGGTGAGCGGCACGAAGCCCCAGTTGTCCGACCAGGCATCGTTGAGGATCGCGAGCACCAGCGCCGCTTCCTCGGCGAACTTGCTCTTGTCCACCTCGCGGATGGTGATGCGCTGGTTGCGCTCGCCGGAGGCCACGATGCGCTGGATCAGCGGCGGGAACTGCTTGGTGATGTCGAGATCATAGGTGTGGAGATCCTTGATCCCCTTGTAGCCGGCCGCCTCGATCCACTGTTCATAGACCGCCTTGTTGTGGCCCATCATCACGGTGGGGGAGTGGTCATGGCCCTTCACCAGCAGGCCGGGCTCGTCCCAGATGGAGATGGAGATCGGGCCGACCGCGCGGTTCATGCCCTCCTTGCGGAGCCATTGTTCGGCATGGGCGATGAGCGCGGCGCCGACCTCGGCGTCCTCGGCCTCGAACATGCCCCAGTTGCCGGTGGCCTTTCCGCCGCCCTGCTCCTCGGGCATGTCGGCCCAGAGATGGTCGATCTGGGCGGAGATGCGGCCGACGTCGCGGCCGTCGCGGGTGGCGATGAAGAAGCTGCCGTGGCCGTGGCCGAACCAGGGGTTCTTGCCCGGCGTGATGAGGCCCATCACCTCGTCCTTGAGCGGCGGAATCCAGGCGGGATCGGCGGCATTGAGGCGGAACTGGACGTCGACGTAGCGCTTTTTCTCGGCCTTCGTCTTCGCCTCGATGATCGTGATCGCGCCCGCCATTTCCTGTCCCTTAGCTCCCTACTCAAGGGCGAGCCTTAGGCCATGGCGGGCGCGTGTCTAGGCGTTTGTTGCTTAGCCGGCCTTGTTGCGGCGGCGGAACTCGGCCGTGGAGGTGATGCCGCCCGAAAGATCGCGCACCTTGGGGTATTTCTCGGCGATCTCGTCGGTGTAGCCGAGGTTGAAGACGGTCGGGCTCTTCTTGCGGGCGGACGCGCCGGCATAATAGGTGCCGGCCAGATGGTCCCACCAATAGTTGGTGATGCCGTAATTGCCGTTCTCGTCGTGGAAGTGGTGCTCCATGTGGCGCTGCTTGATCATCAACAGCCACTTGTTCTTCGGCTTGTACGCGAGGTGCTGGATACAGTGGAAGAACTCGTTCACGCAGGTCTGGATCAGGCCCGTGGCGAACGCCGCCGCCGCACCGCCGAAGCCGCCGATCGCATAGCCGACCGGGATGGTCGAGATTGCGACGGTGGGCACGACGTTGATCGGCGAGCCGAACAGCACCTCGAGATGGTTCGGATCCTGGTGATGATCGTAATGGATGCGCTTCCAGGTGCCCGCGAGCCACGACACCTTCCACATCCACTGCGAATGCAGCACCCAGCGGTGGAGGAAATACCAGACCACGGGGAAGAGCAGCACCGACACCGCGATCGCCAGCAGCGAGCGGCCGATCGAGGCGGGCTGATAGAACCAGGCGCCGATGGAGACGGCGGCAAGGCCCAGATAGATGATGATCGCCGGATACTGGAGGTAGGCGACCACCAGGTCCTTGAATGTCATCCGGTCGAGATAGTGCGACTGGGACCAGAAGCCTTTGCGGCGGATGGTGGTGGTGCTCACTTACTCAACGTCCTTGTGCCGTGCGCTTGCCTCGACTCCCCAGCGAGGGCCTATGCTCGGGCAATGCGGCGCGATTGGGGCAGGCTTGTGACGGGAGCGGCCGCGGCGAGGCGGCCGTTGCGCGTCATTCCTCGGTGCGGATCAGCACCGTCTCGCCGATGAGGAAGAACAGGAAGAAGGGCGCCCACGCCGCGAGGAAGGGCGGATAGGCGCCGAGATTGCCCATGGCGACGGCGAAATTGTCCGCCACGAAATAGGCGAAGCCGAGCGCCATGCCGATCACCGCGCGGACGAACAGCGCGCCCGATCGCGCGAGGCCGAACGCCGCCACGCCCGCCAGCAGCGGCATCAGCAGCGAAGAGAGCGGACCGGAGAGCTTGTGCCACCAGCCGGTGCGCAGCGGCCCCGTCGGACGGCCCGCCTCGCTCAGATCGTCGATGGCGGAGCCGAGGTCCGACAGCGAGCGCTCGTCGGCGGAGATGTCGGCCAGCGTGAACTGGTCCGGCGTGACGTGCACGCCGAAGGTGTAGCGCGCCATGTGCAGCTCGTTGCCGGAAACGACGTCGAACATGGTCACGTTGGTGGCGACCCACCCGGCCGTCGTGCCGTTCGGCCCGGGCCGGGCGACGGCCGAGGGGGCCTTGAAGATGCGGCGCAACTCGCCGCCGTCGCGATCATAGACGGTGATGTCGCTCAGGTGCACGCCGGAGCCATGGCCGGTCACCTGGTCGGCGTGGACGATGTCGTCCCCGTCGCGGACCCAGACATTGGTGGGGATGCCGCGGCCTTTAGGGGCGGGCCCGTAATTCACGTCCTGCCACGCATTCAGCGTCGCGGTGGCGCGGGTGACGATGCGCTCGTTGAAGGTGAAGGACAGCACCGCGATGCCCATCGAGGCGAGCACCAGCGGGGCGAGGATCTGGTGAGCGGAAACGCCGCCCGCCTTCATCGCGATGACTTCCGAGTTCTGGTTGAGCGTCACCAGCGTGATGAGCGTCCCTAGCAGCACCGAGAAGGGCAGGAAGCGCGCGATGATCTGCGGCAGGCGCAGCGCCACATAATGCCACAATTGCGCGTCGCCATTGCCCTGATAGGCGAGGATGTCCCCCGATTCGCCGAGCAGGTCGAGCGTCTGGAGCACGATCACCAGCGCCGCCAGCACGGCGGCGGAGCGGATCAGGAAGGCCTTGGCCATGTACCAGGAGAGCGTCCTGGACGGGAAGAACTGGAACTCGGGCGTCATCAGGCGGTCACCTGGTTGCGGCGTCGGCCGAAATTGGTCCAGCGCTTGACGAACTTGGCGGTGCGGGCGGCGACGCGTTCCAGCGCGCCGATCGGCTGGCCGCCCGGCTTGTGCGCCAGCGTGTGGTACATCCACCAGATCAGCGCCGAGAAGAGCAGGAAGGGCACCCACAGCGCGAGGATCGGGTTGATCTTGCCCAGTGCGGCCACGGCGGCGGCGTACTGGTTGATCTTGTGATAGGTGACGATCATCACGATCGACAGGAACACGCCGAGCGCCGAGGACGAGCGCTTGGGCGGCACCGCCAGCGCCACCGACAGCATCGGCAGCAGGAACATGATCGCCACTTCCACCATGCGGAAGTGGAACTCGGCGCGGCTCTGCGCGCGCTCCTGGGGCGTCACCTTGCCGCTATGGCCGGAGCGGACCAGCTCGGGCACGGTCAGCTCCTCGTTGATCCCGCCGCGATGGCGGAAGCTGTCCACCTTGGGCAGCTCGACCGGCAGATCGTGGCTGGTGAAGGAGAGCACGCGCGGCGTCTTGAAATTGGGCGCGTTGTTGACGAGCACGCCGTTGTGCAGGCGGAAGATGATCGTGTCGGGATCGTCGGTCGCGAGGAAGGTGCCGTGCTCGGCGGTCACCGCGAAGGTCTTGCCGTCGGGGCTCTCGGCATGGACGAAGATGCCGGACAGGTCGCGCCCGCCATTCTGGCTGCGCTCGATGCGGAGTGTCTCCTTCTTGCCGAGCTTGGTGAACTCGCCGACCTTGATCGAGGCGCCGAGCGCGCCGGAGCGCAGCTCGTAGCGCAGGCCCTCATAGGCATAATGCGAATAAGGCTGGACGAAGCCGACGATCAGCAGGTTCACGAAGGCGAGGCCGAACGCATAGAGATAGGGCACCTTGAGCAGCCGCCCGTAGCTCACCCCCAGCGCGCGCAGCACGTCCAGCTCGGACGAGAGCGCCAGCTTGCGGAAGGCGAGCAGCGTGCCGAGCATCAGCCCGATCGGGATGCCCAGCGACATATATTCGGGGATGGTATTGGCCAGCATCTCCCACACGACGCTCACCGGCCCGCCTTCGCGCACGACGAAATCGAACAGCCGCAGCATCTTGTCGAGCAACAGCAGCATGGCGGCGAGCAGCAGTGTCGCGACGAGCGGCACCGCGATGAGCCGGGCCACATAGCGATCGTTCAGCGTCAGAAATCTCAAGGTTTGGACGCCTCATGACCATTTTCCGGCCGCAATTGCGGCCGATCTAGCACCCGTGGAGAGAGGACAGGATCGTCGATCCCGTCCGCCCGATCCACGAGCCTATAGCTTCCGGGAGATGCGAGGTCATGTCCAAAGTTCGGGTCCGTGCCGTTGCCGTGATGCTGGCCGCCGCCATGGCGCTGCCGGTCGTGGCGCGCGCCGCTCCGGGCACGACGACCGCGCCCGCTGTCTGCCCCGCCGGCGAGCCGGCGATGCTGGTCCACATCACCGGCTTCAAGGTCCGCAGCGGCACCATCCGCGTGCAGTCCTATGGCGGCGATCCGGAGCATTATTTCGACAAGGGCAGCTATCTGAAGCGCGTCGAGGCGAAGGTGCCGGCTTCCGGCCCCCTCGATGTCTGCATGCCGGTTCCGGGGCCGGGCCGCTATGCGGTGTCGGTGCGCCATGACGTGGACGGCACGGGCAAGACCGGCAAGTCCGACGGTGGCGGCATGTCGGGCAATCCGCACGTCTCGCTGTTCGACCTGATGCTGAAGCGCAAGCCCTCGCCGGACGAGGTGGCGGTCGAGGTCGGTCATGGCGTGAAGACGGTCCCGATCACGCTCAACTATCTGGCGGGCGGCTCCTTCCGTCCGGTCGAGGCGGCAAGCTGATGGCCCGTGTTGCTCTTCTTTCCAACCCGCGGTCGACCGGCAACCGGTCGCTGTTGCCGCGGGTGCGTGCGTTCTGTGCCGAACATCGCGACGTGTTCCATTACGAGGTCGAAGAGGTCGAGCAGATCGGCGACGCGCTGCGCACCATCGCGCGCGTGCGGCCCAAGATCCTCGTCATCAACGGCGGCGACGGCACCGTCCAGGCGACGCTGACCGAGCTTTATCATGGCGATCATTTCGGCACGACGCCGCCGCCGGTCGCGGTGCTGCCCAACGGCAAGACCAACCTGATCGCGCTCGATCTGGGCGCGGTCGGCGATCCGCTGGCGGCGCTGGAGCGCATCATGGAGATCGCGCGCACCGATCTTGCGCCGCACATCGTCGCGCGCGAGCTGATCGCGCTGTCGAACGGCGAGGCCAATGCGCGGCCGGTGCTGGGCATGTTCCTCGGCGGCGCGGGGCTGGCCGATTCGATGCTCTATTGCCGCAACAAGATCTATCCGCTGGGCCTGCCCAACACGATCAGCCATGTGCTGACGGCGGTGGCGATCCTGTTCACGATGATCTTCGGCGTTCGCGCGCATTTCCTGCCGCCCAAGCCCAAGACGGTCTCCGTCTCGGTGCTGAAGCAGGGCGTGGTGACGGGCACCTTCGCGCTGCTGATCGTGACGACGCTGCACCGGCTGCTGCTCGGCTGGAAGCAGGCGCAGGGCGACAAGGCGGGCAAGCTCCAGCTCATGATGGTGGAGCAGCGGCCGGGCTCGCTGCTCGGTGCCACCTTCGCCAGCATCTTCGGGCGGCTCGGCCGCCAGCGGATGAACGGCGTCCATATCGAGCGCGGCGACGAGATCCGCATCGAGGGCGAGCGCTCCAGCGTCATCCTCGACGGCGAGCTGTTCGAGGCGCGCGAGGGCCGCGCCATCGTGCTCACCCCGACGCAGCCGGTGCCATTCCTCAGCCTCGCGGCGTAAACCCCATGGCCGATGCGCTGACGCGGCTGGTGGCGGCCGAACTGGCCGAGCCGATCGAGCCGCGCGCGGCCGCGCTCGCGGCGGCGGTGGCGGCGCGCTATCCGGGCTCGGCGCGGGCGGTGCTGTTCTACGGTTCGTGCCTGCGCGAGAGCCAGCTCGACGGGCTGATGCTCGATTTCTACCTGATCGTGTCGGATTATCGCGCGGCCTATGGCGGCGGCTGGCTGGCGCGTGCCAACCGGCTGGTGCCGCCCAATGTCTTCCCCTTCGAGGCGGACGGGCTCGCGGCCAAATATGCCGTGCTGAGCGAGGCGGATTTCGCGCGGCTCGCCGGGCCGGAGACGGACAACCCCTCGGTCTGGGCGCGCTTCGCCCAGCCGGCGCGGCTCGCCTGGGCGGCGGACGACGCGGCGCGCGATGCGGTGATCGCGGCGGTGGCGCGGGCCGCGCCGACGCTGATCGCCCGGACGCTGCCGACGCTCTCGGCGGAGCCCTCCGATCCGCTCGGCCTGTGGCGCGCCGCCTTCGCGCTTACCTACGCCGCCGAACTCCGTGCCGAGCGCAAGACGCGTTCCGGCAGTATCGTCGACGCCGACCCGGAGCGCTATCGCCGCTTCACCGGCCCGGTGCTGGAGGCGGCGAGGGCGCTTGTTCCCGCACGCCAGTCTCGTGATGCGGCACTCCAGGGCTGGCGGCGGACCCAGCGGCGCGGCAAGCGGCTGACCCTGCTGCGCCTCGCCAAGGCCAGCGCCACCTTCGCGGGCGGGATCGATTATCTGGCGTGGAAGATCAACCGCCACGCCGGCACTGCGATCGAGATCAAGCCGTGGCAGCGCCGCTGGCCGATCCTCGGCGCGATCACTCTGCTGCCGCGGCTCCTCTCGGGAGGGGCGGTGCGCTAGCCAGCGCATCGCCGACGGCGCGCTCCAGCGCGGAGACGGTGAACGGCTTGCGCAGCACGGCCTGCCCCGCGAGATCGCTTTCCCCCGCCTCGCC
Source organism: Sphingomonas sp. PR090111-T3T-6A (assembly GCF_000383095.1). Classification (GTDB taxonomy): domain Bacteria; phylum Pseudomonadota; class Alphaproteobacteria; order Sphingomonadales; family Sphingomonadaceae; genus Solisphingomonas. The sequence continues at coordinate 294,127 of NZ_AORL01000010.1, forward strand.
GGCATAGCCTGTCACGAACAGGATCGCGATGTGCGGATGGCGCTTGCGGACGGCGGCACCGAGTTCCGGGCCTGTCATCCCCGGCATCACCACGTCGGTGATCATCAGGCGGATGTCGCCTTCCCTGGCGAGCAGGTCGAGCGCTTCCTCGCCGCTGGAGCAGCCGATCGCGCGATAGCCCAGCTCCTCGATCGCACCGATGGTGGCGACGCGGACGCGCGGATCGTCCTCCACCACCAGCACGGGCTCGCCCTGCGGATCGGCGGGCTCGGGCGTGCGGACGGGCAGCCGCTCGGGCGGGCGGTGCGCGATGGTGGCGGGCACGACGACGGGCATCGCCTTGCCGCGGCCGCGCGGCAGGTAGAGCGAGACGGTGGTGCCTTCCCCCACCGCCGAGCGGATCGCCACCTCGCCGGCGGACTGGCGCACGAAGCCGAAGATCTGGCTGAGGCCGAGGCCCGTGCCCTTGCCCACCGGCTTGGTGGTGAAGAAGGGCTCGAACACACGCTCCTGCACCTCGGGCGTCATGCCGGAGCCGGTGTCGGTGACGGCGATGCGGACATAATCGCCCGCCGGCGCCTGGCCCACCTCGCGCGCCGCCAGGGTGCAGTTGGCGACCGCGATCTCCAGCCGGCCGGCGCCGTCCATCGCATCGCGTGCGTTGACGGCGAGGTTGAGGATCGCGTTCTCGAGCTGGAGCGGATCGACCCACACCGGCCAGACGTCCCGCTCGACGATCGTTTCCACCGTCACGCGCTCGCCCAGCGTGCGGTCGATCAATTCGGACATGCCTTCGATCAACTCGCTGGGATTGATCGCCTCGGGCAGCAGCGGCTCGGCGCGGGCGAAGCCGAGCAAGCGGCGGGTGAGCGCGGCGGCGCGGTTGGCGCCCTCCATGGCGTTGTCGATATGGCGGCCGACTTCCTCGGCCTCCGTCTCCAGCCGGCGCTTGGCGAGATCGAGCCCACCGACGACGACCGCCAGCATGTTGTTGAAGTCGTGCGCGATGCCGCCGGTGAGCTGGCCGACAGCCTCCATCTTCTGCATCTGGCGGAGCTGCGCCTCGGCCGCCGCGCGCTCGGTCATCTCGCGATGGAGACGATCATTGGCGTCGGAGAGGGCGCGGGTGCGCTCGGCGACGGCATGTTCCAGCCAGGCGGCGCGATCGTCGGCGGCCTCGGCTTCCTCGCGGGCGTGGCGCCGGGTGATGATCGCGTTCCACGCCAGCCATGCCAGGATGCCCGCCGCCACCACCAGCAGCACGCCGGTCAGCGAGAGCAGCTTGGCGAGATGGTTGGACTGGCTCGCCGCCGCATCCGACTGGTCGTAACGGCTCTGGAGGACGTCGCGCTCATGCTCGGTGATGGCGTCGAGCGAGCGCTTGATGTCCGAGATCAGCTTGGAATGGCCGGCATTGTTGAACAGCAGCAGCGCAGGCCAGCCCTGCTTGTAATAAGCACGTGTCGCCGTGAGGCCGAGTTCGCGGCCCCGCGCATCGTAGAGCGTGCGGAGCTGGCGGACGAGCCGTGCCTCGTCGGGATCATGGCTCGCCATGTCCTGAAGCTGGGTGATGAGCGTGCCGGCCTGGAGCCAGTCGTTGTAATAGCTCGTGCCCATGCCGCGGTCGCCGCTGGTGGCGAAGCGGCCGAGCGAGGCCTCGGCGCGGGCCATGGCGCTGTCGATCGAGCGCGTGACGAGCATGACGTCGTAGCTGTGGCGCTCGCGCTCCAGCGCGCGGTCGCGATCGGTGTTGGAAGCGGCGACCTGGATGATGAGGACGATGATGAGTGACGCGGCCAGCAGCGCGCCGACCAGCAGGCCGACGTTGAGTGGCGTGATCCAGCGGCGGTAAGCCACGGGATCGTCCGCCCCACTGCCGCTGAAGACCGTCTGGTCCACGCGTTCGCTCTCCCCTAGGCCCATGCCCCGATTTTAGGCCGGGAAACGCAATTGGGGAAGGCCCGAACCGCAGGGGCGGTCCGGGCTAACCCTTCAGGCGATGCAGCCCACCGCGCGGCCGGCCTTGGCGAACATCTCGATGATCTGCCCGACCTGCTCGTCGCGGTGTTCCGCGCAAAGCGAACAACGCAGCAGGAAGGTTCCCGCCGGCGTCGCGGGCGGGCGTGCCATGTTCACATAGAGGCCCAGTTCCAGCAGCGTCGCCCACATGCCGACCGCCTGCTCCTGATCGGGCAGGATGACGGCGATGATGGCCGATTGCGCCTCCTCGGTGCCCAGCTTGAAGCCCAGATCGCGCAGGCCCTTGTGGAGGCGGCGGCTGTTCTTCCACAGATGCTCGCGCTTGTCGGCGGCGTGCATCAGCTTGCGGATCGAGGTCGCGGCCGTCGCCACCACCGAGGGCGGCAGCGAGGCGGTGAAGACGTAGGGACGGCAGACGAGGCGCAGCACCTCGAACTTGGGATGGTTCGACACGCAGAAGCCGCCCACCGTGCCGACCGACTTGGAGAAGGTGCCGACCACGAAGTCGATATCCTTCTCGACGCCCATCTGCTCGTAGACGCCGCGGCCATGCTCGCCGAAGAAGCCCATGCCATGGGCCTCGTCGCACAGGATCATCGCGCCATGCTTCTTGGCGACGGCGACCATCTCGGGCAGCGGCGCGATGTCGCCGAGCATCGAATAGACGCCTTCCAGCACCACCAGCTTGCCGGCCTCCTTGGGCAGGCGGCCGAGGCGCTTGTCGAGATCCTCGACGCTGTTGTGGCGGAAGCGCACGATCTCGGCATTGCCGAGCCAGCAGCCGTCGTAGATCGAGGCATGGCTGTCGGCGTCGAGGATGATGTAGTCGCCCTTGCCGGCCAGCGTCGAGATCATGCCCAGATTGGCCTGATAGCCGGTCGAGAAGACCATGGCATGCTCGGTGCCGTAGAACTCCTTGAGGGCGTCCTCGCATTCCTTGTGCGTCTGGTAGGTGCCGTTCAGCACGCGGCTGCCCGTGGTGCCCGAGCCGAACTCGTCGAGCGCCTTCTTGCCGGCGGCGATGACGTCCGGATCGAACGTCATGCCCATATAGTTGTAGGTGCCGAGCAGGATGGTGGGCTTGCCCTGGATGATCGCCTCGGTCGGCGAGAGCACCTTGTCCATCACGATGGCGAAGGGATCACGCACGCCCGTCGAGAGCAGCGCCTCGCGCTCGGCGATCAGGCCGTCGAACTTGGAGAAGAGGTCCGCCGCCTGTGCCGGCGCGTCGGCGGACTGGAGGGCGGCGTCGCTCATGCCTTGGCCTTCAGCGTCTCGACCGCGTCGACGAGCTGGCCGATCGTTTCGATCTCGGCCTGCATGTTCATCGTGATGATGATGTCGAACTCGTCCTCGATCGCCGCCACGAAATCCATGACGGTGAGGCTGTCCCACTCCAGATCCTGGGCGAAGCGGGTGGTCTCGCTGAGGTCCACGCCCTTCTTGTTGAAGGGGGCGATCAGCTCCGCCACCTTGGCGAAGGTTTCGGCACGGTCGGTCATGGGGTCAAATCCTTAGTCTCGGCGAGGGCTGCTTGCCAAGCGATTGCGGCGTTAACGGGGCAGGGGCGTGACGGCGCCGTTCAGGCGAGCAGCCCTTCCTCGCGATAGCTTTCGGCGGCGATGGCCAGCCCGTCCACGGTCGCGAGTTGCGGCCGCCAGAGATGCGCGGGCGGCCGGAAATCGGGGTTCACCACCCAGTCGTCATGCAGGAAATAGCGCACCCGGTCCTCGGTCAGCTTGGCGTTGGGGCCGCGCAGCAGAGCATCGATCTTCGCCCCCGCGCGCATCGCCCAGGCGGGGACGGGCTGAGGCCGCACGCGCCTGCCGACAGCATGGCCGATCGCCTGCGCGAATTCGGCGTGGGTCCAGCCGCCGGGGCGGCCGTCATCGGGCTCGTAGATCGCTGCGTGGCTGTCCTCGCCATCGGGCAGCACGGCGAGCAGCAGGCGCACGAGGTCCTGCGCCGCGATCACCGAGAGGTTGCCGCCGGGCGGCAGCGGCACGATGCCGCGTCTGGCGGCGCGGAACAGCTCCAGCATCTCGCGGTCGCCGGGGCCGAAGACGGCGGGCGGACGCACGATCGTCCAATCGAGCGCGGAGGCCGCGACGATGATCTCCGAGCGCGCCTTGGACCAGCCATAGTGTGACAGCTTCGGCTCGCGCGCGGCGAGCGAGGAGACGTGGACGAAGCGGCGGATGCCGGCGGCGCGGGTGGCATTCACCATCGCCAGCGTGCCCTCGACATTGCCCAGCGCGAAGCCCGCGCGATCCGGGGCGCTGATCGTGCCGGCGACGTGGATCACCGCGTCCGCGCCGGCCACGAGCTGGGTCAGCGCGAGCGGCTTCTCCAGCGAGCCGTAGATCCACTGCACGCCGTCGCGCGGCGGGCGGGGCGAGCGGGTCAGCGCGCGGACGAGATGGCCCTGCGCCAGCGCCGCGTCGATCAGGTGGCGGCCGACGAAGCCGGTGCCGCCGGTGATGGCGAGGGTGCGATACCGGTTCCTCACAGCATCACCATATGGTCGCGGTGGACCAGCGCGGCGCGGGGCGCGTGGCCGAGGATGTCGGCCAGCTCGCTCGTGCGGCGGCCGGCGATCATGCGGGCTTCGTCGGCATCATATTCGGAAAGGCCGCGGGCGATGGCGTGCCCGTCGGGGCCGAGGATGTCCACCACGTCGCCGCGATCGAACACGCCCTCGATGGCGGTCGCGCCCGCCGCGAGCAGGCTCGCGCCGTTATGGAGCGCCTCGGCCGCGCCGGCGTCGATCAGCACGCGCCCGCGCGCGGTGAGCCGTCCGGCGAGCCACGCCTTGCGGGCGCCCGAACCTCCGGCGGCGGGGAAGATGGTGCCGCGCCCGTCGGCGGCGAAGGCGGCGAGCGGATGGTCGCGCCGTCCGGTGACGATGGCGAGGTGCGCGCCCGCCGCGTGCGCGATGCGCGCCGCCTGCAACTTGGCGACCATGCCGCCCGATCCCATGCCCGAGGCCGAGCCCGTGTCCGCCATCGCCATGGTGGCGGCATCGAGCACGGGGACTTCCTCGATCAGCTTCGCGTTCGGGTCGCGCTGCGGGTTGGCGGTGTAGAGGCCGTCCACGTCGGACAGCAGGACCACGCCACCCGCACCCGAGGCCTGCGCCACGCGCGCGGCCAGCCGGTCATTGTCACCGAAGCGGATTTCCTCGGTCGCGACCGTGTCGTTCTCGTTCACCACCGGCACCACGCCCAGCGCCAGCAGGCGCGCGAAGGTGGCGCTGGCGTTGAGGTAGCGGCGGCGATCCTCCAGATCGTCGAGCGTCACCAGCATCTGCGCGGCGGTGAGGCCATGGCCGCCGAGCAGCTCCGCCCAGCAATGCGAGAGCGCGATCTGCCCTGTCGCGGCGGCGGCCTGCGCGTCTTCGAGGCTGGCGCGACCACCGCCCGGAAGCCCCAGCCGCCGCGCGCCGAGCGCGATCGCGCCGGAGGAGACGACGATGATCCGCTGGCCGGCGGCATGGGCGGCGGCGATGTCGGCGACGACACCCGCCAGCCAGTCGCGGCGGACATGGCCCGCCGGATCGACGAGCAGCGCCGAGCCGATCTTGACGACCAGCACGGGACAGGAAGCAGGGGCAAAGCGTTCGGCGCGAGTCATCGTGTCAGCAGACGCCACCGGCAAGAAACAGGAGGGAACCGCCCGCTTAGGCGGAACGGCGTCGGCTCACAATGGGGACCAGGGCGTCTCTTCGTCCGTAGTGCTCGAATGGACGCTTTCGGCCGACGCGCCACCGACCGGGCCGATCGCCTCGATGAGTCGATCGAGCACCTCGGTCAGGCCCTCGCCGGTGGCGCCGGACAGGGGGAGGGGGCGCACGCCGCTCTCCTCCTCCAGCATGTCCATCAGCTCGGCGCGCATCTCCTCGTCGTCGATCGCGTCGATCTTGTTGAGTGCCAACACCTCGATCTTATCGTCGAGGCCCGCGCCATAGGCGGCCAGCTCCTCGCGGACGATGCGATAGGCTTCGATCGGGTCCTCGCCATCGGCGTCGACGAGGTGCAGCAGCACGCGGCAGCGCTCGATATGGCCGAGGAAGCGGTCGCCGATGCCGGCGCCGTCCGCCGCGCCCTCGATCAGGCCGGGGATGTCCGCCACCACGAACTCGCGCTCACGATGGCTGACCACGCCGAGCTGCGGGCGCACGGTGGTGAAGGGATAGTCGCCCACCTTGGCCTTGGCGTTGGTGACGGCGTTGATGAAGGTGGACTTGCCGGCGTTGGGCAGGCCGACGAGGCCCGCGTCGGCGAGCAGCTTCAGGCGCAGCCACACCCACATCTCCTCGCCCGGCCAGCCCGGCCCGTGCTGACGCGGGGCGCGGTTGGTGGAGCTCTTGTAGGTCAGGTTGCCGCGCCCGCCGTCGCCGCCGCGCAGGAAAACCTGGCGCTGGCCGGGGACGGTGAAGTCGGCCAGCACCGTCTCGCGGTCCTCGTCGAGGAGCTGGGTGCCGACGGGCACGCGGATGATGAGATCGTCGCCGCCCGCGCCGGTGCGGTTCGAGCCCGACCCGCCCTTGCCGCGCGGGGCGCGGAAATGCTGCGTGTAGCGGAAGTCGATCAGCGTGTTCAGGCCGGGCACCGCCTCGAAAATGATGTCGCCGCCCTTGCCGCCATTGCCGCCGTCCGGTCCGCCATATTCGATGAACTTCTCGCGCCGGAACGAGACCGCGCCGGGGCCGCCGGCGCCGGAGCGGATGAAGATCTTGGCCTGGTCGAGAAAATGCATGGGCGATCCAACGGTCGGCTTGGCGACAAGGGACAGCATCCCGGAACAAGCCGGGGCGGCAGGACCATGCGTCGCGAAAGGGCGCTCCCATAGCGGGAATTGGCTTCGGGCGCCACCCCTGCGCATCCGCGCGGCGGGCGGCGTCGCGGATTCGAGTCCGTCAGCGGCGAGGGCGATTCACCCCGCACGGTTTCCACAGGCGATTCCCTGCCGATTCGCCGGAGCGGCGAGCAAGGGCGGGGAGGGCGCGCGCCGCTCCCCGCCCGATCGCTCAGGCGGCGAGGGCGTACATCAGGCAGTCGACCTTCTCGCCGCGCACCGCGCTCCAGCGCTCTTCCACCTCGCCCGTGGGGACGAAGCCGAGCTTCTCCAGCACGCGGCCGGACGCGGGATTGTCCACGAAATGGCCCGAGCGCAGCGAACGCAGGCGCAGGCCGTCGCGGGCCATGTCGACCACGGCCTTCCCCGCTTCGGTGGCGAAACCCAGGCCCCAGCAGGGGCGGGCGATCCAGTAATCCAGTTCGGCGCCTTCCTCGCCGTCCTCACGCAGCGCGATGCCGCCGACGAGGCGGGGCGCGCCGTGGGTACGGGCATAGATCAGCAGCTCGGGCAGCTCGCCGGGCTTCCTGTCCCGCGCGAGATAGGCTTCGGCATCCTCGGCACGATAGGGCCAGGGCGTACCCGGCAGCTTGTCCACGATCGCCTCATCCGCGATCGCGTTGAAAAGGGCGGGAGCATCCTCGCCCCAGCCCGGCCGCAACAGCAGCCGTTCGGTCCTTGCAAACATGGCGGTATCTCTTTTTTGCCTCTCCGCACCCTCCGCCCGACAACGCCCCTAGGCGCCGGAGGTTACGGGGTTACGACAGAAAGTTTCAGCGGGGAGACAAAAAGAAAGGGAGACGGGGCGACCCGTCTCCCTCTTGGATTCCGCACTTATCGCAGAACCCGGAGATCGCCCCTGCGGACGATCCCCATGATCGTCCGACTTACTCGGCAGCCTGCGCGAGCTGGTCTACCGACACATATTTGCGGCCGAGCTTGCCCTCGTGGAAGCGGACGCGGCCGTCGGTCAGCGCGAACAGGGTGTGGTCCTTGCCCATGCCGACATTCACGCCGGCGTACACCTTGGTGCCACGCTGACGGATGATAATGTTGCCGCCGATGACCTCCTGGCCACCGAACTTCTTGACGCCGAGGCGACGGCCAGCCGAATCGCGACCGTTGCGCGAGGAGCCGCCTGCTTTCTTATGTGCCATTGTCGATTACTCCTTGGGCTCGTTCGCGCTCAGGCTTCCGCCGCCACGGGGGCGTCGGCCTTGGCCTTCTTCGCCTTCTTCTCGGCGCCGCCAACCGACAGGATCTCGAGGATCGTGTGATACTGGCGATGGCCGTTGCGACGGCGATAGTTATGACGGCGGCGCTTCTTGAAGACGATCACCTTCTCGCCGCGCGCCTGCGCAATGATCTTGGCCGAAACCGAGAGGCCATCGGTCGCCTTGGCTTCACCGTTCTCGCCGGCGAACAGAACGTCGTCCAGCGTAACGGTCTCGCCGGCCTCGCCCGCGAGCTTCTCGACGACAATCTTGTCTCCGGCGGCGACGCGATACTGCTTGCCGCCCGTGCGCACGATAGCGAACATGGCTCTCTCTTTAGTTCTAGACCTGACGCGCGGGATGAGGCGGGTAGCCCCACGGCTCCGCGCGGAAAGCTGGCCCGCTAAGGGATTCGGGCCCGACTGTCAATGAAAAGCGACGCCGTGATGACGCTCAGTGGCGATGCTCGCGGCGCAGCGTGTAGCGGCCCTCGGTGAATCCGTCGAACAGGCCTTCGAGCGCGGGATGCTCCACCGGCTCCTCGCTATGGTCCGCCACCAGATTCTGCTGGCTGACATAGGCGACGTAGCTCGATTCGGCGTTCTCGGCGAGCAGATGGTAGAAGGGCTGGTCCTTCGCCGGGCGGATCGTCTCGGGAATCGCCTGATACCATTCCTCGGTGTTGGCGAAGACCGGATCGATGTCGAACACGACGCCGCGGAAATCGAGCAGGCGATGGCGCACGATGTCGCCCACCGAGAATCGCGCATGGACGATGCTGGGCGCTGCCAGCAGGGCTTCCGGGGCGTTGGAGGGACGCACGGCAATGTCGGAATGAGTGTCCATGGACCTTATCTAGGACGCTTATTGTGCGAGGCAAGCGATTGACGCTTGGCAAGCTCGGAAAGTGTCGCTAATGGCCGCGCCTCACGACCATGACGGCGCCTCCCACGGCCCGTCAGCGATCTCGCGGAGAGGTGCCAGAGTGGTCGATTGGGACGGTCTCGAAAACCGTTGTGGGTGCAAGCTCACCGTGGGTTCGAATCCCACCCTCTCCGCCACGATCCTCCCAAGAACCCCTTGCTGGCCATCGCTTTTTCCAGCGGAAATTGCGTGCTGCAAATAGGGGTCACGCATATCATCCCATATTGGCTGTCTCGGGCACGGGGGTGAGCGCACGTCCGCTCTCGAACCAGCTCGTGAGATTATGGGCCACCAGGCTTCCCATCGCGGCGCGTGTCCGCTGCGAGGCCGAGCCGATATGGGGCAGCAGCACGACATTGGGCATGCTGCGCAGCGCTTCGGGCACATGCGGCTCGTCTTCGAAGACATCGAGTCCCGCGCCCAGGATCGTGCCGGCCTCCAGTGCCGCGACGAGGGCGGCCTCGTCGACGACGCTTCCGCGGGCGACGTTGATGAGCACACCCTCCGCTCCGAGGGCCGCCAGGACTTCGGCGTCGATCAGTCGCCTCGTCGTCCGTCCGCCGGGCACGATGGAGATGAGCACGTCGGATGCCGCCGCCAGCGCCGCCGGGGTATCGAAATAATCGTAGCGCACCCCGGCCTGCCTCGATCGCCCATGGTAGGCGATCGGCACGCCGAACGCTTCGAGGCGCCGCGCCACCGCCTTGCCTATCGCGCCCAGCCCCAGAATGCCGATCCGCCTCCCTCGCAGCGTGGGCGAAAGCGGGAAGGGGGCGATTGGCCACCGGCCTTCCCGGACGTAACGATCGGCCTGGGGGATGCGGCGCAGGGTGGCCAGCAGCAGGCCCACCGTCAGGTCGGCTACTTCCTCGTCGAGGACGCCCGGCGTGTTGGTGACCATGATGCCGCGCGCGGCGGCCGCGCCCGCGTCCACATTGTCGTATCCGACGCCGAAATTGGCGACGATCTCGAGGGCGGGCAGACGATCGAACCAGCTTCCGTCGATCCGGCCGGCGAGCGTGCTCGCCGCCAGCCCGCGGATGCGGGGGGCGACGGTCGCCAGAAAGATGTCGGGATCGGCTTGCTCCCACAGGCGGTGCAGGACGAAGCGCTCGTCCAGCGCCGTGATGACGCTGGCGAGCATGGGCGCCGGCATGAGGATCTCGGGGGTGGTCATGCGCTCTCAATAGCGCCCGAATGATCCGATGACACCGATCGCGCGAGTGTCGATCGTCGCCTGGCCGCGGCCTACCCGCTTTGGTCTCTGACAACAGTCCGAGTGATCGCTATGATCGGGCCGGGTCGTCAGGAGAGGCGGGGAATGGAAACCATCGGTCGGGATCTCCGGGAGATGCAGCGCGTGCCCCTGGCGGCTTCGCATGTCGATGCGCTGCGCGAGGCGGGGAAGGTCGCTCATTATGCGGCGGGCACCGTCATCGTCCGGCCCGGCGATCCGGCCGACCGCTTCGTCTATGTCGAAGACGGCGAGATCGAGGTCATGAATCCGTTCACCGGCGAGCGCCACGTGCCTTCGACGCTCGGGCCGACCCAGTTCATGGGCGAGATCTCGTTCCTCTATGGCGGTAGCTGGACGATGCCGATGCGCGCCGCCCGCGACACGCGGGCGATCGAAGTGCCGCGAGCGACGATGATGCGGCTGATGTCGGAAATCCCGGAGATGTCGGACATCGTCATCACCGTGCTGGCCGCGCGCCGGCGGCGCCAGCTCGATGCGCGCGACGGCATGCTCGTCCTGATCGGCGAGGAGGAGGATCGCGATATCCGGCGCATCGCCGAGTTCGCCAGCCGCAACCGCCTGCCTTATGCCTCCTACGACACGGCCAGCCCCGAGGCTGCGCGGATTTCGGAGAGTTGCGCCATCGATGCGGGGCGCCCGGCCGTGATCTTCGGGCGGGACGAGGTCGTCGCCGATCCGACGCCTGAGAAGGTCGCGCGCCTGCTCGGGATCAATCGCGATCTCGCCGAGTGCGAGCCGTTCGACGTGCTCATCGTCGGCGGCGGCCCGGCCGGCGTGGCCGCGGGCGTCTATGCGGGGGCCGAGGGGCTGAGCGCGCTGGTCGTCGACGATATCGCGATCGGCGGGCAGGCGGGCACGTCGAGCCGCATCGAGAATTATATGGGCTTCCCGACGGGGATTTCGGGCGCCGATCTCGTCTGGCGAGGCGAGGTTCAGGCGATGAAGTTCGGCACGCGCTTCGTCGTGCCGCGCCGCGTGGTGAAGCTTGAACGGCTGGGGGACGGCCAGTTCTGTGCCACCTTCGACAATGGCCAGCGCATACGGGCCGGCGCGGTGGTGGTGGCGACCGGCGTCCAGTATCGGCGGCTCCCGATCGACCGCCTCGCCGACTTCGAAGGCGCCGGCGTCTATTACGCCGCCACGGAGAATGAGGCGCGCTTCTGCAAGGAGGCCGAGGCGATCGTCATCGGCGGCGGCAATTCGGCCGGGCAGGCGGCGATGTTCCTGAGCCGCGCGGCGAGTCATGTCCGCGTGCTGGTGCGCGGGGCGTCGCTTGCCACGTCGATGTCGAGCTACCTCTCCAGCCGCCTGGAGGCGGACCCTGCCATCACCGTGGAATATGGCGCCGAGATCGTGGCGCTCCACGGCACGGACAAGCTCGAAACCGTCACCATCCGCAACGTGCGGGACCAGACGGAGCGCGAAATCGCCATTTGCGCCTTGTTCGTCATGGTCGGCGCGGCGCCCAACACGGAATGGCTGTCGGGGCTGGTCGCGCTCGATAACAAGGGCTTCGTGCTGACCGGCGATGCCGCGGGCGGCGGATCGCCTTATGCGACCTCGCAACCGGGAATCTTCGCCGTGGGCGATGTCCGTGCGGGCTCCGTCAAGCGCGTAGCCTCGTCGGTGGGCGAGGGCTCCGTCGTCATCTCCAAGGTCTGGGAGCATCTCAACGGCTGATCGACCGGCCGCGGCGGTGGCGGGCGTCGTGAAAGCGCTGGCGCGGTGCCGGGCGAGCGGCTAGCCGTCTCGCCATAACGACAAATTCAAGGGAGAAGACAATGGGGATGCGCCATCTGCTCGTCGCGACCGCGATGGGCCTTGTCGCGCCGATGCTGGTCGCCGCCGCGCCGGCGCCGTCGGCCGGCGGTGTCGATCTGACCGGGCGGGACATGGCCGTGAAGCCGGGTGACGATTTCGAGGCCTATGCCAATGGCGGCTGGCGCGCCCGCACCGAGATTCCGGCGGACCGTTCCAGCACCGGCACCTTCCTCGACGTCTTCAAGAAGGCCGAGGCGCGCACCGCCGACATCATCCAGTCGTCCGCGAAGTCCAACCCCGCGAGCGGCACCGACGCGCGCCGCATCGCCGACGACTATGCCGCCTTCATGGACACCGCCGGCATCGAGAAGCGGGGCCTCGCGCCCGTCCAGCCGGAGCTGGCCCGGATCACGGCGTTGAAGGACAAGCACGCGCTCGCCACCTTCCTGGGCGCGACGGTCCGTTCGGACACCGATCCGATCAACGACACCAATTTCTCGACCGAGAACCTGTTCGGCCTGTTCGTCACCCAGTCGCTCGACGATCCCAGCCGCACGGTGCCCTATCTGATGCAGGGCGGCCTCGGCCTGCCGGATCGCGACTATTATCTCTCCAAGACGCCCGAGATGGCGGAGATCCGCACCGCGTACCGCGCCTATGTCGAGAAGCTGCTGACGCTGGCGGGCGTCTCCGATGCGGCGGCGCGGGCCGACCGGATCGTGGCGCTGGAGATGAAGATCGCCACCGTCCACGCCGACATCGAGACGAGCCAGGACATCCACAAGTCCAACAATCCGTGGAAGCGGGCCGACTTCGCCGCCAAGGCGCCGGGGCTCGACTGGGACGCCTTCTTCACGGCGGCCGAACTCCCCGGCCAGCAGGATTTCTTCGCCTGGCAGCCGGCCGCGATCACAGGCCTTTCCGCGCTGGTGGCGAGCGAGCCGCTTCAGGACTGGCAGGACTGGCTGACCTTTCACCGCATCAACGAAGTCACCTTCGCGCTGCCGAAGGCGCTGGATGACGCGCATTTCGATTTCTACGGCAAGACGCTGAACGGCACGCCCCAGCAGCGCACCCGCGACAAGCGCGCCATCGCCGAGGTGAACACCGATCTCGGCGATGCGGTGGGCCAGATCTATGCCCGGCGCTATTTCCCCGCCTCGTCCAAGGCGGACATCCAGACGATGGTGAAGGGCATCCTCGCCGCCTTCGATCGCCGCGTCGCCGCGCTCGACTGGATGGCGTCCGCCACCAAGGCCGAGGCGCGCCGCAAGATCGAGACGATGCGCGTTGGCATCGGCTATCCCGAGACGTGGCGCAGCTATGCCGGGCTCGACATCCGCGCGGACGATCCGGTCGGCAATTTCCGCCGCGCCCAGCTCGCCGAATATCGCCATCAGGTCGCCAAGATCGGCAAGCCGGTGGATCGCGCCGAATGGTGGATGACGCCGCAGACGGTGAACGCGGTGAACCTGCCGCTCCAGAACGCGCTCAACTTCCCGGCCGCGATCCTGGAGGCGCCCTTCTACGATCCGAAGGCCGATCCGGCAGTGAACTATGGCTCGATCGGCGCCACCATCGGCCATGAGGTGAGCCACAGCTTCGACAATACCGGCGCCGACTTCGACGCCGAGGGCCGGTTGCGCAACTGGTGGACGCCGTCCGACTTCCAGCATTTCGAGCAGGCCGGCGCCGCGCTCGCCGCGCAATATGACGCCTATGTCGCGCTGCCGGGGCTCAACCTGAAGGGCAAGCAGGAACTGGGCGAGAATATCGCCGATCTCGCCGGCCTGACGGCGGCCTATGAGGCCTATCACGCCTCGCTCGGCGGCAAGCCCGCTCCGGTGATCGCGGGCATGACCGGCGACCAGCGCTTCTTCCTCGCCTTCGCCCAGAGCTGGCGCGAGAAGATCCGCGACAAGGCGCTCCGCACGCGCGTCGCGACCGATGTCCACGCGCCGGCCCGCTTCCGCGCGCAGACGGTGCGCAACCTCGATGCCTGGTACAAGGCGTTCGGGGTGACGCCGGGCTCTAGCCTCTATCTGGCGCCCGACAAGCGCGTCCGCGTCTGGTAAGCGGCCGGGATCAGGCGGGGCTGCGCTTCATGCGGCCCCGCCATCAATTCTGCGCGCGGAGCTTGCCGACCTCCTCGGGCGTGATGCTCGACGGTTTCGAGCCGAAGCGCGCCGTCACATAATTGGCGACCGAAGCGACTTCGCGATCCGTATAGGCGGCCGCGAAGCTCGGCATATAGGGCCGGCCGCTGGTGGATGTGCCGACGCCGCTCAGGATCATCTGCGCGACGTTGGTGGCCGTCACGTCGTTCACCGCACGGTTGCCGGTGAGCTGCGCCTCCTCGACCAGCGCGCCTTGGCCGTTCCAGGCATGGCAGCTTACGCAATTGCCCTCGAACAGGCGCTTGCCCATCGGATTGTCGGCGGGGCCCTGCTTGTGCGCGGCGGGCGCGGGGCCGGCCATCTCGGGGAGCTGGCTGCTGCGGATCGCCGGCACGGTCTGGAGATAGGCGACCATCGCCGTGATGTCCCTCGGGCTGAGCTTGCTGAGGCTCAGTTCCACCGCCTCGCGCATCGGGCCGGAGGCGGTGCCCCGGCCGAGCGCATGGCCGCGCGCCAGATAGCCCGCCAGATCCTCCGCGGACCATGTGCCGATGCCGCTCACCCGATCCTGCGTGATGTTGTAGGCCGTCCAGCCCTCGGCCTCGCCGCCGGCGAACTTCTGCCGGGTGTTCATCGCCTGCATCAGGTTGCGGGGGCTGTGGCACTCGCCGCAATGGGCCAGCGCCTCGACCAGATAGGCGCCGCGATTCCATTGCGGGCTCTGCTCGGGGATCGGGCGGAAGCGCTTGTCGCTGTTGAAGAAGGCGCCCCAGAAAGCCATCAGCCAGCGCTGGTTGTAGGGGAAGCTGAACGTGTTGGGCGGCGTCTCCTGCTTCACCGGCGGCAGCGAGAAGAGATAGGCCTTGATCGCCAGCACGTCCTCGTCGGTCAGCATCGTGTAGCTGGCATAGGGGAAGGCCGGGTAGAGCCGCGTGCCGCCGGGGGCGATTCCCTTGTGGACGGCCTTCAGGAAATCCGCGTCGCTCCACTTGCCGATGCCGGTCTCGGGATCGGGCGTGATGTTGGGCGTGTAGAGCGTGCCGAAGGGCAGCTTGAACGCGCGGCCGCCGGCGAAGGGCGTGCCGCCCTTGATCGTATGGCAGGCCTCGCAGTCGGCGGCTTCGGTCAGATATTTGCCGCGCGTGAGGGGATCGGCGCCCGCGAGTTCCGTCGGCACGCCGACAGGGGAGGGGCCTTTATACTGGGCGAGATCGACCGGGCTGCCTTTTGCGAAGGCGGTCGGCCCCGGCTGGCCGACGATCCAGCCGAACACGCCCAGCACCGCCACGCCGACCGCGACGATGATGCCGCCGATCCAGAGAGTGAGCCGCCTCATGCCTTGGCCCCCTTCACCAGCAGAGCGCGATTGATCGGCATTCGTTTGAGCTGCACGCCGGTCGCATTGAACACCGCATTGGCGATCGCGGGCTGCACCACCACCGTGCCGGGCTCGCCGATGCCGCCGGGCTTCTCGGTGCTGGGCACGAGATAGGTCTCGATCGTCGGCATCTCGTCGATGCGCAGCACGCGATAGTCGTGGAAATTGCTTTGCAGCACGCGGCCATGATCGATGGTGATCTCGCCGTGCAGGATGGCGCTCATCCCGAAAATGGTGCCGCCCTGTATCTGGGCCGTGAGCGTGTCCGGGTTGACCATCTGGCCGACGTCGGCGGTGCAGACGATGCGCTTGATCTGCACGTCGCCATCGTCGGGCACCACCACTTCGGCGACGCAAGCGAGGAAGCTGCCGAAGCCCGCCAGCAGCGCGACGCCGCGCCCGGCCCGTCCGCTCTCCGGCGTGGCGAGGGGCGTATCCCAGCCGGCCTTCTCGGCGGCGAGGTTCAGCACGCCGAGCGCGCGCGGCGATTTCTTGAGCATCCCGCGCCGGAACTCGACCGGATCGACGCCGACCTGATGCGCGATATGGCTGATGAAGCGCTCGGCCGAGAAGACATTGCTGTTCGGCCCGACGCCCCGCCAGAAGGCGACCGGCACCTGCGGCGTCTCGTGGCGGATATATTCGACGAGGATATTGTCGAAGTCATAGGGCTGGTTGACCGCGCCATCGACGGCGTCGGGGTCGATGCCCTTCTGGAAGGCGGGCGGTAGCCAGCGCGCGATGATCGATGGGCCGGTGACGCGGTGATGCCACGCGGTGATCCGCCCATTCTCGACGCGGGCGCGCAGGCGATCGTGGTAGATCGGGCGGAAATATTCCTGCTGGATGTCCTCCTCGCGCGTCCAGACGATCTTCACCGGGCCTTCGACATGCTGGGCGATACGGGCGACCTTGATGACGCCGTCCACCTCCAGCCGCCGGCCGAAGCCGCCGCCGATCAGATGGTTGTTGATCGTCACCTGCTCGGGCTTGAGGCCGAGCGCGGCCGCGGCGCCTGCCTGCGCCATGCCCGGCGCCTGCGTGCCCACCCAGATTTCGCAAGCGTCGCCCTTGAAATGGGCCGTGCCGTTGATCGGCTCCATCGGCGCATGGGCGAGATAGGGAAGCTCGAACTCCTGCTCGTAGGTGGCGCCGTCCTTCAGATGGCCGGGCGCGTCGCCGACCTTCTGTGCGGTGACGCCCGCGCCGTCTGCGGCCCTGGCCTGCGCGGCGTAGAGGTCTTCCTGCATGACGTTGGCGTTGGCGCCATAGTCCCACTCGATGGCGAGCGCGGCGAGGCCTTGCTTCGCCGCCCACATATGATCGCCGACCACCGCGACGAGATCGTCCAGCACCACCACCTGGCGGAAGCCGGGCACCGTCTTCGCCTGGGTGTCGTCGACATGGGCGACCTTGCCGCCGAACACCGGGCAGGCGGCCAACGTGGCGAACTTCATGCCCGGCAGCATCACGTCGATGCCGTACTGGACCTTGCCGTTCACCTTGTCGGGCGTATCGATCCGCTTGAGCGGCTTGCCGATCAGGCGGAAGGCCTTGGGGTCCTTGAGCACCGGCTCCCTGGGCGCGGGGATCGTCGCCGCCCGGTCGGCCAGCGCGCCATAGGGCGCCGAGCGGCCGTTCGCGTCATCATGGACGACGCCATTCTCGGTGCGCAGGCTCGCCGGATCGACATGCCAGCCCGCCGCCGCCGCACCCACCAGCATCGCCCGCGCCGTGGCGCCGGCCGTCCGCAGCGGCAGATACCAGCCCATCGTGCTGGTCGACCCGCCGGTGATCTGGGCGACGAAGATCGGGTTGCCATAATCCTTCTGGTCGGGCGGCGCGTGCTCGACCTGCACCTGCGCGAGGTCGACGTCCAGTTCCTCGGCGATCAGCGTCGCCTGCATCGTATAGGTGCCCTGACCCATCTCGACGGCGGGCATGATGAGGGTGATGGCGCCGTCGCGTCCGACCCGGACGAAGGCGTTGAAGCGTGCGCCGCCCTCCGTATCCTTCGCCTGCGCCGAGCGGCCGCCGATCAGCTCGACGCCGAGCAGCAGGCCGCCGCCGATCGCCACCCCCGCGCCCAGCAGGGAGCGTCGCGAAAGGCCGTGCCGGGCGTCTTCGGAAGCGGGGGACGGATCAGGCCGATCGTGCAGCATGCTTGATGCCCTCCCGGATGCGCACATAGGTGCCGCAGCGGCAGATATTGCCGGCCATGGCCGCATCGATATCGGCATCGTCGGGCGACGGGTTGGAGGCGAGCAGCGCCGCCGCCGACATGATCTGCCCGGACTGGCAATAGCCGCATTGCACGACTTCGAGGTCCAGCCATGCTTTCTGGATCTTCGCGCCGACGGCAGTCTCGCCGATCGCCTCGATGGTGGTGATCTTCCTGTCGCCGACCGATCCGACGGGCAACTGGCAGGAGCGGAGCGCCGCGCCTTCGACATGGACGGTGCAGGCGCCGCATTGGGCGATGCCGCACCCGAACTTCGTGCCAGTCAGCCCGATCACGTCGCGCAGCACCCAGAGCAGCGGCATGTCGGGAGGAACGTCGACCGACCGTTGCTCTCCATTGATGGTCAGTTGGATCACGGCCTGCTCCTCGCGAAAGATGAAGCTCGGTCTCCGTCAACGGGATTGCGCTGCACTATGCCGCAATCCGTACATCCGATCATGGCATTATTCGTTTCGGCAGTCATCTATTCGAGGGATATGCCGATGGCTGACGGATCGTGCCGCCAGCGGTGGCGCTGGAATGCGCTCAGACGAGAGAGGCGGTGAACGACGCGAGGTCCGCGGTGCCGAGCCTTTGCTCCAGCGCGGTCACCCTCGCGACCGCCATATCGAAGCCGTCACCGCCGAACTCACGTTTTTCGATGTCCTCGAACTTCTCGCCCAGCTTCCCGTAGCTTTCCGGCCCCAGCACCTTCTTGAAGGCGGGGAAGACGATCGTGTCTATTTCGCAGCCCCGTACATGTCGGGCGAGCAATTTGTGGTTGCCATGTGCGTGGCCGCGGGCGCGTAGCTGCTCCGGAGGCGGTCGACATCGCCTTGTTCTCATTTCGTTCGCGGCCTATAAGGCCCCGGTGGCTGACGAAATCGTGCGGAAGATCATTCATGTCGACATGGACGCGTTCTTCGCGTCCGTCGAGCAGCGCGATGATCCGGCGCTTCGCGGCAAGCCCGTGGCGGTTGGCTATCCGGCCGCGCGCGGAGTCGTGGCGGCGGCGAGCTATGAAGCGCGCAAGTTCGGCGTGCGATCCGCCCTGCCGTCGGTGACGGCGCTCCGGCGTTGCCCGGACCTGATCTTCGTGTCGCCCCGCTTCGACGTCTATCGGGCGGTTTCGCAGCAGATCCATGCGATCTTCGCGGATTATACCGATCTCATCCAGCCGCTCTCGCTCGATGAGGCCTATCTGGACGTGACCGCGAACAGGCAGGGGATTCCCACGGCCTGGGCCACCGCCAAGGCGATCCGGGCGCGCATCTTCGCAGAGACTGGCCTCACGGCTTCGGCGGGCATTTCCTACAACAAGTTCCTGGCGAAGCTGGCGTCCGATCATCGCAAGCCCAATGGCCAGTTCGCGGTTACCCCCGATATGGGCGCTGCCTGGGTCGAGGCGTTGCCGGTGGCGCGCTTCCATGGCGTGGGGCCCGTCACGGCGCAGAAGATGAAGCGGCTCGGCATCGAGACGGGGGCCGATCTCCGCGCGAAGACGATGGCCTTCCTGACCGAGCATTTCGGAAATTCCGCCGAATGGTATTATGCCATCGCGCGGGGGATCGACGAGCGCCCGGTCAATCCCAATCGCGAGCGCAAATCGTCCGGCTCGGAGACCACCTTCGACCGCGATCTGGTCGAGCCGGAGGAGATCGAGGCCGGCGTGCTGCGCATGGCGGACGATGTCTGGTCCTGGTGCGAGAAGCGGCAGGCGTTCGGGCGGACCGTGACCGTGAAGGTGAAGTTCCGGGATTTCCAGATCATCACGCGGAGCCGCACGCTGTCCGGGCTGGTCGACAGCCGAAGGGCCTTGCGGGACGTCAGCCTCGGCCTGATCCGGTCCATCTATCCTGTTCCGAAGGGCATCCGGCTGGTGGGCGTGACGGTGTCGAAATTCGAGGCCCGGCCGATCCATGAAGAGGCGGAATTGCCGCTTGCGCCCGCCGGGGAGAATGCCTGACAGGCCGCCGCTAACGGAGGCCTCGCGGCGCAAGGCGACTGGGCGGGGCAATGCCGGGACGGGCGCCGCCCGATACTTACCTATGTGAAGGCGCCGTCCGGCCCATTTGCGAAGCTGCTATCGTCGCGGGACGACCGAGTGAGTATATCCTCATAACAGCAGGGACAGGCGCCATGATAGCCCCAATGGTCCGCAGTATCCTCGGCGAGCA
Organism: Sphingomonas sp. PR090111-T3T-6A; assembly: GCF_000383095.1. Classification (GTDB taxonomy): domain Bacteria; phylum Pseudomonadota; class Alphaproteobacteria; order Sphingomonadales; family Sphingomonadaceae; genus Solisphingomonas. The sequence continues at coordinate 314,014 of NZ_AORL01000010.1, forward strand.
GCGTGTCGACTATGAGCTGATCGAGCATCCGCCAAGCTCGTCTGCCATTCTCAGTGCGGCGGGTAGCCATGTTCCCTCTTCGCGGGTCGCCAAGGCCGTGCTTCTCGCGGGATCGGACGGCTATCTGCTGGCCGTCGTCCCGTCCAATCTCCGGGTCGCCCTGTCCGAACTGGGCGGCGAAGCGGGGCAGAGGCCCCGGCTCGCGCGGGAGGACGAGGTGGAAGCGGCCTTCCCCGATTGCGCCCCCGGTGCCATCCCGCCCTTCGGATCGGGCTATGGCATCCCCATGCTCGTGGACGACAGCCTGAGGGCGGAGCCCGACATCTATTTCGAGTCGGGCGACCATCTCTCGCTGGTCCATGTCGACCGGGACGGCTTCGCCAGGCTGACGCGCGAGGCGCGGCGCGGGCGCATCAGCGAACCCTGGCCCGACGATAGCTGAGCAAGGCTAGGGACGCTCGACGTGGAACCAGTCGATATCGACGGTCCCTCCTGCCGTGTCGGCGGTCGTGTAGGTGAACAGGGCGGGGCGGGCGCCTTTCCACCAGGCGAAGCGCAGGGGCGAGGGCTCGCCGAACGGCGTGAAGCTGCGCCCGCCATCGAGGCTGTAGGCGTAGTGCGCGACCTGATCGGCGCCGACGGTCACCTGAAACTCCACCGTGCGCGCGGTGAGGACCGGGCCGGGGCTTTCCTCTCCCGCCTGCGCATAGGCGAGGCGGGTGACGCCATGCTCGCGCATCGCGCCGATCCAGCTCGGCCGGGCCTGGAACATCGCCAGCCCCGCGCGCTGCCCGTCCGTCATGCGCGAGATGTCGATCCGCGCCGTCATGCGGGACGACGGCCCCCACAGAATCTGCGTCAGCGTGTCGCGGGCCGTGACGAGATGTTGCGACGGCAAGGCGTGGAGGCGCATCCAGCCCGGCCGCTCGGTGAGGCTCCAGCCATGATCGTCGGGATTGTGGTTCCATTCCCATTGCAGGCCGAGCGTAGGGCTACCGAACCCGTCGCTGTCGGCGATGCGCGCGTTCGAGACGGGGAGGTCCGGCGCGGCATGGCTCGCGACGGGCTGGCCCGATGTCTTGCCCGCGATCGGATCGCCGATCACCGGCCAGCCATCCCGCCAGCGAACCGGCTCCAGATAGGAGATGCGGCCGAACGCCCCGGTGCTGTTGAAGTGCAGGAACCAGCCTTCGCCGGACGGCGTCTCGACATAGCCGCCCTGATGCGGCCCGGCGATCGCGGTCGAGCCCTGCTCGAGCGCGGTGCGATGCTCATAGGGGCCAGTGATGCTGCGTGAGCGCAGGACAGTCTGCGCGCCCGTCTCGACCCCGCCGAAGGGCGCGAAGATATAATACCAGCCGTCCCGCTTGTAGAGCTTCGGCCCTTCGAGCGTCGGGAGCGTCTGCCGGTCCTCGACGATCGTCTTGCCCTCGTCGAGCACGTGGGTGCCGTCGGGGCTCATGCGGTGGAGGATGAGCGGCCCCGCCCCGACCCGCGAGTGGATCAGCCAGGCGGTGCCGTCGTCGTCCCAGAAGGGGCAGGGGTCTTCGTAGCCGGGGCCGGCCAGGACCTGCACAGGCTTGCTCCACGGCCCCTCGGGGCGGCTTGCGGTGGCCATGAAGACGCCTTCGCCGGGCGTCGGCCAGTAGACGTAGAACAGCCCGTCATGGAAGCGGATCGACGGCGCCCAGACCCCGCCCGCATAGCGCAGCCCGGCACCGACAGGCTTCGATGTCGCGTCGGTGAGCGTGAAGGGCGGCACCATGTCGTAGGCGGGCGCGAAGGGTAGCCGCGGCAGGACATGTCCAACGATCGACCAGTGGACGAGATCGGTCGACTTCAGCACCGGTATCCCCGGCGAGAAGTGGAAGCTGGACGCGACGAGATAATAAGCGTCGCCCACGCGGATCACGTCGGGGTCCGAATAGTCCGCGAACAGCACCGGATTGTGGAAGACAGGCCGGGCAGGCGGCTGCGCCGCGCCGAGCAGCAGGGCCGGGAGGAGCGCTATCATGCGGCGCGGGCCGTGGCGGCGAGGTTGCGGCTTTCTGTCGGCACTGCGTTGTTCCTCTCCTTGGGCGAGGGTGGCTTTCAGCGCCCTTCGCCCGTCGATTCGAATCCCGCCGGCCAGAAGGCCAGCCTTCTTCGGAAGGGTGGAACTATTCCGCACGGTTCAGCCCACTCTTCCGACGTCGATCTCAATGACGGTTGCATAAGCGCGTTCGTGGGAATACACGAGCATCAACTGTGCCAGCGCTAGACACAGAGTCAGAGAGGAAATCCTGATGGCCCGCCAGACCCGTCTCAACTTGCGTTCGACCGTATTTGGTAGCGCTCCCATCGTGCTTCTGCTGCTGTCCGGGACTGCCCATGCCCAGGTGGCGCAGGGGGCCGGCGAAACCCCGCCCGCCGGCGCGGCGTCTGCCCAGCCGGACGTGGGCGCGACGCAGGCGATCGTGGTGACGGGTTCGCGCCTCGCCTCGCGCGGCTTCGCGGCGCCGACGCCGGTGACGGTGATCGACCAGAAAGAGGCCAAGCTCTCCGGCACGCAGAATATCGAGACGCTGCTCGGCAGCTCGCCGCAGTTCGTCGGCTCGCAGCTCACCGGCCCGACCGCGAATACGGTGCCGGGCGGCATCGCGACGCTCAACCTGCGCGGCTTCGGCGATCAGCGGAACCTCGTGCTGGTCAACGGCCGCCGCTTCACCATCTCCGGGCCGAACCAGACGACCGACATCAACACCATCCCCGTCGCGCTCATCAAGCGGACCGAGGTGGTGACCGGCGGCTCCTCGGCGGTCTACGGGTCGGACGCGATCACCGGCGTCGTCAACTTCATCCTGCGCGACGATTTCCAGGGCGTCGAGGTCAGCGGCCAGAACACGGTGGACCAGCACACGGTGACGCCGACCTACACCTTCGACGTTACCGCCGGCACCAATTTCGCAGGCGGCAAGGGCAACATCACCGCGTCGTTCAACTATCTGAACCGTGGCGGCTACACGGCGGCGGACCGGGGCGGCTGGGCGGCCAACACCTTCGCCGATGGCTGCGTCACGTCCGACAGCTTCAGCCGCAGCCATGCGGGCACGCCGCTGGCGGTGCCGTCGGGCTCGACCTGTCTCGCGGCGGGCGGGCGCCCCGGCCTCGTGCTGAGCGGCAGCGGCACCATCCCCAACATGCGCATCGCGGGCATCCCGACGGTCGGCACGGCGAGCAACTCGCCGGGACTGAACGCGGCGCTGATCGCGGCCGGCCTCTCGGGCATGACGTCGCGCGGCATCACCTTCAACGATGCCGGCACGGTGGCACGCCCCGCGGTCACGCCGGGGGATGATTACAACCTCGCGCCGGACGCCTATCTGATCGTCCCGCAGCGCCGCCTGCTCGGCAACCTGTTCGCGCATTACGACTTCTCGGATGCGGCGACCGTCTACACCGAGGGCAGCATCAGCAACAACAAGGTGCGCGCCCGTCTCGCCCCGACGGGGGTGAGCGGCAATTTCCTCGTCAACACCAACAATCCCTATCTCTCGCCGCAGCTTCAGGAGGTGCTCAACCAGCTCGACCTGAGCGAGAAGGGGACGACGACCGTCACCAACGGCACCGGCACGCTCTCCACCACGCCCGGCGACGGGCTGGCGGTGCTCAACCTCAACCGCCGCCTGACCGACGTGGGCGACCGTGTCGCGCAGTCCGACATCAATGCCTATCGCGGCTTGATCGGCGTGCGCGGGCAGATCGGCAGCCTGTCCGAGCATTTCCTGCGCGATCTGCACTATGACGTCTATTACAGCTACGCCCGCACCAACGAGACGGACACGACCGGCGGCGCCGTCTCGCTGAGCGCCTTCCAGAACGGCCTGCTCTCGCAGAACGGTGCCGCGCCGCTGCTCAATGTCTTCGGGCAGAATCTCTCGGCGGAAGGCGCGGCCTCGCTGGTGGCGACCACCCGGAACGTCACCCACGCCTCGCAGCAGGTGGCGGCGGCGGGCCTCTCCGGCGTGCTGTTCGAAATGCCGGCCGGCCCGGTCGATTTCAGCACGGGCGTCGAATGGCGGCGGGCCTCCGCGAGCTTCTCGCCCGATCCGATCCTCGCTTCGGGCGACATCTCGGGTTTCAACGCCGCGCTGCCGACCTCCGGCCACGAGACGGCGCGCGAAGTCTATGGCGAGGTGCGCGTGCCGCTGCTGGCGGACAGGAGCTTCGTCAAGCGGCTGAACATCAACGGCGCCTTCCGCTACTCCAACTATGACCTGAAGGGCGTGGGCGGCGTCTGGACCTATTCGGGCGGCGCCGAATATGCGCCGACCAGCGACATCACCTTCCGCGGTCAGTATCAGCGCTCGATCCGCGCGCCCAATGTCGGCGAGCTGTTCGGCGGCCAGACGACCAGCGGCCCGTCGCTGACCGATCCCTGCTCCAGCCGCCAGCCGGTGGCGCAGCAGACGGACGCCGTGCGCAATGTCTGCGTCGCGACCGGGGTGCCGGCCGATCAGGTGTTCGGCGCGAACGTCCAGCCCAACCAGTTCATCAACGCGGTGACCGGCGGCAACCCGAATGTCGGGCCGGAAAAGTCCAACACCAAGACGGTGGGCGTGGTTCTGACGCCGCGCTTCCTGCGGGGCTTCGCGTTCAGCGCGGACTATTTCAACATCGATCTGAAGGGCGCCATCGCGCCGCTGGGCGGCAGCCCGGCCAACGTGCTGAATCTCTGCTATAACGTCATCCAGGATGCGAGCAGCCCGTTCTGCCAGGCGATCCATCGCGATCCGATCAACGGCCAGATCACCGCGCCGAGCTACATCACCGCGACCAACGCCAACACCGGCGCGCTCAAGACCTCGGGCGTGGATTTCGAGGGCAGCTACAATTTCAACACCTCGGTCGGCCATTTCGAGCTGGGGACGGACCTGACCTGGACGCGCAGCTTCACCAGCGTGCCGGTGCAGGCGCTGCCCAACATCAAGAACCGCTGCGTCGGCTCCTTCGGCCAGACCTGCGGCCAGCCGATCCCCGAATGGAAGGGCGTGACCCGCCTCACCTGGAAGGACGGCCCGGTGACGCTCAGCCTGCGCCATCGCTTCATCGGCGCGGTGACGGTGGACACCTATGTGCTGCCCAAGCGCTCGGGCGGCACGGTGCCGAACAAGGCCTCGCTCACCAATCCGACCATCCCGACGCAGAATTATTTCGACCTGTCCTCCGCGCTGGAGATCAGGAACGGGATCGAGTTCACGGCGGGCGTCACCAACATCGCCGACAAGAACCCGCCGATCGTGGGCACGCCGGCACCGTCGGACAATACCTTCGCGGCGACCTACGATATTGCCGGCCGCACCTTCTTCATCGGGCTTTCGGTGAAATACTGATCCCCCTCGTCCCCGGGGGAACTGGGCGCGGCATCCGATCGGGTGCCGCGTCTTTCTTGCATCAGAGGGTTTTGGAGACGAGATCGTCGAAGCGGCTGTCCGCGATGCGGCGGCTGCCGAAATGGCGGAAAGCCCGCACCCGGTCGAGCGAGAAGGCGGGCGCGCCGGTCGGCACGCGCAGGCGGAAGAAATCCGCGTCCTCGACATTCTCCAGCCGGAAGGCGGGGCGGGGATCGGCGGCGGCCACCGCCACCTCGACATGGCTCATCTCGATGTTGCGCGCATCGCGGATGAAGAAGCCGGTGGCGGGCAGATCGCCGAACATATTGGGCTCGGGGTAAGCGAGTTCCGCCAGCGGCGGCACGCGATGCGCCATCGCCTCGGGCGCTCCTCCGCACTGTTCGACGAAGATATTGCTGAGCTTCACATCCTCGATCGGATGGCCGGGTAGCCCTGCGATGATCGAAGGCAGCCAGCCCGCGCCCGAACTCGTGACATTGTCGATCAGGATACGCCGCATCGAGCCGATCGGCCGCCCGGCCGGCCCGCGCATCCGCCGCCCGAGGCGCAGGAAGAGCGGCGAGCTGAAGCTGCCGCGCATCGCGATGTTGGAGATGGTGACATCCTCGAACACCGCGCCGTCCACCGTCTCCAGCGCGAGGCCCTGGCTATCGTCGAACACGCAGTTGGTGATGGTGATGTTGCGGAAGCCGCCGTTCGTTTCTGTGCCGAACTTGATCCGGCCATGCACCAGTGGCGCAAAGGAGGGCGGCATCTTGCGCCAGCTCCCGTCGATCAGCGAGCCGATCTCGTAATTACCGGTAACGAAGCAGTTGGAGATGATGAGGTTCTCGGTCGCGCGGGGCTCGCCCAGCGCATAGCTGCTCTTGGGGCAGATGCCGTCGTCATAGGGCGAGTTGACCGTGCAGTTGGTGATGCGGACGTTGCGGCAGCAATCGATGTCCATGCCGTCGCGGGTGGTGTCGATCAGCAGATTGTCGATGGTGAGGTTGTCCACTCCCGTCGCGAGGATGGCGAACCAGCCGCACGCCAGCATCCGCAAGTCGCGCAGCAGGACGTTGTGGCAATTCTTGAGCGCGATCGCCTTGTTGCCCGTGCCCGGACCATTGGGATCGGAGAGATAGGCATCCTTGCCGTCGCCGCGCCCCAGCCCCTTGCCCCAGATGAGGCCGGAGCCGGTGATGGCGATGTCGTGCAGGCCTTCGCCCCAGATCAGGCTGTTGTGCCAGTGATTGTGGCCGAAATCCTGGAACGGCTCGATCGCCGGGTCTTGCGGTTCGGCGAGATCGTAGCCGCCACGGCCATCGGTGGGGGCAGGGGCGGCCAGCAGGGTTGCGGCACCATCGAGATGCAGTGTGATCCGGCTCTTCAGGCGGATGGAGTGGCAGGCATAGGTGCCGGGCGGGAAATATAGGGTGCCGCCGCCACGCGCTGCCGCCTGCTCGATGGCGCGATTGACGGCGGGCGTGTCGAGCGTATGCCCGTCGCCCGTCGCGCCGAAGTGGCGGACGTCGTACCAACCCGGCACCGGGCCGGAGGGGGCTGGCGCGGCAGCCGCCGCCGGAGCCATGGAAGCAGCCGAGAGGAAGCCGATGCTCCCCGTCAGCGCGGATCGCCGGTCGAGCGTCATAGGCTGCCTCCCCTCATGGCTGGTTTATCTTGCCAACGCTGGCACTTGCCCATGTTCGCGCGCTTCTGCAAGATGGCGGCATGAATGGGAAAACCGCCGACGTCCGACGCGCCGCCACCATTGCCGATGTCGCGAGGGAAGCGGACGTCTCGATACGGACGGTCTCGCGCGTCCTCAACAACTCTCCCAAGGTTGGCAAGGAGACGCGCGAGACGATCGAGCGGGCGATCGAGCGTCTCGGCTTCCGGCGGTCGCTGAGGGCGCGCGCGCTGGCGTCGGGGCGGTCCTTCCTGCTGGGCGTGGTGCAGGGTGATCATAACGCCCATGTCATCGGTCTCTTCCAGCGCGGCATCGTCGAGATCTGCTCGGAAGCCGGCTATGAGCTGCTCGTCCATCCCGTCTCGACGCAGGACCCGGACCTCACCTCCAATATCGAGGATTTCGTCCAGCGGACCCGCGTGGACGGTCTGGTGCTGCTGCCGCCCTTGTCGGAGCTGCCATCGATTCCGCGCACGCTCCGGCGGCTGGGGGTGTCGGCCGTCGGCATCGCGGCGGTGCGCGTGCCGGATTACCCCGCGATGCTCGTCAGCGACGAGCGGGCGGCCGCCGGCGAGATGGCGCGCTATCTGGTCGGGCTCGGTCATCGCCGGATCGGCATGATCACCGGGCCGATGCAGTTCCATTCGGCCAGCGAGCGCGAGCAAGGCTTCCATGAGGGGTTGGCGGCGGCCGGCATCGCCATGCCCGCCGCTTATGTGCGGGAGGGTGATTATGGCTTCGAGAGCGGCCTTGCCGCCGCGGAGGCGCTGCTCAGCCTGCCCGAGCCGCCGACCGCCATCTTCGCCGGCAACGACAATATGGCCGCCGCCGTGCTCAAGATCGCGCATGAGCGGGGACTGTCGGTGCCGGACGACCTGTCAGTGGCGGGTTTCGACGACAGCGACATCGCTTCGATGATCTCGCCCGCCCTCACCACCATCCGCCGCCCGGTGCTGGAGATGGCGCGCGAGGCGACGAAGCAGGTGATCGCCCTCCTCGACGGCGAGGAGGATCGGCTGCCCGATTATTCGGTGGGCCTCGAAGTGATCGTCCGCCAGTCGACCGCGCCGCCGCGCGCCGCCTGAGCCGGCCTTCAGGGAAGGGGCTTCACCCGCTCCACCCGCACGCTCCAGTCGGCGGGGAAGCCGGGGGCGTGCCCGGTCGAGCCCTGCCATCCCGCCGCCATCATCCCCACCGCGAGCAGCAGCGCGCCGTTGGAGGGGAAATAGGTGTCGGCGAGTCGCGTCTCCGTCTTGCCGTCGGCGGCGAGATCATAGCGGGGCGTCATGCCGGTCGCGCCCCAGCGGTTGTTGGGGGCGTCGCGCATCAGCCAGTCGATCGCCTCTTCGGGGCGGCCGAGGCGGGCGGCTGTCATCGCGATCATCGGGAAATCCCAGCCCCAGAGCTGACGCATGTCCCAATCCTCGTCTGTGGCGGCGAGCGTGCGTGCCATGGCGGCCCGGTCGACGCGTTCGCTGCCGATCAGGCCGAAGGGCATCAGGAAGGAGGGATGATCCCGGTTGGTGCAGAGCGGCGGCCGGGCGTTGCCGCGACACTCGGGCGAGGCGGCGCGCGTCCAGAAGCCGGGCTCTCCCGCCACGGGGACATAGCGGCCGTCCTGCATCGGCATCGGCGCCATGCCGGCAATTACCTTGTCCCATTGCGGATGGCGCGCCAGTCCTCGCCGCACCCGCCACGCCTGCGCGCGCTCCAGCCCCCAGCGGAAATATTCGACCTCGAAGGCGGGGTCGGCGGAGGTGAAGGGGTCATGGTTTTCCTGCACCGGCACCACCGGCGGGCCGATATGATAGCGACCAGTCGCCGGATCGAGCCGGGGCCAGCCTGCCAGCATGTTCGCGGTCGCCTCGACCAGCGGGGCGTAGCGCTCCAGCGTCGCGCGATCCGGGTGGGCGCGCCAGACCAGCTCGGCAAGGTAGATCGGGTGCGGCTGCTGCCAGAGGATGAAGGGGTTGATCGGGCTCGGGCTGTTGCGCCCCTCCGGCCCTGACATCTTGGGCCACCATGCCGCGGCGTTCAGGCCGTGCCGCCGCCCTTCGGCGATCGCATCGGGCAGGTGCGCGCGATACCATTGGAGGCTGCGTTCTAGTAGCGCGGGGCGGCCCCAACTCGCGAAATGCGCCGAGTGCCACGGGTGCATCTCCAGATGGAACTTGCCGTTCCAGCTATTGGAGAAGAGCCCTTCCTCCTGCGGGGGCAGCGAGCCCGCCTCGTTGATCGCCGCGAGATATTGCGAGAGCACCACGCGCCGTTCCAGTTCCGCCGCACGCGGATCGCGGCTGCCCGAGAAATCGACGACGCCTCCTTGCGTCCAATAATCCCGCCAGTGCGCCTCGGTGACGGCGACGGCACGGGCATAATCGGGTGCCGGGGCGAGGCGCTGGGCGCGGTCGAAGCTCACCATCGCCACCAACCGCTCGCCATGCCCGTAGACCGCGAGCCGATGCGGCCCGTCCGGCGCGACGGTGCCGCCGGGCGCCGTCACCGAGGAGGTGGTGACGGTCCGGTCGATCCGGTTGCGCACCTCGATCCGGTCGGCCCGGCGCGCGGTGATCCGGGTCGTGTAGGCCTCGGGATGCGTCCAGTCGGAGGGATCGGGATTGATCGCGCGCGAGACGCCCGGATAGGCCACGCGTACCGCCACCCGTCCGCTCGCGACCAGCGGCGAGCGGACCTCCACCAGCAGCATATCGCGATCCGGGTGCACGCGCGTCGTCACCGTCACGGGCTGGCCGTCGAGCCGGAAGCGGCTGGTGAGCGTGCCCGTCCACAGGTCGAGGCGCTGGACGGTGTCGGTCAACTCCTCGAAGCGCACCGGGCGGCCGTCGGCATGGTGCATGTCCAGCGAGACGCGGCCGAGCGAGAAACGGTGCGGATTTTCGCGCAGCCACGCGATCACCGGGTCTTTCGCCGCCGCTGCGAGATCACGAACATAGGCATAAGGCTGCGAACCCCGGCCGGGGACGGGCACCTGCACCAGTCCGGCTTCTGCGCCCAGCGGATGAGGCTCGGGGAAGCTGTGCCACGCCCATTGCGCCATGGTGAGCAGCGGCGCCTGCGGGGCATATCGCTCGGGAAAGGTCTGGAGGCCGGTGATGTCGGCGGTGAAGGCAAGCTCGCCATTGCCGATCATCGCGGGCGCGTCGCGATCGATCTTCGTGAAGGTGACGGCATGGCGCTCGACCAGCGCGTGCCGGTCGATGGGTACAGGTCCCGCTGCCGGCAGCACGAGGATCGCAGCGAGCGCCAGCAGGGGCCTCACGGCGCGCGGCCCGCAACGAGGCCGATCCAGTTGCGCTTGGTGGCGGTGAGCGTGCTGTTCGACGCGATCTTGCCCGTCGGCACCGGGAAGCCGAACTTCAGCCTCGGCGTGTCGGCTTCGATGTCGCGGAGCGCGGTCGCCACATCATCGCGTGGATCGACGCGGAACACGGCCTTTTCCATCCTTCTTCCCGATCGCGGTTTCTTGTTGGGTCATGACCGCGAAGAGGGGCGGTCACCGTCGTCGAGCGATTAATGCCATCGCTGGCACTTACCGATCAACAGGAATCCGCCATCGGTGCAACGGCGCCTGCTAGAGGACGATCTCGAACCGTCCGCCGCCGCCCGGATCGCTGGCATAGCGGATCGCGCCATGGTGCAGCAGCACCACCTGCCGCGCGAAGCTCAGCCCCACGCCGGTGCCCGATGGCTTGGTGGTGAAGAAGGGCAGGAAGATTTCGCCGAGGCTGGCATCCGGCACGCCCGGCCCATTATCCTCGACGAGGATGCGGACGCGCCCCGTCGGCAGGCCCTCGATGGCGAGCGCCACGCGCGGGGCGGGCGTGTGGGCGCTGGCCGCCTCGCCGCCATTCTTGAGCAGATTGAGCACCACCTGCGACAGCAGCTCCGGGTCGCCGTCGATCATCAGCGCCTCGGGCAGGACGCTGACGTCGAGCGCGACGGCTTCGCCCACCGGCATCGCGCGATAGAGCCGGGTCAGCTCCCCGGCCCAGGCCTGTGCCCGGAAACGGCGGCGGGAGAGGGCCGGCGCGCGGCTGAACTCGCGATAGCTGTCGACGAAATGCATGATGCCGGACGCGCGGCGCGCCAGCGTTTCGACCGCGATGCGCGCGTCCGCGACGGCCGGATCGCCGCCCCGGTCGATCTCGGCCATCAGTCCGGCCGCGCTCTCGGCGAGCGAGGTGACGGGGGTCATCGAGTTCATGATCTCGTGGGTCAGCACGCGGACGAGATCGGCTTGCGTCGCGACCTCCGCGGCATCCAGCTCGCCCTGGATGATCTGCACCGAGGCGATCCGCCATGTCCGCCTCAGCCGCTCGACCCGCGTGACCGCCACCATCGCCCGCTGCGGCAATCCGCCCAGCACGACCCGGCAGAGGCGGCGGTCGCCGGGCACCACGTCGGTGAGTGCGGCGACGAAGCCTTCGCCATAGGGCATCAGTTCGGAGATGCTGCGTCCGCTGGCCTGTCCGAACAGGCGCCGCGCCGCCTTGTTGGAAAGCTCGACCTTGCCGTCCGGGTCGATGGCGAGGATCGGCGTCGGCGCCTCGTCGACCAGCGTCGCGGCGAAGCGGTTTTCGGCGGCCTCGGCGGCGCGATGGTCGCGCAGGCGACGGATCGCGGCGTTGAGCATCTCGCCCAGCGCGTCGAAGCCGCTGCCCTGATGCGTTTCGGGGAAGACCTGCGTCAGATCCTCGTGGCGGATCGCGGAGACGAAGCGGGTGAGCTGGGCATTGGTGCGGCTTACCACCCGCCACAGCGCCCACGCCGCCGCCAGCGACAGCAGCCCGCAGAGCAGCTTGGTCGCCAGATGTCCCGGCATCGGCAGGAACCAGGCGAGCGCCATCAGCGTCGCGAGCAACAGCAGCATATGCCCCGCCAGCCGCGCGACGAAGGGCGCCCTAGAGCCCATGCTTCTCCATCCGCCGATAGAGCGAGCCGCGCGTCAGGCCGAGTTCGGCCGCCGCGTTGGAGATGTTGTAGCCATGCTTGTGGAGCGCGCGCTCGATGAGCTGGCGCTCGGCACGGTCGAGGTTGAGATCGGCGCCGGCAGGCTCGACCACGGCGGAGGCCTGGACATGCGGGGCGGATGCGGCCTTGGGCAGCGGGAAGTCCTTGAGCGCCAGCGTCGCCCCGTCGGCGAGGATGATCGCCCGCTCGGCGGCATGGCGCAGCGCCCGGACATTGCCCGGCCAGTCATAGGCGACCAGCGCCGCGCGCACCTCGTCGGGCAGCGCCGGAGCCGGCCTTTCATAGCGAGCGGCGTAGAGGCGGAGATAATGGTCGAGCAGCAGCGGGATATCCTCGCGCCGCTCGCGCAGCGGCGGCAGTTCGATCTCCACCGTGTTGAGGCGATAGAGAAGGTCCTGCCGGAAGCGGCTCTCCTGCCCAAGCTGATCCGGCGGCAGGTTGGTCGCCGAGATGACGCGCACGTCGATCGGCACCGGCGCGTTGGCGCCGACCGGCGTCACCTTGCGCTGCTCGAGCGCGGTCAGCAGCTTCGGCTGGAGGTGCAGCGGCAGGTTGCCCACCTCGTCGAGGAAGAGCGTGCCGCCGTCCGCCGCCTGCAAGCGGCCGACACGATCGGCGCGGGCATCGGTGAAGGCGCCCTTCACATGGCCGAACAGCTCGGAATCGAAGAGATTTTCCGCCACCGCGCCGAGATCGACCGACAGCATGATCTTGCCCGCGCGTCGCGAATGGCGATGCAGTTCGCGGGCGACCAGTTCCTTGCCGGTGCCGTTCTCGCCGAGGATCAGGACATTGGCGTCGGTCGGCCCGGCCTTCTCGATCAGCGACAGCACGCGGGCCATGGCGGGGGACGAGCCGAGCAGAGGGGTGTCCGATGAGGGCGCCGACGGAGCCTTGCCGACGGCCTCCTCGCTCTGCCGGCGCGAGCGGCTCAGCGCGGCGGCCGAGCGGACGACGGACAGCAGCTTGTCGTTGGCCCAGGGCTTGGAGACGAAATCGGTCGCACCCTGCTTCATCGCCTGCACGGCGGTCTGCACGCCGCCATGCGCGGTGATGAGCACCACCGAGGCCTGCGGGTCTCGTTCGAGGATGCGCCCGAGCCAGCGGAAGCCCTCGCTCCCGTCGGTGGCGCCGCGCGCGAAATTGGCGTCGAGCAGGATCACGTCCGCGCGGCGCTCGCCCATCCAGTCCAGCGCCTCCTGCGGCGACGGCGTGACGCGCACCTCGGCGAAGAGCTGGCGCATCAGCAGGCGCGCCGCCAGCAGGATATCCTCGTCATCGTCCACGACGATGCAGCAGTCGAACTTCTCGGTGCTCACTCTGTCCTCCGATCGCGGTGCTGCCATCGTTCGGGCGGAGGCTCAACGTCTGTTTCCGGACACCCGACTGTCCGGAACCGGACAGTGCGGAAGAGGCGTGCCATGATCGTTTCTGCACGGATCGTTGTTTTCCAATGACTTATGAAATTGGCACGGCTCCTGCTGAGGTAGTTCCGTGACCGACACGCCGCCGGCCACGAGGACAAGGAACAGAGCCATGTGCAAGTTCGTCATCAATCTCATGTTCGCCGGCGCGAGCCTGCTCGGCACCACCGCGATCGTCGCCTATTCGGACCCGGCGGTCGCCGCCGTTCCGGCCGTGACGGTGCACTACACCGCCGCCGAGCTGGCCAGCGTTGATGGCCGCGCCGCGATCGCCAAGCGTCTCCACGTCGCCGCCTCGCATGTCTGCCCGGCCGGCAATGTCGGGGAGTTCTTCGCCGCCCAGACGTGCCGCAACGAGGCCTATGCGCAGGCGAAGGACATGCTGGGCAAGGCCGTCGCCGCCCAGACCGACCGCACCATCCAGCTCGCGGCCCGCTGATGACCGTCTCCGGTTCGGCCATGGACCGCCGGGTGGAAAAGCCCCGCACCGACCGTCGCTGGCGCTGGATCGCCGCGGCGGTCGGTCTGCTGGTGGCGGTCTTGCTCGGCTGGCGGCTCCTGCCGTCGAGCGGATCGGCCGACGTCGCCGCCGCCGACATCGAGACGGGCACCGTCGCGCGCGACCGGTTCGAGGATTATCTGCCCGTCCGCGCCACCGTCGCGCCCAATGTCACCACCTTCGTCGTTGCCGTATCGGGCGGGCAGGTCGAGAAGCTGCTCGTGCAGGACGGCGCGGCCGTGACCGAGGGCCAGCCGCTCGCGACGTTGCTCAACCCCGCGCTCAAGCTCGACGTGCTGACCCGCGAGGCGGAGATCGCCAGCCAGCTCGGCACGCTATCCGGCGACGATCTGGCGCTCGAAAAGAGCCGCCTCGATCGCGCCAGCCAGACGGCATCGGCCAGTTACGACCTCATCAAGGCGCGGCGCGATCTCTCGATCCGCCAGCAACTCCACGATCAGGGCTTCGTCTCCGACGAGGGCGTGAAGAGCTATCGCGAGGAAGCCGATTATCAGCAGAAGCGCCTCGGCCAGCTCCAGTCCGGTCAGGCGAAGGAAGACCAGACCGCCAATCTCCAGGCCTCGCGCCTCGCCGAGACGCGCGCGCGGCTGACCAGCAACCTCTCCGCCGTCCGTGCGGGGCTCGACGCGCTCGTCGTGCGCGCGCCGGTTGGTGGACGGCTCACCAATTTCACCATCCAGCCGGGGCAGATGCTCAAGGCGGGCGATCAGGTCGGCCAGGTCGACAGCGAGGGCTCGTGGAAGCTCGTTGCCGACGTCGACGAATATTATCTCGGCAGGGTCCAGCCCGGCCAGCATGCCAGCGGCGACAATGGGCTGAACCTCGTCGTCACCAAGGTGCTGCCCGCCGTCACCAACGGCCGGTTCCACATCGAGCTGGGCTTCGTGGGCGCCGCGCCCAAGGGCCTCAACCGCGGCCAGACCGCGGACATCCGCGTGACGCTCGGCAGCGCGCGCGTGGCGCTGGTCGCGCCGGTCGGAAGCTGGCTCGACAGCGGCGGCGGCACGTCCGCCTTCGTGCTCGACGCCGACGGCCGCTACGCGCGCCGCCGCCCGATCCGCACCGGTGCGCGTAATCCCGAGCAGGTCGAGATCCTCTCCGGCCTCCAGCCCGGCGACCGCATCGTCACCTCCAACACCGCCGCCTACGCCAAGAGCGGCATCCTCAACATCCGCTGACGGAGCTTCCCATGATCCGCCCCATGATCTCTCTTGAATCGATCCAGCGCCGCTACGCTTCCGACGAGGTCGAGACGACCGCGCTCGCCGACATCAACCTGGAGGTCCGCGAAGGCGAGTTCCTCGCCATCATGGGCCCGTCGGGGTGCGGCAAGTCGACCCTGCTCAACATCCTCGGCACGGTCGACCGGCCGAGCGCTGGCCGCTATCTGTTCGGCGAACGCGATCTCGCCGTGATGGACGAGGCGTCGCTCGCCAAGCTGCGCGGCGAGACGCTGGGCTTCGTCTTCCAGAGCTTCAACCTGATCGACGAGCTGACCATCCAGGAGAATGTCGAGCTGGGCCTCGCCTATCGCCGGGGCCTCAATGGCGATAGGCGCAAGCGGGTGGAGCAGGCGATGGACCGCGTCGGCATCTCGCACCGCGCGCGCCATTATCCGCACCAGCTCTCGGGCGGCCAGCAGCAGCGCGCGGCCATCGCACGCGCCATCGTCGGCGAACCGAGCCTGATCCTCGCCGACGAGCCGACCGGCAACCTCGACACCGAGAACGGCCAGCAGGTGATGGACATCCTGACCAGCCTGAACGGCGAGGGCGCGACGATCGTGATGGTCACCCACTCGCCGAGCCATGCCGACATGGCGCTCCGGCGCATCGACATGCTGGACGGGCGGATCGTCTCCTCCGTCGCCCGCGCGATCTGAGGGGGCAGAGGTCATGAACCGCTTCGCTTTCGTCACCTTCTATCGCTCGCTGGTGCGCCACAAGCTCTATGCCGCGCTCAACATCGGCGGGCTCGCGGTGGGCATCGCCGTCTTCATCGTGCTCGGCCTCTATGTGCGCTTCGAGACGAGCTACGAGCACTGGCTGCCGCACCACGACCAGATCTATCTCGTGCAGGACAACTGGAACCTGCCCGGCCAGTTCGAAGGGCCGATCCCGACCTCGATGGGCGGCTGGCTGGAGACGTTCCAGCGCGACTTCCCCGACATCGAGGGGACCCGGATCGATCGCGAGAACGGGACGGTGTTGAGGAACGGCACGGGCACCAGCGAGGGGATGCAGCTGGTCGATCCCAAGTTCCTCGACATCTTCAGGTTGACGATCGTGCGCGGCAACGCGGCGGGCGCGCTGGCCGATCCGGCCAACCTGCTCATCAGCCAGACGGTCGCGGGCAAATATTTCCCCGGCGCCGATCCGATCGGCCAGCCGATGACGATCGTGCTGAACGGCACGCCGCGTCTCTATCGCGTCGCCGCCGTGTTCGAGGATCTGCCGCGCAACACCGAATTGCAGGCGAACATCATCGCCCGCCTCGTGCCCAAGCAGGTTGCCGGCGACTATTGGTATCACTGGGGCAGCGAGTCCCTCTATACCTATCTGCGCTTCCCCACGCCCGAGGCGGCCAGGGCGCTCGGCGGCAAGCTCGACGATTTCGTGCTGCGCCACGCCAAGCAGGACATGGGCAAGAGGCCGCTCGATATCTTCCGCGAGACGCTGCTGCCGATCAGCGATCTGCACCTTCAGGCGAAGGGCGCGCGGCTCACCGTCACGACGCTGGGCATCGTCGGTGCGCTGACGCTGCTGATCGCGGTGATCAACTATGTGAACCTCGCGACGGCGCGGGCCAGCCTGCGCGCTCGCGAAGTGGCGATGCGGAAGGTGCTGGGCGCCGACCGCAAGACGCTGATGCGCCACTTCATCGGCGAGGCGATGGCCACCGCAGCGCTCGCCGCCTTCGTCGGCCTCGCCATCGCGGAGATCGGGCTGCCGCTGGTCAACGCGGCGGGCAATCTCTCGCTGTCGATCCACTATATCGGGCAGGATGGCGTGCTGCTGCCGCTGGTGCTGCTGGTGATCCTCGTGGGTCTCGCGGCCGGGCTCTATCCGGCGGTGCTGCTCTCGCGCTTCCCGGCGGCGGGCGTGCTGGCGGCCTCGCGCTCGGCGGGCGGTGGACGGGCGGGGACGCGGGTGCGCGAGGCGCTCGTCGTGCTCCAGTTCGCGCTGGCGACGGCCTTCATCGTCGGCACGATGGTGCTGACCGTCCAGACACGCCATGTCCGCAACGCCGATCTCGGCTTCGCGCGGAACGGGCTGATCGTGGTGCCGAGCCTCACCGAGGAGCGGCTGACCGAGGGGCAGCGGGTTTCGATCGTCAACAGTTTCGCGGCGCTTCCGGGCGTGCGCGCGGTCTCGCGCTCCGACACGGCGCCGGGCGACGAACGCTATCAGAATCACAATAATCTGAAGCTGCCCGGTATGTTGGGGAATGGCCCGTCGCTGATGTCGATCGTAGGGGATCGGGGCTTCTTCCGGGTCTTCGAGCCGAAGCTGCTGGCCGGCCGCCTGCCCGACGACGCGCATCGTGAGGATGACTCCGCCGGCCGGCCGCCCGAGCAGTCCCGCAACATCGTCCTCAACCGTCGCGCCGCAGCCCAGCTCGGTCTCACGCCGCAGCAGGCGGTGGGCAAGACGCTCACCGGCGATGCGACCCGCACCGTGATCGGCGTGGTTGACGACATGCGTTTCTACTCGCCCCGCGACGGCACGCGCGCGGCCTATTACACCTACAAGTCGCGCGACATCGTCTTCCCGATCGCCACGGTGCGCTTCGACGGCGATCCCCGCGGCATGACCGAGGCGCTGCGCAACGCGTGGCGCAGCGTTGCCCCCGAGGTGCCGTTCAAGGCCGTCACCGCCGACCAGAATCTCGAAACCTACTACAAGTCCGACGATCAGGCCGCGCGGCTGTTCGCGATCGGCGCCGGGCTGGCGGTGGCGATCGGGTGCGTCGGGCTGTGGGGCCTCGCCTCGTTCAACACGCAGCGGCGGGTGCGCGAGATCGGCATCCGCAAGACGCTGGGCGCTTCCTCGCGCGATGTGGTGCTGCTGCTCGTCACGCAGTTCCTGCGGCCGGTGGTGATCGGCAACCTCATCGCCTGGCCGCTGGCCTTCATCGCGATGCGGACGTGGCTGGCGGGTTTCGAGGACAGGATCGGCCTCTCGCCGCTCTATTTCCTCGGCGCGACGCTGGCCTCGCTGCTGATCGCGGTGGCGACGGTGCTGATGCAGTCGCTGCGCGCCGCGCGCGCCGCGCCGGCCTGGGCGCTCCGCCATGAATAAGCGGAGGTGGATGCTGGCGGGCTTGCTGCTCGCCGCCGCACCAGCGCGGGCGGAGACGCTCGCGCAGGCGGTGAACGAGGCCTATGCCTCCAACCCCGTCTTCGCCGCCGCCCGCGCCCGCCAGCAAGGGCTGGAGGAGCTGCCCGAGCAGGCCCGCGCCGGCGGGCGCCTCTCGGCGGCGGCCGACGCGGCCGGGGGCTATGACAAGTTCGACTATGGCAAGGGCGGCGCGGCGACCGTCTCGGCGGACCTTCCGATCTGGACGGGCGGGCGCGTCTCCTCCTCCGTGCGCGCGGCGCAGGGGGACGTCGCGGCCGGCGCCGAGGGGCTGCGCGACAGCGAGGCGGCGCTCCTCACCGACGTGATCGGCGCCTATGCCGAGCTGCTCTACGATCAGCAGGCGGCCGACATCGCGCAGGCGGACATCGCGCTGCTCGACCATCAGGTGGCGGAAGCCAACGCCCGCTACAAGCTCGGCCAGGCGACCCGCACCGACGTCGCGCAGCTCGAAGCGCAACGCGCCTCGGCGGTGGCGACGCTGGCCGATGCGCAGGCGACGCTGGCGACCACCGGAGCCCGCTACCGCGCCATCGTCGGCCGGGCTCCCGGGGTGCTGGCGCCGCCGCCCGAGGCGCTCGCGGCGCTTCCCGCGAGCCTCGATCAGGCGCGCGACCGGACGCTCGGCACCAATCCGCTCTATCGCCAGAGCCAGCGCCTCGCCGAAGCCTCCTCCGCGCGGATCGATCAGGCGCGAAGCGGCGGCGCGCCGACTGTCTCTCTGGGCGGCAGCTATGGCTATGACGTGCGCGCGACCGGCGGCGACGATCATGCTTTCCCACGCGCGGCGGCGGCGGGCGTGGTGCTGCATGTGCCGATCCTGACCGGGGGGCTCGTCGCCTCGCAGGTCCGGCAGGCGCGGGCCGACTATCGCGCGGCCCGCTTCGACCAGGATGCCGCCGCGCGCGAGGCGGTGCGCGCCACCGAAGCGGCGTGGGCCGCCATGATCGGCGCCCGCGCCCAGGCCGAGGCGAACGGCAGCCGCGTCACCGCAGCGGACCTCGCGCTCAAGGGCGTGCGGGCGGAATATGGCTTCGGCCTGCGCTCGACGCTCGACATCCTCGTGGCGGACGAGAGCCTGCGCGCGGCCCAGCTTGCCGAGGCGCGCAGCCGCAGCGACCTGCTGATCGCGCAGGGCGCCCTGTTGCGCGCGACCGGGACGATGGACCGGAGCGTCTTCGGATAATCCGCGGACGACTGGCAAGCCGGGGTGCGGAGGGCTAGAAGCCCCCTTCGCCAGATGCTGGCTGCAACCGCATGGGATGAAACAGTGACGAAGCTCCCCGACGTGAATGAGGATCAGCAGGCCACGCTGATCGACCTGGACGGCACCGCGCCCCTGATCGCGCCGCTCAGCGAATGCGTGCGCCATTTCGCGGCGCTCACCGCCAAGGCGAAGGCGGACGCGCGCGTCCTGCTGACCAAGCCGGTGCCGCGCAAGGACCGGCCGACGCGGACATGGATTCTCAATCCCGATGATCTTGAGGAACTGGCCCGCGTGCTTCCGGGGCGCAGCGTTCACTGAACGATCGCGCCCCTCGGGGCGGGATAGCCGGCGCGCCTCCCCGTCGCGCCGGCCGGCCTGGGCGCCGCCACGAGGGCGCCTCAGCCTGAAGAGGGCTCAGGCGTGCCCGGACTGGAAGAAATCATTTCCCAATACGCCCGTCCGTGCCGCGAAGATCTCGATCTCACGGTAGGTGATGAGGCTGGACTGATGCTGGATTCCGACGAGGAAACGGGATCGTTCGGCTTCAGGCTGGTCCCGCATCCAGCGTATCATCGCGCCCAGCGTGCCGCTGTGGACGATCTGCGCGGATGGTGCGGCGGGATTGACCGTGTCGGTAAGATGAACCCAGGCGCGGTGCGCCAGCGGGAGATGGTCCATGATAGTGCCCCTTCGGCCGGATATTTCCCAAGCGGAAGCAACGACTGAACGCCGATATAGCACGTTCTGGCGCTGAATAAGGGGCAAAAAAAGGGGAAGGCGTCCCGCTTCGGTCCAGATTTTGGGCGGGGGACGCCTTCCGGCAACAGGTCTTACTTGGCCTTGTCGGCGGTCCGCGAGACGGCGTTGCCGGCCGAGGCGACATCCTTGCCGGCGCCGGCGATGGTGTTGCACGCCGTGGTGAGACCGGCGGCGACGAGAAGGGCGAGCGTGAGGGTCTTGCGCATGGGAATCCTTATTGGCTGACAGGCGCAGCTACGGGGTGGCGCGCAACGGAAGTCAAGGGTTTCAGGCGGTGACGATTGCTCCGTCACGGACATGGATAGGCCACGCCGTCAGCGCTTGGCCCGCGCAAGGCCCGCCGACGCAGGCGCCGCCCTCGATCCGGAACAGAGCGCCGTGCCAACTACAGGCGATCAGCCCGCCGTCGGGCGTCAGGTAATCGTCCAGCACCTGCGCCAGCGGCAGGCCGGCATGGGGGCAGCGATCGACATAGCCATGCACCGCATCGCCCTTGCGCACGACGAAGCCGTGGAAGCGCCCGGCGCGCATCTGGAGCACGAAATTGCGCGCCTTGCCGTCTGCGATGGCGTCCAGCGGGCAGAGCGTCACGCCGGCGGGCGTGCTGCTCAGCCGCGCGACTTCGGGCTCGGCGTCGTTCACTTCGGGAGCTGCGCCTTGGGGAAACCCGACCATACCGCGTCATAATCCGGCTGGCAGAGTGGCGTCTCCATCGCCCAGCGGGTCGGGCGGATGACGTGGCGGCTCTCGAACATGAAGGCCATGGTCGACTCGATGCGGTGCGGCTTGAGATCGGCGGCGACCGCCTTCTCATAGCTGGCCCAATCGGGACCGTGGCCGTTCATCTGGTTGTGGAGCGACGCCCCGCCGGGTGCGAAGCCGCCCACCTTGGCGTCGTACACACCCTCGATCAGCCCCATATATTCGCTCATCACGTTGCGATGGAACCAGGGCGGGCGAAACGTATTCTCGGCCACCATCCAGCGCGGCGGGAAGATCACGAAGTCCACGTTGGCGGTGCCGTGCGTCTCGCTGGGCGAGGTCAGCACCGTGAAGATCGACGGATCGGGATGGTCGAAGCTGACCGTGTTGATCGTGTTGAAGCGCCGGAGATCGTAGCGGAAGGGCGCAATATTGCCGTGCCACGCCACCACGTCGAGCGGCGAATGGCCGAGCGTGGTGGTCCAGAGCCTGCCCTGGAATTTCTGGATGATCTCGGTGGGGGCGTCGACATCCTCGAACCACGCCACCGGCGTCTCGAAATCGCGCGGATTGGCGAGGCCGTTCGCGCCGATCGGGCCGAGGTCCGGCAGGCGGAAGAGGTGCCCGTAATTCTCGCAGACATAGCCGCGCGCCGGCCCGTCAACCAGCTCGACGCGGAAGCGGATGCCGCGCGGCACGACGGCGATGTGGAGCGGGGCGACCGTCATCACCCCCATCTCGGTGACGAGGCGGAGCGTGCCCTGCTGCGGCACGATCAGCAGCTCGCCGTCCGCCGAGAAGAAGACGCGGCCCTCCATCGAGCGGTTGGCGGCGTAGAGATGGATGCCGCAGCCGCTCCCCGCCGCGACGTCGCCATTGCCGCCATAGGTGACGAGGCCATCGACGAAATCGGTGGGCTGGTCGGGCAGGGGCAGCGGGTCCCAACGGAGGCGATTGGGGCTCGGCGGCACCTCGTCGAACGGGCCGGAGCGGAGCAGCGGGGTGCCGTCATAGGGGCGGAAGGGCGCATGATCCGCCGTCGGCCGCATGCGGTAGAACCAGTTGCGGCGGTTCTCGGCGCGGGGCGCGGTGAAGGCACTGCCGGAGAATTGTTCGGCATAGAGGCCGAACGGCACCTTCTGCGGCGAGTTGCGGCCGACCGGCAGCGCGCCTTTCACCGCCTCGGTGGCGAAATGGTTGGCGAAGCCGGGGAGATAGGTCTCGCTCACGCGCGTCTCGCTTGTCGTCGCTTCGGCTGCCTCGAACATCGGCCACTCCGCTCCTTGTGATCAAGCCCTCTCCCGCGGGTGAGCGCGGAAGAGGGCCTGTCTTTCTTATCGTTGTGTCGCATCCTCTCCCGACGAGAGACGATGGGATCAGGCGTCGACGGTGATGACGCCGCGCCGGATCTGGTCCAGCTCGATCGACTCGTAGAGCGCCTGGAAATTGCCGTTGCCGAAGCCTTCATTGCCCTTGCGCTGAATGATCTCGAAGAAGATCGGGCCGAAGGTGTTCTCGGTGAAGATCTGGAGCAGGATGCCCTCGTCGCCGACATTGCCGTCGATCAGGATGCGGTTCTTCTTGAGGCGCTCGAGATCCTCGCCATGGCCGGGGACGCGCTTGTCGACCAGCTCGTAATAGGTCTCGATCGTGTCCTGAAGACGCACGCCGCGGGCGCGCAGCTTCTCCACCGTCTCGTAGATATTGTCGGTGGTCAGCGCGAGATGCTGGATGCCTTCGCCGTTGTAATCGCGGATGAATTCCTCGATCTGGCTTTTGTCGTCCTGGCTCTCGTTCAAGGGGATGCGGATCGCCTTGTCGGGCGCGATCATCGCCTGGCTGAAGAGGCCTGTCGCCTTGCCCTTGATGTCGAAATACTTCTGCTCCTCGAAGCCGAAGAGCTTGTTGTAGAAGGCCGACCACACGCGCATCTGGCCGCGCTTCACATTGTGGGTGAGGTGGTCGAGAAGGTCGAGGCCGACGCTGTTCTTCGCCGAAGCCTCCTGCCAGCCGGGGATTTCCTCCCAGTCGGCGAAGGGATCGCTGTCGACGAGATAGAGCAGCGAGCCGCCGATGCCCTCGATCGCATAGGCGCCGGGGAAGGCGCTGTTCGCGGTGTCGGCGTTGGTGGCGCCGCGCTCCAGCGCGCTACGGTGCGCATCGGCCGCGTTGGCGACCTTGAAGGCCATGCCGTTGGCGGACGGGCCGTGCTCGGCGCGGAAGGCGGCCGCGTGGCCCTCGCCGGCGTTGAGCACGAAAGCGATGCGACCCTGACGATAAAGGGTCAGGTTGCGGGCGGGAACGCGCGCGGCGGGGACGAAGCCGAGCTGCTCAAGCTGGGCGCCCATCCTGGCCGGATCGGGCGAGGTGAATTCGCAGAAGGCGAAGCCGTCGAGCCCGAGCGGGTTCGTTTGATCCTGCGTCATGGTCGATCTCCAGAGGTCGGTAACATTGGTTACTAATATGGGATCGGGACGCCCCGGAGTCAAAGGGGGAGGGGGGTGGTTCGTGTACGCGCTGCGGCGGATGCGGGCATGAAAAAGGGGGCGCGGCCTCACGACCGCGCCCCCTTTTCCTGGACCCCCGATCAAAACCCGATCTGAAGCCCGGCACGCAACGCTACTGACACTCGATTCTGTTGCTGCTCCCCGCTGAACTCGCCGCTGATGGTGTAGCCGCGGGTGCCGCCCTTGAGGCGGAACGCGCCGGTCCAGCCGCTGGTGCGGTCTTCCGGGGTGAGGGTGAAATCCTGGCCGCCCGTGAAGTGGGCGGTGGTGCTGCCCAGCGACCCGCCGACGAGCTGGCGACGGCCGCCCTCGATCTCGGCGCGGAGGAAGCCGCCCTCGTCCTCGGTGAGGTCGAAGAAGTTGTAGCCCAGCGCGACCGAGCCGTTGGCCGCCAGCTCGTCGCTGGTGCGGCCGTCGACGATCAGGTCCATGCCGACCCCGCCGCCGTCCTCGGCGTAGTGGCCCTCATGCAGGTGGTAATAGTCGACCGAGGCCTGCGGACGCAGCGAGAAGCTGCCCAGTTGCAGCTTGTAGGAGAGGCCCGCCGTGCCCGAATAGAGCTTGCCGTTCCACTTGCCCTCGGCGTTGCGCAGCACCTTGTCGCTGCCGTCCATGCCGTCGAAGCGGCGGTGGCTCTTGAAGTCGATCGTCCCCCACGATCCACGCGCGAAGGCGTGGAGGCCGCCCCAGTCGGCGCGCCAGTAGGCGGCGACTTCATACTGGTTGGAGTTCACCTCGTTGGTGGTGCCGCTGTCGTCGTCATTGCCGGCGAGATAGGCGACCGACACGCCGAAGCGGCCGAGTTCGCCCGCCTTGATCTCGGCGCCGCCCGAGGCGCCCCAGCCGTTGATGTGATAGCCGGCGGTGTCGCTGATCGCCTTGGTGCGGCCCCAGCCGACCTGCTGAATCCAGAAGGCCCAGCTATCCTCGTCGGCGACCGGGGCGTCCGGATCGGCGAGCATCCGCGCGGTGGCGCGCGAGCCCGAGGTCACGGTATCGAACGCGCCGCCGGCGAAATCCGGCAGCAGCGAGCGGAAGCTGTGGCTGAAGCTCGACGCGTCGGTGATGCCGAGGAAGGAGTCGCCGATCGGCTTGTCCGCCGCGATCGCCGCGTAGATCGCGTCGTAGGCGGCGGCCTGCGCGCGGTTGAGGCCCAGTTCCGTGGCCGACTTGCGCGCCACCGAGACGTCGATCTCGTTGGCGCCGTTGGCGGTGACGGTGGCCTTGTAGAGATAGGGCAGCACCGTGCCTGCGGTCGTCAGATTGGTGGCGCCGGCGATCGTGCCGGCCTGCACCACCGCATAGGTGCCGACGGTGTGGTTGATGTCGGAGAAGCTCAGCGCGAGCTTCGAGCCGGTGTCGAAGCTCGCCGCGCCCGCCACCTTGTAGAGGGTGCTGGCGCCGGTCGTGCCGTCGATGTTGACGCCGAGCGTGCCGCCGCCGGAGACGCCGAGCGAGGCGAGCGAGGTCGCGCCCGTGCCGGTGATCTTGAGGCTGCCGCCCTTCACCGTCACCGCCACATTGCTGCTGTTGGCGAGCGTGCCGCTGAAGCCGGCGGTGTCCGAGATGGAGAGCGTGCCGTTGCCGCCGCCGAAATCGGCGGTGCCGGCGAAGGTCGAGGTGTTGGCGAGCGACATCGCGTTGGTGCCGCCGCCGAAGGTGGCGTTGCCGGTGTAGGCCGCGTCGCCGGAGATGGTGAGGCTGTTGTTGCCCGCACCGAAGCTCGTGTTGCCGGCGACGGTGCCGTCCGCGACGACGAAGCTGTCATTGCCGCTGCCGAAGCGGACGTCGCCCTTGATCGCGGGCGCGGCCACGCCCGAGGCGGCGACCGGCTGCGTGATCGTGACGGCCGAGGAGGAGGCGGACAGGTCGATGGCGACGTTCTGTCCGTTCGCGCCGCCGGCAGCGGCGATGGTGCCGCTGTTGGTGACCGAGGTCACCTGGCCGGACTTGTCGAGGATCGCGGTCGCGCTTGCCGAGCTGTCGAGAGCGTTCGCCTGGATGACGCCGCTGTTGACGATCGACTGGACCGACGCGCCCGCGTCGATCTGGAGGGCGGTGGCAGCACCGCCATTCTTGCCGCCGCCGCTCGCGGCGATCTGGCCGCTCACCTTCACCTGGGGGACGGTGGCGCCGCTGCCGATGTGCACGGCGGTGGCCGACGCGTTGTTGGCGGTGGCGGCGACGGTGCCGCCGATCGTCATGCCGTTGGCGATGTTCACCGTGCCGCCCTGGCCGCCGATCACGAGACCGTTGGCGGCGACGCTGTCATAGATGCCGAGCCCGGACACATTGCCGTTGATGACGAGGCCATGCTTGTCCGCATCGGACGCAACGGCGCCCAGCGTGATGCCATGGTCGCTCGCGCCGATCAGCAGCGCGGGCGCCGAGCCGTAGCTGGTCAGCGAGGCGGTGGTCGTGGTGACGGTGTTGCCGCTCGAATCCGTGGTCGAGCTGGCGGCGGTGAACAGCGCGCCGCCCGCCACGTTGCCGGCGATCTGCATCGTCGGCCCGCCCTGGAGCAGATTGTCCGGGGTCAGCTTGGTCACGTCGGTGGGGAGCGTGATCGAGCTGTAGCCGGTCGAGGTCATCGAGCCCTGGACGACCAGCGCACCCCCGATGTCGCCGTTGAGCAGGACGGCCGAGCTGTTGAGGCCGACGGTGCCGATCGCGCCGTTGAGCGTAACGTTCCCGCTCACATTGCCCGCGCGGATGCCCACGGTGCGATCGCCGGTGACGCCGATGCTGCCGCTCTGGGCCAGCGAGCCGGTCAGCGGGCCGTCGAGCGAGATGGCGGCCGAGTCATTGCCCTCGATGTTGATCGCGCCGCTGCTGGTGACGTCGCCGGTGAAGGCGCCCGCCGTGCGGATGCCGTAGCGGCCGGAGCCTTGCGCGAACGGGCCGTCGAGCACGCCGTCGCCGTTGGTGTCGGTGCGCGTATAGGTTTCGCTGACGGTGATCGTGCCGCTGTTCGTGATCCCGCCGGAGACGCCGGCATTGGCGAGGATGCCCGCCGCGTTGTTCACGCCGTTGTACGAGATGGTGCCCGCGTTGGTGACGGCGTTGTTGCTGTTGATCGTCACCGCCGCGCCGCTGGTCGTGGGGCTGATCGAGCCCGCGCTGGTGATGCTGATGTCGGCGGGCGTGCCGCCGGTGCCGGCCGTCGCGGTGAGGACGGGGGTGGTCTGCGACGCGCTGATGGTGGCGACGGGGTTGGCGGCGGAAGCGGCGGAGGTGGCGAACAGCCCGAACGCGATGGGCGTGAGGCAGGTGGTAGCGAACAGGCTGCGCATGGAACCCCTTTATCGTCTTACGCGACGAGGGATGGCTCCGGGGCCTCCCCCATTAGCGTGAAGACGGAGACGTTCGCGGCCGACCTTGGTCTAAAAATGCGTGTCGAAGCCGAGGCGCACGGTGCGGGGCTGGAGCGGGGTGATCTCGCCCCCGCTCTGGACGTTGAGCGGCGTGCCGAGCGCGAAGCGGTTGCCCGCCGTGTCGAGCAGGTTGGTGACGCCAAGCGTCACGCCCGACCGGCCACGCCCGAGCCGCGCAGACCAGCCGGTGTCGACATAATTGCCCTCCGTGCCGCCCAGCACCGGGCCGACGCCGAGGCGGGACTTGCCGATGTAGCGCGCCCAGCCGCCGGTCGAGAGTTCGAGCCCGTTGGCGAAGACATGGCGATAGTCCACGCCCACGCGCCCGCCCAGTTCGGCGACGTTGGGCAGTTGCTGCTCCACCTCCTGCACTGCGCTGAGGCCGCCCGGCTGGGTGACGGCGGGCACTGGCTGTCCCGCCCCCTGCAAGGGGTTGAACAGGCGGATCGCGCGCAGCCCTTCCACGTCCGGGCGCGTGAGCTTGCTGTTGTTGACGATGAACGAGCCTTCGAGGCGCAGCTCCGGCGTCGGCCGCCAGACGGCGCGCATGTCGAAGGACCAGATGCGCCCGTCGCCGATGTTGGTGGTGACGGGCAGGCCCAGCGCATCGAGGAAATCCGCCTGCACATGCCGCCAGTCGGTATGCGCGACGGAAGCCGCGAGGCTGAAGCGGTCGTCCCCCGGCGGCGCCCAGCGGACGCCCGTTTCCATCGTCGCCACCCGATCGCTGCGGAAGCGCTGGATCATGTAGTTGCCGATGCCGAGCCCGCCGGGGCGGAAGCCCTGCTGGTAGCGGGCGAACAGGATCACCCCGCGCCCCGGCTCCACCGAGGCGGAGAAGGACGGGAGGAACTTGGTCTCGGAGCGGCTGCTGGTGTCGACCTCTTTCGCCGCGGCCGCAAGGAGCTGGCCGGGATCGAGCGGATGGCCCGTGAGCCGCGAATGGGTGAGGCGCCCGCCGCCGGTGAGCGTGAGGCCATGGAGCGGCTCGACGGAGGCCTCGCCGAACAGCGTCTCCTCCTCCACGATGTTCACCACGCCGGTGGACGGCGGCGTGGCGTCGACGGGGCCGAGCGTACGGGTCAGCCGCGCGCTGTTGTGGAGATAGCTGGTGCCGATCACCCAGCCGAAGCCATCGCGCATCGGCCGCGATAGACGGCTTTCGGTGGAGGCGAGGGTGGTGTGGTTGCGCTGGCGGAACAGGCGATAGTCCCCCGGCGTCACCGTCGCGTCGAAGCGTTCGTTGACCGTCTGGCGGACCAGCGCGCCCGAGGTGGTGAAGCGCAGATCCCCCAGATCCCTGGCGATGTTCAGCTCGCCCATCCGGTAATTGTCGTCATAGGGCTGGGCGACGGTGCTGTGCCGGGTGAGCGATGGGCTGTCGCGGTCGGCATATTGGCTGTCGTCGCCATGGATATCCTGCGCGGTGCCGCCGACGTCGATCGTCCAGCCATCGCCCGGCGCAAGGCGGAGCATGGCGCGTCCGCCCTCGGTGTGGACGCGGTTGATGTTCTTCTGGCCGGTGGTGAGATTGTCGATGTAGCCGCCGTCGCTGCTCGCATAGCCGACGACGCGGAGCGCGGCATGGTCCTCGACGACCGGCAGGTTGAGCGTGGCCGATCCGTCCACCCCCGCCGCGCCGTGCGCGACTGTGGAGACGCCGAGCGTGGCGCTGCCCTCGAACCGGTCCAGCACCGGATCGCGGCGGACGATGCGGATGATGCCGCCCGGCGATCCCGCGCCGTAGAGCGTGCCCTGCGGCCCTTCCAGCACCTCGACCGAAGCGACGTCGTAGAGCTTCAGGTCCGGGTCGGGCGCGTTGTAGGTGAGGCGCACGTCGCCGAGATATTGGCCCACCGTCGCCTGCGACTGGCCGACCAGCCCCGAATCCGCGACGCCCCGGATGAAGAGCTTGTCGCGCCCCGCGCCCAGATGGGTGGAGGTGACGCTCGCGACGCGGCTGGCGATATTGTCGCTGTCGGCGGGGCCGTCCGTCGCGAAGTCCGCGCCGGAGAGGATCGAGACGGTGCCGGGGAAATCGCGCAGCAGCGTGCCGCGCTTGCTGGCGCTGACCACGATCGGGTTGGCATCCTGCTTTTCGGCGGAGGAAGGGGCCTGCGCGACCTGGCGGGGGTTCGCGGCGATCTGCCAGCTTGTCGTGCCGAGGCGCTCGGGATGCGCGCCCGATCCGGCCAGCATCCGGTGGAGCGCCTGGTCGACCGTCAGCCGCCCCTGCACCGCAGGCACCTTCTGCTGCCACAGGCCGGCGTCGCCCACGCGGATGCTGGCACCGGTGACGCGGCTCAGCGCCACGACGGAGGCGGCCAGCGGGCCGGCGTTGAGATCGATCGAATGGCGAACGTCGGCGTCGGCGGAAGCCGGCGCGATCAGCGCCGCTGCCGCGGCGAACAGAGGGAGGCGGGCGTTCAATACCGGAGCGGGATTATGGGCGGGATTCGGGCTTTCGGGTCAGAAGCCAGCGTTGGTGGCCATGTTCCACGCCGACGTCAAGCAGCGGGCCAAGGCCGGCGAGGAAGCGCGCCCTGTCTCCGCCATAGGCGATCACGCCGGTGAAGCGCTGGCGGGCGACATCGGGCGAGGCCTCCACCTCCACGCCAAGCCCGCGCGACAGGTCGGCGGCGACGGTGGCGAGCGGCGCCTGTTCGTAGCTCAGTCGATCCTCGCGCCAGCCGCCGATGTCGGCCACGGCGGTGCGGGTCAGGTGCAGCGTCGAGGCATCTCCGCCGGCCGCGAGCTGCTGCCCCGGCCCGAGATGCACGGCCTCGGCGCGCGGATTGTAGATCACGCTGCCTTCCGCCACCGCGACGCGCACCTCCTCGCCCTCGCGCGTCACGTCGAAGCGGGTGCCGACATCCTGCACTTCGTCGTCGCCGACGCGCACCGCGAAGGGATGCGCCTCGTCATGGCGGACGTCGAACAGGGCCTCGCCGCGCTCCAGCGTCGCGATATGCGGATCATGGCGGTCCAGTTGCAGCCTCGTGTCGCCGTTGAGCGCGATGGTGGCCGTGCCGATCGAGACGGTGCGATGCTCGCCGGGCCGCGTCTCGATGGCATAAGGGGCGGGTCGGAGATTCATGGCGGTCCAGCCGAGCCCGCCGACGATCGCCGCCGCGATCAGGCCGCCCGCCGCCCAGCGTCCGCGGGGCCTGCGCCCGGGCATCGCCGTCTCGGGCCGCGCCGGCGTGGCGGGTGTATGGGGCAGGGCGCGCAGCGACGGGTCGATCGCCTCGCCGGCGGCGACCACGGCGTCATAGGCGGCGAGATGCGTCGGGTCCGCCTCCAGCCAGGCCGTGAAGCCTTCCCAATCGGCGAACGCGGGATCGCCGAGCCGGATGACCCACTCGATCGCCTCGTCGCGCAAGCTGTTGTGCCCGTCCGTCATCATGCCGCCTTCGCAGAGAGAACGGAGTCGATCGGAAAACACCTCATTCCCGATCCTCCCGGGCTTCCAGAATGGCGCGATAGGCGCGCCGCATGTCGCTTTCGATCGTGCTGATGCTGACGCCGAGCTGCGCCGCGATGGCGCGCTGGGCGAGGCCCTCGATGCGGTGGAGGCGAAAGGCCTCGCGCGTCCGCTCGCCCAGCGCTTCCAGCGCGGCCTCGACGCGCGCCAGCTCCTCCCGCGCGATCAGCACGCGCTCGCCGGCGGGTGTGTCCGACACGCCGGGCAGCGCGGGGCTCTGGCTCTCGTCCCATGCGATGTCGCGGAGCGTCGCCTGCCGGGTGGCGCGGTAGCGATCGCGCATCAGATTCTCGGCGGCGCGGTAGAGATAGGACAGCGGATTCGCCACCGGCCCGGTCGCCGCCGTCGAGATCTTCAGCCACAATTCCTGAAGCAGATCCTCCGCGTCCGCGCCGGCTCCCCGCGCCGTCAGGAAGCGCAGGAGGGCAGGCTGGTTCGCCAGGAAGATCGCCTGAAGGCCATCGCTCATGGCCGCGTTCGTTAGCGCAGCCTTGGTTCCGGTTCCATCCGCTTGGCGCGCCGGACGGGCACGCGCCCGCTGATCTCGGAGCCCGCATCGGGCGCGAAGCGCAGGTTCCACACCGTCGCCAGCGCGGAAATCCCCGTCACGACAAGGAAGCCGACGGTGAAATCGCGAAGCTCCGGCTTCTCGGCATGATGCGCCAGCATCGACAGATGGAGCGAACTCGCCGCCACGCAGATGCCGAGCGACAGCATCAGTTGCTGGAAGGTGGAATAGAAGCTCGTTGCCACGCTCATCCGCTTCCGGTCGACCCCGTCATAGGCGATGGTGTTGTAGGCGGTGAACTGGAAGGAGAAGAAGAAACCGCAGATCGCCAGCGTCAGGAAGATCGCCGGCAGCGGCCAGCTCGGCCGGAAAGCGCCACAGATCGCATAGCCCAGCGTCCCGATCAGCCCGTTCACGACCAGCGTGTTGCGGAAGCCGAAGCGCTTGAGGATGCGCGGCGCCAGCCCCTTCATCGCGAGCGAGCCCATCGCCGTCGCCACCGTGATCGTGCCGCTCTGCGCGGCGGTGAGGCCGAAGCCGAGCTGCATCATCAGCGGCAGCAGGAAGGGCAGCGACCCCTGCGTGATGCGGGTGAGCGACCCGGCGATCACCGACAGGCGGAAATTCTCGTCCTTCAGGAGCGAGAGATCGAGGATCGGATCGGCACGGCGCCGCGCATGGCGGATGTAGAAGACGCCGGTGACGAGCCCGATCGCGATCAGCGTCGCGGCGATGCGGCCGGCCCCGGCGCGGCTGGTCATCTCGAAGCCGAACAGCAGGCAGCCGAGCGACACGCCGCTCCACACGAAGCCCGCAGGATCGAAGGGCGCCACCGTCTCCTCGCGGATATTGGCGATGAAGCGCCAGACCAGCAGCACGCCGACGATGCCGACCGGCAGGTTCAGATAGAAGATCCAGCGCCAGTCCAGATAGGTGACGATGAAGCCGCCCAGCGGCGGGCCGACGATCGGCCCGATCAGCGCCGGCATGATGAGCCACGACATCGCCGACACCATGTCCTGCTTGGCGACCGATCGCAGCAGCACGAGGCGGCCGACCGGGATCATCATCGCGCCGCCGATGCCCTGCACGAACCGGGCGATGACCATCACCTCCAGCGTCGGCGCCTGCCCGCAGGCGAGCGAGCCGGCCATGAAGATCAGGATCGCCGCCCCGAACACGGTGCGCGCGCCGAAGCGGTCCGCCATGGTGCCCGAGGCGGGGATGAACAGCGCGAGCGCCAGCAGATAGGAAGTGAGCGCGATGCTCATCGCCGGCGCGCGCACGCCGAAATCATGGGCCATGGTGGGAAGCGCGGTGGCGAGCACCGTCGCGTCCAGATTCTCCATGAACAGCGCGCAGGCGATGATCAGCGCGATCAGGCGGTAATTGGCGCCGGAATGGGCGGGGCCTTCGTCGTGCGTCTGGGTGATCGATCCGGCGGCGGGCACGATGCCGTCGCGCACCTCGGCGTTGACCGAGGCCATTCCGCGCCGCCGGGGTTTCAGCATCGGCGAGGCTCCGGGATGATGACAGGAGAAGACGCGGACATGGTCGGGCTTTCCGTTCTGGGACGGGGCCTCTCCTTGTCGGAAGCCGCTCGTCTGGATGCGGGCGTTACCGGGACGGGGGCTACATAGGCGTCGCGTCACCCGATTGTAACCACCTTCCGCCGGAGAAAGTCCCTCTGTGCCCGAGGGTTGTTTCCGCTCTCGATTGTGGAGCGGAACGAGATTGCATGCTTGACATATTGCTGCATCTGAACGCCGTTACCGCCTCAGCGTGCAAGAATAGCGGAACCATCATGAGCCACGACGATCTGCCCCCTTCCGCCGACCCCTCGGCCGCGCGGCCCGAGCCGATGCGCTGGGCCGACGAGGAGCCGCGCCGGCTGGGCGGGCGGGGTAAAATGCTGAGCTGGATCGGTGGTCTGATCGGTCTCGCGCTGCTGATCGGGCTGGCCTGGTATCTGTCGCATTCCTCCTCGTCGGGGCAGGGCCCCGGCGCCGGCGCGGGCCGTCATCGCGGCGCTGGCGGTGGCGGGGGACGCTTCGGCGGAGGCCGGGGCGGCATGAACCAGCCGACGACGGTCGGCACCGCCAAGGCGACGCTGGCCGACCTGCCGATACAGGCCGAGGCGCTGGGCACGGTGACGCCGGCCGCGACCGTCACGGTGCGCCCGCAGGTGTCGGGCACGATCACCGAGATCCTGTTCCGCGAAGGCCAGATGGTCCGCAAGGGCGAGGCGCTCGCGATCATCGATCCGCGGCCCTATCGCGCGCAGCTCCTCCAGGCGCAGGGCGCGCTGATCCGGGACAAGGCGCAGCTCGAGAACGCCCGCGTCCAGCTCAAGCGCTACGACATCCTGATCCAGCAGGACTCGATCGCCCGGCAGGACCGCGACACGCAGGCGGCGCTCGTCCACCAGCTCGAAGGGACGATCGCGGTCGATCAGGGGCAGGTGCAGGCGGCCGAGATCAACCTCGGCTATACGAAGATCGTCTCGCCGGTGGCGGGCCGCGTGGGCATCCGCGTGGTCGATGTCGGCAATTATATCGGCGCGGGCGACACCAATGGCGTGGCGGTCGTGACGACGCTCCAGCCGATCGACGTCGAGTTCGCGATCCCGCAGCAGCAGGGGCCCGCGATCAACAAGCGCGAGGCTGAGGGCGCGGAGATTCCGGCGCTGGCGCTCGACAGCACGCGCACGCAGACCCTCGACACCGGCCGCTTCTCGACGCTCGACAACCGCGTCGATCCGACGACCGGCACGATCAAGGGCAAGGCGCGCTTCGCCAACAGCGGCAACCAACTCTATCCGAGCCAGTTCGTGAACGTCCGCCTCACCATCGACACGGTGAAGAACGCCGTGACGGTGCCGCCCTCGGCGGTGCGCTCCGGCCCGGACGGCAGCTTCGTGTGGCTGCTCAAGGCTGACCGCACCGTCACCGAGCGCAAGGTGAAGACGGGCGTCGTGGCCAACGACAAGGTGCAGATCACCGACGGCCTCGCGGTCGGCGACATCGCCATCACCGACGGCGGCGACCGTCTGACCGAGGGCGCCAAGGTCGCGCTGCCCGGCGATCAGCCCGCAGCGGGCGGCGCGCAGGGTCGTGGAAACGGTGCCGGCGGCCATCATCGCCGTCGCGGCGGAAACGGCGGCTGACGATCTGAGCCATGGGCCCTTCGCGTCTCTTCATCCTGCGGCCGGTCGCCACGGCCCTGTTCATGCTCGCCATCGTGCTGGCGGGTCTGGTCGGCTTCCACTTCCTGTCGCTGTCGGCGCTGCCCGAGGTGGATTATCCCACCATCCAGGTGACGACGCTCTATCCGGGCGGCAGCCCCGAGGTGATGAGCCAGACGGTGACGGCGCCGCTGGAGCGCCAGTTCGGCGAGATGCCGGGCCTGAGCCGCATGGCGTCGACCAGCTCGGCCGGCGCGTCGGTCATCACGCTCCAGTTCGGGCTGACCGAGGGCCTCGATGTGGCCGAGCAGGAGGTGCAGGCGGCGATCAACGCCTCCACCGCGCTGCTCCCGGCCGATCTCCCCGCGCCGCCGGTCTATGCGAAGATCAACCCGGCCGACGCGCCGATCATGACGATCGCGATCACGTCGGACACGATCCCGCTGACGCAGGTGCAGTCGATCGTCGACACGCGGCTCGCCCAGAAGATCAGCCAGATCACGGGCGTCGGTTTGGTCGGGCTGGCGGGCGGGCAGAAGCCGGCGATGCGCATCCGCGCCGACACGCAGGCGCTGTCGAGCTACGGCCTGTCGCTCGCCCAGCTCCGCACCGCGATCGACAATGCCAACGCGAACAGCGCCAAGGGCAGCTTCGACGGCGCGAACCGATCCTACCAGATCAACGCCAACGACCAGTTGGAGACGGTTCAGGATTATCAGGATCTGATCGTCGCCTATCAGAACAATGCGCCGGTCCGCCTCAAGGATGTGGCGCAAGTCGTTGAAGGCGCGGAGAATGCCCGCCTCGGCGCGCTCGCGGGCAAGACGCCCGCGATCATCCTCAACGTCCAGCGCCAGCCTGGCGCCAACGTCATCCAGACCACCGACGCCATCAAGGCCGAGCTTCCCGAGCTGCTGAAGAGCCTCCCCGCCGGCCTCCATGCCGAGGTGCTGGCCGATCGCACCACCGGCATCCGCGCCTCGGTGCATGATGTCGAGTTCGAGCTGGTGCTGGCGGTCGTGCTCGTGGTGCTGGTGATCTTCTTCTTCCTCCACTCGGCGCGCGCGACGCTGGTGGCGGGGCTGGCGGTGCCGATCTCGCTGATCGGCACGTTCGGCGTGATGTATCTGCTGAACTACAGCCTCGATAACCTGTCCCTCATGGCGCTCACCATCGCGACCGGCTTCGTCGTCGACGACGCGATCGTGATGATCGAGAATATCCAGCGCCACATCGAAGAGGGGATGAAGCCCTTCGAGGCGGCCCTGAAGGGCGCGGGCGAGATCGGCTTCACGATCATCTCGCTGACCGTCTCGCTGATCGCGGTGCTGATCCCGCTGCTGTTCATGGGCGACATCGTCGGCCGCCTGTTCCGCGAGTTCGCGGTGACGTTGGCCGTCACCATCCTGATCTCGGCGGTGGTGTCGCTGACGCTGACCCCGATGCTCTCGGCCCGCTGGCTCAAGGAGCCCAAGGACGAGCATCCCAGCCGTATCGCCCAGCGTTCGGCCGAGGCCTTCACCTGGGTCGAGAAGCATTACACGCGGGGCCTCGACTTCGTGCTGGAGCGCCGTTTCGCGACGCTGATGGTGGCGATCGCCACGCTAGTGCTGACGGCGATGCTCTATCTCGTCATCCCCAAGGGCCTCTTCCCGACGCAGGACACCGGCCAGCTTCAGGCGCGCATCATCGCCACCACCAGCGTATCCTATGATCGCATGGCCCAGTTGCAGGGGCAGGCGGCGAACCTGATCCTTCAGGACAGGTCGGTCCAGTCGCTGTCGTCCTTCGTCGGCGTCGACGGCTCCAACAATGCCGCGCTCAATTCGGGCACGATGCTCATCAACCTCAAGGAAAGCCACGGCAGCCAGGAGCGCGTGATGCGCCGCCTGAAGCAGGCGGTGGACCAGATTCCAGGGCTGACCCTCTATCTCCAGCCGACGCAGGATTTGACGATCGACGCGGAGAGCGGGCCGACCCAGTATCGCTTCTCGGTGCAGGGCTCGAACACGGCCGACGTGAACGCCGAGGCGAAGCGGATCGTGAAGGCGCTGCAATCCGTCTCCAAGGTCCGCAACGTCACCACCGATGCGGGCGCGGAGGGTGCGGCGGCCTTCATCAATATCGATCGCGACACCGCGGCGCGGCTCAACATCACTGCCTCGTCGGTGGACGACACGCTTTATTCCGCCTTCGGGCAACGCATCGTCTCGACCATCTTCACTGAAACGACCCAGTATCGCGTGATCCTGGAGGCGGCACCCGGTCTGCTCTCCGATCCGCAGTCGCTGGGGCTGCTCCATCTGCCGGCGCAGGGCGGGGCGACGCCTCTCAACGCGGTGGCGACGATCACCGAAGGCAAGTCGCCGCTCCAGATTACCCATGTCGGCCAGTTCCCGGCGGCGACCATCGGCTTCGACACCGCGCCCGGCGTCTCGCTCGGCACGGCGACGAGCGCGATTCAGGCGAAGGTGAAGGCGCTTCAGCTCAAGCCCGGCATCTCGATCACCTTCCTCGGCGCGGCGGGGGCCTTCGCCTCGTCGCTGACCAACCAGCTCTGGCTGATCCTCGCGGCGGTGATCTGCGTCTATATCGTGCTGGGCGTGCTCTATGAGAGCTTCATCCATCCGGTGACGATCCTGTCCACGCTGCCGTCGGCGGCGGTGGGTGCGGTGCTGGCGCTGTGGGTGACGGGGCATGATCTCGACATCATCGGGATCATCGGCATCGTGTTGCTGATCGGCATCGTGAAGAAGAACGCGATCATGATGATCGACTTCGCCATCGCCGCCGAGCGCGACGAGGGGCTCCCCCCGCGCGAGGCGATCCGGCAGGCGGCGATCCTGCGTTTCCGCCCGATCCTGATGACGACGCTCGCGGCGCTGTTCGCCGCGATCCCGCTGATGGTCGGCATGGGGCAGGGGGCGGAGCTGCGCCGTCCGCTCGGCATCGCGATCTTCGGCGGCCTGCTGGTGAGCCAGCTGCTGACCGTGTTCACGACGCCGATCGTCTATCTCTATTTCGACAAGGCGCAGCAGCGGCTGGCCCGGCGCGGCTGGGGCGTGAAATCGTCGCCGGACATCGGGCCGGAAGCGACCCCATGAACCTGTCGGCGCCCTTCATCCGGCGGCCGATCGGCACCATCCTGCTGACGATCGGCCTGGCGCTGGCCGGGATCGCGGGCTTCTTCTCGCTGCCGGTGGCGCCGCTGCCGCAGGTGGATTTCCCGACGATCAGCGTGTCGGCCAACCTGTCGGGCGCGAGCCCCGAGGTGATGGCGCAGAGCGTGGCGACCCCGCTCGAACGGCGGCTCTCGACCATCTCGGGCGTCACCGAGATGACCTCGCAAAGCTCGCTCGGCTCGACGCGGGTCACGCTCCAGTTCAACCTCGGCAAGAATATCGACGGCGCCGCGCGCGAGGTGCAGGCAGCGATCAACGCCAGCCGCGTCGACCTGCCCGCGACGCTGCGGCAAAATCCGACTTATCGGAAGGTGAACCCGGCCAACCAGCCGGTCGTCACGCTGGCGCTCACGTCCGATACGCGCACGCCGGGCGCGATCTACGATGCCGTCTCTAACATTGTGCAGCAGCACATGCTCCAGATCGCGGGTGTCGGCGACGTCGAGGTGGGCGGCGGCTCGCTGCCGGCGGTGCGCGTGTCGGTGAACCCCTATCGGCTGAGCCAGTACGGCATCGCCATGGAGGACGTCCGCGCCGCGATCGAGGCCGCCAACGCCAACCGCCCCAAAGGCCTGCTGCAGGGCGCCGACGGGCGGAGCTGGCAGATCTACACCAACGCGGCCGGCCGCAAGGCGGTGGACTATCGTCCGCTCGTCGTGGCGTGGCGTGGCGACGCGGCGGTGCGGCTCGGCGATATCGCCGACGTGACAGACAGCGTCGCCGACACCCGCACCATGGGCCTCTACAACGGCCAGCGCGCGATCATCGTCAACATCACCCAGCAGCCGGGCGCGAACCTGATCCAGATGGTCGACGCCATCCGCGCCGAGCTGCCCGCGCTCGAAGCGCAGCTTCCGGCGGACATCAAGGTGGCCGTCGCGGTCGATCGCACCAGCTCGATCCGCGCCTCCATCCGCGAGATCGAGATCACGGTGTGGATCGCGCTGATCCTCGTGGTGATCGTGGTGTTCGCCTTCCTGCGCGACCTGCGCTCGACGATGATCCCGGCGGTGGCGACGATCGTGTCGCTGCTCGGCACCTTCGGCGTGATGTATCTGCTCGGGTTCAGCCTCAACAACCTGTCGCTGATGGCGATCACGGTGGCGACGGGCTTCGTCGTCGATGACGCGATCGTCGTGCTGGAGAACACGACGCGCCATCTGGAGCAGGGGATGAACCGCTTCGACGCGGCGCTGAAGGGCGCGTCGGAGGTGGGCTTCACCGTGCTGTCGATCTCGATCAGCCTCGTGGCGGTGTTCATCCCGCTGCTGTTCATGGGCGGCATCGTCGGCCGCCTGTTCCGCGAGTTCGCGGTGACGCTGTCGGTGGCGGTGATGATCTCGCTGGTGCTGTCGCTCACCATGACGCCGATGCTCTGCGCCTGGTTCCTGCGCTCGGGCGAGCCGGGCGAGGGGCGCCGCGAGGGCCGCGTCGGGCGTGTGCTGGAGCGTGGTTATCAGCGGATCGAGCGCGGCTATGCGGCGGCGCTCGACTGGGCGCTGGCGATGAAGCCGCTGGTGATCCTGCTGCTCGCCGCGGTGATCGGGCTTACCTTCTACCTCTATGTCGTGGTGCCCAAGGGCTTCTTCCCGCAACAGGAGAGCCCGCTCGTCATGGCGGGCGTGCGCGCCGACGAGAGCGTGTCCTTCCAGTCGATGCAGACCAAGCTCCAGCAGATCGTCGGCATCATCAAAAGCGATCGTGCGGTGCAGAGCGTCGTCGGCTTCACCGGCGGCAGCCGTGCCGGCGGCGCCTTCATCATGATCGCGCTCAAACCCCAGAGCCAGCGTCACGGCCTTGCCAGCACCGACGTGATCCAGCGGCTCCAGCGCAAGTTGCAGCCGGTGCAGGGCATCCGCCTGTTCCTCTCGCCCGTGCAGGACCTGCGCATAGGTGGGCGGCAGGGCAATTCGACCTATCAGTACACGCTGATGGCCGACAGCAGCGCCGACCTTCGGAAATGGGCGCAGAAGCTGACCACGGCGATGCAGGACAGCCCGGTCCTCCAGAATGTCGACAGCGATCTCGCCGAGAATGGCGTCGAGAGCTTCGTCACCATCGACAAGGACGCCGCCTCGCGCGTCGGCATCAGCCCACGCGACGTGGACA
Organism: Sphingomonas sp. PR090111-T3T-6A; assembly: GCF_000383095.1. Classification (GTDB taxonomy): domain Bacteria; phylum Pseudomonadota; class Alphaproteobacteria; order Sphingomonadales; family Sphingomonadaceae; genus Solisphingomonas. Next base: position 353,386 of record NZ_AORL01000010.1, read on the forward strand.
ATGCGCTCTACGACGCCTTCGGCCAGCGCAACGTCGCGACCATCTACGAGGACATCAACCAGTACAGCGTGATCCTCGGCTGGGATCAGCGCGCCACCACCGGACCGCAGAACCTGCCCGACGTGCGCGTGCCCGCCGGTGCGGCCGCGGCGCCCAGCACGGGCGTCAACGCCACGACGGGCAGCGCAGGCGGGATCGGCAACAGCCTGTCGGCGGGCCTCTCGGCGCAGGGGACGGCCGTGGGGGCGAGCGCCACCTCGGCCCAGTCCGGCCAGACGGCGACCGCCTCGGTGCCCACCAACCCGGCGCTGCGCGATCCTTCGACGGGTTCGGCGCTGAGTTCGAGCTTCCGCAACATGGTGCCGCTGCCGGCCATCTCGACCTTCGGGCAGGCGCCGACGGCCGCGAGCGTCAACCATCAGGGCACCGAGGTGGCGGCCACCATCTCCTTCGATCTCGCTCCCGGCAAGGCGCTGTCGGATGCCGAAACCGCCATCGACGCCGCATCGGCCCAGATCGCCTTGCCGAACAACGTCCACGGCACCTTCGCGGGCGCGGCGCTCACCTACAAGCAGCAGCAGGGATCGCAGCCGCTGCTGATCCTCGCCGCGCTGGTGACGATCTATATCGTGCTGGGGATGCTCTACGAGAATCTCGTGCACCCGATCACCGTGCTGTCGACGCTGCCGGCGGCGGGCGTGGGGGCGGTGCTGGCGCTGATGATGTTCGGGATGGATTTCTCGATCATCGCGCTGATCGGCGTGTTCCTGCTGCTCGGCATCGTGAAGAAGAATGCGATCCTCATCATCGACTTCGCGCTGGAGGCGCAGCGCTCGCGCGGGCTCACCGCCGAGCAGGCCGCCCGCGAGGCGTCGCTTTTGCGCTTCCGCCCGATCCTGATGACGACGCTGGCCGCCGCGCTCGGCGCGCTGCCTCTGGCGATCGGCTTCGGCGAGGGGGCGGAGCTGCGCCGCCCGCTCGGCGTCGCCATCGTCGGCGGTCTGGTCGCGAGCCAGATCCTCACCCTCATCACGACGCCCGTCGTCTATGTCTGCCTCGATCGCCTCGCCGAGCGCCGCCGCCAGCGGCGCGACCGGCGGCGACGCCTGCGTGAGCTGCCCGCATGATCCGTAAAGCCTTCTCCGTTGTCCTGATCGCCGCGCTCGCCGGCTGCTCCTTCGCGCCGCATTATGCGCGGCCTGTCGTGAAGCTGCCGGCCGACTGGAAGCCGGTCGAGGGCTGGCAGCCCGCAGCCCCCGCCGACGGGGCCCCGCGTGGCGACTGGTGGATCGGCTTCAACGACGCGACGCTGACCGATCTCGTCTCCCGTGCCGACGCGCACAACCAGACGCTGGCGCAGGCCGCCGCGACCTATCGCCAAGCGCGCGCCGCCACCCGCGAGGCGCGGGCGAGCCTGTTCCCGACCATCACCGCCAACGGCGCCGTGACCCACACCGTCTCGGGCGGCTCGCGCAGCATCGTGACGGGGGGCGTCAGCTCCTCGGGCGCGCGGGTATCGAACAACTACACCGTGTCGCTCGGCGGAAGCTGGCAGCCGGACCTGTTCGGCAAGATCGGCAACACCGTCTCCAACGCGCACGCGACGGAGCAGGCACGGCTGGCGGACCTCGCCTCGGCGCGGCTCGCGCTGCATGGCGAGCTGGCCACCGACTATCTCAGCCTGCGTGCCGCCGACGCCCAGATCGCGAGCCTGACCGCGACGGTCGAGGCCTATCAGCGCTCGCTCCAGATCGCGACCAACCGCTACAATGCCGGCATCGCGCCGCATACCGACGTATTCCAGGGCCAGTCCCAGCTCGCCTCCGCCCAGTCCGACCTCGAAGGCGAGAAGCGCACCCGCGCCCAGTTTGAGGATGCGATCGCCGTGCTGGTCGGCGAGAACCCGGCGAGCTTCACGCTCCCCACGCTGGCGGGCGCGTGGACGCCGGTGACGCCCGACGTGCCGGCGGTGCTGCCCTCGACGCTACTGGAGCGCCGCCCGGACGTCGCCTCGGCGGAGCGGCAGGTCGCCGCCGCCAATGCCGAGATCGGGGTGGAGAAGGCCGCTTTCTTCCCGACCCTCGGCCTGTCGGGCAATGGCGGGTTCAACAATGGCTCGCTGTCGGGGCTGTTCGCGTCGTCGGCGCTGCTGTGGTCGCTGGGCGCGCAGGTGAGCGAGACAATCCTCGATTTCGGCGCGCGCTCGGCCCGCGTGCAGCAGGCGCGCGCGGCCTATGAGGGCGCGGTCGCGAACTACCGGCAGGTGGCGCTCACCGCCTTCCAGGACGTGCAGGACAATCTGGTCGCCGAGCAGGTGCTGGCGCGGCAGGAGGTGTTGCTCCGCGCCGCGTCGGTGGCTGCCGACAAGAGCGAGGCCTCGATCCGCGACCAGTATCGTGCAGGCATCATCGTCTACACCGACGTGGTAAGCGCGCAGGCGACGGCGCTTTCCGCCCGCCGCGCGCTGATTCAGGGGCAGCTTGACCGGCAGAACGCGGCGGTCGCGCTCATCCAGGCGCTGGGCGGCGGCTGGAACCAGGCGGACATCACCAACGGCGCGGAAGCCGCGCGGGCCGCCGCGATCCGCAAGTCCCAGCAGCCCTGAGGATCAGCGCGCGCCCTGTCCGAACAGGATGCGGCGCGATTCCTCGTCGCTGACCGAGGGCGCGGTGTTGATCGTGTCGGCCAATGCGTAGGCGCGCTTGGTGGCCGGGCGCTCGGCGATCGCCTCGAACCAGCGCTTCAGGTTGGGGAAGTCGGCGAGATCCTGCCGCTGGCGCTCGTGCGGGACGATCCACGGATAGCTGGCCATGTCCGCGATCGAATAGCCCTCGCCGGCGAGGAAGGGGCGGTCGGCCAGCCTCTTGTCCATCACGCCGTAGAGCCGCGCCGTCTCGCGGACGTAGCGGTCGATGGCGTAGGGGATCGTCTCGGGCGCATATTGGGTGAAGTGGTGGTTCTGCCCCGCCATCGGCCCAAGCCCGCCCATCTGCCAGAACAGCCATTGCAGCACCTCGGCGCGGGCGTGCGGCTCTTGCGGAATGAAGCGGCCGGTCTTGTCGGCGAGATAGAGCAGGATCGCGCCGCTCTCGAACAACGAGATGGGCTCGCCGCCGCCGGCCGGCTCATGATCGACAATCGCGGGGATGCGGTTGTTGGGCGCGATGGCGAGGAAGTCGGGCGCGAACTGGTCGCCCTTGCCGATGTTCACCGGATGGATGCTGTAGGGGAGGCCCGCTTCCTCCAGGAAAAGCGTGATCTTGTGGCCGTTCGGCGTGGTCCAGTAGTGAAGGTCGATCATCACACACCCCTGATCGCAGCAACAGGCCGCGGACATGGGGAGGCCGCCCGCCCGCCGCCACCCCTTCATGCGAAGAAGCGACAAGCGGGTTCACCCCCCGCCGTGCGAACGCTATGGGCTGGTTTGACTCGAACGAGGAGACGACATGGACGACGCGCTTCGGCAGGCCGCGCTCAACTATCACCGCGAGCCGCGCCCCGGTAAGCTCTCCATCGAGCCCACCAAGCGGATGGAAACGCAGCGCGACCTCGCGCTCGCTTATTCGCCCGGCGTGGCGGCGCCCTGTCTCGACATCGCGGCGAACCCCGATCTGGCGCGCGACTATACAGCGCGCGGCAATCTGGTGGCGGTGATCTCCAACGGCACGGCGGTGCTGGGCCTCGGCAATATCGGCGCGCTGGCGTCCAAGCCGGTGATGGAGGGCAAGGCCGTCCTCTTCAAGAAATTCGCCGGCATCGACGTGTTCGACATCGAGGTCGACGCCACCGACCCGGACAAGTTCGTCGAGGTGGTCGCAGCCCTGGAGCCGACCTTCGGCGCGATCAACCTCGAGGACATCAAGGCGCCGGAATGCTTCGAGATCGAGGCGAAGCTGCGCGAGCGGATGAACATCCCCGTCTTCCACGACGACCAGCACGGCACCGCGATCGTCTGCGCGGCGGCGGTGCGCAACGGCCTGCTGCTTCAGGGCAAGCATCTCTCCGAGGTGAAGGTGGTGACGTCGGGCGCGGGTGCTGCGGCGATGGCCTGCGTGCGCCTGCTGATCGCGATGGGCCTGCCGCAGGACAATGTGACGCTCACCGACATCAAGGGCGTCGTCTACAAGGGCCGCGAGGGCCTGACCCCTGAGTTGGAGCCCTTCGCGCGCGAGACCAACGCGCGCACGCTGGGCGACGTGATCGCGGGTGCCGACGTGTTCCTCGGCCTCTCCGCGCCGCGCGTGCTCAAGGAAGAGTGGCTGCCGCTGCTCGCCGAGAAGCCGCTGATCCTCGCACTCGCCAATCCCGAGCCCGAGGTGCGGCCCGAGATCGTGCAGCAGGTGCGTCCCGACGCGATCATGGCGACCGGCCGGTCGGACTATCCGAACCAGGTCAACAACGTGCTCTGCTTCCCGTACATCTTCCGGGGCGCGCTCGATTGCGGCGCGACGACGATCAACGCCGAGATGGAGCTGGCCTGCGTCGAGGCGATCGCCGAACTCGCGCGGATCGAGCCGGACGAGGTGGTGGCGCGCGCCTATGGCGGCGCGGCGCTGGTGTTCGGGCAGGATTATATCATCCCCAAGCCCTTCGATCCGCGCCTCGCGCTGCTGATCGCGCCGGCGGTGGCCAAGGCCGCGATGGCGACCGGCGTGGCGCGCCATCCGATCGAGGATTTCGTCGCCTATGAGCAGCAGCTCCAGCGCTTCGCCTATCGCTCGGGCCAGCTCATGCACCCGGTGTTCGAGAAGGCGCGCGCCGCCCAGACCCGCGTGGCCTATGCCGAGGGCGAGGACGAGCGCGTGCTCCGTGCCGCGCAGGTGGTGGTCGACGAGCGGCTGGCGCGCCCGGTGCTGATCGGCCGACGGGATGTCATCAAGTCCAAGATCAGCGGCCTCGGCTTGCGCATGGCGGTGGGGCAGGATGTCGAGATCGTCGATCCCTTCGCCGACGAGGAAGTGCTCGCCCCGCTGACCGATGGCTATCAGAAGATCGTCGACCGTCGCGGCGTCACCCCCGGTGCGGCGCGCTACCGGATGCGGGGGCGTCCGGCGCTGACCGCCGCCATGCTGCTCCAGCGCGGCATGGTGGGCGCGGCGCTTTGTGGCGGTGCGGCCGACTGGTGGCAGCAGACCGCCGACGTGCTGCCGATCATCCCCCGCCTGCCGGGGCTCCAGCGTGTCTATGCGCTCTCGGCGCTGATCCTGGGCGAGCGGACTTTGTTCTTCTGCGACACGCACATGAACGTCGACCCGACCGCCGAGGAGGTGGCCGAGATGACCGTGCTCGCGGCCGACGCGATCCGCCGCTTCGGCATCACGCCGCGCGCGGCTCTTCTCAGCCACAGCAATTTCGGCGCCTCCAACTCGCCGAGCGCGCGCAAGATGCGCGAGGCGCTGGCGCTGGTGCGCGAGGATGCGCCCGAGCTGGAGATCGACGGCGAGATGCACGCCGATGCCGCGCTGATCCCGGCGCTGCGCGATCTGATGGTGACGTCGAGCAGCCTGACCAACGGCGCGAACCTGCTGGTCATGCCCAATCTCGATGCGGCGAACATCGCCTTCACGCTGCTGTCGGCGGCCACCAACGCGCTTCAGGTGGGGCCGATGCTGCTCGGCATGTCGAAGCCGATCCATGTGCTGACCGCCAGCGCCACCGCGCGCGGCATCGTCAACATGACGGCGCTCGCGGCCGCCGGCAACGCGGCGCCCGGCGAGGATTGAGCTAGAAGAGCGTGCCCTGTGGCGGCGGGGGCGGCTCGGGCGGGCCATTCTCGCCGCGCCGCTTCAACTCGGTCCGCGCGGTGAAGCGGACATCCTCGTCGCGATCGGCGGCGAGGCGATGGAGCGTGTCGAGATCCAGCTCCGGCCAGTGCTGCCCGCGGTGCGCGCCCGCCGGCACGCGCGGCAGCAGGCCGGGCTCGGCGCTCCACGCCAGCAACTGGGCGACGGACGCCTGATTGAGCATGTCGCGCAGATGGTGCGCCGTCACATAGGCGTCGGGCAGGGCGCGGTGGGCGGGCAGGCCGAGGGCGCGGTCCAGCCCCGCCGGCATCCGCCAGTAGCGCAACACCTGATTGGAGAAGCTGGGCGAGCCCGGCCACAGCCTGAGCGCGCATTTCCAGGTGCAGATCCACCGCGCGCCGCCGGTGAGCGCAGGCGTGCAGAAGCGTTGCTCGAAGGCGGCATGGTGCGCGGCCAGCGCGAGCGCGCCGTCTTCCGGCCGCAGGATCGACGGCGCGACCTGGGGCCAGAGCGGCGCATCCGCCACGTCGGCGTCGATGATGTGATGGATCGCCATGGTGACGGGCGGGATCAGTCGGCCGGGATGAACCAGCCGCTGGCCCCGCTCCCCATTGACGATCCAGCGCCCGTCCGCACCCTGCACGACATCCTGCCAGCCGATCTCGCAGACGCCGTGGGCCGGCGGGCGGGGGCCTGTCGTCTCCAGATCGATCACGCGGATACGGGACGCGGACATGCCCGGAATATGGTTCAGTCCGGGCTGGACGTCATCCCCGCCCGATCCCCCGAGCCGGCCTGCCTCACAGATGGAGGTCGCTCGGCCCTTCGAGGTGGAGGTAGGTCGCGTCGAACTCGCCGATCGCGACCAGCGCCTTCCAGTCCGGTATGGTCACCGACCGGCCGCTGACCACGATCAGTCCCTCCTTGCGGAAACGGGCGAGGACGCGGTTCATGTGGATCGGCGTCACCCCCAGCGCGTCCGCGAGATCGATCTGGGTGAGGGGCAGCTCGAAGCGGCCTCCATTGACGAGACCCACCCGCTTCAGCCGCACCGCCAGCTCGCAGAGCAGGTGCGCCGTGCGGGTGCGCGCATCGCGCCGGCCGACGTTGAGCAGCGTCTCGCGATGGATCGAAGTGTCGAGCAGCGTGTCGTACCAGAAGGCGCGGGCGAGGGCGGGATATTCCTCCGCCGCCCTCAGGACCGCGCCGTGCGGCACCAGCACCACGGCGGCGCTGCGCACCGTCTCGATCGTGTGGTCCGCCACCTTGAAGAGGATGGTATGCAGGTCGACCATGTCGCCGGGCACATGGAAGGACATGATCTGCCGCTGCCCGCTCGCCGTCAGCTTGGAGCGGTAGACGATGCCTTCCAGCACCATGCAGCAATGCGTCGGCCGCTCGCCTTCCTCCACGATCCGGCTGCGCGCGGCGGTGCGCACCAGCTTCTGCGGGAGCGCGTAGAGCGCTTCCCTCTCCTCCTCGGTCAGGCGATCGCGGGTTTCGATCTTGTCGACGAAGGGATCGAGATAATGAAGGACGGCGGTGTGCATGGCTGGGCTGCTTCCTGCTCGATTCTTATTGCGCCCGACCATCGGGTGGACGCAAGCCTCGTCCGCAACGCCCGACGGGAGACGAAAGATGCTGCGCACGTTTGCCAAGTCGATGCTGATCGGGGCCGCGCAGCGTCGCGTGGGCGTGATGCCGGCGGGGGTGATCAGCACCGCGCTCCTCACCACCGGCGCCTCGCTGATGCTGAAGCGCGGGCGCCGGCCGATCGGGCTGGCGCTGGTTGCGGCAGGCGGCGTGTTGCTGTGGCGGGAAGCGGAGCGCAGCCGCGTCGTGGCCGAGCCGGAAAAGACGGAGGGCGAACCCAAGCCCGCAAGCTGATCGCGAGGGGGTGCGATCTGCCGTGCGGACCTCCGGACGGGCTTCCCCTCGGCTTGCAGACAGTGCATTCGACGGGGGAACCGGGGTGAAAATCTGGCGTTTGCCGAGTGGCATCGCAAGTTGCGAGGCGTTTTGAGGGGGTTGGGCGTGGGATCATCGTGGACGGACCGAGCGTGGCGTCATGCCTCCGCCCGTGGTGCCGCCCATGCTCCATCGCGGTTGATCGCGCTGGTCTTCGCGCTGTCGCTGGCGACGCCGGGCTGGGCGCAGCCGCCCGCTTCATCGAATAACGCGCCGACGCAGGCGGTCGACCCGGCCGGGGATGCGGCCTTCGACGCCGCGCTGCCGCCGCTCGACAGCGTCGCGCCGCCGCCTGCTCCTGCCGCCGCCGCGCCTGCCGAGCCCTCGGTCGCGCCGCCGGCGGAGACCGATCTCGCCCAGCCGCTGCCGCCGCTCGCCGGCTTCGATCCGACGCCCGATCTCGGCAAGGCCAAGGTGCCGTCCGCCGAGGAGGCGCGTATCCGCTACTCGGTGAAGGTGGAGGGGCTCTCGAAGCTCGGTCTGGAGGATGAGTTCCGCAGCGTCTCCGAACTCGACGCCGGCAAGCACAAGGCCGCGAACAGCGCGCAGGTGCAGGCGCGTGCGCGCGACGACGTGGCGCTGGCCGAGCGCCTGCTCCGCTCCGAGGGCTATTATGACGGCGTCGCCTCCTCGACGGTGCTGCCCGTGCCCAACCAGCCGGGGCAGGTGGCGGCGACGATCAGCGTGACGCCGGGGCCGCGCTATGGTTTCGGGCAGATCGCCGTCACCGGCGCGCCGCCCGAGCCGACCGCGATCGCCCGCAAGGCGCTGCCGCTCCAGACGGGCGCGCCGATCCGCGCCGTGCAAGTGGAGGGTGGCGAAGCGCAGGTCGCGCTGGCGCTGCCGCAGCAGGGCTATCCCTTCGCCAAGGTCGGCCAGCGGGACATCCTGCTCGACGATCAGAGCCATACCGGCGACTACAGCCTGCCCCTCGATGCTGGCCCGCGCTCCAGCTTCGGCGGGCTCCAGACCAAGATCGCCAAGGGCACGGGCGGCCTCAATCCGCGGAAGAAGGGCAAGAAGGCCAAGCCGCAGAAACCGCAGAAGCCCGTCGATCCCAAGACGATGTTCTCGGTCGAGCATCTGAACGTCTTCCCGCGCTTCAAGCGGGGCGATCCCTATGACAGCCGCAAGGCCGACGACCTGCGGCAGGCGCTGGTGGCGACGGGCATCTTCTCGACGGTCGCGGTCGAGCCGGTCGACACGCACACGCAGGCAGCCGACGGCAGCGAGATCGTCGACCTGATGGTGACGCAGCGGAAAGGTCCGTGGCGGACGCTCTCGGGCTCGGCGGGCTATGGCACGGGCGAGGGCATCAAGGGCGAGGTGAGCTGGACCCACCGCAACATCTGGGCGCCCGAAGGTGCGCTCACGATCGGGCTGATCGGCGGCACGCTGGAGCAGGGGCTGAACGCCTCCTTCGCGCGCTCCAATGCGGGGCAGCGCGACCGGACCTTCGCGATCTCCGGCGGCTTCGATCATTCCAACTACGACGCCTACAACGCCAAGACGCTGAACGTCGGCGTCAACTGGTCGCGGCAGAGCACGCCGATCTGGCAGAAGCGCTGGACCTGGACGATCGGCGCGCAGATCATCGGCACCAACGAAAAGGGCGCGGCGCTGGACCCGACCGGTGATCGCCCGCGCCGCAACTATCTGATCGCCGCGCTGCCGGGGCAGGTGCTGTATGATCGCTCCGACGATCTGCTCAACCCCACCAAGGGCTATCGCCTGCTTGCGCGCATCAGCCCCGAGGCGTCGATCCGCAAGGGCTTCAAGGGCTATGCGCGGATGACGGGGCAGGCGACGGGCTATCTCCCGATCGGCAAGTCGATCGTGCTGGCGGGCCGCGCGCTGATGAGCTCGATCCAGGGCGCCAGCCTCGACGACATTGCGCCGTCGCGGCGCATCTATGTGGGCGGCGGCGGATCGGTGCGCGGCTTCGGCTATCAGGAGCTTGGCCCCAAGGACGCGCAGAACAACCCGACCGGCGGCCTCTCCTCCACGGAACTGGCGGTCGAGGCGCGCTATCGCTTCGGCAATTTCGGCATCGTGCCCTTCTTCGACGCCGGCCGGCTGGGGCAGACCTCCACGCCCGGCATCAGCCACCTGCGCTACGGCGCGGGTATCGGCGGGCGCTACTACACCAATTTCGGGCCGCTGCGCGTGGACGTCGCGACCCCGATCAACCGCCAGCCGGGGGAATCCAAGATCGCGCTCTACATCTCGATCGGGCAGGCCTTCTGATGGCGGAGGAGCCAGAAACCGTCGTTGTGATCGAGCGCAAGCCGCTCTGGACGCGGATCGCCAAGTGGACGGCGATCGTGGTGGCGGGACTGGCGGCGCTGCTGCTGGCGCTGATCGTCGGGTTCAACACCGGGCCGGGCAAGCGCTTCATTGCGGGCCAGCTCGCGGGCTACACCACGCAGTCGGGCATCAACATCCGCGTGCGGCAGATCGAGGGCTCGATCTACAGCCACATGATCCTCCACGGGCTGGAGGTGCGCGATCAGAACGGCGTGTTCCTGACCTCGCCCGAGGTCGCGATCGACTGGCATCCCTTCGCCTATCTCCACTCGAAGATCGATCTCGACAGCGTGACGGCGGGCGAGGTCCGGATGCTCCGCAACCCCTCGCTCAAGCCCGTGCCGAGCGAGCCCAACGCGCCGACCATCCCGGACATCGACCTGACGCTCGGCCATCTGCGCATCGACCGCTTCCTGCTGGAGGCACCGGTGACGGGCCGCCGCCACATCGTCCGCATCGAGGGCAATGCCGTGATCGCGGATCGGCGTGCCCAGCTCGCGGTCAATGCGGACGCGCTGACCGGGCCGGGCGTGGCGGGCGGCGACAGGCTGCGCCTCCATATCGACGCCGTGCCGGACAAGGACCGGCTGCTCGTCGACGTGAAGCTGGCCGCGCCCGCGGGCGGGCTGGTGGACAGCTATGCGAAGCTCGGCAAACCGCTCGATCTCACCATCGGCGGGCAGGGCGACTGGACGCTCTGGAAGGGTCGCGCACGGGCGGTGCTCGGCGGGCAGCCGCTGATGGACGTGGCGCTGACCGGCCAGAACGGCCGCTTCCGCGCGCTCGGCGACGTGCGGCCGGCGATCATGCTGACGGGTGCGGCGGCGCGGCTGACCTCGCCCGCTGTCCATATCGACGCGGCCGCCACACTCGACCAGCGCAAGGCGGATACGACGGTCCAGCTCTCTTCGGCCGCCTTCACCGCGCGGGCGCAGGGGCTGTTCGACTTCGCGGCCAGCCGCTTCGGCAATGTCCATCTCGACGCGCGCCTGCTGACGCCCGGCGTGATCGCGCCCAACCTCACGGGCCGGAATGTCGCGATCTCGGCGGTGCTGGACGGCGCCTTCATGAAGCCGGCCATCGCCTACAAGGCTTCGGCCGACGCCATCGCCTTCGGCACCACGGGCGTCGAGGGACTGGTCGCGGAGGGCAATGCCACCGTCAGCGCCGACAAGATCATCGTGCCCATCCATGCCTCCGCGCGGAAGGTGACGGGGCTGAACGCGGCCGCCGGAGGGCTCGTCACGGGGCTCAGGGTGGATGGCGACATCGCCTATGCCAAGGGGCAGGTTTTCTCCGACAATCTCCACCTGCGCTCGGACCGGATCGACGCCACCGCGCTGATCCTCGCCGACACGGCGACGGGCAAATATACCGGCGCGCTCAAGGGCCGGGTGAACGATTACGACGTGAACGGCCTCGGCCGTATCAATCTCGTCACCGACGCCAGGCTCGTCCCCGGCGTGGCCAACGGCTTCGCCATCAAGGGCCATGTCCGCGTCGAGACCAAGCGGATCACCAATGCCAGCCTTGCGACACAGCTCGGCGGCAATGCCGTGGTGACGGCCGATGTGGGCTATGATCCGAAGGCGGGCGCGACGCTCTCCAATCTCCGCATGAATGCGCCTGATCTCCGCATCCTGAGCGGCGAGGGAGCGTACAATCTCGGCAATGGCGGCCTCCGTTTCCGGGCGGAGGCGTGGTCGCGCACCTATGGCCCGGCGAGCCTCGTCGCGAGCGGCAGCCTCGCCAGGCCGGTAGTGGTGCTGAAGGCGCCGCGTCCGGGCGTGGGCGTCGGGCTGGTCGATCTGGAGGCGGTGCTGACGGGCACGCAGGCCGGCTATCAGGTGAAGGCCAGGGGCGGCTCCAATTATGGCCCCTTCACCGCCGACGTGCTGATCCGCAACGGCAAGGGGCCGTTGGCGATCGACGTCCATCAGCTCCTCGTCGCCGGGATCGGCGTGCAGGGCAGCATTGTGCAGACCGCCAGCGGTCCGTTCGCTGGCGCCTTGCATGTGTCGGGCTCGGGGCTGGGCGGGCAGATCCAGCTCGCGGCGGCGGGCGCGGATCAGAAGGCGGACCTCAACATCACCGCCAACGGAGCCAAGCTGCCGGGCACGCCGCCGGTCACCATCGGCTCGGGTCTGGTGCGGGGCGCGCTGGTGATGCGCAAGGAGGGGCCGTCCTTCAACGGATCGGTGGCGCTGGTGGACGTGCGGACGGGCACGCTGCTGGTGCGCTCGGCGCGCGCCACGATCGACTATAACGCCGGTCGCGGCCGGGCAGCGCTGATCGCGTCCGGATCGAGCGGGGTGCCGTTCGACCTCTCAGGCCAGGCCGCCTTCACGCCCGAGCGTATCCTCGCCAATCTCAAGGGCTCGGCGAACGGCATCGCCTTCCACCTCGCGCAGCCGGCGGTCGTGCTGCTTCAGGGGCACGACTATGTGCTCCAGCCCGCGACGATCGTGCTGCCGCAGGGCAATGTCGAGCTGACCGGCCGTTACGGAGCCACCAGCACGGTCCACGCCAAGCTGAACGGCATCGACATCGGCATCGCGCAGGCCTTCGCGCCCTCGCTCGGGGTGAGCGGGCAGGCGACGGGCACGGTGGACGTGACGCTCCACGGCTCGGCCATTCCCGAGGCGCGGGCGCGGGTGGACATCGCCAATTTCCGGCGGACGGGCGCGCTCGTCGTCTCCGATCCGGTGGACATCGCCATGCTCGGCACGCTGGGCGAGGGCGGTGGGGCGTTCAATGCGCTGATCCGGCGCGGGGGCACGACCATCGGCCGGATACAGGCGCGGGTCGCAGCGCCGCAGGGTGAAGGTTTCGCGGGGCTGATGAAGGCGCCGCTGACCGGCGGCATCCGCTATAACGGCCCGGCCGAGGTGCTGTGGACGCTGACCGGCATCGGCGGGCAGACCGTCGCCGGGCCGATCGCGGTGGGCGCCGACTTCTCGGGTCGTGTCGATGCGCCGCAGTTGACCGGTGTCGTCCGCGCCAACCAGCTCCGTTACGAGAATGAATCGACCGGCACGACGATCACCGGCATCGTCCTCGACGGGCGCTTCACCCAATCGCAGTTCCAGCTCAACCGCTTCACCGGCAAGGCAGGGTCGGGGACGATCCAGGCCTCGGGCACGGTCGGCATCGATGCGGCGGGCGGCTTCCCGATCGACATGACCGCGACGCTGGACCACGCGCAGCTCGCGCACTCGGATTCGCTAGGCGCCACCGTGTCGGGCACCGTCTCGGTCACCAATTCGAAGGCGGCGGGCGGGCTCATCAAGGGTGACCTCAACATCCAGGACGCGCGCTACCAGATCGTCCGCAACGATGCCGCGCAGGTGAGCGACCTCACCGGCGTGCATCGCAAGGGCGCGCCGCCACCCGAGGCGACCGCCGCCGCCGGCCCGGCGCCGAGCAACTGGAAGCTCGCCATCCGCGTCCGCGCCGACAACCGCATCTATGTGTCGGGCATGGGGCTCGAATCCGAATGGAGCACCAAGATGCGGATCGGTGGCACCACGGGCGCGCCGACCGTGGTCGGCCAGCTTCAGGTGGTGCGCGGCACCTACAGCTTCGCCGGGCGCAGGCTCGATCTGGAGAACAGCAGCAGGGTGGAATTCAACGGCCCGATGCTGGACCCCGATCTCGACATCACCGCCGACACCTCGGTCGAGGGCGTCACCGCGACGATCAACATCGGCGGCACGGCCACGCATCCGCAGATCACCTTCACCTCCACGCCGGCCCTGCCGCAGGACGAGGTGCTGTCACGGCTGCTCTTCGGCTCGTCGGTGACGTCGCTGTCGCCAATGCAGGCGTTGCAGCTCGCTGCCGCGCTCAACTCGCTGCGCGGGTCGGGCGGCGGCATGAACCCGCTCGGCAAGCTGCGCGGGGCGTCGGGGCTCGACCGGCTGCGCGTGCTGGGGGCGGACGAATCGACCGGCCGCGGCACCTCGCTCGCGGCGGGCAAGTACATCTCCAACAACATCTATGTGGAGGTGATCACGGACACCAAGGGCTTCACCCAGACCCAGCTCACCATCGCGCTCTCCCGCGCGCTGAGCCTGCTCAGTCAGGCGGGCGGGGCGACGGGGCCGGCGGTGACGCTGCGCTATTCCAAGCACTATTGAGGAAAGATCAGCGCGGCCGGATCGTCGCCCAGATGGGGAGATGGTCCGACGCTCGCATCGCGAGCGGCGAGTGGTGCGTGCCGGCATCGATCACGGCCAGATCGGGCGTTGTCATGATGCGGTCGAGCCGCGCGATCGGGCGGCGGGCGTGGAAGCTCGGCGCGGTGGGGGCGAAGGTGAAATGCCCCATGAAGTCCTTGAGGCAGCCACCCGCGAGGCTCCACTCGTTGAGATCGCCCATCAGCACGGCGGGGAGATGGCCGTCGCAGGCCTCGACATGGCGGATCACTGCGCGCGCCTGCTTGCGCCGCCACAGGCCCGAGAGATCGAGGTGCATCCCGACGATGCGCAGCGCCTGCCCCCGGACCCTGATGTCCGCCATCACCGCTCCACGCGGTTCCAGCACCGGCAGATGGAGCGGGCGATGGTCGAGGATTTCGGCGTCATGCCGGATCAGGATCGCATTGCCGTGCCAGCCCATGCCGCCGGGGCGGATCTCGTAGGGGACGGGGCGATAGGCGGAATGCTGGGCGATCAGGTCGAAGGGGATGGCGCTCAGCCGCGTGCCGGTGCGCCGGTCGGCCTCCTGGAGGCAGACGATGTCGGCGTCCAGTTCGGCCAGCACGGACAGGATGCGCTCCGGCTTGCGCAGCCGGTCCGTGCCGATGGCCTTGCGGATGTTGTAGCTGGCGACCTTGATCGCCATGGCGGCGGGGCCGCTCACTTCTCGGTCTTGGTCTTCCCCCGGCGCTTGAACGCGAACCAGCCGAGCGCCGCGCCCGCCGCACCGGCGGCAAGCAGCACCAGCGCCGTATTGTCGCCCATCGTGCGCGACACCGCGAAGGAGCCGCGGCGCACATAGTCGCGCCCCGTATCGACCGCGTCGCGCGCGGTGGCGGGGGCGTCGTCGATCAGGTCGCGCACCTTGTCGCGGACCTTGCCATAGCCATCCTGAACGGTGCCGACGGCCTGGTTGAGCACGCCGCGCGCTTCGAGCTGCTCGTCATTGGCGACCTTGCCGATCGCCTCCTGCGCCGCGCCGAGCGCCTTTTTGGCGGTACCTTCGATCTGATCCTTGCTCATGTGCGTTGCCTCCTGATGGATATGGCCTATTGCGCGAACGAACGCCTGAATCGTGCCTCGGGTTCGAGGAGGGCCGGTTCGCCTGGAAGGAGATGGATGAAATGCGCGCCCTGACGGCCGGATTGTTCGCCCTGATGATGAGCGCCCCGGCGATGGCCGTGACGCCCTATTGGGCCAATCCCTTCAACCAGAAGATCATGAACCTCGGCCAGGCCGACCGCGACGGCGCGCTGCGCCGGGCGATCACCGACAACAACCAGCGCTGCGGCCGGCTGACGCACAGCCGTTATCGCGGGCCCTACGGCAATCTCGGCACCTGGGTGGCGCGCTGCACGCCGGGGGGCGACTATGCAATCTATGCCGGGCCGGACGGCAGCGTGCAGGTGCGCAAATGCGCCGACCTCAAGGATCTGAAGCTGCCGGAGTGCGGCAAGCTCGACTGATCCCAAGTCAGGCATCCGTCGGCGCGCGCTCGGAGATGGCGGTGGTCCAGCCGAGCGTGGGGAGCGCGATCGCCCGCCCGCCGCGCAGATCGATGCGGATCACGATCGCGCCCTGACCTTCGAGGAAGGAGAGCAGGCGCTTCGCCCGGCCGGTCGAGTGCGTGCCGTAGACGCGGGCGATCTCCGCGTCGGAGGGGCAGGGCGCCCGCTCCAGCGCGGCGCGCGCGATGAGCAGGAAGACGCCGCGCGCATCCTCGGGCAGCAACTCGGCTTCGCGGGCGGCATCCGCCATCGGGTCGTCCTCGCCGATCCCCGCGTAGAGGCCGGCGCGGGCGAGCGACAGGCGCGTGCGGAAGGCTGCGAGGTCGAGGCCTGAATCCGACACGCCGCGCATCCGGCAGCGGACGCCGAAATCCTGGAACAGCACGGCGGCCGGGCGGAAACTCTCACCCTCGTCGGCGATGATCTCGGCGAGGCAGGCGGCGACCACCGCGTCGCGCTCCTCGGCGGTCGGCTCGGGGCGGCCGCGCGCTTCCTCGGTGGGCGAGGCGGCGGGCGCCTCGATCGAGCGGAGGAGCTGCTCCATGCTCGGGCGCGGCGGAGGCGGCGGGGCGGCGGGGAGCGGCAGGTCCAGCTCGGCCGGGCGCTCGAACAGGGCGGCGCGCGCCTCGTCGTCGGGCGCGTTGGGGAGGGGCATCAGCTTCGGTGAGGCGCTGCGGGCCGAAGTCTCGACCGCGCCGATCTTGATCGCCAGCGGGCGGCGCGACACCGCCGGCCCGAGCGCGATGAAATGGCCGCGCGCCAGATCGCGGAACTGCTCGGCCTGCCGCCGCTCCAGCCCCAGCAGGTCGGCTGCGCGCGCCATGTCGATATCGAGGAAGGTGCGACCCATCAGGAAGTTGGAGGCTTCGGCCGCCACATTCTTGGCGAGCTTGGCGAGGCGCTGCGTCGCGATCACGCCCGCCATGCCGCGCTTGCGGCCACGGCACATCAGGTTGGTCATCGCGCCCAGCGACAGGCGGCGGACCTCGTCCGACACCTCGCCCGCGACGGCCGGGGCGAAGAGCTGCGCCTCGTCCACCACCACCAGCGCGGGGAACCAGTGCTCGCGGGGGGCATCGAACAGCGTGCCGATGAAGGTCGCCGCCGCGCGCATCTGGCCCTCGACGTCGAGGCTCTCCAGCGTCAGCACCACCGAGACGCGCTGCTCGCGGATGCGGAGTGCCAGGCGCTTCAGCTCATTCTCGCTGTGCGCGCCGCCGTCGACGACGACATGGCCGTAGCGATCGGAGAGCGTGACGAAGTCGCCTTCGGGATCGACGATCACCTGCTGCACCCACGGCGCGCTGCCTTCGAGCAGGCGGCGCAGCAGATGCGACTTTCCCGACCCCGAATTGCCCTGCACGAGCAGACGGGTGGCGAGCAGTTCTTCAAGATCCATGACGGCGGGCGCGCCATCCGGCGCGGTGCCCATGTCGACAGAGACGGTCATGCCCCCGCTCTTAAAAGCCGTGCGGAGGAGCGCAAGAGAGTCGCGCCGATCTTGGTCGATCCCGAGGCGGGTTCAGCCGTGGGCGTGGCGTTTGCGCGTCTCCGCCGCCTTCCTGGCGGAGGCCGAGCGCTCGGACGCCGGGCGCGCCGCCGAGGCCTCGCCGCCCGCTTTCCCGCCCTTCTTCGAGGATTCATGCGTATCGGGATGGCCGCGGCCCGAGCCGGACTTGTTGCCGCCGCCTGATTCCTTGTTCACGGTCGCCCAGGCGCGGCGTTCCGCCTCCTTGTGGCTGACGCCGCGATCCTCATAGCCTTCCTCGATATGCTCGGCCTTGCGCTTCTGCTTGTCGGTATATTTGTCCTTGTCGCCCTGCGGCATGGGAAGTCCTCCGGCTTTTTCCCCGGCCCGCCCAAGGGCTTAACGAACGAGCGCTCAGGAGGGTGCGTGCTTGTCGGCGCGGCGCTTGCCGAAGAGGAGCTTCTGTTCGAGCCGGCCCCTGAGCCCCGCATAATAGGCCTGAAGGAAGGCGAGATCGCGCGGGCCGCCCTCATCGCTCCAATATTCGCGGTGGATGCGGCGGGCGATGCTGGCGGTGACGGTGGCGATGGCGGGGGCGTGCGCCTGCCGGATAACGGTCTCCAGCGTCTCCAGCTCATAGACGCCGTAGGCATCCAGCTCCTCGTCGGTGAAGCTCAGGTCCTCGGCCTGTTCGGTCAGCTCGGGGAGCAGCGGGCGGCGCGGCGCGCGGATCACCCAGGTGCCGGCCAGCAGATCGCCCGCGCGCAAGCGGTCGCGGTTCATCAGCGGCATGAACAGGAAGATCGCGCTCCACAACAGGCCGCAGATGATCGCCCAGCCCTCCGGTCCATCCTTCCCGCCGCTCATCGCGAGGAAGGTGAGCGGCAGGAAGAACTCCACCTCGCGCATCGCGTTGCGGGCGATCACGGCGTCGAGCGTCAGCCGTCCGCCATGGCGCGCGATGACCCTGAGGCCCAGTGCGCGCTTGCCCGGCGTCCGCCCGCGCGGCCGCGCCTCGAACCAGGTGAAATAAAAGTTCCGCAGGAAGAAGGCCCCCGCCAGCCACAGGGTCCAGGCCGCCCGGAAGGCGACCTCCTTCCCGACGATCATCCCGGCCAGCAGCATCAGCAGCGTGAAGGCGATGAAGACGCCGCCCAGGATCAGCAGGTCGAGCAGGAAGGCGCCCGCACGCTGCCCGGCATCGGCGAGATCGAGCGGCAGGCTGATCCCCTCCGGCGTCACCAGCATCCGGACGCGCTTCACCTCGACGGGCAGGCGGCGGCTCATGCGGCCTTCCTCGCCGTGCCGTAGAAATAGGCGAGCCACACGCCGAGCATCGTCACCCCGATGACGTAGCGCAGCGCCTCCACCGTCACGAGCTGCCGCACGAAGCCTTCGAGCAGCGCCGCCACGAACAGCATCACCACCACGCCCGCCATCGCGGTGCCCGAGAGCCTGCCCGCATCCGCCATGCTGTCGAGCCGTGACAGCCGGCCGGGGAAGGCGGCGGCCCAGCCGATGCGAATGCCCGCCGCGCCCGCCACCACGATCGCGAACAGTTCGGTGGTACCATGGACGCAGAGCCAGCCGATCAGGTCGCCCGCCAGCCCCCGCCCGGCATAGAGCGCGAGGAAAGCGCCCAGCGTCAGCCCGTTGGCGACCAGCAGCAACGTGCTCGGCACCGCCAGCAGGAAACCCAGCGCGAAGCACAGCAGCGCCATCTGCGCGTTGTGCGTGAAGAGGAAGGTGGCGAGCATCTCCAGCCCGTCCATGTGCCGCCCATGGCCTCCGCCGTAGAGCACGTCGCGGAGCATCTGGGTCGTGGCTTCCGGTCCGCGCCCTTGCGCGAGGTCGCCGGACACCATCGCCGGGAACCAGCCCGGATCGGAAAGGACCAACACATAGCCCGCGATCGTCCCCGCCAGCAGCAGCAGCGCGGAGGCGATCGTCTCCCGCCACAGCGCCCTCATCGCGGCCGGCCAGTCCTGCCGGAAGAAGGCGAGGATGCGGGGGCCGATCCGCCCGCGCACGCCGTAGAGGAAGAAATAGGCACGGGTGGAGAGCCCCTCCAGATAGTCGATCAGTGCCCGGTCCAGCGACGTCTCGCGTGCCACCGACAGCGCCGAGATGGTGGCGCGATAGAGGGTGGGGAGGGCCAGCAGCTCCTCCTCGTCGAGTGCCGCGGCCGAGCGCTTCTCGGCGCGGTCGAGCAGGGCTTCGAGGCGCCGCCAGTCGGCCTCGCGCTCGGCCCGGAAGCGGGCGGAGGGAAGCGCGCCGTTCACAGCAGCCTCTGCCGCTTGAGCATCAGATAGGCCTCGACCAGCGCGGAGCCGCCACCCTCATGCCCCGCCTCGACGACATGCACGCCCATTCGCCTCAGCCTTGCGGCGACGATGGCGCGCTCCCTCAGCAAGGCCTGCGCGGCGACGGCGCGGGTGACGTCCTCGGGGGCGAGCGGCTCGGCGGCGGCGAGGCTCTCCAGCTCCTCGTCGCGGTGGATGAGGAAGAGCAGCAGGTGGCGCTTCAGGAGCGGCGCGCAGGCCTTCACCATCAGCTCGGCGCTGGTGGGGTCGGTGAACTCGGTGAACAGCACGATCAGCGTCCGCCGGTCGAGCCGCTGGGCCAGGCGGGTGAGGCCGAGCGTGTGGTTGGTCTCGCGCGTGCCATAGTCGATGCCCGCCGCGAGCCGCTGGATGGCGGGGAAGGTGGCGATGCCATGGCCGATCGCGCTCGCCGCCAGCGGCTGCTCGGCATAGGCGAAGAGGCCGACGCGATCGTCGAGCTTCAGCGTGACATAGGCGGCCAGCAGCGCGGCGGAGACGGCGCGGTCGATGCGGGGCACGCCGCCGACGGGCTCGGCCATGGCGCGGCCGGCGTCGATGGCGAGCAGGATCTGGTTGTTGCGCTCGATCTGCCAGTCCTTGGCGAGCAGCATGGCATGGCGGGCGGATTGCTTCCAGTCGATCGCGCGGCGGTCCATGCCGTCGATCCAGGGTTTCAGCGACTGGAACTCCGCGCCGGTGCCTATCTCGCGCCGGGCCGTCTCGCCGGCCTGGGCGTGACGGATGAAGAGCTGGCTCTGCTCGCGCGCGGGGCGGGTGTCGGGGGTGATGAGGACGGCCTCGTCGCGCGGCTCGCGGCGTTGCTTCCAGACGAGGCCGAGCGGCCCCTGCCAGCGCAGCCAGAGCGCGGAGAGCGGCGCGGTGCCTCGTCGTGACGCCTCCAGTGGAAGGCGCGCCTCGGGCCGTTCGCGTGACAACGTGGGGCGGAGCGAACCGAGCGGGGTGAGATGCGGATCGATGTCGACCGTCGCCTCCACGCGCGCCGGTGCGTCGACCGCCAGCCGCAGCTCCACCGTGCCGCCCACCGGCGCCGAGCGGGGCATGCCGAGCCTCGCCACGATCCTCCGCCCCGGAGGCGCCAGCACCGCGTCCAGCCCGAGCAGCAGGATCACGAACAACATCCACCCGAAACCCAGCGTCCACAGATGCGGCCAGACGATGCCGACCGTGAGCGCCGCCGGCACGCCCGCCGCCATCAGCAGCACGGCGCGCGCGGTCGGGTAGAGGCTGGCGCGGGGCGTCACCGCGGCGCTTCGACTTCGGCGATGAGGGTGGCGACCACTTCCTCCGGCCGGCGGCCATCGATCTCGGCGGCGGGCGAGAGGGCGAGGCGGTGGCGCAGCACTGCCGGCGCCAGTGCGCGGACATCGTCCGGCACCACATAGTCGCGCCCGTCGAGCGCGGCGGCGGCTCGTGCCGCGCCCGCCAGCATCACGGCGGCACGCGGGCTCGCGCCCATGATCAGCTCCGGGCTGGCCCGCGTCGCGCGGACGAGGCGGACGATGTAGCGCACCACCTCGTCCACCAGCGTCACCTGCGCGACGGCGGCGACGGCGGCCGAGAGCGTCGCGGCATCGGCCTGGCGCTCCACGCCCCAGCGGCCGGGCGTCGGCGAGCCGCGCTCCGCGCCGTGGGTGGCGACGATGCGCAGCTCCTCGGCCTCGTCCGGATAATCGACCAGCAGCTTGAACAGGAAGCGGTCGAGCTGAGCCTCGGGCAGCGGATAGACGCCCTGATTCTCGATCGGATTCTGCGTCGCCACCACCATGAAGCGGTCCGACAGCGGGTGCGACACGCCGTCGAGCGTCACCGATCGCTCCTGCATCGCCTCCAGCAGCGCGGCCTGCGTCTTGGGCGGCGCGCGGTTGATCTCGTCGGAAAGGAGAAGGTCGCAGAACACCGGCCCGCGCGTCAGCGAGAAGGAGGATGTCAGGAAGTTGAAGATATTGGAGCCGGTGATGTCGCCGGGCATCAGGTCCGGCGTGAACTGGATGCGCCGGAAATCCAGCCCCAGCGTCGCCGCGAAACATTGGGCGAGGAAGGTCTTGGCCGTTCCCGGCGGCCCCTCCAGCAGCACATGGCCGGCCGAGAAGAGCGCGATCAGCAGGTGGCGGACGGTGTCGTCCTGCCCGACCACAGCCTTGCCGACCTCGCCCGCGATGCGATCGCCGAGCCCCTTCACCTCATCGAGCGTCATCGCGTGCGGTTCCTTCTCCAGCGGTACAGGGCGCGCGCGGCGCCGAGCAGTTGATCCCGGTCCTCCGCCGTCTCGGCGTGCCAGGCGAGGGTGGCGTAGGGTTCGTCGCCGGCGTGGCGGCCGGCATGGTCGAGATAATGGTCGAGCGCTTCGCCCGAGAGGCGGGCCGGCGCGGCCGTCGCCTGCGCCGTAAGGTCGCGGGTGAGCGCGGCATAGGCGGCGCCGACGCGATGCTCCTTGCGCGCGGCGCGGAAGAGCTGGGCGGCATTGTCCACCAGCGTCCGCTTGCCGAGCGCGATGGCCCGACCCTGTCCGGCGGGCGCGCCGAAGCGGAAGGCGCCGTGCAATCCCGCGAGCAGCCCCGCCGCGGCGATGCACAGCGTCACCGGCAGGAAGGGCGGCTTGAAGAGGAGCTGGAGCGGGCTCTTCTGCTGACCGAAGCCGTTGGTCGTGAGATCGAAGGCCAGTTCGTTGCTGGTCATGAGATCATCGACCACCTGCCAGCCCTGCCGCGCGGTCCAGGGATCGGCCATCCCCTGATTGTTGAGCAGATCGGGCTCGGCCAGCACATAGATGCGCGTGCCCATGATCCGCCCGAGGACGACGCGGCCGTCGCGGTCGAGGAGAAGAGGGGTGAAGCCGCTGCCTGTCAGGCGTTGCTGCTCCTTCTGCGGTCCGATCCGGGCGCGGGCGAGGCGGGGAATGTCCGCCGGCCAGAGGCGGGGCGTTCCGGCGAAGGGCGTCTGTTCCAGCGCGATGGCGGGCGCGATCTTGCGGAGCGCCATGACATTGGCAGCGGGCGAGTCCATGCCGATGGTCTGTGCCCAGCTGCTATGCTCGCGGAGCGGCTGGGTGCGCCATTTGGGCAGCATGATCAGCATGGCACCCCTGCAATGCCGATCGACGAGCCGGGAAAGCGCGGCGGGATCGCCATAGGCCTCGGGCGTCACCACCAGCATGGTGGCCGTGCAGATATGCTGATCGTCCCGCACGATCAGCGAATGGCTGCCCATCGCGTCCGTCAGCCTGACGAGGCCGGCATAGCCGGTGCCGCTGGTGGAGAGCGCATGGGCGCGGGCGTCATGGCCGGACCGGAAATCGGGGGCGAAGGCGATCAGCAGCAGGAAGGCGGCGAACGCCACCACGCCCGCCACGACGATCATCGCGACGGCGCGGGTGGAGAAGGGCGTGTCGGAGGCGCTCATCGCCAATGTCCCGGCAGCGCGAAGTCGGCATAGGCCGCGCGCGCCCGCTCCCACGCGCCGGCGGTGGCGCCGCGATCGGCGAACAGGCTCATCTCCACCACTTCGGCGATGGCGGCGAAGGCAGGGCGGGCCGCGACGGGCATCGACGGCGTCACCGCGAGATCGCGGCTGGTGGTCGCCGGGCGGACGAGGCCGGGGCGGCGGCGCATGATGTCCTCGATCGAGCGCTGGAGCAGCAGACGGGCGGCTTCGGCATAGCGGCCGGCGGCGGCGAGGGCGTCCGCCTCGGCCAGCAATGCGCGGGCCGGTGCTGCGTCGGGGCGCCATTCGTCCTCCTCGGGCGGGGCATCCTCCCGGCCGGGGCGCTTCCATGGCCATTTGAGTTTCAGCAGGCGCATCCCGATCAGCCCGATCAGGGCGACGGCCGCCAGCCCCATCACGACCAGGCCGACGATGCGGATCGCGGGCCAGGCGGCGGCCAGCGCGTGCGCCAGCCGGATCAGCCACAGCGGAGGCTCCGGCCTCTGGACATGCGGCAGGGCGAACTGGATCTGCGGGTCCGCCAGCACCCGCGCGTGGGCGGCTGCGAAGGCGTCTCCACCCGTGCCCGTCGCTGCTGGCCCCGCCGTCGAACGCACCCGGATCACACCCCCGTGCCTGCCCCAGGCGGGCCGAGACTATCGCCTCGGGCGCGGGAGGCAAGCGCGTTGCGGCTGGACAGGCGCCTCCGGACGGGAGAGACAGGAGGGTGAACCGATAGCGTTCGTGAGGGGGGGCTCCGATCGTGATGGCCATGCTGATGCTGGGCCTGTTCCTGCTGGGTCCGTTCGTGACGCTTGGCATCTGGCTATGGCTGCGGTCCCGCCGGGAGCCGGTCGAGCTGATCGAGACGTTCGACATCGGCAGCGTCTTGGGGAGGAGCTTCGCCGTGTTCGGCAGGGAGGGGCGCCCGGTCGCCTTGCTCGCGCTGCTGCTGGTGGGCCTGCCGCAGATGCTCTGGATGATGACGCTCCGCGCGGTGATGCCGGAGCTGCCGGCTGTGTCGCCCGGCACCGGGCCGAATGCGCAGGCCGATCGGCTGATCGGGCTGTTCCGTACCTTTCCCGCAGCCATGACCGGCGGAATGCTGGCGCTCCTGCTGTGCAGCTTCCTGTTCTACATCGTGGCGATCCGCTTCTGGGCGCAGCGGGGCGAGGGGCGGGACGTCACGCTGGGCTCCGCCATCCGGCTGGCGCCGGGGCTGCTGCTGCCGACTCTGGCGGTGACGGTGCTCGGCTATCTGGGTTTTCTGGCGTCGCTGCTGCTGTTCGTCGTGCCCGGCGTGGTGATGGCGCTGAACTGGCTCGCCGCCATTCCGGTGATGGTCAATGAGCGGACCGGCATCATCGAGGCGCTTCGCCGCAGCCGGATGCTCGCCATGGGCTCGCGCGGCCGGATGCTGGTCGCGGCCTTGCTGATGCTGGTGCTGACCATGCTGGTGTCGCTGGTCGGCAATGTCGCGATGCGAGGGCTGATCGGGGACGCTGCTCCGGCCGCCACACTGCTGATCGTGGTGCAGGCGCTGGTGGCGATATTGAGCGCGATCGTACATGCCGGTTTCTTCGCGGCGGTCTATGTCGAATTGAGGCGGGTCCGCGAGGGCTTCGCCATTCCCATGCTGGCAGAGGTGTTCGCTTGACGCCCGGCCGCGCCGAGAGGATCTGAACGACGCATGTTGCGACCCGAAAGCCAGCCCGCCACCCACGCCCGCCCCCATGCTGCGGGGCATCTCTATCTCCAGGTTCTGGTGGCGATCGCGCTGGGCGCCTTGCTGGGCATCTTCGCGCCCTCGGTGGGCGCGGCGATGAAGCCGCTGGGCGACGCCTTCATCAATCTGGTGAAGATGGTGATTGCGCCGGTGATCTTCCTCACCATCGTCACCGGCATCGCGGGCATGCGCGAACTGGGCGCGGTCGGCCGGGTGGCGGCCAAGGCCTTCGCCTATTTCCTCACCTTCTCGACGCTGGCGCTGTTCGTGGGGCTGACCGTCGCCCACGTCGTCCATCCCGGCACCGGGTTGCACATCGCGCCCGCCTCGCTCGATCAGGGGGCGGTGGCGAACTACGCCAAGGCCGCGCACGAGCAATCGATCGTAGGTTTCCTCACCCATATCATCCCGACCACCATCCTCTCGCCGCTCACCGAAGGGGACATCCTCCAGACGCTGCTGATCGCGGTGCTGTTCGCGGTTTCCGCCTCGCTGGTGGGGGAGCCCGCGCGGCCGGTGATCGAGATGCTGGAGCATCTCTCCCGCATCGTGTTCCGGCTGGTCGGCATCCTGATGCGCGCGGCGCCTGTCGGCGCGTTCGGGGCGATCGCCTTCACGGTCGGCAAATATGGCGTGGGGACGCTCGCCAACCTCGCCGGGCTGGTGGCGACCTTCTATCTGACGGCGCTGATCTTCGTGCTGGTGGTGCTGGGGGCGGTCGGCTGGGCCAACGGCTTTTCAATCCTGAAATTGATCCGTTACCTCAGGGCCGAGTTGCTGCTGGTGCTCGGCACCTCCTCGTCGGAAGCGGCGCTGCCCGCGCTCATCGAGAAGATGGAGGCGGCTGGATGCGCCAAACCCGTGGTCGGCCTCGTCGTGCCGACGGGCTATTCCTTCAACCTCGACGGCACCAACATCTACATGACGCTCGCCGCGCTGTTCATCGCCCAGGCCTGCGACGTGCACCTGACGTGGGGGCAGCAGGCGCTGCTGCTCGGCGTGGCGATGCTGTCCTCGAAAGGCGCGGCGGGCGTGACCGGCGCGGGCTTCATCACATTGGCCGCGACACTCTCGATCGTGCCCGATGTTCCGGTCGCCGGCATGGCACTCATCTTGGGTGTAGACCGGTTCATGTCAGAATGCCGCAGCCTGACCAATTATATCGGGAACGCAGTGGCGACCATCGTCGTTGCGCGCTGGGAAGGTGGACTGGACCGCGACAAGCTGTCCGCCGCCCTCGACGGACGGTCCGCACAAGGCTGAGCATCGCTTTGTGAATCGACAAGGCCGCGTAACACGCGAACGCGGCTTTTTCGTCTCACATGCGAAAAATTGCGTCAGACATGGAACGTTCGTCGTGGGCGGGTGTTCGCCCTGACAGCGCTGTTATCGCTGTTTCGATTAGTCGTTGCGGCGTGGCGATGAATAGAAAAATCCAGGAAGTCGTCATTTCGCAATTGCGATGAACTGTCTAGTAATGCGCGATGATCCGAGCATGAAAGGCTGGGCATTGCTAAAAAAAGTAGAGATATTGCATCGCGGCGTTCCAGTCAGGATTCGGAAGGGTGGGCCATGGCGTATGATGGCTTCTTTCGTTCGCGTATGTCGATCGAGCGAGTTACGGCCAATATTGATAAAGAGGCAGATCGGAAAACCGTAATCCATGTATTCGACGCCAATGCGTCACGGTTTATGGATGTGATGATTGCAGTGATTGCTCTGGCGATCCTGCTGCCGGTGATCGTGATCCTCTGCCTCGCCATCTCGGCGCATGATGGCGGCGGGCCGATTTTCGTGCACCGCCGGATCGGCCGGGGCGGGCGCACCTTCCCCTGCCTCAAGCTCCGGACGATGGTCCGCGATTCCGAGGCGCGCCTTCGCCATCTGCTGGAAACCGATCCGGCGGCGCGGGCGGAATGGGCGATGGACCAGAAGCTCAGGATGGACCCGCGGATCACGCCGCTGGGCCGTTTCCTGCGCAAATCCAGCCTCGACGAGCTGCCGCAGCTCTTCAACGTGCTGGTTGGGCATATGAGCCTGGTCGGGCCGCGCCCGATCGTGGCCGACGAGGTGGCGCGTTATGGCCGCTACTTCCGCTTCTATTGCGCGGTGCGCCCCGGCATCACCGGCCTCTGGCAGGTGAGCGGGCGCAACGACACCAGCTATCGCCGCCGCGTGGCAATGGACACCGTCTACAGCCGCAGCCGCTCGGTCGGCACGGACATCTCGATCCTCGTGCGGACGGTTCCGGCGGTGCTGGCCAGCAAGGGGTCGTTCTGAACGCGCCCCTGCATCCGATGCGTGCGTGGATGGATAAGGTGAACGAACTTGCAGCCGGCCGGGACGGTGGGACTCCCCTCCGCCGCCTGGCCGTGCTGCAAGTCGATCCCTCGCTGTTCACGGCGCCCTATGACGCGGCGTTGTCCGGCGGCCTCGCGGCCAATGGCATCGATCCGGTCTGGGCGACACGCGGGTTGAGGGCGGGGGAGGAGGATCTCCTCTCCGCCTTCGCCACGGACCGTTTCTTCTATCCATGGACCGACGGCCGGCGCCGGCGCACCGGCCAATGGGCGAAGGCGGTGAAGGGGCTGGAGCATGCCGCTGGTCTGCGACGTCTCGTCGCCCGGGCGGAGGCTCATGATCTCGTGCATTTCCAGTGGTCGGCGCTGCCGCTGCTCGATGCGCGCGCCATCGCGCGGATCCGCCGGTCCCGGCCGGTGGTGATGACCGTGCACGACATCAAGCCATTCAACGGCCGCCCGGTGAGCGCGCTTCAGGTGAGCGGCTATGACGCGGTGCTGGCATTGGCCGACCATCTCATCGTCCACACCGCGGAGGGGCGCGACGCGCTGCTGGCGCGGGGGCTTCCGGCGGAGCGGGTGAGCATCGTGCCGCACGGGCTCCTGCCGCTGATGCCGGCCCCGCCCGAGCCGCGCTCCGGCGACCGTTGGCGCGTGGTGCTGTTCGGCCGGCTTCAGGCCTATAAGGGCGCGGACCTGCTGGTAGAGGCGCTCGGCCGCATCGATCCCGCGACTCGCGAGAAGCTGGAGGTGATCGTCGCGGGCGAGCCGCAGACCGACCTCGATCCGATCCGGGCGCGCGTGCGCGAGCTGGGCCTCGGCCTCGATTTCGTGCTGCGCGACCGCCGGCTCGGCGAGGCCGAGATGGCGTCGCTGCTCCGGAGCGCGGACGCCTTCGTCTTCCCCTATCGTACGATCGACGCGAGCGGCGTGCTCCATCTCGTCGCGGAGCTGGATCGCTGGTTGATCGCGAGCGACCTCGGCGCTTTCCGCGCGATGCTGGGCGAGGCGCCGGGAGCCGGTGCGCTCGTCCCGCCCGAGGATATCGATCGGCTCGCCGCCGCCATCACGGACTCGATCGGCCGCCGCCCGACCCAGCGGCCCGCGCATGACGTGATGGGCTGGGCCGAGATCGGCGGGCTCACGCGCGCCGTCTACGAGCGGGCGATCGGCGACCATGCGGGGATGACGCGATGACGCGCTCGCTGCTGGTCATTCAGGACAGTCTCGATTTCGGCGGGCATGAGGCGATGTTCCTGCGCTTCCTGCCGGCACTGGTGGAAAGCCGCGTGTTCGACCGGATCGCCATGCGCTTCCCGGCCGGCAATGTGCGCCTGTCGGACCGGCTGGCGCCTTTCGCCTCCGAGCGCTTCGATGCGAAGGGCTGGGGCTTCACCAAGCAACGCGCCGAGCCCTATCTGGCGGGTTTCCGGCAAGGCTATGCGCGCGCCGTTCGCCACTTGATCGCGGAGGAGCGGCCGACCACGACGCTGCTCCTGCAAGGCCGGATCGAGAAT
This sequence comes from Sphingomonas sp. PR090111-T3T-6A, assembly GCF_000383095.1. Classification (GTDB taxonomy): domain Bacteria; phylum Pseudomonadota; class Alphaproteobacteria; order Sphingomonadales; family Sphingomonadaceae; genus Solisphingomonas. The sequence continues at coordinate 381,888 of NZ_AORL01000010.1, forward strand.
TGCGCCGTGCCGACGCTGGCGGCGCCGGCGGACCAGTTCCTCGTGAGCTATGTGCCGATGGCGCATCGCATGACGGAACTGGGCCGGGCGGCCGTGCCGGGGGATATCGTGCGGCGCAGGCTCTATCGACGCCCCGATCGCTTCATCGTGCCCGGCCGCGCCGTGGCGGGGCAGGTGACGGCGGCGGGCGGTCGCGCGCCGGTGGCCGTGGTCGACAATGTCGTCGATCCGCCGCCGCGTCCAGGACGGGACGGCGCCCGCGTCGCGCTGGGGCTGGAGCAGGAGGCGCGCGTCGCGCTGTTCCTCGGCCGGCTCGATGTGCGCCAGAAAGGCCTCGACACGCTGGCCGATGCGATCCGGCGGCAGGCGGAGCGGCTCAGCGGCTGGACCTTCCTGATCGTCGGCGGCGGCGAGGGCGCGGCGCTGTGCGAGGAGCTTCGCACCGAGCTGGAGGGGCGCGTGGCGCTCCGCACCATTCCCTGGACCGAGCGTCCGCAGGACGCGCTCGCCGCCGCCGACGTGCTGCTGATGCCGTCGCGCTGGGAGGGTGTGCCGCTCGTGATGCTGGAGGCGATGACCTACGGCTTGCCGCTCCTCGCCAGCGAAATCGACGTGTTCCGGGATTATCTGCCCGACACGCACCGGATCGACTTCGCCACGGCCGACCTTGCGGCCGCGATGGCGCGCGTGATCGAGCCCGATCGCCTTAGCGCCTATCGCGCACTCGCCGCGCGGCGGCTGGCCGAAGGCGGCCTCGCGCGTTCCAGCGAGCGCTTCGTCGCGGCGCTGCTTCCCGAATGGACCCCTGCATGAGCCTGTATGGACCGGCTGCGGTCGTCATCCCGACCCTGAACGAGATCGCCCATATCGAGGGGCTTCTGGCGCATCTGCTGGCCGAGCCGCCGGAGGTGGTCGGCGAGATCCTCGTCGCCGACGGCGGCTCGCGCGACGGCACGCAGGAGGCGGTGCATCGCATCGCCCGGAGCGAGCCCCGCGTCCGCCTGATCGACAACCCGGATCGCATCCAGGCTGCCGGGGTCAACCGCGCGGTGGCGATGGCGGACCGGCGCTTCGGCGTGATCGTGCGCGTGGATGCCCATGCGCTCTATCCCGGCCAGTATGTCGGCCGGCTGCTGGCCGCGCTGGAGGCCAGCGGAGCGGACAGCGTGGTGGTGCGGCTCGACACGGTCGGGCGGAACTGCCTCCAGCGGGCCGTGGCGGCGGCGCAGAACAGCCGCGTCGGCACGGGCGGATCGGCGCACCGCATGGGGCGTGTCTCCTGCTTCGTCGATCATGGCCACCACGCCGCGTTCCGCCGCGCCGCCTTCGAGCGGGCGGGGGGCTATGACGAGACGTTCGAGGCCAATGAGGATGCCGAGCTGGATGCCCGCATCCGCGCGCAGGGCGGGCGCATCTGGCTCGATGTCGGCATTCCCGTCACCTATTTCCCGCGCTCGACGCTGACCGGCCTTGCGAAGCAGTATCGCCGCTACGGATCGGGCCGGGCGCAGACCTGGCTCAAACATGGCGAGAGGCTCCGGCTGCGGCAGATGCTGCCGCCGGCAGTGCTGCTCGCGGTGACGGCCAGCCTGATCCTGTCGCTGGTCACCCCTTATGCACTGATCGTTCCGCTCGGTTATTTCGCGGTACTGCTGGCGGCTAGCCTGAGCCTCGCGATCGACGCGGGATCGGCCTGTGTCCTGCTTGCGGCGCCTGCGCTCGCCACCATGCACTTCGCGTGGGGAGCGGGCTTCCTGCGACGGATGGCCGCTGGGCGGAGCCGAGGCGCGGAACATGCGTCCCGCCGCGGCATTGCAACGGCTGCGACGGCCGAAAGTGGAGGCGAGAGACAAGCATGAACCGGATGAAGCGGATGATCGCGGGGCTGTTGCTGGTGCTGCCCGTCGCGGGCTGCGCAAACGACATCGCCGGGACGCCGCAGGGTGCCGCGGCGCCGACGCCCTATGTCTACAAGCTGGGGCCGGACGATCGGGTGCGCATCACCGTCTATAACGAGCCCAACCTGAGCGGCGAGTATTCGGTCAACAGCGAAGGCCAGATTTCCTTCCCGCTGGTCGGCATGATCAAGGCGCAGGGCCTGACGCTGGGCGAGTTCAGCGACACGCTGACCAAGCAGCTCGACGCGCATTACTTCAAGGACCCGCATCTGGTGGTGGACATGATCTCCACGCGCCCCGTTTATGTGCTGGGCGAAGTGAACAAGGCGGGCCAATATCCCTATCAGTCGGGCATGACCGTGCTGGCCGCGGTCGCCACGGCCGGGGGGTTCACCTACCGCGCCAACCAGAAGATGGTGATGGTCCGCCATAGTGGCGCAGCCGCCGAGCAGCGCGAGCCGCTCACCGCAGACCTGATCGTGCAGCCGGGCGACACCATCAGGGTCCGAGAGCGGCACTTCTGAGTTCCGTGGCGCACTCCCGCCCCTTCCCCTGGCGACATGGCGCGATGTTCGGCCTCCTGGGCGGCGCCTTCGCCGCGCCTGCCGTCGCGTCTCCGCAGGAGGCGCCTCTGCTGCCGCCCGAGCCGCCGCAGATCGAGAAGCGCTACACCGCCGTGCTGGAGCGGGTGCAGCCGGGCTATGTCCCGCCCGGCATCCCGATGGGTGCCTTCACGCTCTCGCCCTCGATCAGCGTGAGCGGCGGCTATGACGACAATATCTTCGCCACCGAGCATGATCGGGTGTCGGACGGTTTCGTGCGCTTCCAGCCCGAGGCGCAGATCCAGTCCAACTGGAGCCAGAACAGCGTCACCCTCGATGCCACCGGCACGATCGACCGCTATTTCCACCGCACCAGCGAGAATATCGCCGATTATGCGGTGACCGCCTCGGGCCTCTACCAGATCAGCCGGGACACCATCCTGCGCGCCGCCGCCCGCGTGGAGAGCGACCACCAGTCCCGCCTGTCGCAGGACATCTTCGCCCAGACCATCCACCCGGTCCGCTATGCCGAGCAGTCCGGCGCGGTGGCGCTGACGCAGGATTTCGGGCGGCTGCGCGTGACCGGCGACGCGCGGGTGGCGCGCTTCGACTATCGCAACGGGCGGCTGGCGGACGGCTCGGTCTACGACCAGCAGACCAGCGACAACACCAGCTATCGCGTGGGCGTCCGCGCCTCCTATGCGCAGTCGCCCTCGCTCGCCTGGTTCGTGAGCGCGGCCTATAACAGCCGCAATTTCCGCACCGGCACGGTGGATACGCCGGAACGCGACTCCCACGGATACCAGATCCTCGCGGGCGTCGATTTCGAGCCGACCGCGCTGATGCGCGGCAGCATCGGCGTCGGCTATATCCGGCAGAATTTCCGCCTGGCCCATTACACCGACCTGTCGGGCCTGGGCTTCAACGCGCGGCTGCAATTCTTCCCGAGCCAGCTTACCACCGTCACGCTGAACGCCGATCGTTCGGTGCTCGATTCCGGCATTCCGGGGTCGGGCGGCTATCTGTCGAGCGAGGGCTCGATCCGCATCGACCATGAGCTGTTCCGCCAGATCATCCTCAGCGCGTCGGTCGGCTACCAGTCCAACAAGTTCAACAATCTCGACCGGGTGGACGGCCGGCTCGCGACCAGCGCGGGCATGACCTACCGCCTCAACCGCTTCGCTTCTCTCGAGCTGAATTACGACCGGCTCGACCAATCCTCCCACGGCGCCGACCGGTACAGAGCCTATGTCGACAACAGGGTTCTCGCCGGCGTGACGCTGAGAAGGTAACGACCCATGAACGACCTCGTCCCCGTCCTCCGCGAGCCCGTCGTCGCGCGGCGCATCACCGCGCCGCCGCCCACCGTCGACCGCGTGGACGGCCTGCGCCGCGCCATGGCAGCCCTTCGCCGGCGCTGGTGGCTGGCGCTCATCATGTTCGTCGGCGTGCTGTTCATCGTGCTGGTGACGGGGCTGACGCGCTCCAAGCTCTACACCGCCACCGCCAACATGGTGGTGAACTCGCGCGAGCTGAACGTGTCCGAGAAGGACAAGGACGTGCTGCCCGGCCTCTCCACCGCCGAGAATGCCGCCGATACCGAAGTGCAGATCATGCGCTCGATGGCGGTGGCCGAGGGAACGGTGAAGGCGCTGAACCTCGCCTATAACGCGCTGTTCGCGAAGAAGCTCGAAACGCTGACGCCGCCCGTGCGGCAGACGGCGGCGGCGGCGATCCTCGCGTCCAATCTCAAGGTGGACCGGCCCGGCCAGTCGAACGTGGTGTCGATCGCCTATACGGCGGCCGACCCGATGCTGGCCAAGAGCATCGCCGACGAGGTGGGCCAGCAATATCTCGCGGTGAAGGGCCAGTCGCGCCATGCGGCCGTGCAGAATGTCGATCAGGGCCTCGGTGACGAGTTGGATCGCCTGCGCGGCCAGCTCGAACAGGCCGAAGCGGCGGTTGCGGACTATCGCGCGAAGAACAATCTGTTCGCGACGCAGAACACCACCTTCACCGAGCAGGAACTCTCCACCTACAAGCAGCAGGAAGCGCAGAGCCGCGCCAATATGGCCGAGGCCAACGCCCGGCTGGCGACGGCAGAGGCGCAGATCCGGCGGGGCTCTAATGGCGGCGACGTCGGCGCGGCGCTCCAATCGCCGGTGGTGCAGCAGCTTCGCGCCCAGCGCTCCCAGCTCGCCGCCACCTATGCAGACCTCTCGTCCCGCTATCGCCCGGATCATCCCGATCTGGTGAAGGTGAAGGACCAGCTCGACACCATCGACGCGCAGATCAACGCGGAAATCCAGCGCCAGATCGCCAATCTGAAGGCCAACGCGCAGGTGGCCCGCAGTCAGGCGGGCAATGCGGCGGGGACGGTCGCCCAGACGAGCGGCACGCTGGCCGCCAACAACGCCGCCTCGGTGAAGCTCAACGAGTTGCAGCGCAAGGCGGACGGCCTGCGCGACACCTATCAGACGCTGCTCACCCGCCGGAACTCGATCAGCAGCCAGGCGCTGGTGGCGGATGAAGATGCGCGCATCTTCTCGCCCGCCGCGCTGCCGCTGCGGCCGAGTTCACCCAACAAGCCGCTGATCGTGCTGATCGGCCTCGCGCTGGCGGCGATCGTGGCGGCGGCGTCGGTGTGGATCGCCGAGGCGTTCGACCGCAAGCTCGTCACCTCGGGCGATGTCGAGAGCAAGCTCGGCCTGCCGCACATCTCCAACGTGCCGGAAATCCGATCGATCGCGCGGGGCGACGAGGCGCGGATCGCCGCGATCGACTTTCCGTTGGCGCGGCCGGCGTCGCTCTATGCGGAATCGCTGCGGGCGATCCGTCTCGCGGCGCTTCGCCACAAGCGCCACGACGGGCCGGTGACGATGGGCATCACCTCGGCGCGGCCGGGCGAGGGCAAGACCACGATGGCGATCTCGCTCGCCCGCGTCTCGGCCATGGCGGGCAGCCGCACGCTGCTGATCGACGCCGACGTCCGCCGCCCGGCGGTGGCGAGCAGGCTGGGCTTCCAGCCGCGTGTCGGTCTTGTCGAGGTGCTGCGCGACAATCTGCCGCTGGAGGCCGCGCTGGTGCGCGACGAGGCGTCGGGCGCGATGATCCTGCCGGTCGCGCAGGCGCTCGCCAGCAGCCACGACCTGTTCGATTCCGCGCGCGTGCAGGCGCTGCGCTCGATGCTGGCGGGGCGGTTCGACTTCGTGATCTTCGATGCCGCGCCGGCGCTGGCGGTGTCCGATGCCCGGCTGCTGCTGCGCCAGCTCGACGACGTGGTGATGGTGGTCCGCTGGAACGGCACGCCGCGGCAGACGGCGGCGGCCGCGCTCAAGCGGATGCGCGCGCTCGATATCGAGCCGATGGGCGTCGTCACCACCCGCGTCAACATGCGGGCGCTCGCCGCTTATGGCCATGGCGACATCGACCGGGATCATGCCGCCTATGGCGTCTACTATAGCTGAGCGGTGCGCGTCAGTGAGCCCGTCTGCCGCCGAACTCCGCCTGATAGGCTGCCAGCGCCCTGGGGAACTTGCCGGCCGACATGGTGGAATCATAGTCGGAGGCGGTGAAGTCCCAGTAATTCTGGGCGATCACATGATGCGCGCGCATCCACGCCGCCATGTTGTGGATGAACTGCGGATCATCGCCCCAGCCATGGCCGTCGGGCCGCGTGCCGGTGCCCCATTCGGGCACGACGATCGGCTTCCTGTGCGCGGCCGAGAAGCTGGCGATCCAGTTCAGGCCATAGTTGGCGGTGAGATAGCCCTGCCAGCGGGTCTGCGGATCGGCGTCCTGCTTGCGCCAGCTCTGGTTGTAGATGTCGATGCCGATCAGGTCGACCACGTCGTCGCCGGGCCAGAAGGTCTCGGGCGCGGACACGCCGGCGCCGAGCGAGGGATTCCAGGCGATCCTGAAATGCTGCCCCGGCGTCGCGCGCAGCACGCCGACGACATGGCGGAAGGCCGGCTTGAGCGAGGACGGGTCCTTGCTGGCCGACCAGGGGTACCAGCCGCCGTTGAACTCCCAGCCGAGGCGGAGGATGGCATCCGCCTGACCCTTGGCCACCAGCATCGCGCCGAGCTTGCGGAACTGATCGTCCTGCTTGCCGGCGGCGACGTCGGCGAGGGGCGTGCCGTTCACCGTCAGCGGAATGCCGATCATCATCTTGTAGGGCTTGCCCTGCCAGCATCCGAGCGCCCAGTTGGCGCTGCTCAGCAGGCTCGGCCAGCTATTGGAGGCGAAGAAGTCGGTCACGCTGTCGAGCTTGCGGCCCATCACGCCTTCATAGCGGGGCAGGCGGCCCGCGCCCTCGCAGCCGGCGCCCTTGTAGACGCCCATCAGCGGCTCGGCGTCGGCAGGGTTGGCGAGGGCGAGAGGTGCGGCAAGGATCGCGGCGATGATCACGGATCGAAGCATGGGGTCTTCCTGTGTGGCGGCCTGCGACGCAACGCACGCCGCGCGCTCGGGATGCAGCGCCCGCGATCGGTTTTCCTCTCCGCAGGCTTTCCTCGGACCCTGAGGATCGACCTAGCCCGCGCCATCGGCCGGGCAAGCCACCACGCCGCCATCCGCTCCGGCGATGCGATGAGGCGAGGAGGGGCGAGCCGATGACGGCGCTGCAACCCACCATCCGGCGCGGCAACTGGACGGACCTGATGGCGCCCCCCGTCCGCATTCCGACGATGGAGCTGTTCGACACCCGCCGGAGCCTGATCTTCGCCCATGCGGGTTTCATCATCTGCATGATCTTCCAGCGTTTCGGCCATATGTTCGGCGGGAGCGCGCTGTTCTTCAGCCTGCCGGCCTTCGGGCTGCTGCTCGGCTGGGCGGTGATCACCGGGATCGCCACCGTGCGCGAGCGCGGCGCGGCGCTCTACATGATGTTCGCCGGCTGGACCCTGATCGCGACGCTCTATGCGCTGCTGGCGCCGGACGCGCGCTTCGGGACGAGCCTCACCTCGCTGCTCGCGATCCTGCTCACCTATGGCTTCACCGTGCTGGGGCCGGGGAGCCGTTTCGACCGGGCGGTGATCTTCCCCGTCTTCCTGTTCTACACGCGGCTCTGCGCGGTGTTCGGCATCATCCAGTGGGTGATCCAGTTCGGTGGCGTGCGCATCTTCTCCTTCATGCTGACAGTGCCGGCGATGCGCCCGGTGCTGATCGAATCCCAGTTCAACTTCAATCCGACGCTGCACTATGGCTCGTCGATCCTGCGCTCCAACGGCTTCTTCCTGATCGAGCCGAGCGTGTTCTCGCAGACGCTCGCGATCGCCATCGTGCTCGATTATTTCATCCTCGGGCGGGCGAAATATCTGCCGCTCTATCTGCTCGCCTATCTGCTGTCCTTCTCGGGCACCGGCGCGCTGACGCTGGCTCTGGCGGTGCCCTTCTACGCCTGCCTCTCGGCCAGGAATTTCGGGCGCGTGGCGGGGCTGGTGATCGCGGGCGCGCTGGGCCTCGCCGTGGCGAGCGTGGCCTTCCCCGAGCAGGTGGGATCGCTGACCAGCCGGGTGAACGAGCTGAACTATTCGGGATCGAGCGGCTATGCGCGCTTCATCGGCCCCTTCCTGCCGATCTCGGACCTGATGCAGGAGGGGCGCATCCTGATCGGCTGGGGGCCGGGCGCCACCGAGCGCTATCTCTACCATGTCGAGGGAACGGGCAATTCCATCGCCAAGCTGGTGATGGATTACGGCCTGATCGGGATCAGCGCATTCATCGTCATGTTCCTCGGCACGCTGTGGCGGCGGGAATATGCGATCCTGTCGGTGCTGGCGCTCACGACCTTCGTGGTGGGCGGCGGCTATCTGCTGTTCACGCCGATCCTGGTGCTGCTGATGCTGCTGTGCATCTGGTCCGGCCTGCCGGAGGAGCGGATCAGATCAGCCGGATGATGAGCGTCCAGATCGCGATGCCCACGACACCCGCCAGGCCCCAGGCGACGAAGGAGATGCGGCGCCCGCCGAGCGGGCGGACATTGGGCGACGTGCCCGAATCGATCGACGCCTGCCCGGCAGGAGAATTGGGGATCACGTCGCCGGAACGGGCGAGGCCGTCGGGTTTCATTGGCTCATCGCCCTTCAGGATCGGTGGATCTTCGATCACCCCCTGCCTCTCCGCTCGTTAATATTTTCTCTCATAGACCGAACGACCTTGCCGAGCGTTTAAGACAAAGGTCAAAAATAACGATGCGCACGCAGACGCCCCCTGCACCAGCATGGCACAGAGGGGCCGGCGATCCCAAGCGGAGTCTGGATCAGGCCGGGGCGTCGGCCTCGATGTCGCTGTCCCGGTAGCGCAGGCGGGAGAGGAGGGCGCGGCCCGTCCAGCGCTGGATTTCGGCCGCGGCCAGCATGGCCCCGCGCTTGGCCGTGGGCTCCATGCCGAACGCGCCCCACATCAGTTTCCGGGCCGTGCCGAAGCGGCGCATGGTGAAATTCACGCGGCCGGCCTCCCACATGCCGCTGGCGCGCATCGATCGGGCGAGTCGCTGCCATTGGCGCGCGTCGAACCGCTCGCGGATCTCGCGATTGCCGGCGATGGCCTCAAGGCAGGGCTGGTGATTCGCCCAGTCGACCGAAAGCCCGCCCGAGGAACTGCCCGGCCGGACACGCAGCGAGAAGACTTCCGGCTCGTTGCCGATGAAGGCGAACGGCCCGCGCGCGGCGAGGCGGCACCAGAACTCCCAATCCTCGCTCAGCCGGATGCCCGCATTGAAGCCGCCGAGCGCCTTCGCCACCTCGGTGCGGATCAGCACATGGCCGCCATTGGCGAAGAAATTGCCGCGCAGCATCGTCTCCAGCACGTCGCCGTCCGGGTAGCGATGCTGGGCGAGCGGCTTCTGCCCCGGATAGGGCGCCCCGCTCGGCAGGATCTTGAGGAAGGTCCCGAACGCGGCCACCGCCTCCGGCCGCTTGTCCAGCATGTCGGCCAGACGGGCGAGCGCGGTGGGGTTCAGGACGTCGTCACCGTCGAGGAACATGACGTAGCGGCCGGCCGCGAGCGACAGGCCATGGTTGCGCGCCATCGACACGCCGGCATTCCTTTGCTGCACCAGCGTAATGCGCGGATCGTTCAGCGTGACGACACGCGCCGCGGTGCCGTCGGTCGAGCCGTCGTCGACGACGATGCAGCGCCAGTTCCGGTGCGTCTGGGACGTGACGGACCGCAGGCACGGCAGGATGAAGTCCGCCACGTTGTATGCGGGAATAATGACCGTAATCTCGGCTGCGGACATATTTCTCCTTCCGAGGCGTTTGCACCGGGAACGAGTAGAGGAACAGCCCCCGTTATGCAGGTCAGCGTCGTGATCCCCGCCTTCAACGCGGGGCAGTATATCGAGGCGGCAATCGCTTCCGCAACGCAACAGGACGGCGTTTCGCTGGAAGTCGTCGTGGTGGATGACCGTTCGACCGACGATACCCGCGAAAAGGTCCGCCGCATGGCCGCGGCAGACCCGCGCGTGTCGCTCATCGTGCTGCCGCAGAATGGCGGCCCGTCCGTGGCGCGCAACGCCGGCATCGCCGCCGCGCAAGGCCAATGGATCGCGCTGCTCGACGCGGACGACGCCTATCTGCCGGGCCGGCTCGCGACGCTGGTGGCGCTGGGGGACGAGCAGCATGCCGATCTCGTCGCCGACAACATGATGCTGGTCGATGCCGGCGACGGCAGCGCCGTGCCGATGATGGCGCCGGGCTTCCTCGCCTGCCCGCGCGCGATCGACCTGCCCGAGTTCATCGCCCGCAACATCTCCACGCCGGATGCACCGCGCACCAATTACGGCTTCCTGAAACCGCTGATGCGGCGGGCGTTCCTTGCCAGCCACGGGCTTCGTTACGACGAGAAGGTGCGCTTCGCGGAGGATTTCGCGCTCTATGTGGACTGCCTGCGGGCGGGTGCGCAGTGGTGGCTGCACCCGGAGCCGATGTACCGCTATCTCGTCCGGCCGGATTCGCTGACGCAGGTGCAGACGACGGGCGATCTCGATCGCCTCCGCCGGCGCCAGCGCCGGCTGCTTTCCGAGGCGAAGGACCAGGGCGACCACGCCTTCGCGACGCTGATCCGCCGGCATCTGCGCAATGTCGATCGCTGCTATTATTATCGCGGCTTCACCGACGAGCTGAAGGCGAAGCGGCCCGCGGCCGCGCTCGGATACCTCTTCGGAGGGGCAGACAGCGTGCCGCTCGTCGTGCAGGAAGGCGCGCGGCAATTGCCGGTCGTGCTGCGCAAGGCGTTGCAGGGCGGCTATCGCCGTCCGGCGGGCGCCGCGCGATGAGCGAGGCCGTGGCCGCCGCGGAGGCGCCGTCGATGTTCTCCCCCGAAGGCGACGCGCAGGCGCTGAAGAAGCGATCCGCGATGGGCGCGGCGATGACGCTCGCCGGGCAGGGGGCGAAGTTCGTGCTCCAGTTCGGCAGCCAGGTCGCGCTCGCGCGGCTGCTGCTGCCGCGCGATTTCGGCTTGCTCGCGATGGTCGGCCCGATCGTGACGGCGGCGCTGCTGCTGACCGACCTCGGCCTTTCCGCCGCGACGATCCAGCGGCCGACGATCAGCCAGCGCGAGCTGTCGAGTCTGTTCTGGCTCAACGTGCTGATCGGATGCGGGCTGGCGGGGGCGGCGGTGCTCGCGGCGCCGCTGGCCGCCGTCTTCTACAAGACGCCCGCCGTCATGCCGGTGATGGCGACGATGGCGATCGCGCTGCTGCTCTCCAGCCTTGCCGCGCAGCATCTGGCGATCCTCAACCGGCGGATGCGTTTCGGCGCGATCGCGCTGATCGAGGTGGGGGCGCTGGTGGTCGGCGTGATCGTCGGCGTGACGGCGGCCTTCTCTGGGCTGGGCTATTGGTCGCTGGTGGCGATGCAGATCGCCAATGGCGCCGCCACGCTGCTGATGGCGTGGGGCTTCTCCGGCTGGCGGCCGTCACGGCCGGGGATCGATCGGGATGCGCTGCATCTGGTGCGCTTCGGGGGCACGGTGACGGGCTACAACCTGCTCGGCTATCTCATCACCAATCTCGACAATATCCTGATCGGCGCGCGCTTCGGGGCGGGGCCGCTCGGCATTTATGATCGCGCCTACAAGCTGATGTTCCAGCCCCTGTGGCAGATGACCGCGCCGGCCGCGCGCGTGGCGGTGCCGCTGCTCTCGCGGCTGGCGGACGATGCGGCGGAATATCGCAAATCCTATCTCGCCATGCTGGGCGGCATCCTGGCGCTGACGACGCCGGGCATCCTGTGCGCGATCGTCTTCGCGAGGCCGGTGATCGTCGTGCTGCTGGGCGAGCGCTGGGCGGACTCCGCGCCGATCTTCGGCTGGCTCGGCGTCTGCGCGCTGACACTCCAGCTCCGGCAGGCGGTGTCGTGGCTGTTCGTCAGCCAGGGCCGCGCCGAGGAGCAGCTCAAATGGGGCGGGCTCGGCTCGGCGGTGGTGATCCTCGGTTATCTGGTCGGCATCTTCTGGGGGGCGAAGGGCGTGGCCGTGTCGGCCGCCATCACCAGCGGGCTGGTGCAGATCCCGATGATGTGGTGGGCGGTGACGCGCAGCGGGCCGGTCGGCCGGGCGGATGCGCTGCGCCTGCTCCTGCCGCTAACTGTCGCCACGGCGGTGAGCGGGGGCGTGCTGGGGCTGCTGTCCGGCGCCGCGATCTGGTCGAGCTTCGGCGGGCTCGTGCTGGCGGTGCTGCTGGCCTATGCGCTGTTCGGGGCGGCGCTGGCCCTGTTCCCCAGCGGGCGGGCGCAGATGCGCCGCGCGATCGGGATGGCCCGGCGCTTCCGCCGGGCCTGAGGCCTCAGCCCGCGCGCACCATCTCGATCAGGCGCATCCGCGCCGCCTCGAGCTGCTCCACCCGATCGTTGAAGATCGCGTCGCCGCTCAGGAAGCTCTCGCCCGTCGCCGCCTTCTGGAGCGCGCGGGCGGCGGCGGCCACCTTCGGCCCGTCGAACGAGGAGATGGCCGTCTTCAGGAGCTTCTTGACGCCGCCCGGCGCCTGCACCGAGTCGATCACCTTCGGTTCATCGCGATAGCGGCGGGCGAAGTCGTCGAGCAACTCGCTGTCGGTCATCTGCGCGCCGCCGGCATGGGCGACCGTCCGCCCGCTCGCCTGCGTGAGCCGGGTGATGCGGTCGTAGCGGAAGGATTCGAGATGCGCCGTCGGCGGCAGCGCCACCGGCTTGTAGGGCAGGCCGAGCGACGAGGCCCAGTCGCGCCACTTGAAGATGCTGACCTCGGGCGAGATCATCACCGGCACCCACGGGATGCGCAGCGTATCCGCCACGATCGCGCCGTGCATTGCCTCGGTGACGACCAGCTTGGCGTGGCCGTAGCAGGCGAGGATGCGCTCGGTGGACCATTGCGGATCGACGAAGGCCATGCCCGCCTGCTTCGCCGCCTGTTTCCAGCGGCTGTTCACCAATGTGCGGTGGTGCGGCATGAACAGGATGGTGTCGCGCTTCGCCGCCCATGGCACCGCATCCGGGATGCGGGCGAGCAGCGCGGCGCTGTCGGTGACGGCGGCCTGCGGCTGGCGGACCAGCGCCGCGGTGAGCGGGCCGCGTACGGCGAGATAATTCCAGTCCTCATGCCCCTCGGGGAGCGCGCCATAAGCGGCGCCCGAACCCATCACGAACACGCGCTTGCCCCTGGTGTCGACGTCGCGGAAGCGCGCCTGGTCGAGCAGGCTGCCGATGCCGACCATCACCGTGTCGGGGGCGGAGCGCACATCCTCGGGCAGCAGCCGCGGCCACATGAGTTCGTTGAGGTCGTCGCCGAAATTGCCGACGGCATCCTTGTAGTAGACGATTTGCACGAGCGATCCTGTGTTCGGGCTGGGGATGGCGAAGCCCTGCCGTCGCCCGATGGACGCCGACATCGCGCGGACTGCACCGCAGCATATCGGGCCATGCAAGGCGGCGGCTGGCCGCAAGCGGCGTGTCGTGCCCGAAACGCGCTTGCTTCCTTTGCTTCTCCACGACGCGCGGTAACGGCCGGCCGGCCCTCCGGTTCCCTCGGCTGTCGCGATGCAGCAATAAGCGACGAACCGAGATGGTTCGCGGACGAACCGTTGGGCGATGCTCTCGAACGCTTCACCGGATGCGCATAGCCATGGGGGCATGAGGCGGCTTTCTGGCCTTCAGTATGTTCGCGGCATCGCCGCCTGTGGCGTTCTGGCGTATCACGCGGCGGATCGTGCCGGCGTGTGGCTGGGTCTCGGCGAAGCGGGCGTGGACCTGTTCTTCGTGCTGAGCGGCTTCCTGATGTGGGCCATCACCAATGAGGCGAGCCGGCCGGGCACCTTCCTGCTCGATCGGCTGAAGCGCATCCTGCCGGGCTATTGGGCCGCGACGAGCGTGATGCTGGCGGGCGCGCTGATCGGGCTGTTCCCGGCGGTGCGGCTCAGCATCGGGCATGTGCTTGCCTCCTATGCTTTCCTGCCATGGATTTCGCCCAGCAACGGGCAGGTCTGGCCGCTGCTCGTGCCGGGCTGGACGCTCAATTACGAGATGGCCTTCTACGCCCTGTTCGCGCTCGTGCTGTTCGTGCCGCGCGGGCGGCAGCTCGGGCTGCTGACGCTGGTGCTGGGGGGGCTGGCGCTGGCGGGTGGCGTGCTGCGGCCCGAAAGCACCGCGATGCGCTTCTACACCGATCCGCATATCCTCGAATTTCTCGGCGGATTGTGGCTGGGGTGGCTGTGGGAGAAGGGTGGGCCGTCGCCGGCGACGGCGCCGCTGCTGGCGCTCGCGGCGGTGCTGGGCTTCGCCGTGTCGCAGATGCTGCCGATAGGCTGGCCCAAGCCGGCGCTGTTCGGGGTGCCCGCGCTGCTGACCGTTGCGGCCGTGCTCGGCTGGGAGCGGCGGCCCGGCGGCATCGGCGGGTGGCCCCTGCTCGAAGGGCTGGGGGATGCCAGCTACTCGATCTATCTCTGGCATACGCTGGCCTTATCGGTTTCCGCGCGGGTGGCGCATATGCTGGGGTTGTCCGTCCTGCCGGCGATCGCGCTGCATGTCGTGGCCGGTCTGGCCGCGGGGCTGGCGGGATACGGGCTGGTCGAGCGGCCGATGATCCGGCACTTCGCCGCGCGCCGCCGCCGCTTCCGGAAAGTGGTCGCCGGCGCTGCCTGACCGCCCGCGAGGTTGCTTTTTCGGGCTGGATCGTATAACGGCGATCAATTGAATCGGAGTTATGATGTGACGCACATCACCACGGGCGTCGAATATGCCCTGCACTGCCTGCTGTTTCTGGTGGATACCGACGAGGAGCAGCCGCTGGCCAGCGCGCGCGATCTGGCGGAGTTGCAGGGTGTTCCGGCCGATTTCGTGGCCAAGCTGTTCACCAAGCTCCAGAAGGCCGGCATCGTCGCCGCGACCGAGGGCGTGCGCGGCGGCTTCCGGCTCGCCCGCGCGCCGGAGCGGATCAGCGTCCTCGATATCGTCGAGGCGATCGATGGGCAGAAGCCGCTGTTCGAATGCCGCAACATCCGCAGCCAGTGCGCGCTGTTTGAGGGCGAAGCGCCGGGCTGGGCGACGCGGGGCGTCTGCTCGATCCATGCCGTGATGCTGGAGGCGGAGGCGCGCATCCGGGATGTGATGGCCTCCCACACGCTGGCGAGCCTCGCCACGCAGGTCGCGTCCAAGACGCCGCCCGAATATCTTAGGAAGACGCTGGGCTGGCTGGCGGATCGCGCGCCGGCCCGCACCGTCCGCGCGCCTCGATAAGCGGCGAAGGCCGGCGCCCCGTTTCGCGGAGCGCCGGCCTCGCCTGTCGCCTCAGGCGACCACCGCCCGGCGCGGATCGGCGGCCGCGATGATTTCGGCCCGATCGGCGCGCGGCGGGTAAATCCACTCCGAGTTGATCTGGTGCTTGAGCGCCTTGGCGTCGGCGCCCGCCATCTTCACGACGCGATCCCAGCCTTCCGAATAGACCGCGCCCCAGGGGCCGAGGTCCAGACAGGTGACGTAGAAGGGCTGGCTGTAGGGGATGGGCTCCAGCCCCAGCAGGTCCGCCGCGACATTGTGGCCGGACGAGCGGCCGAGGCCCATCGCGTGCTGACACGACATGGAGGCATGGTTGCCCTCATCGTCGGTGGCGGCGAAGGCGGTGTCGCCGGTCGCATAGACGCCGTCCACGCCCGGCACGCGCAGGTTGCGGTCGACATGCAGGCGGCCGAAGCGATCGCGTTCGGCTGGGATTTGCTCGGTGAGCGCGCTGGCGCGCATCCCGGCCGTCCAGATCACCGTCTTCGAGTCGATCCGCTCGCCGTTCGCCAGCGTGACGCCGTCGGCATCGATCGCGGCGACCCCGGAACCGAGGCGCATCTCCACGCCCAGCTCGGACAGCGCCTGCTCGATAACGGGGCGAGGGCCAGGCCCGAGATCGGGGCCGATCGCTTCGGCCTGCTCGACCACCACGACGCGGGTCTGCGCCTTCGCGCCCAGCACCTCGCGCAGGCGGGCAGGCATCTCGGCCGCCGTCTCGATGCCGGTGAAGCCGCCCCCGGCGATGACGACGGTGTTGCGGGCAGCGCTCTTGGGCTGTGCGCCCAGCGCCTTCACATGCGTCTCCAGCGCGGCCGCCTCGTCGAGCTGGTCGACGCTGAACGCATGGTCGGCGAGACCCGGAATGCGCGGGCGGAACAGCTTGCTGCCGGTGGCGAGCACGAGCCGGTCATAGCCGAGCGTCGCGGCCTCGCCATGGGCGTCGATATAGTCGATCGCCTTGTCGCCGGTGCGGATGCGCTCGACCGTGCCCTGCACGAAACGCACGCCCGCCGCATCGAACACCTCGCCGAGCGGCGCCTTCATCGTGCCGGCCTCGGCCTCGTAGAGGCGGGGGCGGACATGCAGTTCCGGCTGCGGCGCGATCAGCGCGATCTCGATCGAGCCATCGGCGCGACCATTCTCTTCCAGCACACGCGCGGCGCCGAGCGCCGTCCACAATCCGGCGAATCCGGCGCCGACGATCAGGATACGTTGAGCCATGACACCATTCCTTCCTCGGGAGTCAAAAACTACGATCCGATACGTCGTAGTTATACTGCGACTACATGAGTCGTAGTTTTAAAGCAAGAGAGGACGAAAGCGGCTCGCCGCCGGGCGCTTCCCTTGGACGGCGCGAGCCGGTAGGCGCTGCGGAGGGCAGGGAGAGTTGCATGATCGCGAATCCGTTCATCGTCGGCATCGGCGGGACGACCAATCCGGGGTCGTCGACCGAGCGCGCCCTGACGGTGGCGCTGGACGCCGCGCGGGAAGCGGGCGCGCAGGTGCGCCAGTTCGGCGGGCCGAGCCTTGCTTCGCTGCCGCATTACGCGCCGGGCGCGGTGGAGCGCAGCGACGTGGCGCGCGAACTGGTTGCCGCGGTGCGTGCGGCCGATGGCGTGATCATCGCCAGCCCCGGCTATCACGGTTCGATCTCGGGCCTCGTGAAGAACGCGATCGATTATCTGGAGGAGACGGCGCGGGATCAGCGCGTCTATCTGGACGGAATGCCGGTGGGGCTGATCGTCACCGCCTATGGCTGGCAGGCGACGGGATCGACGCTGAGCACGCTGCGCTCGATCGTTCATGCGCTGCGCGGATGGCCGACCCCGCTGGGCGCGGCGATCAAGACGACGCCGAGCCTGTTCGTCGACGGCACCTGCACCGATCAGGCGGCGATCAACCAGCTTCGTCTGGTGGGCAATCAGGTGGTGGAGTTCGCCCGGCTGCGCCTGCGCACGCCCTCCGTCACCGCGACGGGCTCGGGCGAGGCCGAGGAGAGGGACGCGAACCCGTGCCAGTGACGGCGCGCCCGTCCGTTCTGCTCGTCTGTCTCGGCAATATCTGCCGCTCGCCGCTGGCCGAGGCGGCGCTGCGGGCGGAGGCGGCGCGGGCGGGGATCGATCTGGAGATCGACTCGGCGGGCACGGGCGGCTGGCACGCGGGTAACGCGCCCGATCGGCGGGCGCAGGCGGTGGCGTTGCGCCACGGCATCGACATTTCCGGCTATCGCGCGCGGCAGGTGATGGCCGCGGATTTCACCCGCTTCACCCATATCGTCGCGCTGGACGAGGATAATCTGGCCGATCTCCGGCGTCTCGCCCCCGCCGGCACGACCGCGACGATCGGCCTGCTGCTCGATCATGTCCCCGGTCGCGAGGGGCAGGGCGTGCGCGATCCCTATTATGGCGATGCCGACGGGTTCGACGCGACATGGGCGGATGTCAGCGCCGGCGCGCGCGGGCTCGTGCGGGCGATCGCCGCCGGGGCCTGAGGCCTCAGCACGTCAGCGACTTTCCCGAAAAGCGCTGGATCAGCCAGTTTGCCGCCGGGCCGGGAGGCGTGTCCCGGCGCCAGATGCCGTCGAAGCGATAGGTGACGCCGGTGTGATCCGGCATGTCGAGTTTCACCAGCGTGCCGGCGATCAGGTCCGCCTCGATCAGGGGCACGGGCATATGGCCCCAGCCGATCCCCTCGCGCAGCAGCGCGTGCTTGGCGCCGAGATCCGCCAGCCGCCAGGTCCGGTCGCTCACCACCGAGAAGTCGCGCCCGGCGGTGAGGGGGGAGCGGTCGGTCAGCACGAGCTGGATATGCTCGCGGCCCGCGCCGGGACGCAGCTTGCCGCGCGCCAGCGGATGGTCCGGCGCGGCCACCGGCACCAGTGGCACCGAGCCCAGCGAGACGCGCTCGATTCCTTCCACTTCGGCCGCCAGCGGACCGCTGACCCCGATCATGGCGCGCCCATCCAGCACATGCGCCGCCACCGCGCCCAGCGCCTCGACATGCAGGCGCAGCGCCACGGTGGGGAACTCGCGGCTGAAGGCGTTGAGCGTCGCGCCCAGCCAGGCGCTGGGCAGCATGACGTCGACGGCCACGCTCACCTCGGGCTCCAGCCCCTGGAGCAGGCCCTTCACCTTGGCGCGCAAGCCGTCCATGCCTTCCGCGATGGCATGGGCCTCGGCCAGCACCGACTGGCCGGCCGGCGTCAGCGTCGGGCGGCGGGTGCCCTCGCGGTCGAACAGGGTGAGGCCGAGCTGCGCCTCCAGATTGGCGATGCCGTAGCTGATGACCGACGTGGCGCGGTTCAGCTGGCGTCCGGCGGCGGCGAAGCTGCCGGTCTCGATGACGGTGAGGAAGATGCGGAGCTGGTCGTAAGTGGGCGTGCCGGGGTTCAGCATTTCGATTTCCCTGAACGTTCTGGCCGAGATTATCTCAGTCCCGCTACAAGGGAAACGGGCCTACTCGGTTTCCAACAGATTGGAGACAGGCCATGATGATGATCGATATCAAGAGCCAGCCCTACCTCTCCACCGAGGAATGGCAGGCGGTCACCGTCGCGCTGCGCGATGCCGAGCGCTTCACCTGCGCCGCCCCGCGCAACGCCAAGGAAGGCAAGCTGGCCCGCCTGTTCCGCCTGCTGACCGGCATCGAGAAGCCGACCCCGCTCGCCGACGAGCGCCTCGACACGATCCGCCGCTTCGTGTGCGCCAGCCGCCGCAATGTGCAGCGTGCCCGCGAGATCGGTGCCGAGCTGATCGCCCATGGCTACAGCAACGCCCAGATCGAAGCGCTGCGTCTCGTCGCCGCCTGAACGCGGCGACGCCCGCCTCCCCACGATGGGAGAAGCGGGCGCCTTGAAGGCCTGTCGAACCGGCGTCAGGAAAGCCGGCCGAGGCGGTGATAGAGATTGCTGAACTTCACCGACTGCGGCGTATCCTGAATCTCATGCAGATAATGCGCGACCGCCTGGCGGAGCAGCCCGAAATCCTCCGTCGAGAAGACCGCGCGGGCGCGGGCGGGCTCCGGAGTACCGGGCTGCGGGGTGTTCATCTGGGTAGCCATGGTCCGTCTCCTTTCCTCTGATGCTCATTCCGCGGCGATCGCGATGGGCGCCGCACCCTTCCTGAACTGATCGGCCTCGGTCGACTCCGCGAGCGCGGTGGTCGAGGCGTCGGGTGCCACAGCCTGCGCCACGAGGTCGAAATAGCCCGTGCCGACTTCGCGCTGGTGGCGCGTCGCGGTGTAGCCCTCGGCCTCGCTGGCGAACTCGGCCTGCTGAAGCTCCGAATAGGCGGCCATGCCGCGTGTCCGGTAGCCACGCGCCAGCTCGAACATGCCGTGGTTGAGCTGGTGGAAGCCCGCCAGCGTCACGAACTGGAACTTGTAGCCCATCGCGCCCAGCTCGCGCTGGAATTTGGCGATGGTGTCCTTGTCCAGCTTCGCCTCCCAGTTGAAGGAGGGCGAGCAGTTGTAGGCCATCATCTTGCCCGGATGCGCTTTCTGCACCGCCTCGGCGAACCGCTTGGCGTCCTCCAGGTTCGGGTGGCTGGTTTCCCACCACAGGAGATCGGCGTGCTCGGCGAAGGCGATGCCGCGCTTGATGCAATGGTCGACGCCGGTGCCGTCCTTCAGGCGGAAGAAGCCCTCGGGGGTACGCTCGCCGGTCAGCCATTCATGGTCGCGCTCGTCCACGTCCGAGGTGATGAGTCTGGCGCTCTCCGCATCGGTGCGGGCGACGAGGACGGTCGGCACCCCGCAGACGTCCGCCGCCAGACGCGCCGCCTGAAGATTGCGGATATGCGCCTGCGTCGGGATCAGCACCTTACCGCCGAGGTGGCCGCACTTCTTCTCAGAAGCGAGCTGGTCCTCGAAGTGAACGCCCGCGGCGCCCGCCTCGATATAGGCCTTCATGATCTCGAAGCAGTTGAGCGGCCCGCCGAAGCCCGCCTCGGCATCGGCGACGATCGGGGCGAACCAGTCGCGCTTGGCGCCGCCTTCCGAATGCTCGATCTGGTCGGCGCGCTGGAGCGTGCGGTTGATCTTGCGGCACAGCTCCGGCCCGGCGTTCGCCGGATAGAGCGACTGATCCGGATACATCGCGCCCGCCGTGTTGGCGTCCGCGGCGACCTGCCAGCCCGACAGGTAGATCGCCTTGAGCCCGGCGCGGACCATCTGCATGGCCTGATTGCCGGAGAGCGCGCCGAGCGCGTTGATATAGGGCTCGTCCTTCAGAAGCTCCCACAGCTTCAGCGCGCCCTTGCGGGCCAGCGTGTGCTCGATCGCCACCGAGCCGCGCAGCCGCTCGACCTCGGCCGGCGCATAGGCGCGGCTGATGCCGTCGAACCGGCCGGCGGGGGCGGGAACAAGGGTCGCGAAATCGGTCACGGGTAAATCCTCCTGCGTTGTTGAGGAGGGAGATGGGCCATCTCCGCGGCCCGCGGTAGGACGATGAGTGACGGCAGGTCAGAACATGACTTGTTCAAACTGTCATAGTGTGACAGTTTCTCAGCCATGACAGGAGCCGCTGATCGCAAGCTCTATCTCGGCCCGCGCCTCAGGGTGCTGCGCCGCGAACTGGGGCTGAACCAGACGCGCATGGCCGAGGAGCTGGGCGTCTCGCCCTCCTACCTCAATCATCTGGAGCGCAACCAGCGGCCGCTGACCGCGCAGATGCTGCTGCGCCTCGCCAGCACCTACGACATCGACATGCGCGATTTCGTCGCGGGCGCGAACGAGGCGGCGGCGAGCGACCTGCACGAGATTTTCGCTGACGGCCTCGTCCGCGACATCGGCATCCCGCGTCACGAGGTAATGGAGGTCGCGGAGAATTACCCCAGCGTCGCGGAGGCCGTGACGCGCCTCTACCGCGCGCTGACCGATCTGCGGCGGATGCCCGAGCGGATGGAGCAGTTGGGCTCCGCGCCGTCGCCGATGGCCTCGCCGCTCGACTGGCTGCGCGAGTATCTCGACGGCAGGCATAACCATTTCAGCGAGCTGGACGGTCTTGCCGAGGCGTTGTCGCAGGAACTGGGGCAGGGGCCGGAGGCGCTCCATGCGGCGATGCTCAAACGGCTCGACGAGCGGCATGGCGTGTCGGTGCGCGTGGTGCCCGACGATGTGCTGGCCGGGACGCTGCGCCATTACGACTTCCACCGCCGCCGGCTGATGCTGGCCGAGCGTTTGCCAGCCGCGAGCCGGTTGTTCGGCATCGCTTATCAACTGGCGCTGCTGGCCTTGGACGGGGCGATCGCAGAGGCAGTGCAGCGCGCCACTCCGCCGGATCAGGAGGCCGCCGCGCTCGCGCGCGTGGCCTTCGCCAATTATGCGGCGGCGGCGATCCTCATGCCCTACACCCGCTTCGCCGAGGCGGCGCGGGCGAGCCGGCATGACCTCGATCTGTTGGCGGCGCGGTTCGGCACGTCCTTCGAGCAGGTGGCGCACCGGCTGACGACGCTCGGCCGGCAGGGCGCGCGGGGCGTGCCTTTCTTCCTGCTCAAGCTCGATGCGGCGGGGAATGTGTCCAAGCGCTATGCCGGCGAGGCGATGCCGATCGCGCGCTTCGGGGGTGGTTGCCCGCGCTGGGGCGTGCAGCGGGCGTTTCGGCTCCCTGGCGAGATAATCGCCGCGCTCGTCGAGGCGCCGGACGAGATGCGTTACGTCAGCTTCGCGCGCGCTCTGCCGAGAACGGCGGCGCCGGGGCTCGTGACGATCGTGCTGGGCTGCGAGGCGAAGCACGCCGACCAGATCGGCTATGCCGATACGCTGAGCACAACGCCGATCCCGATCGGCCCCGCCTGCCACCTCTGCGAGCGGCCGGACTGTCCGGAGCGCGCCCTCCCGCCGGTCACGCGGGCGATGGACCTCCACCAGTATCAGCGGCCCGCATCGCCCTATCCCTTCCGCGCGACCTAGACCTGCGCGCCCAGCCGCGTCGCCTTGCGGTAGCAGAGCACGAGCATCGCCACGAACAGCAGCGTGCCGCCGACCATCGCGGTGGTCTCGAACCCGTCGCCCACCACCGCGAGCGGCTTGGGCAGGCGAGTGATCGAGATCGGGATGGCGTGCGCCACGCCGAACAGGCTCTCGCCGACGATCAGGCCGGACGCCATCAGCACACCGATGCGCTGGGCGGCGGGCGAGGGATTCTTCTTCTCCCACCAATGGCCGATGAACGCGCCGATGATGACCGGCAGCGTCGCCGACATGGGCAGATAGATGCCGATGCCGACGCCCAGCGGCGGCAGGCGGAGCTTGCCCATCCGCCCCAGCATCCCGTCGAGCGCGATCAGGGCGAGGCCGATCACCGCGCCGATGCCGATCAGGCTCCAGTCGAGATCATGCGCCAGCACGCCGCGCGCGAGCGCGCTGATGAGCAGCGCCTGCGGGGCGGGGAGCGGGCTCGGATGCGCCGCCGTCGGGTTGCCGAAGCCATAGGCGTCGCCGAGCAGGTTGAGCACCGGCGGGATCGTCACCGCGCCGGCGATCACGCCGACCACCAGCGCGACCTGCTGCTTCCAGGGTGTCGCGCCGACGAGCTGGCCGGTCTTGAGATCCTGGAGATTGTCGTTCGAGATGGTCGCGGCGGAGAAGATGATCGAGGTCGCGAACAAGGCGAAGGCCACCATCTGCGGTGCTGCGGCCCTGGGCACGAAGGGCGCGACCCCGATCGCCAGCAGCAAAGCCGCCCCGACGATGGCGAGGATGCCGACGCCCGACAACGGGCTGTTCGACGCGCCGATCAGGCCCGCCATATATCCGCACACCGAGGCGACGATGATGCCGGCGAGATAGACGTACAGCGTCCCCCCGATCGCCAATGGCCATGCGAAGGGGGCGAGCGGACCGCTCCCGGCAAAATGATAGAGCAGGCCCAGCGTCGGGATCAGCAGCGCGCCGGTGATCGCGCCGACGATCGGCACGGGCATGTCGCGTTCCTCGACCGGCAGGATCGCGCCGCTGTTCCCCTTGCGCGCGCGGGACGAGGCGGCGGCTTCGCGGAGACCGCGCACGATCGGCGCGACCAGCCGGCCGAGCGTCCACAGCGCCGCCACGCCGATCACGCCTGCGCCGATGAAGCGTACTTCGCCGCTCCACACCGAGAGCGCCGCGTCGGCGGCGGCGCCCGGCGTCGCGTGCAGCCATGTCAGGAAAGGCGTCGCCACGCCGAAGCCGATGCCGAGCCCGAGCAGCATCGCCGCGCCCACCGACAGGCCGACCAGATGCCCCACGCCCATCAGCGCGAAGGACAGGCCGAAATCCACGCCCGTCGCCGCCGGGCCGACCCGGAACCAGGCGAAGGCCTCCTCCGCTGTCAGCCGCATCGCGGTGAGCAGCGCGAACAGCGCCGACACGCCGCTGCCGTAGAGGATGGCGACGAGACCTGCCTTGCTCTCCTCGACGCCGCCTTCATCCGTGCCGTCGCCGACCTTGAGCACCTCGGCGGCCGCGCAGCCCTCGGGGAAGGGCAGGTCCGATCCCGTCACCAGCGCGCGGCGCAGCGGTATCGAGAACATCACGCCGAGTAGGCCGCCCGTCGCGCAGATCAGGAAGCTCTGCCAGAAGGGGAAATCCGCCCACCAGCCGACCATCACGAGGCCGGGCAGCACGAAGATGATCGAGCCCAGCGTGCCGGCCGCCGAGGCGACCGTCTGGACGATGTTGTTCTGGAGGATGCCCGACTGGCGCAGCGCCTTCAGCACCGCCATCGAGATCACGGCGGCCGGGATCGATGTCGCGAAGGTGAGGCCGACGCGCAGGCCGAGGAAGACGTTGGCGGCGGTGAAGATCAGCGTCAGCAGCACGCCCAGCACCAGCGCGCCGATCGTCAGTTCCTTATCCGTACCCGCCCGCGTCATGCCTGCTCCTGTGGACCGTTCGGCGGCCCTTGTCGGCGAGCACGGGCGCGGCGGCAACGCTTTTCGTGGACGGAACGGTCAGGAGGGCTGGTGGCTGAGCTTGCCCAGCGCGCGCCAGCGGCGCTCCTCGCTGATCGCGGGGGGCTCGCCGCGATCCTCGGCCGAGGGGCGGGCGTCGCGGATCAGCGCGGTGGGGCGCAGCTCCTCGGGGATCAGGAACAGCCGCCGCCGCAGCGTCAGCGCGCCGAGCGAGGCGCGGGACGTCCACGCCACCAGCAGCGGCGCAGCCAGCAGGCCCGCGAAGATCGGCGCCATCCAGATCGCGGACTGCACGCCCAGCACCGCCGCCACCGCCATCACCCCGCCGACCGCGAGGTGCCAGCGATTGTGCCGCGCCGCATCCGACAGCGAGATGCCGTCGGAGACGCGGTTCTGCGCTTCCCAGCCGCTCTTGCGGCCGCGCAGGATGTCGATGACGGCGAGCGTCTGCGTCATCATCATCATCGGCGCGACAAGGACGGAGAGCGGGATGTCGAGCGCCACGCTCTTCACCAGCGCCTTGCCGCCGCCGAAGCCGCCGCGCCGCTGGGGCTCCTGCAACATCCACCACACCGCCATCAGCTTCGGCCCGAACAGCAGCACGAGCGTCAGCGCGAGCAGCCAGCCGGACGGTGCGATGATCTGGATCTCGCCCTCCGAATGGGCCGCCACGATGGCGCTCACGCCGAGCAGCATCAGCCACAGCGGCGAGGTGAGATAGGCGGACGCGCCCATCAGCAACTGGAGGCGGCTGACCCAGTGCAGCCCGGCGGTGTCCAGCACGCGCAGATGCTGGAGATTGCCCTGGCACCAGCGGCGGTCGCGCTGGGCGTGCTCGACGAAGGTGGGCGGATATTCCTCGTAGGTGCCGTCCTGCATCGCGACCATGTGGCACGCCCAGCCGCGCCGGCGCAGCAGCGCCGCCTCGTACATGTCGTGGCTCATGATGTGGCCGCCGAACGGCTCCGGCCCCGGCAGCTTGGGCAAGCCGCAGGCTTCGGCGAAAGCGGTGACGCGGATGATCGCGTTATGCCCCCAGAAGCTCGCCTCCGCGCCCGACCACCAGAGCAGCCCCGCCGAGAAGACCGGCCCGTAGAGCCTTGCTGCGAACTGCTGCCAGCGCGCGAACAGCGTGTCGCCGCCGATCACCATCGGGATCGTCTGGAGCAGGCCGACGCGCGGGTGACGGTCCATGGCGGCGGCGAGGCGCATCACGGCCGCGCCGCTCATCAGGCTGTCCGCGTCGAGGATCAGCATATAGTCATAGCCGCCGCCATGACGGTGCACCCAGTCGGCGATGTTGCCGGGCTTGCGCCCCTCGTTGACGAGGCGGCGGCGATACCAGATCGGCAGCGGGCTGATCGCGCGCAGGCGGCGCACGGCGCGATGCTCGGCGACTTCGCGTTCCGGCCGGCTGTCGCTCAGCACGAAGATCTCGAACAGGTCCGTGCCGCCGGCCGCCGCGATCGAGCGCGTCATGGCGCGTAGCCGTGCGAAGACGGGCTCCACCTCCTCGTTGTGGATCGGGAGCAGGATCGCGGTGCGTCCGGTGGGCCGCGCGGAGGGGGCCGCCGCCGGCGTCGGCACCGAGCGGCCCGACATCAGCAGCAGGAAGCCCGCGAAGGCGTTGAGGAAGCCGAAGGCGATCCAGCCGAACAGCGCGAAGAACAGCAGCATCAGCACCACGTCGGTGCCGGAGATGCCGTCGCTCGACAGGCTGCGCGTGATCTCGCCCGCGCCGAACGTGCCGATCACCAGCGTGCCGAGCACGAGCAGCAGCCGCCGCTCCAGCATCCCGTGCGGCGAGGTGCGCGGCGGGGCGACCGGATCGGGCGCGGTGTCGAGCGACTGGATCGGCATCGCGATCGGCGTCTCGAGGGGCATGTCGGGCGCGGCGTGGCTCGGCCCCCAGGGGCGGCCGGCGGCGGGGCCGGCCGATCCGCTTCGGTTGTCGTTCAAGCGTCCATCCTCGTCATGCAAGGAACGGCCGGCGCCCGCAGCCATCCGTCGGTCCCGGCCGCTGTGCCGCAACGATGCCGCCCAGACAACCCGGCCGCGTCAGGGCGGTTCCATGCCACGATGGGTGTGCGGTGCGTCATCGGCCGGGGATCTGCGCCAGGCAGACTTCGGTAAGCGGCGTGCTGCCCTGGCGAAGGGCGGCGCGGATGTCGACGGGCTCATGGCCGTCGGGCGTGATGTCGGCCATCAGGCGCCAGCGATCGGGCTGGCCGACCACGGGGTAGGCGACCACGCCCTCGGCCTTGCCGCGCCCGACGCTCAGGTCCGCGCGGACGCCGCTCGACCGGCCGAGGCCGCTCAGCGCCCTGCCCTCGAAATCGATCACGATCTTGGTGGCGCCCGCGACGACGGGCTGGCCGGGGCGACCGGCCGCGCCGCGCCAGTCGTCGACCACGCGGGCCGGGCCCTCGGGCAGCGGCTCGCCGGCGATCCAGCGCAGGCGATAGGCGAGATCGATCTGCTGGCCGGCCTTCGCAGGCTCGGCGGGCGTCCAGAAGGCGACGATATTGTCGTTGGTCTCGTCGGTGGTGGAAAGCTCCACCAGCATCACCGAGCCGGCCCCCCAATCCCCCCTGGGCTCGACCCAGAGCGAGGGACGCTTCTCGTAGAAGACGCCATCGTCCTGATAATGGTCGTGCTTGCGGTCGCGCTGGAGCAGGCCGAAGCCGCGCGGATTGTGGTCCGCGAAGCTGTTGGCGGTCGGCCCGTTGGGGTTGGAGAGCGGGCGCCACAGTCGCTCGCCGCTGCCGTTCAGGATCAGCAGTCCGTCGGAATCGTGGATCTCGGGCCGCCAGTCGGTCGCGCGGGCGCGCTCGGCCTGATCGTACCAGAACATGCTGGTCAGCGGGGCGAGGCCAAGGCGCGCGATGTCGCGGCGCAGGTGGAGGGTCAACTCGACATCCTGAATCACGCCCGCATCGGTCTTGCGGTTGGTGAAGCGATAGGCGCCGACTACGCTCGGCCCTTCGAGCAGCGCGTCGACCAGCAGCGACCCGTCCGCCCCGCGACCCAGCCAGAAGCGGGTGAAGGCAGGAAACTCTTCCGTTTCCGGCCCGCCGCTGTTGATCGAGATGCCGCGTGCGGAGAGGCCATATTGGTCGAGCGCGCCGGCCGAACGGAAGTAGGAAGCGCCCGCGAAGGCCAGCCAGTCGCTGGTGCCCGCCGCGTTCATCGCGCGGAAGCCCGAGAAGCCGCCATGGCTGCCCAGCGCCGCGAGCGGGCCGTCCGCCGGCATGTCGAACAGAGCGGGGCTGTAGTGGAAGGGCCGCGCCATATTGCCCTCGACGAGGAAGATCTCGACCGGGGTGGGCTGGAAATGGTTGATCGGGAAGAAGCGCACGCCGCCGCTGCCGGGCCCGCGCAACTGCGTCGCGGCGGCCTTGTACTGGACGGCGTTCAGCGCGTCATAGTCGATCCGCCCGACACCGGCGGGCGGGGGCGGGGGGGCGTCCAGGGCCGGCGGGCGAGCGCCGCGGCGTCCGCCTTCAGTCTCTCCCAGGAGAAGGGATGCGCGTCTCCCCGGGTGGCGGCCGCCCAGAGGGGGCCGGAAGGCAGGGCGGCGACAGCACCCAGCGCGGCGAGGAGGTCACGTCGCGTCGTGTTGGTCATAACGGGAGAGATACGGCCGGCGACCCCGGCTTTTCAAGGCCGGGTTCAACAACATGCCCTTCGATCACACCTTGTCGGCGTAGATCATCCGCCCCTGACCGAGCGTCGACAACGTATCCTCGAGGTCGGCGGCGGAGAGCGCGAAGCAGCCTTCCGAGCGGCCGAGCTTGCCGTGCTGGGCGATCATGTCCGAGCCGACATACCAGGCCGAATGCACCACGATCGCGCGTTCCTGCACGTTGCTGTTGGTGCGATCGAGGCCGTAGAGCCGGCGCGAGCGGCCGTGCTGGCCGACATAGATGTCGCCGGTGAGGTAGGCACCGTCCGACGAGGCGGCCGAACCCACCACGTTCGAGAAGCGCGTGAGCCAGCCGGTATGCTCGGGATCGGAGCCGCGGCCGTGGGCGACGAGCAGGCTGCGGCTGCGCCCGGAATCCAGATCGACGATGTGGAAGCGCGGCTGGGACGAGGGAAGGTCGAAATCGACGAGGGCGATACGGTCCCGCTTCTGGATGCGGTCACCGTGCTTTTGCAAGGCCTGGAGCGCGCGGCGGAAGAGATCGGGGCGGATCGTCATCGGGCTGGCGGGCATCGCCGTCGCCGTCGGACGGGCGAGGCCGGGCAGGCCGCTGTTGATCTGAGCCATGGCCGGACCGGCGATCAGGCCTGCCGTCACAATCGTTCCGGTACGAAGAATGTCACGGCGCGACAAGGCCGCCGTACGATTAAGACTCACCCACAAATTCCTTGCTGTTCGCCCAACTATCCCGATGCCCCTTATAACAGAGGGCGATACAGGGCTTCGATAACAAGTGGGGATCGTTCCGGGACATTGGGGGTCGTTCGGCGTGGTTAACACACCGCTCGTCGCTCTGGAGGCGTCGATCCCTTAAGAAGTGTGACGGATTGGGGTCGTCGTCGGCATCCGATCATGATCCAGCGCGGCGATCATTGCGCCGTCCTGATCGTAAGGATCGGAATAGGTCTCGACCTCGCCATTTTCATCCGGAGCGGCGGTGAAATACACGACGTAGACGGGCATCGTCTTCTGCACTTGCAGCGTGCGCGTCGTGTAGGTGGACATGGCATTGTCCACCCGGTCGGGGCTCGCGAGCTGGGCGGCGAGGCGGGCGATGTCCTTCACGCGGATGCAGCCGTGGCTGAGCGCGCGGTCGGGCTTGTCGAACAGGACTTTGGCCGGCGTGTCGTGCAGGTAGATCGCATAGGCGTTGGGCATGTCGATCTTCACGCGGCCGAGCGCGTTCTGCGGGCCGGGGCGCTGGCGGATGCGGATCTGCCCGTTGCCGGCGCGCCCGACGACATAGCCCTTGGCGCCGGGATGGACGCGCCCCTCGGCCAGCACGGTGGGCGGCAGGGTCCACCACGGATTGACGATGATCGAGCCGACATTCGCCGAGATAAGCGGCGTCGGCGTCTTGCGCGCGCCCACCACGACGTCGTGCATCGCGACCGGGGCGTCGCGCTCGTAAAGCGCCAGCCGGTAGGTCGGCACGTTCACCCAGATATAGTCGTCGCCCAGCGTCCGCGGCATCCAGCGCCAGCGCTCCATCGAGGCGCGGATATGGGCGATGCGGGCCGGCTCGCTGGCGGGCGTGTCGGCGAGCGCCTTGCGCAGCGCGACATAACGGGGGTCGCGGGGCAGCAGGCCGGTCAGATACGCCGGGAGGCGGCCTTCGTTGACGGCGTTGGCGAGATCGACCTCGCGTGCCGCGACCGGCGGCACGGGATTGCCGATATGCCAGTTGAACTTCTCGCGGTGGACGATGCGGCCATAGGCATAGTCATGCGCCAGCGCGATCGCGGAGCTGGTCGCCAGCGCGTCGCGCGCGGGGCCGGACAGGCCGGACTTCACCGCATCGGCCAGCGCGGCCTTCTGGTAATCGGCCGGGCGCAACCCCTCGTCGCGGGATGCCTCGACGGCGGCGAGCAACTGGTTCACGGTCGCCGCCGACCAATGCGGCTTCGGAGGCGGCGGCGGTGGCGCGGGCTGCGCGACGGACGGGGAAGGCTTCCCCGACCAGTCGTGGTGGAGCGCCGCCCAGCCGGCCATGAGCGTCGCAGCCGCGGCCAGCGGCAAGGTCACAGCGGCGGCACGCGGCGTCGACATGCGGACCCCTTCGGGGCTGCCCCTTACTCGGCATGCCGGGAATGTCCGGCGCGGACGCTCACCCTATGCCCAACTCAGCGGCGATGTCGATGCGTTGCTTTTCGGTGCGTCGCAGATTCGTGCTTCGCCTTCGTCCTGGCTTTGGCCTTGGTCGCGCGGGCATGGCGCGCCGGGGCGGCATGGTGGCGGGGGGAAACGCGCCGGTCGCTATCGTCGGCCGCGCCCTGCTCGACGGGCGGCTCGATCCGGAGCGCGGGATGGTCGAGCGTCGGCAGCATCGCGGCGACCGTCGCCACTTGGCCCACCGCCCGGCGATCGAGCACGGAGAAGCCCGCCTCCAGCAGCGCCGCCGCGTCGCGGTTGCGCACCACGATGCTCGGCTCGCCCAGCACCACCGCGATCAGGCGCCGGTCGCCCCGCTCCGCCGAGGCAGCCAGCGTGAAGCCGGAATCGACGGTGTAGCCGGTCTTGATCCCGTCCAGCCCGACCATCTTGCCGAGCAGATGGTTGTGATTGATGAGCGTCGAGCGCTGCCACACGAAGTTCCGCTCGCCGAAATAGCGGTAGAAGCGCGGATGGTCGTGGATCAGGGCCACCGACAGGATGGCGAGGTCGCGCGCCGTGGTGACGTTGGTGGAATCGGTGAGGCCCGAGGCGTTGGCATAATGCGTGTTGCGCATCCCCAGCATCCGCGCCTTGGCGTTCATCATGTCGACGAAGGCGGGCTCGGAGCCGCCGAGCTTCTCCGCCAACGCGACGGCGATGTCGTTGGCCGACTTCACCGCCACGACGGAGATCGCGTTGTCCACGCTGATGCTCTGCCCGACGGCGAGGCCGAGGCGCGAGGGCTGCTGCGCCGCCGCATGACGCGAGACGAAGACCGGATCGCTGATCTTGATCCGCCCGGATTCGAGCGCATCGAACGTCAGGTACAGCGTCATCATCTTGGTGAGCGAGGCGGGGTGGCGCGGCTCGTCCGGCGCGTTGGTGTAGAGCGTCTCGCGCGTGTTCGCATCGACGAGGAAGGCCGCGTAGCGCGGCTTGATCGCCTGCGCGGGCGTGATGACCCCCAGGAGGACCGCCAGCGTCGCGGCAATCCAGATCGCCAGTGCGCCCGAAACGGAACGGTGCGCAGGATGAGTCGGCAAAAGCACCGCGCGCCTGCCCGTGCGCGGCGTGAAATGAGGAATCCGCAAGCTTCCAGCCCTGAAAAACGAGGCGGAGCGCCTCAAGGGAAAGATAGGCCGCGCAACCCCGATCGCCAACCGTTGATGTCACGGGCGAGCGTTTCCCGTTAACGGGTGGCCGCAGCGCTCGTGCGGCCCATCGCCGGATGCGCCGCGAGGAACACCCTCGCGAGCGAGTCGATTCGCGGGCGAATCCGTTCCGGAGGCGGGTGCATCGCTTTGCCGGCGGCGGCGGATTTCCTTGCCTTTGCCCCGAATTGTGACAACCTCTTCGATGCTGTCACAGTGTCGTAACAGGGGCTTCCTAGGGACGAGCCAGCCGGAGGGGAGTGCCGGCGTTCGGAGACACGCACCATGTTCAAGACTTTCGTCGCGGCCGCCGGCGTTGCCGCGCTGTTCGCCACCGTTGCGCCCGCCGCCGACATCTCCGGCGCCGGTGCCACGTTCCCGGCCCCGGTCTATGCCAAGTGGGCCGAGGCTTATAAGGCGCAGACCGGCGTCGGCCTGAACTATCAGGCGATCGGCTCGGGCGGCGGCATCAAGCAGATCAAGGCGAAGACCGTCGATTTCGGCGCGTCCGACAAGCCGCTGAAGCCGGAAGAGCTGGACGCCGCCGGCCTCTTCCAGTTCCCGACCGTGATGGGCGGCGTCGTCCCCGTCGTGAACATCCCCGGCATCTCGGCCGGCCAGATCAAGCTGACGGGCCCGATGCTCGCGGCGATCTTCTACGGCCAGATCAAGACCTGGAACGATCCGGTCATCGCCAAGGCGAACCCGGGCGTGAACCTGCCGTCGCTGCCGATCACCGTCGTGCACCGTTCGGACGGTTCGGGCACCACCTTCCTCTTCACCTCGTACCTGTCGATGAAGAGCAAGGCGTGGGCCGACAAGGTCGGCGCGTCTGACTCGATCAACTGGCCGACCGGCCTCGGCGGCAAGGGCAACGACGGCGTCGCCGCCTTCGTGAAGCAGACCCCGGGCTCGATCGGCTACGTCGAGTACGCCTATGCCAAGCAGAACCACGCGGCCTATGTTCTGGTCCAGAACAAGGGCGGCAAGTATCCGCTGCCGACCGCGCAGAACTTCGGCGCGGCCGCCGCTGGCGCGCAGTGGGCGAAGGCTCCGGGCAACTACCTGCTCCTCCTCGACCAGCCGGGTGCGAACTCGTGGCCGATCACCGGCGCGACCTTCATCCTGGTCTACAAGGATCAGTCGAACCCGCAGGCCGGCGAGCAGGTCCTGAAGTTCTACGACTGGGCCTACAAGAATGGTGATGCGGCCGCCGCGGCTCTGGACTATGTGCCGCTGCCGGCGACGGTGAAGGCGCTGATCCGCAAGCAGTGGGTCGCGAACGTCCAGGCTGGCGGCAAGCCGGTCTACGTCAGCAAGTAATATCCCCGGGCTTCGGCCAGGGTATCATGTTGTGAACGGCGGGGGTGCTGATGCGCCCCCGCCAACGCATAGGCGGGGTGAATGACAGCCACGACGATGGACATCGAGACGGCGTCTCAGCCAGCACGCGGGCAGGGTGCGGCGGGAGAGATGATCTTCCGCACATTGTGCTTCTCGGCTGCCACCCTGTTGATGGCGGCGCTCGCGGGCGTCGTGGTCAGCCTTGCGATCGGCGGATGGCCTGCCTTCCGCCAGTTCGGCATCGGCTTCCTCTTCTCGAGCGAGTGGAACCCGGTCACCGAGGTCTATGGCGCGGCCGGCCCGATCGTGGGCACGATCGTCACCTCGATCCTCGCGCTCATCATCTCGCTGCCGCTGGCGCTGGGCGTGTCGGTGTTCCTCGTCGAATTCTGCCCGCGCCGCATCTCGCGGCCGATCGCGATCGCGGTCGAGCTGCTCGCCGGCATCCCCTCCATCGTCTACGGCATGTGGGGCCTGTTCGTGCTGGCGCCCTGGTTCGCGCTGCACATCCAGATGCCGCTGATGATGGATCTCGATCCCAACGGCCTGCTGGGCCGGCTCTTCGCGGGCATTCCCAACGGCGCCAACATCTTCACCGCCTCGATGATCCTCGCGATCATGATCCTGCCTTACATGGCGGCGGTGTTCCGCGAGCTTCTGCTCACCATCCCGAGCCAGGTGCGCGAGGCGGCCTACGGCCTCGGCTCCACCAGCTTCGAGGTGGTGGCGCAGGTGATGCTGCCCTACGTCCGCCGCGGCACCGTCGGCGTCATCATGCTCGGCCTCGGCCGCGCGCTGGGCGAGACGATGGCCGTTACCTTCATCATCGGCAACTCGCACGGCTTCCCGCACTCGCTGTTCGACAGCGGGTCGACGATCGCCTCGACGATCGCCAACGAGTTCGCCGAAGCGACCAGCGACATGCACACCTCCGCGCTCGTCGCGCTGGGCCTGGTGCTGTTCCTGCTGACCTTCGCGGTGCTCGCCACCGCCCGCGCGCTGCTCGCCAGCGACAAGCACTGAGGACGGATCGCATGGACCGCGCGCTTCGCCGCAAGATCACCAACAGCATTTTCGTCGGCCTGTGCGGGCTGGCGACGCTGATCGCGCTCGGCGCGCTGGTGTTCATCCTCTGGTCGCTGGTCGTGAACGGCATCGGCGGCCTGGACCTCAACATCTTCACCATGACGCAGCCGGCGCCGGGCTCGGTCGGCGGCCTCGCCAACGCCATCACCGGCTCGCTCTTCATGTGCGCGATCGGCATGGTGCTGGCGATCATCGTCGGCATCCTCGCCGGCACCTGGCTTGCCGAATATGGCGGGCAGACGCCTTATGGCCACGCCGTCCGCTTCCTGAACGACGTGCTGCTCTCGGCGCCCTCGATCCTCGTCGGCCTGTTCGTCTACGAGCTGCTGGTGCGGCCGTTCCACGGCTTCTCCGGCTATGCCGGCGGCGTGGCGCTGGCGCTGCTCGCGGCGCCGATCGTGACGCGCACCACCGAGGACATGCTCACGCTCCAGCCCAACACGCTGCGCGAGGCGGGCATGGCGCTGGGCGCGGGCCGCGGCTTCGTGATCCGCTCGATCATCTGGAAGGCGGCCGGCGCGGGCCTGCTGACCGGCGCGCTGCTCGGCTTCGCCCGCATCTCGGGCGAGACGGCGCCGCTGCTCTTCACCTCGCTCGGCAACCAGTTCTTCAGCACGAACCTGACGCAGCCGATGGCC
Organism: Sphingomonas sp. PR090111-T3T-6A; assembly: GCF_000383095.1. GTDB lineage: Bacteria > Pseudomonadota > Alphaproteobacteria > Sphingomonadales > Sphingomonadaceae > Solisphingomonas. The sequence continues at coordinate 416,053 of NZ_AORL01000010.1, forward strand.
AGCCTTCCGACCACTATTTTCCAGTTCGCCCTTTCGGCCTATGACGATTGGCGGCGCCTTGCCTGGGTAGGCGCGCTGCTGATCGCCGTGTCCGTGCTCGCCGTCAACACCATCGGGCGGATCGTCGCCCGGGAGACGCATCGCCCATGAACGACGTAGCCCCCGCTTCGATGATCTCGGCCTCGACCGACGCCCCGATCATGCATCTGCCGCCAGCCGACTCGCTGGTGCTGGAAGCCCGCAAGCTCGACTTCTTCTATGGCAAGAACCAGTCGCTTTTCGGGGTCGATCTGCCCATCGAGCGCAACAAGATCACGGCGCTGATCGGGCCTTCGGGCTGCGGCAAGTCGACGCTGCTGCGCGCGCTCAACAAGATCTACGATCTCTATCCGGGCCAGCAGGCGACGGGCCGCATCCTGCTCGACAACAAGGACATCCTGTCCGACCGCGCCAGCATCGCCCGCCTGCGCGAGCGCGATGGCGACGTGGACATCAACCCGGCCAATCTGGACGTGTCGGCGCTGCGCGCGCGCATCGGCATGGTGTTCCAGAAGCCGACGCCGTTCCCGATGTCGATCTACGACAACGTCGCCTTCGGCGTGCGCCTCTATCACAAGAAGTCCAAGTCCGAGATGGACCAGATCGTCGAGCGCTCGCTGCGCCGCGCCGCTCTGTGGGACGAGGTGAAGGACAAGCTCAGCTCCTCGGGCCTCGGCCTGTCGGGCGGCCAGCAGCAGCGCCTGTGCGTCGCGCGCGGCATCGCGGTGGAGCCCGAAGTGCTGCTGCTCGACGAGCCGGCCTCGGCGCTCGACCCGGTGTCGACGGCGAAGCTCGAAGAGACGCTGATGGAGCTGCGCGGCGATTTCTCGATCGTGATCGTGACGCACAACCTCCAGCAGGCGGCGCGTATCTCGGATCACACGGGCTTCATGTTCCTGGGCAAGATGATCGAGTTCCGCCCCACGGCCGAGCTGTTCGAGCGCCCGCAGTCCACGCGCACCCGCGACTATGTGACCGGCCGCTTCGGCTGAGCCTGTCTCCCTTCGAAGAGCAGAAAAGGGCGTCGGAACTGTTAGGCGGTTCCGACGCCCTTTTGTTTTGTGTCAGTGAGAAGGTTAGAGGTTGGTGTCGTTGGTATTTTTGAGAAATGACGGCGCGACACTGATGCCCATGCAACATTGCATTCGACATAAAGAGGGGTGTTCAATTGGTAGTCAGACCTTGGTGCCTCAGGATACTGCGAACAAACAGGTGGCGCAGTCGTCCGATTAGGCCATATCGAGCGATCCAGTCGGAATAGGCGATATAGTGTTCGTCTTCGCGCAGATGCATTTCCTCGGTGATGGCGCGACAGCGATAGAGAATGGTGAAGGCCACGGGCACGAGCATCTGTGATGCGGTTAAATCCACGCCCGAGGCGGGAAGAAACACGAAGGTGATTATCCAGGCGTTTCCAACGTGTGCGAAATAAGCAGGATGCTTCATATATCTATACGGGCCGCTGCTAATCACGCCTCTGTTGCTGAGATTTGAAAAGCGAAGTCCGAATGCCACGGTGGCGGATATGTAAAGTGCCAGCAATGCAATCATAATTGCAGCAGCCGTGAGGATGTCTGCATCTAACATCAGCGAAGCGGGCCAATTGATCTCTTCGTGAACGACGCGTCCAAAGTTGCTCCAATGCTTGAACAGTGGTTCATAACAAAGAAGGCATGCGGCCCAGCCCAACAAGCGAGGCTGAGTGGATTTTACGGTCTGTACCAGAGTGTTGGAAGCGAAAATATATCCGGTCAGTGCGAAGGTGAGGTCGATCGTATAGGCGAAAATCAGGACCATGGCTAACCAGGATAATGGTCCCTGGAGGTTGTTATTTAGAGCCGTCGTCAGGAGTGCGAGAAGACTGGTGCTGTAAACTGGAATGAAAAAGGCCTTGAGGAACCACAATCTGGCGGAGGCTGCCGCTCCCTTCAGTTCTGTCCAGTCGGCGAATCGTAGTGCTCGGCCTATCGCAAGCGGAAGTCCGTCACCGAGTGCGGGCCCGTTGCGGTAGCGTTCCATGGCTAACCGCAAGACAAAGGCGGGGAGAACAACCACCCATGACACCAGCCAAATGCTCAGACCGGCAGCCTGACTGTGGACGACCAGCATCGGTGTGGTTGCCACGATAAAACCTACCAGCCACGACAATGGTTGAGATGCATTCGTCACGGGCCTTGGTACAGTAGGTGTCCTCGCAAGCTCTCGAAGCATCATTGGCAGCGCGGTTGCGATCAGCACCAGCCATGTCGCCAGTAACGGTGCGGGCTTCAGCCACATTGCTAGCAACCATGCGGGCAATAGCCCTCCCAAGCCGACCAGCCCATCTGTCACGGGAATCACGGAGGAGGGGCGCTGTTCGGCCATGAGCACGTTCCGCCGGCCGGCGTCGCTAACTCCGCTCGCACCGATGGAATGACGCCGTATGTTCATGCCGCACGGGTTACAGGTCTTTGATTGACATCATGCTAAACTCGGATGGCGATGCTGCTAAATGGACTCGACCGCTTATTCTTGAGCCAGCATTGATATCGCTGGCCTCCCCGCTCTTCATGATGGAAATCCTCAGCACTCGACCACGTTCACCGCGAGGCCGCCGAGGCTGGTTTCCTTATACTTGGACTTCATGTCCTCACCGGTCTGGCGCATCGTCTCGATCACCTGATCCAGCGACACGATGTGCCGGCCGTCGCCGTGCAGCGCCAGATAGGCGGCGTTGATCGCCTTGATCGCGCCCATCGTGTTGCGCTCGATGCAGGGGATCTGGACGAGGCCGCCGATCGGATCGCAGGTGAGGCCGAGATTATGCTCCATGCCGATCTCGGCGGCGTTCTCGATCTGCCGGTTGCAGCCGCCGAGCACTGCCGCGAGCCCCGCCGCCGCCATCGAGCAGGCGACGCCGACCTCGCCCTGGCACCCCATCTCGGCCGCCGAGATCGAGGCGCGCTTCTTGTAGAGGAAGCCGATCGCCGAGGCGGTGTAGAGGAAGGTCCGCGAACCGGCGGGGTTCGCGCCGTGGACGAAGGCCTCGTAATATTTGAGCACGGCCGGGATCACGCCCGCCGCCCCGTTGGTGGGGGCGGTGACGACGCGGCCGCCGGCGGCGTTCTCCTCGTTCACGGCAAGCGCGTAGAGGCTCACCCATTCGAAGACGAGGCTCGGGTCGGCGCGGGGGCCGCGCTCCAGCAGCTTCTCGCGGATCGCGCGGGCGCGGCGCTGGACCTTGAGGCCGCCGGGCAGCTCGCCTTCGCCTTTGCAGCCGCGGTCGATCGCGCCGAACATCGCGGAGCGGACGCGGTCGAGGAAGGCATCGGTCTCCGCCGCATCGCGCCAGGCGGCCTCGTTGGCGCGGACGATGTCGGCGATGCTGAGGCCCGTCGCGTCGCCCGCTGCCAGCAGTTCGGCGGCCGAGTTGAAGGGGTGGGGCACGGCGACGTTGACCAGCGCGGGCTGCTCGCCCTCCATGCGGATCGCGCCGCCGCCAATGGAATAATAGCGCCGCGTGATGCGGCTCCCGTCCGGCAGCACGGCGGTGAAGGCCATGCCGTTGGGGTGGCCGGGCAGGAAGCTCTTGTGGAAGACGAGGTCCTTCGCCTCGCAGAAGGGGATGTCCGGGCCGCCGCCCAGCGGCAGCGTGCGCTCCTCGCGGATGCGGGCGACCAGCGCGGGCACGCTGTCGGGATCGACGCCCTCGGGCGTCTGGCCGGACAGGCCGAGCAGCACCGCGCCATCGGTGCCATGGCCGCGACCGGTGAGCGACAGCGACCCATAGAGATCGCATTTCACGCGCACGGGCAGGATGCCGTCGTCCAGCAGGTGGCGGGCGAAGGCATAGGCCGCGCGCATCGGGCCGACGGTGTGCGAACTCGACGGGCCGATGCCGATCGTGAACAGGTCCATCACGCTGATGGCGGGGCCGGGGACGGACTCAGGCGGGGGTGTCAGGCTTCTCTCCATGGCGCGCGCTATGCCCTTTCCGTGTGACAAAGGCACGCGCTTGATATTATCAGATAATTAGCGCTAGGGCGGCGGCGAAGGAGAGCGATGATGGCGCAAACGGGCATTCGGCTGGGTCTGGTGGGGATCGGGAAGATCGCCCGCGATCAGCATCTTCCGGCGATCGCGAAGGGTGGCGATTTCGATCTGGTCGCGGCGGCGAGCCGCAACGCGACGGTCGACGGCATCGCCAATTTCCGCGACATCGCCGGGATGCTCGAGGGCGTCGAGCTGGACGCCGTGTCGATCGCGACGCCTCCACAGGGGCGCCATGCGATCGCGACCGCCGCGCTCGCCGCCGGGCGTCATCTGATGCTGGAGAAGCCGCCGAGCGCGACCGTCTCCGAAGTGCGCGACCTCGCCCGCTTCGCCGCGGAGCAGGGCGTGACGCTCTTCGCGAGCTGGCATTCGCGCGAGGCGTCGGGCGTCGAGGCGGCGCGGGCGTGGCTCTCGGGCAAGGCGATCCGCTCGGTCCGTATCGAGTGGAAGGAGGATGTCCGCCACTGGCATCCGGGGCAGGAGTGGATCTTCGAGGCTGGCGGGCTCGGCGTGTTCGACCCGGCGATCAACGCGCTGTCGATCGCGACCAGGGTGCTGCCCGGCGCGCTGGTGCTGGAGAAGGCGGTGCTGCATGTGCCCTCGAACCGCGAGGCGCCGATCGCGGCCGAACTGGACATGCGCCATGCGGGCGAGGCTCCGGTCCGCGTCGAGCTGGATTTCCTCCAGACCGGCCCGCAGACCTGGGACATCGTGATCGAAACCGGCGCCGGCACGCTGATCCTGCGCAAGGGCGGCAGCGAGCTGAGCATCGCGGGCGAGGAGGTCTCGCTGGAGCCGGAGCGGGAATATGCCCGCCTCTACGCCCATTTCGCCGAGCTAATCCGCAAGGGCGAGAGCGACGTCGATCTGCGCCCGCTGGAGCTGGTGGCCGATGCCTTCCTGCTCGGCCGGCACGAGACGGTCGAGGCGTTCGAGTTCTAGATCCCGGCGTACCACTGGTAGCCGGCGACATCCTCCCAATAGCCGCCCTTGCCGCCATGGAGGCCGGCGAGGGTGGCCACGGCCTCCACGCGCATCACATATTTGGCCTGCTTGTAGCCGAGCTGCCGCTCGACCCGGAGCCGGAGCGGCGCGCCATGGCCCACCGAGAGCGTCTGCCCGTTCATCCCCCAGGCAAGGATGGTCTGCGGATGGAAGGCGTCGATCAGGTCGATCGACTCGTAATAGGGATTGGCCCCGAACGAATCCGCGCAGTGGAAGACGATGTAGCGCACATCGCGGCGCAGCTGCGCCTGCTTGAGGAGCAGGCCCAGCGGGAGGCCCGTCCACTGGCCGATCGCGCTCCAGCCTTCGACGCAATCGTGGCGGGTGATCTGGGTGCGGCGGGGGAGGCCGCGGATCTGGGCGAGCGAAAGGCGCATGGGGTTGCCGACGAGGCCGTCCACCACCAGCCGCCAGTCCGCGAAATTATGGGCGGCGTGGGCGGCATAGTCGGCGGAGGCGGGCTGGACGTTGCCGTTGGTGCGGAAGAAGGGCGACATGTCGGCGGCGGAAAACTCCTGCGCCAGCGCGGCGCGGTCCGAGATGAGGCGCTGCGCCGAATAGCTCGCCGTCTCGCCGAGGCCGAGCAGCGTCTTGCCGGTGGAGGACGCCGCGATCCTGTCGCAGCCCGACAGCAGCAGCCCGCCCGCGCCCGCGCCCAGCGAGCCGATCAGGCGGCGGCGGGAGAGGCGCGGCGTCACTCGCCCTTCTCCGCGGGCAGGCGATAGCGGCCGGTGATCATGGAGCGCACCTCGTTGATCGGCCCCGCCAGCACCACCATCAGCAGATGCACCGCGACGAAGAGGGCCAGCCCCATCGCGCAGAGGAAATGGATCGAGCGCGCCGAGGCCCGCCCGCCGAACAGCGCTGGAAGCCATGGCCATGCCGCATCGATCGCGGGCGACATGGTGAGCCCGGTCAGCACCACGCCCGGCAGAAGCACGAACAGCACCGACAGATAAGCGAGCTTCTGGAGGATGTTGTAGCGCCGCGCCGCCTCGCCGGTGGGGAAGCGCAGGCGGGCGTGCTGGGCGATGTCGTGGGCGAGGTGGGAGGGCTTCAGCTCCGTCGCGCGGGGCGCGAGGTCGCGCTGGAAATGGCGGCTGACGAAGCCCCAGCCCCAATAGAGCAGCCCCGGCACCACCAGCAGCCACGCGAAGGCGAAGTGCCATTGGCGCGCGCCCGCAAGATCGTAATGCGAGGGGATGGTCGCCCAGGGCGGGAAGGCGACGAAGCGCCCGCCATGCGGGGTCACGCCCAGCAGGCCGGGGGTGGGGATGCGGAATGGGCCGACGCGGAGGTGGCCGGGCGTGATATCCAGCCAGCTACGATCGAAATTCGCGCCATATTGCCCCCAATAGAGGTGGGGATGGGCGTTGAAGATCATCAGTCCGCTCATCAGCATGACGAACAGGGTGAGCGCGTTGATCCAGTGCCACAGCCGTGTCGCGATGCGGTGGCGATAGACGATATCGCCGCCTCGTGCCGGGCGCTGCGCATCGGGCGCGATCATGGTCGGCTGCCTCATTCGCCCTCCGGCTTCTCTTCCCATCCTATTTCGGCCATGGAGTGGCTTTGGTTACAAATGCCAACCCTCTCCGGGGGGACTGGCGCAACTTTCAGCCTCAAGGAGCGTCATTTCCCCGCCGTGACGTCATCCCCTCTCTCCGCTTTGTCGAGCCGCATTTGACGCTCATCCAGATATTGTCGTTCGCGCTGATCGGCGGCGCGGTCGCGGCTTTCGCGTGGGGGCGGTTCCGCTACGACGTGATCTCGCTGGTCGCGCTGCTGATCGCCGTGACGGTGGGCGTGGTGCCGGCCAAGCAGGCCTTCACCGGCTTCACCAGCGACGTGATCGTGGTGATCGCCTCGGCGCTGGTGGTGAGCGCGGGCATCGCGCGCTCGGGCGTGATCGAGACGGCGATCCGCCCGCTGCTCTCGCGGCTGAAGTCGCTCAGCGTGCAGGTGCCGGTGCTGGCGGGGGTGACGGCGATCCTGTCGATGCTGACCAAGAATGTCGGCGCGCTCGCCATCCTGATGCCGACGGCGCTCAAGCTCGGCCGGTCGGAGGGAAGCTCGGTGTCGGCGCTGCTGATGCCGATGAGCTTCATGTCGCTGCTCGGCGGGCTGGTGACGCTGGTCGGCACGTCGACCAACATCATCGTCAGCCAGGTGCGCGAGGAGACGGTGGGCAAGCCCTTCGCCATGTTCGACTTCGCGCCGGTGGGGCTGGGGCTGACGCTGGTCGGGCTGGTGGTGGTGAGCATCTTCTGGCGGCTGCTCCCGCGCGACCGGACGGGGAATGCGGGGCTGGAGGAGGCGGCGGCGTCCGCTTCCTACTCGACCGAGGCGACCGTGCCCGACAAGCTGCCGGACGATCTGCGCACCATCGCCGATCTCGATCTCAAGCGCGATGGCGTGACGCTGGTGGGGATCGAGCGGGCGGACGGCCAGCGCGTCTCGGCACTGCCGGATCGCGCGCTGACGCCGGGCGAGGTGCTGGTGCTGGAAGGCTCGGACGAGGCGCTGGCGCGTCTCTTCAACCGCCTGCCGCTCAAGCCCGCCCGCGCCGACAACAAGCTGGAGAAGGACGAGCCCAAGGAGGAGGTCCGCTCGGTCGAGGCGGTGGTGCAGCCGGAATCGCCGCTGATCGGCCTCTCGGCCCAGCGGGCGCGGCTTCAGGAGGAGTTTGGGATCAAGCTGCTCGCCATCGGCCGTTCCAGCCAGCGCATCACCGAGCGGCTGCGCGAGGTGACGCTGCGCGCGGGCGACGTGCTGCTGGTGCAGGCGGGCGAGAAGGCGCTGCCGCCCTTCCTGTCCAGCCAGTTGCTGCTGCCGCTGGCCGAGCGCGCGGTCAAGCTGGGCAACCGGCGCCAGCGCTTCGGCCCGGTGCTGATCCTCGCGGCGGCGATCCTGCTGGTGGCGCTGAACATCGCGCCGGTGGCGGTGGCCTTCTTCGGCGCGGCGGTGGCGATCGTGCTGATCGGGGCGCTGCCGATGCGCGAGGCCTATGACGCGCTGGAGCCCGAGGTGCTGGTGCTGATCGGCGCGCTCACGCCGATCAGCGAGGCGGTGCAGCATACCGGCGGCACCGGGCTGATCGCGGCGGGGCTGGCGCATCTGCTGGCGGGCGCGGCGCCGATCCTCGTGCTGGGCGTGCTGATGGTGACGGCGATGGCCTGCTCGCCCTTCCTCCACAACGCGCCGACGGTGCTGGTGCTGGGGCCCATCGCGGTGTCGGTGGCGCAGCGGCTGCACCTGAGCCCGGACGCCTTCCTGATGGCGGTGGCGACGGGCGCGGGCTGCGATTTCCTCACCCCGATCGGCCACCAGTGCAACACGCTGGTGATGGGCCCCGGCGGCTATCGCTTCTGGGACTATGGGCGGCTGGGGCTGCCGCTCTCGATCATGGTGATCGCGGTGGGCGTGCCCCTCATCGCCTGGGTGTGGCCGCTGACCTGAGTCAGGCGGCCGGGCGGAGCCTCACCGCGATCGACTTGTAGGAGGGCGTGCCGCTCTTCCCGTCATAATCGTCGATGGCGAGGAGCAGGTTGGCCTCCGGATAATAAGCCGCGACCGATCCGCGCGCGATCGGATGCGCCACCGCCGTCTGGCCGGGGAGCACGCGGTCGCCCGCGATCACATCCACCTTGTCGCCATGGGCGAGGCCGATCGCGGCGAGATCGTCTTCGTGGGCGAACAACACGTCGCGGCGGCCGGTGATGCCGCGATAGCGATCGTCGAGGCCATAGATCGTGGTGTTGTACTGATCGTGGCTGCGGATCGTGGTGAGGGTGAACGGGCCGTCGTCGCGGCCGTCATCCTCGTCGATGCCGGGGAAGGGGATGAAATGCGCCTTGCCGTCCGGCGTGTTCCACGTCCGCGTCGAGGCGCCGACGGTGAGGCGGAAGCCGCCCGGCGTGCGGATGCGGGCGTTGAAATCACGGAAATCGGGGAAGACGATCTCGATCTTGTCGCGGATATGGTCGTAGTTCGCGATCAGCCCGTCCCAGTCGACGCGGGTGGCGGGCAGAGCCGCCCTGGCGATGCCGGCGACTATGGCGGGTTCCGAGCGCAGATCGGGCGACACCGGCTTCAGCTTGCCGCGCGAGGCGTGGACCATCGACATCGAGTCCTCGACGGTCACCCATTGCGGGCCGCTGGCCTGCATGTCCTGCTCGGTGCGGCCGAGGCAGGGGAGGATGATCGTGTCCCCCTTCGCGATCAGCAGGCAGGTGCGGTTGAGCTTGGTGACGATGTTCACCGACAGATCCAAATTGCGGATCGCCCGGAAGCAGGCCGCCGGGTCCGGCATCGCCACCGCCAGATTGCCGCCCAGCCCGATGAAGGCGCGGGAGCTGCCGTCCAGCATGGCTGCGATCGATTCCACGGCGTTATGGCCATGCTTGCGCGGGGGCGCGAAGCCGAAGGCCTTTTCGATGCCGTCGAGCAGCGCGTCGTTGGGGATCTCGGTGATGCCGACGGTGCGATCGCCCTGCACATTGCTGTGGCCGCGTAAGGGACAGATGCCCGCGCCGGGCTTGCCCATATTGCCGCGCATCAGGAGCAGATTGGCGATCTGCTGCACATTCTCGGTGCCGTGGCGATGCTGGGTGATGCCCATGCCGTAGCAGAGGATCACCCGCTCGGCCTTGATATAGACCGCCGCCATGCTCTCGATGGCGGCGCGGGTGAGGCCGGAGCGGCGCTCGATCTCGTCCCAGCCCGTCGCCTCGATATCGGCGCGGAGCGCCTCGAAGCCGGTGGTGTGTTCGGCGATGAAGGCCTTGTCCTCCGCGCCCGCCGCGAGCACCGCCTTCATCATCCCCTTCAGCATCGCGGCGTCGCCGCCGACCTTCACGAGATGATATTCCGACGCGAGCGGCGTCGCGTCGCCGGGGATCAGCATCTCGACGGCGTGCTGCGGCGACTTGAAGCGTTCGAGCCCGCGCTCGCGCAGAGGGTTGGCGACCACGATCGGCACGCCCCGGCGCGCGGCGGCGCGCAGTGTCGTCAGCATCCGTGGATGGTTGGTGCCGGGATTGTGTCCGATGCAGAAGATCGCGTCGGCATAGTCGAAATCCTCCAGCGTCACCGTGCCCTTGCCGACGCCGATCGACTGGGGGAGGCCGACGCTGGTCGCCTCGTGGCACATGTTCGAGCAATCGGGGAAATTGTTGGTGCCGAACTCGCGGGCGAGGAGCTGGTAGAGGAAGGCCGCCTCGTTCGACGCGCGGCCCGAGGTGTAGAACTCGCATTGGTCGGCATGGTCGAGCGCCTGCATCCGGGCGCCGATGCGGGCGAAGGCCTCGTCCCACGCGATCGGCACATAGCGATCCGTCGCGGGATCGTAGCGCATCGGATGGGTGAGGCGGCCGGCGTCCTCCAGCATATGGTCGGTCCAGTTCCAGAGGTCCGCCACGCTGTGCTCGGCGAAGAACTCCGGCGCGACGCGCTTGGTCGTCGCTTCCCAGGTGACGGCCTTGGCGCCGTTCTCGCAAAATTCGAAGGAGCTGGTGTGCTTCGGGTCCGGCCAGGCGCAGCCGGGGCAGTCGAAGCCGTCGGGCTGGTTCATCTGGAGCAGCGCGCGGGTGTCGGCGCTGGTGCCCATCTGGTCCCGGATCGCGCGCGCCACCGCGCCGAGCGCTCCCCAGCCGCCGGCGGGGCCGTCATAGGGTTCGACGCCGGGGGTGGTTTCTTCGGTCATGATGGCCTCGATCGGGATGGACGGAGCGGCCCCGATCTTGCTCCTGCCGGCCGGACGTCGCAAGCACGCGCGGGGGCAAGAACAGAAAGAGGGGACGAGGGTGGCCGCGCAAGGGGGCGATTTCGGCGCCAGGCCAGCGGGATGGCCCGTCGCGCTCGGTGCGGCGGCGCTGGGGCTCGCCTTGCTCGGGCTGCTATGGCCGGGCATCGCCGCCTACGACACGGTGAAGCAATATGAGCAAGCGCTGGCGGGCGTCTATGACGACTGGCACCCGCCCGTGATGGCGTGGCTCTGGTCGCGGCTGCTGGCGGTGCATCTGGACGGCACGGGGCCGATGCTGGCGCTGCAACTGGCGCTGTTCTGGGCGGGGCTCGGCCTGCTCGGCGCGGGTCTGGCGCGGAGCGGCGCGCGCCGGGCGGCGTGGGGGGCGCTGCTGGCCGGGCTGTCGCCGCTGGTGGCGGACTGGATGCTCGTCGTCGTCAAGGATGCGCAGATGGTCGCCGCGATGGCGGCGGCGGCGGGGATCGTCGGCTGGTATCGCTTGCAGGCGCGGGCGGTGCCCGCCGTGCCGGGTGTGCTGGCCGGACTGCTGCTCGGCTATGCGGTGCTGGCGCGGGCCAATTCGGTGTTCGCGGTGGTGCCGCTGGCCTGCTGCTTCCTGCGCTGGGGCGGCGTGCGGCGCTGGTGGGGCCGGGCCGCGCTGATGCTGGTGGCGGCGCTGCTGGCGCTCCTCGCCTCCGATGTCGTCAACCATGCGCTGTTGAGGGCCGATCGCTCGCATGTCGAGCGGACGCTGCCGTTGTTCGACCTCGCCGGCATCGCGCACTTCGCCCCGCTCGCGGCCCCGCCGGGCCTGTCCCGCGAGGAATGGGCCGACGCCGAGCGCAAGCATTGCTACACGCCTTTCTATTGGGACCCGTTCGGCAATCCCAGGCGCTGCGGCGATCAGGGGGATGAGCTGGTCTCGCCCGACGGCCCCTCGCATCTGATCCGGGACTGGGCGGCGACGATCGTGGCGCACCCGCTCGCTTATGCCGAGCATCGGCTGGCGCATCTCAACGCGACGCTGCGCGTGGCGACCCCGCCCGACGAGCCGAGCGCCGCCGCGCCCAGCGGATCGGAGCCCAACCCCTACGGCCTCGGCGCGCATCAGTCCGCCGCGTCGAGAGTGGTCCAGCGGCTGGCGGCCTTCTTCGCCGGGACGCCGGCCGGTTCGCCGGCGGTGTGGCTGGTGCTGGCGGCGGCGATCGGCTGGGTGCTGCTGGGCACGCCCGCCCAGCCGGCGCGGGAGCTGGGCCTCGCTTTCTCGCTCTCGGCCTGCCTGATGACGGCGAGCTTCGCGGTGGTCAGCATCGCGTCGGATCTGCGCTATCATCTGTGGCTGATGACGGGGACGGGGCTGGCGGCGGTGATGCTCGCCGCCTGCCGGGAAGTGCCGCCGCGAAGGCTGCGAATCGGCCTCGCGCTGGGGGTGGCGGCGTGTGCCGCGTCGGTGGCGATGCGGGCGCTGGCCGGGCCGATGGCGATTTAGGACGACCGTTCATCGAGGAGTCGGATAAGCGCGCTACACGAGGGCTTCCCGGGGGAAGACGGGAGTATCGTTCATGAAGATGATCAAGTTCGCGATTCTGGCGGCCGCGATGGCCGGTGTCGCTGGCACGGCGGTGCAGGCCGCGCCGCACCATCGCCACCAGGTCTGCACCTGGAAGACGGTGCATCACCACAAGGTGAAGAGCTGCCATTGGCGCTAAGGGATCAGGGGCGGCGCGCACCATCCGGTGGGCGCCGCCTTTTCCTGTCCCACCGGCCCCGAAGCCGGCTTGCGCCGCCGCCCGACGCTGGGCAGGCCGGGCGCATGACGATGAAAAGACAGGTGCTGGCCGCCCACGATGCGGCAGGCGAAGCGGCGAGGCCGGACTTCGCGATATTCGCGCCGATATGCCTTCCAAGTTGATCCCGGACCGCGCTACCAGCCACTATCCGCCTAGTTCGCAATCTGGGACAGCGCCGGAAGGCGCCGCCAAGCACCGAGTCAAAGCCCGTGGTTTCTCGCATTCACCGTTTCCCCCGTATCGAGCTTTCGCCTCAGGAGGCGACGACCGATCGCTTCCTGCTTCTGGGAACCTGCGGGCTGGCCCCTCTTGTCGTCGGGCTCCGCAATCAGGGTATCCAGACCGACCATATCCTCTGGGAATCTCTTGCTTTCTCGCCTCCTCCCGAGGTCGAGGAGGCTGATTATGAGGCGACCGTGGTTTCCCTCACCCTGCTGCATATCTTTGCCGATGCGGCGGCCGGGATGGAGCCGGACCGGCGGTTCGGGAACGGCATCTATTTCCCCCGCGCGGTGGCGGCCGGGCGCGTGCAGGAGTTCTTCGATGCGTGCTCGGAGCTGATCGAGGCGCGCGTCGCGGCGTTGATGCCGTTGTTCAGGAAGCCGGTATTCTTCCAGGCCTTCATGGAGCCGAAGCATAATTATCTCGGCAATCTGCTGCCGCGCTTCGATCTCTCCAACCCGGCCTATTTCGTGCAGCGTCTCAACGAGGTGATGGCCCGTGCGCTGGGCGCATTCCCCAACGCCCATTATTTCGACATGAACGAGCTTGCGTCGCTTGTCGGCCGGGCCCGGATTCAGGACGACTATACGACGTCCTTCGGTCATGGCAGCATCATCCGCGACGATGAAACCGATAGCGCTCGCATCCAGAAATCGGCGCAGCCCACCGAGATGTGGGGGACGTTCGACGTCCTGGTGGAATTCGAGCAGGTCGTGGCCCGGCGCTTTCTCGACGATCTTGCGATCCTGCGCAGGCCGCTCGCGATCAAGGCGATCATCGTCGATGTCGACGACACGCTGTGGCGCGGCATTGCGGCGGAGGAGCTTCACAAGCCGCATTGGGAGTTCACCGAGGGCTGGCCGATCGGAGTCGCCGAGGCGCTCCTGTTCTTCAAGGCGCGTGGCGGAATGCTCGCCATGTGCAGCAAGAACGACGAGGCGACGCTGCGTGACCGATGGCCTCACATCTATCAGGGGAGGCTCCGCCTCACGGACTTCGCGTCGACGAAGATCAATTTCGAGCGGAAATCGGAGAATGTGCGGGCGATCCTGTCGGAGCTGAACATCCTGCCCCAGCATGCGCTTTTCATCGACGACAATCCGCGCGAGATCGACGAGGTTCGCGCGGCATTCCCGCAGATGCAGTTCCTGAGCGCGGATCATCACGACTGGCGGCGCAAGATCCTGATGCTGCCGGAGATGCAGACAGCAGCCATCTCAGGCGACGCCGCGCTGAGGACGGCGTCGGTGCAGGCCAATATCGCGCGGGCGAAGGCGGCCGAGGGCATGTCCTATGAGGAATGGCTGGCCTCGCTTTCGCTGGAGCAGACGATCGAGATCGTCGAGCGAAGCGACCATCCCCGGTTCGAGCGAGCCTTCGAGCTGCTGAACAAGACCAACCAGTTCAACACCACCGGCCGTCGCTGGGAACGGCGGCAGATCGAGGCGCTGCTGGAGGACGGCGGCGCGTTGATCTGCTCGATGCTGCGGGACAAGCTCGCCGACAACGGAATGATCAGCGTGATCGTCGTCCACGGCGACGAGATCGTGCAGGCGGTGCTTTCCTGTCGCGCCTTCAAATATGGCGCGGAAATCGCGGCGGGTCGCATGGCGTGCGAGCGCATCCTGGCATCGCACGATCAAGTCAGGGCGTCGCTGGTCGACACCGGGCTGAACAAGACCTGCCACGCCTATTTCGAGAAGATGGGTTTCCGCAAGGTGGAGGGGGAGTGGCGTGCGAGCGATGCTCCGGCATGGCCGCCGCATATCGCGATTTCCGTCTGAGACCGGTTTCTAAAACCGCACGACGCCCTGACTGCGCTTTTGGTTGAAGATGGCGGCAGTCTGGATGAAGGTGGTGCATATGCGACGGCCGCCTTGACGGGGCTGGCCGAAAGCGCGCCTTCGGGTATTGCGCAATGGCGAGAGGAGTGTTTGCGTGGGTCAGCTTTCCAGAGAGTTCAATCTCACTCAGCTTGCTAACCGATATGGATCGGACAAAGGCACCGCGGTCGGCAATGCGCACCATTATACCCTGTTTTATGAGACGCTGCTGGCGCCTCGCCGTGAAAATATCCGGCGGATGCTGGAGATTGGCCTCCTTCGGAACGGCCCGGAAGTAGGAGCTTCCGCAGATCGCGAGACGGGGGATTTGCCGTCGGTACGGATGTGGTTGGACTATTTCCCTAATGCAACAGTGCACGGGTTTGATATCAGTGATTTCTCCTTCTTCAAGAATCCGCGCTTCGTATTTACTCGCGGAGATTCCGGCAATGGCGCTGATCTGGACCGCGTAATCGCCAATGGTGAAATATTTGATTTTATCATCGACGATGGTTCTCATGCGTCATTCCATCAGCAGCTTGCATTCTTGAAGTTGTTTCCTGCGCTTGAGCGAGGCGGAATTTACATTATCGAAGATCTGAACTGGCAACCGGACAATTATGAGGAATCGCTGCCCCGCACGATCCTGACGCGGGAGCTGTTCGAATACTGGTTCCGTATGGGCAAATTCCCGGACATGCCGGGTTGGCTGGCGCCTCTCGGCGAGTTGTCGAGAGACATCGCCATCGTGCAGCCCTTGTATCAGCCCTTTTCGGATTACAGGACCATGAAGTCCATTGTCATCCAGAAGCATTGGTGATCGCAAATGGCGAAAACGATCTTCATCCAGACTGCAGATCCGTTCAATTATCGGAAGATGTTGGATGCCACGTCTCGCACCGTCGTGGAGTTCTGCCGGCGGCATGATCACGGTTATGAGAGCTTTATCGGGATCAAGCGTGGTTCTCATCCGTGGCAGGCGACCTTCAATCGCATTCCGATGCTTACAGATCTGGTCAAACGCGGGCAGAAGGGTTGGGTCGTCTATCTGGATGCGGATGCCTATATCTTCGATCTGGATTTCGATCTGCGCTCCTATCTGGCTGACAAAGCGGATCGGGCGGCCGTCATGGTCAGCATGGGAGGAGAGCCGCATTGGGCCGTGAACGCGGGTGTGTTCATGCTCAATCTGGGGCATGAGGCGGGGCGCCGGATTGTCGAACGCTGGGCCGCAAAGTTTGCCGCGCTGAGCGATGAGCAACTGGTAGCGATGACCACGTGGGACGACGGGTGCAGCGATCAGTCGATGCTCTACGAGGTGCTGGATGAAGATGTCTTGGTGCGCAATGCCGTCCATTACGAAAGCAATGAACTAATCAACGGAAACTATTCGCGATTCATTCGCCAGATACTTCGCGCTTATTATCCATCGCTCGAAGCTCGGATTGAGGCCTTGCGTGTTGCCACGAACGAAGTTCTTCCTGGCGGGAACGAGTTCGTTGCCGATGTCGCGCCGGTGATCGTGTCGGCATTTTACAGGACGATCCTTCGTCGTGATCCCGATCAGGGCGGCCTTGAGCATTTCGTGTCCCGCTTCCGGGAAGTGGGAATTGATATCGGTACTCGCGATACGCTTTCCGCTATGCTCGGGAGTCCGGAATACAGGTCGATGATGCAGGAATAACTGTGCGGCCATGCCTCAGTCCATGGGCTTGGCCATATGGATTATGGTGGCTGAGCGGATCGAAAAATTCAGCCTATCTGGCTGATTTTTACCTGGGTTTAGGCGATGTGCGCGCAATACCGTCAAAAATCGTCGGCTGGAGGTGAACGGCCGCGGATGGTGCGACTGTCATTGGAGTTGGTGCAGGCGTACGAACAGTCCACGATTTGCCGTCAGGTTGCCTCATTGCGATGTTATCGCCATAGGCGAGCGCAGGACGCGCGAAGGAGATGGTTAATGGCTTCGGTGTTCGACGTGGCTGCCTTCATTCTGAAGAAGAAGAAGGCAATCACCGCTATGAAGCTGCAAAAGCTGGTATATTATGCTCAAGCATGGTCGCTCGTATGGGACGAGAAGCCCTTGTTTAAGGAGCGAATCGAAGCGTGGGCGAATGGCCCTGTCTGTCCGGCCCTCTATGCTGAGCACCGCGGTGAGTTCACCGTGACCGAGGAGCCGAAGGGGGATGCTGGCAACCTGAAGAAGGCTGAACGCGAAACTGTTGAGGCTGTTCTGCGGGATTATGGAGACAAGTCGGCCATTTGGCTGAGTGAGTTGACGCATAAGGAAGACCCTTGGCGCGACGCTCGGGCCAACGTTCCCGATGGGCAGCGCAGTAGCAGCGTGATCACTCATGCAGCGATGGCGGAATATTACAGCGGTCTTTAAGGCGTGACCCAAAGTACGGAGAAGAAGGCCAAATTCGGTGCGGCTCCGGCGACTGAGAAAAAGGCCAAGTTTGGAGCGACACCCCAACCTGAGAAGAAGGCCCGCCACCAGGATCCCACTCTTGATGACGGGCATCCGCTGGCTTGGCGGTTTAGTGGTGCGGATCGAGGTGGCCCCTTCGCGTGGACGATCGCTGAGGATGACAAGTTTCGCCAAGTCGTTGAAAAGCTATATGAGTTCGAGGGCAAAAACTGGAGCGAGATAACCGCCAGCGGCTCTCATGCTATTCCGGTCGCTCGGCTCTGTAAGGAAGCACAGGACCGTCTCGTTGACATAGAGCGCGACGATCTCGATGAGTTGATGTCACTGAGGCTGACGGGCCCTAATCGCGTTTGGTGTGTTCGTACGGGGCACATCATGCGCGTTTTCTGGTGGGATGCCGACCATAAAGTATATCCCACGCCAATAGACAAAGCTGACCGCAAAAAAATCAAGCGCCGCAAGGGGCGATAGCTGGTACCTTTCTGGTCAATCTCCATCTCACTGTAATCGCATCCATGACGCGAGGCTCTACTACGCCGCGGGGTGCTTGCGGCGTTGCTCGGGTGCCTGCTGCACGGCGAGGATGGGCTCATCCAAGGGCAACGGTCCTCGATCGCGCGCCTTCCTCTCTTCCGGGATAGGCATGGGCAGGAGTTCGGGCTGACGCCAAAGTTCCTCCGCCGACGGCCGGTTTGGCTTCGAGCGGCGTGACAGCGATTTCGCCTCCCGTGCGGATTGAATGAATCCCAGCTCCGTCTTGAGCCCCAGATCGAGATTCCAGATCAGATCCTTCACGGTAATGATCTGGAGTTTGTGGCACTTTCGGCCATGTATTTCGACTATCGGGCTACGCTGGGCCTCGATCCTCATCTCCCGGGTCGGTTTGTTCAAGCAGATGAAGATGCCCGGCTGAGCCGCCCGATAATCCGTTCCACAAGCGCCAGAGTTTTGGGTCGGGTAGCCGATGCGCTCCTTTGCTTCAGGGTTTCTCCATCTCCGCACCGGCGCCCGGCACCTATGCCCGGACGCTTGCCGGTGAGTATTGCGCTCAGATCAGCCGTGGTCAGGAGTGACTTTTCACACGGCACCCGCGGGTGCCTTCTGGTGAAGGAGGGCTAACGATGAATATCATTCCGCCGCCCAAGCTGCCGCCGCAACCGGATTTGCGCGCGTTCATTATCTACACGGCATTGCCGAAGGGCTGCATCGCCTTCGAGGTGCCCGACAATACCTCATCGCCCTACCTATGCGCCGGTGAGTTCGTGGTGATTGACCCGGAGGACCGCGATCCCGCCGAGGGTGAGTTGTTCGTCATCACCTGGAAATCGGATGTCAGGCAGAAGTGGCAGATCGTCCGCATGGACCTCCGCTGGGGCCGTTACGGCAATGGCAGCGATGCATCGACATATGAGGAACGTTTCATGTGGTTCATTGGCGGGGTCGCGCCCGATCGCATGATGAACTCGGTAGGCCATCCTGTCGGATGCCCAATACGCCGGGCCGATGGTCCGTATAATGCCGATTATTGCCGCGAAATCTCCCACGGGAAGATCGTCGGCATCCTCGAATCTGACTTCCGTCGCCTCGTAGGGAGGATGTGATGGATAATCGCTGTTATCGAATTAGCCGCGGAACGCCTCGCGGCGCTCTGAGAAACGCTTTCTCGAATGCACGGCCGTGGAAATCTCGATTTCCGTATTCAGGAGCCAGATCGCATCGCTAACCGGCAACGGCTATATCAGCACGACGCGCCACTGACGCACTGCAAACAGTGGCCACCATTCCAATCATCCGAGCCACCCTGACCAACCTTGATCCAAGGAGTGGTCGAGATGGCTACGTCCGCACACTATGGCGCAAGGCGGAGGCCGATTATGGCCGTTGCAGGAAAGTTGCCAGGCTAGTTCGCCTGCGTAGTCGAAAGGGGGCTGGCGATCAGGGTGTGGAGTTTGGCGAACTCGGCACTTCCAATCATATCGGCCCGGATTTGCTCCATCGAGATATGCCCGTTTTCCAGCGCAGCCGCGTAGGCATCGAGCCCCTTTTGGTCGGGCGATCGGCCAAGGACCCAGCGATACCCCTGTTCGATCACTGCGCGAAGCGGGAGAGGAGGGTTCAGCTCCAGATACTCGCGCGAAATAAGGATTTCAGCGAACGTCTCCCTGAAGGCGGTTTCGATGCCCTTTTCATGAAATCTTGAGCGGAAGTTCTCGACTGCACTCGCCTCAATATCCCGGCGGAGGAGGACCCGGAAAAGCGTCGAGATCAGGACGGGATAGAGGCGCCCAACCAGATCCTCGCCTTGCTCTGGAAGGATTTCCTTAACGGCCATCCGAACTACCTGATGCCGATCGGCCTGGATAGGCATGTAAGCCCGCAGAATCTGGCGAATGAAGGTGGCGTAGGGGTGGTTAAGCAACATCCTGTCGCCAAAGAAAAAAGCGTCTCTGATTTCCGCGGAGTCGTCAAGGATTTCGAAAAGAAACGTCTGATCATTGATGTCGCCAGGCCATTCGGTTAGCTGGCGCAATGTGTCATCGCTCACCGCCATGTAGCGAGCATGCCATTCTTCGATAATCCGCCTTCCAATCGGGTGGCTCAGGTTGAACAGCGCGACGCCGTTATTGATTTCCCAAGGCTGGCAGTCATCCCCCATTGGGGTCAGAATCCCGGCCACATCGCCCTTAGATGCCAGATATGCCGCAAGATCGAAGTCCAGATCATGGACGAAGGCATCGGCGTCCATGTGGACAACCCAGCCGCAATACCCTGCGTCGAGCAAATCTTTGAGCATGAAGAGGCGGTTGAACGAGGCTTGCCATGGATAAAATCCTCGCTTTACCCCAACATAGTTTTCATATTTATGACCATGACGACGGCAAAACTCGATCACCGTCTTCGACGTAGTGTCCAGCATCGGCTTGTAGTTGAAAGCGTCTGCTGACTGGATGAAAGTTATGGCCATGTTGCATGGTTTAGCAGGGATGTTTGCAATCAGGAATATTGCGGTGTCCCTTACCATGCCCCAACAGAATCTTGCGTGCTTTCCCGCTATACCCGGACAGTATGGTTCGCGCGGAGGTTATTGGAATCGAAGCCGATAATCGCCTGCTCATATCAGAGAACGTCATGAGAACAGCCTCTCTGCAATCGACATTTACTGCGATGACGCTGGTGTGTCGTCTATTAGCGCGGGTTACTCCGAGAAGGTGAGCGAAATTTACGTTGCCGAAACTGTCGATGGCTCCAAAATGAAGGAATTTCTGATTGTCGACGCTGGCGGGGTCCAGCCTGCCGGAATTGTAGTAGATGGAACCCTCGTTAAGGCCATTGAGCATGACAGGATGACGTGCCGGGCGGTCGAGGGATGCTCTGAATGCCTTTTGTCCACGCGGACCTTGCAGACTGTTGATAAAGTCCCGCTCCGTGCGCGCGCTGCCGAGATCGAGCCACGTCTGATACGCTGCAATACTTCAGCGGCGAATGTCGCCCGCTTCCGGGGAGTTTCAACCGCCACCAGCGAACGGTGGCGAGAGCGTAAATGGTGCCGGCTGAGGGGATCGAACCCCCGACCTTCGGTTTACAAAACCGCTGCACTACCGCTGTGCTAAGCCGGCTCCGGGGCGTTCGGTAGCGCCGGCTCGATCATGGGTCAATGCGCTCGCTCAGGCGAGGCCGAAGGTCCAGCCTTCAGTCTCGGCGAGCACAGGCGTGAGGCTTGCCGGATGCCACAGCGCCTCGTCCCGCGCCGCGCCCGCGAGCCATGCCGCGCCGAGCAGCGCGTCGGTGCGGTGATCGTCATAGCGGCCGAGCGGCGCGTGGGGCGCATGCCCGAGCGCCGCCAGGGCCGCATCCAGCGCCTCCGCCGAGCGCATCTTGCTCCGCCCCCTGGCGAGGCCGGCGGCGCGGGCGGCGAGGCTGGTGTAGATCTCCACGATCAGCGGCCCTGAGGCGGGCACCGGATCGAAGGGCCAGACCGGCACGCGCCCCGCGAGCCGATGCAGCAGCCGCATCCCCGTGAGGCTCGCCTTGCCGACCTGGGCCGCGCCGACGAGGTTGAAGCTGGAGGAGGGCGCGAGCCCCGCCGCCTGCGCCGCCCGCTCGGTGACGCGCATGCGCCCAAGTCCCATGCCGAACAGGTCGCCGGTGCGCCCGCCATGGCGGCGGAAGTGGCGCGCCAGTTCGGCATGATCGACCAGCGTGGAGGCGCCGAGATGCGGTTCGCCGGCAGCCATGCGATCGACCAGCGCCCAGAGAGCGCGGGCGTCGGGCGGGCTTTCCGCCCAGCCGGGGAAATAGGCGCCGGCGTCCGCGAAGGGGAAGGCGGCGGAGAAGTCGATCCCCACCAGCATGTCGTCCTGTCGCTTCAGCCAGTGCAGCACGGCTTCGCGCGACCAGTGGCGGCCCTCGGGCTCCACCAGAGCGGGCGGACCGTCCGCCTCGCAGACCGCCACGGCGATGCCCGGCTGGAAAGCGCCGGCCGCGCCCGACCAGTCGATGCAGGCGAAACGCGCGAACCGGCGGGTCATTTCGCCTTGCGCGGGCGGGGCGGCTTTTTGGCCAGCGCGCGGGCGCAGGCGCTCTCGATCATCTCGCGGACCACATCGTCGCGCGGGGTGTCGTAGCGGACCAGAACCGCCGGATAACCCTCATAGTGCGGCGTCTTCCAGAAGCTCTCCGGATGGGTCGTCATGAGATAGTCGATCACGCCATGATCGAGATGGAGGACGAAGCTCGTGTCGGACTCGTGCCCCACATTGAGGAAGGCGTTGCCGTTCGCCTTCACCGAGGGCTGGCCGTAGCTGGTGGACATCTCCGCCCCCTCCAGCGTCAGCGCGAAAGCGACGGCCTCATCGAAATTCATCCCTGCCGCTCCTTCCTGAGGCGATCCCAATAGGCCAGCCGCTCGGCGATCTTCGCCTCGAAACCGCGCGGGGTGGGAGTGTAGAAGGTCTGTGGGGCCATTTCCTCGGGCCAGTAATTGTCGCCGGAGAAGGCATCGGGCGCGTCATGGTCATAGGCATAGCCCTTGCCGTAGCCGGCCTGCTTCATCAGCTTGGTGGGCGCGTTGAGGATGTTCTTCGGCGGCATCAGCGAGCCGGTTTCCTTCGCCGAGCGCTGGGCGGCCTTGAGCGCCTTGTAGCCGGCGTTCGATTTGGGCGCGGTGGCGAGGTAGAGGCAGGCCTGCGCCAGCGCCAGCTCGCCCTCCGGCGAGCCGAGGAAATCGTAGGTCTCTTTCGCGGCGATGCACTGGACCAGCGCGTTCGGGTCGGCGAGGCCGATATCCTCGATCGCCATGCGGACGAGGCGGCGCAGCAGGAACAGCGGCTCCTCGCCCGCCACCAGCATCCGCGCGAGATAATAGAGCGCCGCCTGCGCGTCCGATCCGCGCACCGCCTTATGGAGCGCCGAGATCAGGTTGTAATGGCCCTCGCGATCCTTGTCGTAGACGGCCATCCGCCGGTGGAGCAAAGCCGCCAGCCCGGACGGATCGAGCGGCTCCTCCAGCTCCACCGAGAAGAGCGTCTCGGCCTGGTTGAGCAGGAAGCGGCCGTCGCCGTCGGCGGACGCGATCAGCGCGCCGCGTGCCTCGGGCGTGACGGGGAGGGGGCGGCCCTCGATCTCCTCGGCGCGATCCAGCAGCGTGCCGAGCGCCGCCGCATCCAGCCGGTGCAGGATCAGCACCTGCGCGCGGGAGAGGAGCGCGGCGTTCAGCTCGAAGGAGGGATTCTCGGTGGTCGCGCCGACGAGGATCACCGTGCCGTCCTCGACATAGGGCAGGAAGCCGTCCTGCTGGGCGCGGTTGAAGCGGTGGATCTCGTCCACGAAGAGCAGGGTGCGCGTGCCGGTGCGCGCATGGTCGCGCGCCTCGGCGAAGACCTTCTTCAGCTCCGCGACGCCCGAGAACACCGCCGAGATGGCGACGAAGCGCAGGCTCACCGCGTCCGCCAGCAGGCGCGCGATGCTCGTCTTGCCGGTGCCGGGCGGCCCCCACAGGATCATCGAGGACAGCCGCCCCACTGACACCATCCGCCCGATCGCGCCGTCCGGCCCGGTCAGATGCTCCTGCCCCACGACATCGGCGAGGGTGTGCGGGCGGAGCTGGTCGGCCAGCGGCGCGGCCTCGGCGGGAAGCGCGGCAGGGGAGGTGGAGTCGGCAAAGAGGTCGGCCATGGGCTCCATATAAGCGTTTGGCCGTGACGGCGAAGGGGTGTTGCAGAAAGACAGTCTAAGATATATCTAAGACCGACTCAGAAAGAGGATGAGATATATGAGATTTGGATTTCACCACCACGGCCGGGGAGGCCGTCACGGTAACTGCCATGACCACCACGAGCATCCCATGCACATGATGCGCGGCGGTTTCCGCCGGGGCGGCTTCGAGTTCAGTTGGGGCATGGAGGGCGAGGGGCGTCCCGGCGGCGGCCGTCGCCGCATGTTCGACGGCGGCGAGCTGCGCCTCGTGCTGCTGCGCCTGATCGGCGACCAGCCGCGCCACGGCTACGACCTGATCCGCGCGATCGAGGAGCGCACCGGCGGCGCCTATGCGCCGAGCCCCGGCGTCGTCTACCCGACGCTCACCATGCTGGGCGACATGGGCCTGATCGAGGATGCGCCGAGCGAAGGCGCCCGCAAGCTGTTCGCCGTCACCGCCGAGGGCCGGCGCGTGCTGGAGGAGAAGGCCGAGGAGATCGCCGCGCTGATGGCGCGCCTCGACGCGCTGGGCGAGATGCGCGAGCGGACCGAGGGCAGCTCGGTGCGGCGCGCGATGCACAACCTCAAGACGGTGCTGCGCATGAAGCTCGGCGAGGGGGATGTCTCCGAGGATACCATCCACGAAGCGGTGGCGCTGATCGACGAGGCGGCCCGCAAGATCGAGCGTCTCTGAAGGCTCAGCCCCGATGACGCGGCTCGACCTGTTGCGCGCCCGCCTGCGCGCCGAGAAGGAGCGAATGATGACGATGACCAGCACGGCGCGGGTGGAGACCGCCAGCGCCAGCCGCTACCTCCAGCAATTGTGCAAGCATTGGGCGCACAAGCTGGAGGTGGCGTTCGATCCCGCCCACGGCACGATCGGCTTCCCCAACGGGACGCGCGTGACCCTCGATGCCGACGAGAGCGGGCTCACCAGCCGGATCGAGGCGCCCGACGCCGAAATCCTCGATCGGATGAAGACGGTGCTCGCCGAGCATCTCGACCGCTTCGCCTTCCGCGAGGCGCCGTTGCCCTTCGTCTGGAGCTGACTAGCGGGGCTGCTGTCCGCCCGGCCACGGCGCACGCTGGAGGCCGGGCGTGCGCAGACTGCCGCGCTGACGCTGGCGCTCGATCCGGAGATAGGAGTCGACCAGCGCCTGATTCACATTGTCCCACTCATAGGCACGGCTGGCCTCGCGGCCGGCCTTGCCGGCGGCGATGCGGGCCTCACCGTCGCGGCAATAGCGGGCGAGCGCGTCGGCGAAGAGATGCGTCGCGCCGGGGCGGACCAGCTCGCCCGTCACATGCGGCTCGACGAGGCTGCGGCTGCCCGTCGCATCCGCCGCGACCACCGGGATGCCGGCGGCCATCGCCTCAAGGGTGACGTTGCCGAACGTCTCGGTGACGGAGGGGTTGAACAGCACGTCCATCGACGCCGCCGCGCGGCCGAGATCGGCGCCGCCCTGAAAGCCCGCGAACACCGCATTTTCGGGCAGGCGCTTCTCGAACCAGTCGCGCGCCGGGCCGTCGCCGACGATCAGCACGCGATGCTTCACGCCGCGCCGGACGAGCTCATCGATCGTGTCCGAGAAGACGTCGAGCCCCTTCTCCATCACCAGCCGGCCGATGAAGCCGACCGCCACCTCGTCGTCGGCGATGCCGAGCGAGCGGCGCCACGCCATGTCGCGGCGCTCGGGCGAGAAGCGGTCTCGCTCCACCCCGCGCGACCAGATGCCGACGTCGAAGTTCATGCGCTGGTCGCGCAGGAGCTGCGCCATCGAATCCGACGGCGCGAAGATCGCGTCGCAGCGGCGATAGAAGCGGCGCAGCATGGCCTCCACTGCGCCTTCGAGGAAGGCGAAGCCGTAATAGCGCGGATAGGTCTCGAAGCGGGTGTGGACCGAGGCGACCACCGGCAGATGGTTCTTGCGCGCGAAGCGGACGGCGGCATGGCCCAGCACTTCCGGGCTCGCGACATGGATCATGTTCGGACGGAAGGCGTGGATGTCCTTCTTCACCGACGGCGTCAGCAGGATCGGCGCGCGATATTCGGCGCGGCCCGGCAGCGGGATCGCCGGCACGCCGACCAGATCGCCGACATGCTCGAAGGCGGGCTTCCTCACCTTGGGCGAATAGATGCGCACGGCGGCGCCCTGCCGCAGCAGATATTCGACGAGGCGGTTGAGGGCCTGGTTCGCACCGTCCCGGACATAATTATAGTTGCCGGTGAACAGCGCCACGCGAAGGTCGGTCACTTCCATCGGGGGGTGCATAGGCGCGCGGGCGTCCGGTGCCAAGATGTCAGCCGATCAGGCTGGCGAGAAGCCACAGGTTCGAGGCCGATATGATCGCGAACAGTGTCCATGCGGCGGCGGTGGGAAGCGCCCCTGCCGCGAGCCCGCCCATCAGGCCGCGGTCCCCCGCCGCGCGGATCAGCGGCCAGATCGCGAAGGGAAGCTGGAGCGACAGGACGATCTGGCTCACCACCAGCATCGGCCCCACGCCATGGTCGCCCAGCAGGATCACGCCGAGCATCGCCGGGATGATCGCGATGACCCGCGTGATGACGCGCCGCTGCCAGCAGGGGATCTTGAGCTTGAGGAAACCCTCCAGGATCACCTGACCCGCGATCGTGCCCGTGAAGGTGCTGCTCTGGCCCGAGGCGAGGAGCGCGATGCCGAAGAACAGGCCCGCCGCCTTGGCGCCCGTGATCGGCTCCAGCAGGTGATAGGCGTCGTCGATCTCGGCGATCTGGGTGTGTCCGGTGGCGTGGAAGGCGCCCGCCGCGAGCGCGAGGATGCCCGCGTTCACCAGCATCGCGAGGAAGAGCGAGATGCCCGAATCCCAGTTGGCGATGCGGATCGCGGCACGTTTCTCGGCCTTTCCGCCGGGGATTTCGCGCGTCTGCACGATGCTGGAATGGAGGTAGAGATTGTGCGGCATCACGGTCGCGCCGATGATGCCGATGGCGATCGCCAGCGCGCCGGGCTGGGCGAGGCGCGCGGTGTCGGGGATCAGGCCTTGGGCGACGGCATGGAAATCCGGCGGAACGATCAAAAGCTCGATCAGGAAGCAGAGCGCGATGGTGGCGACGAGGCCGGTGATGATCGCCTCCACCTGCCGGAAGCCGCGCCCCTTGAGGCCCACCACCAGCAGCATGTCGAACGCGGTGAGCAGGATGCCCGCCCACAGCGGCAACCCCAGCAGCAGCTTGATGGCGAGCGCGCCGCCCAGCACCTCGGCGACATCGGTGGCGAGGATGGCGACCTCGGCGAGCGCCCACAGCGCGAGATTGGGCACGCGGCCGTAGCGCCTGCGGCACGCCTGCGCGAGGTCGAGCCCCGAGGCCATGCCGAGCCTGAGCGCCAGCGACTGGAGCAGGATCGCGGCGAGGCTGGCGCCGACCAGCACGAACAGCAGGTCGAAGCCATAGCCGGAGCCCGCGGCGATGTCGGTGGCCCAGTTGCCGGGGTCCATATAGCCGACCGCGACGAGCATCCCCGGCCCGGCGAACCGCGCGATCCTCTGCCCGAGCGGGGCGGATTTGGGGACGGCGATGCTGCCTTCCACCTCGGAAGGACAGAAGGGCGCGGTGGCGCGATCGGGAAGCGAGAGGCCGAGAACGGTTGCCATCGCGCGGTTATGGCGGCTCGGGTGGGGGAGGGATAGGGGTGGGTCGCCGAAAACAACACAGCCTGCCGCTGGGGGGGGGCGTTGGGAGCGGAACCCTTTCCGATGGGCCTGTTATAGGCGTCGGTGTCCGTCATGCTCGAATATGGGCAGATGAATGTTGGCGGGAAATTTCGAGGTGAGCCGGAAGATGACAGAAAACCTCTTTTGTTGGTGTGTTTGAGGGGCTTATGCTCTGAGACGGACCGTCATGCCTTGTTGAGCTTTCATGAAATCAAGGGAGTATGTTCTTATGGCGTCGCGTGAGGAAGTTATCCAGGCTTATCGATATATCCTTGATCGCGAGCCGGAAAGTGAGGCCATTGTCGAGATGCATATGGCCAATCATGTTGATTGGAGGCAGCTCAAGACGAGTCTAAAGCGCTCGAAGGAGTATAATGATCTTATAGGAACAAAGTGGTTTATATATCCTATTCTTAATGATTCGAGAATGATATGGCTTAATTCCGAGGATCGGTATGTATCGCGCGCATTGATTACGGATCAATGGGATAAAGACGAGATTCATGCGCTAAATACGATCCTCAAGGAAGACAGCGTGTTCGTCGACATCGGGGCGAACATTGGGTTCATGTCGTTGCTCGCCAGCCGGACCATAAAGACCGGTCATATTCATAGCTTTGAGCCGCATCCGATCATCAACACCTATCTCGAAAAGACGATACGGTTGAATGGCTTGCAAGATATCATCACGGTCCATCGCAAGGGTGTTTGGAACGTCGATAGCACTTTGCGCCTCGCCTGGGACGACGGCGGCGACAATCCTGGTGGATCCAGCATGGCACCGGGATGGGAACAGGGCTCGGACGTCGAAGTGGTCGCGCTGGATAATTTGAATTTCGCCCGCTGCGATGTCATCAAGATCGATGTCGAAGGGGCGGAGATCAAAGCACTTGAAGGCGCGCGGGAAACAATCAGGCGCTGTCGCCCCATTGTGATGTCCGAATTGCATCATGTCATGCTTCCCCTCGTATCGAACGGATCACCCAACGACTATATCGGGGCCTTCGAGGCGCTGGGATACGCTTGTTACGGCCAGCATTGGGGGCATCGCGGCGAGCGCATGGATAAGTCGGACCCAAGGTGGCAGGAAGCCTTCCTCAACGTGATTTTCATTCCGTTGGAACAGGAAGAAGAGATGGTTTCGAAGCTCTTCGGATAAGTGCCGTGCGACGGATGCTATATTCCTGTTAGCATCGAAACTTCGCGCTGTTCCAAAGCACGCGGCTTTCGTTCCCACTGGGGACTTTGACGTTCGGACACCCCCAAAACAAAACCCCTCCCGCGATCGCTCGCGGGAGGGGCTCTGTTTCAGCCGGGCGCTGAACGACCGGATCAGTCGTTCAGGTAATCGCCCGCATCGGCGTCGGTGCCGTGGCCCGAGGTGACGACCTCGGCCAGCGCGTCGTCGCCGGTGCCGACGCTGTCGCGCGGCGAGCGGGCCAGCTCCGCCTCATGCTCCTCGGCGGCCGAGTTCGGGGCGGCGATCGCCGCCTCGAAGGCGCGCTGCTGCGCACGGAGCGCCGCGTCGCGCGACGAAGCCGCCACGCGCAGGCGCTGCATGCCAGCACCCGTGCCCGCCGGGATCAGACGACCGACGATCACGTTCTCCTTGAGACCGTTGAGCTGGTCGACCTTGCCCTGCACCGAGGCCTCGGTCAGCACGCGGGTCGTCTCCTGGAACGACGCCGCCGAGATGAACGAGCGGGTCTGGAGCGACGCCTTGGTGATGCCGAGAAGGATCGGCTTGCCCTCGGCCGGCTGGAGGCCTTCCGCGATCATCTTGCGATTGACCGCTTCCATGTCCTCCTTCTCGACCTGCTCGCCCGGCAGGAAGGTGGTGTCGCCGGCGGCCGTGATCTCAACCTTGAGCAGCATCTGACGAACGATCGTCTCGATGTGCTTGTCGTTGATCTTCACGCCCTGAAGTCGATACACTTCCTGGATTTCCGACACGAGATAGGCCGCGAGCGGCTCGATGCCGAGCACCTCGAGGATGTCGTGCGGATCGGGCGAACCGCCGATCAGGTTGTCGCCACGCTTCACGTGGTCGCCTTCCTGCACGTCGATCACCTTAGACTTCGGCACCAGATACTCGACCGCTTCCGAACCATCGTCCGGGCGGATGATGATCTTGCGCTTGGCCTTGTAGTCCTTGCCGAATTCGACGCGGCCGGAGACCTTCGCGATGATCGCGTTCTCCTTCGGCTTGCGCGCCTCGAACAGCTCGGCGACGCGCGGCAGACCGCCGGTGATGTCGCGGGTCTTGGCGGCTTCGCGGGACACGCGGGCGAGAACCTCACCCGCCTGCACCTGCTGGCCGTCCTCGACCGAGAGCATCGCACCCGGCGCCAGCATGTAGCGCGCGGCCTCGCCCGAATTGCCGTCGAGCAGCGTCAGGCGCGGACGGAGGTCTTCCTTCCGCGACGTGGCGCGATACTCGATGACGACCTTCTGCGCGATGCCGGTGGCTTCGTCGGTCTGCTCGGTGAGCGTCGAGTTCTCGATCAGGTCCTGATACTTCACCGTACCGGCCTTTTCGGTGATGACCGGCATCATGAAGGGGTCCCACTCGGCGAGACGCTCGCCCTTGGAGACCGCCGCGCCGTCGGTGTGCATCAGATGCGCGCCGTACGGGATGCGATGCGTCGCCAGTTCGCGACCGTCCGTGCTGATCAGCGCGATCTCGCCCGAGCGCGACATCGCCACGCGGCGACCACGCGGGTCGACGATCGTGGGCATGTCGCGATACTCGATCGTGCCGTCAGCCACCGCCTCGAGGTTCGAGGTTTCGTTGAGCTGCGCCGCACCACCGATGTGGAAGGTCCGCATCGTGAGCTGCGTGCCCGGCTCACCGATCGACTGCGCCGCGATGACGCCGACCGCTTCGCCGATGTTCACCGGCGTACCGCGGGCGAGGTCGCGGCCGTAGCAGGTGGCGCAGACGCCGCCGATCGACTCGCAGACGAGCGGCGAGCGGATCTGGAGCGACGGAGGCGCCAGCGCCTCGACCTGCGCGATCATCGCTTCGTCCAGCAGGGTGCCCTGCGGGATGACGACCTGGCCGGTCTTCGGATCGATGATGTCCTCGGCCGTGGTGCGGCCCAGGATGCGCTCGCCGAGCGACGCGATGGTGGCGCCGCCCTGCACGATCGCCTTCATCTCCAGCGAACGCTCGGTGCCGCAATCGATCTCGACGATCGTGCAGTCCTGCGACACGTCGACCAGACGGCGGGTCAGGTAACCCGAGTTCGCCGTCTTGAGCGCCGTATCCGCGAGGCCCTTACGGGCGCCGTGGGTCGAGTTGAAGTACTCAAGGACGGTGAGGCCTTCCTTGAAGTTCGAGATGATCGGCGTCTCGATGATCTCGCCCGACGGCTTGGCCATGAGGCCGCGCATGCCGGCGAGCTGCTTGATCTGGGCGGCCGAACCACGAGCACCCGAGTGGGCCATCATGTAGATGGCGTTCATCGGCTTCTCGCGACCCTCGTCGGTCTTCTTGACCGCCTGGATCTCCTTCATCATCTCGGCAGCAACGCGGTCACCGCAACGCGACCACGCGTCGATCACCTTGTTGTACTTTTCCTGTTGGGTGATGAGGCCGTCCTGATACTGCTGCTCGTAATCCTTCACGAGCAGACGCGTCTCTTCGACCAGCGGATCCTTCGCCTCGGGGATGACCATGTCGTCCTTGCCGAACGAGATGCCCGCCTGGAAGGCGTGACGGAAGCCGAGCGCCATGATCGCGTCGGCGAACAGCACCGTCTCCTTCTGGCCGGTGTGACGATAGACCTCGTCGATGACGTCGCCGATGTCCTTTTTGGTGAGAACGCGGTTCACGGTCTCGAAGGGCACCTTGTGGCTCTTCGGCAGGCACTCGCCGATGAGCATGCGGCCCGGCGTCGTCTCGTAGCGCTTGAGATACTGCTCGCCATTCTCGTCGGTCTGCGGGATGCGCGAGACGATCTTGGTGTGCAGCGTCACCGCCTTGTTGAACAGGGCCTGGTGGACCTCGGTCATGTTGGCGAGCGCCATGCCTTCACCCGGCTCGTTCTCCTTCTGGAGCGAGAGGTAATAAAGGCCCAGCACCATGTCCTGCGACGGCACGATGATCGGCTTGCCGTTCGCCGGCGACAGGATGTTGTTGGTCGACATCATGAGCACGCGCGCCTCAAGCTGGGCTTCCAGCGAGAGGGGCACGTGCACGGCCATCTGGTCGCCGTCGAAGTCGGCGTTGAAGGCCGAGCAGACCAGCGGGTGAAGCTGGATCGCCTTGCCCTCGATCAGCACGGGCTCGAACGCCTGAATGCCGAGGCGGTGGAGCGTCGGCGCGCGGTTCAGGAGGACGGGGTGCTCGCGAATGACTTCGTCGAGGATGTCCCAGACTTCCTTGCGCTCCTTCTCGACCCACTTCTTGGCCTGCTTCAGGGTCATGGAGAGACCCTTGGCGTCCAGACGGGCGTAGATGAACGGCTTGAACAGCTCGAGCGCCATCTTCTTCGGCAGGCCGCACTGGTGGAGCTTCAGCTCCGGACCGGTCACGATCACCGAACGGCCCGAATAGTCGACGCGCTTGCCGAGCAGGTTCTGACGGAAGCGGCCCTGCTTGCCCTTGAGCATGTCGGACAGCGACTTCAGCGGGCGCTTGTTGGCGCCCGTGATGGTGCGGCCACGGCGGCCGTTGTCGAACAGCGCGTCGACGGCCTCCTGGAGCATGCGCTTTTCGTTGCGGACGATGATGTCCGGCGCGCGAAGCTCCATCAGGCGCTTCAGACGGTTGTTACGGTTGATGACGCGGCGATACAGATCGTTGAGATCCGACGTCGCGAAACGACCGCCGTCGAGCGGCACGAGCGGGCGCAGTTCCGGCGGGATGACCGGAACGACGTCGAGGATCATCCACTCCGGACGGTTGCCGGACTCGATGAAGCTCTCGACGACCTTGAGGCGCTTGATGATCTTCTTGGGCTTCAGCTCGGACTTGGTGACCGCCAGCTCCTTGAGCAGCTCGTCACGCTCGCCTTCGAGGTCGAGGTCCATGAGCATCTGCTTCACGGCCTCGGCGCCGATGCCAGCCGAGAAGGCGTCCTCGCCATACTCGTCCTGCGCGGTCAGCAGCTCGTCCTCGGTGAGGAGCTGATACTTCTCGAGCGGGGTCAGGCCCGGCTCGATGACCACATAGGCCTCGAAGTACAGGATACGCTCGAGCTGCTTCAACTGCATGTCGAGCAGCAGGCCGATGCGCGACGGCAGCGACTTCAGGAACCAGATGTGCGCGACGGGCGCCGCCAGCTCGATATGGCCCATGCGCTCACGGCGGACCTTCGAGACGGTGACTTCGACACCGCACTTCTCGCAGACGATGCCCTTGTACTTCATGCGCTTGTACTTGCCGCACAAGCACTCATAGTCCTTGATCGGGCCGAAGATACGGGCGCAGAACAGGCCGTCACGCTCGGGCTTGAACGTGCGGTAGTTGATGGTTTCCGGCTTCTTGATCTCGCCGAAGGACCAGCTGCGGATGCGCTCGGGGCTGGCGATGCCGATCTTGATCTGATCGAACGTCTCCGGCTTCGCGAGCGGATTGGCGAAATTGGTCATCTCGTTCATTTTTCAGTCCCTCTAGGGGTAATCTCTCGGGCGGCGGGGGAGGGAGGCGACCACCGGTTTTGTAAACCGGTGGTCGCCGGTCCCGTTACTCCGCGGCCTCGGCCAGACCGTCGCCATCCTCGTTGTTGAGGAGTTCGACGTTGAGGCCCAGCGAGCGCATTTCCTTGACGAGCACGTTGAAGCTCTCGGGGATGCCGGCCTCGAAGGTGTCGTCGCCCTTGACGATCGCCTCATAGACCTTGGTGCGGCCGACCACGTCGTCGGACTTCACCGTCAGCATCTCCTGGAGCGTGTAGGCGGCGCCATAAGCCTGGAGCGCCCACACTTCCATTTCACCGAAGCGCTGACCGCCGAACTGCGCCTTACCGCCCAGCGGCTGCTGGGTGACGAGCGAGTAGGGCCCGATCGAACGCGCGTGGATCTTGTCGTCCACGAGGTGGTGGAGCTTCAGCATGTAGATGTAGCCGACGGTGACCTTGCGGTCGAACGCATCGCCGGTGCGGCCGTCATACAGCGTCGACTGACCCGAGGTGTCGTAGCCCGCCTTGGTGAGCATCGCCGACACGTCGCTCTCGCGCGCACCGTCGAACACCGGGGTAGCCATCGGCACGCCGTTCTTCAGCAGGCCCGCCATCTCGACGATCTCGTCGGCCGAGCGGCTGTCGATGTCGGCATGATACTGCGCGCCATAGACGTCCTTCAGACGCTCCACGACCGCCGACGGCGGGGTCGCCGCCGTGGCATCGGGGTTCGCCTCGCGCCACTGCTCCAGAGCCTCGGTGATCTGCTTGCCCAGACCGCGCGAAGCCCAGCCCAGGTGCGTCTCGAAGATCTGACCGACGTTCATGCGCGAAGGCACGCCCAGCGGGTTCAGCACGATGTCGACATGCGTGCCGTCCTCGAGGAACGGCATGTCCTCGATCGGCAGGATGCGCGAGATGACGCCCTTGTTGCCGTGACGGCCGGCCATCTTGTCGCCCGGCTGGAGCTTGCGCTTCACGGCGACGAAGACCTTGACCATCTTGAGCACGCCCGGCGGCAGCTCGTCACCGCGCTGCAGCTTCTCGACGCGATCCTCGTAGCGCTTCTGGAGGATGCCGACGGCATCGTCATACTGCGCCTTGACGGCTTCGAGATCGGCCTGGACCCCATCGTCGGCCACCGCGAACTTCCACCACTCGCGCTTCTCGACCTCGAGAAGCATCTCGTTGGTGATCTCGGTGCCCTTCTTGATGCCCTTCGGACCCGACGCCGCGATCTGCCCCGCCAGCATCGGCTGGAGGCGCGTGAACGTAGCGCGGTTCAGAATGGCGCGCTCGTCCTCACGGTCCTTCGCGAGACGGTCGATCTCCTCGCGTTCGATCGCCAGCGCGCGCTCGTCCTTGTCGACGCCGTGACGGTTGAACACGCGCACGTCGACGACGGTGCCCGAGACGCCCGGCGGCAGACGCAGCGAGGTGTCGCGGACGTCCGAGGCCTTTTCGCCGAAGATGGCGCGGAGCAGCTTCTCTTCCGGCGTCATCGGGCTCTCGCCCTTCGGCGTGATCTTGCCGGCGAGGATGTCGCCCGGCTCGATCTCGGCACCCACGTAAACGATGCCGGCCTCGTCGAGGTTGCGCAGCGCCTCTTCACCCACGTTCGGGATGTCGCGGGTGATGTCCTCCGGCCCGAGCTTGGTGTCGCGGGCCATCACCTCGAACTCTTCGATGTGGATCGACGTGAACACGTCGTCCTTCACGATGCGCTCGGAGATGAGGATCGAGTCCTCGTAGTTGTAGCCGTTCCACGGCATGAACGCGACGAGCGTGTTCCGGCCGAGCGCCAGCTCACCCATCTCGGTCGACGGGCCGTCGGCGATGATCTCGCCCTTGCGGACGGTCTCGCCCACCTTCACCAGCGGACGCTGGTTGATGC
This sequence comes from Sphingomonas sp. PR090111-T3T-6A, assembly GCF_000383095.1. Classification (GTDB taxonomy): domain Bacteria; phylum Pseudomonadota; class Alphaproteobacteria; order Sphingomonadales; family Sphingomonadaceae; genus Solisphingomonas. Next base: position 450,550 of record NZ_AORL01000010.1, read on the forward strand.
AGGTCGACTGGTTGGAGCGCTGGAACTTCATCAGCGTGTAGATGTCCACGCCCGACTTGCCCGGCTCCACCTCGTCGGTGGCGCGGATCACGATGCGGCCGGCGTCGACCTGGTCGACGATGCCGGTGCGCTTCGCGGCGATCGCGGCGCCCGAGTCACGCGCCACCGTCTCTTCCATGCCGGTGCCCACGAAGGGGGCCTCGGCGCGGACGAGCGGCACCGCCTGACGCTGCATGTTCGAGCCCATGAGCGCGCGGTTGGCGTCGTCGTTTTCCAGGAACGGAATGAGCGACGCCGCGACCGAAACGAGCTGCTTCGGCGACACGTCCATCAGCGTGATCTGATCGCGAGGCGCCATCAGGAATTCGCCGGCTTCACGGGCCGAGATCAGGTCCTCGACGAAGGTGCCGTCCGCGTTCACTTCGGCGTTGGCCTGCGCGATCGTGTGCTTGGCCTCTTCCATCGCCGACAGATAGACGACCTCGTTGGTCACCTTGTTGTCGATCACCTTGCGGTACGGCGTCTCGATGAAGCCATACTTGTTCACGCGGCTGAACGACGCGAGCGAGTTGATCAGGCCGATGTTCGGGCCTTCCGGCGTTTCGATCGGGCAGATACGGCCATAGTGCGTCGGGTGAACGTCGCGGACTTCGAAGCCCGCGCGCTCACGGGTGAGACCGCCCGGCCCGAGCGCCGAAACGCGACGCTTGTGCGTCACTTCGGAGAGCGGGTTGGTCTGGTCCATGAACTGCGAGAGCTGCGACGAGCCGAAGAACTCGCGCACGGCGGCGACCGCCGGCTTCGCGTTGATCAGGTCGTTCGGCATGACCGTCGACACGTCGACCGAGGACATGCGCTCCTTCACGGCGCGCTCCATGCGGAGCAGGCCGACGCGGTACTGGTTCTCGAGCAACTCGCCCACCGAACGCACGCGACGGTTGCCGAGATTGTCGATGTCGTCGATCTCGCCCTTGCCGTCCTTCAGGTCGACGAGGGTCTTGACCACCGCGAGGATGTCCTCGGTGCGGAGCGTCGTGACGGTGTCCTCGGCGTCGAGGTCGAGGCGCATGTTGAGCTTCACGCGGCCCACGGCCGAGAGGTCGTAGCGCTCCGGATCGAAGAACAGGCCGGCGAAGAGGGCCTCGGCGGTCTCCTTCGTCGGCGGCTCGCCGGGGCGCATGACGCGATAGATCTCGGAGAGCGCATGGTCGCGCTCCTCGACCTTGTCGGCCTTCAGCGTGTTGCGGATCCACGCGCCGGTCGAGATGTGGTCGATGTCGAGCAGGACCAGCGCCTCGAGGCCGGTGGCGTCGAGCTTGGCGAGGTTCTCCTCGGTCACCTCGTCGCCGGCTTCGATGTAGATCTCGCCGGTGGACTCGTTGATGAGGTCATAGGCCGAGTAACGGCCGAAGATTTCCTCGGTCGGGATCAGCAGGGTGGCAAGGCCGTCCTTGCCCGCCTTGTTCGCGGCGCGCGGGGAGATCTTGGTGCCGGCCGGGAACACGACCTCGCCGGTCTCGGCGTTGATCACGTCGAACATCGGCTTCTGGCCGCGCCAGTTCTCGACGAGGAAGGGAACCTTCCAGCCGCCTTCGCCGCGGACATAGGTCTGCGTCTTGTAGAAATGGTTGAGGATCTGCTCGCCCGACAGGCCGAGGGCATAGAGCAGCGTCGTCACCGGCAGCTTGCGCTTGCGGTCGATGCGGACGTTGACGATGTCCTTGGCGTCGAACTCGAAGTCCAGCCACGAGCCGCGATACGGGATCACGCGGGCGGCGAAGAGATACTTGCCGGACGCATGGGTCTTGCCGCGATCATGGTCGAACAGCACGCCCGGCGAACGGTGCATCTGCGAGACGATGACGCGCTCGGTGCCGTTGACGAAGAAGGTGCCGTTCTGCGTCATGAGCGGCATGTCGCCCATGTAGACGTCCTGCTCCTTGATATCGAGGACCGAACGGGTCTCGGTATCCGGGTCCACCTCGAACACGATCAGGCGCAGCGTGACGCGCATCGGAGCGGCGTAGGTGATGCCGCGCTGGCGGCACTCTTCCACGTCGTACTTCGGCTCTTCCAGCTCGTAGTTGACGAAGTCCAGCTCGGCGGTGCCGGCGAAGTCGCGGATCGGGAAGACGCTGCGCAGCGTCTTCTCCAGGCCCGACACATAACCGATCGACGGGTCGGAGCGCAGGAACTGCTCGTAGCTTTCGCGCTGGACCTCGATCAGGTTCGGCATCTGCACCACTTCGTGGATGTTGCCGAACACCTTGCGGATGCGCTTCTTCGCACCGGTGATCATGTGGGGTGGGATAGGCTGGCTCGCCATTTTGGTCCGTCCTCGCAATCAATGTCGTCGTGGAATGCCTCCCAGCATTCCCACAGCCGTTTGCGAGCCTCCGGGCGGAGGCCACGCAAAAAAGTGCGGACCCGGGCTGTCGGGACCGCACTGCTGCACTCTTCTGACCCGGCCCTCGTCTCCCATTCGTCGCGATCCGTTGCGCAAGGCGGATCGTGTCCCGGAGGCGGGGCGGGCGGCCGGACGCGCGTCAAACGGACGAGCGCCAAGCCTCTGATGTCGGATAGGGCCTATATAGAAGTTTGGGGCGGGAAGGGAAGGGGGTATCTCAGAAACCCGCCGGCCAGTGCGGGACGAGCGTCAGGCGCGCGGCCCCGGTGACGAGGCAGAGGGCGAGGAGGGCGATGCCCGCCCGCCGCACGCGGGAGATGGGGAGCGGCTCCCCGGCCAGCAAGGCGGTCGCCATCGCGATCGCGGCGATCGGCCAGTGATGATAGCGGAAATCGGCCGCGACGCTGACGACAAGGAAGCTCGCCATCTGCACGAGCGCGGACATCGCGAGCGTCAGCGCGAGGTCGCGGCGGGGGGAGCAGGGCATCGCCGCCGCCACCCACAGCAGCGACAGGCCGAGCGCGGCCCACGCGACCGGCCAGCCGAGCGGGGTCGCCGCGACGATCGACTGAATCTTGAAGCTGATCGCCGCCGCCCGGCTTTCGCTGAGGCCGAGGCCCCACGGGTTGGGCGTCGAGCGCTTCTGCGACGCGGCGCGGGGCTCCTGCCGGGCGGTCAGGAAGCGCAGCGTGGTGTTGAAATGGGCGAGCCGGTGCTCGGCATAGGCGATCGGGTGGCGGGCGATGAGCGCGAGCCAGCCGGCGGTCAGCGGGCGGTCGCGCACCGCGGCCCAGATCGGCGGGCAATTCGCGGGCATGTCGTAGCTGTCCCACGCATAGGGCGTGTAGCAGCCGCGCCGTTCGGCCTCCGCCCACAGCGCGGGGGGCACGCCGGGGATGGTCGGGAGGTCCGCGAAATGGGCGATGCCGGCCATGTCGAAGAGCTGGGCCGAGCGCTCGGCATGGGCGGGGCGGGCCTCGAACAGGCGGTGGTTGATCGCGGGCGCCAGCAGCGCGACGAGCAGCGCCAGTCCGCCGGCCAGCATCGCCGGGCGGATCGCCCGACGATGCTGGCGCTCCCCGATCGCGAGCCCGGCCGCCAGCGGCAGGGTGCTGAACAGTGCATTCTGCCGGAGCAGCGTCGCATAGAGGAGCAGTAGTGCCACGCCGGCCACCGCCGGCCACGGCATCGGCCGGCCGCGCAGCCGGTAACAGCCGACCAGACCCGTCGCCGCGATCAGTGCGGCGGTGAGCTGCGTGTCCTTCAGCACCTCCGCCATCCAGCCAGATACCGGCGGCAGGACGCCGACGAGGAGCAGCAACGCTGCCGACCAGCGCCGCCCCTCGCGCGCCTGCGCCGCCGCCAGCAGGCCAAGGCCGAGCCACAGCAGCAGCGTCTGGATCAGATAGAGCGAGCCCAGTCCCGGCAGGCCGAGGCTCGCCAGCCCCTGCCACAGCCGGATCAGCACGGGCGGATGCCAGTCGCCGACGGCATGGGCCATCGCCTCGCCATAGGCGAAGACGATGTCGTAGCTCGCGATGCCCGGATAGAAGAGCGCGGCCTGCGCCAGCCCGAGCAGCGCCGCGACGACGATCGGCCAGCGAGTGGAGAGGCGGAAGGCGGCGGACGGCTGGTCGATCATGGCGCGCCTTCCAGAGCAGCCGCGCCGGATGAGCGCAAGCGTCCCTTAGCCGGGAACGAGCGTCGCGTCGGTCCGTATGGGGGGAAGGGTGGCCGGCCATTCCACCGAGCCGGGGCTCACCCGCTCCCACAGGGCGAAATCGGCCGCGTAGAGACCGCGCAGCCGCGCATATTGCCGGGCCGAGAGCGGCAGGTCCATCGGCCGGCTGCGGTTGAGACAGGGCAGCACGCGGTTCGGGAAGCCCGGCACGAGCCGGGGCAGATCGGGCAGATCGTCGAGCGTCAGCAACTGATCGACCGCGATCCGGCCCCTCGTGTCGGTGATGTACCAGCTTTGCGGGCGGTAGATGTGATCGACCGCATAGGGGCTCCGCGCTCGCTCGACATGATCGAGCGCCTCGTCGACCGAGCGGAAGCTGCGGTAGAGCGGACGGAAATGCTCCGCCACCTGGTTGATCGCGCTGCCGCCGGCAAGGCCGTAGCGATAGGCCGAGAGGAAGCGCGCCGCCGGATCGCGCAGCACGGCGAAGCTCGGCAGGCGGGCGAGGCGGCCGCCCCCCATCCGCCGGCCGAGGCGGATCGAGAGATGCTTCACCTGCGTGCCGTAGAGCGCCTGGCTGATCGACATGCCGGCCGCCTTGGGAATGTGGATGAAGAGCAGCCCGGCCGCCTCGATCCGGTCGATCCGATCGCGCCGTCCGCGTCCTGTGGGAAGGGAGAGGCCGAGGTCGCAGGCGCGCTCGTGAATGTCGCTCACCAGGCGCACGCCGAAGAGGCGGCATGAAATGGCGCGCCGCGCGCCCAGGCGCGGTTCGGTTGATGACGGACCCATGAGGCGGTGATGAACGCGCCGCCTTGCCTCAATGTTTCGTCATGTTGCGGTAATGTTGGGCCGGCGTGCGGTGCTGCAACGAAAACCGGAAGGCGGCATGAAAACACCCGCTTCCGTGCCGGGCGGCGCATGTTTCAACCCGGACGCAAAAAGGGCGACCCGTTGCCGGGCCGCCCTTCTTTTCGCTTCGAACCCGGCCGGAGCCGGGTGAATCTTCCGCGCCGAAGCGCGTCGGATTACTTGAGCTCGACGGTCGCGCCGGCTTCCTCGAGCTGCTTCTTGATCTTCTCGGCCTCGTCCTTCGACGCGCCTTCCTTGACGGCCTTCGGCGCGCCCTCGACCAGAGCCTTCGCCTCGGTCAGGCCGAGACCGGTGATCGCGCGGATCTCCTTGATGACGTTGATCTTCTTGCCACCGTCGCCGGTGAGGATCACGTCGAACTCGGTCTTCTCTTCGACGGCGGCGGCACCGGCGCCACCAGCGGCCGGAGCGGCAACCGCCACGGCAGCGGCGGCCGAAACGCCCCACTTCTCTTCGAGCAGCTTCGAGAGCTCAGCGGCCTCGAGAACGGTCAGCGCGGACAGGTCGTCAACGATCTTCTGCAGGTCAGCCATTGTAAGTCTCCATGTGCGGGGCGTTACGGCCCCAAAATGTCTTCAAGAAAAGGTCGGTAGAAAAACCTCGTGCCTGACGGATCAGGCAGCGTCCTTCGCCGCATAGGCACCGAACACGCGCGCGAGCTGCGCGGCGGGGGCCTGCGTGACCGAGGCGAGCTTCTGCGCGGGAGCCTGGATAAGGCCCACGAGCTTGGCACGCAGCTCGTCGAGCGACGGCAGTTCGGCCAGAGCCTTCACGCCGTTCACGTCGAGGACGGTGTTCCCCATCGCGCCGCCGACAATCTCAAGCTTGTCGGTGGTCTTCGCGAACTCGACGACGGCCTTGGCGGCCGCCACCGGATCGGTCGACGTCGAGAGCGCGGTCGGACCCTTCAGCAGATCGCTGAGGGTCGTGTAGGCCGTGCCTTCGGCGGCGATGCGGGCGAGGCGGTTCTTGGCAACCTTGTAGCTGGCGCCAGCTTCGCGCATCTTCACGCGCAGCGCAGTGGACTGCGCGACCGTGAGACCGAGGTTGCGGGTGACAACCACCACGCCGCTCTCGGAGAAAGTGCGGTTCAGCTCGGCGACCAGCTCGGACTTCTGAGTGCGATCCATGCCAATCTCCACATCGTATGCCGGCTTGCGAACGTGCAAACCGGCAGTTGAGCCATGAAGCCGATACGCTGCTTCACAGCCCGTCCGGGGGGATTGTCATCTGTGTCGCGCTCGGTCCGGAGAGGCACGGGGCCTCGAAAGACGTCGCACTTGGCAGACCCGGGGAGCCATCGCTGGCTGACCCGATAAAACTCTTCCCCGCCTATACAGCCGCATTAAGGGGCAGACCCCAGCTGTAGTCTCGGACGGCACAACGGCCCGATTCCGAAGAACCGAGCCGATTCGGATGGGGCCTATAGCGGGGATTGGCGGGCGCGTCACCCCTGTTTCACCTTCGTCATCCCGGACTTGATCCGGGATCCCGCTTCTTCCTTGCGGCGGATGAAGGCAGCTGGACCCCGGATCAAGTCCGGGGTGACGGGAAGAGGGGGCGGGGGTTGGGGTGGGGCAAGCCTCGCCCCAAAACGAAAACGCGCCCCGCGAGATGTCTCGCGGAGCGCGCTTGCTTGTCTCATCTCCCCGCCGAAGTGGGGAGGGAAGATCAGGCGGCCACCTCGGCGGTGTCGACCTTGATGCCGGCGCCCATGGTGGACGAGACGGCGATCTTCTTGACGTACTTGCCCTTGGCGCCCGACGGCTTGGCCTTCACCAGCGCGTCGAGGAGCGCGTCGAAGTTGGCGCGCAGGTCTTCCGCCGGGAACGACGCCTTGCCGATGCCCGAGTGGATGATGCCGGCCTTCTCGACGCGATATTCGATCTGGCCGCCCTTGGCCGCCTTCACGGCTTCGGCGACGTTCATCGTCACGGTGCCGAGCTTCGGGTTCGGCATCAGGCCCTTCGGACCCAGCACCTTACCGAGACGGCCGACGAGGCCCATCATGTCCGGCGTCGCGATGCAGCGCTCGAACTCGATGGTGCCGCCCTGGACGAGCTCCAGCAGGTCCTCGGCGCCGACGACGTCCGCACCGGCCGCCTTGGCTTCCTCGGCCTTCGGGCCACGGGCGAACACGCCGACGCGCACGGTCTTGCCGGTGCCCTTCGGCAGCGTCACGACGCCGCGGACCATCTGGTCGGCGTGGCGCGGATCGACGCCGAGGTTGACGGCGACTTCGATCGTCTCGTCGAACTTCGAGGTGGCGTTCGCCTTGGCGAGCGCAATCGCTTCGTCGACGCCGTGCAGCTTCTCGCGGTCAACGGCGGTCGCGAGAACCTTCGCCTTCTTGGTCAGCTTGGCCATGGTCTCAGCCCTCCACCACTTCGAGGCCCATCGCGCGGGCCGAGCCTTCGATCGTCTTGGTCGCGGCTTCGATGTCCGCGGCGTTCAGGTCCTTCATCTTGACCTGGGCGATCTCGGCGAGCTGCGAGCGCTTGATCTTGCCCGCGACCTCGGTGCCCGGCTTCTTCGAACCGGACTTCAGGCCGATCGCCTTCTTGATGAGGAAGGTCGCCGGCGGCGTCTTGGTGATGAACGAGAAGCTGCGGTCCGCATAGACGGTGATGATCGTCGGGATGGGCATGCCCTTCTCGAGATCGGTCGTCGCGGCGTTGAACGCCTTGCAGAACTCCATGATGTTCACGCCGCGCTGACCGAGCGCCGGGCCGATCGGCGGCGACGGATTGGCAGCGCCGGCGGGCACCTGCAGCTTGATGTAACCAGTAATCTTCTTCGCCATTGTGTCCTCCTAATGGCTTAGCGGTGTTGACGGCCCTTAAAGAGCCTCCCGCGGACTTTCCCGGCTTGTCGGCCGGAAATCTTGAAACCTTACTTGACGCGCTCGACCTGCTCGAACTCCAGTTCGACGGGCGTGGCGCGGCCGAAGATCGACACCGACACCTTCACGCGGGCGCGGTCGAAATCCAGCTCTTCGACGACGCCGTTGAACGAGGCGAACGGGCCGTCCAGCACCTTCACCTGATCGCCGATGTCGAAATCGACCTTGAGCTTCTGCTTCGGCGCCTGCGTCGCGGCCTCTTCCTTGGTGGAGAGGATGCGGCTCGCCTCGGCGTCGCTGATCGGCTGCGGCTTGCCCGACGAACCGAGGAAGCCCGTCACCTTCGGCGTGTTGCGCACGAGGTGATAGACGTCGTCGTTCATGTTGAGCTTCGCCAGCACATAGCCGGGGAAGAACTTGCGATCCGACGTGACCTTCTTGCCGCGGCGAACCTCGGTGACCTTCTCGGTCGGAACCTCGACGGCCTCGACGAGCTGCTCAAGGCCCAGACGGGCGGCATCGGCGAGGATCGCTTCCTTCACCTTGTTCTCGAAGCCCGAATAGGCGTGGATGATGTACCAGCGCGACATGCCGTTAATTCCTTACGCGACGAGCTTGAGCAGAAGCTGCGCGAGCGTGTTGAACAGCTGATCCACCCCCAGGAAGAACAGGCCGAGCAGGCTCGTCATGATGAGCACCATCACGGCGGTCATCATCGTTTCCTTGCGGGTGGGCCAGGCGACCTTCGCGGTCTCGGTACGCACCTGCTGGATGAATTCGGGCACGGAACGGACAAGTCCGCCGATCCCGCCGCCATTCTCCGTCGTCCTCGCCACGCGGTTCCAACCTTCCCTACGACGGGCGGCCCTGAAGAAGGCCAGTGCCCATCAACGACTCAAGAGGCCGCAGGCGCCGCGCCACCCCGTCAAGGGCAGCGGCGCCCTGGCCTCGCTCTCAACCTGCTTCCGACCCTGATCCACCATCCAGAGGATGGCAGGAGTGGAGGGACTCGAACCCCCGGCCCTCGGTTTTGGAGACCGATGCTCTACCAACTGAGCTACACTCCTCCGGGTCGGGAGCGGAAGGCGTCCATAGCGGGGGGCGACGGGGTGCGCAAGGCATCAATGCATGCGCGCGATACGTTCTTCCGGCGCCACGCGCGCCAGCTCAGCCGCGGCGCGCGGGTCGACCGGCTGGCCGACCAGCCAGCCCTGCACCAGCCGGCATCCGAGCGCGCGCATCCGCTCATATTCGCCGCGCGTTTCAGCCCCCTCGGCGATGGTCGCCATGCCGAGCGAATCCGCCATGGCGACGATCGAGCGGACGATGGCGATGCTCTCGGCCGCATTGCCGGTCGCCCCGCGCACGAAGCTGCGGTCGATCTTCACGGTCGAGAAGCGGCCCTTGCGCAGATAGCCGAGCGAGGAGCGGCCCGTGCCGAAATCGTCGAGCGCGATCCGGACCCCGATCGCCAGCAGCCGGTCCACCACGTCGGTGATGCCGCCGTCGCGGACGAACACCTCCTCGGCGATTTCCAGCTCCAGCCGGTTGGGCGTGAGCCCGCTGTGCGAGAGGGCGGAGACGATGGTGGCGGGCAGTTGCGGATCGCGAAGCTGGGCCGGCGCCATGTTGACGCTGACGCGGACATGCTCGGGCCAGGCGGCGGCGTCGCGGCAGGCGGAGTGCATCACCCAGTCCCCGATCCGCCCGATCAGGCGCGCTTCCTCGGCGATCGGGATGAAGATGTCGGGCGAGACATTGCCCAGCTCCGGATGGTTCCAGCGCAGAAAGGCCTCGAAGCCGGCAAGGCTGCCCTGCGCGGCCTCGACGATCGGCTGGTAGACGAGGCGCAGCTCGCCCCGCTCCAGCGCGTCGCGGAGCGCGACCTCGATGCGGCGGCGCTTCTCGGCCTCGGCATGGAGCTGCGGCTCGTAGCGGCGGTGGACGCCGCGCCCGTCGTCCTTGGCGCGGTAGAGGGCAAGGTCGGCATTGCGCAGCAGCATCTCGACCGCGCGCCCGTCGCGCGGCGCCGTCGCCGAGCCGACGCTGCCGCCGATGTGGAGGGTATGGTCGTCGATCTCGAACGGCGCGCTCAGCGCCTCGACGATGGCCTTGGCGAGGCGGTCGACACGATCGCGATCGGAGGCGTCGCCGATCACCACCGCGAACTCGTCGCCGCCGAGGCGGCCGCAGCGCTCCTCGGGGCGGAGCAGCGCGGTGAGGCGCCTGGCGACCTCCACCAGCAGCTTGTCGCCCACCGGATGGCCCAGCGTGTCGTTGATCTGCTTGAAGCGATCGAGATCGATCAGCATCAGCGTCGAGCGGCGGCCCTCATGGTGCCCGTCGCGCAGCGCCCGGCCCAGCGCCTCGATCACATGGCCGCGGTTGGCGAGACCGGTGAGCGCGTCGTAGCGGGCCATGCGGTCGATCCGCTCGGCCGAGCGGTGCCGCTCGGTCACGTCGGTGCCGACGCCCCAGAAGCCCACCAGGGTTCCCCGCTCGTCCCGGCGAGGGGCGGCCGAGAGAGACCACCAGCGCGGATCGCCGCCCACCGAGATGGGCACGATCAGGTCGCGGAAGCTCTCGCGCAGGCGCAGCTTGTCGGCGAGCGTGCGGATGCCGGGGGCGATGTCGCCGCTGTCCCATCCGTCGCCGGCGAGGAGCGCGAGGAAGGCCTGCCCCTCCAGCGCGCTGCGCGGACGGCCGAACAGGCGGGCGAGGCGGGGGGAGACGTCGACGAGGCATTTGTTGGCGTCGGTGCGCCACAGCCAGTCCGCGCCCGAATCCTCGAATTCGCGGAGGAGGAGGCTGATGACGTCCTCCTTGCCGCCCAGCGCCTGCTCGGCGGTGATGCGGTCGATCAACATCCGCGCCGTGGCGATGAAGCTCGCGGTCATGGCGACGGCGAACAGGCCGGAGACGATCGCCAGCCCCGTCCAGCCGATCGCGGCCATCGCGCTCGTCGCCGCCGCGCCCACGACGGGGATGAAGCCGAGGCCGCCCGCCGGCGACGGGGCCATCAGCGTGATCGCGCTGGCCATCAGCGCACCGGCGGTCGCGAGCAGGGTGATCGAGGCGAGGCTGCCGGAGGGGCCGGTGAACAGCGCCATCGCGGCTGCCCAGCAGATGCCGAGCAATATGCCGCCCAGCACGTCGGGGTCGCGCCACGGCGTCGTGGCCGGGCGGCTCTGGCGCGCGCCCAGCGCGATGAGCGTCACGATGCAGGCAATGGTGGCGAGCCAGGGCGCGAGGATCGCCCAGCCCAGCGTCTCCGCGCGGAACGAGGCGACCGCCGCCGCCGCGCCGAGCTGCACCAGCAGCCATAAAGGCCGCCGCACCACCATCGCCGCCGCGCGGGAATCGGCCAGCGCGGCATAGGCGTCGCCATGCCCGGCCGAGAGGCCCAGCGTATAGGACCAGGACGGATTGATCCGCTCTGACGGAGAGGGGCGCAGGCTTGTCACCACCAGAGGATTAGGCGGCATATCTTACTGCACGGTAAGCGGGCCCGCGATTTTCCGGGAAAACCGGGCCGTGCGGCCGGCAACCCCGCAAGGAGCCGCCGGCCTGCATCGATCAGGCAGCGATGTCGTAGGGCTGGATTTCGCCCGACAGATACAGGGTGCGCGCCTTGGCGCGGCTGAGCTTGCCCGAGCTGGTGCGCGGCAGCGTGCGCGGCGGCACCAGCTCGACGACGCAGTTCATGCCGGTGATCGCGCGGACCTTCTCGCGGATTTCGTCGCGCAGGCGCGCGCGCTCGGCCTGATCCGAGGTGCGGCACTGGACGAGCACGGCGGGGGTTTCCTCGCCGCCGGGCGTGGTGATCGCGAAGGCGGCGATGTCGCCGGCCTTGAAGCCCGGAAGCTGCTCCACCGCCCACTCGATGTCCTGCGGCCAGTGGTTGCGGCCGTTGACGATGATCATGTCCTTGGCGCGGCCGACGATGTAGATGTAGCCGTCCGACAGATAGCCCATGTCGCCGGTGTCCAGCCAACCGTCCTTCATGCAGGCCTCGGTCGCCTCAGGATCGCGGAAATAGCCGACCATCACCGAGCCGCCCGCGCACCAGACCTTGCCGATCGCCTTTTCGGGCAGCAGCGTGCCGTCTTCCTCGCGGATCTCGATCTTCATGCCGCGCACCGGCTTGCCGCAGTTGACGATCGCGCGATAGCGCTGCGGCCGGTGGGCCGAGACGTCGCCGCCCGAAAGCTGCGTCTCCTCGACCAGCTCGACGACGATGCCCTCGCCCGGCGGCATGATCGACACCGCGAGCGTCGCCTCGGCCAGGCCGTAGCTCGGCGTGAAGGCGCGCGCGTCGAAACCGGCGGGCGCGAAGGCGTCCACGAAGGACTGCATCACGTCCGGGCGGATCATGTCCGCGCCATTGCCCGCCAGCCGCCAGCGCGACAGGTCGAAGCGGCCGGCCACGTCCGACTGCGAGCCGATGCGGCGCGCGCAGATGTCATAGCCGAAGGTCGGCGAATAGGAGAGCGACGTGCCCTCGTTGCGGCTGATGAGGTCTAGCCACGCCAGCGGGCGCCGGGCGAAATCCTCGGTCTTCAGATAGTCGACCGACACCTGGTTGGCGATCGGCGACAGGAAGCAGCCGACCAGCCCCATGTCATGATACCAGGGCAGCCACGAGATGCAGCGGTCGCTGCCCCGAAGGTCCATGCCGTGGCCATGGGCGGCCAGATTGTCGAGAAGCTGGCGGTGCGTGATCGCGACGCCGTGCGGGAAGCGGGTCGAGCCGCTCGAATATTGCAGATAGGCGATGTCGTCCGCGGCGGCCTGCGGGAGCGGGCCGGCCGGCGCGCGACGCGCGATGAAATCCTCGTAGGTGAGGCCCTCGACCCCGCCGGCCTCGGCGGCGGCGTGCGCCATCGAGGCAAGCTCGGCCGGGTAGAACAACATCTTCGGGTCCGAGCTTTTGAGCTGGACCGAGAGCTGGTCGATATAGGATTCGCGGCCGCCGAAGCTGGTCGGCAGCGGCAGCGGCACCGGCCAGGCGCCCGCATAGATCGCGCCGAAGAACAGCGCGGCGAAATGCGCGCCCGTCTGCGCCACCAGCGCGATCCGCTCGCCGGGGCGCACGCCCGCGGCGACGAGGCGGTGCGCGTTCGCCAGCGCTTCCTCGCGCAGCCGCGCATAGGGATAAGGCTCGGCCAGCGTGCCGCGCGCGTCGTGGAAGTTCAGCCCGCGCGAACCCGAAGCGGCATAGTCCAGCGCTTCGCCCAGCGTGGCGAAGTCCCCCATGCGTCGCGGCAATGCGTCCTCGGTCGCAGTCGGGACCAGGACGGCGTCCGTCGCCTGTCCCGAGTTCGCCATCGTCTCGCGATACGCAGTGCTGGCAGTGCTCTCAACCTGTCGACGCACCGACGGCATCTCCTCAAATACTCCAACCGAGCCTGTTAGACGCAACGGGCCCATGATCCAATCCCGTATCGTTACAAGGCGATCAGCGTTCAAATTCCGGCCCGACTGTGGCACAATCGTGGCGAGTGACATTTCGAAGTACGCCCCGCAACCGTCCGCCCCTCGATTTAGACGGCCTTGAACGCCTTGCGCTGGCCTATGTCAGCCGCTTTGCGACAAGCCGCGCGCGGCTGCGTGATTATCTGTGCCGCAAGCTCGATGAGCGGGGCTGGGCGGGCGGAGAAGGCGAAAATGGCACAGAGGCGGTCACGACATTGGTCGAACGCTTCGCGCGGCTCGGCTATGTCGACGACCGGGCGCTGGCCGAGGCGCGGGCGCGCTCGCTCGCTCGCAAGGGCTATGGCGCGCGCAGGCTGAGCGGCGCGCTCGATGCGCTGGGCATTGCGGGCGAGGACGCCGCATCCGCGCGGCAGCAGGCGGAGGAAGGGGCGTGGGAAGCGGCGCTTCGCTTCGCTGAGCGCCGTCGGATCGGCCCCTTCGCGGCGTCCGTGCCGGACGAGGCGGGGCGGCGGCGCGCCTTCGCCGCGATGATGCGCGCGGGGCACTCGCTGGATTGCGTGAAGCGAATATTGGAAAGCGCGCCAGGCGACGTACCAACGTGGGACGACTGACCCATCCGGAAGGCGATGCCCCTAGATTTACAATCGATTCCGCTAATAATCGTGCTAAGGTGACGCGTAGGGGGATTGTTGGTCATGCAAGAGGGCATCCGCGCGTTTGATGAGGGGAGTGACGGCACCGTTGCTGGCGGAGGTTCGTTACATGCGTTGTCATCTGTCGACCCTGCCACTTCGCATTGCACGAGCGCAGAGATGACCGCGTTTCATACAGATTCAGACGAAGATCCCTCCGAAGTCGAGGTTAGCGGCGCGATCAAATGGTTCGACGCCACACGAGGTTTTGGTTTCCTGGTGGGCGATCATGGCGAGGGCGACGTCCTCGTGCATTTTTCCGTGCTCCGTCCGTTCGGCCGCCGCAGCCTGCCCGAGGGCGCCCGCGCGGTGTGCCTGGCCGTTCACCGCGAGCGGGGGCTTCAGGCGCGTTCGCTGGTGAGCTTTGACCTTTCCACCGCGACCGGGCCGGATCTTGAGACGGCGGCGCGGCGCGCGGCCACGCATGTCGATCCGATGCCGCTGATCGAGACGGCGGGGCTGCCCGAGCCGGTGCGCGTGAAGTGGTTCAACCGCCTCAAGGGCTATGGCTTCCTGATGCGGGACGGCGATCAGACCGACATCTTCGTCCATATGGAGACGGTCCGCCGTGCGGGTCTGGCCGATCTGGTGCCGGAACAGCCGTTCCGCGCCCGCATCGCCGCCGGGGCCAAGGGGCCGCTCGCGGTGCTGCTGCTGCCGCCCGAAGATTGAGCCGGGCGCGGCCTTCGCTGTCGCCAGCCCTCGTTCCTTGATGCTTCCATTCTCGCCGGCCTCTTCGATTCGGCGGCGTATCGGCGTGCGCCGGTGGAATATGGCCGGCTGGAGGGCTCCGAAACGGCATCGGGACGGGTTTGGCGCTCGAATCGTGCAGCCGCCGCTTGCCGCCGCCGGGAGGCCGCGCTAAGCGCACGATCATGGGCCTTCTGAAGAGCATCTTCACCTGGTGGGACGGCGCAGGCGTCAGCACCAATCTGTTCACCCGCCGCAAGGGCAACCGGATGGGTTCCGACGCGCTCGGTAATATCTATTACCAGGGCGGCACGGACGTGCACGGCAACCCGCGCCGCTGGGTGATCTATTCCGGTTCCAACGATGCGAGCCGCGTGCCGCCGGAATGGCATGGCTGGCTGCACGGCACGCTGGCCGACACGCCGGACAAGGCGCTGCCGCCGGCGCGTGCGTGGCAGGGCGCCCCGCAGGCCAACCTCACCGGCACGCGCGAGGCCTATCGCCCCGCCGGTGCGCTGGAAGCGGGCGGCAAGCGCGCCGCCGCGACTGGCGACTATGAGGCGTGGAGCCCGAACTGAGCCATGCGTAACCTGCTGAAGGAGCACGGCGCCGAGGCGCTGATCGGTCTGTTCGTGGTCCTCGTCGCGGTGTGGTTCGCCTACACGTCCTGGCAACGCACCGGCGGCGGGCGGGTGTCCCACGCCATGCAGGTGACGGCGCTGTTCCCGAGCGCGAGCGGCGTCAATGTCGGCACCGACGTGCGCGTCGCCGGCCTCAAGATCGGCCAGGTCTCCTCGCTGCATCTCGATCCCAAGACCTATCAGGCGGAAGCCACGCTGGCGCTCGACCCCAATGTGAAGCTGCCGGCCGACAGCAGCGCGGCGATCACGTCCGAAGGGTTCCTCGGCGCCTATTACATCTCGATGATCCCCGGCGGCGATTCGACGCCGCTCAAGAATGGCGACACGATCCTCGACACGCAGGGCGCGGTGGATTTGATGAGCATGGTGGGCCAGTTCATCAACCGCTCGGGCAGCGACAGCGGCGCCAAGGGCAGCACGCCCGCGCCGAACACGGCTGCGCCCACGGCCCAGCCGTGACCCGTCGCTTCGCCACTGCGGTCGCGGTCCTGCTGCTGGGCGGGGTTGCGGCCTGGCAGGGCGTGGAGGCGCTCCAGGAAACCGAATCGCAGAAGCCCGCGCTTCCGCTCGGCAACGCCAGCGACAGCGATACCAGCGCCGATACGCCGGCGGCCGACGAGGCCCCCGCCGCCAAGGCGCGCAAGGCGGCGCCCGCCGGAGACAATCAGGCGCTGAGCCGCGAGGAGACGCCGATGGCGGAGCGCGTGGCGGTGATCGGCCTGCTCAACAAGCGCAACGGCGTCGAGCGCGACCTGACGATGAAGCCCGGCGAGGCGCTGCGCGTCGGTGACGTGGTGATCCGCCTGCGCGCCTGCGAGACGACCGCGCCGTGGGAGGCCGAGCCGCTGACCGGCGCCTTCCTCCAGGTGGATACGCAGGGACGCGACAATCGCTGGCGGCGGATCTTCTCGGGCTGGCTCTACAAGGAATCGCCGTCGCTCAACGTCGTCGAGCACCCGATCTACGATGTGTGGCCCAAGAGCTGCGCGATGAAGCATCCGGAGATCGGCGCGGACACGGTGCTGGCCTCGTCGATCGGCAGCGGCGCGCCGCGCTCGATCGCGAAGAAGTCGCCGGACGATTCGGGCGGCGCGGCCGAGCCCGCCGCGGCGGCGACGCCGGCCCCGAGCGCGGAATCCAACAGCGCGCGATAATCCGCCCGGCCGATCTCGATCGCGCCCAGCGTGGCGAGGTGATCGGTGATGAACTGGCAGTCGAGCAGGCGATAGCCGCCCACCCGGAGCCGCGCGACCAGATGCGCCAGCGCCACCTTGGAGGCGTCGGTCGCCCGGCTGAACATGCTCTCGCCGAAATAGGCGCGGCCGAGCGTCACGCCATAGAGCCCGCCGACGAGATCGCCGCCGACGTCGCCCTGCCGCCAGACCTCGATCGAATGGGCGTGGCCGTGGCGGTGGAGCAGGCCATAGGCCTCCTCGATCTGGCCGTTGATCCAGGTTTCCGGTCGATCTGCCGTCGCCCGCGCGCAGGCGGCGACGACGCGCTCGAAGGCGAGGTCCGCCGTCACCGCGAACCGGTCCGAGCGCAGCGTCTTGCGCAGCGAGTGGGAGAGGTGGAAGCCGTCGAGCGGCAGGATGCCGCGCTTCTTGGGCTCGACCCAGAAGATGTCGGCGGCATCGCGGCTGTCGGCCATGGGGAAGACCCCGACCGAATAGGCGCGCAGCAGCAGATCGGGATCGATCGGCTCGGCCGCCGCCCTGCGCCCGCGCCCGAGCATCAGGCCCGCCGCCGCCGAAGGCGGTGACGAAGGCGGACATTCGGAGCCTGAATCGTCATGGCCCCTTCTTTATCCCCGTCCGCCCCGGCGGCTGCAAGCGGGATTGCGGAAAACGAATCCGATTCGTTACAGAATGTCGCGGACCCGTTCTTGCGGGCGGCAGAGGCGGACGCCCTTTTCGGTTTCCACCAGCGGGCGCTCGATCAGGATCGGATCGCTGAGCATCGCGTCGAGGATCGTCGCGTCGTCGGCGTCGCGGATGTCGCGCGCGGCCTCTTCCTTGGCGCGCAGGCCCTCGCGGACGGTGAGGCCGGCGCGGGCATAGAGATCCAGCAGCTTTTCGCGGCTCGGCGGGGTCTTGAGATATTCGATCACCTCGACCTCGATGCCCGGCGTCTCCTCAAGGATAGCCAGCGTCTTGCGCGAGGTGGAGCAGCGGGGATTGTGCCAGATGGTGGCCTTCATTGTCCGTCTTTCGTCTTGCGCCACGCGGCCAGCGCATCGGTATATTCGTGCGAGGCCTTAAGCTGCGGCAGATAGGTGATGGGGCGCTTGCTCTTCCAGGGCAGGCCGATGCCGCTCAGCGTGCCGCGCGCGCCGCAATAGACGGAGCAGCTCCCGCCATCATCGTCGATGCCGAGCTTGGTGCCAGCGTGCGTCAGGGAGAGGTGGCATTTGCCTTCGGCGACCCCGTCAGCCGGCTCATGATAGACGAGCGCCTTGCCCTCGGCCGTGGCGATGCCCGAGAGCCCGCACTGGTGGCCGTTGTAGAATTCGAGCGAGAGCTGCACGAAAGCGTGGGTCGCGTCGACGGGGACGACCTCGACGATATTGTCCGCCCAGTAGGTGCTGCCGTCGACCATACCGTTCAGGAAATGCTCGCTGTAGCGGCCGGAAAGCTGCGAGACCGGCGAGGAAGCGGGGGCGGCCGCCCCGAGGCAGAATACTGCCATCAGGGCGACCGCCCGGCGCATCAGGCGTCCTGGCTCGCGAGCCACTGCTCCAGCCACTTGATGGTGTATTCACCCTGCTGGAACTCGGGATCGTCGAGCAGCGCCTTGTGGAGCGGGATCGTGGTGGTCACACCATCGATCACGAACTCCTCCAGCGCCCGGCGCAGACGCTTGAGCGCGCCTTCGCGGGTGTGGCCCCAGACGATCAGCTTGGCGATCATCGAGTCATAGTAAGGCGGCACACGGTAGCCCGCGTAGAGCCCGCTATCGACGCGGACGTTCATGCCGCCCGGCGCGTGATAGCCCTTCACCAGACCCGGCGAGGGGGCGAAGGTGCGCGGATGCTCGGCGTTGATGCGGCATTCGATCGCATGGCCACGGAACTCGACATCCTCCTGACGCAGGGTCAGCGGGTGCCCTTCCGCGATGCGGATCTGCTCGCGGACGAGATCGAGGCCGGTGATCGCCTCGGTCACCGGATGCTCCACCTGAAGGCGGGTGTTCATCTCGATGAAGTAGAAGCGCTCGTCCTCGTAGAGGAACTCGATCGTGCCCGCGCCGCGATAGCCCATGTCGGCCATCGCCTTGGCGACGATGCCGCCCATGTCCGCCCGCTGGGCCGCCGAGATGACGGGCGAGGGGGCTTCTTCCAGCACCTTCTGGTGGCGGCGCTGGAGCGAGCAGTCGCGCTCGCCCAGATGGATCGCGTTGCCGTTGCCGTCACCGAAGATCTGGAACTCGATGTGGCGCGGATCGGAGAGATATTTCTCCATGTAGACGGTGGCGTCGCCGAACGCCGCCTTCGCCTCGGAGCCCGCCTGCTGCATCAGCGTTTCGAGCTGGCTCTCTTCCGGAACGACCTTCATGCCGCGCCCGCCGCCGCCGGAAGCGGCCTTGATGAGCACGGGATAGCCGATCTCGGCCGCGATCCGCTTGGCTTCCTCGACCGAGGTCAGCGGGCCGGGCGAACCCGGCACCAGCGGCAGGCCGAGCTTCGCGGCGGTGGTCTTCGCCTCGATCTTGTCGCCCATGATGCGGATATGCTCGGGCTTCGGCCCGATGAAGATCAGGTCGTGCGCTTCCACGATCTCGGCGAACTGCGCGTTCTCCGAGAGGAAGCCATAGCCCGGATGGATCGCGTCCGCGCCCGAGATCTCGGCCGCCGCGATGATGTTCGGGATGTTGAGATAGCTCTCGCCCGCCGGGGGCGGCCCGATGCAGACGGCATGATCCGCGAGGCGGACATGCATCGCGTCCGCATCGGCGGTCGAGTGCACGGCCACCGTCTCGATGCCCATCTCATGGCAGGCGCGGTGGATGCGGAGCGCGATCTCGCCGCGGTTCGCGATCAGGACTTTCTGGATGGCCACGGGGGCTTACTCGACGATGACGAGCGGCTGGTCGAACTCGACCGGCTGGCCGTTCTCGACCAGCACCTGCACGACCTTGCCGCCCTTGGGCGCGACGATCGGGTTCATCACCTTCATCGCCTCGACGATGAGGAGCGTCTCGCCCGCGGAAACCTGCTTGCCGGCGGCGATGAACGGCGCGGCGCCCGGCTCGGCGGCGAGATAGGCGGTGCCCACCATCGGCGACTTGACGGTGCCCGGATGGTCACCGGCCGGCGCGGCGGCGGGAGCGGCCGCCACCGGAACGGCAGCGGGCGCCGGCGCGGCGGCGACCGCAGCGGCAGGCGCCATCGCGACCGCCGGGGCGGCGGCCATCGACACGGTGCGCGCGACGCGGATGCGGCGATCGCCGTCCTGCACCTCGATCTCGGTCAGGCGGGTGGCGTCGAGCAGCTCGGCGAGCTGGCGGACCAGCCCGGCGTCGACCTGCATCGCGGCGCCGTTCGCGCCCTCGGGAGTATCGGCCATGAAATCGACCCTTTCTTGTTCTGCGAATATTTTGAGATGTGTTTTGTTCTGTTCCTACGGCCGCTCCCTGTCAGAGCTTGGCGGCCGCGTCCAGCGCGAGGAGATACGACAATGCGCCAAAACCTGCCACCGTCCCCTTTGCGGCTCGTCCGATAAAGCTCGTGTGGCGGAAGTCCTCGCGGGTGTGCGGGTTGGAGAGATGCACCTCGATGACAGGCACCTTCACCGCCTTGATCGCATCATGGATGGCGACGGAGGTATGGGTGAAGCCGCCCGCGTTCAACAGCACCGCCTTCGCGCCGACCGCGTTGGCCTCCTGAATCCAGTCGATCAGATGGCCTTCATGGTTGGACTGGCGGATATCCACCTCCAGACCCAGCTCACGGGCGCGGTCGTCGAGCATGTTGGAGATGTCGTCCAGCGTGTCGGAGCCGTAGATCTCCGGCTCGCGCAGGCCCAGCATGTTGAGATTGGGGCCGTTCAGCACGAACACGGTATCGGCCATCTGTCTCCCTTTCGGTTGCGGCGCGGTGGGCGCGGTCCCTATATGCGCGGGACATTCCCTAACCGCTCTGCGTGGAAAACAACACTCATGCACTCTGACGGCACCATCTCCATCCGCGTCAATGGCGAGCATCGCCGCATCCGCGACGGGCTGACGCTCGCCGAACTCGCGTCCGAGCTGGGGCTGGAGCCCGCCAAGGTCGCCGTGGAGCGCAATCTGGAAGTGGTGCCGCGCTCGACGCTCGCCTCGGTGAAGGTCGAGGATGGCGACGAGCTGGAGATCGTCCACTTCGTCGGTGGTGGCGATCATGCCACGCCGGTGATGGACGATAGCTGGACGGTGGCGGGCCGGACCTTCCGCTCGCGCCTGATCGTGGGCACCGGCAAATATAAGGATTTCGAGCAGAACGCCGCCGCGCTGGAAGCGTCTGGCGCGGAGATCGTCACCGTCGCGGTGCGCCGCGTGAACGTCAGCGATCCCAAGGCGCCGATGCTGACCGACTATATCGATCCCAAGCGCATCACCTATCTGCCGAACACGGCGGGCTGCTTCAACGCCGAGGAGGCGATCCGCACGCTGCGTCTGGCGCGCGAGGCGGGCGGCTGGGATCTGGTGAAGCTCGAAGTGCTGGGCGAGGCGCGTACCCTCTATCCCGACATGGTGGAGACGCTGCGGGCGACCGAGGTGCTGGCCAAGGAGGGCTTCAAGCCGATGGTCTATTGCGTCGACGATCCCATCGCCGCGAAGAGGCTGGAGGATGCGGGCGCGGTCGCGATCATGCCTTTGGGCGCGCCGATCGGCTCGGGCCTCGGCATCCAGAACCGCGTGACCATCCGCCTGATCGTCGAGGGTGCGAAGGTGCCGGTGATCGTCGATGCCGGCGTCGGCACGGCGTCGGACGCCGCGATCGCGATGGAGCTGGGCTGCGACGGCGTGCTGATGAACACCGCCATCGCCGAGGCGAAAGACCCGATCCTGATGGCCGCCGCGATGAAGGCGGCGGTGGAGGGCGGCCGCCTCTCCTATCGCGCCGGGCGCATGGGCATCCGCCGCTATGCCGATCCGTCGAGCCCGCTCGCCGGGCTGATCTGAGGAACCTCGGCCTCCGTCCGCCCGTTCTTTCCCTCGAAGCGGTTGATAATGGCCGCGTTTCGAGGAGAGATCGCATGGGTGAGTTCACCGACAAGATCAAAGGCGTCGCCAACGAGCTGACCGGCAAGGCCAAGCAGGCGGTCGGTCGCGAAGGCGACGACCCGAAGCTGGAGGCCGAGGGCGCCGGTCAGGAGGCGCGCGGCCATATCCAGCAGGCGGTCGGCAACGCCAAGGGCAAGGTGAAGGACGCGATCGACAAGCTCTGAATCGCGCTTCGCCGATACAGGAAAGGGCGCCGCCACGATGGTGACGGCGCCCTTTTCTTGTGGACCCT
Source organism: Sphingomonas sp. PR090111-T3T-6A (assembly GCF_000383095.1). Lineage (GTDB taxonomy): Bacteria > Pseudomonadota > Alphaproteobacteria > Sphingomonadales > Sphingomonadaceae > Solisphingomonas. The sequence goes on from NZ_AORL01000010.1 coordinate 472,308, forward strand.
GTTCCGCGCTTACCAGCCGTAATAGCCGTAGGCGGGCGGCGGGGGAGGCGGCGGCGGGGCGTAATAGCCGTAGCCATAGACCGCGGGCGGCGGCGGGGGCGGCGGGGCATAATAGCCGCCATAATAGGCCGGGCCGCGATCCGATGACGCGATCGCCGCGCCGACACCCAGACCCAGCAGACCGGCGGCGACCGCCGTGCCGGTGCTCACACCGCCACGATGCCAACCACCATGATATCCATAACCGCCATGATAGCGCGCCTCGGCGGGCGCGGCCGCGGCGACCGTGGCGCCGGCGAGCAAGCTCGCCGCGACGATGCCCTTGATGACACTCCGCATCGAAAATCTCCGTCCTGTTCCGCGATCCGCGACCGCAAGAGAGGATTTAGGCGATTCGTCCTGAATGACGGTGGAATGCGTCTGTTATCGCCTGTTCATCCCGCTCAGCGTCGCGGCCGGGGTGATCTGCTCGATGTCGGTACGCAGATGGAGCAGCGCAAGGCCCGGCTGTTCGAGCGCGCGGGCGAGGGCGGGGGCGAAGTCCTCCGTCCGGTCCACCGTCTCCGCCCAGCCGCCATAGGCGCGGGCGAGGGCCGCGAAATCCGGGTTGGCGAGGCGCGTGCCGGAGACGCGGCCGGGATATTCGCGCTCCTGATGCATCCGGATGGTGCCGTAATTGCCGTTGTCGACCACGATCACCAGCAGGCGCGCGCCCTGCGCCACGGCGGTGGCCAGCTCCTGCCCGTTCATCAGGAAGCAGCCGTCGCCCGCCAGCGCCACCACGCGCTGCTCCGGCCTGCGGAGCGCCGCGGCGACGCCCGCCGGGATGCCATAGCCCATGGAGCCGTTGGTGGGCGCGAGCTGGGTGCCGCGCTTGCCGTAGCGCCAGTAGCGGTGCCACCAGCCCGAATAATTGCCGGCGCCGTTGCAGATGATCGTGTCCGCCGGCATCGCCTCGCGCATCACGCCCACGCAGGGGCCGAGATCGAGCGCTACATCCTCGCGGGGCTTGGGCGTATTCCACTCCAGCCACTCGGCATGGGCCTCGGCGCCGTCCTTGAAGGACAGGATGTCATGTTCCCAATCCGCCATCGTCTCGGCGAACTCGGGCATGTCGGCGCAGATCGGCAGGTCGGTGCGGTAGACCGACTGAAGCTCGTTCGGGTCCGGGTGGACATGGACGAGGATCTGGTCCGGGTGATCGGGCGTGATGAGCGTGTAGCCGTCGGTGGTCGCCTCGCCGAGGCGCGGGCCGACGACGAGCAGCAGGTCCGCCGCCTTCACCCGCTCGATCAGCCTGGGGTTGGGGCCATAGCCGAGATTGCCGGCATAGACGGGCGAGCCGGACAGGATCGCATCCTGCCGGCGGAAGGCGGTGGCGACGGGCAGGCCGATCCCTTCCGCGAACTGCGCGAAATAATGCGCCGCGCGATCGTCCCAGTCCGCGCCGCCGACGATGGCGAGCGGGGCGGCGGCATCCTTGAGGAGCTGGACCAGCGTGCCCAGCGCCTCGCAACAAGGCGGCTGGACCGGACGCGCCACGCTGGGCCGGTCGATCGCCTCGACCTCGTCGATCAGCATGTCCTCCGGCAGCGCCAGCACCACCGGGCCGGGGCGGCCCGACATCGCCACCGCATAGGCACGCGCGACATATTCGGGGATGCGGCGCGCATCGTCGATCTTCGCCGCCCACTTGGCGAGCGGTGCGAACATCGCGGGGAAATCGACCTCCTGAAAGCCCTCGCGATCCTTCGCCTCGCGGGCGACGTCGCCGATGAAGAGGATCATCGGGGTCGAATCCTGCATGGCGGTGTGGACGCCGACCGTGGCGTTGGTCGCCCCCGGTCCGCGCGTCACGAAGCAGACGCCGGGCTTGCCGGTGAGCTTGCCGTCCGCCTCGGCCATGTACGCCGCGCCGCCTTCCTGACGGCACACCACAAGGTCGATCCCCGGCGAATCGTGCAGCGCGTCGAGCACCGCCAGATAGGATTCTCCGGGAACGCAGAAGATGCGATCGCACCCCTGCGCGACGAGTTGGTCGACGAGAATGCGGCCACCGGTGCGATTGCTGGTCATGCACGACCGCTTAAGCCCAACGCACGCGCGATGCCAGCTTCCGCTTGGTCTCCGAGGCTGATAGTCGGGCCGGCGACAGTTCAGGAGAAGGACGGCATGGCGAGCAAGATCTACGCGGATGCGGCTTCGGCGCTGGAGGGCCTGCTGTTCGACGGCATGACCATCGCGTCCGGCGGATTCGGCCTCTGCGGCCTGCCCGAGCGCCTGCTCGATGCGATCCGCGACGCGGGCACCAGGAACCTCACCTTCGTCTCGAACAATGCCGGCATCGACGGGCAGGGCATCGGCAAGCTGCTGCGCACCAAGCAGGTCCGCAAGATGATCTCCTCCTATGTGGGCGAGAACAAGGAGTTCGAGCGCCAGTTTCTCGCCGGCGAGCTGGAGGTGGAGTTCACGCCGCAGGGCACGCTGGCCGAACGGCTGCGCGCGGGCGGTGCTGGCATCCCCGGCTTCTACACCAAGACGGGCGTCGGCACGCTGGTGGCCGAGGGCAAGGAAGTGAAGCAGTTCGACGGCGAGGACTATATCCTCGAACGCGGCATCCGCGCCGACCTCTCGATCATCAAGGGCTGGAAGGCGGACGAGGCGGGCAACCTGATCTTCCGCAAGACCGCGCGCAACTTCAACGCGCCGGCCGCGACCTCGGGCAGGATCTGCGTCGCCGAGGTGGAGGAGATCGTCCCCGTCGGCACCTTCGATCCCGACGCCATCCACCTGCCCGGCATCTATGTGAAGCGCCTGATCCTCGGCGCGCCCTACGAGAAGATGATCGAGTTCCGCACCACGCGTCCGCGCGAGGCCGCGTGAAGACTGCGCTTCTGCTGGGTTCGGCGCTGCTGCTCGGCGGTTGCGCGGGCGGCGCGGTCAAGACGGCCTATCCGCCGGAACCCCCGCTCGCCAAGCCGGGGCTGGCGGGGATGCAGTATCTCTACGGTTCGGGCGAATCCGCCGCCGTCAGCCGTCAGGCGTGGCAGGCGCTGACTTTCTATGTCGGCGAGGCGATGCAGGGGAAGGACCGGCGCTCGGTCGTCCTCGACGAGGGCGCGACGCTGGAGAACCCGAAGTTCGTCCCCTGCGCGGGCAAGCCGCCGGCCGCCGTGTTCGACGTCGACGAGACGGTGCTGCTCAATCAGGGCTTCGAATATGACGAGCTGACCGGCAAGCCGAACCGCGACTTCGACGATCGCTGGGCGCGCTGGGAGAAGACCGGTGTCCATGACGTCACCCCGACGCCCGGCGCGAAGGAGGCGCTCGACGCGATCCGCCGCATGGGCGTGACGGTGATCTTCAACACCAACCGCAACGCCTTCAACGCAGCGCCCACCGAGCAGGCGATCAACGATGCGGGGCTGGGACCGGCCGTTCATAAGCAAACGCTTTATCTCCAAGGCGATGACAATACCGGTGGACTGAAGGATGTCCGCCGCTGGTGGATTGCCGACAAATATTGCGTGATCGCGATGGGCGGCGACCAACTCGGCGACTTCTCCGATCTCTTCAACGATGCGCTGAGCGTTCCGGCGCGTCGCGCGCTGACGGCGCTGCCCGGCCCGTCCTCGCTCTGGGGGCGCGGCTGGTTCGTGCTGCCCAACCCTGTCTACGGCTCCGCGCTTCAGGGCGGTGCCGACGATATCTTCCCCGCCGACAAACGCTGGAGCGATCCGGCGACCACAGCCAAGGAGCCCCGCTGATGCCCTGGACCCGCGACGAGATGGCCGCCCGCGCCGCCCGCGAGCTGAAGGACGGTTTCTACGTCAATCTCGGCATCGGCATCCCGACGCTGGTGGCGAACCACATCCCGGCGGGCGTCGAGGTGACGCTCCAGTCCGAGAACGGGATGCTCGGCATCGGGCCGTTCCCCTACGAAGGGGAGGAGGACGCCGACCTCATCAACGCCGGCAAGCAGACCATCTCGGAATTGCCCTCGTCGAGCTATTTCGGATCGGCCGACAGCTTCGCGATGATCCGGGGTGGGCATATCGATCTCACCGTGCTGGGCGCGATGGAGGTGTCGCAGGAAGGCGACATCGCCAACTGGATGATCCCCGGCAAGATGGTGAAGGGCATGGGCGGCGCGATGGACCTCGTCGCCGGCGTGAAGAAGATCATCGTCGTGATGGAGCATACCTCCAAGTCCGGCGATCCGAAGTTCATCCCGGCCTGCACCCTGCCGCTCACCGGCAAGAATGTCGTCGACATGATCATCACCGATCTCTGCGTCTTCAGCCGCGCGGACCATTCCAGCCCCTTCCGGCTGGTCGAGCTGGCCCCCGGCGTCACGGCCGAGGATATCGCGGCGAAGACCACCGCTTCCTATGAGGTGGCGCTCGCCTGAGGGCTCTCGGGCGGCTGTCAGATTTTCCGACAGTCGCCCCGATCTTCGGCCGGGCAGTTGCGTGTGACCGGTCGGTTCCCTATCTCGTCCGCCACAATGGTTGGGGACGGAACACCACAGATGACCACCTTCGACGAGCGCGAGCGCGCCTTTGAGAGCAAGTTCGCTCGCGAGCAGGAAATGGCGTTTCGCGTCACCGCGCGACGCAACCGCCTGCTGGGCGAATGGGCCGCGAACCTGATGGGCCTGACGCCCGAGGAATCGGACGCCTATGCCAAGGCGATCGTGCAGGCCGAGTTCGAGGAAGCCGGCGACGAGGACGTTGTGCGCAAGCTCTACGGCGATCTCGTGTCCGCCAATATCGACATCGACGATGCGGCGATCCGCACCGCGATGGACGAGAAGATGGTGGAAGCCCGCCGCCAGTTGCTGGACTCGATCTGACATGCCGATGGCAGCAGACGAGATCGTGGCGCTCATCCGCACCGGCATTCCCGATGCCGAGGTGGAGATCACCGATCTGGCCGGCGATGGCGATCATTATGCCGCTCGCGTCGTGAGCGAGAGCTTCCGTGGCGTTCCCCGTGTCCGCCAGCATCAACGCGTATATGAGGCGCTCGGTGGCCGCATGGGGGGCGTGCTGCACGCGCTCCAGCTCATCACCTCGGCGCCTTCTCAGGAGTAAAGACGATGACGGACGACGTGCAGGCGCGGATCGCGGACGTGGTGAAGGCCCATGACGTGCTGCTGTTCATGAAGGGCTCGCCGCTCTTCCCGCAGTGCGGTTTCTCCAGCCGGGCGGTGGCGATCCTCGATCATCTCGGCGTGGAATATGGCTCGGTCGACGTGCTCCAGGATCAGGGCATCCGCCAGGGCATCAAGCAGTTCTCGGATTGGCCGACCATTCCGCAGCTCTATGTGAAGGGCGAGTTCATCGGCGGCTCGGACATCATGATGGAGATGTACGAGAGCGGCGAGCTGGCGGACCTGCTCGAAAAGGCCGGCGTCTCGAAGAAGGCCGCCTGAGGCGGCGTCCCGCGGGGTGGCGGGCCGTGGCGTGGGAGCGCGCCGGCCCGCCAGTGTTCGCGGGAAACGTGGAACGGACGAAGCGATGCAGGCGCCGTGCCAGACCCCGCAAAGCCAGCTCCACGGCGGGACAGGATGGTTAAGCTCCTTCCTTCTCCGCATCCGGGTGTCAAAGATTTCGACAGTTGAGGCCGCCGGAGGGGTGATGTCGTGACAGAGTCCGCTCATCCGTCGCCGCTCGTGGTCGAGGCTGTCCATCCGCTGGTCCGGCGGGTGCTGGCGCATAATCCCTCGCCCTTCACCTATACCGGCACGCAGACGCATATCGTCGGCCATGGCGAAGTCGCCGTGATCGATCCCGGTCCCGACCTGCCCGAGCATGTGGACGCGATCCTCGCGGCGACCGCCGGTGAGCGCATCGTCGCCATCCTCTGCACCCACACCCATCGCGACCACAGCCCCGCCGCGCGCCCGCTCGCGGAGGCGACCGGCGCGCCCGTCATGGGCTGCGCGCCGATCATGGCACGCGACGGCTCCGGCCTCGAAGCAGGCTTCGACCATAGCTATGCGCCCGATCGCGTGATGGTGGAGGGGGATGTCGTGTCCGGCCCCGGCTGGACGCTGGAGGCGATCGCGACGCCGGGGCATACCTCCAACCATCTCTGCTTCGCGCTACCGCAAGCGCGGGCGCTGTTCAGCGGCGATCATGTCATGGGCTGGTCGACCAGCGTGGTGATCCCGCCCGACGGCCAGATGGGCGCCTATGTCGCCAGCCTCGACAAGCTGATGGGCCGCGAGGACGAGATTTATTTCCCCGCCCATGGCGACCCGGTGACGCGCCCGCAACGGCTGGTCCGCTCGATGCTGGGCCACCGCAAGCAGCGCGAGGGGCAGATATTGCGCCTGCTGGGCGAGAAGGCGCAGTCGGTCGATGAGATGGTGGCGACCATGTATGTCGGCCTCGATCCGCGCCTGACCAAGGCGGCGGGACTGAGCGTGCTCGCCCATCTGATCGATCTCGACGCGCGGGGGCAGGTGTCGGTGGCCGACGATATCTGGATGCTCGCCGCCTGATGCGTCCGTTGCTCAAGGGTCTGCTGGGCGTCCTTCTTGCGTTCGCGCTGATCGCGGGCGGGCTGGCGCTGTTCGGGGCGCGGCTCGCGCATCGCGTCTGGTCGCCCGATCCCGAGACGATCGCGTCCGCCAGCCTCGAAGGCTTGAAGGCCGAGAACCGGCTGACCGCGCTCGTCGCCAATTATGTGGCGGTGGTGACGTCGACCCAGCAGCGCTTCGGGCTTTCGGCGCAACGCACGCTCATCATGCCAGGGCGAGTGCGCTACGAGGTCGATTTCGGGCGGCTGAAGACGGGCGATCTCGTCTGGCACAAGGATGCCCACACTCTCGACGTCGTGCTGCCCCCGCTGATGCTGGAGGGGCCGGACGTCGATCCGGCGCGGATGCGCGCCTATGACGGCGGCGGCCTGCTGCTCCACTTCACCGATAGCGGAGAAGCTCTGGACGGCGCCAACCGCAAGGCCGCGCAAGCCGAGCTGCTGCGTCAGGCGCGCGAGCCGGTGCCCATGAACATCGCCCGCGATGCCGCCCGCCGCGCGGTGGAGCAGAGCTTCGCGCTGCCGCTCAAGGCCGCGGGGCTCGATCCCCACGTCCGCGTCCGCTTCGCCGACGAACCGGATTTCCCGAAGCCGTCATCCTTCGTGCCCATGGATCATTCGCGATCCGTTGCCGAGGTGCTGGGCCTTTCCCGCTGACAAGCCGCACGCACGCGCCTATCTGGGCACCGCATAAGGAGTGCCGTTGCCATGAATGCCCCCGTCCAGAGCCTCAAGGGCCTCGATCTGAAGGCTGAGATCAACCGGCTGCGCAAGGAGCGCAACGCCGTCATCCTCGGCCATTATTACCAGACGCCCGACATCCAGGACATCGCCGACTTCGTGGGCGACAGCCTCGATCTCTCGGCCAAGGCGGCGGCGACCGATGCGGACGTGATCGCCTTCTGCGGCGTGCGCTTCATGGCGGAGGTGGCGAAGATCCTCTCGCCCCAGAAGACCGTGATCCTGCCCGACATGGCGGCCGGCTGCTCGCTGGAGGATAGCTGCCCGCCGGAGGAGTTCGCGAAGTTCCGCGCGGCGCATCCGGATCACATCGCCATCACCTACATCAACTGCTCGGCGGCGGTGAAGGCGCACTCGGACATCATCGTCACCTCGTCCTCGGCCGAGAAGATCCTCGCCCAACTGCCGATGGACCAGAAGATCATCTTCGCGCCGGACAAGAACCTCGGCGCTTACTTCAACCGCAAGACCGGCCGCGACATGCTGCTGTGGCCGGGCGCCTGCATCGTCCACGAGGCCTTCTCGGAGACGGAGCTTCTGAAGCTCAAGGCGCAATATCCGGACGCGCCGATCGCCGCGCACCCGGAATGCCCGGCCTTTATCCTCGATCATGCCGACGAAGTGGGCTCGACCCGCGCGATCCTGGAGTTCGCGCTGAAGTCCCCGGCGGAGACGATCATCGTCGCGACCGAGCCGCACATCATCCACCAGATGCAGAAGGCGGCCCCGCACAAGCTGTTCATCGGCGCGCCGGGCGCGGACGGGAACTGCAACTGCAACATGTGCCCCTACATGGCGCTCAACACGATGGAGAAGCTCTACCTCGCGCTCCGCGACATGGAGCCGCGCATCGAGATCGACGAGGAGACCCGCATCGCCGCCAAGCGTCCGCTCGACCGGATGCTGGAGATGGCGGGCGCGACCGTCGGCAAGGGCGACATGGGGCCGCGCGGCTGATGGCCTTCTCGCTCGACGGCTTCGATCTCGACGCCTTCCTCCGCTCGACGCTGGCCGAGGATCTCGGTGAGGCGGGCGACATCACGTCCGCCGCCGTCATCCCGGTTGGGGCGCGCTTCCACGGTGCGCTGGTGAGCCGGGACGACGTGACGGTGGCGGGCCTGCCGATCGCGGCGGCCTTCTTCCGCCATCTCGATCCCGACGTGTCCATCGAGATGCTGGTCGAGGACGGCGCGCGGGTGGCGAAGGGCACGACGCTGATGCGCATGGAGGGCAAGGCGCGCGCGATGCTCACCGCCGAGCGCTCCGCGCTCAACACGGTCCAGCACCTGACCGGCATCGCCACGCTGACGCGCGCCTATGTCGATGCGATCGCGGGCACCGGCGCGACGTTGCTCGATACGCGCAAGACCATTCCCGGCCTGCGCCGTCTGGAGAAATACGCCACCCGCATGGGCGGCGCGACCAATCACCGCATGGGCCTGTGGGATGCGGCGATGATCAAGGACAATCATGTCGCGGTGGCGGGCGGCGTCGGCGAGGCCGCGAGGCGCGCGCGGGAGGCGGGCATCGCCAGCATCATCGTCGAGGTCGACCGCGTCGACCAGATCGAGGACGCGCTGGCGGCTGGCGCCACCCATCTGCTGCTCGACAATATGCGGCCCTCGATCCTGCGCGGCGCCGTGACGCTGGTCGGCGGGCGCGTGCCGACCGAGGCGTCCGGCGGCGTCCATCTGGAGACGATCCGCGAGATTGCGCAGACGGGCGTGACCTATATCTCGGTCGGCCGGCTCACCCAGTCCGCTCCGGCGGCGGACATCGGGCTGGACCTCGCCATCGCCTGAGGCTGGGGGCGATCCCCGTTGCATGGCCGAAACGGGCCGCTAAGCTCGCTCCCCAACAGGGGAGGGCGTATGCGTCCGCAGTCGATCGTGCAGTTCGAGCGTCTCTATATTCTCGGCATCGTGCTCAGCCTCGCGGCATCCGTCTGGACCTTCGGGCACGGCGCGGACCTGCTGCCGGCCGGCGCGCCGCCTCAGGCCGTGGCCATGCTGCCGTGGGTGGCGGGCTTCGGCATCGTCATCGGGCTGGCGATCAACCTCTGCCTGCTCTTCTTCATCGCGCACAAGGGCAGCGAGGTGGCGAAGTGGATTTTCGTGATCCTTTTCGTGCTGGGCGTCGCGGGATTGCTGCGGGGGATCGGCCACTCGGTGGTTGTGCTGCCGCTCGGGCCGCGATTGCTCTCCTTGTGCCATGTCATCATTCAGGGCGTCTGCGTGTGGTTGATGTTCCGGCCGGATGCCCGGCTCTGGTTCCGGCGCTGAGGCTCCATCGGAAGGACTGATCGATGCGTTTCCTGTTGCTTGGCGCGGTGCTCGCCGCCGCTCCCCTGTCGGCGGCCGAACTCCCGCGCCCCCATGCCGAGTTGCCCACGGCGGACCAGCCCGTCCGCAACGTGCCGACCACCGGCTATACGCTGTCGCTGATCTGGCAGCCCGAGCATTGCTATGCGAAGCGCGGCCAGCGCGGGCCGGCGAACGAGTGCGCGGACCCGAAGGTGCGGCGCGGCTTCACGCTCCACGGCCTCTGGCCGGACGGGGACGGCCCCAATCGCTGGCCGGAATATTGCCGCCCGGTGGAGATCCTCACCGATGCGCAGATCCGCGCCGGCATCGCCGCCACGCCGTCGCCGCAGCTCCTCCAGCATGAGTGGGCGAAGCATGGGAGCTGCATGACAGACGATCCCGTCCGCTATTTCGGCGAGGAGGGGCGCATCTATCGCGCGATCCGCTTGCCCGACATGCAGACGCTGGCGCATCGGCGCGGGCTGACGGCGGGCGATTTCCAGGCGGCCTTCGCGGCGGCCAATCCGGGCATGAAGCCCGATATGATGCGCCTCAACGTCAACAGGCGCGGCTGGCTGGAGGAGGTGTGGCTCTGCCTCGGCCTCGACAAGCGCCCGCGGAGCTGCCCGGCGGGTCAGGGCGGGGCGGCGCCGGCCGATCCGGTCAAGGTCCAGGCGCCCGCCTGATCCGCTTCGCGTCGCCCTCGATCGTCGCCAGCTCCGGGTGGTGGCGATCGAGGTGGCGCTTGATCATCTTCAGGTTCATCGTGTTGGACCGGAAGAAGAAATCCGGGATCGCTCCGATCCACGGAATGGCGCCGAGCAGCAGGTCGATGCCGACATTGCCCGCCATCCGCGCCATCTGCCATTTCGACATGCCGAGGTTGCGCGCCTCCCACACGATCCACCCGCCGAGCGTGGCCGCGGTGATCGGGCCGATGCCGGGCACCACGTCGAGGATCACGTCCAGCCCCATCGGCCGGTTCAGCACCGGCACCACGAACAGCCCCTCCAGCAGGCGCTCGGCATGTTCGATCCGGCGGCGGACGGAGGCCGGATCGCGGCCGAGGCCGGGCACGCGGTCGGTCATGCGGTCGAAATGGTCGCCGATCGGCATCGGGCTGTTCTCCTCTCGAAGGGGTCAGCGCTTGGGAGGGGAGCGAAGTTCATTCAGCGGATGAAAGGCGCGCGGTGAATCGTGGTAGAGATCGAGCCGCTGCGCCACCAGCGACCAGCGGATCGGCGGGCCGAAGGCGATGAACGGCACGGTCTGCGTGATGAGCGCATCGGCCTGCGTCAGCAGCACGGAGCGCTCGTCGAGCGTCGGGGCGGAGCGGGCGGCCAGCAGCACCTTCTCCGACACCGGCGTGCACGGCACCTGCCGCTCGCACGCGAAGGAACGCAGATAGAAGCTGGCGATGTCGGCGGGCGCGACCTCGTCGACGAGGCGCAGGTCCGCGGGTTCCTCCGGCCCGACGCGGATCGCCTGCACGCCGATCGCCCGCCAGTCCGCCGCGATCGAGGCGAACAGCATCCGCCCGCCGGGGCCGGCCGGCAGCGCGACCCGGAGCGGGGCCAGCTTGCCGCCGCCGGCCTGCCAGTTGGTGATGATCCGGGCCGCATCGGCGCGCCGATCCGCGAGGGGACGGGACGCCCAGGGGGGCATGACCGGCCCGGCGATCTCGGGCGTTCCGGGCGCGACGATGGCGGGGGACGGGTTCCATCCCGGCGCACCCATCAGGCGCGCGATGCGATCGCGGTCCACCACCATCGCCAGCGCCCGCCGATTGTCGCTGTCGACGATCAGGTCGCTGCCATTGTCGCTGAAGGCCAGCCCGAACAGCCCCTTCACCGGATCGAAGTGCAGCGTGTCGCGCGGCAGCGACGTCACATGCGCCAGCGGCAGGTCGTCGAACGTCCCGCCCAGCATCAGGTCCGACTGCCCCGCCGCGAAGCGCGCCACCGCCGTTGCCGCCCGCTCGCCGCGCAGATGGACGACGGGCGCGCGGCGCAGATGCCCGGCCTCCGGGGCGGCATCGGGATCGGGCAGGGGGGCGAGCACGGCCACGCCGTCGCGCAGGCTGGCGAGCGCGAAGGGGCCGCGATGCTGGCCGCCCATCGCCAGCCCCGGTTGCGCGAAGATCTGGAGCAGATTGGGGCGCGGCGCCTTCAGCTCGACGTCGATCACCTGCGGCGTCACCGCATCCACCTCGTCGATCGCGCCGAGCATGGGCTTCAGCGGATTGCGGCTGCCGGGCGCGATGGCGGCGCGGATGCGGCGGGCGACATCGGCGGCGTCGATCGGGTGCGTGCCGGGGGCGGGCAGATCGGGCAGGCGGAAGATGAGGCTGCGGCCATTGTCCGTGACGATCCAGCGGGCCGCCACGCCCGGCACGATCTGGCCGCTCGCGTCGAAGCGGACGAGGCCCTGGCCGGTCGCCTCGATCAGCGTGGCAGCGGGCGCCTCGACCGGGCCGCGATCGAATCCGGGACGCGCTGAACCGAGCGCAGGCCCGACGACGCTGACCTCGATGGGGCCGGCATAGCGATGACGATGGCATCCGCCGAGCAGGATAAGCGCCAGCAACGGGGCGGCGAGGAGGGTGCGTCGGGCGATCATGGCGCGATTCGCAGCGTACGGCTCGGGTGGATGGCTGCAAGATTGTCGTGCCATCCGATCACGCGGGGCGAGACGAGGTTGCGGCTGACATAGAAGTAGATGGGCAGCATTGGCGCGTCGCTGGCGGCGATGGCTTCGGCGCGGCGCATGGCCTGCGCGCGGGCTCTCGGCTCGGCGAGGGTGTTGGCGGCGTCGAGCGCGGCGTCGAACGAGCGGCTGGCATAGCCCGCATAGTTGATCGCGCCCGCGTCCGAGCGCCAGACGTCGAGGAAATTCTCGGGCGCGGAGAGGTCGCCGATCCAGCCCGAGCGGGCGAGCTGGAAATCGCCCCGGCGCAGGCTGGCGAAATGGAGCGACGCCTCGCTGTTGAACAGCCGGGCCTCGATGCCGAGCGGCTTCCACATCGCGGCGAGCGCGATGGCGATGCGGCGGTGATCGATGTCGCTGTTGAAGCGGATGTCGAAGACGAGCGGATGCTTCGGGCCATAGCCGGCCTCGCTCAGCAGAAGCCGCGCCGCCACCATCCGCCGCGCAGGCGTCCAGTCCGCCCAGACGGGCCTGTAGGCGGCGAGGCCGCCGATGCCGGGCGGCACCACGCCCCATGCGGGCGGCGTCCCCACGCCGAGCAGCGGGCCGGCGATCCAGCGTCGGTCGGTTGCGAGATTGAGGGCGACGCGGATGCGCTTGTCGTCGAAGGGCGGCTTGCGGATGTTGAAGACGAGATAATAGGCCCCGCGATAGGGCGCGACATGCAGCAGCTTCGGCGCATGGGCGCGCAGCCAGCCGAGGCGGCTCGCGGGGAAATCGCTGGTGGTGTCGGCTGCGCCCGAGAGCAGGGTCCGCATCGCGGTCAGCGGATCGGTGGTGGGGCGCCATTCGACGCGGGCGACCGGCGGGGCGCCGTCATGCCAGCGCGGGTTGGCGCCCAGCAGGATATGGTCGCCCAGCGTCCAGTCGAGCAGGCGATAGGGGCCGGAGGTGACGAGCGGCCGCTCGCTCGCCCAATGCGCGCGATGGAGCGGCAGCGCCGCCATCCCCGGCTGGGCGAGCAACTCGGGCAGCGCCGGATAGGGATGGCGCAGGCGGACGGCCACCTCGTTCGGGGCGGGCGCGTCGATGGCGGCGATCGCCTCGAACAGGGGCTTCACCGGCGAGGCGGTGGCCGGCGCGCGGAGCCGGGCCAGCAGCTTCGGGAAGAGGGCGGCGCTGATCGGTGCCCCGTCCGAGAAGCGCAGGCCGTCGCGCAGGTGGAAGCGCCATGTCAGCCCATCCGCCGAGACGCTCCAGCCGCTGGCGAGGCCAGGCTCGGGCTGGCCATCGGCATTGTAGCGGGTCAGCCCCTCATACTGATCCTCCGCGACGCGGATCGAGGCGAGGTCCGACACGGCCTGCGGGTCGAGGCCCTTGGGCTCGTCGTCGGCAAGGCGGACGAGCGTGTCGGCGGGCGGCCGCTCGCCGCTGGTCCGTGCGCAGCCGGGCGACAGCAGCAGCGAGGCGAGGAGGAGAGGCAGGACGCGGGACACGGGAAGGGCGTGCCACGGTCGCGCGCCGGGGGAAAGGCCGGGGATTGACCAATGCTTTACCGACATCCTCTAAATCCGCTGCGTCACGTTCCGGGGGAAGACGGGTCTATGGAAGCGGAAATCCAGTTGGGTGGGGCCACCGATCATCGCCGCGATCCGCGACGCTCGGCTCGTCGAAGCGGCGAGGTCGATGCGGCGGGCGAGAAGAATCTCCCGGCCACCGTCACCAATCTCTCGCCTTCGGGCTGCCGAATCCTGATCGACCGGCCGCTGGCGGCGGACAGCGTGATCTGGCTCAAAATCGGCGGCCACGGTCCCTTCATGGCGCGGGTCGTCTGGCATGACGGCGAAGCGGCGGGCTGCGAGTTCGCGGGCAAGCTGCATCCCGATCTGGTCGCGCAACTCAGCGAGGTTTGAGCGCCCCGGCGCGTCTTCCGAAACGATTGTCACAGCTTTGCGCTTGAAGCCGGCCCGGCTTCGGCCTCATGGATGGGCAAAGGGCCGCTTCCGGGCGAGCCGATGACCCGCAGGAGGGGAGAGCAGGCCCGATGTCGGAATGGCGTGCATTTCTGGGCGAACTGATCTCCGAAGCCGTTGCGATCCTCATCATCATCAGCTTCGGCTGCTCGGTGGCCGGCATGTACATCCTGTACGATCCGAGCCCCTACAAGATGGCCTATTGGGGCGTCTGCATCACCTGGGGCATGGCCGTCTCGATCGCGATCTACGTGACGGGCGCGGTGTCGGGGACGCACGCCAACCCGGCCGTCACGCTGGCGCTCGCCGTCTATCGCGGCTTCCCGTGGCGCAAGGTGGTGCCTTACTGGCTGGCGCAGATCGTCGGCGCGTTCCTCGGCGCGGTGATCGTCTATGCGCTCTACGGATCGGTGATCGACCATTTCAACGCGACGCAGGGGCTCACGCGGGCCGGTGGCGGCGCGGCGGGCGTGTTCTTCACGGCGCCGGGCGTCGCCGTGACGCCGATCAAGGCCTTCTGGGACGAGATCATCCTCACCGGCTTCCTGATGTTCGGCATCTTCGCGGTGACGGACGAGTATAACACCATGGCCCCGCAGGCGAATTTCGGCGCGATCGTGATCGGGCTGATCGTCGCTGTGATCGGCGCGTCGGCGGGTTATCTGGAGGCCTGGGCGCTCAATCCGGCGCGCGATTTCGGGCCGCGCCTGTTTGCGTGGCTCGCCGGCTGGGACTCTTCCGCCTTCCCCGGCAAGGACGGCTATTGGTGGGTGCCGATCGTGGCGCCGCTGATCGGCGGCGTGGTGGGCGGCGGCGCGCATCATCTGCTCATCCGGCCCTTCCTGCCCCGCACCCTGAAGACCCCCGTGGAGCCCGCTGCATGACCGATACGATCATCCTCAGCATCGATCAGGGGACGACCTCCACGCGCAGCATGGCGTTCGGCGCGGACGGCCTGCCGCGCAGGACGGCGCGCCGCGAGTTCCGGCAATATTATCCCGCTCCCGGCTGGGTGGAGCATGATCCCGAGGATATCTGGCGCGACACAGCCGACACGCTGAAGGACGCGGCGGACTGCGGCGGCGAGGCCGCGGCGATCGGCATCACCAACCAGCGCGAGACCGTGGTGCTGTGGGATCGCAAGACCGGCGAGGCCGTCCACAAGGCGATCGTCTGGCAGGACCGGCGCACGGCGAAGCTCTGCGCGCAGTTGAAGGCGGACGGCTGCGAGCCGATGGTGCGGGCCAAGACCGGGCTGCTGCTCGATCCCTATTTCTCGGGCACCAAGCTCGCCTGGATGCTCGACCATGTGGAGGGCGCCCGTGCCCGCGCCGAGAAGGGCGAGCTGGCGTTTGGCACCATCGACAGCTTCCTGCTGTGGCGGCTGACCGGCGGCAAGGTCCATGCGACGGACGCCAGCAACGCCTCGCGGACCTTGCTCTACGACATCCACCGTAACCAGTGGGACGACGAACTGCTGCGGATGCTGAACATCCCCGTCGCGCTGCTGCCCGAGGTGAAGGACAACAGCACCATCTTCGGCGAGACCGAGAAGGGCCTGCTCGGACGCTCCGTGCCCATCGGCGGCATGGCGGGGGACCAGCAGGCGGCGGTCGTCGGCCAAGCCTGCTTCCGGCCGGGGGATGCCAAGTCCACCTACGGCACCGGCTGCTTCCTGCTGCTCAACACGGGCGAGGAGGCCGTCACCTCGAAGAACGGGATGCTGACCACCATCGCCTATCGGCTGGGCGGGCGGACGACCTATGCGCTGGAGGGCTCGATCTTCGTCGCGGGGGCGGCGGTGAAGTGGCTGCGCGACGGGCTCGGCCTCATCAACCGCGCGTCGGACACCAACGACCTCGCCACCAGGCTCGACGGCAATAACGGGGTCTACATGGTGCCCGCCTTCGTCGGCCTCGGTGCGCCGCACTGGGACCCGGACGCGCGTGGCACGATCACCGGCCTCACCCTCGACGCGACCGGCGCGCATCTCGCCCGCGCCGCGCTGGAGTCGGTGGCCTACCAGACCTCCGATCTGGTCGACGCGATGGTGAGCGACGGCGCCGCCAGCGCGCGCACCATCCGCGTGGACGGCGGCATGGCGGCGAACGACTGGTTCTGCCAGTTCCTCGCCGACATGCTGGACGCCGATGTCGAACGCCCCGCCAACATCGAGACGACGGCGGCGGGCGCGGCCTTCCTCGCCGGCCTTGCGGTCGGTGTGTGGAAGGGGCCTGAGGATGTCGCCGCCGCGTGGCAGCGCGACCGTCTGTTCAAGCCGCGGATGGGCGCGGGCGAACGCGAGGGCCTGAAAGCCGGCTGGGCCGATGCGCTGGCGCGCAGCCGATCCCATATCGCGAAGGACTGACCGACGAAGGAGTGCCGCGCATGAGCCCCAGCGAAGTCGACCTGCTCATTATCGGTGGTGGCGTGAACGGCGCCGGCATCGCGCGCGACGCCGTGGGGCGGGGGCTCAGCGTCCTCCTCGTCGAGCGGGACGATCTCGCGGCGCACACCTCTTCGTCCAGCACCAAGCTGATCCATGGCGGCCTGCGCTATCTCGAATATTACGAGTTCCGCCTCGTCCGCGAGGCGCTGGCGGAGCGCGAGGTGCTGCTGGGGCTGGCGCCGCATCTCATCAAGCCGATGCGCTTCGTCATGCCGCTGGCGGAGGACATGCGCCCGGCGTGGATGATCCGCACCGGCCTCTTCCTCTACGACCATATCGGCGGCCGCACGCGCCTGCCCAAGTCCGAGGGCGTGAGCCTCGAAGGCACGCATTGGGGCGCGGGGCTGGCGGGCGTGGAGAAGGGCTTCGTCTATTCGGACGCATGGGTGGACGATGCCCGCCTCGTGGCGCTGAACGTGGTGGCCGCCGCCGAGCGCGGGGCGACCATCCGCACCCGCACGGGCTTCGCCGGCGCGCGCCGCGAGGGCGACCGCTGGATCGCCACGCTCGACGACAATACGACCGTCGCCGCCCGCGCGATCGTCAATACGGCGGGGCCGTGGGTGGGGCAGGTGCTGCACGAGCTGGCCGGCGCCCATGCCGAGCGTCCGCCCCGGCTGGTGAAGGGCAGCCATATCCTCGTCCGCAGGCTCTACGAGGGCGAGCACGCCTATATCTTCCAGAACGACGACAAGCGGATCGTCTTCGCCATCCCCTATGAGCGCGACTTCACGCTGATCGGCACCACCGACAAGCCCTATGAGGGCGATCCTTCCGCGCCCACGATCGATCCGGACGAGATCGACTATCTCTGCCGCGCCGTGAACCGCTATTTCGCAAAGCCGATCGGGCCGGGCGACATGGTGGGCAGCTATTCCGGCGTCCGCCCGCTGTTCGACGACGGCGCGGAGGATGCCTCGGCCGTCACGCGCGACTATGTGCTGACGCTGGGGGTGGAGGAGGGGCCGCAGGTGCTCTCCGCCTTCGGGGGCAAGATCACCACCTATCGCCGCCTCGCCGAACATGCGCTCGACAAGCTCAAGCCCTTCCTGCCGCATATGGGGCCGGCGTGGACGGCGGACGAGCCGCTGCCGGGCGGCGACCTGCCGAACGGAGACTTCGACGCTTTCCTCGCAGGCGTGCGGCGGCGCTGGCCATTCCTCGATGCGCTGACCGCCGAGCGCATGGCCCACGCCTATGGCACGCGGATCGAGCGCGTGCTGGGCGACGCCACCGCGATCACCGATCTGGGAGGCGGGCTCTCGACGCGCGAGGTCGATTATCTCGTGGAGCGGGAATGGGCGCGCACGGCGGAAGATGTGTTGTGGCGCCGTACCAAGATCGGCCTGCATGTCGATGAAGAGACGCGCCGCCGGGTTGCGGATTATCTCTCAAGCCGGGGCTGACCGTTCCGCCGTCCATAAACAAGGCATCGGCCGAGCGCCGGCCATGTATTCACACGGATACGCAAAGCAACGTACACGACGATACGCGATACAGAACTGTTCCCGTCCGGGATGCGCCTGCGGATCGTCCGCGGCGATATCGCTCGACCAAGTCGATCGATACGAGGATGTTCTGCCAGCTTTTTCCGGGATGCAACGGGACAGGTTCAAATTGGGTTCTTTTGCGTCGTGCCGCGCCGGGGAACGCTCGCAATCCTCCCATGATGCAGGCCCAAATGCATGATTTTGCATGGAATGGGAAAATGCATCCGATTTGGTCGGAAGCAGGGCCGGGGAGGGGCTCCGGAGCGGCATTTCGGGCACCCGCGGGAGCCGGAAGGGCCACGGGCTCTGATGATGAAATTCGATGACCCTGACGTGCAATATCGATTTTACATTGCAACTGGCTGGCGCTATTGCCCCTCTCGACCCGCCGAGCTGCCCCCCTCGCTTGGCGGTATCCTGAGTTGCCCCGCCGGCCTTCCCGCTGGCGGGGCTTTTTTTGTGCGAGAATCGCCTCGGGATTGGCGCACGGCGTCGCGGGCGCAGCCAAGCCTGTGGTGCGGGCGGCGGGACTCGAACCCGCACTCCATGGGAGGGCGATTTTAAGTCGCCTGCGTCTACCGGTTTCGCCACGCCCGCACGGGCGCCACAAAGGCGTCGGGCGAGGGCCAGGTCAAGCCCTCGCCGGAAAAGGCCTCAGACGTTGAGGCGTTCCCGCATTTCCTTGCCCGGCTTGAAATAGGGCACGCGCTTGGCCGAGACGTCCACGGGCTCGCCCGTGCGCGGGTTGCGGCCGGTGCGCGCTTCGCGGGCGCGGGTGGAGAAGGCGCCGAAGCCGCGCAGCTCCACGCGGCCACCGGCCACGAGATGCGCGCTGATCGCCTCGAAGATCACCCCGACGAGCCGCTCCACATCCTTCACAGGCAGGTCCGGGTTGGCCTCGGCCACCCGTTGAACGAGTTCGGAACGGATCATCTCTTGTTACCCTGTCGACGGCCTCGGGAGCCGCCTGACGTCCAATTCCATAAAACTGGATCAATGTCACGCCCGTGCAGCATGTGAGATGCCCGGCTTTTTTCCGTGTAATCACAATGCGCACGCCGCGATTCCGGCGGAGGCCGCCGAAGCGATGCGCCGGGCACAAAAAAATCCCCTCCGGCCGGGGGCGGGAGGGGATTTCTTTTCGTTGGCGAAACCATCGCCGGCGTTGCGGCACCACCCCGAAAGGGCGGCGCCGGCAAGCCTTACTGGTTCTCCTGACGGGCCTTGAAGGCCTCGCCGAGGATGTCGCCGAGCGACGCGCCCGAGTCGGACGAACCGTACTGCGCAACGGCCTGCTTCTCTTCGGCGAGCTGAAGCGCCTTGATCGAGAAGGTCGGCTTCTTCGAACGGTCGAAGCCGGTCACCATCGCGTCGAACTTCTGGCCGACCTGGAAGCGCTCAGCGCGCTGCTCGTCGCGGTCGCGGCCGAGATCGCCACGACGGATGAAGCCGGTCGCGCCATCGTCGCCGATCTGCACGTCGAGGCCCGCATCGCCCACCGAGAGAACGGTGACGGTGACGGTCTGGCCCTTGTTGACGCCCGAGGTGTTGGCGCCGCCGGTCGAAGCACCCGTCGCGCCGGCAACGCCGCCACGCTCAAGCTGCTTGATGCCGAGCGAGATACGCTCCTTCTCGGCGTCCACGTCGAGCACGACCGCCTGCACGGTCTCGCCCTTGTGGTGCATCGCGAGGGCTTCCTCGCCGGTCACGCCCCAGGCGATGTCCGACATGTGGACCATGCCGTCCACGTCGCCGTCCAGGCCGATGAACAGGCCGAACTCGGTCGCGTTCTTGACTTCGCCCTCGACGGTCGAGCCGATCGGGTGCTTGTCGGCGAACGCTTCCCACGGGTTCTGCTGGGCCTGCTTGAGGCCGAGCGAGATGCGGCGCTTGTCCTCGTCCACCTCGAGGATGACCACGTCGACTTCCTGCGAGGTCGACACGATCTTGCCCGGGTGCACGTTCTTCTTGGTCCAGCTCATCTCCGAGACGTGGACCAGGCCTTCGATGCCGGCTTCGAGCTCAACGAACGCACCATATTCGGTGATGTTCGTCACGCGGCCCGAGAACTTGCCACCGACCGGATACTTGGCGGCGGCGCCTTCCCACGGATCGCTCTCGAGCTGCTTCATGCCGAGGCTGATGCGCTGCGTCTCGCGGTTGATGCGGATGATCTGCACCTTGACGGTGTCACCGATGTTGATGACTTCCGACGGGTGGTTGACGCGCTTGTAGCTCATGTCGGTGACATGGAGCAGGCCGTCGATGCCGCCGAGGTCGACGAACGCACCGTAATCGGTGATGTTCTTCACGACGCCGTCGATCACCTGACCTTCGGCCAGCGACTGGATCAGGCCGGTGCGCTGCTCGGCGCGGGTCTCTTCGAGGACGGCGCGGCGCGACACGACGATGTTGCCACGGCGACGGTCCATCTTGAGGATCTGGAACGGCTGCGGGATGTCCATCAGCGGGGTGACGTCGCGGACCGGACGGATGTCCACCTGCGAGCCGGGCAGGAACGCCACGGCGCCGTTGAGGTCGACGGTGAAGCCGCCCTTGACGCGGCCGAAGATCACGCCCTCGACGCGCGCGGTCTTGGCGAACTCGCCCTCGAGCTTGTCCCACGCGGCTTCGCGGCGGGCGCGGTCGCGGCTGAGCATCGCTTCGCCGTGCATGTTCTCGACGCGGTCGACGTAAACCTCGACTTCGTCGCCGACGTTCAGCTCGGCCTTCTGGCCCGGCGCGGGCGCGAACTCGCGCAGCGGCACGCGGCCTTCGGACTTGAGGCCCACGTCGATGACGACGAGGTCGTTCTCGATGGCGGTGACGGTGCCCTTGACGACGCGGCCTTCGAAGCCGTCAGCGTGACCGAGGGTCTGGTCGAGCAGAGCCGCGAAATCGTCGCGGGTGGGGGTGGCAGAAGTCGCCATAAAAAGGTTGCTTCCTATCAATCGTTTCCGGCCATCTGGTTGAATCCAGAGGTCTTTGGCCGAACTGCCGCGGGGGCCGAACACCCTTCGCGGCGTCCGCAGAACCGGGAACGCGGAGGCAGGCCTTTCCATGCGAAAAGGGCGCGTGAGGGGGAGCGATGAGCCCCCGCTGACGCGCCTGCCACCGCGGGCCTGGCCCGTCGGATCGGTCGGATATAGCGGAATGGGCGGGGAGGGGCAAGGCGGCTGGCCATGCCGGAGCTTGTTGGATTTGCGGGCGCGGCCGTCCCGCCGATGGGGAAGGGAAGGGTAGCGGCCGGCGCGTCCTGTCGCGCGCACCCGGTGCGGCAGGCATCGGGGCCTGCCATTGGCGTCTTTCGGGGACGCCGGTTGTGGCGGACCTTCACGAGGCGATCCCGAGTGTGCGACGGGAAAGCGAGCGAAGGCTGGCCGTTGACGATGATCGCGAAGCTTCGGCTGAACCGGATGACTTCGCGCCGGCCGCCCGGGGGTTGAACCCGGACCTTGCTCCGTCGCATCGTGATCAGGGGCGCGATGGAACGGACGAGCTTGTAACCTATTTGGTTGATTATGTCAAGGGGGATGGCTGATTTTGCCCCGAAGTGGGCACCTCATCTCGTCACCCCGGCCTTGAGCCGGGGTCCAGCTTCCTTCTCAGCCGAGCAGGTCCGAAATATCCCGCCAGTCAGGATTAATCCGTTCGATTAAGGCAAACTTCCAATCGCGCCGCCAGCGCTTCAGCCGCTTCTCATGCGCGATGCAATGGACGATGTCCTCACCACGCTCGGCCCAGACGAGGCGGTTCAGCCCATAGCGCGCGCAGAAATCGGATCCTTCGCCCGACTTATGCTGACGAACACGCGCAGCGAGATGCGAGGTCACGCCGACATACAGGATGCCGCGATAGCGATCGGCCATGATGTAAACCCAGCCGCCCTGCGCTTCGCGATCCATCAAGCGAGGATGAGAAGAAGCTGGACCCCGGGTCAAGCCCGGGGTGACGGGAGGTGGAACGGCAGCTTCCCACCAATTCCAGTCATTCCCGCGAAGGCGGGAATCCATTGGCGCTCCGTTTGACCTTCTCGCGCTGCGGGAACGGACCCCGGATCAAGTCCGGGGTGACGATAATGGGGGCGGCGATGCGCAGGGTGGCGTTGGTGCGCCACCGTCGCGGTGGCTCCCGCCTCAGGCCTCCGAGCCGACCTTGCTCTGCTCGACGATCTCGATCGCGCGGGCGACGGCGGCGGCCACGTCGAGCGCACTGGTGTCGAGCAGCACGGCGTCGTCCGCCTGCTTGAGCGGCGCGATGCCGCGGCCGGAATCGCGGGCGTCGCGGGCGCGGATGTCGGCGAGGACATGGTCGTAGACCACGTTCAGCCCCATGCCCTTCAGTTCGTTGAAGCGGCGCTCGGCGCGGATTTCGGAGGTGGCGGTGACGAACAGCTTGGCGGGGGCTTCCGGCGCGATCACCGTGCCGATGTCGCGCCCGTCGAGCACCGCGCCGCCGGGCTGGCGGGCGAAGTCGCGCTGCAACTCCAGGAGCGCCGCGCGCACCGAGGGGTGCGCCGACACGATCGAGGCGGCGCGGCCGGCGGCCTCGCTCTTCAACCCCGGATCGGAGAGAAGGGCGCTGTCGAAGTCGCAGGCGCGGAAGGCGTCGCCCTCGTCGGCCGGGTCGCCGCCCGAACGCAGCACCGCGATGCCGACCGCGCGATAGAGCAGGCCGGTGTCGAGATGCGGCAGGCCGTAATGGCGGGCGAGCGCCTTGGCGATGGTGCCCTTGCCCGATGCGGCGGGGCCGTCGACGGCGATGATCATGCGAGCGCCTCCGCATCCAGCTCGGCGGCGCCGAGCGTCTCCATCAGCCGGATGAACTGCGGGAAGCTTGTCGCGATCGGGGCGCGATCGTCAACCGTGACGGGCTGCGCGCATGCCAGCGAGGCGACCGCGAAGCTCATGGCGATGCGGTGGTCGAGATGGGTGGCGACCGTCGCGCCGCCGGCCAGAAGCGCGCCGCCGGTGCCGTCGATGATGAGGCCGTCCTCGACCTCCTCGACGGTCGCGCCGATCGCGCGCAGCCCTTCGGCCATCACGGTGACGCGATCCGATTCCTTGACGCGAAGCTCGTCGAGCCCGCGCAGCACCGAGCGCCCCTTCGCCAGCGCGCAGGCGACGAACAGCACGGGGAATTCGTCCACCATGCTCGGCACGACATCGAGCGGCGTGGTGATGCCGTTCAACGTCGAGGCGCGGACGTGGAGATCGGCCACCGGCTCGCCGCCGACGATGCGCTCGTTCTCATAAGCGATGTCGGCGCCCATCATGCGCAGCATCCGGTAGAGCCCGTCGCGGGTCGGGTTGAGGCCGACATTCTCCACCACGATGTCCGAGCCCGGCACGATCAGGCCCGCCACCACCGGGAAACCGGCCGAGGAGGGATCGCCCGGCACGACGATATTCTGGGGCTTCAGTTCCGCCTCGCCGCGCAGGCTGATGACGCGCGCGCCGTCCTCCTGCGTCTCGACCGTGAGGTCGGCGCCGAAGCCGGCCAGCATCCGCTCGCTATGGTCGCGGGTGGGGACGGGCTCGACCACGCGGGTGATGCCCGGCGTGTTGAGGCCGGCGAGCAGGATCGCGGACTTCACCTGCGCGGACGCCACCGGCAGGCGATATTCGATCGGCACGGCGGGGCAGGCGCCCCGTACCATCAGCGGCAGGCGGCCGCCCGGCGAGGTGGTGAACTCCGCGCCCATCTCGGAGAGCGGCCCGGTCACGCGGCCCATCGGGCGCTTGGAGAGCGAGGCGTCGCCCACAAAGCTGGTGGTGATCGCATGGCTCGAGACGAGGCCCATCAGCAGGCGCGTCGAGGTGCCCGAATTGCCCATGTCGAGCGCGGCCTCGGGCTGGAGCAGTCCGCCCACGCCGACGCCATGGATCGTCCACACGCCATCGTCGCCGCGCTCGATCGTCGCGCCCATCGCCCGCATCGCGGCGGCCGTCGCCAGCACGTCCTCGCCTTCGAGCAGGCCTTCGACGCGGCTCGTCCCCACCGCCAGCGCGGACAGCATCAGCGAGCGATGCGAGATCGACTTGTCGCCCGGAACGGCGACGCGGCCGGCGAGCGGGCGGGTTGCGCTCAGGCGCAGCGGGAGGGCGGGGGCGTGGCTCATCGGCGCGGCTTTTGACAGCGGCGTCCCCCTATGGCAAGGCGCGGGCCTAGCGGCTGTCGGCGGAACTGGCCCGGCGGCTTCCTTCAAGCGATTGGATGTGGACGAAACATGGTGAAGCCTGAATGGGGCACCAAGCGGACCTGCCCGAAGTGCGGCACCCGCTTCTATGATCTGGGCAAGGAAGACCCGGTGACCTGCATCAACTGCGGGATCCAGTGGGAGCCCGAGCCGGTGCTCAAGTCCAAGCAGCCGCTACCGTTCGACGCGCCCAAGCCCGTCAAGGAAGTGAAGGGCGAGGAGGATTCGGATCTCGCCGAGGATCTGGACATCAGCGTCGACGACGAAGAGCCGGCCGACGACGACACCGATCTGGGTGGCGACGACGATCTCGGCGTGGCGACGCGCGAGGAGGAGGACGAGCAGTAAGCTCGGTCCCCGGCCCTTTTTCGGGGGTTCCTGCAAAAAACGCAGGCCCCCGGAAAAAGGTGTTGCCAAGCAAAATTCCCTCGCCTAGAGGAGCGCTCCCGACGCACTGGACCAGCCGGTCGGGACGAAAAATGTGGGGCCGTAGCTCAGCTGGGAGAGCGTCGCAATGGCATTGCGAAGGTCAGGGGTTCGATCCCCCTCGGCTCCACCATTTCCCATTAAAATCATTGGATTTTCCCGGAGGGCTTGATCCCCGTCCGGGTCTCCGCGAACGATGCTGAACGTCGGCGGACGACTCCGGGTTTTGGGAAGAATAATAATATCAATTGTTTGAAATCCCGGCGAGTTGTGCGGCTCGGCCGATGCCCTCTGACGTCGAGCGGAGCCTTGCCTTCGCTGAGACCCAATTGGAGCCGCGGATCGGGATGACTTCGGCCCCCGGATCATCTGGTCGACCATCTTTCGATGGCCATGTCGCTGATCGCTCCGACGCCGATCGGAGTGCCCTTCTCCTCTCGGCCGATCCGGCCGCAGGAGAAGGACAACGGGAACGTCAGAATGTGCGTCATCGCCATCAATGAAGCGCAGCCGACGTCATCGCAGGCATCATCGCGGGCCGCGTCCAAGACCCTTCAATGATCTGGAACGGACGCTCCTCTCGGGGCAACGTCACCCTGGCGGCATAGCCGTTCTGGTCGACGACTTCCGCAACGCCGCCGATGCTTTCGGCCAGGCCGGCGACGATCGGCGAGGGGAGGAGGCGCCGGCCGTTCAGCGCCTTGCGATTGCTGTCGACGACCGTCAAAATGATCGAACAGCCGCTCGTGCGGACGGAAATCTCGATCAGGCCTTCGGCGCAGCTGCACAGGCTGTGCTTGAGCGCATTGGTCACCAGTTCGCTGACGATCAGGCCAAGGCGAAACCGATGCTGTTCGGGGAGCCAGAAACGATCGACGTGCAGGATGACGCCGTCCGTCCGGCCGAATGAGCGCACAAGCTCGCGGGTGATCTCGTGCATGCGCCCGGCGAAATTGGGCATCTCGAAATTCGTCGCGAGGAGCCGATGCAGCGTCGTCAGCGAATGCAGCCGATCCTCGAGCGCCTCGAGCATCGATGCCGTATCGTGCGTGCCCGACTGGCGATTGCATTGGCGGGCAAGCGCGGCGACGATCTGGAAGCTGTTCGAAAAGCGGTGAAGCTGCTCGCGCAGGAGAAGGTCCTCGAACATATCAGGCGCGATGTACTTGGGTGAGAGGATCTGGGTCATGGACGTTCGCTCCGATCGTTGGTGCGCCGATCCCGGATCAGCCGATCGAAGGACCAGGACTCGGCACCGACAAAAGCGAGCGCCGTCGCGCCGCTCGCGGTTGGGAAACTCGCACCCATGCTGCGGCGCATGAGGTCCACCCGGTAGCGGATGGAGCCCAGAGCGAAGGCGCAACGGTCGTACAGTTCGAGTGCGATCAGGATCGCTGCCGCGACAGACGCGATCGCCGGCATCGCGGACATGATGTCCACGCGCGGCAGCGTGATCGCCAGGGTTCCCTCCATCGACGCCAGCAGCGTAAACGCGGTGGCGTCGATGGAGAAAGCTGGGTTCCGGCGGAGGTAGCGAGCCATGGCCAGAAACTGGCATCGTCTGACCGGCGGCGTGACGTTCGACTGGTGGGAATTGCGATCACTCAGACGGGTGAGCGATCGCTCCTACCTCCGGCGCGGGGCTCGCCTAATGCCTCTCATCGAGGTCTCCGAGCCCAGCCTATCTTGAGGCGTCCATATCCGAGGACCGCCCGAACAGGCTTCTCCTTGCGCCGCCGAACAGATCGCACATTCGACCGAGCAGGTCCGCCACCGCGCTCGATTTGGGCTCATAGGCCACGCTCGATGAGAGGGAGAGCGATACCTCGGTGCCCTTTCCGGGCGCGCTGTCGATCCTGAAGGAGGCATTCAGCCGCTCGGCGCGCTCCCTCATGCCACTCAATCCGAAATGCGGAACGGCGTGCTGTTCCGGCTGCACGCGAATCCCCTTGCCGTTGTCGACGATCCGGACCTGCAACGCGCGAAGACCGAACTCGACGATCACCGCTATTCGGGATGCCTCGGCATGGCGGCATGCGTTCGACAGAGCCTCGCGCGCTATCTGTCCGATCTCCGTCGAGATTCCACGGCGCAGATCGCGCGGGGCCCCTTCGATTTCCAGGTAGATATCGATGTCGCAGTCGAGCGACGCATCGTCGATGAACTTGCGCAGCATATCGGGCAGGCCATGCTCATCCACACGGAGATCGCGGACCCGGTTGCGCCCCTCGACGATGATCTGCTCCCCTCTGTTCAGCGCGCTTTCCAGACGGGCGCGAAGCTGGTCCTCGCACGGGAGATTGTTCGCGACACCCTGAATCCGCAGGAGAAGCCCCTGGAACCCCTGGAGAAGCGTGTCGTGGAGATCACGCGCGATACGCTCGCGCTCGCCCAACCGGACCTCGGTGCGCCGCTGGATGTCCATTGTCACCTGATGGTGCCAGATCCGATAGGCGACCCAGGCGACGAAGGCCGCCAGGAACGCCATCGCGACCTTGAACATCCAAGTCTGAACGAATGTCGGCGGAATCTCGAAGGCGAGCGTGGCCGGCTTGAGACTGCATCGGGCGTCGTTCTCACAGGCCACGACCGAGAAGCTGTATTGCCCCGGCCCGAGATCGGTGAAGGAGACCGTCCTCTCCGTGGTCACTCCGCGCCATTGGCGCATTCCACGGGACAGTTCATAGCGAAAGCCGACACGGTCCGGCCGAATGAAGTCCAGTCCGGAAAAGTCGATCTCGATCCGGCGCGGTCGCGTCGGCGACCGGCTGCCCTTTGCGGACAGGAAGCTTTTGCCGTCGGCCAGGATATCCTCGATGACCACCGGCACCGGCTGCTTGGGAGCGACCGCCGCCTTGGGATCGACCATGAACACGTCGCTGAAATTGGTGAACCAGACCCTTCCGTCCGGGGTTTCGTAGGGGTGGTTGGAATATTCGTCGACCGGCGCACCGTCGCCGGCGTCGATCTGGTCCGCGTGAAGCTTGCTGCCCTCGCTCGTCAGGAAGGAGTCGAGCTCGCGCTTGGCGATATGGAGCAGGCCGCAATCGGATTTCAGCCAAAGATCGCCTTTCGCGGTCGTGGTCACGGCCGGGAAGGTCTCGCAGGGCAAGCCGTTCGCAACCCCGATCCGCCGCGCGGCGCCGTTCGCCACGACATGGTACAGCCCGTCCATGGTGACCATCCACGCGGAGCCGGGCCTGATCGGCGCAATACCGACGACGTTCGTGTTCGCCGGCATCGGCAGGCGATAGTAGCGCCCGTTTCGGAAAAGCAGCGCGCCGTGATTGACGACGGCGACCCAGAGCCCGTCTCTGCCGTCCGGCGCGAGCTTGTAGATCACCGAGCGGTCGACGGCCTCGGGAGTGGGAAAGACCGCCACCACCCGGCCAGCCCGCATCTGCACCAGCGCGCCCCGCGGCGTCGCGCCGCCATTATATATGTTGCCCGTCCACACGTTTCCGTCGGGGGTCGCCGCGAGATCCTGCGGCTCGCTCAGGGGAACGTGCAGGTCATTGCGGACCGTGTGCCTTTCGTTCTCGTAGAAGACGCCGATCCCGCCGACGAGCGACCAGGTCCGGCCATCGCTGTCCTGCACGATGGAGAGCACGTCGAGGCGCGACGACGCATAGGGGGCGGGCGTGAGGAGGCGGCCGTCCCGAAACGCATCCACTCCGTTGACGTTGCTCACCCAGAGGTCGCCGGTCCGCGTGACCAGGAGATTTCCGGGCCGGTCCGCCGACAAGCCTTCCCGGGAGCCGAACCGCACAACCGGTTGCGCGCGAAATTGATCGACCCCTTCGGTGGTCGTGATCCAGATCGATCCTTCCCGATCCTCGAGGATCGAGGTCACGTTGTTACCCGAAAGTCCATCCGCCTGCGTGTAGTGTTCGGCCTTGCCGTTGATGATCCGCCACAGACCGGAGCGGAAGGTGCCGATCCACAAGGCGCCCGCGCGATCCCGGAAGAAGCTCTGGCCGTCCATGATCTTCTTCGACGTCGGAATCGTCCGCCACCCGAGCCCATCGGTCTCGAGGTGATATTGATCGCTCGCATCCCGAAGCATCGCATAGACATGGCCTGCAGCGTCCCACACGACCCGCGCGGACCGCATCGGCTTGTGATCGGGATAGTCGAGCCGGCTCTCCCGGCCATTTTCGGAAAGGCGGCAGACTCCTCTCTCGTTGAACGACAGGATTCCGCCGTGAAGATCCGGCGCCGCGGCAATGCCGGTGCGGCACATCGCGCCATCGGCGACGCCCCGGCAGACGACCCGATCCCCCGCGACATGGCAGATTTCGTTGTGCGCCCCGTGCCATCCGAGGTCGCCGATCCAGATCGTGCCGTGCGCGTCTTCGAAGACCGAGGATGGCGACGTCAGCCTCTCCTTGAAGAAGAAGAACCTGCCGTTCCTGTATCGAGCCAGGCCATCACCGACGGAAAGGTAGAGAGTGCCGTCGCGGGCGAACAGCATATTGGAAACGGAATGGTAGGAGCGCGAGCCGCCCGCCCACGGCTGCCAGCGCTGAAAGCGCTCGCCGTTGAACCGGTAGATGCCGTCCTGGGCGCCGAACAGCAGGTATCCGTCCGGCGATTGCGCGATCGAGAGCGGCGCGGTGCCCAGTCCGTTCAAGCCGACGGTCCAGACCCGGTGCGCATATTGGGTGATCGATCGCTGGGTATCGCGCGCGCCAGCCGGCCGCGCCGCGAGCCCGGCGATGACGAGCATTGCGACCGGGATGAGCCGCGCGAGCGCGATGCATAACCGGCCGAGCGGGATCGGCCATCCCGGGAGCATCCTCTCGAGAGCGTTCCTCGTTGCGTGGCTATGCCTCAAGATCAGCGACCCGCCTTCATGCGCTTCACAATTCAATGATCCGGCGGCGTGCCGCCTGAACGACCGCTTCCGTGCGATCCTTCACGCCGAGCTTGAAGAAGATGCTCCTGAGGTGGGTTTTCACCGTGTCTTCGGCGATCGATAGGGTTCGGGCGATCTCCTTGTTCGCCGAGCCTGCGGCGACGCATCGCAGCACTTCGAGCTCGCGATCGCTGAGCGGCTCTTCGCCGGCGTGGAGCGCGATCTCTTGCGCGATTTCGGCAAGAACGCGCCGTCTTCCGGCGTAAACTTCGCGGATCGTATCGATCAACTCGTGGCGGAGGCTGCTCTTGAGCAGATATCCGGAAGCGCCCGCCTTCAGCGCGCGCGATGCCTGGACATCTCCATCATAGGTCGTGAGGACCACGATCCTGGCTTTCGGGTGACGCTCGCGAACGATCCGGATCGTCGCTTCGCCGTCCTGCCGGGGCATCTGCATGTCGAGCAGCATGATGTCGGGTTGCAGACGATCATAGCGCTCGACGGCCTCGATCCCGTCCTTCGCTTCGCCGACGATCTCGATATCGGTCTCCGATGCGAGAAGGGCGATGACGCCCTCCCTCAGCATGGCATGATCGTCGACAACCAGAATCCGTATCGCTGCCATGAATCCCCACCAATCCAACGCAGGTCTCTCGGAGAGATGGCCCGATCGGTTACAGGTGAGCTGGCGTCACTCTGTCGATCGCGTGGGATTGCGGCCGGTGCGTTTCATCACCCATCTGGGTGAGCGGATTGCCCATCGCCGGAGTGTCACGGTCGCAGTGCAATCCGGGGCACTGTGGATCGATGGCGCGTCCTCTCCGCAAATTCCGATCCTATGCAGGCGACACCGCGTCATTGATCCTCAGGGTGTCCCTGGCGATCACCTTGGCCGTTCTCTCTGTCTCGTCCGATACCGTGTCGACGCCGCTTTCGGTCACCTCGGCGATCCTGGGATGCCTGATCGGCTCCGGCTTCCTGACGCGTGGCGCGGCGACCGTCAGCCTGGCCTTGATAGCCGCCTCGACCCGCGACGACCCGATCGCCCTACTGCCGATCGTCGCCGAGGCCGTTTCGCTCATGCTCGTCGGCGCCGGCGCCTATTCGCTCGACGAAGTGATCTTCCACAAGCGCCTCTCGGAATGGAGCAACCGCGCATGAGCTAGCCCCGCACCCGGCTGGTGCTGGATCGAGGAGCCTGACCAATGCGATCCTCCGGGATCCGCAAAAGGCAATCGTCGGCCCACGCTCCCCATGACCCATATGCAATCGGCCACGTTCGCCCTGCCGGCGGGAGGGACAGGCTGTCTTGCCAACCCGCCGATCTGCACCGTGGGAACGCCGCAGATCCAGGTTCCATCTCGAAAGAAAAGGATATTTCGAACACCTTCGACGCCCATCTCGAATGGACGAAGGACCGGCTCCAGGTCGCGGTTGGCGGCGGCTAATCGCCGGGGCAACCAGGTCGAAGGCCCCGTGTCGTGCCTGAACTGGTACAATGATCCCTATCAGCAAGTCGACCTGAACGCCCAGTATCAACTGACGCCTCGAATCTCGATCACCGGCTCCGTCATCAACCTGACCAAGGAAACCCAGACGGCGCATCTGGGCAGCGACACCGATGCCCGCTTCTATTCGGCCCAATATACGGGAAGGCGGTTCTACGGGGGCGTCCAATGGACCTTCTGAAGGCTCGGGCGGGAGGCGGGCGGGACGGGCCCGCGGGGTATGTCGCTGTAACCGGCGGAAGCGCCCGGGCGTGTAGTAGCGCTGGCAATCAACGCTATGCCGGCAGGACCATACGGAGGTACTATGACCAGTCTGAACGCGATCCCGGGCGCGCCGGCGGGCGCAGGCGGCATGGGCGAGCAGCTCGCACTGGATTGGGGATGGCTGCTTTTCCGCGGCATCTTCGCCGTATTGTTCGGACTCGCCGCTATTCTGATGCCCGCCGTGGCGCTCAGTTCGCTGGCACTGGTCTTCGGCGTCTATCTGCTGGTCGATGGCATCGCGGCCGTCCAGTGCGGCGTCAAGGCCGCCCAGGCGCATGGCCGCTGGGGCTGGCTCATCGTCGAAGGCGCGCTCGGCATCTTTGCCGGCATCGGGATCGCCCTGCTTCCGGGCGCCGCCATCATAGGTCTCATCACGCTCGCCGCGGTCTGGGGATTGGTCTCGGGAGGCGCGCTGGTGGCCGGTGCGTTCCGGATGGAAAGCCGGCATGGCCGCTGGCTGATGGTGCTCTCGGGCCTGGTATCCATCCTCTGGGGCGCGCTCCTGCTGGTGTCGCCAATCTCCGGCGCAATCGTATTCGCGCTGTGGCTTGGGGCCTACGCACTGATATTCGGCGCGTTCATGATCTTCCTCGCATTCCATCTCCGCGGCCTTCGGGCAGCCGGCGTTCCGGCGCGAGCAGCGCAGATGTGAGCAGAGGCGGCGGGGGAGCATGCCCGCGCCGATCGCGTGGTGCGTGGCCTGACGCTGGTACGCCATGCGCCGCCGCCGGGCTGCTGCGCCTCCTATTATCCGGAGATGCAGCCCCTGATCGCGCTCGCTGTCACGCGTGCCGGCATCGTCGGCAACGTCCGTCCATCAGGAGCTGAGACCATGTACGAAGCGACGATCAGCCATTTCGCAGAATTGGCGGGTGAGAAGGCGTCGGCCCTTCACAAGTCGGTGGTGGGCATGTTCGTCGCGGCGATGCTGGCGGGCGCCTATATCGGGATCGCGATGATCCTCGCGCTGAGCGCGGCCGCCGGCCTGCCTGCCGGCGTGCGCCCGCTCGTCATGGGTGCGACCTTCGGGATCGGTCTCATTCTGACCGTCTTCGCAGGGGCCGAGCTC
The DNA here is from genome assembly GCF_000383095.1 of Sphingomonas sp. PR090111-T3T-6A. GTDB lineage: Bacteria > Pseudomonadota > Alphaproteobacteria > Sphingomonadales > Sphingomonadaceae > Solisphingomonas. Next base: position 504,783 of record NZ_AORL01000010.1, read on the forward strand.
TTCACGGGCTACGTGATGTATCTGGGATTCGGCCTCGCGCGGCGGACCATCGGCCTGCGCGATACCCTGGTGCTGCTGGCCGTGGTCTGGCTCGGCAATCTCGCCGGCGCCTTGATCCTCTCGGGCCTCTTCTCTCTCGGAGGAGGGGGCTCCGTCTTCGCGGGCGACGGCGCGGTGCTGCACGCTTATGTGCTGCACAAGGTGGATTCGAGTGCGATCGCGCTGCTGTCGCGCGCGATTCTCTGCAACTGGCTCGTTTGCCTCGCGATCTGGACGGCTGCGCGCGTGCAGGGCGACACCGCCAAATGCATTGCCCTCAGCTGGACCCTGATGGCCTTCGTGACGGCCGGCTTCGAGCATTCGGTCGCCAACATGACCGCGTTCTCGCTCGGCCTTCTCGTCGATCAGCCCTCCATCGATCTCGCTGGCGTGGTTCGTAACCTCGTTCTGGTGACAGCCGGCAATGTCGCAGGAGGCGCGCTGTTCGTCGTCGTCGGCTACCTTCTCGCGGCCCGCGCGCTGGCCGGGAGCGTTCCGGATTGTGCCGCAACGACGCCATCGAGGCGCGGTCCATCATCCGAGCCGAAATACTTCCAGCCCGAGGAAGTCCCCACAATTTGCTCCTAGCGTTATTTTGGCGGGCTGGTCCGCCAGCCTACGATCCGCCGGGCGCAGGTGTCGCTTGCGAAGGAGACGTGGATGAACCCCGCCCATGTCGCCACATCGGCGATCCGCTTGTAACGGATGCTCCGCTTCCACCGAGCTAAGTGATCGCGCGCCCGGGGAGGCGATGATCGATCGGCTTGGGCCTTGTCGCGCGCTGAGTTCAAGCGAAAGGATTCCGATGCTTCAAAACTTCAGAGTGGCGGAACAAACCGTTGGCCCGCGGAATACCCTGCTCCTTCTTCGGATCGCGCTCGTCATCGTGTTCCTCTGGTTCGGGTGCATGAAATTCACCCACTATGAAGCCACCGGTAATTCAGGCCTGATCGCCAACAGCCCGTTCATGTCGTGGATGAACACCGCCTTCGGCATCCAGGGGGCGAGCGACGTGATAGGCGTCATCGAACTCACGACCGCCGCGATGCTGTTCCTCGGCGCTTTCGTGCCCGTGGCATCCGCGATCGGTGCCGCGATGTCATGCTGCACCTTCGCGATCACGCTCACTTTCTTCGTGACCACGCCGGGCGTGTTCGAGCCGGCCGCGGGCGGGTTTCCCGCAATCTCGGCACTGCCGGGCCAGTTCCTGTTGAAGGATGTCGTGCTCCTGGCGGCGTCCCTCAATCTGCTGCTGAACTCGCTCGCGAGCGGCCCGGAACCGCGCAAGCGCTGAAAAAGGCACTCGCCCGGGGCATCGACCCGCCTCGGGCGAGCGCGTTTCGTGCCGGTCGACAGGCCGATGCGATCGAGCACCCGCTCTGGCATTCGAGAATCGTTGGCGCCTCGGGCTGCGCCGTTTACGATCTGCCAGACCATGAGCAGCAGCCAGCGTCATTCCGCGTCCCGCATCATCATCGCCACACCGCGCGCGATCTTCCGGGCGTTCGTCGATCCCGAGGTGTTGGCGAAGTGGCGGGCGCCGGCCGGCATGAGCGTCGAGCTGCTCGCCTTCGATCCGCGTCTCGGCGGCGGCTACAAAATGATCCTGCGCTACAAGAGCGGTGGCGGCCGCGGGAAATCGTCGGACGACAGCGACATCGTGCTCGCGCGTTTCGAAGCGCTCGATGCCGAAGAGCGGATCATCGAGACGATCGTCTTCGAGAGCAGCGATCCGGCCTTCAGCGGCACGATGCGGCTGACCACCACGCTGAAGCCGGTGACGGGCGGCACCAAGGTCACCTTCCTGGCGGAGGACGTGCCGGCCGGCATCAGCGAGGCCGACCACGTCGCCGGTATGGAGTCGGCGCTCAAGAACCTCGCCAATCTCCTCGAATAAGCCGGCTGGCTCGGTCCGGCCTTGCTGGGCGCGCAGCCGCTCGCCTTCGAAGATCGGCGCCAGGTGCTGTCGCCAACCGGGAAGATCGTCACCGAGCGGAAGCTCCGCTCCCTCAACCCGCCCGGATCGCCCATGCGGTCACTGCTTCAGCACCGGATAGCCGTTCACGTAGATCCAGTCGGTCGCCTGCGCCGGGACGTGGCAGCTCTGGCAGTCGTTCTTGTAGTCGGTCGACGTGGTATGCGTCGGATTGCCGGCGTCGAACCAGGACCATCCCCAGCCGTCGCCCCAGAGCGGCTTGCCCGGATGGGAGTTCCTGCTGTCCTTGACCATGACGAACCAGCCCTTGAGCTTGTCGGGATGGCTGACGGTGCCCGTCGTCATGTCGCTGGTCGCGGTCTGGTAAACCTCTTTCACCAGCACCGTTCCATCGGGGAATTGCTTCGTCTTCCGGTAGGCGTCGGCAGCGCCCGGAGATGCATAGACGATATGCATCTCCTTCGAGCCCTTGCCGGAGTCCGCCGCGATCGCCCAGGTGCCGAGCGTCTGATAGGTCGACCGATAGTCATTGGGGACGCGCAAATTCGCGCCGGCATCGACCACGTTCGTATCCGCGGCCGCGGTTCCGGCGACCGACTTGTCCGCGCCCGTCGCCGAGTTCTGGGTACACCCGGCCACGAAAAGCGCGGCCGACCCGATCAGAAGAGTATGGTTCGCGGCAACCGCCAGTCGTTTCATGCTCATGTCGAGCCTCCTGAAGGATTGATCCCGGACAGGGCCGGTCATTTCAGCGAAAGATTGTCGAGCAGCGGGTAGAACTGCGTCCAGACATCGTCTTTCTTGGCGCTCGCCATGTGGCAGGAAGCGCATTCCTCCTTCGACTTCGGCATGGCCATCGCGGCCTTCGGTTCGTGGTGGTTGAAATTATAATATCCCCAGCCGCCGGTGGCGGCGTAGCGCTTGCTGTCCTTCACGGTGACGTCCGCGCCGTTGTAAGGACCGGGGAAATAGCCGCGCCCCGAGGGTTCGGTTCGCGAGCCGTCGGGATTCTCCGCCGGCAGGGTGAGCTGCAGCTCCTTGAAGAAGATCGTCCCTTCCGGAAACTGGCCGGTCTTCTTGTAGATCGCGTAGGATCCGGGCTCGATATAGACGTTATGGAACTCGGGGAAATTGGCCTTCCCGTCGTTCAGCGCGTTGGGCGTGAGCGGTGATCCGAGATACACCCAGGTGCGCCAGTTCTTCGGCAGGAGGAGCGAGCCGTCGGGCGCATATTCCGGCAGATACCGTCCGGCTTGCGCTTCGGCCGGAGCCTTCGCTCCCGTGCGTGATTGAGCATAGCTGGCAACCGTCACCGCGGCAGCCGCGCTGAGCATCAAAACCGTCAAAGACTTGCGCATCCCAACCTCCTCCATGCCCTTGGTTCCGAGGAGGTTCACGAACGAGATGCGGCAAAGGTTACAACCCCGGCCGCACCTCCGTACAATCACGGAAAATCCAGTTGGATTACCCGTGGCGGCCGGTCTCGAAGAGGAACCAGGCGCGCTGCTCGGCCTCGTCCGTCCAGGCGTCGATCAGCCCCGATGTCGCGTTGTCGCGGGCCTCGTCGGCGACGGCCTTGGCCGCCCGCAGGGACTGGACGAGGTGGAGATTGTCGTTGGCGAGTTCGGCAAGCATGTCGCGCGCGCCGACGAACCCGGCGTTGTTCTCAGGCAGCGTCTGGCGCCGGGCGATGTCGCTGATCGAGCGCACGGTGGTCTTCCCGATCTTGCGGACCCGCTCCGCGATCGCATCCGTGCTGAGCAGGATCTGCCCCGCCTGCTCGTCGAACAGCAGATGATAGTCGCGGAAATTGGGACCCGACACGTGCCAGTGGAAATTCTTGGTCTTGAGGTAGAGCGCGAAGCTGTCCGCGAGCGTCGCGTTCAGCCGGTCCGCCAGGGCAACGGTCGCTTCGGTGCCGAGATCCGAGGGTGTATTGAGCTGCTCCGGACTGGCCGTCGTCATGCGATCTTCTCCTTCATACCGGACGGCAAGGCGCCGCCGCGGCATCGTGCCGGTGTTCACTCTTCTTCCTCGAACGTGACGGCGACATCGCCGTTCGCGCTGAGGCGGACCTTGTCGCCCTCGACCTCGGCGACGAGCCCGCGCGAGATGAAATGGTGATGGCCCTTGTGCTGGCCTTCGCCGCTGTCGCTGCGCATCAGCTTGATGCGATCGCCGACCACCCGGTCCACGGTTCCGACGTGCGCGCCGTCCGCGCCGATCACTTCCATCTTTTCCTTCACCGCTTCAAATCCCGCCATCTGATCCTCCATGGATTGCCTCGGCCCAGGGGTGCCCCGGTAAGGGGATATTCGGGGCCCGTCGGAGGCCTCTGCACCCCGTGGCCCCATTCACTCGCCCGCCCGACGATCAAGGTTACATCAGCCGGCGCCGGGCATCCCGTGGAAGCGCGCCGGCCGAGGCTTGCGCGCGGGATCGGCGCGGCCGGATTGAAGCCAGCCCAGCCGGCGGAAGCGCCAGTAGAGGATGCCGCAGATCGCGATCATCACGCCCAGCACGATGAAATAGCCGAACCGGAGCCGGGTCTCGGGCATATAGGCGAAATTCATGCCGTAGATGCCCGCGATCGCGGTCGGGATGGCGAGGATGCCCGCCCAGGCGGCGAGCTGGCGGGTGATGGCGGACTGACGCTGCTGCTCGAGCAGGCTGCTGGCCTCGAGCGCCGTGCGGATGACGTCGATCAGGCCGTCGCTCATCGCGTCGATGCGCGCCAGATGGTCGAGCACGTCCCGGAAATAGGGTTTCGCCTCGTTGGAGACGCAGGGGACGTCGAGGCTGGCGAGCTTGTTGCAGACCTCGCTCATCCGCGTGAGCACATGCTTGAAGTGGATCGTCTCGCGGCGGAGCTGGAAGATCCGGCCGATCTCGTCGCGATCGAGGGAATCGTCGAGGAGGCGCTTCTCCATCAACAGCACCTCGTCCGCGATCATCTGCACGATCGGAAAATAATCGTCGACGATCAGGTCGAGCACCTCGTGGATCACATATTCCGGGCCCTTCACGTTCCGCGCCGCGATCCTGTCGATCCGCCCCCTCAGCCGGCGGCCGAAGTCGGTTTCCATCCGGCAGACCGTGATGACGCGCTGCTCGGAGAGGAAGATGCTGACGTCGGTATATTCGATTCTGCTGGCGCCGAGTTCTGCGGCCTTCGCGACCACGAAGACATGGTCGGGGTAGAGGTCGACCTTCGCGAGCTGGGAGAGGCTCATCGAGTCCTCGACCGCAAGCTCATGCAGGCCGTAGGCGGCTTGCAGCTTGCCGATGTCGTCTCCCTCGACGTCGACCACGTCGATCCAGGCGAAGCCGTGCTCGGGTGCGATCAGCGCCGCGCCGTCCCAATCGGACCAGCGCGGCGGCTGGTCCCCGCCGTGGACGGCCGCGACGATGCTCATCTCGTCCCCGCCGGCCGGGCGCCGTCCTGCGCGCGCTCAGCCATCGAGCATCGCAGCATATTCGGGATGCTGCGCGGCGTAGGATGCCATGAACGGGCATTTGGCGATCACCCGCTTGCCGTCTGCCCGGAGCGTCTCGAACACGGCGTGCGCCAGCCGCTTGCCGATCCCCTGGCCGCCATATTCGCTCGGCACCTCGGTATGCCGGAGCACGACCCGGCCGTCCTCGATGCCGTAGTAGGTCACCGCGACCGCATCGTCCGCGATCGGAAGCTCGTAGCGTTTCATCGCAACATTGTTGATGATCTCGTCCGCCATCCTGCGTTCCTTCCGTGTCCCCGGCGTGGTCGCCTGCCGGGCGCCGGCATCCACCATCATGGCAGATCCACCGCGAACGCACCGGCCCCACCGGTTGCTCGATACGGTTCGGGGAACGGTTACACACCGATCCCGGACCGCGCCTCCTCGTAACCGAGCGCTCGCTCGGGCCGGTAAGCATATCGATCGCGTGTGGAAACCGCCGGGCGCCGGCGAACAAGTGGGGTAGGGTGGGTGGACATCGCCGAGACCGTTTTTCCGATCCTGGTCATCCTGGCGCTCGGCATCATGGCCGCCGTCCTGTCGCGGATGGCGAAGGTCAATCCGATCGTCGGCTATCTCGTGCTGGGCGTTCTCGTGTCGGCGGTCCGCCCCGAGCTGCTCTCGGCCGGTGGAACGGTGCACCTGCTCGCCGAGCTGGGCGTCGTCTTCCTCCTCTTCGACATCGGCCTCCATTTCTCGACCGCGCACGTCCGGCACGAGGCCGGCAACATCTTCGGGTTCGGCCCCCTCCAGGTCAGCGCCTCGACCATCGTCATCGGGCTCTGCGCGTGGGCGCTCGGCCTCCCGCCGGTCGGAGCGTTCATCGTCGGGGCCACCCTCTCGCTCTCCTCGACCGCGATCGTCGCCGGCGTGATCGCCGAGCGTCGCCAGCAGAATTGTCCGGTCGCGCTCACCGCGACGGCGATCCTGATCTTCCAGGATGTCGCGGCGATCTTCCTTCTAATCCTGACGACGTCGCTCGAAAGCGGCGCCGCCGTGCCGGCCATGTTCGCCGCGCTCGTCAAGACGATCGTAGCGGTCGCCGTGGCGCTGCTCGCCGCGCGCTTCATCGTCCGGCCGCTGTTCGTGATCCTGTCCCGCCACGGCGGGGAGGAGGTCTTCACGGCGACCGCCCTCCTGATCGCGCTCGCCGCGGGCTGGTCCGCCGCCATGGCCGGATTGTCGATGACATTGGGCGCCTTCCTCGGCGGCATGATGGTCGCCGAGAGCCCATTCAAGGCAAGCGTCCGGTCCGAGATCGGGCCGTTCCGCGGCCTGCTGGTGAGCTTCTTCTTCCTGTCGGTCGGCGCGTCGCTCGACATGGCGGTCATCGCGAGAGCCTGGCCCGCGATCATCGCCATCTCCCTCGCCATGATCCTGCTGAAGTCGATCGCGAACATCGTCTCGAGCCTGACCTTCCGCTGGTCGGTGCCGGGCTCGGTGCAGCTCGGCGTCCTCTTGGCGGGCGGCTCGGAATTCGCCTTCATCGTGCTCGCCATGCCGGGCGTTCGCGACGCCGTGGGCGATGCCGTCGTGGCGGACCTCATCGCCGCGGTCGCGCTGACGCTCGCGCTCACGCCGGCCCTGGGCTTTATCGGCCGCAATGTTGCGGGCCGCCTGCGGATGCGCGCGACGCTCAAGATGCGGACGGAATTGGTGCCGCGCGGAAAGACCAACCCGGTCCTCATCGTCGGCATGGGCGAGGTCGGGCGCACGATCGCGGATGCGCTCGAGGCGTTCGACATCGGCTATGACGCGATCGAGCGCGACGGGGCACGCCTCAGGAGCGCGGTCGCGGACGGCTATAATGCGTCCTTCGGCGATGCGGCGGACGCGAGGCTCTGGCGCGCGCTCGACCTCGGCGGGCGGCAATTCAGCGTGATGACGGACGCCTCGATCGAGGCGGCGCGCGATTGGATGCCGTCTTCCCTCGCGCTGTTTCCCAATCTCCACCGGCTCTGGGTGACCGAGACGGACGACGAGGCCGAACAGCTCAACGAGCTGGGGATCGAGGCGGTGGTGTCGCCTGAAGATTCGCACGGTCTCGAGGCGGCCCAGGCGCTGCTCATGGCGTTCGGGATATCGCCGGAGGCGGCGTCGGCCTGGACGGACCGGCAGCGCGCGCGGATTGCGAGTCCCCTCGCCGCGTGAGGGGCCGCGCACCCGGACAAGCGGTGCGGCCGGCGAGCCTGTAACCCCGCGCTCGAGTTCCGCGAGCGAAGGCATATTGGCTGCGCCGGGAGGGACATCGTGCATCATCCGCTGATCCTGAAACGATCTGGCGTGAGAACCGGCCTGTGAATCCCGCCATGCGCCCCGCCGCCACCTGGCATGCGTCGCTTCGTCCGGCCGGTGTCCTGGCGGCGAAGGAGCGCCTCTATCGCGCCATCACATTCGACGCGACGCCACCCGAGGTCGAGCAGCCGCCACTGCTCGAGGACGTCCTGTGCATCCACAGGGGCGGTCCCAAGCGGATCAAGCGCCACCGGGCGTCCCGGACGAGCGTCCATGAGATGCCCGACCTGGCGCTCACGATCCTGCCGAGATACCAGCATAATCGCTGGGCGACCGAAGGGCCGATCCGCTACACCCATCTCGTCATATCGCCGTGCCGGATGGGCGAGATTCTCGAGAGCGAATTCTCGCTCCACCGCGATCAGATCGAGCTGCGCGACGATGTCGGCTTCACCGATCCTCTCCTGAGTTCCACCGCGTCCGCGCTGTGCGGGCTCGCCGCCGCGGGCGCAAATCCGGGCCGGCTCTTCACGGACGCCCTGCTCACGAGCTTCATCATCGCGCTCTTCCGATCGAGGTCGGACGCGGAGCGTGCCGGCGGTTCACCAGGACGCGCGGGGCCGTCGGGCGGGATCGCGCCCTGGCGGCTCAAGCAGGTGCTGGACTATCTCGAGGATCATATCCTGGACGATCCCGGCTATGACGAACTCGCCCGGCTCGCCGGCTGCAGCCGCTCCCACCTGTTCCGGTCGTTTCGAGACGCGACGGGACTGCCTCCGGGCAAATATCTCGACCGGCTGAGGGTCAGGCGGGCCCGGACGCTGCTCGAGCGCGGCGCCTCCGTCGGGGAAGCCGCCGCCGCGTCCGGTCTCGGGCAGGCGGGACGGCTCTCGCGCGCATTCCTCAGGCACTTCGGCATGACGCCCACGGAATATCGCCGCTGGTATCGGTGACGCGCGCGCCGTCTCGCGGCGGCGGGCTCCGAAGCGCAACGGCGGGGCAGGGCCACCAGCTATCGAAGCGCCCGGCGGCGGCCGTTCATCAGGGATTGCCCGCGGGCGCCAGCAGCCCGAAGATCTCCATCGGACAACCGGCGCAGCGACGCTCGTCACAGAAACGGCATGTCGTGAGCGCGGACAGCGCGTCTTCGGGCAGCGCCGCCACAATCGCTTCGGCCGCCCGCTCGAGCGCGGCGCAATCCTCAGGCGCGATCCGATCGAGCAGGGGTGTGAGCGCGGCGCGCCGAAGCGCAAGCAGCCTGTCACGCTGCTCGCTGCCGTCCGGCGTCAATGTCAGGCTCATCACCCTGCGATCCGCGGGCGAGGGCCGCTTCTCCACGAGGTTGCGCTCGACGAGGCGCTCGACGAGGCGGACCGTGCCGGCATGCGACAGCCGCAGGACACGGCTGAGCTGATCGATCGACAGGGCCGGCGCATGACCGATCACGGTCAGCGCCGCCGCCGTCTCTCCGCCGAGCGGCATGCCCTCGGCGATCGCGGAGCGTATCTGGTCGGACACGCCGAGCGCCAGCGCGCCCAGAAGATTCACCAATCGATCCGATGCGTTCAACGCCATTGCCAACCCGTGCCCATGTTTGTATGAATGTATGCGTCATGCATATATAGGAGATATACCCCATGCACGATATGAGCAAGCTGAAGAACCTCAAGCACCTCGATCAGGGTGCGCCCGAAGCGATGAAGGCTTTCTGGGCCTTCGACAAAGCCGTCTTCAAGGACGGAGCGATTTCCGAGCTTAACAAGCAGCTGATCGCGGTGGCCGTCGCGCTGACGACGCAGTGCCCCTATTGCATCGAGCTTCATACCACGGCCGCGAAGAAGGCCGGCGCGACCAACGCGGAGCTGGCCGAAGCCGCGACGGTGGCCGCCGCGATCCGGGCGGGCGGGGCGATCACGCACGCCGCGCATCTGTTCGAGGGTTGAGCCGCCCAACCGGTTGATGCCCTTGCCCGAGGCAGCCCGACGCGCGCCGGGCCGCCTCGGGAGGTCCTTATCTCCGCCTCCGTCCCGTGACCGGAGACTCTGGTGAAGAACCGGCGCTGAATCTCGCTTCCTTCCGTTTCCACAGGCCATTGTGCGGCCCGTTCGTAACCGGATCCCGATCGCGGCGTGTTTCGCATTGGACGGTCGACCGGCCCAACGCCCCCTCCCAAACCCCGGCCGGTCGATCGTCCACCAGCCGCGACCGGATCGGTCGCTCACCGTGGAAGGAACGCATATGAACAAGCCCGTCTCGATGGCCGCCGGAACCGGCATCCTCGCCACCTCGCTGCTCGGCGCGATCGCCCTTTCGACCGCCGCGCATGCCGGCCCGGTCGCCCAGCCCGCCGGCTCGGAGAAATGCTACGGGATCGCGAACGCCGGCAAGAACGACTGCGCCGCCGGCGTCCACAGCTGCGCCGGGCAGGCGACCCGGCCGATGGACAAGGCGTCGTTCGTCTATCTGCCGAAGGGCGCCTGCGCCAAGATCGCCAACGGCAGCACGACGGCGGGCAAGTAATGGATCGCGGCCGCATGGCGCGATCGGTTTTCGCCGACGGCCATGCGGCCGCAGCCTCCGGGCCGTTGCAGGGTGCCGGAGTGGGCCTGCGCTATCCCCATCACGAGCAGGTGCTCGCGTCGCCCGGAGCGGTCGATTTCTTCGAGATTCACGCCGAGAACTATCTGAGCGGCATCGCGCTCGACGATGCCCTCGAGATCCGGCGGAGCACCCCGCTCTCGATCCATGCGACCGGGCTGTCGCTCGGCTCGGCCCACGGCGTCAGCCGGGAGCATGTCGAACGGATCGCGCGGCTGTGCGCGCTGCTGGAGCCGGCGCAGGTCTCCGATCATATCTCATGGAGCAGCACCGGCGGCGGTCATGTGCCGGACCTCCTGCCGCTGCCCTATACCGAAGAAGCCCTGGACGTCTGCGCCGTCGCCATCCAGCAGGTGCAGGACGGGCTTCGGCGCCGGATCCTCGTCGAGAACCCGTCGCGCTATCTGGCCTATGCCGAGGCCGACTTCTCCGAGGCCCAGTTTCTCGCCGAGCTTGTCGATCGGACCGGCTGCGGCGTGCTTCTCGACCTCAACAACATCCTGGTCTCGGCCTCGAACCTTGGCCTGTCGCCGGCGTCCGAACTCCGGCAGATCCTGTCCGCGATCCCGGCCGAGGCGATCGGCGAATTGCACGTCGCGGGCCACGCGATCGAGCCGATCGCCGGCGGCGGCACGCTTCGCATCGACGATCATGGCTCCGCGGTTTCGGCCGATGTCTGGCACATGCTCGACACGACGACGCGGACGATCGGCGCCCGCCCGGTGCTGGTGGAGTGGGACACGAACCTTCCCGCCTTCGAGACGCTGTGCGCGGAGGCCTTGAGGGCGCGGCATATCGTCTCCGCGGTTCCGGAACATGCCCGTGCGGCTTGCTGAGCTGCAAAGCCGCTTCGCCGCGATCGTCACCGGGGACGGTGGCGATCCCGCGATGTTCGCCGCGGTGCCGGTGCCGATCGAGCGCGCGCTCGAGGTGCACCGCGCGACGATCGAGGGCGGCTTCGCGCGGGCTCTGGCGCTGGCCTTCCCCACCGTCGAGGCGCTGGTCGGGCCGGAGCTCTTCCGGGTCATCGCGTTCGACTATCATCTGTCCGGACCCGAGACCGAGCCGACGCTCGGCCGCTATGGCCTCGGCTTCGCGGACTTTCTCGCGGATTATGATCCGGTTCGCGAGCTGGCCTATCTGCCCGATACGGCGCGCCTCGACCTCGCGATCGAGCGCTGTCAGGGCGCGTGCGATGGCACCGAATCCTTTGCGATCGATCCGGTGGTATCGCTCGAGCTGCCGTCGTCGCTGGCCTTCCTGGTCTCGGACTTCCCGGTCGAGAAGATCCGATGGGCGATATTCGCGGGCGACGATCACGCGCTGGCCGAACTCGACATGACTCCGGCCGCGCGCGCCATCGCCGTGTGGAGGTCGGCGCGCGCCGTGCTCGTCGACGCGATCCCGCCCGCGGCGGCGGGCTTCGTCACGGCGCTGATGGACGGGGCCACGGCGGACGATGCGTTCGCGTCGACCGTCGGGGAGCATGGTCCCGACATCCTGTCGGTTATCCGCAATCATGTTTTCGCGTCGCGGTTCGCGCGCGTCCGACCCCAGAATTGAAAGGGAGATCCATGACCGGCAGCTCGCTGCTCAAGCTTGTCGATCGCGCCTACGCCACGCTCGACCGTGTGCCGCTCAGCGTTCCGCTGCTGGTGGCCCGCATCGCGACGTTCAGCGTGTTCCTGCGCTCCGGACTGGTGAAGCTGTCCGACTGGCAGGGGACGTTGATGCTGTTCCGGGACGAATATAAGGTTCCCGTCCTTCCACCCGAGCTTGCGGCCTATATGGCGGCCGGGATGGAGCTTGGCTGCTCGACGCTGATCCTCCTCGGCCTCCTGACCCGGATTTCCGTGCTGGGGCTCTTCGGGATGATCGCGACGATCCAGATCTTCGTCTATCCGACGGCCTGGCCCGACCATATCCAATGGACCGGCTTCATGCTCTTCCTGCTGCTGCGCGGACCGGGCGTGCTCTCGATCGATCACCTCGTCGCGAGGCGACGGTCGTCCTGAAGAAGCGCGTGGCGCGGGGAGAAGCGGGGCCGAAGCGCGCTCGCTTGCCACCGGCGTCGGCGTGACGATCTATGCCGCCATGGACCGCAGCGCCCGAACCAAGGCGTCCGGGTCGAGCTGGAAGCCGTCGACGACCACCGTGCCGTCGGGCGCGATGACCACGAACCACGGGGTCCCGCCGGTCCGGTACGCCTCCATGACGGGAGGCAGGGACGAGCCGCTCCCGGGCGCGGCATGGCCGAACGGAATGCGCAAGGCGTAACGACGCTGGTTGTCGCGGATGCGCTCGAACGTATTGACGTCGAATCCCTCGAACACCGTCTGGATCGCGGCGAAGCCGACATCCCTGTCGGCGAGCGCCTCGACGAGCTTCACGAGGGTCGGAAAGCCGTGGGCGTGACAGCCCGGGCACCAATCCTGGAAGAAATAGAGAATCCGGTGCCGGTGACCGAGATCGTCGAGCGAGAGGGGCGCGCTTCCCTCGCCGTCTTCATCGATCCACCGCACGTCGCGCAGCGCCGGTGCCGGCAGACCTGCAAGACCCGTCTCCATATCGATCTCCTGCCGACGCCCGCGGCCCATCGGACCGCGGGCAACATCATGGATCAGGCGGCCGCGCCGGAACGATGCGGCAGCACCCAGTTGGGGCGCGGGAAGTGGCAGCTATAGCCGTTCGGAATCCGCTCCAGATAATCCTGATGCTCGGGCTCCGCCTCCCAGAACGGCCCGACGGGCTCCACCTCGGTCACGACCTTGCCCGGCCACAGCCCGGACGCGTTGACGTCGGCGATCGTGTCCTCGGCAACGGCCTTCTGCGCGTTGCTCGTGTAATAGATGGCGGAGCGATAGCTCGATCCGCGATCATTTCCCTGACGGTCGCGCGTGGTCGGATCGTGGATCTGGAAGAAGAATTCGAGCAGCTTGCGGTACGAGGTCTGCTCGGGATCGAAGATGATCTCGATCGCCTCGGCGTGGCTGCCGTGGTTGCGATAGGTCGCGTTGGGCACGTCGCCGCCGGTATAACCGACGCGGGTCGAGACGACGCCCCGCATCTTGCGGATCAGATCCTGCATGCCCCAGAAGCAGCCACCGGCCAGCACTGCGCGTTCGGTGCTCATTGAATGTCCTCCACCTGGTTCAGATAATCGCCGTAGCCCTGGGCCTCCATCTCGGCCTTCGGCACGAACCGCAGCGACGCCGAGTTGATGCAGTAGCGCAGGCCCCCGCGGTCGCGCGGGCCGTCCGTGAACACATGCCCGAGGTGGCTGTCGCCATGCGTCGAGCGGACCTCGGTGCGAATCATGCCGTGGCTCGTGTCGCGCAACTCCGCGACGTTCGCCGGCTCGATCGGCTTGGTGAAGCTCGGCCAGCCGCACCCGGACTCATATTTGTCGCTGCTCGCGAACAAGGGCTCACCCGAGACGATGTCGACATAGATCCCGGCCTGCTTGTTGTTCACATACTCGCCGGTCCCCGGACGCTCGGTCCCGCTCTGCTGCGTGACGCGATATTGCTCGGGCGTCAGCTGCGCGATCGCCGCCTCGCTTTTCTCATATTTGGCCATGCTATCCTCCTTCAAATTCCTTGATGCGAAGATGGGGATCGGGTCCGACGGTGTCCAATGCACGCTCGCTATAGTTTCGATGCAGCCGTGCATCGGGAAGCGGCATGCGGGTGGCACCGCCGGAGGCCGGGACTATTTCAGATCCTCGACCAGCATCGCCGCGGCGTGGCGCGCGAGCGCCTGGGTCGGCGCATTGGTGTTGCCGCTGGTGATGTTCGGCATGATCGACGCGTCGATCACGCGCAGCCCGCCGACGCCGCGGACCCTGAGCCGCGCGTCGACCACGGCGCGCTCGTCCTGGCCCATCCGGCAGGTCCCCACGGGATGCCACATCGTCGTCACGACCTGCTTCACCCATTCGCCGATCTCGGCGTCGGACTGGAGGCGTGGGTCCGGGTCCAGCTCTTCCTCGATCACCGCGGCCAGCGATGGCTGCGTCATGACCTTGCGCACGGCGCGGACCGCTTCGACGGCGGCCTTGAGATCGTCCTCGTGCCCGACGAAGTTGGGGTCGATCAGCGGCATCGAGGTCGGGAAGCGGTCCGCGAGCCGGATCGAGCCGCGGCTCTTGGGCTGCAGCACGACGGTCTCGAGCGTGATCCCCGACCGGTGCCCCGTGGGCGCCAGGCCTTCCGTCGCGATGATCGGGGCATGGTAGCACTGGATCGTCGGTTCGGCGTTGAAGTCCGCCGGGTTCCAGTGGCTCACCGATTCGATGCCGGTGCCGGCCGCCGGGCCATCCTTGGTAACGAGATAGCGAAGGCCCGCCTTGACCGTACCGAACCCCATCGCCGTCATCTGATAGCCGAGATCGCCCTTAACATAGGCGCGCACCGGCACCATCGGATGATCGTGCAGGTTCTCGCCCACTTCGGGAGAATCGACGACGACGTCAATGCCGTGCGAAAGCAGATGCTCAGCGGGTCCGATCCCGGAATGCATCAGGATGGTCGGACTATGGACCGCGCCCGCCGACAGGATGATCTCGCTGCCCATGATCGTGTTGGGGCCATCGCCGTCCAGCTCGACGCCGATCGCCTGCTTGTCCTTGATCAGGACGCGAACGGCCGTCTTGCCGGTGAGAAGAGCCACGCGGCCGGATGCGAGATGGGGACGCAGATAGGCGTCGGCCGCGCTGCACCGGCGGTGATCGCCGACCGTGGACTGCACAGGCGAGGCACCGATCTGGCTCTTGCCGTTATAGTCGGCGTTGAAGGGCAGCCCATATTCCTGGAATGCCTTCAGGCAATATTGGTTGAGCGGATTGATCCCCTTCGGCTGCTCGACGGACAGGCCGCCGCCGATGCCATGATATGGATCGTGGAAGGTATCGTTGTTCTCCTGCGCGATGAAGACCGGCAGAAGATCCTCGTAGGACCATTTCCCGGTATCGCCGACCGCCGCCTGCCAGCCGGCATAGTCGCGCGGCTGGCCACGGACATAGGCCATCGCGTTGACCGACGAGCCGCCGCCGAGCACCTTGCCCGAGCGATAGGCGCGCACCGTGCCGTGCTGGGGCACCGTATCATATTTCCAGACATTCCGGTCATGGGCGAGCATGATCGCGAAACCGGCCGGAATATGCACGAACGGATCCCAATCCGTGCTGCCCGCCTCGATCAGCGCGATCGACTTGTCGGTATGCTCGGCAAGATAGCTCGCGACCACGCAACCCGCGGAGCCGGCGCCGACGATCACAACGTCAAATGTTTCCGTGGTCATCACTGAGTTCCTCGTTCGTGCCATGTGTATCGTTCGACCAGCAGCCGGACCTGCCTGAGCGCCATCGCGGTCGCGGAGCCCGCGATCGACTGGAAGGAGACGGTGCGCGTAAGAGCGATCCCCTCGACGGGGCGCAGCACGAGGCCGCCGACGATGGCCGAAAATTCCGGCAGCATGCACACGCCGATGCCGTCCGCGACCGCCCGCTGGATCAGATCCTCCCGCTCGGACCGGAGCCGGGGGATCATCACGATGGCGCGCTCCTGGAGCGCGCCGTTCACGCGCGCGCGAAACTCGCAGTGAAGCCGATCGAGATAGGGCTGCTCAGCCAGCTCATCGAGCGATACCTGCGCACTTTGGGCCAGGGGGTGCCGGTCGGCCATCGCCAGCAGCAGGCGTTCCTCGAGCATCTCCACCGCGGCGAGCTTCGCATTACGGGGCGGGGCGTCCGTGGTGAAGCAGCCGTCGATCTTGCCGGCGAGCAGCAATTCGGACGCCTCGTCGCGAACGACCGGCCGCAGGATCAGCTCGAGCATCGGAAGCTGGCGCAGCGCGTGCGAGAGGAAGCCGGTGATCAAGGCGGGCGCGACCGTATGGACGACGCCCAGCGTGACGGTTTCGCGCCGGCCCCGGATGCGGTTTTGCGAGAGGGCGAGAACGCGCCGCTCGCTTTCGTCGATCGCCGCGAATTCGGCCTGGATGTCGCGCCCCAGCGCCGTCAGCCGCGTATCCTTCCCGTCGCGGTAGAGGAGGGTGGCGCCCAGCTCTTCCTCGAGACGCTGGATGGAGCGGGAGAGGGTGGGCTGGGACACGCCGCTGCGCATGGCCGCCTCGGTGAAATTGAGGGTATCCGCCAGGTTTAGGAAGTGCCGGACCTGCTGGAATTCCATGCGCGCGCCGTTTCTGTCCTTCGACGGCACGACCGGGCGGACGCGCAGTCCATCGGTCCGGCGCATCCGGCACCGGAGGCTTGATCCCTGAAGGCGGAGGCGGTGGTCACATCCCGGCGTTACGCGCCGGCACCGCCCTTTCCCGGCCTATTTCTTCGCCGCCGGAGCCGAAGGTTCGGACACTGATTGGAGATAGGCGATGATGAGCCGGCGCTGCGCCGGATCGTCGACCTGCAGATACATCTTGCTGCCGGGCGCCATCTTCTGGGTGCCGGAGAGCCATTGGTCGAGGCGGGCCGGAGTCCAGGCGCCCCCGAGCTTCTTCAGCGCCGGGGAATAGCTGTAGGTGGGCACGCTGGCGACGGGCCGCCCGACCACGTTCTGCAGCCGCGGCCCGATCCGATCGGCATCCACCGAGTGACAGGCGGTGCATTTGGTCTTGAACAGCGCCTGGCCTGCCGCCGCGTCATCGGCGGCGATGCCCGGGCGCGCGGCGATGACGAGCGCGAGAACGCCGGCCGCCGCCGCCGTGCTGAGGCGGAGCGCCAGGGACAGCGAAGGACGCATCACGATTCTCCTCAGGCGAAGAGGTAGGCGGCGGTCGGAATGGGCGTTCCGGCGGCGTTGTTGAGCGTCGTCCAGTGGACGGCTTCGTCCGCCGAGATCGAGCCGAACAGCTTGGCGATCTGGGGGTCCTTCAGCGCGTTGATCTGGCCGATATAGGCGCTGGCGGCGCCCCGCTCGAGCGTGGTTGCGAGCGCCACGATATCGCCTTCCGACTTGAGCGTTCCGAGCTTCAGGTCGGCGATATAATCCGCATCCGTCTTCGGCTCGACCGGATGGCCGCCCAGTTGCGTGACGAGCTTGGCGAGCGAGTCCCGATGCTGCTGGTGATGGCCCATGAAGGTGAGCGCGACCTTGAGCGTGCCTGCGGAGAGCAGGCCGCTCTTGCCTGCGATCCGGTAGGCGGCGATCCCCTCATGCTCGATGGCGAGCGCGGTCTGGATGACGCCCACATCGTCCGAGGGGCGACCCGCGGCATCCGCCCGCGCGGTCATCATGCCGATCGCGCCGACGCCGAGCGTCACCACGCCGGCACCGGCAAGGAAGTTACGACGATCGCTGACAGCTACGCGCTGGATCAAGTCCATTGTCTCGTCTCCGAAGTATGCGGTGAACGGAAGGATCGACGCTCGCGCGACAATCTCCATGTTCACCGCTTCCGGATTCAACACTCGTCGGTTGGAGGGAGGCGGTTACAGACGCGAAGCCGTAAAAATGCTTTCATTCAGTCGGAAATGACCTGCCCAAGGCGCTTCAGGCCGCGGTGAATGTTCACCTTGACCAGCGATGTCGACTGGCCGGACAGGCTCGCGGCTTCCTCGACGGTGGCGCCGTCGAGCTTCACCAGTTTGATGACCTGCGCCTGCGCCGGCTTCACCTCGGACAGGAGAGCGTCGAGCAGGATTGCCGCCCGCGCCGCGGGACCGTGATCGGGGACCGGAACCTCGATTTCGCCGAGGCTGTCCGGGCTGCGCAGATGGCCGCGCAGCTGGTCGATCCACTTGAACCGGGCGATCGTCTTCAGCCACGGCGTCATCGGCGCATTGGCTTCGTATTTCAGCTTGTGGACGTGGATCGCGAGAAGCGCTTCCTGCGTGGCGTCCTCGGCGGCGGCCGGCGGAAGCCTCTTGTGGAAATATCGGGAGAGCCACTGGCTCACCTCGCCCATCAGCTGGGCATAGGCGCGCTCGTCGCCGCCCTGGGCCGCGATCATCAGTCCATTCCACCGATCGTCGATGGAATTTCCCGGCTTTTGCTGATCGGCCCCGCTCGGAGAACGCGGCGCAGCACCCTTATACAGTCCGGCCATTCGAACCCCTCGTCCTTCGGCCGAACAGCAAAGCGCCGGTCGGAGTCAGTTGGACGAGACCCGGCAATCCGCGCCCAGTAGCTGAGCCGGCTGCTCCGATCCGTAACCGCATCCAACACTAAGCGTCGCCGAAAACGACCTTATTTCCCAACAGGATGGAGCGCGCAGGAACTTGTCGTGCGCGTTCGTCCTGAGATGACAATGGCCAGTGAATGAAGTCGTTTCCATTGCTTTGCGGGCGCGAGGGGCAAGTTTGGACGGGAGCGCACGGGGGGTGGATAATACCGCACACGAGCCAATGCGGGCGCACCTGCAAAGCGCGGCCGGGCGAGCGACTCGCCCCGCCGTCACCTATCGCCCGGTGTGGAATGGGACGACCGATCGGCTACCGATCGGGGGACGCCGCGTGCGCGTTTTCGACCAGCCGCGTCTGCACGTCCGAACCGCGCATCAGGGTCAGGTCCACCGGACACCGGTCGCCGATCGCCAGGATCTTCCGGCGCTGCTCCTCGTCGAGCGGCCCCTCGAGCGTGATCGTCCGCGTGAAGCGGTCCGCCGGCTTCATGTCGGGCATCTTCTGATGGTCGACGAGCGCATGGGCGCGCTCGAGCGGGAAACCTTTCAGGTTCGCGTAGAGCCGCATCGTCATGACGGTGCAGGCCGCGAGCCCGGCTGCCACCAGTTCATAGGGCGACAGGCCGCTCCCCAGGCCTCCGACCGGGGCGGGCTCATCGGCCAGCACCCGATGCCCGCCGCTGCGGATCTCCACCTGCAGCTTGCCGGCGCCGGTCTCGCTCGCCGTAACGCCCTGCGCGACCTCCAACTGCGGGAGATCGGCGGCCAGCTTCGGAAGATAGCGGCTCGCCCATGCCGCGATCATGCTCGCCGCGTAGTTCGCATCCTCGACCCGGGTCAGGAGATGGTCCGCCAGGTCCAGCGACACGAAGGTCTTTGGATGCTTGGCGGCAACAAAGAGCCGCGACGCATGCTCGATCCCGACGACGTTATCGAGCGGAGCGTGGAGAAGGAGCAGCGGGCGGCGGAGCGTCGCCACATGCGCTTCGACGTCGCGCGCCTTGACGTCGTCCAGAAAGGCGCGGCGGATGGCGAAGGGGCGGCCTGCGATCTCCACCTCGGCCTCGCCCTGGGCCTCGATGCGTTCGAGATCCGCGGCCGCGAATTGCGTGAGCACATGCTCGACGTCGGCCGGCGCCGAGATGGCCGCCACCGCCGCAATCCCGGGCAGCGCGCCAGCCGCCTCGATCGCGGCGGTGCCGCCAAGGCTGTGACCGATGAGGAGCGACGGCGGCATGCCCGCGGCCGCCATCGCCCGGGCGGCGTCGACGAGGTCGCCGACGTTCGTGGCGTACAGCGGGTGCGCCGGTGCCGATTTGGGTCCTCCGCTGCCCGCGAAATCGAAGCGAAGCACGCCGATGCCCTCACGCGCCAGCGCGCGCGCAATGCGGGTCGCGGCGAGACTATCCTTTCCGCAGGTAAAGCAATGGGCGAAGATCGCCCAGCCGCGCGGCGTCGTCGCCGGCGGTTCCAGCGTTCCCGCGACCTCGCGTCCATCGGAACCGGCAAACATGAAATTCTGGCTGGGCATATCATCCTCCGGCGTGGCGCCGCATCGACGTGGCGCGCCGGCCACGCCGCTCCGGGCCTGGGACATCCGCGCGGAGCGCGCGGAAAGCTACGTGTGCGGCGAATTCCTTGGCGATTGTCAGGTCGGGCGACGGACCTCGATCCGGACCGCGCCGCTCAGGTCGAGGTTGATCGTGCGATCCGTTTCGAGAAGCCGGACGTTGACCTCGCCGCAGGTCTTGCACCGGAGCACCATTGCTCGCGGCGATCCGTAGAAGCGGAGTTCGGCGAGCGGCCCCGATACGCGGCAATGGCCGCAATGGACGATCGCCGTCGTGACGTCGAAGGCGAACAGGGCTTCGAGCGCGCCGGCGGCGGCGTTCCCGTCGAGGACCATGGACTCGTCGATCATGCGGCGTCTCCTGTGGGCCCGAAGCGCTCGGTGCGGATTCGAGGCTCCGCATGGCCGAGCGACAAGAGGTGGTCCGCGACCGACTCCACGAACGGGGTAGGGCCGCACACGAAGATGTCGGGCTCCTCCCGAGCGTCGATCGCGTGGCGGGCCAGCATGTCCCTTTCCACGCGGCCATGCTCGCCGGTCCAGCCGGGGGGCGTCGTGCGGGTCAGCGTGTGGACGATCGCCGGCCCGCCGGGCGCCGCCGACATCTGATCCAGCTCGCGCGCATACAGGATCTGATCGACCGACCTTGAGGAATAGAGAAGGCGCGCCTCGGCGTCGTTTCCGGCGATGCGGCGGGTGCGCAGGATCGACATCAACGGCACCACCCCCGACCCGCCGGCGATCAGCATCAGCGGCCGCCTGCTGGCCGGCGACCAGACGAAATAGCCGCCGATCGGCCCGCGCAGCTCGATCTGGTCGCCGACACGCAGTTCCTCCAGCAGGAAGGGCGAGACTTCGCCGTCCCGGACATATTGCACGGTGATCTCGACCGTCGGGCTATTTCCCGCCGGCGACGCGAGCGAAAAGCTGCGCTGCGCGACGTAACCATCTTCCGCGGTCAGCCGTATATCGAGGTGCTGGCCCGCCAGATGGCCGGGCCAGTCGGGCACGTTGAACAGGATGGTCTTGGCGGTGGCTGTTTCGGATCGAAGATCGCTGACGGTGGCGATGAGCCACGGGAGTCCGGTTCCGGGTTCCGGCATCAGGAATCTCCGTCATAGCGCTGCTCGCGCCAGGGATCGCCACGGATATGGTAGCCGAGCGACTCCCAGAAGCCGGGACTGTCCTGCTCACGGAACGCGATGCGCCGGACCCATTTCGCGCTCTTCCAGAAATAGAGATGCGGCACCAGCAGGCGAGCCGGGCCGCCGTGCGACGGGCTGATCGGCAGACCGTCGAAATGCGTGGCGACCATCGCCTTGCCGTCGATCAGGTCCGCGATCGGCAGGTTCGCCGAATAGCCGCCGTCGCCATGGACCATCACGAAGCCCGTCGGCGCCCGATCGAGGCCCGCGGCGCGCAGCAGGTCGTCGAAGCTGACGCCCCGCCAGCGCGTGTCGAACTTCGTCCATTTCGTGACGCAATGGATGTCGGTCGTGATGTCCGTCTGCGGCAGCGCCTCGAACTCGCGCCACGACCATTGCGCCAGCAGGCGGCCGGCCAGCTGCATCGACAGGGTCCAGTCGTCGAGCGCGGTGTGCTGCGTCGGTCCCGCCGTCAGGACGGGAAAGTCCGTCGTGACATATTGTCCCGGCGGAACCCGCGACCGTGTCGTGTCGTCCGCTCTCGGCCGGCCTCTGAAGCCTCGGGTTACGACCATACGCCCTCCTCGGTTCGCACCGGCCCGGTTCGGCACGGGCCCGTCATGAAGCGCCCCCGCCGGCGAACGGGGTCGATCCCGGTCATGCGTGGAGGTTCAATTGGGTGATCGTCACCTCTTCCGCCCGGCAGCCGAACCAGATTTCGAGCATCTCGCGCATGAGCGGCTCGATCGTGGCCTCTGCGAAGAGCGTGAGCGACGAATGGAGATATTGGCGATCCTGTTCGGTGAGCACCTCGTAGGGATCCAGATCGTGGAGCCACGAGAGCGCGCCGAGGCTCTCGCGCAGCCGCGGACCCAGCACGGGATGCAGGAGATAGGCGCGCGCTTCGTCGAGCGACCGGATGGTGAAGGCTTCGGTAGACGGATCGTGGTAGCAGTTCACGAACCGCGGAAACACGAACGCCATCCAGGCCGGATCGAGCACCCGCTTGTGCAGCTGCCGGATCGCCGTGTCATAGACGCCCGACTGGGCATCGACGAAGCGCTGGAGTTGATATTCGTCGGTCATCGCCTGCCACTCTCGCAATCTCTGGTTCGACGATCTCGCGGACCGTCGGATCGGCGCGTCCCACGGCCCGGCACCGAACCGCCGAGCAATCGGTGGCGCAATCGGCGACAAGGCCATGTCGCAATGGACAACACGACGAAGGTCGCCCGCGCGTTACAGCCCGGCTCGATCGGCAAACGGCCGGCGGGAACCCCGAGCGGGTCGCCCGCGCTCCCTTGCCGTGCCGTCGCGTCCATCTTTGCTCAGGCCCGCTCGTGGCCGGTAACGGTGTGGATATACCACAGCATTAGGGCAGTGTGTTCCGTTTCGGAGCGGATAGGGTGGCTGCCGCGCCCCCGCTTTGCGCGGGCGACGTAACGAAAAGGGGGGAGCGCGCGTGAAGGTTGTGCGGCCATTGAAGCGTGGCGCCCATTCGGTCGAGAGATCGGAGGCGCGTGCTGCGTGGCGAGCGGCAGGTGACGTCGGGACGGCGAGCGCCCTTTCAGCTATCCGCGCTCTGGAAGCCGATGGGCAGATCGTCGCGACGGAGAGAGGGGCTGGAGCGAATATGGTCTCACTGAGCGGCACCGTCGCCCGCGACCGCGCCATCTATCCGCGTCCGATCAGCGCCATGCCCGACATCGTGATGCTCAGGATACCGTCCGAATTCCGCAGGCCCGAGCTGGTGCCGGGCCGCTATCATGCGATCCTGGTCGAAACCATCGAGGAACAGCACGAGCTGGAGCTGTTCCTCGACCAGGAGCGCGACGCGCCGTGCGCGCCGGATCTGCTCGATACGCGCCCATCCACGCTCCAGGTCGAGCAGGTCGCGATCGCGCATTACGCTCCGCCGGCAGTCGACTGGCCCTATGTCCTCCTGTGCCGCTGGCCGGCCGACCTCGCCGCGGCGGCGCCCGAGGAATTGCGGATATTCGCGCGCGGCGCCTACACGATCGAGCTCTTCGACGATCGCAAGCAGCTCGAACGGGCGTCGGAGCGCGTGCTGGCATTGCTCGGGCGGCGGCGCAGGACGTACGTCGAGATCATTTCGCCGGATTGGTCCGCGGCGCCCGACGGGACGCGCCATTGATGTAACTCCGGAGGGACCTGGCCCGAGTAGGGGCAAAAGCGTCCTAATCCGGAGACATGCATTGCCCGAAGCCCAAGCGCGCATCGCGACCCTCGAATCCAGTCGCTATCTGACGGAGCTGGCAAGGGCGTGGAAGCACACCTATCCCGTTCGCTTTGACACGCTGACGGCCGAGGTCGAGCTGCCGGGCGCGCAGCTCGTCATGACCGCCGACGGCGACAGCCTGACATTGCGGCTGGTCGGCGCCGGCGAGGACGGGTTCGAAGCGGCCAAGGCTTCGGTCGCGCGGCATGTCGACCGGGTGGCCGAACGCGACGCCGGGGTCCGGTGCGTCTGGCACGACGTCTTCTGACACGCCTTCACGCAGAGCCGGCGGCTGCCATGATCACGGTCCATCACCTGAACGAATCCCGATCGCAGCGGATACTCTGGCTGCTCGAGGAACTCGCGGTGCCTTACGAGATCCAGTTCTACTGGCGCGATGCGCACAAGATGGCGCCGGCCGAGCTTCGCGGCGTCCATCCGCTCGGGAAGTCGCCGGTCATCACCGACGATGGCCGCGCGATCGCGGAATCGGGAGCCATCGTCGACTATGTCGTGCGCCATTACGGCGGCGGGCGGCTGTGCCCCAAGGCCGGCAGCAGCGACTATGACGACTATGTGCACTGGCTGCACTATGCCGAAGGGTCCGCATCTCTCCCGTTCGTGATGCTGCCGATCGCCAACAGCTTCGGCAAGATGGCGACGCCGCTGCGCCGGCGGGTCGACTATGAACTCGATCTCAATCTCGGCTACATCAACGGCCGGCTCGAGGGGCGGGACTATCTGTTGGGCGATGCGCTCACGGCCGCCGACGTGCAGATGAGCTTCGTCGGCGAGCTTGCCGTGAACTTCGCCGACGTCTCGGCCTTGCCCAACCTCGCAGCATGGGTCGGCCGCTTCCAGGCGCGCCCGGCCTACAAAGCCGCCATCGCGCGTGGCGGCCCCTATCCTTACGCGAAAGGATGAGCGCAGGCGGAAGGGGGCCGAAAGGGGCGGGGGCGAGGATCGCGCGGGATCGGGCGCGATCCTGATCCGATCGCCGGCCGATCCGGCGCGCGCAGGCGCCGCTCAACCGACAATCGAGGATCCATCAATCGGCCGGCAAGACAATGCCGGACCGCGAGTGGTAAGATTTCGGCGGGCAACGGAGCGTCTGGAATTGCGAAATTGAACAAAGACTTCGGGGTGAAAGGATAAATCAATGGCAACGTCGACACTCGATGCGCTGCTCGGTGCGCTTGCGGTCGAGATCGAGGCCTTCGCGATCTGCGAAATCGGGGACGAAGTCGCGCTCATATTTCCGCCCATCGACGCGATCGAGGTCCACCATATTCTCGAGGGGACGCTTCATCTCACGATCGGGGACAGCGAACCCGTCGAGGCCGGCCCCGGCTCGATGCTGATCGTGCCGCCGGGCGTGATGCAGCATCTGGCGACATCGAGGAACACCCGCGAGAGCCGGATGGCGGCGGACGCCTGCACGCCCGTTCGCGACGGCATGCTCTTCGTCGATGTGACGGACGGCAAGGAAGCCACCCTGCGGATCGCATGCGGGGCCGTCGTGCCCGATCCGAGCGGATCCTATGGCCCGCTGCAGAGCCTGACGCGCCCGGTGTCGGAAAATCTCTCGGACGTCACCGTCGTCTCGGCGGCGTTCGCCACGCTGCTCGAGGAGGTCGCGGCGCCGACCGAAGGCACGCGCGCGCTCACCAGCGCGCTCATGAAGGCCTGCCTCGTCGTGCTCCTGCGCCGGCATTTCCAGACGAGCCGCATGGCGGGCACCGCGCCCGCCATGTTCCACGATGCGCGCGTGAGCCGTGCGATCGCCGCCGTGCTCGACCGGCCCGCGGCGGCGCATTCCGTCACGAGCCTGGCGAAGGAAGCCGGCATGAGCCGCTCCGCCTTCGCGCGCGAGTTCAAGAACGCGCTCGACGTGACGCCGATGGATTTCGTCGCGCGGGTCCGTCTGAACCTTGCCCACCGGCTTCTGCTCACCACCGGCATCCGGGTCGAGCGCATCGCCGTCGCGGTGGGCTTCAGCAGCCGCAGCCATTTCAGCCGGCTTTTCCGCGAGCATTATGGCAGCGATCCCTCGACCTACCGGCGCTCCAAGGCGGACGCCGAATAGGAGCCGGGCACGGGCATCATCGTTCCTCGCTGCCGCGCCGCAGGATCGTGCGGGGATCCTCGGCGCGGATCGCTTCGACGAACGCCTTGTCCTCCTGCTCGATCTCGCTCGCGAGCTCGATGACCCGATCGATCGAGGCAGCGGGGATGACGATCGCCGCCACCGCGTTCGCGTAGATATAGTCGCCGGGGAATATCGTCGTTCCGCGCAGGCTGACGGGCACGTTCGCGGCGACCGGCATCAGCGTCTCCGATCCGGCCTGGACGGCCTCGCCACCGCAATAGAAGGCGGGGCCATAGGTGGCCAGCTCGGCAAAATCCCGGAGCCTCCCGTCGGTGATGAGGCCTGCCACCCCGTGATTGTGCAATCGCGAGAATTTGACGCCACCGCCGATCGACGTGTCGGGGAGCCCCGGATTGTCGAGCACGAGCACGGTTTCCTCGGAGGCGTCTGCTATCGCCTCGTAGAAGAAGCGCGCGAAACCGGGCTTCTCCGCCTCGGCGAAATCCTGCCGGTACGGCATGTAGCGGATGGTGGCGGCGCGGCCGAACAGCACCCGACCGGGCGTCGGCGAGACGAGGCCGAGGATGTGCATCCTGTGCCGGAACAGGCGGCCACACGCGTCCGTCAGCGACGCGGCCGTCAACGCTCCCAGTTTCGATCCGAGCGCATCGATCATCCTCACCTCCCGTGCCATCCCCGGCCGTGAGCGGCCATCGCATGGCAGGCCGCCGATCGCGCGAAATGCCGGTCCGGGTGCGCTCGCCCGCGTGGCACTATTCGACGAGGTCGATGACGAAGTCGCGGCCGTTGAACGAACAGCCATCGCCCGCGGACTTGCCTTCGATGGCCTCGAAGAGCGGCGCCTCGACCGACACGCCCATAAGTTCGATCCCGTCGCAGTCGAACCGGTCCGTCGCGACCGCGATGACGAACCACCGGTCCCTGATCTTCACGATCGCGCCTTCCTCGACGGTGCGCTTCGGACCGAAATCGATCTTCCGAAGCTTCGCGATCTTGTCCGCGTGCGCGTGGACCGGCTGGTCGAACGCTTCCGACAGGTCGCTCGCGAACTCGGCCTGCGCCTGCTCGTCATTCTCGATCGGCTCGGTCCGGTCGAGGCGAGCGGACGAGACGAATGCGAGATATTCCTCGCGGGAGGCGTTGAACTGCTGCTGCTCGAGGTCGAGCATCGTCTGCTTCACGCGTTGCTTGTCCATGATGTCCTCGTGTCGAAGTGGCTGGATGGGGACGACGACGCTCCGGTCAGGGCGCCGAACGATGCAGCGTCGCGTCGGCGAGGACCAGCATGAAATCGTCCGCCGGATCGGACCAGGTTTCGATCGGGGTCCATCCGCTCGCCTGCAACAGCAATCGAGCCTGGTCGGGCGTGTATTTGTGGCTGTTCTCGGTATGGATGGTCTCGCCCCGGCGCATCCGGACCGCCCGGCCGCAGACCGTGAAGCTCAGATCGTCGAGCGCCTCGAGGTGCATCTCGATGCGCGACCATTCGGGGTTCCACCGCGCGGCATGGCGAAACCGCTCGCAGGGGATCGTGCCTTCGAGCTCGCGGTTGATCCGGTCGAGTAGATTGAGATTGAACCTCGCGGTGACGCCCTGGGCATCGTCATAGGCGGCGACGAGGCGATCGACGTCCTTGTGGCGGTCGATCCCGATGAGGATTTGCGAGCGGTCGCCCAGCGTGTCCCGCATCGAGCGCAAGAGGTCGATCGCGGTCTGGGGGACCATGTTGCCGATCGTCGAGCCGGGGAAGAAGCCGAGCCTCGCCACGTCGGGGACCGAGCCCGGAAGCCGGACCGGCTGCATGAAATTCGCCTCGATCGGAAGGATCGCAAGCTCGGGGAATTTCGCGGCAAGCTGCCGGCTCGACTGGCGAAGGAATTCGCCGGAGATGTCGAGCGGCACATAGGCGGTGCACGTCAGCTCGCGCAGGAGCAACGGCGTCTTGACCGAGCTTCCGGAACCGAACTCCACGACCACGACGCCCGGACCGACGAGCTCCGCGATCTCGCCTCCATGGGTTTCGAGAAGCCGGGTCTCCACGCGGGAGGGGTAATATTCGGGCAGCCGCGTGATCTCTTCGAACAGCTCCGATCCCGTCATGTCGTAGAACCAGCGCGCCGGGATCGCCTTTTGCCGCTCCGACAGGCCCTGGAGCACCTCGGCCCGGAAGGCGAGATCGACCCCGCCTTCATCCTGTTCCACGAGCTTGAGATCGGCATGCATCGCCATGTCAGAGGTCCTTTGCCAGGCGCACGCCAGTGAACTGCCAGCGCTGATGAGGGTAAAAGAAATTGCGGTAGGAGGCGCGCAGATGGCCGCGCGGGCTGGCGCAGCTGCCGCCCTTGAGGACAAGCTGCCCGCTCATGAACTTGCCGTTATATTCGCCGACGGCGCCCGGCGCCGCGCGGTAGCCCGGATAGGGCCGATAGGCCGACGAGGTCCATTCCCAGACATTGCCGAACAGCGAGCTGATCCCGTCGGTTCCGGGCACGAACTCGGGATGGACGGCGCCCGCCTCGTCGAGCTGGATGCCGAGCAGCGGATTGTGGGGGAGGGCCGCCGATTCCCATTCCTGCTCGGTCGGCAGGCGCGCGCCGGCCCAGGCGGCGAACGCATCCGCCTCGTAGAAGCTCACATGCGTGACCGGGGCCGACGGATCGACCGGATGCCAGCCGGCCAACGTGAAATTCTCCCACCCGTCGGGCGTGCGCCGCCAGTAGAGCGGGGCGGCGATGGCCTCTCTCTTCAGCCATGCCCAGCCGTCGGACAGCCAGAGCGAGGCTGTCGCATAGCCGTCGTCTTCGATGAAGCGCAGCCAGTCTGCGTTGATGATCGGCCGATCGGCGAGCGCATGACGGGCGAGATAGTGACGATGCGCCGGCCCTTCGCAATCGAACGCGAAATCCGAATCCGCAAAGCCGATGTCCACCGGCCCCGTCCGGCCGGCGTGCCAGACGATGTCCGTGCTGACGTGATGCGACTTCCCGAACGGCGCTCCCGGCCACATGGCCGGGCCGAGCGGATTTTGCGCGAAGAGGTGCTTTACGTCGGTGAGCAGCAATTCCTGGTGCTGCTGCTCGTGGTTCAACCCAAGTTCGAGCAGGTCCGGGCAGCGCTCGAGGATCAGCGGCATCGCTTCGAGGATCGCCTCGTCAACCCGGCGCCGATAGGACAGGATCTCGGGCAGGCTGGGGCGGGTGAGCAATCCCCGCCGCTCGCGCGGATGGCGCGCGCCCTCGGCTTCGTAATAGCTGTTGAAGAGATAGGCCCAGCGCTCGTCGAACAGCCTGTAGCCGGGCACATGTCCGCGAAGGATGAAGGTCTCGAAGAACCAGCTCGTGTGCGCGAGATGCCATTTGGCCGGCGATGCGTCGGGCATGGATTGCGCGCTTGCGTCCGCATCGGAGAGCGGCGCCACGAGGTCCACGCTGAGCGCCCGCACGCCCGCATAGCGCAAGCGCTGGTCCTCGGTGGACGTGTCGGTGGCTACAGGTCTCGGATGGGCCGCAACGTCCATGATGATGTCAAATTCTCCTCGTCCCGGGTCAATCGGACCATGGTGTCGCCCGCCGTCCTTGCACCGCCCTCCCTCCACACACGGGCTGGCGCGGCATCGGTTACAATGGGGGCATCACGGACGCGGATTCCCGATGCTTCGAGAGGCCTGGCGTCGAGGCGTTTCGGAGGCGGACTGTAACCATAGCGCGCCGTCGAGCGGTAAGAGGGTTGCCCACCGGCGAGTGCGCAAGCCGGATGGCGTGCGGCCAGGTCATGGCGGCGTGATCCGAGACGGAAGAAGGTTGTATATCATGCGAGCGTTCATCGATTTCGAGGCATCCTCGCTCGGACGGCATGGCTATCCGATCGAGGTTGCCTGGGTCTTCGAGGACGGCCGGTCGGCCTCCTTCCTCATCGCGCCGATCGACGGGTGGACGGATTGGAACCCGGCCGCCGAGGAAATCCATGGCATCTCGCGCGCCCAACTGGCCCGCGAAGGCGTGGCGGCGCCCCTCGTCGCACGGCACCTCGTCGATGAACTCGCCGGCCATCAGGTCCTGGCGAGCGCGCCTTCCTGGGATGCCAGGTGGATGAGCCGGCTCCTGCGCGCGGGCGGGCTGCCGCGCCACGCCATCCGCGTCACCGATACCGATGCGGCCCTCCTCGAACTTGCCACGGCGCTTCTCGCGCCGGCGCTGTCCTCATCGCAAGTCCACCGCGCGAGCCGCCAGATCATGGCGTCCGCGGGCGACCGCTTCGCCGGGCGCAGGCGCGCGCACCGCGCGCTCGCGGATGCCGAGCTAGAACGCGACCGCTGGCTGACGGTCTGCCGCCTGGCGCGCGCCTATGCTGGTCTCCCGGCGGACGGGCGCGTCGCACGGCCCCCGGCCGCGCCGCGCGAGGCCAATCTCCTCCTGCATCCGCGGGCCTATCCGCAGACCAGCCTCGACCGGCCCGGCGCCGAATGGAGAGCCTCATGATCCGCTTCCATTTTCACCCGACACCCAATCCGATGAAGGTGGCGCTCCTGCTCGAAGAGACCGGGCGCGCGCCCTTCCCGTCAAACTATCCGCCGGGCGAAACGCCTTCGACCGTGCTCCACGAGCGGCACGTCGCCGCGATCCATCTCCGTCACCAGCATCCGGCGGGTGTGGAGGGGGACGAGGCATGAAGATCAACGGCAAGCGCGTCCTCATCACCGGCGGGTCGAGCGGCATCGGCCTCGCGCTTGCGCGCGCCCTGCTGCTGAAGGGCGCTCATGTCGCGATCAGCGGCCGGCGCCCGGATGTGGTCGCCGAAGCGGTCCGGACGCTGCATCCGATCAGCGCCGCGGTTCACGGGATCGCGGCCGATGTCGCCACGGACGAGGGGCGCGCCGCTACGCTCGATCTGGCCCTGTCCGCGCTGGGCGGCCTCGATATGCTCGTGAACAATGCCGGTGGCGTCAGGGCCGGGCGTCTGGAGACGATCGACGAGACAGAGCTGCTCGCGATGATAGATGTCGGCCTCATCGCCCCGATCCTGCTGACGCGGGCCGCCTTGCCGGCGCTGCGCGCCAGCGGGGACGCCGTGGTGGTGAACGTCTCCTCCGGCATCGCGCTCGTCGGCGCGCCGTTCTACGCGACCTATGCCGCGGTCAAGGCGGGACTCGCCCATTTCGGCGAAGCGCTGCGGCGCGAGCTCAAAGGCGAGGGCGTCCATGTCCTGACGGTCTATCCCGGCGGGACAGACACTCCGATGATGCGGACGAACCGGGCAGGGGCCGAGCTTGGCTTCTCGCGCGAGCCGGCCTCCGCCGTCGCCGAGGCGATCGTCGAGGCCATCGAGGCCGGCCGGCACGACGTCGTCCGAGGGGGCGAGGCCCGCCTCCAGATGATCGCGCTCAACCGCGCGGATCCAACGGCTCTCGACGAACGCTTTGCCGGCCTGAAGCCGGCGCTCGAAGACGCCGTCCGGGATCATTCGGCGCTTTGACCGCGAGAGACGTGAAACCAGGAGCGCACCCATGATGCTGCAAGCCAATGACATCTTCCCGTCGCTCGACTTCCCGCGCGCCGGCGGCGGCGAGATTCATCTGCCCGCAGACCTTGCCGGCGGCTTCGGGGTGGTCCTGTTCTATCGGGGGGCGTGGAGCGAGGTCTGCGTGGCCCAGCTCGACGATTTCTCGCGAGACGCGGACAAGCTCCTCAGCGAGGGCATCAAGGTCGTCTCGATCTCGGCCGACAAGCGCGAGACCTCGGAGGCGCTCGTCGAGAGCCACAAGCTCGCGTTTCCGGTGGCCTATTGCACCGACGTGCGCGCGGTGTCCGCCGTCACCGGCGTTCCGATCAACGAGGACGGCGTCTATTTCGAGGCCACCGGGTTCGTCCTCGATCCCGAGGGCCGGATCCAGTTCGCGGTCTATTCGACCTATGACGCCGTCGACGATCGCATCGTGACGGCGATCTCGTCCAGCGTCCCGATCACGCGCCTCTACCCCGGCGACGTCCTGGAGCTGGTCCGGCACGTCAAATCCTCGAAGAGCTGAAGACCGGCACTGCCGGACCTGCTCGGGCGCCCTCGGCGCCGTCGCTTTCGCACCTGGAGTATCATCGTCATGCTGCAAAACGGACACGTCTTTCCCACGCTCACCTTCGCGCGCGCCGGCGGCGGCGAGGTTCACCTGCCGGGCGACCTGGCTGGCGGGTTCGGCGTGATCCTGTTCCATCGCGGCGCCTGGTGCCCCTACTGCAACGCGCAGCTCGCGGCGTATGAGGCGGCCAAGCACGAATTCGCGCGGGAGCATATCAAGGTCATCTCGGTCTCTGCCGACGACCGCGAAACCTCCGAAACGCTGGTCGGAAAGCACCACCTCAGCTTCCCCGTCGGGTACGGCGCGGACCCGAAGGCGGTTTCCGCCGTCACCGGCGCCGCGATCAACGAGAAGCCCTATTGCCTCCAGGCGACGGGCTTCATCCTCGACGCCGAGGGCCGGATCGTGACCGCCGTCTATTCGACGCGTGCGATCGGCCGGCTGAACCCGGACGATGTGCTCGGCTTCGTCCGCTACCTGAAGTCCAAGAGCTGAAGCCAGCCTGAGAGACAGGCCCGGCGCGCGATCGGCCGGTGGCATGCCGCCGGTCCGGCTCGATACCGATATCGATCGCGCGCCATCCTGTAACGGGAGACCTGATCGAACCGTGTTCCGGATGAGCTGCTTTTGCGGGTCTATCAGGAGATGGTTGATGTTTTCGGTGCTCTTCGAAATGCTGCCCCGGGCGGAGAAACACGACGCCCATGCCGCGCTCGCGGCGAGCCTGATGCCCGAGCTTGGGACCATGCCGGGCTATATCGACGGCCCCCTCTACAAGAGCCTGTTGCGCAAGGGCTGGCTGATGTCGCTCTCGACCTGGCGCGACGAGAAGTCCCTGGTCCGGTGGCGGACGCGCCGGATCCATGCAGAGGCGCAGGAAAAAGGGCGGTCGGAGATCCTCGAGGATTATCGTTTCCGCGTCGGCGAGGTCACCCATGACACCGCGATCCCCGAAGGCTGCACGCTCAGGGGGCAGCGGCTCGACGAGACCGAGACGGGCGGCGGGACCGCGGTCACCCTCATCGACGCCGAGCAGGACCCGCAATGGGTCGCGTCGCAGGATCCGCAGGAGATTGCGCTCTTTCTCGGCTTCGACCTCAATTCCTATGGCGACTGCGTTTCCTGGGATGTGTTCGAGAGCGCGTACAAGCCGGGCGCCATCCTCCTGCTCTGCGCGTGGAAGGATCAGGCGTCGGCGATCGAATTCGCGAAGTCCGCGATGGTGCCGGACGGCAGCCGCATCCGCGGCGCCCGGATCGTGCGCGAC
Organism: Sphingomonas sp. PR090111-T3T-6A; assembly: GCF_000383095.1. Lineage (GTDB taxonomy): Bacteria > Pseudomonadota > Alphaproteobacteria > Sphingomonadales > Sphingomonadaceae > Solisphingomonas. Next base: position 537,628 of record NZ_AORL01000010.1, read on the forward strand.
TATGCCATGTTCGACCGTCGCGAGGCGCCGCAATATTACCCGGATGCGGCGGGTCGCGAGACCATCCACGCCTGATCCGCTCGAACGACGGAACCGGGGGAGGCGCCTATCCCCCGGTGACCACACGAGCACCGCCTCCTTGACGCGGGGGATCGCCCGGTCTGCGACGCGCTCGATCGACGATCATGCTATGATGCCGGCGCCCGGCCGGCGGTGAAGGCCGGTCTCCGGCGCGGATGGCCGGATTGCGCGGGCAGCGGCGCCGGGGCCTTGCGGTGCGCCCCGCGACGATGCGGGTGCCCAAAAAAATCGGCGCGCGCGTGTAACCGAAGAGATGCCGCGGCTGGTTAGTTCGCTGAGCACGGCGTCGCGTTCGTGCGGCCACGGCAGGCCGTTTCGCCGACCGCTGACCGTAACGTCCGGGGCGCGGCCCAAGGAGGTGGCAGATGAAAGCGATCGTGGTGACGGACGAGGCCGCCGGAACGGGCGGGATGACGCTTGCGGACCGGCCCTTGCCGGAGGCGGGCATCAACGACGTCGTCGTCGCGGTCCATGCCTCGGGCTTCACCTCGGGCGAGCTGACCTGGCCCTCGACCTGGACCGACCGCCTCGGCCGGGACCGGACGCCGGTGATACCGGGCCAGGAACTGGCGGGCGTCGTCACCGCGCTCGGCTATGGTGCGAGAGGGCTGTCGATCGGGCAGCGCGTGTTCGGTCTCACGGACTCCTATCGCAGCGGCTCGCTCGCCGAATATATCGCCATCGAGACGCGCAATCTCGCGCCGCTGCCGGGTGATGTCGACTTCGCCACAGCCGCCGCCGTGGCGATGCCGGGCCTCACCGCCTGGCAGGGGCTGGTCGAGCATGGCCGCCTCGAGGCGGGGCAGGCGGTGCTCGTCCATGGCGCCGCCGGCGCCGTCGGCTCGATGGTCACGCAGCTTGCGCGTGAGCTTGGCGCCTATGTCCTCGGCTCCGGTCGCGCTGCCGACCGCCAGCGGGCGCTCGAGTTCGGCGCCCACGAATTCATCGATCTCGAGAGTGATGCCCTGGAGGACGCAGGCGGCGTCGACATGGTCTTCGACGTGATCGGCGGCGAGATCGCGACGCGGTCCGCACGGATCGTCCGGCCCGGAGGCAAGCTCGTGACGATCGCCGGGCCGACCGAGGCGCGACCCAAAGACGGGGTCACGATCGATTATGTCGTCCTGCCCGACCGCGCGCAGCTCGGCGAGATCATCGACCGGGTGCGCGACGGCCGGCTCAGGCCCCACATCGGCACGATCGCGGTCCTCGACGACGCGGTCGCGGCCTTCAATCCGGCCGGGCGGGTCAGCGGCAAGACCATCATCCGCGTTCGCCCCTGATCGGCCACGCGATCGCCACCGCTATTCGATCGATCAGAAGACCCAAGGAGACTTCCAATGAAGGCAATCGTGGTAACCGACCAGGCCGCGGGCATGAAGGGGATGACGCTGATGGAGCGGCCCGATCCGCAGCCTTCCATCAACGACGTCGTCGTGCGAATCCACGCCTCGGGCTTCGTCAACACCGAGCTTGACTGGCCCTCGACCTGGACCGATCGCCTCGACCGCGACCGGACGCCCTCGATCCCTGGCCATGAACTCGCCGGCGTCGTCACCGCGCTCGGCTATGGAACGACCGGCCTGTCGATCGGACAGCGGGTGTTCGGGCTCGCCGACTGGTACCGGGACGGAAGCCTCGCCGAATATATCGCGATCGAGGCGCGCAATCTCGCGCCGCTGCCCGGTGACGTCGACTTCACCGCGGGCGCGAGCCTGCCGATCTCGGGCCTGACGGCGTGGCAGGGTCTCGTGATCCACGGCCGCCTCGAGCCCGGCCAGCGGATCATCGCCCACGGCGCCGCCGGTGCGGTCGGATCGATCGTGACCCAGCTCGCGCGCGAGCTGGGCGGTTACGTCATCGGCACCGGACGCGCCGCCGACCGCGACGCGGCGCTGGGCTTCGGCGCGAACGAGTTCGTCGATCTCGACAACGAGGCCCTCGAGGCCGTCGGCGAGGTCGATCTGGTGCTCGACCTGATCGGCGGCGAGATCGGCAAGCGGTCCGCCAGGCTCGTCCGGGCCGGCGGCCGGATGGTCTCGATCGTCGGGCCGATCGAGGAGCATCCGAAGGACGGCGTCGCGATCGACTTCGTCGTCGAGGCTGATCGCGCGCAACTGACCGAGATCATCAACCGCGTGCGCGACGGGCGTCTCAGGACAAACATCGGCACGATCGCCTCGCTCGACGATGCCGTCGCCGCCTTCAACCCGACCGAGCGCCGGCCGGGCAAGACGGTCATCCGCGTTCGTCCGTAAGGGCGGGCTCGCTCAGGCTTGCGCAGGATGGGATCGGGAAGACGCCGAAGCCGACGGACAAGCGGATCGACGCGGCGATGTCTGGCAATGCCTGCCGGTGGAGCACGGAAGGGGCGGCGTGTGAAGCATGATGGCCGGACCCGCGTCGGCGCGGGGAGGGCCGGGTAAGGTATGTCCAGGAGGTATCAGGTGACGCTCGACCATCCCATTTTCGACCGCTGGCCGGCGCAGTTTCCCGACCGGCTGCAGCTCTTCTCGCTGCCCACGCCCAATGGCGTGAAGGTCGGGATCATGCTGGAGGAGACGGGCCTCGCCTACGAGCCGCACCGGATCGACATCACTGCGGACGAAAGCCACGATCCAGCCTTTCTCGCGCTCAACCCCAACGGGAAGATCCCCGCGATCTACGACCCCGACGGGCCGGGCGGCACGCCGCTCGCGCTGTTCGAGTCGGGCGCGATCCTGCTCTATCTCGCCGAGAAGACCGGGCGGTTCCTCGCGACCGATCCGAACGCCCGCTACGAGACGATCCAGTGGGTGATGTGGCAGATGGGCGGCGTCGGCCCGATGTTCGGGCAGGTCGGCTTCTTCAACAAGTTCGCCGGCAAGGACTATGAGGACAAGCGCCCGCGCGACCGCTACGCGGCCGAATCCGCGCGCCTGCTCGGCGTTCTCGACCGGCGCCTCGAAGACCGCGACTGGGTGATGGGCGGCGACTACAGTATCGCTGACATCTCGCTGCTCGGCTGGGTGCGCAACCTGATCGGCTTCTATGAGGCGCGCGCGCTCGTCGGCTTCGATCGCTTCTCCAACGTCCAGGCCTGGCTCGACCGCGGGCTCGCGCGTCCCGGCGTGCAGCGCGGCCTCGACGTGACGGCGCGGTAAGGGAGGACGGACATGTCCCTGGTCAAGATCCCCGAGGATGCCGAGGCCGTGATCGCCCGCGCGATCCTGTCGTTCGTCGCGACGGTCAATGCGGACGGAACGCCCAGCCTTTCACCCAAGGCGTCGCTGACGGTCAGGAACGGCGGCCTGTTCTTCGCCGACATAGCCTCGCCCCGCACGATCTCGAACCTCAGGCGCAATCCGGCGATCGAGATCAACGTCGTCGATATCTTCGCAAGGCGCGGCTATCGCTTCACGGGGCGCGCCACGGTCCTCGCGCCCGACGACGCGGAAGCGCGGCCGATCGCCGACTGGGTCCGGGCCACCAACGGGCCGGAATATCCGGTCGACCATGTCGTGAAGGTCGAGATCAGCGCGATCGCCCCGTTGCTGTCTCCCGCCCATGTCTTCGCCCGGCCGCCGCGCAGCCAGGATGAAATCCGGAGCAGCTATTATGAAAAATACGGCGTCACCCCGCTCAAGGGCTGAGCGCCATGCAGGAGGCCGCAGTCCCCGGCCCTTGAAGGGCGGCGCATCGCCCTCCCTTCCGGCCGGTCGGTCGCGCGGGGAGGCCAATCCATTTTCCGGGGAGTATCCGATGCAAGCCGCCGTCATCAGGGCCGTCACGAAGGACGATTTCGAGGCCTGGCTGCCCCTGTGGGAAGCCTATCAGCGCTTCTATGCGGTCGACATCCCGGCGGACGTGACGCGCGGGACCTGGACCCGCTTCCTCGACCCGGCCGAGCCGATGCACGCAGCGCTCGCCATGGTCGGCGAGCGGGCAATGGGGCTGGTGCACTGGCTCTACCATCGGTCGACCTGGACGACCGGCGACTATTGCTATCTGCAGGACCTGTTCGTGGCTCCGGACGCGCGCGGAAGCGGTGCCGGCCGCGCGCTGATCGAGCATGTGACCGCGCATGCGAAGGGTGAGGGCGCGCCGCGCCTCTACTGGTCGACGCACGAAACCAACCAGACCGCGATGCAGCTCTACGACCGCATCGCCGAGCGCTCGGGCTTCGTCATCTACCGGAAGCTCCTCGCGTGAAGGGGCGCCGCGCGCCCGAGCCGCCGGCCGTGCGGCGCGATCCCCGACACGAGGACGGCGTGGCGGGCGCGGGGCGTTCGGCAATTCAGGGTCGGGAGGTCCCATGTCCGACATCGATTGGCTGAGCCGCCTCCTCGAGATGATCACGGTCAAGGGCCAGCTCGAGGTACGCTGCGCTTATGGCGCGCCATGGCGCGTCGCGTGGGACCGGTCCGCCGTGCACGAGATCCCCTACCATGTCGTGCTCCGCGGCCGGGCCATCATCGAGGATCCGGATTCCGGGACCGTGCGGGAGCTGGTCGGGGGAGACATCGTGCTGCTGCCGAGCGGCGGCCCCCATGTGCTCCACGACGGCAGCGGAGCCCCACCGGCGCCGACGCAGGAGCATCTTGCACCCGCCGGTTGGGTGGTGAGCGAGAACGACAGCGAAGGCGAGCCGCTCGACATGCTGTGCGGCCGCTTCCTCATCGGGCCGCCGCATGACCGGCTGATGCGCAACTACCTGCCCACCAACCTCGTGATGCACGCGGCCGGAGGCGAGCCGGAAGCCGGCGTCGCGTCCACCGCCTCCGCGCAACTGGCCAGCCTCATCGGCATGATGCGGATGGAGTCCACCGGCGACAAGGCCGGCGGATACGCCATCCTCAACGCGCTCTCCTCGGCGCTGTTCACCCTCGTGCTGCGCGCGGCCGGCGAAACCGACCAGGCGCCGGAGGGCCTGCTGGCGCTCGCCGGCCATGCGCGGCTCGGCCCCGCCATCTCGGCGATGTTCGCCGATCCGGCGCGCGCCTGGAGCCTGCCCGAGCTTGCCGAATCGTGCGGGATGTCGCGTGCGACCTTCAGCCGCCACTTCCAGGACAGGCTCGGCCGATCGGCGTTCGACCTGCTGGCCGACATCCGCATGGGCCTCGCCGCGAACGAGCTGAAGAAGCCCGGGATGGGCACCGAGGCGGTCGCCGACCTCGTCGGGTATCAGTCCGTCGCCGCCTTCCGCCGCGTGTTCGCCGACAAGATGGGCATGACCGCGGGACAATGGCGCCGCCAGGCGCGCGAGAGCCAGTAGGCGCAGCGCCCATGGTGGAGCACGGCAGACCGAACGACTGTTCAGACCGCCGGCCCCGACGCTGCTGTCGCGGTCCGCCCCGGCGACCCGTTTTTCTTCCTCAATAAAGCCTGATGTGAAGCCTGCGCGGCCGGAGCCTGTTCGCGCAAGCGAAGGCGCACGCCCGCGATTGAGGCAAGTTTGAGCATATCGGGCATCAAATTGAGCCTTGTGCGTCTCGAAAGAGGCAATCGCTCGCAGTAGAACCTCCTCAACAACGACGCAGACAAAGGAGCAAGTCATGAAAAATGTCGTCATAGACACCATGCTGAGCCGCAGTTCGACCAAATATTATGACCAGAACGCGACGCTCAGCGACGAGCAAATCAGCGAACTGGTGAAGATAGGGACCTCCGCTCCCACCTCGTTCCACTTGCAGAACTGGCGTTTCATCGCCGTGCGTTCGCCCGAGGCCAAGGCCCGGTTGCGCCCGATCGCGTGGAACCAGCCCGCGACCTCCGAGGCTGCGGTGACCTTCATCATCGTCGGCAAGATGGCGGATGCCAGCACCGTTCCGGCCTGTCTCGCGCCGGCCGTGGAAGCGGGGATCATGCCGGCCGCCATCATCCCGGATTGGGAGAACCCGGCGCGCGGTCTCTACGACGACAATGTCCAGCTCCAGCGCGACGAGGCGATCCGCACCGCCACCTTCGGCGCCGCCACGATCATCTACGCGGCCCGCTCGCTTGGCTGGGGCTCGACCCCGATGATCGGCTTCGACTTCGACGCGGTCGCCCGCGAATTCGGTCTCGCCGACAACGAAATCCCCGTGATGCTCCTTTCTGTCGGGCCGGAGCGCCCGGGGAACTGGCCGCAGAAGCCGCGGCTCCCGGTGCTCGACGTCCTTCAGTTCGCCTGACCCTCAACCGTCCTTCAGCCCAAGCTCACCAGTCCCACAAGGAGAATGACCATGGCACGTTGTGAAGTCCTCTCGCCCGATCAGGTTCCGGCCGATTCCAAGGGAACCCTCGATGCGTTCACCAAGAATATCGGGTTCACCCCGAACATGATGGCGGCCTTCGCGCAGAGCCCGATCGCGTTCAACGCCTGGGCGACCCTGCTCGGCTCGCTCAGCAAGTCGCTCGACGTGAAGACGCGCGACAGCATCGGCCTCGCGGTTTCCGAGGTGAACGGCTGCGATTACTGCCTGACCGTGCACAGCTTCACCGCCGAACACATGGCGAAGATGTCGCCGGAGGAGATCGTGCTCGCCCGCAAGGGCCATGCGAACGACCCCAAGCGCGATGCGGCGGTCCAGTTCGCCCGCAAGGTCATCGAGGCCCGCGGCAAGGTCGGCGATGCCGATCTGGCGGCGGTGCGCGCCGCCGGCTTCACCGAGGCGAACGTCATCGAGATCGTGGCGCTGGTCGCGATGTATTCGCTGACCAACTTCTTCAACAACGTGTTCGACCCCGACAAGGATTTCCCCGCGGTCGCCGCGGCGGGCACGATCTGAGCGTGACGATCGTCCTTTCGGCGCTCTCCCGCTCCTTGGGCGCCTGAGGCGGGGCGATTGTAACCGGGAGCCCAGGCGCACCGAGCAGGATGTTCGGGATGCGCCTGGGTTTTCCCGCGACCGGCAAGGTCTGTCTCACCACTGTCTGGAACAGCGCCATGATGGGCTCGAAGATCGTCGTCGTCACCGGAGCGCTGCAAGGCGCCGCTGCCACGACCGCGCCCCCGACGCCCGTTGGCGGACCCTGGCCATCGCGGAATCGCAACGGAGCGACAGCATGACATTCAACATCCTCCATATCGATTGCAGCCCGCGCGAGGAGTCGCACAGCCGTGGGCTGTCGGCCGCGATCGTCGAGATGCTTCTCGACGCGGCACCCGGCGGTCATGTCAGCCGGCGCGATCTCGGCGCCAGTCCGTTGCCGCACGCCACGGCCGACTATGCGACGACGCTTTCGTCGCCCGCGACGCTGGCAGCACCCGTCCCGGGCTCGCTCGACCTCTCCGAGGAACTCATCCAGGAGGTGGAGGCGGCAGACGCGATCGTCATCGGGACGCCGATGCACAACCTCACCGTCCCCTCGGTCCTGAAGGCGTGGATCGACCAGATCATGCGCGCCGGCCGCACCTTCAGGACGACGCCGACGGGCAAGACGGGAATGGTCACGGACCGCCCGGTCTACATCGCCATCGCATCCGGTGGCACCTTCACCGGTGAGCTGGCCAATCAGCCCGACTTCCTGACGCCCTATCTGTCGACCGTGCTCGGCAGCATGGGCCTGAAATGCATCCAGTTCCTGTCGATCCAGGCGACCGCCTTCCTCGTCGGCGAAGCAGCGGCGGCGGCGCGCGAAAAGGCGCTCGCGGCGATCGACCTGTCGGTGGTGGCCGAAAGCCCGCGCATCGCGGCGCAGGGCGGTGATTGAGCCCATGAAGATCGTCGTCATAGGCGGCACCGGCCTGATCGGCTCGAAGATCGTCGCGATCCTGCGCGCGCGCGGCGACGAGGTGATCGCGGCGTCGCCCGCGGGCGGCGTCGACACCATCACAGGGGAGGGGCTTGCAGCCGCTCTCGCGGGTGCGGCGGTGGTGGTCGACGTCTCCAACTCGCCCTCGAACGACGGGGCGGCCGCGATGGAATTCTTCGAGACCTCGGGGCGCAACCTGCTGGCGGCCGAGGCCGTAGCGGGCATCCGGCATCATGTCGCGCTCTCCATCGTCGGGGCCGAGCGGGCTCCGGGGCAGGGCTATTTTCGCGCCAAGGTCGCCCAGGAGGCGCTGATCAAGGCCGCCGGCATTCCCTACACGATCGTCCGCGCGACCCAGTTCCTGGAGTTCCTCGGCGGGATCGCGGATGGGCACGCCGTGGACGGCGTCGTCCGGCTCCCGCAGGGCCTGTTCCAGCCGGTTGCGGCCGACGAGGTCGCCGCGTTCGTGGCCGGGTTGGCGCACGGCGAGCCGCGCAACGGAACCGCAGAGATCGCGGGACCCGATCGCGCGCCGTTCAGCGAGATCGTCGCGCGCTACCTGAAGGCGGTGGGCGATCCGAGGCAGGCCGTGGGCGATGCGGACGCGCGTTATTTCGGGGGCGTTATCGAGGAGACCTCGCTCGTCCCGCAAGGCGAGGCGCATCTCGGCCGCATCGGGCTCGAGGCGTGGGTAGGGCGCCCGAAGGCGTGACGCGCGGCGCGCGAACGCGCCGGCATGATAGTGGAAGGCAAAAGATATGGAACAGTCCCCCCAGATCGGCGACCGGCTGATCGATCTTTCGGCCGCGCCCGATACGGCCAGGATCCGCGACTGGCTCGGACCGGAGGCGTTCGAGCAATGGCGCGCGCTCGAAAGCTGGATCGAGGAGAATTATTCCGGCGTGTTTGCCCCCGAATGGCTCAACGGCAAGAAGAAAGGGTGGTCGCGCCGCTACAAGAAGATCAAGGCGTTCTGCACCTTCATTCCCGAATATCGGCGCTTCTCGGTCACCATCGTGTTCGGCGGCGCGGAGCGGGAGAAGTTCGAGGAGCGTCGCTACACTTGGCGTCCGCTGCTGGTCGAGCGGTACGATCAGGCAAAGGTCTATCCCGACGGGATGTTCCTCACGCTCCCGATCGCCACCGCCGACGATCGGCAGGAGATGATCGACCTTCTGGTCATGAAGCGCCCGCCGGTCGCCCGCGCCTGACTACGGGGCAAGGAGACGCCTCCGGGCCTAGCGCGTTGCCGTCGCGGCGAGATGGTCGAGCAGCGCCCGCGCGGGCGGGGTAAGCTCCTCCTCGTCTCGGACGCAGAGCGACAGGCGTCGCGTGGCCCAAGGGTCGCGAAGCCCGATCGTGACGATCCCGGTCGCGCGCCGGACGCGGCGCGCGGCGGTCTCGGGGACGATGCCGATGCCCGCGCCGGCGCCGGCCATCCGGCAGATGTCCTCGAAGCCATGAAGACGGACGCGCATCTTGAGACGCGCCCCCAGACGCGACGCCTGCCCGTCGATATGATCCTGCAGGGGGCCGCTCATCAGCCCGATGAAGGGATGGCCGAGCAGGTCCGCGAACCCGACCTGCCGCTCGGCGGCGACGGCATGGTCCTTGGAGGCCACCACGACGAGGCGATCGACCGCGAAGGGGCGCAGGACGAGCGATCCCGTGTCGTGCGCGCTCGACAGCACACCGATCTCGGCGAAGCCGGCCGCCACGCTCCTCGCGATCTCGATGCTCTCGCGCTCCTTGAGGTCGATGTCGATCCGGGGATGGGCCGCCATCCATGGCGCCAGCCTCGACGGAAGGAAGGCGGTCGCCGCGGCGGTGTTGGCGAAGATGCGGACCGAGGCGCGAAGCCCCTTGGCATATTGCCCGATCTCGCCGCGCATCTGCGCCATCTGGTGCAGGATCGTGCGGGCGTGGTGCGCCAGCATCTCGCCGGCTTCGGTCGGCTCCACGCCGCGCCGCCCACGGTTCAGCAGGACGACCTCGCCGGTCGCCTCCATGTCGCGCAGCCGCTCGCTGGCGGCGGCGAGCGACAGGCCGGCCTCGGCCGCGCCGTGCGTGATGCTGCCGGCGTCGACAACGGCCAGGAATAGGCGAAGGTCGGTCAGATCGAAGCGCATGGATGCCGGGATAGCGCAGGCCCAGCCTTCGCTCCAGCCGAAGTCTGCGATCGGGCCTTCCGCATTGTGGGCCGGGCCGCGGTCGCTACCTCGGCCCCATGTTCGGACATTCCTATTCGCTGATCGCCGCGATCGTGGCGACCTTCTTCGCAGCCGGTGTCGTCAAGGGCGTGAGCGGGATGGGGCTTCCCACCGTCGCCATGGGCGTGCTGGGATCTCTGCTCTCGCCGCTCGCGGCGGCCTCGCTGCTGCTCGTGCCGTCCTTCGTCACCAATGTCTGGCAGCTTTTCACAGGTCCCCGGTTCGGTGCGCTCCTTGGCCGGTTGTGGCCGATGATGGTGACGATCGTCCTCGGGACCATGATCGGCTCGGCGCTGTTGACCGGCAGCCGCACCCATCTGACGACGGTCGGCCTCGGCGTCGCGCTGATGACCTATGCGGCCTACACCCTGCTGGGCAGACCCTTCCACGTCTCCGCGCGCCGGGAGCCGTGGCTGTCGCCGCTGATCGGCCTTGCGACTGGCCTCGTCACCGGCGTGACGGGCGTGTTCGTGATACCGGCGGTGCCCTACATCCAGTCGCTCGACCTCGATCGCGACGATCTGGTGCAGGCGCTAGGTCTCTCCTTCACCGTCTCCACCATCGCGCTCGCGATCGGGCTGGTCTGGCATGGGGCGGTGCCGGCGGGAAACCTGCTCACTTCGACGCTCGCCGTCGTCCCGGCCTTGCTCGGCATGTCGGCGGGCCAGGCTATCCGCACGCGGATCAGCCCGCCGCTTTTCCGCCGTCTCTTCCTGCTGTTCCTGCTGCTGCTGGGGCTCGAAATGGCGCTGCACGGCCTGCTCTGACGGGGGCCTTGGGTCGCGTGCCAGCCAGAGGCGCGACCGACCGCCGGGCCGTTGCCCGCTGCATCGATGGAGACAGGGGGCTCGCCGGCTCAACCGACATCCACGCCTCTCCAGAACGCGACATAGTCGCGAATGCGCGCCGCCTCGGGGCTCGGATCGCGGTAGGTCCAGGCGGCATTCGGGTTGAGCGCGCCGTTGACGCTCACCGTGAAATAGGAGGCTGTCCCCTTCCAGGGACAGACGGTGGTGTGGTCGGTCGCCTCAAGATAGTCGGGATTGATCGAATCCGGCGGGAAATAATGGTTTCCCTCGATCACGATCGTCGCGTCGCTGTCGGCGAGGACCGCATTGTTCCATCGTGCCTGAACCATAGCATCATCCTTGTTCGAGCCTGAGCGAGGCCCGGACCAGGCCCTGCTCATGGCCAGACCTGCATTCCCTTCGGGGGGCCTCTCATTATCTCGTCGACGCCGTCGTGGCGGTTACATCCGTGGCCGGCATCAGGCTTCGCGTCGAAACTTCAGGGCCGGGATGCGGGGCCCGCGAGCCGTCCCGAATGGCGGCCCGATGTGGCTGGCCGATGTAACTGGGCCGCTGCACGCGGCGAGAGTGCGAGGAACCCCTTGAAGATCGAGGCATCTGGAAAACCAAATGACAGGCCAGTCACGGATCATCGATCGCTCGCCGATCATTCTTCGTCCGGATCCCACGCGAACCGTGATCCGCCCTTTTTCGCCCGGTGACCCGGCGCCGTTCGGCACGCCCGAGCATCCGCGCGCCCTGCGCATCGCCGAGCGCGTTCTGGCGCTGGCGCCCGACACGCTTCACGATCAGCTCGACAGGCTGATGCAATCGCTCTCGGGGCGCCACGACGACGTGCCCGGAATCCTGGCCCGGCGATATGAGGAGATCTCGGACCTGTTCCGGGGCCGGACGGTGAGCGACAAGCAGCGGGCGCTGATTTCGGCCTATCTGCTCGAAGAATATGCCTTCGAGGCCGCGGCGCTGTTCAATCCGAGCATGGTGCCGCATTGGGACCAGACGGGGTTGCCGCCGCGCACCGAGCGATTTGTCATGGCGCTGCGCGGCGTCGGCGAAGGCCACCGATCGTCCGTGACCTTCCGGACCGGGCGATGGTCGGAGGCCGGCGGGTTCGAGCTCGACCCGCTGAACAGGATCGCCGTCGCGCCGCATATCGACATGGCCGCGACGCGTGACGCGGATGCGCTGGCGGTGCTTCGTTGCGACGGGCGCAACGGGCTTTCCGACACCGTCCTGTTCCCCATCCTGCCGAGCCAGACCAAGGGCATCGAGGACCTGCGGCTCGTGCGGTTCACCGACGATGATGGCGATGTCCGCTACTTCGGCACCTATACGGCCTTCAACGGCGCCGAAGTCCGGCAGGAGCTTATCGAGACCCGGGACTTCTTCACCTTCACGATGCGACGCGTCCTGGGTTCGGTGGGAGACGCGAAGGGCCTCGCGATCTTCCCGCGCCGCATCGGCGGCGCCTATTTCGCGCTGTCGCGTCAGGACGGCGAGAATATCTGGCTGATGACGTCCGACAACCCGCTCGAATGGTCGAACGGCCATCGGCTGCTCACGCCGAAATATCGCTGGGAGTTCGTCCAGCTCGGGAATTGCGGCTCGCCGCTGGAGATCGAGGAGGGCTGGCTCGTTCTCACGCATGGCGTCGGCATGGTGCGAAACTATGCGATCGGCGCCTGCCTGCTCGACCGGAACGATCCCTCCCGCGTCCTGCGCCGCACTGCGGAGCCGATCATCGCTCCGAGCCCAAATGACCGCCACGGCTATGTGCCCAATGTCGTCTATAGCTGCGGCGGCATGATCTGCGGCCGTGTCCTGGTGCTGCCCTATGGGGTGGCCGACAATTTCGCGACCTTTGCCACGATCGACGTCGACGCGCTTCTCGCCAGCATGGAGCCGGCCTGACGCCGCGGCCATGGCCTCAAGGCGACCTCGTGCGAGCCGATCGGCGGGGCCGCCCTGGGCGTTCGGCTCGCGTGGTCCTGGGCCTCTAGGCGATTGCGGCGAGATTGCGCCGTTCGATCGCTTCGAACGCGCCGGTCAAGGCCTCAGCCACCGATATATCCCGGGGTGAACGCCCCGGAGCGGGCGAACGTCGCGGGCGACGTGATGGAGAGGGAGGGAGCGCGGGCCTCGCCGGAGAGCCGGCCGATCAACGCGCCGACGCGTTCGGCGCACAGCGACCACAGCATGCTCCGCCCTCTCGCATAGGCCCTGCGCGCGAGCCGGGCGCGCTCGGTCTCGTCGTCGAAAAGGCCCGTGATCGCGGTTGCGAGGCCCGCGCTGTCGGCGAAGGGCACGAGAATGCCGTGATCGTCCGAGAGGATCTCGCGGGCGTGGACGTAAGGGGTGGACACCACCGGCTTTCCCATCGCCACCGCATAGCTCAGGGTCCCAGAGACGACCTGCGCGGGATTGAGATAGGGCGTCACGTAGATATCTGCCGCCTGGACATGGTCGAGCAGTTCGGGGAGATCGAGATAATCGGCCGCGAACCGGACATGGGCGCCGACGCCCAGTTCGTCCGCCCGCCGCATCAATCCGTGGCGCAGCCGTTCGCCCTCGTGGCGCGCGAGATTGGGATGCGTCGCTCCCAGCACCAGGTAAAGCGCGTCGGGATGCTTCTCGATGATCGCCGGCATCGCCTCGATCATCGAGCCGATGCCCTTGTCGGGGGCGAGCAGTCCGAAGGTCAGGAGGAGCTTGCGGCCGTCCAGGCCCAGCGCCGCCTTGGGCTCGGCCGTCGCCTTGAACGGGCGATCCGGCACGCCGTGCGGGATGACCGAGACCTTCGAGGGGCGCACGCCGTAGCGCGCCTGCAGGATCGCCTTGCCGCGCTCCGCCATGACGATCAGATGCGACGCCCGCTCGACGAGCGCCCGGAAGACGCGTTCCTGATCGGCGCTGGGCTGTTCGAGAACCGTATGGAGCGTCGCGATGACGGGCTTGGCCGTTTGCGCGAGCAGCTCGAGGATATATTCGCCCGCATCGCCGCCAAAGATCCCGAACTCGTGCTGCAGCCAGATGGCGGCCGCGTCGCTCTGTTCGATCCTGAGCCCGGCACCGATATAGTGCCCGAGATCGTCGGCCAGGATCGTGCGGACATGGTCCGGATAGTCGAGACGGTCGGCGCCGTCGTCCATGGCGAAATAGTCGACCCGCATGTCGGGGAACCGGTCTCGCATCGCCCGGAAACAGTCGTCCGTAAATGTCGCGATGCCGCAGCGGCGGGGCGGGCTGTTGCCGATGAGCGCGATGCCGGCTTCAGCCTCGGATTCCCAGAGATGCCCCGTGGTCCGATCCATAACGCTCTCCTCGATCGCCCTTCAGATTTTCGTCGCCTGCGCTGCGACCCTCGTCTCAAGCCGAATACACGGGTCGCGCCGCCGATGGTTACAGCGCGGGCATGCTTCGAAGGGTGCGTCAGGCCCGCGTCGGAGGGGCGGAGAACCAGCCGGCTGCGCCCGCGATGATCGCGATGGCTCCGGCCGCCAGCGCCGCGGCATGGAACGCGCCGATCGACACGCCCTGGCCGCCACCGGTCAGGACCAGGCCGAGCAGCGACACAGCGACCATCCCGCCGATCCGCGCGGTGGCGCTGTTGAAACCCGACGCGGCGCCGGCGTGATGCTGGTCGACTGCCGCCATCACCGCCGTGGTGAGTGGCGCCACCGCCATCGTCATGCCGATCCCGACCAGCACCATCGCCGGCAGGACATGGACGACGAAATCGATCTCCTGGGCCGGGATCGTCCCCATCAGCGCGAAGCCGGCCCCGGCGACGGCCGGGCCGATCGTCAGCATCCAGTGCGCGCCGATCCGCTCGGCGAGGCTGCCCGCCAACCGGGAGCCGGCGGCCATGATCACGGGGAGCGGCAGCAGCGCCATCCCTGCGGAACTCGCGAGCCATCCGCTCGAGATCAGCAGATAGGGGAGCAGCAGCAGGACACCCGACAGGGCGGCATAGAGCAGGAAAGTGAGCGCGGTGAGCGCGGTGAAGCAAGCCGTCCCGAACAGGGCGAGGGGCACCATCGCGCGGTCGCCCCGCCGCCTTTCCCACCACAGGAAGATCGCCGCCGCGACGAGGCCGCCCATGATGGAGGCGGAGGCGTGCCGCCCGCCCGACGTCGCGATCGTGAGCCCCCAGATCAGGAGCCCCAGGCCGACGGTCGCGAGCGCCCCGCCGGCCCAATCGGGGGCGGGCGCCCGCGCGTCGCGACCGCCCCGGATCCCGATCATGGCGAGGACTCCGGCGGCGGCGGCCGGCGGCACGACCAGCGCGAACACCCATCGCCAGCCGAAGGCATCGACCAGCCAGCCGCCGACGATCGGACCGGCGGCGACCGCGATCGCGCTGGCCGCGGCCCATGTGCCGATCGCCTTGGCCCGCGCTTCGCCATCGAAATCGGCGCCCAGGATCGCGAGGCTCGCAGGCGACAGCAAGGCGGCTCCGACGCCCTGCGCGACGCGCGCGGCAATCAGCCATCCAAGCGTCGGCGACAGGGCGCACGCGATCGAAGCGAGCGTGAACAGCGCGAGGCCGATCAGGAAGATGCGCTTGCGTCCGGCAGCGTCGGCGAGCGCGCCGCCAATCAGGACGAGCGCCGAAAGCGGGAGCATGAAGGCGTTGACGGTCCATTGGACTCCGGCGGCATCCGCGCCGAGCCCCTTGGCGATCGCCGGGAGCGCGACGTTGATTACCGTCATGTCGATCATCGCGACGCTCGATCCGAGCACCGTCGCCCAGAGCGCCATCGCATTGCCCGTCGGCGGGCCGGACGCCCCGTCTGACGCTATCTGGCGCATGCCGGCTGATCCCGCCATCGGCTCACGTCCCTATCGATCGGCCATTTGGTCGCGCCCCGCAGGTGCCGTCGCCGACCCGTTGCCGATCACGGCAGTCCGCTACCCGGCGCGGGAGACTGAAAGGTTACATCTTCAGGCGCCCCGTTCGAACATCGGGAGGGGATGTTATGCGCCGCCGTTGCCGGGCCGATGTGTCAGGATGGCGTTCGTCATGAGGTGAACGAGCTGATCCGCCCGCGGCGCGAATGAGGGTTGGTCGACCGCCCAGCCGAGCGCCGTGATCAGGGCGAAGAGGTCGTCCCCGTTCATGTCGGCGCGCGCTGTTCCCTCAGTCTGAGCACGGAGCAGCAGTCGCGCGCCTGCCGCGTGCACCGCTTCGCATGAAGCATAAAGAGCCGAGTCCGGGTCGGTGTGGGCGGCCGCCATCATGGCGACAACGCCTCTATAGCCTTGGGTGAATGC
The DNA here is from genome assembly GCF_000383095.1 of Sphingomonas sp. PR090111-T3T-6A. GTDB lineage: Bacteria > Pseudomonadota > Alphaproteobacteria > Sphingomonadales > Sphingomonadaceae > Solisphingomonas. The sequence goes on from NZ_AORL01000010.1 coordinate 553,718, forward strand.
CACCAGGTCTCGAAACCAGGTGAGCAGCGCTTCGTCTGCCGAAGTCGATGTTTCAAGCTCGTCGGCCTTCCGCGTCAGCGCGTCCAGGTGGGTGCACAGCAATCCTTCGAACAGAGCCTCCCGCGTCGGGAAATGACGAAGCAGCGTGGCCAGACCGACCCCGGCCCGGCGGGCGATATCGCGCATCGACGCGTCGGCCCCATGCTCGGCGACGACGTCCCGCGCGACGTTAAGAATCTGGCTGCGATTTTTTTCCGCGTCGGCTCGCATGGACTGCCTTGATAAGTGGATCAGTGATCCATATAAACGGATCGTTGATCCACTAAATAGGGCGCGCGCTCGCAAATGGCAACAAGCGCGGCCCGGCACGACGGAAGGAAAGTCATGGGAAAGCTCGAGGGCAAGGTTGCCGTCATCACCGGCGGCGCCACCGGCATCGGCCTCGCCGCGGCAAAGCGGTTCGTCGAGGAGGGCGCCTTCGTCTTCCTCTTCGGCCGCCGACAGGACGCGCTCGACGCCGCCTTGGTCGAGCTTGGGTCGAATGCCCGCGCGGTGCGGGGCTCGGTCTCTGACGAGGCCGACCTCGACCGGCTTTACGCGGCGGTGAAGGACGAGCGCGGCACCCTCGATATCGTCCTGGCCAATGCCGGGACGGGAAGCCCGCTTCCGCTGGGGCAGATCACCGCCGAGCATATCGACGAAACCTTCGACACCAATGTGAAGGGCACGATCTTCACGGTCCAGAAGGCGCTGCCGCTGATGGGGGAGGGCGGTTCGATCATCCTGACCGGATCGAGCGCCGGCACCACGGGCGCCCCGGCGTTCGGCGCCTACAGCGCGAGCAAGGCGGCGGTGCGCAACCTCGCGCGAACCTGGGCGGAGGACCTGAAGGGCACCGGCATCCGGGTCAATGTGCTGTCGCCCGGACCGACGGCGACCGAACTCGCGAAGGCGGCGCTGGGGGAGGAGGGGCAGAAGGTCTTCGCCTCGATGAACCCGCTCCAGCGCATGGCCGATCCGTCCGAGATCGGCGCGGTGGCGGCCTTCCTCGCGTCGCCGGACAGCAGCTTCATGACCGCCAGCGAGGTCGCGGTCGACGGCGGGCTGGCGCAAATCTGACGCGTCGCGCCTGATCGAACCCTCCATCCAGGAAAGAAAGTATAATGGCACAAGCGCTTACTGGAAAAACCGCTCTCATCACCGGGGCGTCGCGTGGCATCGGCCGCGCCATCGCCGAACGCCTTGCCAAGGATGGCGCAACGGTCGCGCTGACCTACAACGCGAGCAAATCGGGCGCGGACGAGGCGGTCGCTGCGATCGAGAAGGCGGGAGGCACCGCGTTCGCGGTCCATGCAGACCTGATCGACCCGGCCACCGTCCCGACCTTGTTCGAGACATTGGACGAGGAGTTCACCAGGCGGAACGGAAGCAGGGCCCTCGACATCCTGGTCAACAACGCCGGCAATTCCGGCTGGGTCGGCTTCAGGGAGGCGACGCCGGAGAGTTGGGACACGCTGATTGCGGTCTATGCCCGTGCGCCTTTCTTCATCGTTCAGGCCGCTCTGGATCGGCTCGCCGATGGCGGACGCATCATCAACATCTCGTCCGCCGCCGCCACGAAGCCTGTGACGGCCGCGCCCGTCTATTCGATGGCCAAGGCGGCCATCAATAACCTGACCCATGCGCTCGCGGCCGAACTGGGGCCGCGCCGTATCACCGCGAATGCCGTTGCGCCGGGCTACACGCGAACCGACGTGAACGCCGCCATCCGGGAGAATCCCGAACTCGTCAAAGCGGTCGAGGCCGAAATCGCGCTGGGGCGCTTTGGCGAGCCGTCGGAAATCGCCGCCGTCGTGGCGTTCCTGGCCTCCGACGACGGCCATTGGGTGACCGGTCAGACGATCGAGGCAAGCGGTGGCTACAAGCTCTGACGCGCCGAATAATCGAAGGAGATTATAGTGAGCTACGCAATCATCGGTTTCGGCAAGATCGGCCACGCTCTCGCCAGGGCGTTTGCCCGCAGCGGCATCGAGGTATCCGTCGCGACCACGCGCGATCCGGCAAGCTTTGCGGCCGATGCCGCCGCGATCGGCCCCGGGATCATTCCCACAACGCTGGCGGAAGCGGTCAAGGCGGGCACCATCTTTCTGGCGGTCCGTTTCGAGTCCCACCCGGAGGTCGCGAAGGCGCTGTCCGACTGGACGGGAAAGACCATCGTCGATGCGATGAACACGCAGGCTCCGCTTGAGGAGTTGGGCGGTATCCCGTCCTCTGCTGTCGTCGCGAAGGCGTTCGCCGGGGCGAGGCTGGTGAAAGGCTTCAACCATTTGGCCGCGGCCGTCCTCGGCCAGGATCCGGCCGTGCATGGCGGCAGGAGAGTCGTGTTCCTGGCGAGCGACGATGACGGCGCGGCGGCGGAGATTGGTGCGCTTGCGGAAAAGCTCGGCTTCGCGCCGATCAACCTCGGCGGGCTTTCCGAAGGCGGGCTGCTGGTCCACGCACGCGGCAATCGCTGGGGCCACCTGATCTTCAAGGATCTCGTCAGGTTCGAGGGATAACTCTCCGCGTCATCGGCCGGGCCGCGCGCGCTCGCCCCTCAACTATGGGCGCCGGTGTTCATGTCGATCATGACCTCGTGTCCGGGGCCGGCTTCGGACGGGCACGCCGGCACGGCCTTCGGACGGAGCCCCTGCATCCACTCCGCCGCCCGATTTCGCGGTTCGTCCCAGACTTCCTTGCTGGCATAGCCCGCCATCAGGAGCCAGAAGGCGATGAAGCCGGTCACCTTGGGATTGTTGCCCTGATGGATGGCGAAGAACGCACCCATGGACGCGCGAAGCTGATCGGACATGCTGGTCAGGAAAAAAGAGGAGGCCGAGGCCGAAGAGGATCAGCCCTCCTTGCCGATGATGCCGAGCCGCGCGGCGAGATCTGGCCAGCTCTTGCGAATGTCGGCCCGATAGAGGTCCTCCGTGCCGGCCTGCGCCAGTCGCGGATCGGCGAGCCATGCCGTCTGTTGCGGGCTGAGCAGGTCCGCGAGCGAAGACCGGTACGGGACGGCGAGGTTGAGCTGCGTGCGCTGGGCCGGCGTTAGCGGCAGGAAGCGGCCCAGGCTCTTGCGCAGATAAAATTGCGGCTCGTCGTCGAGCGCGAAACCGGGACCATCGATGGGTTCGAACCCTTCGGCGAGCGCATAGGCGTCGAGGTCGGCGCGCGAGACCGCACGCGGGTCATACTGCACCCGTACCGCCTCCTCGCCGGCGATGAAGCCCGGGTCGGTCGTGATGATGGCCTGGTGCTGGGCAAGGCTCGTTTCGCCCGACCAGAAGCACGGCGTCGCATAGGTGGCGGACCTGCTCACGCCATAGTCGACGAGGAGATCGCGGCCCAACAGGCGGAAATAGCCGGGCACCTCCTCGCCGCGCGCCTCGAGCACCGCGCCGATCTTCTCGTGCAGCCCCAACGCGTCGTAGCGATCCGCGAGCTTCGGCAGGAGTTCGGCTCCATCGGGCGCGAGAAACCGCACGACGGGGTTATTCCACGAGGCTTCGCCGTAGCGATGCAGGATCTCGGCGTCGGCGCCTCGATGGTTGTTGAAGATCGCCACCGGCACGAACCGATCGGCGATCAGCTCGACCATCAGCGGGTGCGTCAGCACATCCTGGCCGAACCGCACGCAGGTCGAGCATCCCGGCACTTCCTGGAACAGCAGCAGCACGGGCTTGTCCCGCTGCGCGGCAAGCGCCAGCCCGCCGTCATGATCGCGCAGCCACGCCACGTCGCCGAGCTCGGCATGCTCGCGAAAGGAAATTCTGGTCTCGTGCATGTCACTCTGCCCTGTTGGTGGAATCTTCCAGCCCATGCGGGCTGCCTCGCGCTGCCGCGGCGCTCATCGCGGCACCCGGCCGGGCGGAGCGAGCTCGACGGCGAGCGTCGGGAAGAATTCCGCCGTCGTCGTATGGATCGGAACCGCCCAACGCAATGTGTCGACCGTCTCGCCGGCGCTCATCAGGCTCAGCACCGCGTGAATGGCTTCGTCTCCATCGATCCCGAAGATCGCGGCGCCCAGGATGCAGCGGGTCGCCGCGTCCGCGATGAGCTTCATCATTCCGGTGGTCTCGCCCTTTTCGACGGCCCGGCTGACGCGCGACATCGGCCGCGTGGACACGAGAATGGCGTGGCCTTTGGCGATCGCCTCGGCCTCGGTCATGCCGACGCGGCCGAGCGGCGGGTCGGTATAGACCGCATAAGCGGGCACGCGCATGTCCAGCGAACGGCGATCGCCATCGAGCAGGTTCGCGGCCACGACCTCGAAGTCGTTATAAGCCGTATGCGTGAAGGCGCCGCGGCCGTTGCATTCGCCCAGCGCCCAGATCCCGTCGACGTTGGTGCGGAGCATGTCGTCGACGCGGATATAGCCCTGCCCGTCGACCTCGACGCCGGCCGTGCCGAGGCCCATATCATCGGTATTGGGCCTGCGGCCGACCGCCATCAGCACATGCGAGCCGCGCACCACGCGGTCGCCCTCCCGGCAATCCACGCCGACGGCGACCCCGCTTCCTTCCGCGGTGAGCGAGATGCAGTCGGCGCCGGTCCGGACGACGACGCCCTCCTGCTCGAGCAGCGCCGTCATCGCCGCGGAGATGTCCCGATCCTCGTGCGCCGCCAGCCGCTCGCCGCGCTCGACGATCGTCACCCGGGCGCCGAAGCGGCGATGCATCTGCGCATATTCGATGCCGACATAGCCGCCGCCGATGATGACCAGATGATCCGGCACCTCGGTCAAGCCGACCATGTCGGTGTTGTCGAGATAGGGCACCTCCTCGATTCCCGGTATCTCCGGGACGCGTGCGCGTCCGCCGACGTTAAGGAAGATCTTCGGCGCGCTCAGCTCCTGCCCCTCGACCATGAGGGTCGTCGGACCCGTCAGGCGCGCATGGCCCCTGATGAAGGTGAGACCATTCATGGTCCCGAGCCATGTCTCGTTGCTCGCGCGGGCGTTTTCGATCACCTGGCGCGCGCGGGCCGCCGCGACGTCCATGTCGAACCCCACATCGCCCGTGATCACGCCATAGTCGGCCGCCCGGCGCACGACGTGGACGGCGCGCGCGCTCGCGATCAGCGTCTTGGTCGGCATGCAGCCGGTGTTGACGCAGGTGCCCCCGACATGCTTGCGCTCGATCAGCGCCACCGTCATGCCGCTGGCCGTGAGGCGCGCGGCGAGAAACGGGCCTGCCTGGCCCGCTCCAATGATGATCGCGTCGAATTCGCGTGCCGGTGTGCTCATTGCGGCCAGGTCCCCTCCTGCAGGCGCCGGATGGCGTGTCGGCAGCCCCGCCAACTCCGCTTCTTTGCAAGGGTTGTCGCACCGGAGCGTTGTCGCTCTTCTCACGGCATGGCCCGTTGCGAAGTTACAGGCCGGCGCCGCCGACGCGCCGGACATAGGCCGAAAAAATGGTGGGAACCTCTGTCACCAACAAGGGTGGTATCGCGAGTTACCGGCAATCATGAAGAGGTGTGTCGATGGCGGACTCGAACGGCAAGATGGTGGGCTGCGCGGCGTGCGGAGCGATAAATCGCGTGCCCGCGAGCCGATTGTCGGCTGACGGAAAATGCGGGCGCTGCGGCAAGGCCTTGCACGACGGAGAACCCGCCGTTCTCACGATGGAGAATTTCGCCGCGCTTGCCGAACGATCGGACGTTCCGCTGCTCGTCGATTTCTGGGCGCCCTGGTGCGGGCCTTGCCGGCAGATGGCGCCGGCCTTTTCCGCTGCCACCGCGCAACTGGAGCCGGCCCTGCGGCTGGCGAAGCTCAACACCGAGGCCGAGCAGGGGCTCGCGCAGCGCTTCGGCATCCAGTCCATCCCGACGCTGGTGATCCTGCACAAGAGCCGCGTGATCGCGCGCCAGTCAGGAGCGATGCCGACGACCGCGATCGTCGCATGGGCGCAGAAGGCGCTGTCCCACAGGGGCGTGACCAACCTCTGACCGGTCGCCATGGACCGCGCAGGGCTATCGGCCGTAGCGATCATGCTCATAGGCGAGGTAGCGACCGTCGAGATTGGCGACGCGCACGGCGGCAGCGGCGATCTGCTTTTGGGTCGCTTCGGGCAGGTTGTAGTTGGCGTAATGCGTGACGAGCGCCATGTCCTGGTCGAGCATGAGCTTGCCGTTCGCGTCGGGGCCTTCGATCGACCAGCACAAGGCGTCGTCGTTGCGCACGACGAGCGTGACGTGGAAGATGTGCTTGCTGAGCGTGCAGAAGAGGAAGCTGCTGCCGGCCGCGAGATCCCGCGGCATGCCCTCAATTTCGTGCCAATCGATCATAAGAAATCCTCGAGTCTGTAAATCGGATGCCCGATGACGTCCCGGCGATGTCGCCCGCACTTGTGCCGCCGCCATGCGGCGGAAGGCCTCAGCCGTCCGCCAGATGCGCTGCGATCGCCGCGCGCAGCCGCGGAAGCAGCTCCATCTCGAACCAGGGATTGCGCTTCATCCACCCGACACTGCGCCACGATGGATGGGGGGTCGGGAAGATAGCCGGAGCGAAGCGCTCGAAGCCGCGCACCCGATCGACCAGAGTGGAGCCCGCATCCTTGGGCAGATAATATTGCTGGGCGTAGGATCCGACGAGAAGCGTGATCCGGTCGGCGGGAAGCAGGTCCAGAATGCGGGCGTGCCACCTTGGCGCGCACTCCGGCCGGGGCGGTGCGTCGCCTCCGGCGGCTTTTCCCGGATAGCAGAACCCCATCGGCACTAGTGCGACCTTGGCCGGATCATAGAACTGGTCTGCGCCGATCCCGGTCCACGCGCGCAACCGATCGCCGCTGTCGTCAGCCCAGGGGATGCCACTCGCATGCACCTTGGTGCCGGGTGCCTGTCCGATGATGAGAATGCGCGCGGAAGCGCTGAACTGCGTGATCGGGCGGGGGCCGAGCGGGAGATGCGGCGCGCAGAAGGTGCAGGCCGCCACTTCGGCCTGCAACGCGGGGACCTGATCCGGCATGTGCGAAATCGATCAGACGCGCTCGAGCAGCGCGACGGTTCCCTGGCCGCCGTCCGCACAGACGCTGATGATGGCCCGCGTTCCCGCCGGCCGCGTCCAGAGCTCTTTCACCGCCTGGCTGAGGTCGCGCGCGCCCGTGGCGCCGAACGGGTGGCCGATCGCGACCGAGCCGCCGTTGGGATTGATCCGGTCCCAGGGGAACGGGCCGAAATCCATCGCGACGCCGGTCTTCGAGCGGACCCAGTCGGGGCGCTCGATGGCGGCGACATTCGCCAGCACCTGGGCGGCGAAGGCTTCGTGCAACTCCCAGAGGCCGATGTCCTCGAAGCGCAGGCCATGACGCGCGAGCAGGCGCGGAATGGCATAGGAAGGCGCCATCAGCAGCCCCTCGACATGATGGTCGACGGCCGCGATCTCGTAGTCGATGAGGCGCGCGCAGGGGGTGTTCTCCGGGAGCCGCGCAAGGCCGGCCTCGTTCGCGATCCAGCAGCCGGCGGCGCCGTCGGTGATCGGCGACGAATTCCCGGCGGTGATCGTGCCCATGCCGCTGGTCCTGTCGAAGGCCGGCTTGAGCGCGGAGAGCTTCTCCGCCGAGGTGTCGGCGCGCGGGTTGGCGTCGCGCTCAAGCTCGGGCAGCTTGATGACCAGATCGTCGAAGAACCCGTTGTTCCACCCGGCGACCGCGCGCTGGTGGCTCTTGAGCGCCCAGTCGTCCTGCGCCTCGCGGCTGATGTGCCACGCCTTCGCGGTCTCCTCCATATGATCGCCCATGGTCCGCCCGGTGATGCGGTTGGACCATCCCTTGACCGGCAGAAGATAGTCCTGCGGCGTCAGCGCCTGCAGCGCGGCCAGTGCGGCGGCCGGATCCCGTCCGAACAGATCGGTCAGCCGCTTCGAGGCGTCGGCGGTCAACGCGATCGGCGGACGGCTCATCACCTCCGCGCCGCCCACCATGGCGAGGTCCGTCCCGCCACCCAGCATGCCGGCGGCCGCGAAGGCGGCGGTCATGCTGGTCGAGCAGGCGAGCACGACCGAAAAGGCGGGGACGTTCGGGTTGAGCTTCGCGTCGAGCCACATCTCGCGTGCGATATTGCTCCAGCCGATGTTGGGGATCACGCTTCCCCATACCACCAGGTCCGGCTCGGCGCGCGCCGCCATCGCCTGGGCGACCGGCACCGAGAGGCTGATCGCATCATAGTTGGCGAGGGTGCCCCCACCGCGTCCGAAGGGGGTGCGCAGGCCGGCAGCGACGAAGACAGGGTGCGGAAAACGGTGCATGGCGGCTCTCTTCCTCGGGTGGCGCGATCGAAACCGGCCGCGTCCGCGCCGCACAGGTCGTCGGGCATCGCGGATCGTGGCCGTCGGTGTCTACTCCTAAACACGCGCTGATACCTCCCGGGTTACATCCCCGGCGATCGGCGAAGGCTATAGTTTCGCCCACGCCGCAAAATCAGCAAAATGAATACCGCCCCGTCTGGATGTGGTGGTTTGTCCGCCGTACCCGATCATGATGACCGAGCAGACAGTTCAGCGGCATTCGCGCGCGATCACTCCGGCAAGAATGCCGTTTGAACAGAGGCATCGATCCTGAGAGGATGAGGTTCAGGATTGGCGGCAAGGCCGATCTCCCGGCTCGGTCAAGCGGCAGGACATGAAATGGCGAACGGAACCGATGCAGCCAGCAAGGACACCGCCTATTTCGGTGTGCCGTGGGAGGAAGCCTATGGCTACGCGCAGGCGGTCAGGGTCGGCGACACCATCTATGTCTCCGGCCAGCTCGCGCATGACGCCGATGGAAACCTGATCGCGCCGGCAGCGCTCGACGATGCTGGAAAGCCCAGGGACTTCTCGCAGATCGAGGCCCAGATGCGGGCTACCTACAAGAACGCCACGAAAATCCTGGCCCGCTTCGATGCGACGCTCGATCATGTGGTGGAGGAAACGCTTTTCGTGCTGGACGTCGACGCGGCATTCGCCGTCGCGGGCAGTGTACGGAAGGAAGCCTACGGCACGGATCGTCCGCAGTGCGCCAGCAATCTCATCGGCGTCGCGCGTCTCGCCTTTCCCGAGCAGCTCATCGAAATCGCATTCAAGGCTGTGCTGGGCGAGCGCTGACGGCCATCGTCCCACACGCATCGAAAGAGACCTTGGCTATGAGAATATTCGTCGCCGGCGCCACAGGAGCCGTCGGTCTCCCTCTGGTCCGCAGCCTGTGCACCCTTGGTCACGAGGTCGTGGGGATGACGCGATCCGGCAACGGCGTCGACCGTCTCCGGGAACTCGGCGCCACCGCCTCGACCGCCGATGCCTTCGACGCGCGGGCAGTGCGCGATGCGATCGCAGCCGCGGCCCCGGATGTCGTGATCGATCAGCTCACGTGGCTTCCGGCCAGTCCAGCGGACATCATCTCGGCGATGCCGAACGACACCCGGCTCCATAAGGAGGGAGGCGCCAACCTGCTCGCCGCCGCCGAAGAGCTGGGCGTTTCGCGTTTCATCATGCAGTCGCGCGGGTTCTTTCTCGACGCTGCGGCGGGCCGGCTCGGCGACGAGACGGCTCCCTTCCGCTATGACGCGCCCGGACCCGTCGGCGACGGTACGCGGGTGCTCGGCGCTTACGAAGACTGTGTCCTGGGCTCGACGGTTCTCGACGGCGTGCTGCTGCGCTACGGCTTCTTCTGCGGGCCCGGCACCTGGTATCGCCCGGACGGCGCCGTCGCGGACCAGGCGCGCAAGGGCGAGATGACGATCATCGGCGACGGATCGGCGGTCTGGTCGTTCGTCCATATCGACGATGCGGTCGCGGCGACCGTCGCGGCGCTCACCGCCGAACCGGGAACCTACAATGTCGTGGACGATGATCCTCTGCCCGTCTCCGAATGGATGCCGGCATTCGCGCGCTGGGTCGACGCCCCCGAGCCGCACCGGGTGAGCGTAGAGGAGGCGCGGGCGTCCTTCGGCGAGGAAGCCGTCTATTACCACATGAAGCTGACGGGCGCGTCCAACGCTCGCGCCAGGGCGAAGCTCGGCTTCAGGCCACGCCGGCTCCTCTGGGCCAGCGATCGGAGCTGACCGAGCGCCGCTCAGCATCAACGATGACCGATCCGGGCCGACCATCGGATTTCTTCACGGACGGCCTGCCGACCTCGCTTCCCGGGAGGTCCAACTATCGAGAGAAAGAGGATTTTATGCGCCTGTCCAAAGCTTCGCTCCTTGTGCTGCTCTTGAGCGCTTGCTCGGCGCAACCGCAGCCCGACAATGCCGCCGATGCCAACCAGTCCACCGCGGCTCTTCCAGCGAACGATCCCGGGTATATCGCCGAAGATCCGACATTGGCGAAGCATGTGGGGCAGCCGGGGCCGGTGGTCACCCTCAAGACGATCGATGGAAAGTCGATCAATCTCGCGGACCTGTATGGGAAGCAGCCGGTCTATCTGAAGCTCTGGGCAACCTATTGCATTCCCTGCCGCGCGCAGATGCCCGGCCTCAACAAGATCTACGCCGACCACGGCGACAAGATCGCGGTGGTCGCGGTGAACGCCGGGGTTGGCGACGACATCGAGAAAGTGAAGCAGTTCGCCAGGGAGTTCGACCTGAAGATGCCGGTCGCGATCGACGATGGGCGGCTGGGCGAATGGATCGGCCTGCAGGCGACGCCGGTTCATCTGGTGTTCGGTCGCGACGGCCGCGTCATTTTCGCAGGCCATCAGGACGGGCCGAAGCTCGACGCCGCGATCGAGCAGGCGCTGGCGAGCAAGGCGACACCGGGCGACGTCGCCACGGACAGGCTGGCGGACGTCGCGACGCTGAAGCCCGGCGACGCGATCCCGCCGATCGATCTTCTGTCCCCGGATGGCAAGAACGTCGCCTTACCGGCGGGTTCGGCGCCGCGCCTGCGCGCGATCTATTTCTCGGCAACCTGGTGCGAAGATTATGTGAAGTCCACGCAACCGGAAGAGGCGGCGAAGTGCAGGGCCGGGCGCGAACAGGTCGACAGGCTGGCCGCCGGCAACTCCGTCGAATGGCTCGGCGTGATGACCCATCTGTGGACCACCCCCAAGGAGTTGACCGACTATCAGGCCAAATTGAAGCCGCGCATCCCGCTCACGGTGGACTCGACCGGGGCCGCGTTCCGGACGTTCGGGGTGAAGCGCTTTCCGGCTGTCGCGATCATCGACGCCCGCGGGCGTTTCGTCAAACTGATCGAGGGCGACCCGGCCCGGTTTGCGGCCGAGATCTCATCGCTCGGCACAACCAGGTAAGCCCTGGGGGAACCTCGTCTGGAGCCTGAACCGACGGCGGTGTTTCGAGCGACTGGGACTCATGGCCGCAGCGCGGGGTGCAGGTCTTTGGTCGCATAGAGCAGCTTGCCCGGATCTGTTGCCCCGACACCCGCTTCCGCACACGCGGCTCTCCCCTCATCCGAACCCGATCGCCTCCTCCCCTTGTAACCGGCGCCGCCCGACAATCGTGAAGATGGTCGGCCCTCGACCAATGGTCAGGGCCCGCATTGTTACGACGAATTGAGAGCGACGCGCACGAAGCGTCCTCAAAAGGGGTGGTTATGCTTCGTCTTCCGGTCGCGGTTGGTCTGCTGGTTTCCGTCGGCGCCTGCTCTCAAAAGGCGCCACCGGCGCCCGCGCCGATGCAGGTTTCCGTCGCCAACCCGCTGTCGAAGGACGTGGTCGATTGGGACGAGTATATCGGGCACTTCGAGGCGCCGCAGTCGGTCGAGCTTCGTGCCCGGATTACCGGACAGGTCACGCAGGTCTTGTTCCGCGACGGACAATATGTCCGGGAAGGCCAGCCACTCTTCATCATCGATCCTGAGCCCTACAAGGCGGCGCTCGACCAGGCGCGGGCGGCTGTGGAAAGCGCGAGGGCGACGCTTCAGAACGCCGTCTCGATCGAGCGGCGGTCGGCAACCCTCGAGACGACCCACGCGGTCAGCAAGGAGGAGCTGGAGACCAATCAGGCCCAGGTCCGCACGGCGACCGCCGCGCTCCATGCGGCGCAGGCGGCAACCGAGACGGCTCGGCTCAACTACAACTGGACCACCGTCCGCGCGCCCGTCTCCGGACGGGTGTCGAGCCGCCGGGTGTCGATCGGCGACCAGATCCAGCCCGGCAACACGCTCCTCACGACGATCGTCTCGCTCGATCCGATCTGGTTCGTCTTCGACGGCGCGGAGAGCTTCTATCTGAAATATCTCCGTCAGGCGCGGGAGGGACAGCGCCAGTCGTCCCGGGATTTCGCCAATCCGATCGACATCCGGCTCTCCGACGAGAACGGCTTTGTCCATCGCGGCAAGATGGTCTTCGTCGACAATGCGATCGACACCGAGTCCGGAACGATCCAGGCGCATGCGGTCGTCGACAATCACGACCATTTCCTGACCCCCGGCATGTTCGGCCGGGCGCGCCTTCTCGGCTCGGGCAACTATCGCGCGATGCTGGTGCCCGACGAGGTGATCATCACTGACCAGTCGCAGAAGGAGGTCTTCGTCCTTGCGCGCGACGGTACGGTCACGAAGCGCACGATCGAGACCGGGCCGGAGGTCCTCGGATTGCGCGCGATCAAGGGCGGCCTCGCCGCGACCGATCTCGTCATCCTGGACCATATCGCCCAGCTCAAGCCGGGGGTGAAGGTCGATCCGCGCCGCAGCGCGATCAAGCCGCGGAACGCTGACGCCGGCCCGGCCGCGCCGCCCGTTGCCGTACCGGAGCCATCGGCCGCGACCGCGTCCGACGCGCGCTGAGGAGCGACCGATGCGCTTTCCGCACTTTTTCATCGAGCGGCCGATCTTCGCGGCGGTGCTCGCGATCATGATCACCGTCGCCGGACTCGTGGCATATCCGTCCCTGCCGGTCGGCCAATATCCCGAGGTGGCGCCACCGACGGTCGTCGTCACCGCCAGGTTCCCCGGTGCGACCGCCGAGACGATGGCGTCGACCGTGGCCGTTCCCCTTGAGCAGCAGATCAACGGCGTCGAGCACATGCTCTACATGTCGACCTCTTCGGTCGGCGAAGGCTCGGTGACGATCACCGTCACCTTCGCGCTCGGCACGGACGTCAACGAGGCGCAGGTCCTCGTCCAGAACCGTGTCGACGAGGCGCTTCCGCGACTGCCCGACGAAACCCGGCAGATCGGCGTCACCGTCCGCAAGGTCTCCGCCGAAGACCTCGTGGGCTTCGCTTTCTATTCGCCCGACAACTCGCTCGATACCGACTTCATCTCGAATTACGTGACCCTGCAGATCAACGATCGCATCAAGCGGCTTCCCGGCGTGGGCGACACGGTGCGTTTCGGCGGGCGCGACTATGCGATGCGCATCTGGATCGATCCCGATCTCGCGGCGATCCGGAACCTGACCGTCGACGAGATCGTCACGGCCATTCGCGCGCAGAATGCGCAGGTCGCTGCCGGCATCATCGGCCAACCACCCTATGGCGTGAAAGCCAATGCCTTCCAGCTCGGCGTGGATACCGAGGGACGCCTCGCCACCCCGGAGCAATTCGGGAATATCATTCTCAAGCGCCGCACCGACGGCGGGCTGACCCGCCTGCGTGACGTTGCGCGGGTTGAGCTGGGGGCGCAGGACTATTCGACCAACGCGTTCCTGAACGACCGCAACGCGATCGGCCTGGTTCTCAAGCAGCAGCCCGGAACGAACGCGCTCGCAACCGCGGAACGCGCCAAGGCGCTTGTCGCCGAGCTGTCGAAGGACTTCCCGCAAGGGATGGCCTACTCGGTCGCGCATCACCCGCTCGACTTCGTGTCCGACTCGATCCGGGACGTGAAGGAGACGCTTTTCGTCGCGCTGCTGCTTGTCTCATCGATCGTCCTGCTTTTCCTGCAAAGCTGGCGAGCCGCTATCATCCCGCTGATCGCCATCCCGATCTCGCTCACCGGAGGATTCGCGACAATGGCTGCGTTCGGCTTCTCGCTGAACAGCCTGTCGCTCTTCGGAATGGTGCTGGCCATCGGCATCGTCGTCGATGACGCGATCGTCGTCGTTGAGAACATCGAGCGGCTGATCGCCGAGGAAAATCTCACGCCGAAGGACGCTGCCCACCAAACCATGACCGAGGTGTCGGGCGCGCTCGTGGCGATCGCGCTCGTGCTGTGCGGCGTTTTCCTGCCGACCGCCTTCATCCCCGGTCTCTCGGGCGAGTTCTACAAGCAGTTCGCGTTGACGATCGTGTCGGCGACCGTCGTCTCGGCTTTCATTTCGCTGACGCTATCGCCGGCACTGGCGGCGTTGCTGCTCAAGCCCGCCGGCCAGCGACCGGAACCCAAACGCGGCATACTCGGCTTCCCAAGCCGATTTGCGCGGTGGTTCAATCATCTGTTCGATCGCCTCTCGGTTCATTACGGCCGCCTGACCGGCAAGCTCGTCCGTCGCCTGGTGATCCTCTCGCTGGTCTATGGCCTGCTCATATTCACCACCGGCTGGCGCTTCTATGTGACGCCGCAGGGGTTCATCCCTTCGCAGGACCAGGACTTGTTGATTAACGTCCTGCAACTGCCTCCCGGCTCGTCGCTCCAACGCACGACGGAGATCTCCAAGCAGGTCCAGGCAGCCGCGAGAACCGTTCCTGAGGTCGATCACGCGCTGACCTTCGCCGGCTTCGACGGCGCCACCTACACCAGCGCCTCGAACACGGCCCTGATCGCCACCCACCTGAAACCGCAGTCCAAGCGCAGCGCCACGATCGACGAGGTCGCGGACAAGCTTCGGAAGGCGTATTCGGGCATCACCGGCGCGAACGTCCTCGTGATCTCGCCGCCGCCGGTCCGAAGCATAGGCCTTGCCAGCGGGTTCAAGATGGAACTCGAGGACCGGACGGGCCTTGGCTATACGGCGCTTGAAAAGGCCGCGCAGGACGTGATCGCCGAGGCGAACAAGGATCCGGCGCTGCGACGGGTCTTCACGACCTACAATACCGGCACGCCCCGCCTGCATGTCTCGATCGATCGCGAGAAGGCCGAGCAGCTCGGCGTGCCCGTGGATCGCGTATTCTCGACCCTCAGCACCTATCTGGGGTCGGCCTATATCAACGATTTCAACTATCTCGGCCGCACCTGGCAGGTGGTTGCCCAGGCGGACACCTCGTATCGGCAATCGGCCGCCGACATCCTCCAGCTGCGTGCCCGTTCGGAGAGCGGAAAGATGGTGCCGCTTGGCGCCATCGCGGACGTCCAGAAGCAATCCGGCCCCTATCGCGTCGTGCGCTACAACCTCTTCCCTTCCGCCGAGATACAGGGCGAAGCCGCGCCCGGATATTCCTCCGGGCAGGCTCTCGAAGCCATGGAGAGGATATCCGCGCGCGTCCTGCCGAAGGGCATGGGCATCGAATGGACCGACCTGTCCTTCCAGCAGAAGCAGGCCGGCAATACCGGCATCTATGTCTTCGGCCTCGCCGTCCTCTTCGTCTTCCTGCTGCTGGCCGCGCAATATGAGAGCGTGGTGCTGCCGCTGGCGGTGATCCTCATCGTCCCGATGTGCCTCCTCGCGGCGATCCTCGGCATCAACCTGCTCGGCATGGACAACAATGTGCTCACCCAGATCGGCCTCGTGGTGCTGATTGGCCTCGCGGCGAAGAACGCGATCCTCATCGTCGAGTTCGCGAGGCAGGGCGAAGCCGAAGGCCTGAACCATTGGGAAGCCGCGACGCGCGCCGCGCATCAGCGCCTTCGCCCGATCCTGATGACCTCCATCGCGTTCATCCTCGGCGTGTTCCCGCTCATCGTCGCGCACGGCGCGGGGTCGGAGATGCGCAAGGCACTGGGCGTCGCAGTGTTCTTCGGGATGATCGGCGTCACCTTCTTCGGCCTGATCTTCACGCCGAGCTTCTACGTCATCAACCGCATCATGGCCGAGTGGATCGACAGGCGGGTGAAGCGCTTGCGGTCGCGTTTCGGCGGTCATGCCGTCGGCCATCCGGGGGCGACGCCGGGAGACGCTGCATGACGGCTGCGCGCACTTTCTCGACGGCGCTTCTCCTCACCGGCGCATTGGGGCTCGGCGCCTGCGCTGTCGGACCCGATTATCGCCCGCCGGCGGTGCCGGTGGTCGAGAAGCGGCCTTTCAGGGAAGCGGCATCGACCGAGACCGTCTCCGCAGCACCGGCCTCTTCCACCTGGTGGGAGCTTTATTCCGATCCCGCCCTTTCCCGGCTGATCGACGATGCATTCCGGTACAACACCGACATCCGGGCGGCCGCGGCCAATCTGAGGCTCGCCCGGGCGCAGCTCTCCGAGGCCCGTGCCGGCCGGCTGCCGGCGACAGACCTGTCGGCTTCCTATTCGCGTGAGCGGGTGGGGGCCGACCAGCTCGGTCCGGCCGGGATCGGCGGCGCTGAGACCCCGGGCCGTGACCATAGTGATTTCGATTTCTTCCAGGCCGGCTTCGATGCGAGTTACGAGGTCGACGTGTTCGGTCGGGTCTCGCGTTCGATCGAGGCCGCGCGCGCGGACGCCCAGGCAAGCGAGGCCTCGCTCGACGGCATCAGGATCTCGATCGCGGCCCAGGTTGCCCAAAGCTATGCGGATGCATGCGGTGCCGCCATGCAGGCCGACGTGGCTCGCGAAACGGCGTCGCTCGAAACGGAGACCCGCGACCTGACGCAACGGCTGCTCGATGCGGGTCGCGGCACGCAACGGGATGTCGATCAGGCCAATGTCCTCGTGGAGCAGGCCAATGCCCAGGTGCCGGGCTTCGAGGGCGAGCGGCGCGCCCAGCTCTACGCGCTCGCGACGCTGACCGGCAGGCCGCCCGCCGATATCGATGCGGCGGCCGCGGCCTGCCGGGTCGTGCCGAAGGTGAAGACGCAGATTCCGGTCGGAGACGGCGCGGCGCTTCTCGCGCGTCGGCCGGATGTGCGCGCGGCCGAGCGCAGGCTCGCCGCTGACACGGCGCGGATCGGTGTCGCCACAGCGTCGCTCTTCCCGTCGGTCACCCTGCTCGGGTCCGTGTCCCTCGGCGCGCCCAAGATCGGCAATATCGGAAAGCCGGCGTCTTTCGGCTACTCGTTCGGACCGCTGATCTCCTGGACCTTCCCGAATTTCGCGGTGGCGCGAGCCAAGATCCGGCAGGCGCGCGCGGGCTCTGATGCCTCACTGGCGGAGTTCCAGGGCACGATCCTGACGGCTCTTCGCGAAACCGAGCAGGCGCTTGCGCGCTATGCTGCGGCGATCGAGCAAAATGCTGCGCTGGCAAGGGCGGCGTCGTCGGCCGAGAATGCGGCGGATCAAACCAAACAACGCTTCGATTCCGGACGCGACAATTTCCTCGATCTCCTCGTCGCCGAACAGAACCGTGCGGCGGCGCGACAGGCGCTGGCGCAGTCCGACACGAATGTAGCCAATCTACAGGTCTCGTTGTTCAAGGCGCTCGGGGGCGGCTGGGAAAAGGCGCCTCCCACGCTCGACACGCTGCCGCCAGCAATCGGCGCCGGCCGGGTGACAGGCGCGCCCGATGGAATGTGAACGCGAAGATGCTTTGGGGCGGAGCCCTTTCGACAACGCTTTCAGGAGCAAGATCCCGATGAACAGCACCCATGTGGACGCCTATTTCAAAGCTCTGAGTGCCAGGGACAAGCTCGGCATCGTCCCGCATTTCTCGGAAGCCATCGTCCTTCACGGCCCCATCTACGCCGAGCCCATCGAAGGAAAGGACGCGGTCATCAATATCCTCACCGGCTTTATCGAGACGATCGACAGCCTTGAGGTCGGCCTGACGATGTCGTCGGGACATGATGTGGCCGTGTTCTTCACCTTCTCGCGCGATGGGATTACGGTCAAAGGGAACGAGCGTCTCCACGTCGACGATGCCGGCCTGATCGACGCCATCGAAGTCGCGTGGCGACCGCTGCCGGCCGCGGTGCAGATTCAGGAGATATTCGCAGCCAGGATGGGCTTTCCGGCCATGCGCCTCGTTTCCGGGGAGGCGGCGGCATAACGATAGGCGTGCCGGGTCGACTGTTCGGACCCCTGCCGACGGTCGCGTCGAGCGAGGCTGACGATGCGCCGCCAAACATTACATTGCACCGTCGACACCCTCGTCGCGGTGGCCGGACGAAAGCTGGAGATAGGATGATGGGACGGCTTCAGGAACTCGAAGCGCTGGGCCAGGCGATCTGGCTCGATTTCCTCGATCGCGCGCTCGTGAGGGAGGGCGGCCTCAAGCGGCTGGTCGAGGAGGACGGGCTGACCGGCGTCACCTCCAACCCCTCGATCTTCGAGAAGGCGATGGGGCATGGCACCGGCTATGACGACAGCCTGGCTGCCTTCGACAGCAGCCATCCCGACGCGCATGTGATCGAGCGCTACGAGGCGCTGGCGATCGAGGATATTCGCGCCGCCGCCGACATCCTGCGCCCGGCCTATGACCGGCTGGATGGCAAGGATGGCTTCGTCAGCCTCGAGGTGTCGCCTTATATCGCCGACGATGCCGATGCGACCATCGCCGAGGCGGCGCGGCTGTGGGCGGCGGTCGACCGGCCCAACCTGATGATCAAGATCCCGGGCACCGATGCGGGCGTGCCGGCGATCGCCGCCTCGGTCGCGGCGGGCATCAACATCAACGTGACGCTGCTGTTCTCGATCCCGGCCTATATCAAGGTTGCGGAAGCCCATGTCGCAGGGCTCGAGCAGCGCGTGGCGCGGGGCGAGCCGATCGATCGTATTTCCAGCGTCGCGAGCTTCTTCGTCAGCCGCATCGACACCAGGATCGACAAGGCCATCGACGCGCTCGGCACCGACGAGGCCAAGGCGCTGCGCGGCAAGGTCGCGATCGCCAACGCCAAGATGGCCTATCAGTGGCATCTCGACTTCCTCAAGTCAGATCGCTGGCAGGCGCTCGCCGCCAGGGGCGCACGGCCGCAGCGGCTGCTGTGGGCGTCGACCGGAACCAAGGACCCGGCCTATCCGGACGTGCTCTACGTCGACACACTGATCGGCCCCGATACGATCAACACCATGCCGCCCGGGACGATGGACGCCTTCCGCGACCACGGCACGCCCAGGGTCACGCTGGCCGACGATGTCGAGGGCGCGCGCCACGTGCTGGCGGAGGCCGACCGGCTCGGCCTCGACCTCGACGATGTGACCGCGACATTGCTCCAGGAAGGCGTGATCGCATTCGCCAAATCGTTCGACGAGCTGCTGGCCTCGATCGCCGCCAAGCACCCGGCGGCGCACTGAACCTATCACAAGACGGGAGCATCGGGCCGGTTCGACAAACGATCAGGCCTCGATGCCGTCTCAAGGCGCTGCGCCGCACCAACATGATCCCGTCACATGTGAGAAATTAACGAGTGCTTCCGGCGACATGACAATCAGGAGCCGATGCAGGGACGTTCTGGATATAATCCGAAGCGTCGTATCGCTTCTCCCGCATTTGCCTTCATCCGGCGCCGGCGATTCTTCCCTCACCACATGACATGCTATGCCCCTGAGCGAGGGGAGTGTGTCGCCATGTCCAGCGTCCGGCCGATCGTCGAGCTTGATACGCACGAGGTCTTCAACCAGCCGCCGCCCTTCGAGGACGTGAATCTCTTCGCCACCGACCGCGCGCTCTCCGACGCGGTGGCGCGGGCCGGCGGAGCCGGGGGGATGGAGCGGCTGACGACACTCGGCGCGCGGGTCGGCTCGGCGGAGGTGATCGACTGGGGCGTCGAGGCCAATCGCAATCCGCCGGTGCTGGAAACGCATGACCGCTATGGCCGGCGGATCGACGAGGTGCGCTTCCATCCCGCCTATCACCGGCTGATGGCGCTGGGGCTGGAGGCGGGTTTCGCCTCGGTCGCCTGGGACGGGACGCCCGCCGGCCATGTCCTCCACGCCGCGACCCTCTTCCTCGCCGGCCAGCCCGACGCCGGCACGAGCTGCCCGATGACGATGACCTACGCCTCCGTCCCCGCGCTCCGTGCCGAGCCGGCGGTGGCGGAGGAATGGGTGCCTCGCATCCTCGGCGGTCGCTACGATCCGGCCTTCCGTCCGGCGGGGGAGAAGGCGGGCGTTACCATCGGCATGGCGATGACCGAGAAGCAGGGCGGCTCCGATGTCCGCGCCAACACCACGCGCGCGGAAGCCATCGCCGACGACCGTGATTGGGCTCGGCTGACCGGTCACAAATGGTTCTGCTCGGCGCCGATGTGCGATGCCTTCCTGACGCTGGCCTATGCGGAGGGCGGGCTGACCTGCTTCCTCGTGCCGCGCTGGCTGCCGGACGGGGAGCGCAACGCCGGCTTTCGCGTGATGCGTCTCAAGGACAAGCTGGGCGACCGCTCCAATGCGTCGTCCGAGATCGAATATCATGGCGCGCTCGCCCGGCGGATCGGGGAGGAGGGGCGTGGCGTCGCGACGATCCTGCGCATGGTGCAGCATACCCGGCTCGATTGCGTGGTGGGTTCGGCTGGCCAGATGAGGGCGGCGCTGGCCCAGGCCCTGTGGCACACGGCGCATCGATCGGCCTTCCAGAAGCGGCTTGTCGATCAGCCGGCGATGGCGGCGGTGCTCGCCGATCTGGCGGTGGAGAGCGAGGCGGCGACAGCGATCGGGCTGCGCATCGCGCAGGCCTTCGACGAGGGCGATCCGCTGGCGCGACTGCTGACCCCGCTCGCCAAATATTGGGTGTGCAAGCGCGCGCCCGGCCTCGTGACCGAGGCGATGGAGTGCCATGGCGGCGCCGGCTATATAGAGACGGGGCCGATGCCGCGCCTGTTCCGCCAGTCGCCGTTGAACGCGATCTGGGAAGGCTCGGGCAATGTCATCGCGCTCGACCTGCTGCGCGCGATCGCCCGCGAGCCGGAGGGCGTCGAGGCGCTGCGGAGCTTCCTCGACGGCGCGCGGGGGCGGGGGCGGGTTTATGATGCGTGGCTCGACGGCATCGACCTGCGAAACGCCGACGAGGGGCGGGCCCGGCTGCTGGCCGAGCGGCTGGCGCTGGCGGCACAGGCGGCGGTGCTGCTCCACTGGGATAGCCCGGTGGCGGAAGCCTTCTGCCGACTGCGGCTGGCGGAGCGGGGGACGGCTTATGGAGCATTCGACGCGCCGGTGGATGTCCGCGCGATCATCGAGCGGGCAATGCCGGGCTGAGCCATTCAGTTGCATGGCTGCTGGATGATATAAGAACTATGCGTTTCCCTGTTGCGGGCCGCGGACGCATGTCCTGCCCTTGAGCCGGGCTGGTCCGGCGGCAACGCAGGACTGGAATCATGGCCCGTACTTTCCTCATCACCGGCGCGAGCAAGGGCATCGGCCGCGCGCTTTCCGAGCGGCTGGCGGCGGCCGGCCACAGCATCGTCGGCATCGCGCGCGGCGCGGACGCGAGCTTCCCCGGCACGCTCGTCTCGATCGACCTCAGCGATCGCGAGGCGACCGGCAAGGCGCTGACCGACCTCGCCGAGCACCATGCCTTCGACGGCGTGGTCAACAATGTCGGCCTCGCGCGGATGCATCAGGTCGGCGCGATCGACCTCGCCGACGTGGACGACATCTTCCGCACCAACATCCACCCGACCGTGCAGACCGTGAACGCGCTGCTGCCCGGCATGAAGGCGCGCGGCTGGGGGCGGATCGTCAACATCTCCAGCCTCGTGTCGCTCGGCTGGCGGGACCGCACCGCCTATGCCGCCGCCAAGGCCGCGATCAACAGCATGACGCGCACCTGGGCGCTGGAGCTGGCGGGCACCGGCGTCACCGTCAACGGCGTCGCGCCCGGCCCGGTGGAGACCGAGCTGTTCCGCCAGAACACGCCGCAGGGCAGCGAGGCGGAAAAGCGCTTCCTCTCGATGGTGCCGATGGGCCGCCTCGGCCGGCCGGACGAACTGGCCGCCGCCATCGCCTATTTCCTCTCGGAGGAAGCGGGCTTCACCACCGGGCAGACGTTGTTCGTCGATGGCGGCGCTTCGGTGGGCAAGGCGGCCTGATCCTTGCGATCGATCGGGGAGGGGCATAGATCGGTGGCAACCCATTTGCGAGGCAACTGGATGCCGGCCGAGCCCCTCCTCGATACCGATCTGCTGCGCGCCTTCGTCGCGGTGGCGGAGACGGGCAGTTTCACCGCCGCCGCCGAGGTGATCGGCCGCTCGCAATCGGCGGTGAGCCAGAAGGTGATAAGGCTGGAGGAGATGCTGGAGCGCAGCGTCTTTGCGCGCACCAGCCGGTCGCTGCGCCTCACGCCCGACGGCGAGCGGCTGCTCGTGGTGGCGCGGCAGATGCTGGCGCTGAACGACGACTTCCTGCGCAGCCTGCGCCGGCCGAGCGAGATCGGGACGCTCCGGCTCGGTATTTCCGAGAATCTGGTGCCGACGCAGTTGCCGAGGCTGCTCTCGCGCTTCTTCGCGTTGCATCCGTCGGTGCATCTGGAGCTGTCGACCGGGCTCAGCGCCGAGCTGCTTGCCCGCCACAAGGACGGCAAGCTCGACGCGGTGGTGGCGCTGAGCCAGCCGGATGCCCCGGCGCGGGGCGGGCGGGTGCTGTGGCGCGAGCCGCTCGTCTGGATCGCGGCGGCGGATCATGAGCCGGACCCGAACCAGCCGCTCCGCCTCGTGGTGATGCGGCCGCCCTGCACCTATCGCGCGGCGATGACCGACGCGCTCGACCGGGTGCGGCGCGACTGGGTGACGGCCTGCACCGCGAGCAGCCTCGCCGGGCTCCAGGCGGCGCTCATGGCGGGGATGGGTGTGACGGCGCTGGGCGAATCCTTCCTGCATGAGGGCGTCCGCACCTTACGCGGCGATCGTTGGCCTGCGCTGCCCGTCGCCGAGATGACGGTGGTGGGGGAGGACGGGCCGGCCGGTTCGCTGGTCCGCGAGCTGTCCGCCTTCCTTGCGGATGGGCTGATCGGGGGGGCGGCATTGTCGCTCGCCGCCTGACCGACAGCGCTGGAACTCGCGCCCGCGCGGTGGCAAGAGGCGCCGCGAACACCCCCTCGGAGCATCAGGAGCCGTGATGACCTACACCGCCGCCGCCAACCGCTATGACGGCCAGATGCCCTATCGCCGCACCGGCCGCAGCGGCATCGACCTTCCCGCCATCTCGCTCGGCCTCTGGCAGAATTTCGGCGGGGCGGACGTGTTCGAGACCGGCCGCGCCATGCTGCGCCGCGCCTTCGACCGGGGCGTGACCCATTTCGACCTCGCCAACAATTACGGCCCGCCCTACGGCTCGGCCGAGGAGAATTTCGGCCGCGTGATGGCGACCGACTTCGCCGCCCACCGCGACGAACTCATCATCTCGACCAAGGCGGGCTGGGACATGTGGCCGGGGCCCTATGGCGGCATCGGCGGCAGCCGGAAATATCTCATCGCCAGCCTCGACCAGTCGCTGAAGCGGATGGGCGTCGATTATGTCGACATCTTCTACTCGCACCGCGTCGATCCCGAGACGCCGCTCGAAGAGACGATGCGCGCGCTCACCCAGATCCACCGGCAGGGCAAGGCGCTCTATGTCGGCATCTCCAGCTACTCGCCCGAGCTGACCCGCAAGGCCGCCGCCATCCTCGCCGAGGAGCGCGTGCCGCTCTTCATCCACCAGCCGAGCTATTCGATGCTCAACCGCTGGATCGAGGAAGGGCTGCTCGACACGCTGGAGGAGCTGGGCACCGGCTGCATCGCCTTCTCGCCGCTGGCGCAGGGGATGCTGACGAGCAAGTACCTCAACGGCGTGCCCGAGGATGCGCGCGCGGCCAAGGGTGGCTCCTCGCTCGGCGGCAAGCTGCTGAGCGATGACAATATCGCCCGCATCCGCGCGCTGAACGAGATCGCGAAGCGGCGCGGCCAGACGCTCGCCCAGATGGCGATCGCCTGGGTGCTGCGCGACAAGCGCGTCACCTCCGCGCTGATCGGCGCGCGCACGGTTGCCCAGCTCGACGACTCGCTCGACGCGGTGAAGAACCTCGCCTTCACGGCGGAGGAACTGGCGGAGATCGATACCCACGCCACCGAGGGCAAGATCGACCTGTGGAAGGTCTCCTCGACGATCGAGAAGGCCTGAATGCCGTAAGGGCAGGGAGCTTTCGGCGATGACCGGAGGCTCCCGGCCGGCAGCCCCACCGAGAGTCTAGGTGGACGAATCCGTGGTAACTCACTATATCGATCGGTATGGAAAGCACTGTCACCGCCGCTGTGCCTCGGGGCCGGCCGCGTGAATTCGACGCGGGGGAGGCCCTTGCGGCCGCGCTGCGCGTCTTCTGGCTGCGCGGCTATGAGGGCGCCTCGCTCACCGAGCTGACCGAGGCGATGGGCATCACGCGCCCCAGCCTCTACGCCTGCTATGGCAACAAGGAATCCCTGTTCCGCAAGGCGCTCGACCTCTACGAGCAGGAAAAGCTCGCTTATATGGCGACCGCACTCGACGCGCCGACCGCGCGCGAGGTGGCTGAGCGGCTGCTGCGCGGCGCGCTCGCCATGCAGATGAACAACAATGATCCCAAGGGCTGTCTGGGCGTCATCTCCAGCGTCGCCTGCGGGGCCGAGGCCGAGTCGATCAAGGCCGAGGTGATCGCGCGGCGGGCCTCGTCCGAAGCAGCGCTGATCCAGCGATTCGAGCGCGCGCGCGACGAAGGCGAGCTGCCCGATCATATCGAGCCGGCGGCGCTGGCCCGTTATCTCAGCGCCGTCATCCAGGGCATGACGGTGCAGGCCAGCGGCGGCGTTTCCTGCGCGGATCTGGGCAAGCTGGTCGATACCGCGATGATGGTGTGGCCAAGCCGCTAGACCAAATCTACTAAGCGGTATAGAAATAGGTTGACGACTCTCGCTGCACCGCATTATATACCTAACAGTATGGAATGGCGTCAGGCCATTAGCGGCAGGCAGATGGGGAGCTTGGTGTATGCTCCATTACGGCAAATAATTTGTGCGTGGCGCGGAC
Source organism: Sphingomonas sp. PR090111-T3T-6A (assembly GCF_000383095.1). Classification (GTDB taxonomy): domain Bacteria; phylum Pseudomonadota; class Alphaproteobacteria; order Sphingomonadales; family Sphingomonadaceae; genus Solisphingomonas. The sequence continues at coordinate 578,607 of NZ_AORL01000010.1, forward strand.
TGGTGTCGCGCTTTCGTTTCTTCGATTGATCGGGTGGACGGAGCGAATCTCGTCCGCTGATTGATCGGGCGCCTCCGCCGGCTCGGCGCGCGCCAATCCGATTGACAGCCGCTTGGTGCGGGCCGTTTCGCGCGGTTCGCAGGGCGGTTTCGTGCATCCCCATGGCTACGACGAGGCGCGGCTTTCGGCTGCGATTCCTTGCGCGCGGCCATGTGCCCAAAGGGAAACGTCATGGCATTTCTCGATATGCGGGAGCCGGTCGCAGCGACGGCCCAGCCTTTGTTTCCGGTGTCCTTCACCGGTTCTCGTCCCGTCGCCGATCCGGTTCCGGGCGAGATGGTCGGTTTCACCGAGCAGGAGTGGGACGTGATCCTGCTCGCTCGGCGCGACCGGATGTCCAGCCTGCATGAACCAACGCGGCTCGCGCGCCTCTCGGCGTGGCTGTTCGGCGGCGGCGTGGCCCGTCAGCTCGCCGATCCGCGGCTGGAGGCGCTTCGCCGGCTCGCTGTGCAGGCGTGGCACAATGGCTATGCGGTGCCCAACTCCGCGATCCACGCCTTCAAGGCCGCCGGTTTCAACCTCGATCAACTTGAACTGATGCTGGCGAGCATTGCCGCCGGCCGATCCAGCCGCACCGGGAGGGCTTCGGCATGAACATGCTTACACGCGTAGACCAGGACGAGCGCATCGACGCGCCCGCCAGCGAAGGCCGATGGCAGCGGCGCGCCCTTGTGGCGGTGCCGCTGGCGCTGATCGCCTTCGCCGGCTTCAAGGTGATGCATCACGGCGCGGCTGCGCCGGCCGCGATGCCGCCCGCCGACGTGACGGTCGCCACCCCGCTCGCGCGCGACGTGACCGAGTGGGACGATTATGTCGGCCGCTTCGTCGCCAGCCAGTCGGTCGAGGTGCGTCCGCGCGTCTCGGGGCAGGTGGTGCAGCGCCAATTCAAGGACGGTGACGTCGTGAAGCAGGGCCAGATCCTCTTCACCATCGATCAGCGTCCTTTCCTCGCTGCGCAGGCCGAGGCCCGCGCCAGCGTCGCCAGCGCCCAGAGCGCGCTGACGCTCGCCCGCTCGGACCTCGCCCGCGCCAACCGCCTGAGCGGTGACGACGCGGTCTCGGCGGGTGAGATCGACTCGCTGCGCTCGAAGGTCCAGTCGGCGGAAGCCGCGCTGGCCGGCGCGCAGGCGCGCCTGCGCGAGCGATCGCTGGATGTGGAGTGGACTGAGGTGCGGGCCCCGGTCTCCGGCCGCATCTCCGATCGCCGCGTCGACACCGGCAATCTCGTCGTCGGCGGGGAGGGGACGTCGGCCACGCTGCTGACCACCATCAACGCGCTCGACCCGATCTATTTCTCGTTCGACGCTTCCGAAGCGCTCTTCCTCAAGACGCAGCGCGCCAAGAGGGAAGGCAAGCCCGCCACCGCCGTGCAGATCCGTCTTCAGGACGAAGCGGCCTACAAGTGGACCGGCACGCTGGACTTCACGGACAACGGCCTCGATCCGCGCTCCGGCACGATCCGCGGCCGCGCGACGCTCGCCAACCCGGGCTCGTTCCTGACGCCGGGCATGTTCGGCAACATGCGTCTCGCCACCGGCGGCACGACGCACGCGCTGCTCGTGCCCGACGCCTCGATCCAGACCGATCAGGCGCGCAAGACCGTGCTCGTCGTGGACAAGGATGACAGCGTCGTCGCCAAGCCGGTGACGCTCGGCGCGGTGATCGACGGGCTGCGCATCATCCGCTCGGGGCTGACGCCCGGAGACCGGGTGGTGATCGCGGGCATGCAGGGGGCGATCCCCGGCACCAAGGTCGCGCCGCACAACGGCACGATCGCGCCCGACGCCACCGACGATGCGCCCCATGCCGAGACGCCCGTCCCCGCGCAGGCGACCTTCGCCCGGTAAGGCCGAACCGACATTCGCTTTGGGGCGGTGCTTTCCCAGGCTGCCCCAAGATCCCCGGCCCCTTTTCCCCCCTCCGGCCGGGGATCACCCCCTTTCAGCAAGGATGACGTCATGCGTCTCTCTCGCTTCTTCATCGATCGCCCGATCTTCGCGGCGGTGATCGCCGTGCTCATCACGGTGGTCGGCGGGCTGGCCTATTTCGGGCTTCCCGTTTCGCAATATCCCGACATCGTGCCGCCGACCGTGACGGTCGCCGCCAACTATCCCGGCGCGTCCGCCGAGACGGTCGCCGAGACGATCGCCGCGCCGATCGAGCAGGAGATCAACGGCGTCGATGACATGCTCTACATGTCGTCGCAGTCGACCGGCGACGGCAAGGTGACGATCACCGTCACCTTTAAGATCGGCACCAACCTCGATAGCGCGCAGGTGCTGGTGCAGAACCGCGTCGCGGTGGCGCTTCCGCGCCTGCCCGAAGAGGTGCAGCGCCTGGGCGTGGTGACGCGCAAGACCTCGCCCAACTTCCTGATGGCGATCAACATCCAGTCGCCGGACGGCACCTATGGGCCGGATTACATCTCCAACTATGCGCTCACGCAGGTGCGCGACCGCCTGTCGCGTATCGACGGCGTCGGCGACGTGACGATCTTCGGCGCGCGCGACTATGCGATGCGCATCTGGATCGATCCGGGCCGCGCCGCCGCGCTCAACCTGACGGCGGACGAGATCGTCTCCGCGCTGCGTGCGCAGAACGTGCAGGTCGCCGCCGGCTCGATCGGCGCGCCGCCCTACAACACGCATGACGCCTTCCAGATCGGCATCGAGACGCAGGGCCGCCTCACCGATCCGCAGCAGTTCGCCAACATCGTGATCCGCACCGATCCGGACGGCCGCCAGGTGCGCGTCTCCGACATCGGCCGGGTCGAGCTGGGCGCGGCCGACTACGGCACCAACGCTTACCTTTCGGGCAAGCCGTCGGTGATCGTCGCGGCGATGCAGCGGCCGGGCGGCAATGCGCTCTCGTCCGCGATCGCGATCAGCGCCGAGATGAAGAAGCTCGGTGCCCGCTTCCCCAAGGGCCTGGAATACAAGGTCATCTACAACCCGACCGAGTTCATCAGCCAGTCGATCGATGCCGTGTACCACACGCTCGGCGAGGCGGTGATCCTCGTGGTGATCGTGATCCTCGTCTTCCTCCAGAACTGGCGTGCGGCGGTGATCCCGGTGATCGCCATCCCGGTGTCGCTGATCGGCAGCTTCGCGGTGCTGGCGGGCGTGGGCTATTCGCTCAACACGCTGTCGCTGTTCGGCCTCGTCCTCGCCATCGGCATCGTCGTCGACGACGCGATCGTCGTGGTCGAGAATGTCGAACGCAACATCGAGCATGGGCTCTCGCCCAAGGAGGCGTCCCGCGTCTCCATGGACGAGGTGTCGACGGCGCTCGTCGCCATCGTGCTGGTGCTCTGCGCCGTGTTCGTGCCGACGCTGTTCCTCACCGGCCTTTCGGGCGCCTTCTATAAGCAGTTCGCGGTGACGATCTCGTCGGCCACCGTCTTCTCGCTGATCCTGTCGCTGACGCTGTCGCCGGCGCTGGCGGGGATGCTGCTCAAGGCCAAGAACCAGCACGGGGCCACGGAAGGCGGCAACGTCTTCCAGCGCGCCGGGCGGACCTTCGCGGAGAAGTTCAACCGCGGCTTCGATCGCCTGGGCGACGGCTATGCGCGGTTGACGCACTTCCTGGTGCAGCAGCCGAAGAAGATGCTGGCCGCCTATGCCGCGCTGATCGCGGCGACGCTGGGGCTGTTCTGGATCACGCCGGGCGGCTTCATCCCGGCGCAGGATCAGGGCTATTTCCTCGCCATCGTGCAGCTTCCCTCGGGCTCCTCGCTCGAGCGGACGGACGCGGTGACGCGCGAGATCGCGCAGAAGATCCTGCCCATCAAGGGCCTGCGCGGCGCGGTGATGTTCGCCGGCTTCGACGGCCCGTCGCAGACGGCCGCCCCCAACTCGGCCGCCATCTACTTCCCCTTCAAGACGTTCGACGAACGCAAGGCCGAAGGCGCCACCTACGCCGGTATCATGGATCAGGCGAACAAGGCGGTTGCGGGCTATGACAAGGCGCGCGTGCTGCTGGTGCCGCCGCCGCTCGTGCAGGGCATCGGCTCGGCCGGCGGCTATCGCATGATGGTCGAGGACCGGGAAGGCCGCTCCTATGGCGATCTCGCCAAGGTCTCGGCCGATCTCATCGGCAAGGCCAACAAGACCGAAGGCCTGAAGCAGATCTACACCTTCTTCGAGACGGGCACGCCACGCATCTTCGCCGACGTGGATCGCCGCAAGGCCGCCCTGCTGGGCGTGCCGCCGGAGCGCGTGTTCGAGACGCTTCAGGATTATCTGGGCTCGGCGTTCATCAACGACTTCAACCTGCTCGGCCGCACCTTCCATGTGACCGCACAGGCTGACGCGCCCTTCCGCAACACGGTGGCGGACATCGCCAACCTCAAGACCCGCTCGGACTCGGGTGCGATGGTGCCGATCGGCGCCGTCTCGACCTTCAAGGACAAGAACGGGCCGTATCGCGTGGTGCGTTACAACCTGATGCCGGCGGTCGAGGTCGATGGCGACACCGCGCCGGGCTACTCGACGGGCCACTCGCTCCAGGTGATGGAGAAGCTCGGCGACGCGCTCCCGGCAGGCTACGACCATGAGTGGACGGGCATCGCGTACCAGCAGAAGACGGCCGGCAACACGGCGGGCCTCGTCTTCGCCATGGGCACGCTGTTCGTGTTCCTCGTGCTGGCTGCCCAGTATGAGAGCCTGACGCTGCCGCTCTCGATCATCCTGATCGTGCCGATGTGCCTGCTGGCTGCCATGGCCGGCGTGAACCTGCGGGGGATGGACAATAACGTCCTGACCCAGATCGGCCTCGTGGTGCTGATCGCGCTCGCCGCCAAGAACTCGATCCTCGTGGTGGAGTTCGCCAAGCAGGCGGAGGAGCGGGACGGCCTCTCCCCGATCGATGCGGCCGTTCAGGCGGCGCGGACCCGTCTGCGCCCGATCCTGATGACCAGCTTCGCCTTCATCCTCGGCGCCGTGCCGCTGGTGATCGCGAAGGGGGCGGGCGCCGAGCTTCGGCAGGCGCTGGGCACCGCGGTGTTCTTCGGGATGGCGGGTGTGACCGGCTTCGGCCTGCTCTTCACGCCGACCTTCTATGTCGTGTGCCGTGCGCTGGGTGACCGGCTGTCGCGTCGCCGCCGTCGTGGCGGGGACGAGGCCGCTCCCGTCCTCCAGCCGGCCGAATGAGGTTTCGACCCATGACGAAGACTCTTCTCACCCTGCTGCTCGCCAGCACGACGCTGACCGCCTGCGCGGCGGGGCCGGATTATCACCGGCCCCAGACGGCGGCGAGCGCGGCCAAGCCCTTCATCGGCGGGGCCAACGTGGCGGTGGACGCCGCCGCCGGGGCCGATGACCAGTGGTGGCATCTCTACAATGATCCTGTCCTCAACGGCCTGATCGCCGATGCGCTCTCCGCCAACACGGACCTTCGCGTGGCGGTGGCGCATCTGGAGAAGGCGCGGGCGAACCTGCGTGGCGCCAAGTCGGATCGCCTGCCGCAGACGCAGATCAGCGCGTCCACCACCTATCAGCGCGTGCCGGGCTATGAAGTCTTCCCCGGCACCAAGCGCGAGGAATGGAGCCTCGATACCGGGCTCAACGTGTCCTACGAGGTCGATCTGTTCGGCCGCGTGAAGCGCAGCGTCGAGGCGGCGCGGGGCGACTGGCAGGCGGCCGAGGCGGATCGCGACGCGGTGATGGTGGCGGTCGTCGCCGACACCGTGCGTGCCTATGCCGATGCCACCGCGTCGGCCCAGCAGATCGCGGTTGCCAACGACACCGTGACGCTGCTCGACAAGTCGGCGCGCGTCACGGCGGCGAGGGTCGAGGCCGGGCGGTCGGAGAAGCTCGACCTGATCCGCATCACCGCGCTGCGCGACCAGCGCAAGGCGGACGTCGCCCCGCTGGAGGCCGAGCGTGACGCCGCGCTGTTCCGGCTGGCGACGCTGACCGGCCGCACGCCGCAGGATCTCCCGCAGACGATCCGCGACGCGACCGTGCTGCCGAAGATCGCCCAGCCGATCCCGGTTGGCGACGGCGCGGCGCTGATCGCGCGCCGCCCCGACGTGCGCGCGGCCGAGCGCAGGCTCGCGGCGGATACGGCGCGGATCGGCGTCGCGACCTCCGATCTCTACCCGCACATTTCGCTGGGCGGGCAGATCGGGCAGACCAGCGCCGGCCTCTCGGACGTGTTCACCGGCGGCCCGTTCCGCTGGCTGGCGGGTCCGCTGATCAGCTGGAATTTCCCGAACATCGCCGCCACCCGCGCCAAGATCGCGGGCGCCAAGGCCGACACCAAGGCCTCGCTCGCCACCTTCGACGGCACGGTGCTGACGGCGTTGCAGGAAACCGAGACGGCGCTTTCGGGCTATGCGCACGAGATCGACCGCCATCAGGCGCTGGTCGCGGCGCGCGACGAGGCGCAGCGGGCGGCGAACGTCGTCCTCGCCCGCCAGAAGGAGGGCACGACCGACTTCCTGACGGTGCTCGACGCCCAGCGCACGCTGGCGGACGCGCAGGCCGATCTGGCGGCGTCGGATGCGCGCATCGCCTTCGCGCAGGTCGATCTGTTCCGGGCGCTGGGTGGCGGCTGGCAGCAGGCGCCGCAGGTGGCTCAGGCGAAGGCGGAGAAGCCGGCATCCTGATGTTTTCGATCCCCTCCCTCGATTTCGGGGGAGGGGCACCTTTCCGTTCGAGTAGCTTCGCGCGTTAAACCGGCTTCGTTCGCGCTGGGTTTTCTACAGCGCCTCGACCGGCAGCGAGCAGATATCCACCCATGTCGCGTCCACCAGCGTGGCCAGGCGATCGGGTGTGAGGCGCACCGAGCTGGTGCGCGATCCGGCGGCGGGATAGACCTCGCCGAAATCCTTGAGAGAGATGTCGCAATAGACGGGAAGCGGCGTGGCGAGCCCGAAGGGGCATACGCCGCCGACGGGATGGCCTGTCAGCGCTTCCACTTCCTCGGCCCCCAGCATCCGGGGGCGACCGCCGAGGACATCCTTGGTCTTGCGGTTGTCGAGCCGGGCATCGCCGCGCGCGACGATCAGCATGACGGCATCGCCGATGCGGATCGACAGCGTCTTGGCGATCTGCCCTGGCTCGACTCCCAGCGCCTGCGCCGCCTCGGAAACCGTGGCGGTGCTGGCGCCCTGATCGATGATCGCGATATCCGGCGCCTTCCCCGCAAGGAAGGCGCGGACCGAATCAAGGCTCACGATCAGGCGTTGAGCTTGTCCTTCACGGCCTTCGCCGGGGCGAAGCCGAGCTTGCGGGACGCCGCGATGGTCATCGCTTCGCCGGTCGCCGGGTTGCGGCCTTCACGGGCGGGGCTGTCCTTGACCTTGAACTTGCCGAAGCCGCTGATCGAAACTTCGGTGCCCTTGGCGGCGGCGTCGGTGATGGCGGCGAAAACGGCGTCGACGACCTTGCGGGCGTCCGCCTTCGACAGGCCGTGGCCGGCAGCGATCTGCTCGGCGAGCTCAGTGTTGTTCATGGAACTCGTCTCCTCCTTTACGAGACGCGGGTCATAGCCGTTCAAAATGAAGAAGGTCCAGCGTTTCCGCGCTTTTTCACGAATTCTGGGGCAGAAGGACCGTCGCGCCCGTCGTCTGGCGGGCTTCGAGGCGTCTGTGGGCCTCCGCCGCGTCGCTCAAAGCGAGCCTCTGGCCGACCGGAATGGCGATTCCGCCGCGGATCATTGCGAACAGCCGATCGGCCAGCGCGCGGGCCTCATCGGGCGTCTGCATATAGTCCCCCATCGTCGGCCGGGTGACGAAGATGGAGCCCGCCTTCATCAGCGTCAGCGCGTCGAAGGGCGGCACCGGGCCGCTGGCATTGCCATAGGTGACGATCAGCCCGCGCCGCGCCACCGAGCCGAGCGAGGCCTCCCAGCTCGCCTTGCCGACGCCGTCCAGCACCACTGGCACGCCGCGCCCGCCGGTCAGCGCACGGACTTCGGCGGCCAGCGCGTCCATCGGGCAGGAGAGGGCGTGCGCGGCGCCCAGCGCCCTGGCCTGGGAGGCCTTCTCCGCCGATCCGGCGTGGGCGATGGCGGTCGCGCCGATGGCCTTCAGCCACTGGACGAGAATCGATCCCACGCCGCCCGCCGCCGCATGGACCAGCACCGCGTCGCCGGGCCGCACCTTCGCGCATTGCTCGATCAGGAAGGCGGCGGTCATGCCCTTGAGCATCGCGGAGGCGGCCGTCTCGTCGTCGATATCGTCGGGGAGGTGGGCCAGCTCCTTCGCCGGCATCGTCCTGACCGTCGCATAGGCGCCGACCGGCCCGGTGGCATAGGCGACCCGATCGCCCGCCGCGAAGCCCTCGACTCCGTCGCCGACCGCCTCGATCACGCCGGCCGCCTCCGATCCGAGCCCGGCCGGCAGGTCGACCGGATAGAGGCCCGAGCGCCGATAGGTGTCGATGAAGTTGAGCCCGATCGCGCGATGGCGCACGCGCACCTCGCCCGCGCCGGGGGCGGAGGGGGTGACGGCCTCCCGCTCGATCACCTCGGGGCCGCCGGTGCGGCGGATCATCATGCGGAAATCGTCCATGAGGGGCCTCCTTCTTCCACCCGCCTTATCGCGTGGGGCGGGCATCGTGCCATCCGCGATATTGGTCAGGCCTGTCGCCCCGTTCGCCTTGTGCGGCCGGGTGCTTTGTGGGAGAGCTTGGCCATGCCTCCCATCGGACAGAAGCTCTACCAGCGCGTTGCCGCCGCCATCAGCGAAGCCATCGAGAGTGGCCAATATGCCCCCGGAGCGCGGCTTCCGGGCGAACGGGACCTCGCCGAGGAATTCTCGGTCAGCCGCCCGACCATCCGCGAGGCGATGATCGCGCTCGAGATTCGCGGGCTGGTCGAGGCTCGCCACGGGTCAGGCCTCTATGTGACGAACACCGCGCCGGCCGAGGTCGCCGCGCTCGAACTCGACATCGGCGCCTTCGAGCTGATCGAGGCGCGCATCCTGTTCGAAGGCGAGACGGCCGCGCTCGCCGCCACGGTGATGACCGAGGAGAAGCTCGCCCGGCTCGAGGCGCTGATGCGCGAGATGTCCGGCCCCAACCCCGACATGCGCACCGAGCAGGCCGATCGCCGCTTCCATGTCGAGATCGCCGCCTGCACCGACAACAGCGCGATTCGCGGCGTGATCGAGATGCTGTGGGATCTGCGCTATCGCTCGCCGCTCTGCGTCCACATGTTCGCCAAGGCGGCGCGCAGCGGCATCAACCCGCGCATCGACGAGCATCGCGCCATCCTCGACGCGCTGAAGAGCGGCGACGCGCATGCGGCGCGCGCCACGATGCACGGCCATTTGCGCCGCGTGATCGAGGATGTGCTCGCCGCCACCGAGCTGGAGGCGATGGAGCGGGCCCGCACCGAGATCAGCGCCCGCCGCAGCGAGATCACGCGTCGCATATCGCTGTGATGGTGGGTTGCGAAGGCGGCGCTTCCCCGGCATAGCCGCCCGCCCTCGCGCCACCGGAGATAGAGATGCACGCCGCCCTTGGGCTCGATTTCGGCACCACCAACAGCGTCGCGGCGCTTGCGGGCGCAGCAGGCGGCACATCCGACCTCCTCTCTTTCGCGGCGCCTGAGGGCGGGATGGACTCGGTGTTCCGTTCCGCGCTCTGCTTCTGGCATGACGATGCGGTGAAGGGGGGGCTCGCGGTCGAGGCGGGGCCGTTCGCGATCGCGGAATATCTCGAATATCCCGAGGACAGCCGCTTCATCCAGTCGTTCAAGTCGGTCGCGGCCAGCGCCAGCTTCGAGACGGCCTCGGTGTTCGACAAGCGCTATCGCTTCGAGGAGCTGGGGCGCTTCTTCCTCTCCAAGCTCACCGACCATGCCGGCGGCCGGCTCGACAAAAGGCCCGAACGCGTGATCGTCGGGCGGCCGGTGGAATATGCCGGCGGGCGGCCCGATCCGGCGCTGGCGCGCACGCGCTACGACGCGATGTTCCAGGGCTTCGGCGCCGAGATCCATTATGTCTATGAGCCTCTGGGCGCGGCCTTCAGCTACGCCTCGCGGCTGGATGCGCCGGCGACCATCCTCGTCGCGGACTTCGGCGGCGGCACCAGCGACTTCTCGGTGGTGCGTGTCGCAGCGCCGGGGGCGAAGCGGCGCTGCGAGCCGCTCGGCCATGCCGGTATCGGCATCGCGGGCGACCGATTCGACTATCGCATCGTCGACAAGCTGATCCTGCCGATGCTGGGCAAGGGCGGCTCCTATCGCTCGTTCGGCAAGGAGCTGGAGATTCCGCGGAGCTGGTTCGCGGATTTCGCCGACTGGTCGCGCCTCGCGCTGATGCGCAACCGGCGGACGATGGAGGAACTGGCGCGGCTCCAGAAGGCCGCTGTCGATCCGCAAGCCATCGGCCGCATGATCGCGTTGATCGAGAACGAACTCGGCTATCCGCTCTATGATGCGGTGGGCGGGCTCAAGAAGGCGTTGTCCTCGCAGGAGCAGGCCGCGTTCCATTTCTCGGGCGCGGGGCTCACCATCGACGCCGAGGTGACGCGCACCGACTTCGAGGGCTGGATCGCCGAGGATGTCGCGCGCATCGCCGCCACCGTCGATCAGGCGCTGGCGGCGGCGAATGTCGCGGAAGGCGAGATCGATCGCGTGTTCCTGACCGGCGGCTCGTCGCTGATCCCGGCGATCCGGCGCATCTTCCTCGATCGCTTCGGCGCGGACCGCATCGCGACCGGCGGCGAGCTGACCTCCATCGCCCACGGGCTCGCGCTCGTGGGGCAGGAGGACGACATCGCCGCCTGGTCGAACTAGGCCGGGATCGGGCCGGTCTTGAGCACCTCGATCGCGCCCGTCTTGCCGCCGAAATCGACGCGCTCGCCGTCATAGGCGCCCATCATCGCGCGGGCGAGCGGGGCGGAGAAGGCGAGGCGGCCCGCCGTGGGCTCGGCCTCGTCGTCGCCGACGATATCGATCTGGCGCTTCTGGCCGTTGAGCTTGAACGTCACGCGCGAGCCGAACGCCACCTCGTCGTCGGAGGGCGCGGGCATGAGCTGCGCGGTCGCCTGACGGGTGCGCCAATAGCGCAGCTCGCGGCGCAGGCGGGTCCGTTCCTCTTCGCTGAGGCCCTCGGTGGGGGCGGCTTCCAGCTCGTCCACCTTTGCCTGAATCAGCGCCAGTCCGCGTTCGGTGACCAGATTAGGTCCCGGCGGCAGCGGCAGCTCGAATTTCGGCTCCATATGTTCATCGTCGCTCTCGCGACGAAACGCGACACTCACGGTCCCTCTCCCCAACCAAAGAGATTAGATATGGCGATGGCGGGCGGCGACCGCCAGTACGGTTGCGCTAACATTGGACAGCGTTATCATGATCCGGTCGGGCAGCAGACCCGGCGGGAGGATGCGTCATGATCGAGTTGAGCCGTCGGGATGTGCTGATCGCTGCGGGCGGCCTCGCCGCCGCTTCGCTGGAGGCGCGCGCGATGGGCGCCGCGCCCGGCCGCAAGGTGGGCTATGCGATCGTCGGCCTCGGCTATTATGCGCTGGAGGTGATCCTGCCGCAGTTCGTGAACTGCGAGCATAGCAAGGTGGTCGCGCTGGTGAGCGGCGATCCCGCGAAGGCCAAGCGCGTCGCCCAGCAATATGGCGTGCCGGACCACGGCATCTACAACTACCAGAATTACGACAGCATCCGCAGCAACCCGGATATCGACGTCGTCTACGTCATCCTGCCCAACTCGATGCACGCGGAATACACGATCCGCGCCGCCAGGGCCGGCAAGCATGTGCTGTGCGAGAAGCCGATGGCGATCTCCTCGGCCGAGTGCGAGGCGATGATCGCGGCGTGCAAGGCGGCGGGCAAGAAGCTGATGATCGGCTATCGCTGCCACTTCGAGCCGCACAATCTGGCGGCCATCAAGCTCGTGAAGGACGGCACGCTCGGCAAGCCGCGCTACGTCAATTCCGAACATGGCTTCGTGCAGGGCGATCCCTCCAAGTGGCGCCTGAAGAAGGCGCTGTCGGGCGGCGGCTCGCTGATGGACATGGGCATCTACAGCCTTCAGGCCGCCCGCTACATGACGGGCGAGGAGCCGACCTCGGTCTTCGCGCGCGAGAGCACCGACCGCAGCGATCCACGCTTCCACGAGGTGGAGGACATCATCGAGTGGACGCTGACCTTCCCGTCGGGCGCGATGGCGTCGTGCATGTCGTCCTACAGCTCGGGCCACAATCATATCCGGCTGACCGGCACCAGGGGCTGGGTCGATCTGGAGCCGGCGACCAGCTATCGCGACCAGAAGATGCGCGTCCGCATCAAGGACGACGAGCATGAGGTGACGCCGCCGCCGGGGCCGGGCGCCAATATGTTCGCGGCCCAGCTCGACCATATGGCCGATTGCATGACGACGGGCGCGACTCAGATCGTGCCGGGCGAGGAAGGGTTGCGGGATTTGCGGATCATCGAGGCGATCTATCGTTCGGCGGCCAGCGGCCAGGTGGTGAAGCTGTGAGCTTCTCCCTCGACCGTCGCGCTTTTCTCGCTTCTGGCGCCGCGCTTCTGGCGGCGCCTGCCTTGGCGCAAGCGGTGGCGCCCTCCATTCGCCGCGTCTCGCCGAAGCTCGACCGCATCATCGCGCCGGATGCGAAGGTGGAGGTGATCGCCACCAACATCAAATGGGCCGAAGGCCCGGTGTGGGTGCGTCAGGGCGGCTATCTGCTCTTCTCCGATCCGCCGGCCAACATCATGCGCAAATGGTCGCGCAAGGGCGGCGTGTCGGTGTTCATGGAACCGTCGGGCCTGCCGAACCCGGACCCGAAGATCGTCCGTGAGGCGGGCTCCAACGGCATGGCCATGGATCATCAGGGCCGTCTGCTGATCGCCAATTCCGGCGGCCGCTCGCTCGATCGCTATGATCTGGCCACGCGCAAGCGGACGGTGCTGGTCGATCGCTACAAGGGCAAGCGCTTCAACAGCCCCAACGACATGCATGTCGCGAAGTCGGGCGCGATCTACTTCACCGATCCGCCTTACGGCCTGCTCAATGGCGACGACTCGCCCGCCAAGGAGCTGCCCCACAACGGCGTCTATCGCTGGACCGAAGGCGGCGAGGCTGTGCTGCTCGACGGCAGCCTGACGCGCCCCAACGGCATCGCCATGTCGCCGGACGAAAAGAGGCTCTACGTCTCGGTGTCAGACGAGAAGGCGCGCCGGATCATGGTCTATGATCTCGACGCCAGGGGAATGCCGACTGGTTCACGCGTCTTCCTCGACGCGTCCGCGATGCCGGGGCCGGGCAATCCGGACGGGATGAAGGTGGCGGCCGACGGGACGCTCTTCTGCTCGTCACCGGGCGGCATGTGGGTGCTCACCCCCGAGGGCGAGCGACTGGGCGTGATCGAGGACGGGATGCCCATCGCCAACTGCGCGTTCGGGGACGACGGCTCGACGCTCTATATGGCGTCGTCGGATCGCATCCTGCGTCTGCCGCTCAAGCTGAACGGCTGGAAGGCCTGAGATCGGGAAGCGTTGCACCCGCCCGGCGGGGAGGGGGGCAGGGCCGGGCGGGTGCGTGCGGCCTCCCTTAAAGAAGAGCGCGGCGATCAACTAGCGTCATTGCGAACACATCAGTGTTGCGCGAGCCGCAACAATCGCCGCGCCGATCTTCTCAGGCGGCAGCAGCCGGGGTCGCACGGAAGCTGATCGCCATGCGGTTATAGGCATTCATCAGGCCGATCGCGATGGTGAGGTCGGCAAGCTCGGTCTCGCTGAACACCGCGGCGGCCGCCTGATAGTCGGCATCCGGCACGCCGGTGGTCGAGACGTTGGTGACGCTCTCGGCCCAGGCGAGCGCGGCGCACTCCTTCTCGTCGAACAGCTTGCCGCCCTCGCGCCATGCCGGGACGAGCACCATCTTCTCGACCGCCATGCCGCCCTTGAGGAGGTCGCGGCTGTGCATGTCGATGCAGAAGGCGCAGCCGTTGATCTGGCTCACGCGCAGATAGACGAGATCGATGAGCGCGCCCGGCAGGCCGCTGTGCAGGATATGGCCATAGACGCCGCCCAGCGCCTTCATGCCGGCGGGGGTAGCCTTGTTGTAGTCCATGCGCTGCGACATCGATCGGTCCTTTTCAATGGGGATGGCGCCTTGTCTGCGTTTGACGCGCCGGGAAAAAGCACCAAGAATGTCGTGAAATATTGAACCATCTCGACAAAAAGCGGCGTCAGGACTCCTGCCAGGCGCGGCGGATGGCGGGGATCAGCGGCGCGATCTCGTCGGGCGTGGTGATGCGGGTCTGGCTCTTGAGCCTTTCGGACCAGCTCGCGCGGGTTGGCGGTTCGAGCTGGGCGGCCGCCTCGGGCGGCACGGCGAGGCCGAGGATCAGGGCGTCGCCATCGGGCCGCGCGGCGGCGAACTGATAATTGCGCGAGAAGGCGGTGAACGCCTTGCGCTGCCCCGTCACGACATCGTCGAGCGTCGCCATGGCTTCCTTCACCGCATCGAGCAGCGCGCGAGCTCCGGGGCTTTTCCAGAGCGTGTCGGCGAGCGCCTCGGGATCGTTCCAGCCGACCTCCGGCGGGAAGGCGGTGGAGAGCACCAGCGAGGCGCGGTTCTGCGCCAGCCCATGCTCGGCCTTGAACCAGGCGAGGCGGGCGCGGTGCTTCGTCTCCGGGCAGGTGCGGGCGATCTCGACCCATTGATCCAGCGTGCGGCCTGTGTCCCGCTCCAGCCCCTCCCGGAGCGATGCGAACCAGGCACGCTGGCGTTCGGTGAGGGAATGCGTGTCGGCGTCAGGCATCGCGAGTCTCCCACTGGCGAAGCAGGGTCGCCCGATCGGGGGCGACTTGTCCAGCGGTGGTGCTGGCCCCTGACAGGAGCTAAGGCAGGCATGTGACAATTCATCCGGGGACCGGCGAGTGACCAAGGCGGCCAGGCATTTTTCCTCGATCCACACGCATGGCTTCGTGCGTGTCGCGGCGGCGACGCCGGCGGCGACGGCGGGCGATCCCGCCGCCAATGCCGAGGCGGCGCTCCAGCTTGCGCGGGCCGCGCACGAGGATCATGTCGATCTGGTCGTCTTCCCCGAACTGAACCTTTCCTCCTACGCGGTGGACGACCTCCACCTCCAGGACGGCTTCCGCCATGCGGTGGAGCGGGCACTGGGCACGGTGGTTGCCGGCACGGGCAAGCTCCGCCCGGTGCTGGTGCTGGGCGCGCCGCTGCTGCGTAACGGGCGGCTCTACAATTGCGCGGTGATCGTGGCGCGCGGGCGCGTGCTGGGCGTGGTGCCCAAGACGTTCCTGCCCAATTACCGCGAATATTATGAGAAGCGCTGGTTCGCCTCCGGCGCGGGGCTCACCGGCCTCACCATCGATGTGGCGGGCGAGACGGTGCCCTTCGGCGCGGACCTGATCTTCACCGCGCGCGATCTGCCGGACCTCACCTTCGCGGCCGAGGTCTGCGAGGATTTCTGGGCGCCGACGCCGCCTTCCACCATGGCCGCGCTGGCGGGGGCGCTGATCCTCTGCAACCTGTCGGCCTCCAACATCGTCATCGGCAAGGCGCGCGAGCGTTCGATGCTGGCCGCCGCCCAGTCGGCGCGGACATGCTCGGCCTATGTCTTTGCCGCCTCCGGGCCGGGGGAGAGCACCACCGATCTCTCGTGGGACGGGCAGGCGCTGATCCACGAGCTGGGCTTCGAGCTGGCCGCCTCGGAGCGCTTCGCGGCCGAGCCGGGGCTGCTGGTGGCGGACGTCGACGTGGGGCGGCTGCGTGCCGAGCGGATGCGGGTCGGCACCTTCAACGATGCGGCGGCCTTCGCCGGCCATCCCGAGACGCGCACCCGCCGCGTGTCGTTCGAGCATCGGCCCGATTCCGCGGACATCGGCCTGAAGCGCCCGGTCGCGCGCTTTCCCTTCGTGCCCGCCAATCCTGCGCAGCTCGACGAGGATTGCTACGAGGCGTTCAACATCCAGGTGGAGGGCCTGTCGCGCCGGATCACGGCGTCGGGCGCGAAACGGCTGGTGATCGGCGTGTCGGGCGGCCTCGATTCGACCCATGCGCTGATCGTCGCGGCCAAGGCGTTCGACCGGCTGGGCCGTCCGCGCTCGGACATCCTCGGCTTCACCATGCCCGGCTTCGCGACGGGGGACGGCACCAAGTCCAACGCCTGGGCGCTGATGAACGCGCTCGGCATCACCGGCGCGGAGATCGACATCCGCCCCGCCGCGACGCGGATGCTGGAGGACATGGCCCATCCCTTCGCGGGCGGCGAGCCGGTCTATGACGTGACCTTCGAGAATGTGCAGGCGGGCCTGCGCACCGACTATCTCTTCCGCCTCGCCAACCAGCGCGAGGGGATCGTGGTCGGCACCGGCGACCTGTCGGAGCTGGCGCTGGGCTGGTGCACCTATGGCGTCGGCGACCAGATGAGCCACTACGCCGTCAACGCCGGCGTGCCCAAGACGCTGATCCAGTTCCTGATCCGCTGGTGCATCCGCACGGACCAGTACGACCCCGCGACCGATCGGGTGCTGGACGCGATCCTCAACACCGAGATCTCACCGGAGCTGGTGCCGGCGGGCGCGGACGGCGCGATCCAGTCGACCGAGGCGAAGATCGGCCCCTACGCGCTCAACGACTTCTTCCTGCACCATATCGTGCGCTGGGGGATGGACCCGGCCAAGATCGCCTTTCTCGCGCTCCATGCGTGGGGCGACGCGGCGGCCGGCGAATGGCCGGTCGGTGTGCCGGAGGCGGCGCGGGTCGCCTATGACCTGCCGACCATCCGGCATTGGCTGGAGCGCTTCCTATGGCGCTTCTTCCAGATCAGCCAGTTCAAGCGGACGGCCATTCCGAACGGCCCGAAGGTCTCGACCGGCGGTGCGCTGAGCCCGCGCGGCGACTGGCGCGCGCCTGCGGATGGCACCGCCGCGCCGTGGCTGGCGGCGCTGGAGCGCGGGCTGCCTTCCTGACGCCTGCCGCTCCCCCCTGCTTGCCGGACGCTGAATGGACAGAGCGGAGCGTATGTCCTGATGTCCGGGTTCCGGTCATATCGTCTCGGTTCGGCACAGGCGCATTGGGATTAGCGCACCAGGGACTCGCGCCAAAAGTAAACAGATTATTAATCTGCGCCCATGATTCAGGCATCGCGCACCTTGTCCGCCACGCCGCTTCGTCCGGCGTTCGCCCATCGCCCCCGTGCGCGCTACTTCGTGCCGCCGGAAGTCGTGCCCTCCATCCCCGCCATCGCCAAAGGCGTGCGCTGGACCCTTGCGAGGGAGGACATGGTCTTCTTCGCCGCCTGTTATGCGGCCGGGCTCGCCTTCTTCCTCATCATGCTGAGCTGAGCGCGCGGTCGGCGGCGCGATGCAGCCGCCAGGCGATCGCCGCGGCCAGAAGGCTGCCCACCACCACGACCAGCAGCGTTCCCGTCACCGGCACACCGACGCGGATCAGCGCCGCGAACAGCAACGCGCCCATCACCATCGCGCCCGAATTGACGATGTTGTTCGCCGCCACCGTGCGCGCGGTATGGAGCTTGTCCACCGTCGTCGTCAGGAAGGCATAGAGCGGCACCACGAACATGCCGCCGGATACCGCCACGCCGAACAGGTCCACGAGGATATGCTTGGCGCCGCTCAGTTCGAGGAAGGCCTTCCAGCCGACCATCGTCTCCGGCGCGTCCCAATGCCCGGCGACGTGATGGAGATCGAGCAGGAACAGGCCCATCAGGATCGCGGCGGCCGGTGCGTAACGGGCCGAGACGGTGCCGCCGAGCAGCCGGTTGATCGCGATCGAGCCGATGCCGACGCCCACCGAGAAGACGGCGAGGAACAGCGTCGCCACCTCCTGATCGGCGTACAGCACATTCTTGACCAGCGGCACGAACAGCGTGCCGAGGATCGCCGCCTGCATCCAGAAGCAACTGATCGCGAGGATGGCGAGGAAGAGGCGCGGCACGTGCAGCGTCTCCGACACCAGCCGGATCGACGCGCGCACGACGTGGAGGTCGACGCTGTCGTCCTCGATGACCGGCGGGGCGGGGGGCACCTGCTGGCCGACGATGCGGCCGACGAGCGCCACCGCCAGCACGGTCGCCGCGGCGGCCTCGGCCGGGATGATCCCGCCGACGATGATGCCGAGCAGGACGCCGCCATAGGTGCCGGCCTCGATCAGGCCGGTGCCGCCCAGCACCTCGTCCGAATCCAGATGCTGCGGCAGGAGCGCATATTTGATCGGGCCGAAGAAGGTGGAATGCACCCCCATCGCGAACAGCGCGGTCAGCAGCAGGGGCACCGATTGCAGCAGCAGCCCGCCCGCGCCGACCAGCATGATGCCGATCTCCACCGTCTTCACGATGCGGATGATCCACGCCTTGTCCCGGCAATCGGCGAGCTGGCCGGCCAGCGCCGAGAACAGGAAGAAAGGCAGGATGAACAGCGCATTGGCGGCCGCGTTGAACGCCGCTTCGAGCCTATTGTCCGAGAAGATCCGATAGGTGACGAGCATCACCATCGCGGTCTTGAACAGGTTGTCGTTAAAGGCACCCAGGAACTGAGTGGAGAACAGAGGCAGGAATTTCCTGCGTGTCAGGAGCTTCAAGGATGCTTGCATATATGAACGCGACGACCCGCCTTCCCCACGGTGAGGGCAGCACATAGCCCAGCACGGCCCGAGTACCAAATCCCATCGTTAACAGCATTGTGCCGAGGTGGTTCAAACCGTTCCTCCAATGGGCTAGGCTGTTCGCGCCTGCCATCTCGATCGGATATGCCGCACCCGATGTTATCGCTTCCCAACCTGCTGACGCTGTCGCGAATTTTCGCGGTCCCGATCCTCGTCGCGCTGCTCTGGCACCCAGGCTGGGCCGGCTATGTGCTGGCCTTCCTGCTCTACTGCCTCGCCGGCATCACCGATTATTTCGACGGCTATCTGGCGCGCGCGCAGGGCACCGTGTCGAAGCTCGGCATCTTCCTCGATCCCATCGCGGACAAGATCATGGTCGCCGCCGTGATCGTGATGCTGATTTCCACCGAGCAGGCGATCGGCGGCCATCCGGTGATCGCGGGCTGGCATGTGATCGCGGCGCTGGTGATCCTGCTGCGCGAGATCGCGGTGTCGGGCCTGCGCGAGTTCCTGGCGCAGCTTTCGGTGTCGGTGCCGGTCAGCCGCCTCGCCAAGTGGAAGACGACCTTCCAGATGGTGTCGCTCGGCGCGCTGATCCTCGCGGGCGCGCTGCCCGAATGGCCGTGGGTGCACGCGCTCGGGCTCGTCTGCCTGTGGCTGGCGGCGGGGCTGACGCTGGTGACGGGTTGGGACTATCTGCGCGTCGGCCTGAGGCACATGGACTGAGCGATGGCCGTCCACCTGCTCTATTTCGCCTGGGTGCGCGAGGCGATCGGACGCGACGGCGAGACGATCGACCTGCCGGGGAAGGTGGATACGGTGGCGGCGCTGGTCCGCTGGCTGGCGGCGCGCGGCGGCGGCTATGCCGAGGCGCTGGCCGAGCCGGCACGGCTGCGCTGCGCGGTGGACCAGAGCTTCGCCTCGCTCGCTACGCCGATCGCGGGGGCGCGGGAGATCGCGCTGTTCCCGCCGGTGACGGGCGGATGAGCGCCCGCATATCCGTGCAGGAGGCGGATTTCGACGTTGCCTCCGAACTGGCCCGGCTGGAGGCGCTGGGCGGCGGCGGGGTCGCGAGCTTCACCGGCGTGGTGCGCGGCGGCGACGGGCTGGAGGCGCTGCGGCTGGAGGCCTATCCCGGCATGACGCAGGCCGCGCTGGAGGAGATCGCGGCGGAGGCGCAGCGGCGCTGGCCCCTCGTCGGCCTCACGCTAATCCATCGTCATGGCACGCTGCCCGTCGGCGAGCGGATCGTGCTGGTGGGGGCGGCTTCGCGCCATCGCATGGCGGCGCTGGAGGCCTGCGCCTTCCTGATCGACTGGACCAAGACGCGCGCGCCCTTGTGGAAGCAGGAGCTGTTCGCCGGTGGCTCCACGCGCTGGGTGGAGCCCAGGCCGGAGGACGATGTCGCCGCCGCGGCCTGGGACTCCAGCGCGGAGCATGGCCGCCCCTAGGCGGCGCTCTTCAGCGCATCGGCCAGCAGGCGGAATTCCTTGGCGCGGGGGCTCCCCTTGCGCCAGGCCAGCGCGATGCGGCGGGAAGGGCGCTCGGCATCCAGCTTGCGGGTGACGACGCTCGTGCCGTTCAGGATGCCGGCCTCGATCGCCATCTCGGGCAGCAGGGTCACGCCCAGCCCGTTGTCCACCATCTGCACCAGCGTGTGGAGCGAGGTGCCCAGCATCGACGCCTCGGCGGCCAGTTCCGGCCGGTTGCAGGCGGCGAGCGCATGGTCCTTCAGGCAATGCCCGTCCTCGAGCAGCAGCAGGCTGTGCTCGTCGATCGCGTCCGCCGGCACCGGGTCGGGAACCGTGTCGCTCTGCCCGCCGGGGAAGGCGAAGTGCAGCCGGTCCTCGAACAGGTCCTGCGATTCCACCTCGCCGCAGCGATAGGGAAGGGCGAGCAGCACGCAGTCGAGCCGCCCGCGCTGGAGCGAATCGCACGCCGCCGAGGTCACTTCCTCGCGCAGATAGAGCTTGAGGTCCGGCCATTCGGCACGAAGCCGGGGCAGCAATCGCGGCAGCAGGAAAGGCGCGATGGTGGGGATAACGCCCATGCGCAGCTCGCCCGAGAGCGGCTTGCCCGCCGCGCGCGCCAGATCGGCGAGCGTGTCCGCTTCCGCCAGCACGCGCCGCGCCTGTGCCGCGATACGTTCGCCGACGGGCGTGAAGCGCACCACGCGCCGCGTCCGCTCCACCAGCGTCAGGCCCAGCAGCGACTCCAGTTCGCGTAAGCCCGCCGACAGAGTCGACTGGGTGACGAAGCAGGCGTCCGCGGCATTCCCGAAATGGCCATGCTCTTGCAAAGCCACCAGATATTGGAGCTGCTTCAGCGTCGGAAGGTAGATGCTCATCCGGCGAACTTTTCGATCATAACGCTAGGAATAATCGATTTGTCGTCGGCATAGCAATGCTGCACAGCGGGGTGGCTTTTCGCATCCGCACACACGAGGAGGAGCGTTGCGCGCCCCTTTTTGCGAGAGAGGAAGCCCTCATGTCCTTCGAAGCCTTTGTCGATGCTCTGCCCGACTATGCCAAGGATCTGCGGCTGAACGTCGGCGTGCTGCTCAAGGATCAGACGCTGGGCGACCAGCGCAAATATGGCCTGCTGCTGTCCTGCGCGCATGCCACCGGCTACAAGCCGATCGTCGAGGCGGCCGAGGCCGAGTGCGAGGGCAGGCTCTCGCCGGAAGCCGCCGATGCCGCCCGCGCCGCTGCCGCCGTGATGGCGATGAACAACGTCTATTTCCGCTTCGTCCATCTCGTGTCGGACCCGGAATATGGCACGCTGCCCGCCAGGCTGCGCATGAACGTGGTCGGCAATCCGGGCATCGCGAAGGTGGATTTCGAGCTGTTCAGCCTCGCCGTCTCGGTGATGAACGGATGCGGCCTGTGTATCGATGCCCATGAAAAGGTGCTGAAGCAGCACGGCGTCGGCGCCGATGTGGTGCAGGCCGGCGCGCGCATCGCCGCGATCGTCAAGGCAGTGGCCACCGTTCACGCGACGCTCTGAAACCGGGGCGCCCCGGGGAGGGGCTGGCGAGGGCTGACATGCCCGCCCTCTCGCAATCCCCGGAGGAGCGTCCTAAATAGGCCGCAAGTCAAGGGGAGCTGCCCATGCCCGGCCGTCTGGTCGCCTATCTGGATTCGATCAAGGCGCGCGATCCTGCGCCTCGATCGCGTTGGGAAATTCTGTTGTATCCGGGCGTATGGGCGCTCGGTTTCCACCGGATCGCGCACGCGCTGTTCAATGCGCGCTTCTTTTTTCTTGCCCGCGCGGTCAATCACTGGTCGCGGATGTGGACGGCGATCGACATCCATCCCGGCGCCACCATCGGGCGCAATCTCTTCATCGATCACGGCTTCAGCGTGATCGGCGAGACGTCGGTGATCGGCGACAACGTCACCATCTACCAATGCGTCACGCTGGGCGGCACCAATCCGGTGAACGGCAAGGCGGGCAAGCGCCATCCGACGTTGCTCGACGGCGCGGTGATCGGATCGGGCGCGCAGGTGCTGGGGCCGATCACGGTGGGCGAGGGCGCGCGCGTCGGTGCCAACGCCGTCGTCACGCGCGATGTGCCGGCAGGCGCCACGATGGTGGGCATCCCCGCCAAGCAGACGCTGGTCGACGCCGCCGATTACAACCGCTTCACGCCCTATGGCACGCCCTGCGGGGACCAACTCGACCCCGCGACGCAGAAGCTGGAGATCATGCGCTGCGAGATCGACCAGCTCCGCAAGCGCATCGACGATGTGATCCGCGAGCGCGACGATGCCCGCGCGACGCTTCGGCGCGTCGATCCTGATCGGGAGAGCGCGTGAGCGGTATCGTCACGCCGTTTCCGGGCGGCTCCGTTCGCGCGGCCGGGCAGGTCGGGTTCGAGCGGATCGAGCTGATGCGCATCCTCGATCTCTATGGCCGGATGGTCGCGGCGGGGCACTGGAAGGACTATGCGATCGATTTCGAGCGCGACGTCGCGACCTTTTCCGCCTTCCGCCGCGCCGCCGAGCGGCCTGAATATCGCATCGAGAAGCGCCCGGCGCTCCGTCATCGGCAGGGCATGTGGGCGCTGCTCGGCGAGCATGGCGTGGTGCTGAAGCGCGGTATCGAACTGGGCCCGGTGCTGGCGCCGGTCGAGCGCAAGCTCCTCCGCCTGATCGAGGATTAGAGCGGAATCCGCACCTTCACATGCTTGCCGCGCAGGCGGACCATCGGCGGATCGCGGGGTGGTCCGGGCGGAGCCTCGATCTCGTGGAAGGTCCACCGCCCGGTAAGGCTGGCCGCGCGAGGCGCGGTGTTGAAGGCGATGCGGTCGCCGAACAGGCGCGACAGGTCGAAGTGACTGGCGACCGGCTGCCCGCCGCCGCCCCACGGCGCCGCCTGAGCGGCACTGGCTGAGAGCAGCAGCGATAGGCCGAGCAGCCGGCGCATGACCCTGTCCCGTAGCGGAGCATAGGCTGATTCAAAGCGGGAGAGGCCGCCTTGGTTCCCTCCGCGCGCCGAACGCAACGCAGCGCCCGACGGAGCGTTTTGCAGCCGGACCCAAAGGGGGAGCGCGATGACCGACACCATGCCCTTCAACCGCATGATGACCGCCGGGCTGGACCTGTGGCGACTGCAATGGCGCGTCGCGGAGACGATGCTCGCCTCGCAATCCGTGATCGCCACGCGCATTGCGATGATGGGAGCGGGCCTCGGCGATCCGCGCCGCATCCCCTTCGCCGAGATGGCGCGCTTCGTGCCCGAGAAGATGGCGGCGTTCGACGCGGCCGGGCGGGGCGCCGCGCGTCATCTCGCCGCGATGGAGGGGGCCGGGATGTTGGAGCTGTTCGAGAGCGGGCTGGCCGCCTCGCTCGCCTGGTGGGCGCCGCTGCATGGGCGCTCCACTGCGAATGCGAGGCGGCTCGGGCGCCGCCGTCGCTAGAAGAACAGCTTGCGCAGGCTGATCTTCACCGTCCGGCCGAGCGGATCGAGATAGGCAGGCTGGTAGCTGAGCGGCGTCATCCCGTTCGCGTCGCGGACGTGCTGGCGGCTGTCGAAGATGTTGGTGACGGCGAGCGTCACGCGCATCCCGCGCGCCCAGCGATGCTTCACCAGCGAGGGCTGCTGGCCGAGATCGGCGAACAGGCGGAAGTTCGCGGTGGCGAGCGAGGAGAAGTGCAGGTCGCCCGTCGCGGTGCCGGCGCCGCCCGTGACGGTGGTCGCGCTCTCCCACTGGCCGCTGAAGCGCGCGCCGATGCCGTTGTTGGTCATGCCGACCTGAAGCTCCAGCTCGTGGCGGGGCTGGCCGCCGCCCGATCCGGTGGTGCCGCCGTCGAGCAGGTCGAGGCGCGGGCCGCCCTGCTTGATGAGGATGTCATCGCGGAAGAACCAGGTGTGGTAGAAGGAGACCTGGAGCCGGCCGCCCCCTTGTCCGCCGCCGCCCCGGCCGCCGAAACCGCCGCTGCGACCGCCGCCGCCGCCTCCACGGAAGCCATTGCCGTCGCCGCCGCTGCGCGGGCCTTCGCTGGTCGTCGAGCCGTTGGCATTGCCGCCGCCCGGAAAGCGGCCGAAGCCGCCCGCAGCCCTGAGCGCGCGATAGGCGTCGATCAGCTTCTGCGAGGATTTGAGCTTCTTCGTGAAGTTGAAGCCCCAGCGCAGCTCCTGCCGATCTTCGCGCGCGAAGTTGATCGGGCGGACGTCGATGCGCTCCAGATTGCCGTCCTCATCGCGGGTGAAGCGATCGGGGAAGGCCGCCTCGATCGCCGCCGTCGGCGAGGGGAAGCCCGCGATCGCATTGCGGATGCTGGAGTGGATATAGTTGGCCGTGACGGTGAAGTCCGTCCCCTTGATCGGCTTCAGCGTCAGCCCGATCTTGTCGACATGGCGATGATCCGCCTGGAGCGCGGGGTTGCCCCCCGCCGTTTCCGACACGTCCACCGTCTGCCCGGTGCGATAGTCGAACACGCGCACCTCGGGCGTGACGATCACCGGATTGCCGAGCTGCTGCACCGTCGGCGCGCCCTCGTCATGCGTGGTGGAGGCGATCAGGTTGATGCCGTCGCGCGGGCTCCAGTTCACGCCGTAGCCGTAGGTGGTGAGCGTGCCGAAGTCCGACAGATGATCGACCGCGACGTTGAAATTGGCCGAGAGGTCGCCGATCGCGCCGAGGATGTGGTTCTTGCGGCTGGTGAGCGGCAAGTCGAGGTTGAGCTGGCCGGAGGCGTCGCGCCGGGACAGCGAGGCGCTCTGCACGATCCCGCCGCGCACCGACGTGGAATCGAAGCCGCTGTCCGACCAGCCGACCTTCACGCTGGACGAGAGCGGCCCGGCCGGCAGCTGCACCAGCGGCCCGTTGGCGACGAGCTGGATATTGCCGGTGTTGGAGATCGCCCGCGCCCGCGATTTCTGCATCGCGCCGAGCAGGTTCGCCGGGATGGGGCCGAAGGGGTTGAGGCTCGCGTCGCCCGCATCGAGCGCGGCCTGCACGGCGGAGACGTCCACGCCCGTCTGCGTGATGGTGCGCGTGTCGCCATGGTCGACATTGCCGGTGAAGGACAGGCGCCACTTGGCGAAATCGCCGTTGAGGCTGAAGCCGCCATGTGCGGTCAGCGTCCGCGTGCTCTGCCGGAGCGGATCGGTGTCGAGATAGCGATAGAGCGCGATCTCCTGCCCGAACGGCGAGAAGGGATCGGTCGACGGCACGAGGAACTGGCTGCCCGGAAGCCCGCGGAGGCTGTCAGTGTCGGTGATGTCGAACGTGCCGTTGACGGTGGCGCTGATCTTCTGCGTGAGCGGGTGGGCCAGCACCGAGTTGACGGTGAAGTCCCGCTTGGACGGTGCCAGCGTGCGATAGGGCGAGATGTCGGTGACGTTGGGCGTGCCCGCCGTGCCGGCGAAATCATCGAGGCCCGGCGCGCCGTTCGCCGCCGAGACGGGGACGCCCGCCACCGTGACCGGATGCCCCACGGCGGCGCTCAGCGCGGGATCGATCTCCGCGCCGCCGAGGCCGGTGATGTTGCCGGTGAGGTCATAGGGGCGGCCGGTGGCGGCGGACATCAGGCCCCGGTCGCTTTCCAGCAGCGAGGCGGTGTCCTGATATTTGAAGTCGAGGTTGACGCGGCTGTCGCCCCGGATGTGGAGCAGGTCGAGGCTGGCCGTGCCGTTCTCCGCGCCGCCGTCGGTGGTGGTGCTGCCGCCGCCCTCGCCGGTGAGCGCGCGGAAGCGGCGGCGCAGCACGATGTTCACCACCCGCTGGTCGGCCGAATAGCCATATTTGAGCGCGACCTCCTCGGGCAGGATGTCGACGCGCAGGATCGCCTCGGTCGGGATGTCGCGGATTTCGCTGAAGCTGGAGATGCGCTTGCCGTTGAGTAGCACTGCCGGCGCCTCGCCGCCACGGCCGCGATCGCTGCGGACTTCGGGGCCGAGTTCGTTGAGCAGGTCGGCGACCGAGCTGACGCCATAAGCACGGATATCGGCGGGGCTGTATTGCAGCTCGGCGGGGATGTCGCCCACCACCGCACCCGGCAGGCGCTGGCCCTTGACGACGATCTCCTCATCGTCGGCGGAGGCTTCGGGTGGGGGCGGGGTCTTGCCGGCCGTCGAGGGTGCCGCCGGATAGGCGAGGGCGGGAAAGGCCGAAACCATGCCGAGCAACAGCGGCACGGAAGCATATAGACGGCGCCGGAAAGCCGTCCCACTCGTCGTCACGCGAATTTCCCCCACTCGAAAGGCACACGCCTTGTCGGCCCCTTAGCCTCCCATTCCTTCCATGGGATTGCAGGGACAAGCCCCTTCGGGACATGCCGGAGAAATATTGCGGAGGCGCGTGCGCGCGCCCGTCATTCGTTGCCGAAAATGCCCCCGAGCAGC
This sequence comes from Sphingomonas sp. PR090111-T3T-6A, assembly GCF_000383095.1. Taxonomy (GTDB): domain Bacteria; phylum Pseudomonadota; class Alphaproteobacteria; order Sphingomonadales; family Sphingomonadaceae; genus Solisphingomonas. The sequence goes on from NZ_AORL01000010.1 coordinate 605,080, forward strand.
CCACCGATCGCGGCGCCCGCCGCGCCTCCGCCCAGCGCCGCGCCGACATTGCCGCCGCCCCGCGCGCTTTCGCCGTTGGGCAGGTGGCGGGCGATCTCCTCGGCGAGATTGAGGATCGGCATCGACTGGAGCCAGATGCGCCCCGGCCCCGTCAGCGTCGCGAGGAACAGGCCCTCGCCGCCGAACAGGACGTTGCGGAAGCCGCGCACCATCTGGATTTCGGTGGAGACGTTCGGCTCCTGGATGCCGATATGCCCGGCATGGACGCGCAGCCGCTCGCCCGGCGCGAGGGTCTTCTCCACCACCTCGCCCGAGAGATCGAGGAACACCGTGCCCGGCCCGGTGACGCGCTGGAGGATGAAGCCCTCGCCCGCGAACACGCCCGCGCCGAGACGCTGCTGGAGCGCGATGTCGAGCGTCACCGAGGCTTCGGCGCAGAGGAAGGTCTCCTTGCGGCAGATCAGCGACTGGCCGGGCGCGAGCTGGACGGGCAGGATCTTGCCGGGGAAGCGCGGGGCGAAGGCGATGTGGCCGGCCTGCTCGGCGCTATATTCGGTGATGAACAGGCTGCCGCCGCCCATGGCGCGCTTCAGGCCGGCGAAGAGGCCGCCGCCGGTGTGCGTGTCCATGCCGATGCCGTCCGACATCCAGGCCATGGCGTGCGTCTGGCTGAAGAGGCGCTCGCCGCGATCGAGGTCGATCGAGACGGTCTGCATGACGGTGCCGGAAATGTCGTAGCGCATCGCACTCTCCCCAGGGCCTGCCGCCCGTCTTCTAGGACGCGGCGCGGGAAGAGGCGAGGGGCACGAGGCCCCTCGCGTGACGGTCAGGCGCGGCCGTCGGCGTCCAGCGCGTAGCCGGCCGAGCGGACGGTGCGGATGATGTCCGGCATCACGCCGTCATTGTTGATCGCCTTGCGCAGACGACGGATGTGGACGTCCACGGTGCGCGGCTCGATGTCCGCCTCGCGGCCCCACACGGAGTCGAGCAGCCGCTCGCGCGAGAAGACGCGGCCCGGATGCTCCAGGAAATGGCGGAGCAGGCGGAATTCCGTCGGCCCCAGCGCGATATGGCTGCCGTCGCGGCGCACCTTGTGGCCGACGAGGTCCATCTCGATGCCGCCATATTCCAGCCGCTCGCCGGCCAGCGCCGGCCGCACGCGGCGCAGCACCGCCGACACCCGGGCAAGCAGCTCGCGCGGGGAGAAGGGCTTGGTGATATAATCGTCCGCGCCGGTTTCGAGGCCGCGGACGCGATCCTCCTCCTCGCCGCGCGCCGTCAGCATGATGATCGGCAGGTTGGCGGTTTCGGCGCGGCGGCGCAGGCGGCGGCACACCTCGATACCGGACAGCCCCTCGACCATCCAGTCAAGCAGGACAAGGTCCGGCGTGTTCTCGGTGGCGAGCAGCAGGGCCTCCTCGCCGTCGGGCGTGCGCTCGACGTCGAAACCCTCGCGCTCGAGATGCCAGGAGACCAGCTCGGCGAGCGCCGCATCGTCCTCGACGAGCAGAACGCGGCCCGGCATCGCTTATTCGGCTCCCTGCTGGGCAGCGGCGGCGAAGGGATCGGGGCCGCGCGGGCGGTCCATCAGTTGCTCGCCGGTCGCCGCGAAGAACACCATCTCGGAGATGTTGGTCGCGTGATCGCCGATGCGCTCCAGATTCTTGGCGATGAAGAGGAGGTGGGCCGACTGCGTGATGCTGGTCGGGTTCTCCATCATGTAGGTGAGCAGCGTGCGGAACAGGCTGTTGTAGAAATCGTCGACATGGCGATCGGCTTCCTGCACCGCCACCGCGGCGGCGGCGTCGCGCGCCGCATAGGCGTCGAGCGCGCCGCGCACCATGTCGGAAACGGCGCGCGCCATCGCCGGCAGGATCGCCATCGGCTCGCTGTTGCGCATGTCGGTGAGGAGCGGCACGCGCTTGGCGATGTTCTTCGCATAATCGCCGATGCGCTCGATCACGCCGGAAATCTTGAGCGCGGCGACCGCGTCGCGCAAATCGTCGGCCATCGGGGCGCGGAGCGCGATCAGGCGGATCACCTGGCGCTCGATCTCGGCCTCCAGCTCGTCGATCTTGCGATCTTCCTGCACGACGGCGGACGAGGCTTCCAGATCGAGACGCGAGAGCGCCTGGATGCTTTCGGTGATCGCGGCTTCCGCGCGGCCGCCCATTTCGGACACGAGGCCGCGAATCTGACCCAGATCGCTGTCGAACGCTTTGACGGTGTGGCCGGTGGTCGCCATCTCATATCCCCAGTCGGCACCGCCCAGCCCGCCTGCAAAGGGTGCGGGCGTCAAGCTGGACGTATGGCTTCGCGAGCGCTCTGCACGCCAATTGTTACAATTGCGAGTAGCACGGGATTTGCAACAAGATCTGCCCCGAATCAGTGACCTTCCAGTGACAGCAGGCGATGTTTCGCATCCTCCGCCGCCGGCGCGGGGAGCGGCACCAGCCCGCGCGCGGTGAAGGCGCCGCCGGGCGCCAGCGCATCCGCATAATAGCCGAGCAGGCGGGGCAGGTGCGCCACGGCGGGCGCCTCGCTGGCCTTGGCGAGCAGCAGCAGCGGCGCGCTCGCCGGGTAGCGGCCGGAGACGATGGTCTCGGGCGTCGGCATGATGCCGTCGAGGGGGAGCATCTTCAGCGTGTCGGCATGGGCGACGGCCTGCGCATAAGGGAGGATGCCGATCGCGCCTGGCGTCGCGGCGACGGCCTGCGCGACCAGCTCGGCGTCGGCGCCATGGCCCTTGTAGCCGCCATCGTGGCGGATCGCGCCGTGCCTGGGCGGGAGGATGCGGTCGAACAAGCCATCCGCGATGGCCGGATCGGGGGCGGGGCCTTCGATCCTGATCGGTGCAGCCGGCAGAGCGGGGTCGAGATCGCTCCACCGTGGCGCGGTTTCCGTGATGGCGCGGGTGAGGAGCGCGCGGGTCGGCGTCCATTCCGGTGCGCTTCGGGATGTCACGATGACGAAGGCGGTGAAGCCCAGCGGCACGCGCGCGACCTGCACCACGCCCTTGGCGGCGCAGCGCCGCGTCTCCTCGGAGGTGAGATCGCGGGTGGCGACCACGATGTCGGGGTGGAGCCGCCCCGGACCGTCGCAGAAGCGGGCGATGCCTTCGCCGCTGCCGCCCGCGCGGACCAGCGGGGCGATGGCGTCGGGCTCCTCGCGCATCAGCCGCTCGGCGGCGTAGGTGGAGAAGGGATAGGCCGCGCTCGATCCGACGACATGGATCTGGTGCGGCGCAGGCCCGGCGTTCGGCGTGCGGCTGCACCCGGCGGAAAGGAGAAGCAGGGCGGCGGCGAGCAGGGACGGCGTGCGCGACATGCGCCTTGCCTAGCCCGCCGCCGATCGCCCCGCCAGCTATTCGGCGGCGGCCGCCTTGCTGTCGAGCAGGATGGGCAGCAGCACCGTGATGGTGGTGCCCACGCCCTGCGTGCTGGCGATGTCGAGCCGGCCGCGATGGCGCTCGACGATATGCTTCACGATAGCGAGGCCCAGCCCCGTGCCGCCCACCGCGCGGCTGCGCCCGGCGTCGACGCGATAGAAGCGCTCGGTGAGGCGGGGGAGGTGCTGCGGCGCGATGCCCTCGCCCTCGTCGATCACCGCGAGGCGGAGCATGGTCGGCCCGCCGCGCGCCACCACGACGCGCACGGGGCGCACCGGATCGCCATATTTCAGCGCGTTGCTGACCAGATTGTGGAGAAGCTGCGAAAGCTGCGCGCGATCGCCCGCGACCGGCGGCAGGCCTTCCTCAACCTGAAGCTCGACGCGCGACCGGCCGCTGCGATCGCCGCGCAGCGTGTCCGCCGTCTCCCGCGCCAGCGCGACCAGCGACACGGCATCGGCAGGCGCGCGATGCTTGTCCGCCTCGATGCGGGAAAGCGAGATCAGGTCGTCCACCAGCCGCTGCATCCGCCGCGCCTCGCCCGCCATGATGCCGAGAAAACGCTCGCGGACGGGGGCGTCGTCGGGGCCGTTCGCGTCCTCCAGCGTCTCGATGAAGCCGATCAGGCTGGCGAGCGGGGTGCGCAGCTCGTGGCTGGCGTTGGCGACGAAATCTACACGCATCCGCTCCGTGGCGCGGGTGGCGGTGCGGTCTGTGAGGCGGACGACGCGCGTGGCCGGGCCGAGCGGCTGGACCGAGAGCGTCCAGTGCCGGTCCGGATCGCCGATGCCGATGATCTCGACGCTGCCGGCGGTGTTGCCCTCGCGGGTGAGCAGTTCGGTCGCGGCGGGATAGCGGACGGCGACGCGGACATCCTCGCCCACCATATGATCGCCCAGCATGGCGACGGCGGCGGCGTTGGCGCGCACCACCATCTTCCCCTCGACCAGCAGCAGCGGCTCGTCGAGCGCGCCGAGCAGATCCTCGACGCCCGGCGTGGGCGTGAGGGCGGGCTGGATCGCGGATTCTTCCTCGGGCTCCAGATCGCCGCGGCTCCAGCGGCGGGCGGCGGTCAGCAGCAGGGTGAGCCCCACGCCGACGAGGATGCCCGCCAGCAGCACCACGGCGTCACCGGCCGACGCGATCGCCAGCGCCAGGCCGCAGATGACGGCCAGCGTTCCCATGATCGCAATCAGCCCGATACGCTCCATCAACTCCACCTCGTCCCGCTTTGTGTCGCTTTGCCTGTCACCTTCGTGTCGGCCCTCTTATGATGGCCGATGTTTACAGATAAGAAAGGCCGACGACCTATGTGGGGGCTTGATGGCTGAGGATTATGACAAGCCGGAGAAATTGCCGGAGGCGGAAAGCCACGGTTCTCCAGCGTTGCCGGGGCGCCGCGCGGCGCTGATGCTCGGCGCGGTGGCGGCATCGTCGGTCGTCACCATCCGGCCGGCTCTGGCGTCGACGGCGGCGTCCGTCCTGAACTGCCGCATTCCCATTCCCGATCCGGGACATGCCGGCGAATATGTCGCGTCGGACGGCCGCCTCGTGCCGCCGGAGACGAAGGGCTCCTTTCCGCCCGCGCCCCGCGCGGTGACCGGCGAGGAGGCGAAGAAGATGATGAGCGGCATGTCCCCGCCGGGCTTCGATCCCTCGGCGCGGCAGGCTTATGTCAACTATATCCGCCGGCTTCAGCATGGCACGAGCGGCTTCACCTGCTACGCCTCGCTCCAGATGCCGCGCCCCTGATACGGGGATGACGATGCCCGTCTATGCCGCCGATCCGCCTTCGGCTCGCGCGGTGGCGGTGTTGGACGCCCTGGTGGCGGTGCTCCATCGTCCTTCGGGTGCGACGCACCTGCTGGCCTCGCCTGCGCCGGAGCTGCTCGATGCGCTGGCTGAGGGGCCGGCCGACGTGCGGACGCTGCTGGAGCGGCTCTCCCGTCAATATGATCTGATCGGCTCGGAAACCGACGCCATCGAGGCGCGGATGGAGGAACTGGTCGCCGCCGGGCTCGTCTGGCGGGCATGAGGCATGTCCACGCGGTCAGGGTCGGCCCGGTGGGCTTCCGCGTCGGTGCCGCGTGGCGTGCGCCGGTGGAGGCGCTGGCGGCGCTCTACGAGGGCTATCCCGAGCCTGAGGGCGCGATCCCGGACCTGACCGTCCGCCTCTACCCCGAACGTCCGTGGAGGCGCTGGCTGCGGCCTTCCGTGGCGATCTCGGGGGATTACTGGCTGCCCGACGCGGCGCCGCTGCCTTTGGAGCAGGGGCTTCTGGCCGCCGAGATGGGGATGAACCTCCAGGTCGCGTTGGGCTGGCGGCGGCATCTGCTGCTGCATTGCTCGGCGGTGGAGCGGGACGGGCGCGTGCTGCTGATGTCGGGCGCGTCGGGCTCGGGCAAGTCGACGCTGGCGACTTTGCTCGCGATGAACGGCTGGCGCTTTCTCGGTGACGAGTTCGCCTTCGTCTCGCTGGAGGACGGCCGCATCCATCCTTTCCCGCGCGCCGCCAGCCTGAAGAATCAGGCGATCGCGGCGGTGCGCGAGGCGGGCGGCACGGTCGGCCCGGTGATCGAGGATACGCCCAAGGGACGCATCGGCTATTGGCGGCCGCCTGCCGATGCACTGGCGCGAATGGCGGAGACGGCGCCGCCCGCGCTGCTGCTCTTCCCGCGCTTCGGTTTCGCGCAAGCCGCCGAGCGGATGGCGCCGAGCGAGGCCTTCATGCGGCTCACCCAGGCTTCGACCAATTATGTGGCGCTGGGGGAGGCGGGCTTCGCTGCCCTGTCGCGGCTGGTGCAGACGGTGCCGGCACTGACCATCGACTATCCCGACAGCGCGACCGGCCTCGCACTGGTCGAGCGGCTGTGGAGCGAGGCATGACGGCGGCGCGCCTGCTGGTCGCGGCGCTGCGCGATCCGGGGAGCGTCGCGGGGCTCTCGGCGGCGGAGTGGACCGCGCTCCTCACCGCCGCGCGGGCGGAGCGTCTGATCGGCACGCTGGCGCATCGGCTCGATCGGCGGAGCGTACCCGCGAGCGTTGCCCGTATCCTCGCCGACGCCGGGGAGGGCGCAAAGCAGGAGCGCCGCGCCGCGTTGTGGGAGGCCGAGATGGCGCGCCGGGCGCTGGCGTCGCTCGATGTGCCGGTGGTGCTGCTCAAGGGCACGGCCTTCGCGGCGGCGGGGTTCGATGCGGGGCAAGGGCGCTCGATCGGCGATCTCGACATCCTCGTGCCGCAGGGCGCGCTCGACGCCGTGGAGCAGGCGCTCCGTGCCGCAGGGTGGGAGGCGGTGAAGGAGGATGCCTATGACGACGCCTATTATCGCCGCTGGATGCACGAGCTTCCCCCGCTGATCCACCGCGAGCGGGACCGGATGATCGACGTCCACCACACCATCCTGCCGCCCACGGCGCACCCGACGCCGGATGCCGGGGCGCTGCTGGCGGACGCGGTGCCGCTCGGCAACGGGCTGTCGGTGCTGTCTCCGGCGGACATGGTGGTGCACGCGGCGGCGCATCTCTTTGCGGATGGTGATCTGGCGGGGGGGCTGCGCAACCTGTGGGATATCGACCGGCTATGCCGAGAATTTTCGCAGGACGGTCAGGGCTTCTACCTACATCTTGTCGAGCGGGCCTATTTCCACCGGCTCGGTCCTCATCTGATGCGGGCATTGCGCCTGACGCATCACCTCTATGGAACTCCAGTTCCTCCGTATCGAACGCCTCTCCGGATCGATCTGAATATGACGGTGGCGGATCTCCTCTTCGTCAGACGCCTGCTGGCCCGCGACGGCTGGGGGCGGCAGGGGCACAGCCTTACGCGCTTCGGCTTCTACATCCGCTCGCACTGGCTCAGGATGCCGCCGCTGATGCTCGCCCGCCATCTCTGGACCAAGGCCACCCGCAAGCCGGCTTGACATGCAACCATAAGGTTGCCTATGAGTCGGAGCGTGGATGAGGACCTGTTGTTCCGCGCGCTGGCCGATCCCGTCCGCCGCATGTTGCTCGACCGGCTTCGCGCCGAGCCCGGCCAGGCGCTCGGTGCGTTGGTCGAGGGAGTGCCGATGTCGCGGCAGGCGGTGTCCAAGCATCTCGCGGTGTTGGAGGCGGCGAACCTCGTCGCGGTGGTGCGGCGGGGGCGGGAGAAGCTGCATTATCTGAACCCCGTGCCGATCCAGGAGATCGCGGCACGCTGGATCGGCACGTTCGAGCGCGAGCGCGTGGCGGCGCTGGTCGACCTGAAGAGCAAGCTGGAGGGCGAGGATGGAAAAGCCTGACCTGGTCTACATGATCTTCATCGAGACGAGTGCCGAACGGCTCTGGTCGCTGCTGACCAGCGCCGAGGAGAGCCCCGGATGGTTCTTCGGCAACCGGATCGAGCTGGGCTCGGCGCCGGGCGAGCCCTATCGCGTCATCCGCGCGAGTGGCGAAACGGTGGTGGACGGCGGCGTGCTGGCGATCGATCCGCCGCGCCGGCTCCGTGTGCGCTGGGACATGCCCGGCGACCCGCTCGGCTCCGGCCGCGCCAACGAGATCGAGTATCGGATCGAGGATGCCGCGCCCGGCGTGGTGAAGCTCAGCGTCTGCGAGTTCCACCATGTCGCCGTGCCCGAGGCGTGGCAGCGGGCCGGCCGGGAAGGCTGGTCGCTGATCCTCTCTTCGCTGAAGACCATCCTCGAAACCGGGCGCACACTGCCGCCCGTCACGCCCTCTCCGCCGGAGGAATGACCATGAACGAGCCCGATTTCGTCTATGTGATCTACATCCGCGCCTCGGCGCAGGCGGTGTGGGATGCGCTGACCGACGGCCACTCGACCGCGTCCTTCTGGTACGGTCGCACCAATGAATCGACGTGGAAGAAGGGCGACATCGTCACCTTTCGCGCGCCGAGCGGCGAGATCGACTTCACCGGCGAGATCACCGAATCCGATCCGCCCCATCGGTTGAGCCACGGCTTCCTGCACGGCGCGCCCGGCCCGATGCGCGACGAGGGCAGTTCGCGCGTCACCTACGACATCACGCCCGTCGAGGATGGCACCGTGCGGCTGACGCTCATGCACAGCGGTTTCCCCGAGGGCAGCGTCATCCGGCCCGGCATCGCCAGAGGCTGGCCGGTGATCCTCTCCGGCCTCAAGACGCTGCTGGAGACGGGCCGTCCGCTGGCCGACATGCTCGATCTGGAGCATGTCGCGGGCCGGGATTAGAGGCTGGCGAGCGCCGGGATCAGCTCGTCCCAGTGATCGATGAGCCGGTCGGCGCCGAGTTCGCTCGGCGGCCGGTCCGAGAAGCCGAAGCTCAGCGCGACGCAGGGCAGGTTGGCGGCCTTGGCGGTGTCGGTGTCGGTGATCGAGTCGCCGACGAACGCCGCCGGGCCTTCGCCGCCGGCCCGCGCGATCGCCTCGAACAGCGGCGCCGGATCGGGCTTGCGCACCGGTAGCGTGTCGCCGCCGACCACCGCCGCGAAGCGATCCTTCCAGCCGAGCGCGGCCAGCAGGTCGAAGGTCAGCGCCTCCAGCTTATTGGTGCAGACGGCGATCTTCACTCCGTCCGCCTCCAGCGCGGCGAGCGCCTCCTCCACGCCGGGAAAGGGGCGGGTGTGATCGGCGATGTGCGCTTCGTAATAGCTGAAGAAGATCGGGAAGCCTTCGTCGATCAGCTCCTCCGACACCTCGCCCGTGGCCGTGAGTCCGTTGCGGAGCAGCGCCCGCACGCCATGGCCGACCATGTGGCGGACATCCTCGGCCGGCACCGCCGGACGACCCAGCTTGCCCAGCGTATGGTTCAGCGAGGCGGTGAGGTCCGGCGCGGTGTCGGCCAGCGTCCCGTCGAGATCGAACACGACGGTGCGGAAGCGGGAGGTTTGGAAGGCGCTCATGGGTCGATCGAATGGCGGCGGGTGCTGGAATAAGCAAGCGCGGCGTGGCATCAGCCGGGCCATGACCCAACCGACCGCCACGCCCCGCCCGTTCGCCGCCGTGATCCTCGCCGCCGGCAAGGGCACCCGCATGAAGTCCGATCTGCACAAGGTGCTCCATCCGGTCGCCGGGCGGCCGATGCTGATGCACCTGCTCGCCGGGATCGAGGCGCTGGGGCCGGTGGCCGAGGTGGTCGTGGTCGGCGCGGGCCGCGAGCAGGTGGAGAAGGCGGTCGAGCCGCGCGGCGCGCGCGTGGCGCTTCAGGAGCCGCAGCTCGGCACCGCCCATGCCGTGCAGCAGGCCGAGGCGGCGCTGGAGGGTTTCGACGGCGATGTCCTCATCCTCTACGGTGACGTGCCGATGGTCCGCACCGAGACGATGGCGCGGATGCTCGCCCGCCTGCACGAGGCGGATCGCCCTGCGGTGGTGGTGCTCGGCTTCCGCCCGGACGACGCGCTCGCTTATGGCCGCGTCATCGCCGACGAGACGGGCACCATCGCCAAGATGGTCGAATATAAGGATGCGACCGAGGCTGAGCGTGCGGTGACGCTCTGCAATTCGGGGCTGATGGCGGTGCGCGGGGCGGACCTGTGGCCGCTGCTCAAGCGCGTCGGCAACGCCAATGCGGCCGCCGAATATTATCTCCCCGACATCGTGATGCTGGCGGCCGAGGATGGCCGCCCCTCCGCCGTGATCGAGGCCGAGGCGTGGGAAGTGGCGGGCGTCAACAGCCGCGCCGAGCTGGCCGGCATGGAGGCCGCATGGCAGGCCCGCCGCCGTGCGCAGGCGATGGCGGACGGCGCCACGCTGATCGCCCCCGAGACGGTGTGGTTCGCGTGGGACACGCAGATCGGCCGCGACGTGACGATCGAGCCCAATGTCGTTTTCGGCCCCGGCGTGAGCGTGGCGGACGGCGCGGTGATCCACGCCTTCAGCCATCTCGAAGGCGCGACCGTCGCTACCAGGGCCGACATCGGCCCCTTCGCGCGCCTCCGCCCCGGCGCGGTGATCGGTGAGAAGGCGCGCGTCGGCAATTTCGTCGAGGTGAAGAAGGCGACGCTTGGGACGGGCGCCAAGGCCAACCACCTCTCCTATATCGGCGACGGCGAGGTGGGCGCGGGCGCGAACATCGGCGCAGGCACGATCTTCTGCAATTATGACGGCTTCTTCAAATATCGCACCGTGGTGGGCGAGGGCGCGTTTGTCGGCTCGAACAGCGCGCTGGTGGCGCCGGTCTCGATCGGCAAGGGCGCGATCGTGGCGGCGGGTTCGGTGGTGACGAAGGATGTCGCCGCCGACGCGCTCGCCCTCGTCCGCCCCGGACAGGAGGAGAAGCCCGGCTGGGCCGCCCGCTTCCGCGCCCGCATGGCGGAGAAGAAGGCGGGCTGAATTCCCTCGCTGCGGAGGGGAAAGCGACTGGCGAGTGTCATGAAACGCCTCTAGACCCCTCCGTTCGAGTAAAAGGGGTGCGTATGTGGAGTGTGTCGAAGTGGCGCCGCTGGAAGATGAAGCGGCTTCTGGCGCTGATCGACAAAAAGGGCCGCCCCAATCGCCATGCACTGAATGATATCGTCCATGACGTTCGGCTGATCGAGCTGAATATCAAGGCGTTCGGCTATGATCTCGCCCGCCGACTGGGCGAGGCGCTACCACCTCCGCCGCGGGATAGTGTCGCCCGCCATGTCGGTCTCTGTTCCAAGGCCTCGACGCAGGCGGATATCGAGAGCGACTGGGTTGCCCACTGGGCGGCCCAGCTCAAGATTCCGGTCGTCTATCACCGCAAGATCTGGGAACTGGCTTACGTCCTCCAGGCTATCCACGAGCATGGCCATATGGTGCCCGGCGCGAGGGGGCTGGGCTTCGGGTGCGGGGTGGAGCCCCTGCCGAGCTATCTGGCGTCGCACGGCGTGGCTGTCACCGTCACCGATCTCGATCATGAGGAGGCGCGGGCCAAGGGCTGGGTCGACACGAACCAGCATGTCAACTCGCTGGAGCAGGCCTTCCATCCCCGGCTCGTCCATCGCGAGGTGTTCGACCGGCTGGTGGACCAGCGCGTGGCCGACATGAACGCCATTCCCGATACGCTTCAGGATTATGATTTCTGCTGGTCGATGTGCGCGATGGAGCATCTCGGCAGCATTCGGCAAGGCCTCGACTTCCTCGAAAATTCGCTGAAGCCGCTCCGGCCGGGCGGGCTCTCCGTCCACACGATGGAGTATAATATCGAGACGGAAGGGCCGACCGTCGACAATTGGATGACGGTGCTGTTCCAGCGCAAGCATCTGGAAGCGGTCGCCGAGCGTTTGCGCGCGCAGGGCCATGAAGTGGCCATGTTCGATTTCGACATGGGCCAGCAGCCGATGGACCAGTTCATCGATCTGCCGCCCTGGCATCACGATATGCCGGAGGACGATGCCCGCCGGCTCGGCACGCCCATGCATCTGAAGCTCGGCATCTCCGGCTTCGTCGCCACCTGCTTCGGCATCATCATCCGCAAGGCCGGCTGACCGCCCGCTTATGGGTGGAGAAACATTCACTTTCCTGCCAGCGTCACGCCTCTAGGAGAGCGATGCGGTGCGCGTTAGGAGGTTTCCACGCGCCAGGGAGTTTGCGGTTCATGTGTGGCATCATCGGCATTCTGGGCAACGAAGCGGTCAGCGGGCGTCTGCTCGACGGGCTCAAGCGGCTCGAATATCGCGGTTATGATTCGGCGGGCATCGCCACCATCCACGATGGCGCGATCGATCGCCGCCGCGCGGCCGGCAAGCTCGACAATCTCGCCCACGTGCTGGAGGCGGACCCGCTTCCCGGCGTCGTCGGCATCGCCCACACCCGCTGGGCGACCCATGGCGCGCCGACCGAGGACAATGCCCACCCGCACGCCACCGACGAGGTGGCCGTCGTCCACAACGGCATCATCGAGAACTTCAAGCCGCTCCGCGACGAGCTGATCGCCCGCGGCCGCAGCTTCAAGTCGCAGACCGACACCGAGGTGGTGGCCCACCTGATCTCCGAGCAGATCGAGGCGGGCGTCGATCCGGTCGAGGCGGTGCGCCTCACCTTGAAGCGCCTCCACGGCGCTTTCGCGCTGGCGATCCTGTTCCGCTCGAACCCGGACCTGCTGATCGGCGCGCGTCTCGGCTCGCCGCTGGTGGTGGGCTATGGCGAGCACGAGGCCTATCTCGGCTCCGACGCGCTGGCGCTGGCGCCGCTCACCCAGCAGATCGCCTATCTCGACGAAGGCGACTGGGTCGTCATCACGCGCGAGGGCACGCAGGTTTACGACCGCGACGACCAGCCGGTCGAGCGCGCCGTCACCGTCTCGGGCGCCAGCGGCGCGATGATCTCGAAAGGCAATTACCGCCACTTCATGCTCAAGGAGATCTACGAGCAGCCGACCGTCGTCGCCCAGACGCTGCGCGCCTATCTGCGCCGTTTCGAGGGCGAGCTGGCGCTGCCGACCGAGGATTTCGACCTCGCGGGCGTCAAGCGCGTCACCATCGTGGCGTGCGGCACCAGCTTCTATGCGGGCATGGTGGCCAAATACTGGTTCGAGCAGTTCGCCCGCGTCCCCGTCGACATCGATGTGGCGAGCGAGTTCCGCTATCGCGAGCCGGTGATGGAGGAAGGCGGCCTGGCGCTCTTCATCTCGCAGTCGGGTGAGACGGCGGACACGCTGGCGGCGCTCCGCCACGCGCGCGCCAGTGGCCAGAAGATCGCGGTGGTGGTGAACGTCCCCACCTCGACGATGGCGCGCGAGGCGGACCTGCTGCTGCCGACCCACGCCGGCCCCGAGATCGGCGTCGCCTCCACCAAGGCCTTCACCTGCCAGCTCGCGGTGCTGGCCGCCTTCGCCGCCAATCTGGCGCGCGCCAAGGGCCGCATCGACCGCGAGGAAGAGAAGCGCATCGTCCGCCACCTCTCCGAAGCCCCCGCCGCCATCAACGGCGCGCTTGCCTATGACGAGGCGATCGAGGCGATGGCCGGCGCCATCGCCAAGGCGCGCGACGTGCTCTATCTCGGCCGCGGCCCGGACTATCCGCTGGCGCTGGAAGGCGCGCTGAAGCTCAAGGAGATCAGCTACATCCACGCCGAGGGCTATGCCGCCGGCGAGATGAAGCACGGCCCGATCGCGCTCATCGACGAGCATGTCCCCGTGATCGTGATCGCGCCGTCGGGCCCTCTCTTCGAGAAGACCGTCTCGAACATGCAGGAGGTGCAGGCGCGCGGCGGTCAGGTGATCCTGATCTCCGACTATGACGGCGTGGAAGCGGCCGGCGAGAACTGCATCGCCACCATCACCATGCCCAAGGTCCACCCGCTGATCGCGCCGATCGTCTACGCGATCCCGGTGCAGTTGCTCGCCTATCATGTTGCGGTGGCCAAGGGCACCGACGTCGATCAGCCGCGCAACCTCGCCAAGAGCGTCACGGTCGAGTGACCGATTGAGAGGGCGGTTCCCGCTCGGGAACCGCCACGCATTCCGTTGTCATCGCGCCGCCGCTATGCAGGCAGGCCGGGGCGCTCAGGTGCCCGCAAGGGAGATGCGTTTTGTCTCATGTCGTGATTGTCGGTGGCGGTTTCTCGGGTGCGTTGCTCGCCATCAATCTGGTGCGCCATGATGGGCCGTGCGCCACGCTGATCGAGCGGCGCTCCGTGCCGGGCCGCGGCACCGCTTACTCGACGGCGCATCCCCGCCACCTGCTCAACGTCCGCGCCGCGAACATGAGCGCTTACCCGGACGACCCCGATCATTTCACGCGCTGGCTGGCGGGCTGCTCGGATTATGACGGCTCCCATTTCGTGCCGCGCCAGATCTACGGCGATTATCTGGAGCAGATGCTTCGCGAGGCGATCGAGCGGAGCACGGGGCGTCTCGCGGTGGTCCATGGCGATGCGGTGGATATCGAGCCCTCCGGCGACGGCCAGCGCGTGCTGCTGGCGGACGGCTCGTCGATCGAAGGCGATGTGGTGGCGCTGGCGGTGGGCAACCTGCCGCCCACCACGCCCCCCGGCATTGGCGAGGCGGCGCTGGCGGACGAGCGCTATATCGCCGATCCCTGGCATGGCTCGCTGATGGAGGGCGTGCCGCCGGAGGGCACGGTGGCGGTGATCGGGACGGGGCTCACCATGGTCGACGTGGCGCTGCTGCTCGACGCCGAGGGCTTTCGTGGGCGGGCGGTGGCGCTCTCGCGTCATGGCTTCACGCCTCAGCCGCATCGTCACGAGGTGGTGGAGCCGTCGCGTACCGAGCGGCCGCCGACCGACGCGGTGGGGATGCTCCGGGCGCTCCGCCAGCGCGCGCGGGAGGTGCCGTGGCGCGTCGCGGTCGACGAGCTGCGCCCCTATACGCAGGGGTTGTGGCGGGCGATGTCCACGACGGATCGCGCGCGCTTCCTGCGCCATCTCCGGCCGTGGTGGGACGTGCATCGCCACCGCATCTCGCCGGCCGTCGCCGAGAAGCTGGAGCGGATGGAAGAGGAGAACCGGCTCGCCATCGAGGCCGGGCGCCTCGTCTCGGTGGAACCGGGGGCGGCGGGGCTCACCATCCGCTATCGTCCGCGCGGAAGCACGGAGGTGCGTGAGCTGGTCGCCGCCAAGCTCGTCAACGCGACCGGGCCGCAGGGCGATCTCGGCCGTGCGCGTGAGCCGCTGCTCCGCGCGCTGCGCGACCGGGGGCGGCTGCGTGCCGACCCGCTCGGCATCGGCCTCGACGTCGATCAGGACTCGCGCGCCATCGACCGCGACGGCAAGGCATCGGACGAACTGCTCGTGATCGGGCCGATGACGCGCGGCGCCTTCTGGGAGATCGTGGCCGTGCCGGACATCCGCCGACAGGCCTGGAGCATCGCCCGCCGCCTCGCCAATTCGCATTGGGTCGAGGGCGAGGGGCTCTAGATCGCCTCGATCAGCGGCGAGAAGGCCTTGGCGTAGAGCGGCGTGCCGGCGCGCGAGAGCGCTAAGTTGCGCAGGAAGCCCGGCAGGGTGCGCACCTTGTCGCGCTTCCGGCTCTGTTGCTGCACCCACTGGACGCGGCCGATGCGGCGCGCGGAGAAGGCGTCGAGTGCGGCCGGGATCGATGCCGCGCCCGCCAGCGCCCCGGCCAGCACCAGCGCGTCCTCCAGCGCCATGCCCGCACCCTGCGCCATGCTGGGCGAGGTGGCGTGGGCGGCGTCGCCGATCAGCACGACGCGGCCCCGGTGGCGGATCTGCGCCGGGATCTCGCGCAGGCGGGCGGCGTGGATCGGTTGGGCGTCGTCGAGGCTCTCGATGATCGGGCGCAGGGGCCCGGCAAAGCCGGAGAAGAGATCGTGCAGGATGCGGGCCGGCGGCACGCCATCATGCGCGCCTTCCGCCGCCGCTACGTCGCCATAGACGTAGAGCTTGCCCGCCTCGACGGGGATCGCGAGCAACGTCCGCTTGGCGCCGAGCATCGCCGTCCAGCCGCTGAGGCCGAAGCGGTTGTCCACGATCGTCCGCCAGCAGGCGATGCCGAGATCGCGCGGCGCCTCCGCCCCGAAGACCAGATCGCGAATCGTCGACTGGATGCCGTCCGCGCCGATCACGAGATCATAGGTCTGCGTCGAGCCGTCGCTGAAGGTGGCGTGCGCGCCCACGCCATCCGAATGGACGCCCGCGACCGCGAGACCATGGCGGATCGGTGCCTCGCCCAGCGCGTCCTTGAGAATGCCCTGCAAGCCCGCACGCGAGAGCGAGAGGCAGCCGCCGCACGCCTGCCAGAAGGCCTTGAGGTCGATCTCGTTGAGGAGGCGGCCGCTGCCCTCATAGATGCGCTGCCGGTCGATCGGGGAGGCGACGGCGCGTACATGGTCGAGCGCGCCGAGCTGGCCCAGCGCGCGCACGGCGTTGCCGGGCAGATACATGCCCGCGCCGCGCGCGGTGACGGCGGCTTCCCGCTCGACGATGTCGCAATCGATATTCCGGGCGCGCAGCGCGAGGGCCATGGCGAGGCCGGCGATGCCGGCGCCGGCGACGAGGATTTTCATTCGGCGATCTTTCGGATGGCAAGCATACTGCTCGAGGAAGGGGTGGGGGCGGAACGCGCACCCCCGATGGAAGTTCTCGGCCGGGGGGCCGTGCCGGTTACAGAATCTCGAAGACGTTGTAGACCGGCCCCGACGGCAGGCGATGCCCGATGCCGGCCGCCGCGATGCCGTTCAGCCAGGCATAGCCCGGCGCCGAAGTCGAGAAGCGGGGCAGGATGCGGAAATAATAAGCGGCGGGGTCCACCACCTCGCCGCGAGCGAGGCTGGCCATCACCTCGGCCGGGCCGTGGCGGAAGCCGGTGTAGCTCATCGCGATCAGCGCCTCGTCGACGGTGCGCAGCACGATCCGCGCGTCGAGCAGCACCGAGCCGTCGCTGCGCAGCGTCTGCCAGTCGCTGCCGCCGGGCAGCACAGTGCCGGACAGGCGCTCGCCCTCGAAGCGGCCGCCGGGGATGTCGCCGATCCGCGTCTCCGCGCCGGCCGGGCCGCCGGGGGTGTAGGGCGGGTCGACCGCCACCTGAAGCGTGAAGAGCGGACGGGTGCGGAGCGTCTGGAGCGCTTCGGGAAGCGGCGGGAGCGTCATGCGGAAGACCTCGGGCTGCGGGAAGGGAGAAGGCCTCCTAGCGC
Source organism: Sphingomonas sp. PR090111-T3T-6A (assembly GCF_000383095.1). Classification (GTDB taxonomy): domain Bacteria; phylum Pseudomonadota; class Alphaproteobacteria; order Sphingomonadales; family Sphingomonadaceae; genus Solisphingomonas. The sequence goes on from NZ_AORL01000010.1 coordinate 622,020, forward strand.
GGGGCGGTCCGCGCTGGCGAGGTCCGTTTATCGCAACGCCGCATCCAGTTCGGCGGCCAGCGTCTCGATCAGGCGGGCGGCGGGCATGGCGCGGACAAGGGGAGCGCCTTGCCCCGCCCATTGCGCGCCATAGCCGTACTCGCCCTTCGCCTTGCCGGCGGCGTGGAGTGCTTTGCCGAGATCATAGGCGATCGGATAGGCGGGCACGTCGCCGGGCGCGATGTCCGCCCCGAAGGCGGTGAAGCGGTTGGCAAGGCTGCGTGCTGGTCGACCGGAGATAGCGTGGGTCATGTTCGTGTGGTGCGCGGCCTCGCTGCCGAGCGCGGCGCGGTAGCCCGTGTCGGCCATGCTCTCGTCGGTGAGCAGGAAAGCGGTGCCCATCTGCGCGGCCGATGCGCCGAGCTTCAGCGCGGCGGCGATGCCCGCGCCGTCCATGATGCCGCCGGCCGCGATCACAGGCAGGTCGATCTCGCGGGAGAGGAGGCGGGTGAGCGCCAGCGTGCCGAGGCGGTCGTCGGGCGCGTCGGGGTCGAAGCTGCCGCGATGGCCGCCGGCTTCCCAGCCCTGCGCGACGATCGCGTCGACGCCCGCCGCCGCGACCTGCCGGGCCTCCGCGAGGCTGGTCGCGGAGGCGAGCAGCGCGATGCCGGCCTCGCGCAATGCCGCGATCGCGTGGGGCCGGGGGAGGCCGAAATGGAAGCTCACCACGCTCGGCCGCTCTTCGAGCAGCATCGCCAGCATGGCGTCGTCCTCGACGAAGCTCCTGTAGATCTCGTGGAGCGCGGTGGGCGGGGCAGCGTCCAGCGCCTCGAAGGCGGGGCGCAGCCGCGCGATCCACGCTGCCTCGACGGCCACATCCGCGACCGCCGGGCGATGGGTGAAGAGATTGACGTTGAGGGGCCCGGCCGAGCGCTCGCGCACCGCCCGGATCATCGCGCGGGCGCCGTCCGCGTCGGTGGCGCCGACGCCGAGCGAGCCGAGCGCGCCGGCCTCGCTCACCGCCGCCGCCATCGCCGGCGAGGAGATGCCCGCCATCGGCGCCTGGATGATCGGCAGGCGGATGCCGAGCCGGTCGAGCAGGGGATGGGATGTGGTCATGGGATATCTCCTCGCGGGCTCAGGGGATCAGCCGGCCCTTTCCGCCATTTGCGCGCGGTATTGCGCGACGGGCATTCCGCCCCATCCCCAATTCTCCATCTCGACTTCCTGGAAGATCACCCAGGTCCAGTCGAGCGGCTTGCCGAGGACGTCGCGAAGAACCTCGCTCATCCCCTTGTAGATCGCGGCCTTCTGCTCGGTCGTGACATGATCGACGCCGGGCTCGGTGCCCTCGCGGGTGAGTTGGACGGTGACGATAGGCATGATGGGTCTCCTGGGGCTCTGGAGGATCAGTGGCCGGCGCTCTGGCCGCCGTCGACGTGCAGGATTTCGCCCGTCACGAAGCAGGCGGTCTCAAGATAGAGCACGGCGCCGACGATGTCCGCCAGCTCGCCCATGCGGCCGACCGGGTGCAGGCCGGCGAGGAACTCGTGCGTCTCGGGCGCGTGCATCGGGGTCTTGATGATGCCCGGCGAGACCGCGTTCACGCGGATGCCGCGCTTGGCATATTCGATCGCGAGGCTCTTGGTGGCCGCATTGAGCCCGCCCTTGGTGAGCGAGGCCAGCACCGACGGCACGTTCGAGTTCGCCTGATCGACGAGGCTGGTCGTGATGTTGACGACATGACCGCGGCCCTGGCTCTCCATCGCCGCGATGGCTGCCTGCGTGATGAAGAAGAAGCCGTTGAGGTTGGTGGCGAGCTTCTGGTGATACTGCTCGGCGGTGTATTTGGTGAACGGGCTGGCGATGAAGATGCCGGCATTGTTCACCAGCGTGTCGACGCGGCCGAACCGCTCCAGCGCTTCCCTGATGACGCGCGGGCCGGTCTCGGGATCGCCGATGTCGCCGGCGATGGTGAGCAGGTCGGGATTGGTCGACGGCTTGATCGAGCGCGAGGTGGCGACCACGCGATAGTTGCGGTCGAGATAGGCCTTCACCAGCGCCTCGCCGATGCCCTGCGAGGCGCCCGTGATGACGGCAACCTTCTGTTCGGTACCCATGATGTCTGTCCTCGATGTTCCAAGATCGGCGCGGAGTGCGCCGCTTGGGATTCACCTAGGCTCGATCATGAGTCGTGCGAATATCCGCTATTCGGGAGATACTCTTCCGCTTTGCGAACGAATGAAGCGGCTCAGCTCGTCTCCTTGACGTGCTTCAGCAGATTGTCGCGCACGCGCACCAGCTCCTTCTGCACCCGCGCGAACTCGTCGGGGGCGAGGCCGGTGGGCTTGACCAGCGAGGTCTGCCCACCCTTCTCGCGGAGCTGGCGGCCGGCCTCGGTCAGCAGGATGCGAACCTGCCGCTCGTCGGCGGGATCGCGGCGGCGGCTGATATAGCCCAGCGATTCCAGCTTCTTCAGCAGCGGGGTCAGCGTGTTGGATTCGAGAAACAGCTTTTCCCCCAGAGCGCCGACGGTGATGTCGTCCTCCTCCCACAGCGCCACGATCGTGATCCACTGGGTGTAGGTGATGCCCAGCTCCTCCAGGATCGGCTTGTATGCGCGGCCGAAGGCGAGATTGGCGGAATAGGTCGCGAAGCACAGGAAATCGCCGAGCTTGCGCGAATTGGCGGGGGAGGTGGGATCGGTGGGGGCCATGGGCATCCTCATAGGCTGGGGTGTCCTATATAGATCGGATGCGATGAAATCGGAAGGGGTTATGCTGCATCCTGCCGATCGTTTCGCCGGCTGGAAGAGTGGGTGCCGGTCGCCAGCTATTCGCGCGGGAGCTGGCCGGGCCTACATAATGGGGCCTTACGGATGATCGACTGCGAAGGAGCCGCCTCATGCCAAGAAGATCAAGATCGATTTCGTCTCCGACATCGCCTGCCCCTGGTGCGTGATCGGGCTCAACGGGCTGGAGCGGGCCCTTGATAATGCGCGGGATGCGGTGGAGGCGGACATCCGCTTCCATCCCTTCGAGCTGAACCCGCACATGCCGGCCGGCGGCCAGAACATGCTCGAGCATGTCGGCCAGAAATACGGCATCTCCGCCGATCAGGCGCGCACCAATCGCGAGAATATCAAGGCGCGGGCGGCTTCCGTCGGCTTCGCGATGAACACGTCGGACGCCAGCCGCATCTACAACACGTTCGACGCGCACCGGCTGCTCGCCTGGGCGGCGGAAGAGGGCGGGCAGATCGAGCTGAAGCGGGCACTGTTCGCCGCCAACTTCACCGATCAGAACGATCCGGGCGACCATGCCGTGCTGGTCGCAGCGGCCGGGAAAGCGGGCCTCGACGGCGAGGCGGCGCGCGCGGTGCTGGAGTCGGATCGCTATGCCGACACCGTTCGCGCCGAGGAGAGCCTCTGGCAGGGACGCGGCATCAACAGCGTGCCGGCGGTCGTCGTCAACAACCGCTATCTCATCTCCGGCGGGCAGCCGCCCGAGGAGTTCGAGCGCCAGCTCCGCCACATCGCACAGGAACTCTGAACCCTATCGGCAATCCACATAGACGGGATTGCCGACCAGCAGCGGCGCGCCCTTGCCGTCGCGGATGTTCACGGCGACCCACCCGCAAGCCTGCTCCCTGCGCAGCGTCACGCGGGTGCGGGCGTCGGCGCTGGCGATGGGGGTGGTTTCGGGGAGGGGCTGGCCCTTGTGGACCACCTCCACCACGCCGCCCGCGACGCCCGCTGCGTGGATATCGAGCGTCAGCGCGCCTTCCTTGAGCGTGAGCGTACCACCCATCGGGGCGTGCGCCGTGCCTGCCTCCGCCTCGACTTCGAGCAGGCGGCCGGGCTTGCCCTCCACATCGATGAACACGTCGCCCGAGCGGATGCCGTCGAGGATCGCCTCCTGCGACAGTTCGCGCGCGTGGACCACCGTCGTCGGCCGGCCGACGGGTGCGCGGCCGTCCGGCGCATCCGGATCGTGGCTGTCGCTGCCGCCTATGCCGGTGAGGTGATGGCCCTCGTTCAGCCGCGCGTACCAGAAGGCGAAGCCGGAAAGCGGCCCTTCCGCATTCTTGGCGTTCACCACCTCGATGGCGGTCAAGCGATCATAGGGCGTGCCGGGCGCCGTCCAGCCGCAGCCCATGCAGAGCTCGCCCGAGGGCAGGTCGGCATGGTTGATCGAGAGGATCGCGCCGGCCTTGGCCGCATCGTCGGCGAGGGCGCCCATCGTCGGCACATGCGGCGTGCCGAGACGGAAGTCGACGAAACGACGAAGGCCGATCGCCTGGATATGGCCGTGGAAGGTCGTGATCTCAGTCGCGGGCATCAGCAACAGCTTGTCGAACCACGGCTGAAGCTCGCGGATGTCGTCCATCTGCGAGGCGGTGTTGTGATCGCTGAGCGCGATGAAATCGAGGCCGGCGGCCGCCGCAGCCTCGACCGTGCGGAAGGTCGGGCAGGGGACTTTGACGCCGGACTGGCTGGCGCAGCTCCCGTCGCTGTGCGCGCCGTGCATGTGGAGGTCGCCGCGATACCAACCTTCCCCCGTGCGGAGCGGCGGCGGAGTGGCGGCATCGGTGGCGGCATGGCCGTCGCCCCGGTCGAACCAGATGCGCGCGGTGTAATGGCTGCTGCTGCCGGGCCGCGCGTTGGGCACGCCCATCAGGAGGCGCCAGCGTCCGGCCACGACGGGGCCGGGGAGATAGGAGGGCGTGGCGTCGCTCGGCGCGATCGTCACCAGCGACTTGGACCCGCCGCTCCAGCCGCGGAACCGCTCGGGATCGAGCAGGCCGAGGTCGATGACGGTGTGGGCGCCCTTGTCATAGTCGAAGCGCAGCGTGAGGCGCGTGACGCCCGCCGGCACCGTGAAGGGCGCCTCCCGATAGGTCTGATGATCCTGCCCGGTGATGTCGCCGGTCAGGACGACATCCGGCGCCGCCACGCCCTGGGGCGTGGCGGCTGCCGGGGTGGCGGCCAAGGCGGTGGCCGCCACCAGGGCGGCGGCCAGGGGGGATGCCGCCGCCATCCTTAGAACTGGTACATGGCGGCGAAGCGGAACGACCGGCCGAGGATCGGGCGACCGATGAAGAACTGGTCGCTCGCCTGCCCGCTCGTCAGCTCGCCCGAGCGCGGATTGCCCTCGGTCAGCCCCAGCGAGTTGTTGAGATTGTCGCCATAGGCATAGAGCGTGATCTTCGGCGTCAGCGCGAAACGGACGCTCGCGTTGATGACCGTGTAGGCCGGCAGCTTCTGCGTGTTGGCGGCGTCGGCATAGCGGCTGCCATAATGCTCGACGTCCATCTGCGCGTGGAAGCGATCGTTGAACAGGTTCACTTCCGGCGTCGCGCGGAGCGAGACCTTGGGTACGCGAAGCAACTGGTGTCCGTCATAATCCCGCGCCACGAGCGCGCCGTTCACGACTTCCGAATATTTCAGGTTGCGGAACTTGGGCTGCTGGAAGGTGCCCTCCAGCGCGAGGTCGAACCAATGGACCGGGCGCAGCACCGTCTCCACCTCGACGCCGTAGGTGCGCGTGTCGGCGTACTGCGTGCTCTGGGTGATGATGCCGGTGACCGGATCGAAGGTGTAGTTGCCGATCGCGTAGCTCGAATAATCGGTGTTGAAGCCCGTCAGGTAGAGATTGATCTTGTCCGACGAGAGCTTGAAGCCGCCTTCCGAAAGTTTGATCTTCTGCACCACGGGCGTCGCGGTGGCGTTGGTGATGAAGTCGCCCACGCCCGGCAGGCGGAAGGCCGAGGTGTAGCGCGCGAACACGCCCATGCGCGGGGTGAACTGATAATCGAGGCCCACCGTCCAGCCGAGATGGTGGAAGTTGCGGTTGAAGTGGCTGAACACGCCGTTGCCGATCAGCGCGGTGTTGTCGGCCAGCGTGGAAGGATCGCCGAGATCGACGGTGGCGGAGCCCTCGGCCGCGCCGGTGGGGTTCACATGCTCGTAGCGCAGGCCGCCGTCGAGGCGGAGCTGGCGGGTGATCTGCCATTCGTCCGACGCGTAGAAGGCGAAGGTGTCACTGGTGCCCGAGCCGTTGGCGAACTCGGACGAATAGCGCGTTACGCCGTTCTGGGTGAGGCTGCCCACCACCTGGCCCGCGCCGTTGAGCGCCACGAGGTCGAGCAGGCGGGAGTTGTCCGAGACATCCTGGAGCGTCGCGGCGGAGTAGCGGCCGAAATGCTCCTTGATGTGCGCGAAATAGCCGCCGATCGCGAAGTTGTGCTTCATCGAGCCCATCTCGAACTCGTGCGTCAGGCGCAGGTCGTCGACGAACTCGTTTTCGCTGATCGTCACCGGGCGGGCGCTGTTCTGGACGATCAGGCCGTTGCCGTTCTGGTTGGCCATGTCGAGCGCCTGGCCGGTGTCGGTGTAGCGGAGCTGCACGCTGGTGGCGCCGGGATAGGCGGCGAGCAGCGCGTTCTGCACCGAACTCACATAGTCCGTCGCCTTGGCGAGCGCCGACGGATAGATGCCGTTGCGCACCGTGTCGCTGGTCCGGTAGCGCGCCTTGTTCGAGAGCGTCCAGCCGTCGAAGATCTCATAATCGGCCATCGCCGAATATTGGTTGAGCTTCACCCGCGTGCCGTCGGTGTTGTCGTAGCTGACGAAGCCGCCATGACCGTCGCGCAGCGTCAGGTGCGCCGTCTCGGGGCTGGCGAGCGTGCCGTAATGGCCGCCGAAGCCGTTGACCGCCACGATGTCGCCATCGGCATCCTTGGTGAGCGGGATGCCCGTGTAGAGGATGGTGTGGTCGTCGAGGCGCTTGTAGCTCAGGCTCACGTGGCCGCGCGCGAAATCCTTGGTGAGGTCGGCGCGAATCTGGCCGCCGCGGTTGCCGGTGAAGCCCGGATCGCGCACACCGTCCTCGGTGCGGTAGAAGCCGCCCACGTCGAACTTCCAGCCGTCGCCGATCGGGCCGCCGAACCAGCCGTCGAAGCGGTTGAGGTTGGCCGTCGGGCCGTACTCGTACTTGGCAAGGCCCGAGAACTCGTCGCCCGGCTTGCGCATGATGAAGTTGACCGAGCCGCCCGGCGCGTTCGACGCGAAGATCGACGACGGGCCGCCGCGCACCACTTCGACGCGATCGATGGACTCGTCGACGCGGAAGGTCTGGTCGGCGTTCAGATAGCCGAGCGCGGGATCATGCTGCACGGGAAGGCCGTCTTCGAGCAGGTTGATCGAGCCGAAGCCGTCCACCGGGATGCCGCGCGCGCGGATGTTGCCGGAAGCCTCGCCGCCCGACGCCTCGACCCAGAAGCCGGGGACCGACTTCAGCGCCTCGGTGACGCTCGACGGCGCGCGGGTGCGCAGGAAGTCGGCGCTCAGCGTGGAGACGGCGTAGCTGGTCTGCGCCTTGGTGCGCCCGCCCGTGCCCGCGCGGCCGGTGACGATGATGCTGTTGTCCGCGGCCGAGCCGGCTTCGCTGTTGTCAGGACTGGCATCGGCGGTGGTGGCTGGGGCCTCGTCCGCAACACGAAGGCTGATCGTCTGGCCGGTGCGCGCCGCGACGCTCAGGCCCGTGCCGGCGAGGAGCTGGGCGAGGCCGGCGTCGACGTCCATCTGGCCCTTCACGGCTTGCGCCATGCGACCCTTGAGGCGCGCGGCGGGCGCCACGATCTGCACACCCGCCTGACGCGCGAAGGTGGGGATGGCGGTGACGGCGGATTGCGCCGGCACATCGAAGTTGCGCACCTGTGCGGAGGCCGCCTGCGCGGCGCACGCGATCGCAACCGCCGAAACGGCAGTCAAACCCTTGTAACGCATGAGTCTTTTTCCCACTCTTTTTGGCGGCGCCGCTGCCGGGCCGTTCATGGGGTAGATGCGGCGGCGGACGATCTCCTCCACCCGCGCCGTGAATTTTTTAATCAATTTTCTATGAGCGGCCGGCCGGGCGCAGGCGGACGGTGTCGCCCTCGTCGTCCACGGTCGCGTCGAGGCTGACCGCGATGGCGCGCGCGAAGCCGCGCGGATCGCTTGCCGCGAACAGGCCGGAGATGGGCTGGCGGGCCAGCGCCGCGCCGTCGATCTCGATCTTCGGCCCGCCATAGCGGCCGAAGCGATGGGCGGCCTCAGCCAGCGTATCGCCCTCGAACGCCAGCATCCCGTCGCGCCACGACAGCGCGCGGCTGAGATCGTCCGGCGAGAGCGGCCGCGCGATATTGGCCGGCGCGATGGGCGCGATGTCCGGCATCTCGGCCTGCATGTTGGCGGTGAGCTGCACCTCGTCCGCGCCGGGTGCGGCGAGGCGGCCGACCGCGACCTTGCCCTCGCTCACCACCACCGACACGGGCGACCCCTCGATATTGCGGACCGAGAAGGCGGTGCCGACCGCGCGCACGCTGACGTCGCGCGCCTCCACCACGAAGGGGCGGGAGGGATCATGCGCCACCTCGAAATAGGCGACGCCCGAGACGAGATGGATCGCGCGCCTTTGCTCGCTGAACGCGGCCTCGACGACGCTATGCGTGTCGAGCGTCACCACCGAACCGTCGCCGAGCGGCACGCGGCGGATTTCGCCCATCGCCGTCACCAGACGCTTCGGCCGGTGCAGATAAGCAGGCACCGAGACGGCCGCGACGATCGACGCCGCCAGCGCCCCGCCGCCGATCATCACGGTGCGGCGGTCGATCCGTTGCCAGATCGGCTCGGGCGGCGGAGCCTCGATGGCGATAGCGCCGAGCGACCGGGCACGGTCGGCATGGGCCCAGATCGCCTTGGCGCGGGCGAGCGAGCCCATGCGGCGGCTGTCGCCGGCGAGCCACTCTTGCAGTTCGGTCTGTTCGCTTTCCGTCAGGCCGCGATCGAGCCGCGCGGTCCAGACGGCGGCCGCCTCGTCAATGCTCTGCGCGGTTTCGCGCCCGGTCTTCGGCAAACGCTCGTCCTTCATCACTCGATATGGATGCATCGGACGATGCTTTTCCGCCACGGCCGAACTGCTGCATCAGCAATTTTATGCCGCGCACAATATGTTTTTCCACCGTGCTTTCCGAAAGCCCGAGCGCGGCGGCGACATCGCGCTGCGAAAGGCCCTCGACGCGGCGGAGCTGGAAGGCCCGCCGCGTCTGGCGCGGCATGGCGGCGATGGCGTGGGCGACGCGGGCCAGTTCGTCGCGTCCGATGGCCTGCTGCTCGGGGCTCGGCATGTCGGCGGGCTGGTCCAGCGTCTCCAGGTCGGTGACCGAGCCGATCGCCACCACGCGCGAGCGGCGCAGATCCTGCAACAGGATCGATTTGGCCACCTGGAAGGCATAGTTGCGCGGGTTGCGGATCGAGGCCACGTCCGCGCGCTGGACGAGGACGGCGTAGGTTTCCTGCACGAGATCGTCGATCTGATCCCCGCTCAGGAAGGCGAATCGGGCCAGCCAATCCCGGAGCGCACGCTCATGGGGCAAGATGCAGTCAGCGAGCCACTGAGCGCGATCGTCGAAGGGGAGGGCCATGGCCCCTCTCATCACGCCGGATTGTTACAGGCTGAAGAAGCGCCGCGAACATTGCGGCACGAGGCGCCGTGGCCGGGGGTGGCCACGGCGGTTGCCATCTCAGTGCGCGTCCGGGGCCGCTGGCGCCGGCGCGGGCGCGTTGGGATCGGGCTTCACGAACTTGAGCGTCATGCGGTCGCTCTCGCCGATGGCCGCATATTTGGCCTTGTCCTGATCGCCCAGCTCATAGGTGGGCGGCAGCGTCCACACGCCCTTGGGGTGATCGTGATCGTCCTTGGGATTGGCGTTGATGTCGCTCGCTCCGGCGAACTGGAAGCCCGCCGCCATCGCCAGCCGGATCACGGTGGAGCGCTTCACATAGCCGGTGGTCTTCTCGCGCGCGCTGTCCATCGTCTCGGGAAGGCGATGCTCTTCGATGCCGAGCACGCCGCCGGGCTTGAGCACGCGGAACCAGTCCGCGAAGGCCTGCGGGGCGTTGCCGTCACCGGCCTGCTCGGGCGAGCCGAGGAGGTTGTGGATGTTGCGGAAGGTCACGACCATGTCGGCGGTGCCGTCCGGCACGAGCTGGTTGGGCTGGCCCTCGGTAAAGGGCGTCACCTGCGTCTTGCCGTAGCGGGCGGCGTCGGAGGCGAGCAGTTCCTGATATTTGTCGGTCGACTTGCCCGGCGGCACCGCCGCGACGAAATGGCCGTTCGCCGCGAGGTAGGGCGCGAGAATCTCGCTGTACCAGCCGCCGCCCGGCAGCATCTCCACCACCGTCATGTCGGGCTTCAAACCGAAGAAGCTCAGCGTCTGGGCGGGGTGGCGATATTTGTCGCGGGCGCGGTTTTCCGCCTTGCGGCCGGTGTCGGCGACGGCCTTGGCGATGTCGGGATCGACCGTGGCGTGCTGGGTGGCCGCAACCGGCGCGGCATGGCGCACCGGCGCCTTGGCGGCCAGCAGGGGTGAGGTCGCGAGCGCGATGGCGGGGAATAGGATCAGGACGGAACGCATGGTGGCTCGTCTCCGGAAACGGGATGCGCCGATGCTGGCGCGCCCATGATCCGAAGACAAGCCGTCTCGCGTTACAGGCAGGCTTCGAGGAAGGGCTGGTCGAAGCCGTACTGCTTGGCCTTGTCCAGCGTGTAGGGGCGCAGGCCCATCGAGCGATATTCGCCGACGATCTTCCCGTCCGCGCTCTCGTCGAGATATTCGAACTTGAACAGTTCCTGCGTGACGATCACCGGGCCTTCCATGCCGATCACCTCGGTGATGTTGGTCACGCGGCGCGAGCCGTCGCGCAGGCGCTTCACCTGGATGATGAGATCCACCGAATCCGCGATCTGGCGGCTGATGGCTTCCTTGGGCACCTTGATGTCCGACATCATCACCATGTTCTCCATGCGGGCCAGCGCCTCGCGCGGAGAGTTGGAGTGGAGCGTGCACATCGAGCCGTCGTGGCCGGTGTTCATGGCGCTGAGCATGTCGAAACATTCAGCGCCGCGAATCTCGCCGAGGATGATGCGATCAGGCCGCATACGCAGCGCGTTCTTGACGAGATCGCGGATCGAGACCTCGCCCTGGCCTTCGAGGTTCGGCGGGCGGGTTTCGAGCGGCAGCCAGTGCGGCTGCTGGAGGCGGAGTTCGGCCGCGTCCTCGATCGTCAGCACGCGCTCGCCGGGGTCGATCATCTTGGAGAGCGCGTTCAGCATCGTCGTCTTGCCCGAGCCCGTGCCGCCCGAGATGACGATGTTGAAGCGGCTCGCGCCCGCGATCTTGAGCGCCGTCGCCATCTTGGCCGACATCGAGCCGAAGCCCGCCATCATGTCGAGCGTGATCGGCTTGGCGGAAAACTTACGAATCGAGATGGCCGTGCCGCGCAGCGACAGCGGGGGCACGATCACGTTCACACGAGAGCCGTCGGGCAGGCGCGCGTCGGCGAGCGGCGTGGTCTGGTCGACGCGGCGGCCGACCTTGTTCACGATGCGCTGGGCGATCTGGAACAGGTGTTGCTCGTCGCGGAACTGGATCGGCGCGATCTGGAGCTTGCCCTTCTTTTCGATGAAGGTCTGCTCCGGGCCGTTGACCATGATGTCGCTGACGTCCGGGTCGGCCAGCAGCTCCTCGAGCGGGCCATAGCCGAGCAGCTCGTCGACCAGCACCTTCTCCAGCGCGAACTGCTCGCGGCGGTTGAGGTTGATCTTCAGCTCGGCGAGCACCTCGGAGATGATCGGGCGGAATTCCTCGGCCAGCTCGTCCTTGGTGAGCGTGGCGGCGGCTTCCGGGTCGACGCGCTCCAGCAGGCGGGGGAGCACCTGCTCCTTGATCTTATGGACCGAGGCGTCGAAGCCCTCGGCCTTGTGCGATGCGGCCTCGCCGGAGCCCGCCTGACGGCTCGCGAGCCGCGCCATGGCATCGCCGGTGGGGGCGGGCTCGGGAGCGGGCGGAGGCGGCGCCGCTTCGGCCGGGAATGCGGAGGCAGCGGCGTCGGGGCTCTGCATCGGGCGGGCCACGCCGAAGGCAGGCCGCTGGCCGGGGCCGCCGATACCATTTCGCTTGCCGAACGCGTTCATCTGATGGCTGCTCTTTTGATGTCGCCGGATGTCGACCGGCTTAGGCGGCAAGGCTTGAAAATTACTTAACCACTTGATCCGCCGGCGGGGCGAGGCCGACGAAGCGGGGGTCCGTGCGGAACGGCTCCGCAAGGAAGCGCGCCAACCGCAGGAAGCGTTGCCCGCGCGGCGTAAGGCGGATCTTCCCGTCCTCGGCCGAGATGGTGCCGGAGATCGTCTGCTCGGCCACGCGCCGGTCGATCTGCCGCATGTCGTGGACATAGTGCTGGACGAAGGCGGCTTCGAGCTGCCGCGTGGTGAGCGGGGAGGCCTGATGCGCATCGATCTCCGCCAGCAGGAAGACGCTGATCGACCGGTCGATCGTCACCGGCAGCACGATCAGGAACATGAGGTTGGCGCTGAGCGAGAGCGCAGCCGCCGCAATGATCGCGATGGGCTCGATCGGCCGCCATCGGCCGGCTACCGCCAGGAAGACGCCGAGCAACACCGCGCTCAATCCGCACAACAGCAGCCCACGATAGAAGAGGATGTGCACATTCTCGAACAATGGCGTCCAAGTGAGCCCCAGATAGAGCGCGAAGCCGAGGATGGGCGCGGCGACCAGCAACACAAGGGTGCGAAGGAGCGGGCTCATGGCGTGGGCGCTTTCGTGGGCAGCAGACAGGCGTGCGCGTTCCGATAGACGCAGTTGCCGAGGAAGGGCGGCGTGCCCTGCCGTTTCCAGCTTGGGTCGCTGTCCGCCATCAGGAGGAAGTCGACCCCCTGCGTCCTCGCCCGGGCCTGCATGTCCGTCAGCGGCATGGGGATGTCGAAGATCGGCTGCAAGGCTCGGAGCCGGTCGGCGACCTGTTGCCGCGATGCGCCGAAGAGGATGGCGTCCTTGTCGGCGATGCCGGGCCGGTTCCGGCCATATAGGCCGAAATTGAAGACGCGCGGATGCAGCCCGGCATTGTGCTGGATCACCAGATTGCCGTCGAGGTGGCGACCGGCCCATTCATAGGCTTCGCGCTCGCTAAAATCCGTGGTGGGCTCGGTTCCGGGTATGGGGCCGTGCGTCCGGAAATGAGGCGGCCGGATGAAGCGGAAACCGGCCATGTCCCACAGATTCCCGGCGATGCCGAGGAGCAGGAGGATGCGGAATCCGCCCCGTCGCATGAAGAAGCCGGGCAGGGTGTGGAGGAGGCTCGCCGTCCAGACGATCGCCGGGAACTGGGCGAACCAGATCGATCGCCATCCGAGATCGTTGTTGATGATCGTCGAGCGGAAGAAGCTGGCGACGATCAGCGAGACGATCGCTGCGATCAGGAGAAGCGAGCGCATGGCATTCGCCTGCCGGGTCTCCCCCGGATGCGCGCGCAGGAAGAGGAGGCTCCCGATCGTGAAGGCGCCGAACTGGATGGCATAGCCGACGGGCAGCAGCAGAAGCAGGATCAGCGCCAGCGTCACATCGGGGTGGGCGGGCGTGAGCCACCAGAAGGCGAAGCTCCGCACGGTCGGCGCGATGGGGAAGCTCTGGTCGCTCCGCCCCTGGAGGATGTCGATGATCTGCGGCAGGCAGACGAGAGCGGCCACGACACCTGCGAGGATCAGCGCCGTCGCCGTCGCGCGATCCCCGCGCCAGAGGCGGGCAAGACACCAGATCGCGAGGATCGGCGCAGCGGTCAGCGCCATCCAGAGCGACATGCCGAAGGCCGAGCCGAAGCACAGTCCCGTCGCGACGACCGGCAGGATGTCCGTGCGCCGCCATCCCGGCTCCCGGCGGCAGAGCAGCGCCGCGCCCGTCCAGCAGGCGATCAGCGCGGCCATATGATGCGGCACCCAGAGCATCGATGTCAGCGCGAAGCGGACCTCTTCGCTCCAGAGTTCGACCTGCGGCAACGTATAGCCATTGAGCGCATGTTCGATCAGGATGAACGGCAGGTCCGCACCCGCGATGAAGCACAGGAAGATGGCTGCCAGCAGGAAGCGCCGTTCGCGTCCCTCGCCGATCAGCCCCGCCTCCGCGCCGACGCGCCAGAGGATGGCGGGGAGCGCGAAGCCCGCCCAGAACAGCGTGGACGCGAAGGCCATCCGGGCGCTGATGAGGTTGCCGGCCACCCAGCGGATTTCGGCGGGGAGGCAGTAGAAATAGTAATAATAACCCGCCGGCTGGGCGCGGGCAAAGAAGCTGTCGCGCAGCGGCAGGCCATAGTCGGCGATGGACTCCACCACCGCTGCATGCTTCACGAGATCGACGACGACGAGGCTCTGATAGAGCCGGCCGTTCCAGTCGACATCGACATAGGCGATCGCCACGACCAGCCACCACAGGCCGGCGAACAGGAGCATCGGGCGCGGGATGCGATCGAGCCGCCGGACGATTCCGGTCAGCGGGCGGAGCGCGACGAGCGCCAGCGCGATGCGGAAAGCGAAAGCCGCCGGGACGTCGAGGAAGCGAATGGCCAGCGCATCGATCGCCGGCAGCACGGAAAAGGCGAGCAGCAGCGCCCAGCCGACCCGCTCCCAGCCTTGCCCGGCCCGCAGGCCGCCGAAGCGTTCCAGAAGGGCGAGCAGCGCGAAACCCGGCAGCACCCCGAGCAACGGCGTCGCCAGGGTGCCCAGAAGAAGACCGCCCATGTCTTGGAAGAAAAAGGTCATCGACGCCCCGGTGAACAGGGCTTCGGCTTATGCGGTTTTGCTTAATGGCCCGTTACGCATAAAGGCGCCGCGATGAAGCGACGCCTTCGGGCCTGCCGTTTGATCCGGCAACGTCAGTCGATGATCGGGATCACTCGACGATCGATGCATGCTCCGCCAGCACGGTGAGCCCCTTGGCGGTGACTTCCGCGAAGCCACCCTGCACGCGGACGCGCTGGGTCACGGTGGTCGCCGAGGAATAGACGAGGATCTCGCCGTCGCGCACCGTCGTCATGAAGGGCGCGTGGCCGGCCAGCACGCCGAAGTCGCCCTCGGAGCCGGGAACCACGACCATGTACGCGCTCTCCGACAGAAGGCGCTTTTCCGGGGTGACGAGTTCGAAGTTCAGATCGGCCATGGTCTTGTCCTGAACCCTCCCCCGCACGGGATGCGGGGGAGGGGAAGTTCCGGGTCGTTACGGCTTAGGCGGCTTCCGCCAGCTTCTGGGCCTTCTCGACCGCCTCGTCGATGCCGCCGACCATGTAGAAGGCTGCTTCCGGCAGGTGGTCATATTCGCCGTTCACCACAGCCTTGAACGAGCGGACCGTATCCTCGATCTGCACGAACTTGCCCGAGATGCCGGTGAACACTTCGGCGACGTGGAAGGGCTGCGACAGGAAGCGCTGGATCTTGCGGGCGCGGCTGACGGTGAGCTTATCCTCTTCGGAAAGCTCGTCCATGCCGAGGATCGCGATGATGTCCTGCAGCGACTTGTACTTCTGGAGCGTCTCCTGAACGGCGCGGGCCGTCTCGTAATGCTCCTGGCCGACGACGGCCGGGGTCAGCACGCGCGAGGTCGAGTCGAGCGGATCGACCGCCGGGTAGATGCCCAGCTCCGAGATAGCGCGGTTGAGCACGGTCGTCGCGTCGAGGTGGGCGAAGGACGTGGCCGGCGCCGGATCGGTAAGATCGTCGGCGGGCACGTAGATCGCCTGCACCGAGGTGATCGAGCCCTTGTTGGTCGACGTGATGCGCTCCTGCAGGGCGCCCATGTCGGTCGACAGCGTCGGCTGATAGCCCACGGCCGACGGAATACGGCCGAGCAGAGCCGACACCTCGGCGCCCGCCTGCGTGAAGCGGAAGATGTTGTCGACGAAGAAGAGCACGTCCTGCCCTTCCTGATCGCGGAAATATTCAGCGATCGCGAGGCCCGAGAGAGCGACGCGGGCGCGGGCCCCCGGCGGCTCGTTCATCTGGCCGTAGACAAGGGCGACCTTGGAGCCTTCCGAGATGGCGTTGCCATCGGCGTCCTTGGCGATGACGCCCGCGTCGAGGAACTCGTGATAAAGGTCGTTGCCTTCACGGGTGCGCTCGCCGACGCCGGCGAACACCGAGGTGCCGCCATGGCCCTTGGCGATGTTGTTGATCAGCTCCTGGATGAGCACGGTCTTGCCGACGCCCGCGCCGCCGAACAGGCCGATCTTGCCGCCCTTCGCATACGGAGCGAGAAGGTCGATGACCTTGATGCCGGTGACGAGGATGCTCGTCTCGGTCGCCTGATCGACGAACTCGGGGGCCTTGGCGTGGATCGGGCCGGTGACGTCGGCGCCGATCGGGCCGCGCTCGTCGATCGGCTCGCCGACGACGTTCATGATGCGGCCGAGCGTCTTCGGGCCGACGGGCACGCGGATCTGCGCGCCGGTGTCACGCACTTCCTGGCCGCGGGTGAGGCCTTCGGTGGCGTCCATCGCGATGGTGCGGACGGTGTTCTCGCCGAGGTGCTGCGCGACTTCGAGAACGAGGCGGTGGCCCTGGTTCTCGGTCTCGAGCGCCGAGAGGATCGCCGGCAGCGGGCCTTCGAAGGTGACGTCGACGACGGCGCCGATCACCTGGCTGATGCGGCCGACATTGTTGGTGGTGGTGGCGGTGGCCATGACGGGTTCCTTGCCTTCTTAGCCTATCAGAGCGCTTCAGCGCCCGAGATGATCTCGACGAGTTCGGTGGTGATCGCGGCCTGACGGCTGCGGTTATACTGGATGGTCAGCCGGTTGATCATGTCGCCGGCGTTGCGCGTCGCATTGTCCATCGCGGTCATGCGGCTGCCCTGCTCCGACGCGGCATTCTCCTGGAACGCGCGGAAGAGCTGGACCGCAATGTTGCGCGGCAGCAGCGCGGCGAGGATCTCCTCCTCGTCGGGCTCATATTCGAACGCGGCGACCGGACCGTTCGGCTTCTCTTCCTCGGCGGCCGCGATCGGCACCGGGATGAGCTGAAGCTCGGTCGGGATCTGCACCAGCGCCGACTGGAACTTGGCGAAGAAGAGGTGCGCGACATCGAACTCGCCCGCCTCGTACCGCGCCATGATGTCTTCGGCCACTTCGTGCGCGTCGTCGAACGACACGGTCTTGATGTGGGTCTGGTCGACCTGATGGACGATCTTGCCCGGGAACAGGCGGTTGATGACCGCGCGGCCCTTCTTGCCGATCAGGTAGAACTTCAGCGTCTTGCCTTCGGCCTCCAGCTCGCGCGCCTTGCGGACGGCCGCACGCACGATGTTGGAGTTGAACGCACCCGCCAGACCACGCTCGGAGGTCGCGACCACCATGAAGTGGACCTGATCCTTGCCCGTGCCGGCCAGCAGCTTCGGGCTTTCCGGGCCGACGGTGACACCCGACGCGAGGCGGGCCATCACCTTGGTGAGCTCCTCGGCATAGGGGCGACCGGCCTCGGCCGCGTCCTGCGCGCGGCGCAGCTTGGCGGCGGCGACCATCTTCATCGCCTTGGTGATCTTCTGCGTCGACTTCACCGAGCCGATGCGGATCTTGAGAGCCTTGAGGTTGGCCATCTACTTCCCCGTTGGCCCCCGCCGAAGCGGGGGCTCGAACCTATCAGCCGAACGTCTTGGCGAACGCGTCGAGCGCTGCCTTGAGCTTGCCCTTGACCTCGTCGCCGAGATCCTTGGTCTCGCGGATGGTCTTGAGCACGTCGGGGTGGTTCGCCTTGAGGTCGGCCAGCAGGGCCTGCTCGAAGCGGGTCACGTCGCTGACGGGCAGCTTGTCGAGATAGCCCTGGGTGCCGGCGAAGATCGACGCCACCTGGTCCTCGAACGGCATCGGCGAGAACTGCGCCTGCTTCAGCAGCTCGGTGAGGCGAGCGCCGCGGTTGAGCAGCTTCTGCGTCGAGGCGTCGAGGTCCGAACCGAACTGCGCGAACGCCGCCATTTCGCGGTACTGCGCCAGCTCGAGCTTGATCGAGCCCGCGACCTTCTTCATCGCCTTGGTCTGCGCGGCCGAGCCGACGCGCGACACCGACAGGCCGACGTTAATCGCCGGACGGATGCCCTGATAGAACAGGTCCGTCTCGAGGAAGATCTGGCCGTCGGTGATCGAGATCACGTTGGTCGGGATGTAGGCCGACACGTCGCCCGCCTGCGTCTCGATGACCGGGAGAGCCGTCAGCGAGCCGGCGCCGTGGGCGTCGGACATCTTGGCGGCGCGCTCCAGAAGGCGCGAGTGGAGGTAGAACACGTCGCCCGGATAGGCTTCGCGGCCCGGCGGACGGCGCAGCAGGAGCGACATCTGACGATAGGCGACGGCCTGCTTCGAGAGATCGTCATACACGATCACGGCGTGCATGCCGTTGTCGCGGAAATACTCGCCCATCGCGCAGCCGGTGTAGGGCGCGAGGAACTGGAGCGGCGCCGGATCCGACGCGGTCGCGGCGACCACGATCGAATATTCCATCGCGCCATTCTCTTCGAGCTGGCGGACGATCTGGGCGACGGTCGAACGCTTCTGACCGACGGCGACGTAGATGCAGTAGAGCTTCTGCTTCTCGTCGGTGCCGGCGTTGGCGGTCTTCTGGTTGATGAAGGTGTCGATCGCGACGGCGGTCTTGCCGGTCTGACGATCGCCGATGATGAGCTCGCGCTGGCCACGGCCGACGGGCACCAGCGCGTCGAGCGCCTTGAGGCCGGTCTGCACCGGCTCATGCACCGACTTGCGCGGGATGATGCCCGGAGCCTTCACTTCGACGCGCGAACGGGTCTCGTACTGGATCGGGCCCTTGCCATCGATCGGGTTGCCGAGGCCGTCGACCACGCGGCCGAGCAGGCCCTTGCCGACCGGCACGTCCACGATGGTGCCGGTGCGCTTGACGGTGTCGCCTTCCTTGATCTCGGCGTCCGAGCCGAAGATCACGACGCCGACGTTATCGGCTTCGAGGTTGAGCGCCATGCCCTGCGTGCCGTTGGCGAACTCGACCATCTCGCCCGCCTGGACGTTGTCGAGGCCGAAGATGCGCGCGATGCCGTCGCCGACGGACAGCACCTGGCCGACCTCGGACACCTCGGCCTCGGTGCCGAAGTTGGCGATCTGGTCGCGGATGACCTTCGAGATTTCTGCGGCGCGGATATCCATGTTCAGCCTTTCATCGCGTTCGCGAGAGTGTTCAATTTGGTGCGGATCGAGCCGTCGATCTGCTGCGAGCCCATCTTCACGATCAGACCGCCGAGGATGGCCGGGTCGACCTTCGCCTCGATCGCGACATCGCGGCCGAAGCGGGTGCGCAGCTTGTCCTTCAGCGCGCCGACCTGCTCGGCGTCGAGCGGATGGGCGGAGGTGACTTCGGCGGTCGTCTCGCCGCGATGGGCGGCCACCAGCGCCTTGAAGGCGCGGATCATGGCCGACAGCTCGGCGAGGCGGCGATTGTGCGCCAGCACGCCGAGGAAATGGGTGGTGATCTTGCCGAGCTTCATCGCCTCGGCCACCGCCGCGATCGCCTTGCCGGCGGCCACGCGGTCGATGAGGGGGCTCTGGGTCAGGGCACGGAAGTCGGCGCTTTCGGCCAGAGCGGCCTTCACCTGGTCAAGATCCGCCGAGACGGCGTCGATCGCCTTCTCGTCGCGCGCCAGCTCGAACAGGGCCATTCCATAACGGCCGCTGAGGCTGGCTTGAATACCGCCGGAAATGTCCACGCGCGCTCAATCCCCCGGAAGCTGCAAAGCCCATGTAAAAAAAGGGGGCGCCCAAAGGCGTCCCCGCATGGGTCGCCCGGCCGGTTAGCAGGGGAGGGGGGATGATGCAAGGGTAGCGCGGCCAGCCGCCGGCTTCCGAGCGGAAAGCGGGTTTGAGAGCAAGCGGCGGGACGCGGGGCAGCGTGAAACTGCGGAATAAGGAGTCATGACATCGGAGGAACGACGATCATGACCTATCGCATAGAGGGCCTCGACCCCGCCCGCTTCGCCGACGTGGAGGCGCTGCTGGCCGCCGGGGCGATTCGCATGACGGCGGACAAGCCGGGCGCCTTTCCGTGCCGCGTGACGCTGGAAGATGCCGAGCCGGGCGAGAGCGTGCTGCTTCTCAACCATGTCTCCGCCGACGTGGCGACGCCGTTTCGCGCCTCGCACGCCATCTTCGTGCGCGAGGGCGCCACGCGGGCGCCAGCCCATCGCGATGCCCCGCCGCCGCTTCTCGACACGCGGCGGCTCAGCCTGCGCGGCTTCGATGCGGCGGGGATGATGCGCGCGGCGATGGTGGCCGAGCCGGGCGGGGCGGATGCCGGCATTCGGGGGCTGCTGGATGACGAGGAGATCCTCTATGTTGATGTCCATACTGCCGCCTGGGGATGCTTCCTCGCGCGGGCGGAGCGGAGCGATGATGCCTGAACGGGACGAGGAACGCTGGGCGGCCGTGCTGCGCCGCGATCGGGCGATGGACGGGCGCTTCGTCACGGGCGTGCTCTCGACCGGAATCTATTGCCGGCCCTCTTGTGCGGCGCGGCATCCGAGGCGCGAGAATGTGCGTTTCTTCGCCGATGGTGCGGCGGCACGGGAGGCGGGCCTGCGCCCCTGCCTGCGCTGCAAGCCCGACGAAGTCGCCCGCGATGCCGAGGGCGTGGCGCGCGCGGTCGCGCTGATCGAGCGCGCCGAGGCGCCGCCGACACTCGACGAGATGGCGGCCGAGGCGGGGTATGCACCGCACCACTTCCATCGTCTGTTCCGCAAGCGGACCGGGGTGACACCCGCCGCTTATGCCCGCGGCGTCCGTGCGCGGCGGATGGAGCAGGCGCTCCGACAGGAGGACAGGGTGACCGACGCGATCTACGAGGCGGGCTATTCGGGGCCGGGGCGTTTCTACGAGGAGGCGGAGGGGCGGCTCGGCATGGCGCCGTCCGCCTGGCGGGAGGGTGGCCGGGGCGCCACGATTCGCTGGGCCACCGCGCAGACCAGCTTCGGCCGGATGCTCGTCGCGGCGACCGAGCGGGGCATCTGCCGGCTGACCTTCGGCGATCCGCGCGAAGTGCTGGCGCGCGACTTCCCCCATGCGACGCTCGAGCCCGGCGGCGAGGCGATGGCCGTGCTGGTGGCGAGCGCGGTCGCCGTGGTGGAGGAGCCGGGCCGTGCCCACGACCTCCCCCTCGACGTGCGCGGCACGGCCTTCCAGGAGGCGGTGTGGCGCGAGCTTTCCCGCGTTCCCGCCGGCGAGAGCGTCAGCTACGCCGCGCTGGCGGCGCGGGCCGGCAAGCCGGGCGCGGCGCGTGCGGCGGGGACGGCGTGTGGCGCCAACCCGGTCGCGGTGCTGATCCCCTGCCACCGGGCGCGGCGCGGCAACGGCAGCCCCGGCGGCTATGCCTGGGGGCTGGCGATGAAGGCCGAGCTGCTGGAACGCGAAGCGGGCGAGGGGCGGCAGACTCAGCTTTTCGGCTGATCCTTGCCGTTCTTGTCCCCGGCGTCGCTTTCGGCAGGCTTGTCGTTCGCCATCGCCGCCTTGGCTTCCCCGATCTTGCCGCTGTCGATCAGGTCGATCACGGTCCGCGCGGCCCCCGCGCCCGGAAGGTTGTGCGCCGAATAGGCGATGGGGGCGAGGAGCTTGCGCGCGGTCGCGACATCGCCGTCGGCCAGCATCCGGCCGGCGAGCAGGAAATGGAGGCGCGGGTCTTCCGGCGCGAGCGATACCGCCTTTCGCAGCCCCTGCACGGCGAGATCGGGCGCGCGGACCTTCTGCGCCAGATAGCTCTCGTAATAGAGCATCAGCGGCAGCGCGGCTTCGGGATCGGCATGGTTGGCCCTGGCATACCAGCCACGCGCCTCCGACCAGGCCTTCGCATCGGTGACGTTGCCTTTCAACGCCCGGCGGATCGTCACGCGGCCCTTGTAGAGCATCGCCGTCCGCTCGTTCGGATCGGCGGCGAGTGCGCGATCGGCCGCGGCATCGGCGGCGTCGTCATTGCCGGCGTCATATTCGGCCTCCGCCAGCTCGACCTGCACGCGCGGATCGTTCGGATAGGGCGCGGCGCGCTTCTCCGCATCCGGCAGAAGCGCCGTGGCCTCCTGGGGGCTGATGCCGTTGGTCGAGCGCATATGGACCGGCATCATCGCCGCCGCGCCCGGAGAGAGCGGCTTCACGTCGATCACCGGCTCCTTAACCGGCGGGGGCATCCGTATCTCGACGAAGTGATTGTTGGAGAGATAGTCGTTCAGCGCCTTGTCCAGCTTGCGCAGATCGCCGAACGCGATGGTCGCGGCGTCGATGCTGGACTTCCCCTTGCCCAACTCGGCCAAATAGGCCTCAAGCTGGCCGCGCCGATCCTTGTTTGTCATCAGATAGTGCACGAGCAGCCAGCCCCGGCCGTAGATGCCGTCCACGGTGGCGCTGTCGCGGAGATCGCGCGGCGGCGGGTCCAGCAGCTCGCGGATCGGGATGGGGTTGTGCGAGAACAGCCCATAGGCCCGATAGTTCGCCGGACGCCCCATCAGCATCGAGCCGTCCGGGTAGAAGCGCACGTTGGCGTTGAACTCGGCAAAGCCTTCCGTGAACCACATCGGATAGGCGGCCGGGAAGTTCGAGAACATGAAGTGGTGGCTATATTCGTGCAGCAGCACCTCCTGCGCATCGAGGTCGTAGCTGTCCTGATTACTCACGGTGGTGAGGGTGGAGGTGAAGATCACCGAGCCGCCCGCGCGGGGTTTGTAGAAGCCCCGCGTCTCGCTGGAACAGCTGGAGCCGCACATCCGCACGATGGTGGCGGTGTCGGCCGCGAACAGGCGGATGCGGTTGGAGCGACGGCTGGGATCGTCCTGCACGCCGTAGAGCGCGCGCAACTGCGCGTCGAAGAGTTCCAGCTTGCGCGCGAAATCCCGGATGCGGACTTCGCTGCTGTTCGCATCGATAATGAAATGATCGGTGCTGGCTTCATACCATGCGGCATGAGCCGGCGTGCCGAGCGCGGCCGCCGCGCCCAGCAGCATCCCCATGAACGACTTGCGCATTGTCGACCCCCACGACGCTTTCGCATCGCGCATCTTTCATCCTCGCGCCCGGAAGCGCCAGACCGACGATCGGGGAATATAGCCCCGGAGCGGGGGTTATATCAGTGCCGTCGGGAAGATTTCCGCGCCGGCCGCTTCTTCACGGGCGCCGCTTCGGGCCGCGCCGTTTCGTACATCGCCTTGGCGATATCCTTGGTGAGCGCGCGCTTGTCGCCGTCGCGCTCGTAGAGATCGAAATGCGTCTTGTTCGGGATGAAGGTGAATTGCGCATGGGCGCCGGCCTTCTTCATCACCGCCTCCAGCCGGTGGGCCGCGCCGTCGAGATAGAAGGTGTCTGCCGTTCCCACGAACAGATGCACCTTGCCGTCGAGATCGGGCTTCAGCTCGGGCCAGCGCGTCTCGATCCTGTGGGCGATGTCGTAATGATCGCGCCAGTAGGAGACGACCGCCGGGTTCACCGCGCCGGTGGTGCGGTCATACATCTCCATCGGCGTGCCGTCGGGGCCGCGCGGGCTGAACACCCACTCGAACGAGCGGAACTGCCCGCCGTCATGGCCCAGCACCGCCTCCAGCCGCGCGAAATCGGGGATGGTGGCGATCAGCTTGTCGTGATCGCGGATCAGCGGGCGCGGCTTGCCGGCGGCGTCGCGGTAGAAATTGGTGTTGGCGGCGTAGAGGTCGGCGCCGGTGAAGTCGTGGAAGTCGCTCGGATCGGGTGAGGTGGACCATGTGCCGCCGAACATCTTGGGATAGCGCACCTGCAACCACAGCGTCGCCCAACCGCCCGAGCTGTGTCCGGTGAGGAAGCGACCCTGTGGCTTCGCGTCCATCCGGTACTGCTTCTCCAGCGCGGGGATCAGCTCGGCGGTGAGCGCATGGCCCCACGGCCCGTTGTTGACGCTGTCCGCGAACTCGGTGGTGCCCGTGCCGAGCGAGCTGTGATCGAGGAACACCCAGATCATCGGCGGGATGTCCTTCGCCGCCTCCATCCCCCAGATGCGGCCGGCCATGGCGATGTCGCGCCGGTGGGTCGATCCGAAGCCGCCGGTCTCGTAGACGGTGGGGTAGGTCTGTCGCGCATCGGAGCTGTAGCCGGGCGGGGTCAGCACCCACGCCCTGATCGTGATCGGGCGGCCCCAGAAGGCGCTGAGTGCGGGGCTCTCGAACAGTTCCTCGTGGAGGTGCGGCTTGGCGTCGGTGACGGCCTGTTGCACATCCTTGGGAGCGTCTGAGAAATCCCACATTGCCTGATCGGGGATCGTTCGGTCGAGGGGGAGCGTGGCGGGGGTCTGCTCGGGCCAGTGGATCGTCACCACCTTCGAGACGAGATCGCCGGGGCCGCGCCCGCCATAATTATAATCCCCGTTGCGATCGAGTACCGCCTGCACGCGATAGTCGCCGGCGGGGAGCGCCGCGAAACCGGCGGGGAACGCGACCTCCTGCGTGTTGATCTGCACGGTGCGCGCCGCGCCGAAGGTCGTGACGTCGCGGGCGGCGACCGAGACGGCCTGCGGATCGAAGGTGGAGGTATCGACATCCGCCTGATCGGGCTCGCCCGCCTTCACCGGCTTGGCGAAGACCAGCAGGCGGCCCGAGGCGTCGCCCGTCCAGCTCTCCGGGAGCGTCACGATCATGCGCGTCTCGGCGATCGGAAGTTCCGCCGAGAGTGGCGCGGTGGAGAGCAGCAGTGCGGCGGCGAGCGGCATCCGCCAGCGGCGACGTTGACGAAGTTGACACGAGTGAATGTGTTTCGTCGCCATCGTCGCTTTCCCCCACGGATCGGGGCGGATGCTGGCAGGGGAAATCCTGCAAGGCCAGTGGAATTTCACCGTATGGGTTTGTCGCCGAAGGGGTATGCCGCCCCGGCGAGGTAGGCGGAATGCGCCTTGGGTGGCTCACATGAAGCTGTAGGGGTCGACATCCACCGCGACGCGCACGCCGCGCGGCCACTCCAGCGCGCCGAGCCATCCCCGGATCACGTCCTGCACGTCCAGCGCGCGGCGGGCATGGACGAGCAGGCGCTGGCGATGCCGCCCCCGGAGCATGGCGAGCGGCGCGGGGGCGGGGCCGAACACCATCATCCCCTCCACCTCTGGCGCCGAGCGGCCGATCAGGCGGGCGGTGGCGACGGCCTCGTCCTGCTTCTCGGACGAGACGATGATCGCGGCGTAGCGGCCGAAGGGCGGGGCGTTCGCCTCGCGCCGGCTGTCCGTCTCGGCCTCGTAGAAGCTGTCGGCGTCACCCGTCACCAGCGCCTGGATGACGGGCGCCTGCGGCTCGCGGGTCTGGAGGAAGACGCGGCCCGGCTTGGCGCCCCGGCCTGCGCGCCCCGCCACCTGCGCGATCTGCTGGAAGCTCCGCTCGGCGGCGCGGAGGTCTCCACCCGAAAGGCCGAGGTCCGCGTCCACCACGCCGACCAGCGTGAGGTTGGGGAAATGATAGCCCTTGGTGATGAGCTGGGTGCCGATCACCACGTCGATCTCGCCCGCCTCCATGCGGTTGACGAACTCGGCGGCCTTGGCGGGGGACCAGATGGTGTCGGACGTTACCACGGCGGTGCGTGCGTCAGGGAGGATGGCCGCCACCTCATCGGCGATGCGCTCGACGCCGGGGCCGCAGGCGACGAGGCTGTCCTCCTCATGGCATTCCGGGCAGGCGGCGGGCGGCGGCATCACATGCCCGCAATGGTGGCAGGCGAGCCGCGCCATCAGCCGGTGCTCGACCATCCATGCCGTGCAGTTCGGGCAGCGGAAGCGGTGTCCGCAGGTCCGGCACAAGGTTAGCGGGGCATAGCCGCGCCGGTTGAGGAAGAGGAGCGACTGCTCGCCCTTCTCCATCGTCTCCTGCAACGCCGCGACCAGCGTGGGCGCGATCCAGCGCTGCTTGGGCGGCACATCCTGCGTGAGATTGATGATGGAGATGGCGGGCATCTGCGCCGGGCCGTAGCGGCCGGGGAGCTTCAGCCCGCGATACTTTCCCGCCGCGACCATCTGCCGCGTCTCGATCGCCGGGGTGGCGGAAGCGAGCAGGACGGGAATCTGCTCGAAATGCCCGCGCATCACGGCGACGTCGCGGGCGTGGTACATCACGCCTTCTTCCTGCTTGAAGCTCGTCTCATGCGCCTCGTCGACGACGATCAGGCCGAGGTTCCGATAGGGCAGGAACAGCGAGGAGCGCGCGCCGATCACCACCTTCGCCTCGCCGGTCGCGATCGCACGCCATGCGCGGCGGCGCTGGGATTGGCGCAGGTCCGAATGCCACGCCACGGGGAGATGGCCGAAGCGCTTCTCGAAACGCTTGAGGAAGGGTTCGGTCAGCGCGATCTCGGGCAGCAGGATCAGCGATTGCCGCCCCTGCCGGATCGCCGCCGCGACGGCCTCGAAATAGACTTCGGTCTTGCCGGAGCCGGTCACGCCGTCGAGCAGCATCGGATCGAAGCGATGCGCCTCCACCGCCTCGACGATGCTGTCCGCCACTGTGCACTGATCGGCGGAAAGCTCGGGCGGGGCGAAGCTCGGGTCGGGATCGAGGAAGGGGGCGTCCATCGCCACCTCCACCGCCTCGATCGCGCCCGTCTTCACGAGGCCGCGGATCACCGCGTCGGTCACGTCCGCGATGGCGGCCAGCTCGCGGATCAGCCCCTGACGCTCGCCGATCCGCTCCAGCGCCTGCGCGCGCTGGGGGGTGAGGCGGTCCGGCACCACACCGGTCGCGCGATATTCGACGACGGTGCGCCCGCCTTCCAGCGCGCTCGCCGACGCCAGCGCCATGCGCAGCACCGCCGCGGGCGGCGCGAGATAATAGCTCGCGGTCCACTCGATCAGCCGCCGGAGCGGCGCGGCGATCGGCGGCAGGTCGTAGACGGCGACGAGGTTGCGCAGGCGGTTGTCGCCGACCTCCGCATCGGAGGGCATCCGATCCGCCTCCCATACCACGCCGGCGAGCTGGCGCGGCCCGAGCGGGGCCAGCACGATCGAGCCGGGCTCCACCGCCATGCCGTGCGGCACGCGATAGTCGAGCGGGCCGAGGGCCGAATTGAGGAGCAGGACGCGGGCACGGGACATCGCTCCCTCCCATCTAGGATCGAAGGCGGCCGCGCAACAGGGGAGGGCTTCCGTCGCCCGCGCGGAGGTGCTTCATTGCCGCGCGACAGGGAGAGGCGAATGTTCGAGACGGAGCGGTTGACGATCAGGCGGATCGGGCTGGAGGATGCGCCTTTCATGCTCGCGATCCTGAACGATCCGGGGTTCCTCGCGAATATCGGCGATCGCGGCGTCCGCACCGTAGAGGAGGCGGAGGAGTATATCCGCGTCCGGGTGCTTGCCTCCTACGAGGCGCATGGCTTCGGCATGTTCCGCGTCGCGCTGAAGGAGAACGACGAGCCGGTCGGCACGGTCGGCTTCGTGCGGCGCGAGGGGCTGGACGGGCCGGACCTCGGCTTCGCCTTCCTCGCCGCGCATACCGGCAAGGGCTATGGCCGCGAGGCGTCGGTAGCGCTGATGGCGTGGGCGCGGCGCGAGCTGCACATCGGGCGGCTGCTGGCGATCACGGCGCCCCACAACGCGGCGTCGGCGGCGCTGCTCCTGCGGCTCGGCTTCCGCGAGGAGGGGCGGGTGACGCTGCCCCAGCACGGCGGGGAAAGCCGCCTGTTCGTGGAAGGCTGACCGGATGTTGCCGGCGCTCCTGCTGATGGCGGCGGCGCCCAGCCTCCCGCAGGCGATCCGGCAGAGCATCGATCCCTGCAAGGCAGCCCGGCAGGCGAATGACATCGTGGTGTGCGGCCGCAACAGGGAGCAGGAGCAGCGGCGCTATCGCCTGCCCCGCGATCCGGATCGCGGGTTCGATCCGCTGGGCGCCGTCGACAGCGTTTCGCGCGAACGGCATCGATTGCTGGATGCGGACGGCGCGGGGCCGGATCTCACGCGCGGGTCGTGCAGCAGCGTGGGCGCGAGCGGGGCGACCGGCTGTTCCATCAAGCAATGGCGCGAGATGCGCGAACAGAAGGGATGGTAGCGCGCTCGCTCCGCCCGAACGCGGCCCGGCTCATCGCCATTTCCTTTTAATGCCCCTGCGGTAAGCTCCGTTCCATGGGCATGGTTATCGACTTCCAGGATCGGGCGGTGGCGACCCTTCGCGCGCGCGTCGCGGAGGTGGAGGAGGCCAATCAGGACCTGATCGCCTTCGCGCGCGGCCATTCGGGCGCGGTGGCGGCGATCCATGCGGCCGTGCTCGCCGCGATCGAGGCGGACAGCCTGGAGCATCTCGTCCACATCGTCACGCAGGACTGGCCGGACATCCTCGGCGTCGATGCCGTCGCGCTGGCGCTGCATGTCGGCGAGACGGGGCTGCGCGCCGATTCCAACGGGCTCAACTATGTCGACCGGCGCGTGATCGGGCGGATCATGCGGGGGCTGGAGGGCGTGGTGCTGCGCGGCGTCGAGCAGGGGCATCCGCTGTTCGGCCCGGCCGCGCCGCTGATCCGCGCAGAGGCGCTGGTGCGGCTCGATCATCCGGCGCCGCACGCCTGCGGGCTGATCGCGCTCGGCCAGCGGGCGGAGCAGCGTTTCGAGACGCGCCACGGGTCCGAGCTGCTCGCCTTCCTCGGCGCGACGCTGGCGCGTATGGTGGGGCGGTGGCTCCTCCCCTGACCCTTGCCGACCACCCGGCCCGCCTGATCGCCGCTTCCTTCGGAGAGCATCTCGCCCGCACCCGGCTGCGCTCGGCGCATACGGTGCGCGCCTATGTCGCGACGGCGCACCGGTTGGTCGCCTTCCTTGGCGAGCATCGCGGCGAGGCTGTGGATGCGGGGATGCTCGCCGCGCTCGATGCGGCAGACCTGCGCGCCTATCTCGCGCGGCGGCGCGATGCCGGCGGGCTCACCAACGCATCTGCCGCGCGCGAGCTATCGGCGGTGCGGGCGTTTCTCGATTTCGCCAATGGCGGCCCGTCGGCCACGCCCCGCATCCGCGCGCCGCGCGTGAAGAAGGGCGTGCCGCGCCCGGTCGCGCCCGCCGAGGCCACCGACCTCGCGCACGACGCCGCCGACGCGCAGGACAAGCCCTGGCTCGCCAGGCGCGACCTCGCGGTGCTGCTGCTGCTCTATGGCGCCGGCCTGCGCGTGGGCGAGGCGATGGCGCTCGACGCGCGACTGCTCCCGCTTGGCGAGACGATCATGGTGACGGGCAAGGGCTCCAAGCAGCGCGTCGTTCCGCTGCTCCCCGTCGTGCGGCAGGCGATCGCGGATTATGCGGCGGAGTGCCCCTATCCCTTGAGCGCCGGCACACCGCTGTTCCGCGGCGCGCGGGGGGGCGGGCTCGATGCGGGGATTATCCGCCGGGCGGTGCGCGCCGCGCGGGTGCGCCTCGGCCTGCCGGAGCGGACGACGCCCCACGCGCTTCGCCACAGCTTCGCGACGCATCTGCTGGCGAGAGGCGCGGATCTGCGCCAGTTGCAGGAGCTGCTCGGCCATGCGAGCCTCTCCTCCACGCAGATCTACACGGCCGTCGACGCGGCCCATCTGATGGACGTTTACCGGGCCGCCCACCCCCGAGCGTAAAAATTTGCTGAAGCTGATTTAAGTTTGTCGGGAAGCTGCCGTTACCGGGCGTGAAGCACCCACGGGACTGGAGCCAAGACTATGGACGGCATCGAAAAGGCGGGAGGGGTCGATCCGATCAGGCTTCGCCCTGTTTCGTCGACGACGCCGGCAACCCCGGTGGCGCCCGCCACGCCGCAAAAGCCGGTGACGACCAGCGACGTGGCGAACCTCATCTCGCTCCTCGCCGGCTCCGCGCCGCCGATCGACACCAAGAAGGTCGAGGTCATCCGCTCGCTGATCGCGTCGGGCGCCTATCCCATCGACGAGCACGCTATCGCGGCTAAGATGCTGGCCCTCGACTTTCCCGGGCGCGGCGAAGACGCCGACGCCTGAGGGGCGCAGAAAACCGAAGCCGTCAGGCCCGCGCCGCCGCGCGCGCTTCAATCGCCTCCCATATCAGGGTGGGGGTGTCGGTGCCGTTGAACTTGTCGATGGCGACGATGCCCGTGGGGGAGGTGACGTTGATCTCGGTCAGATAGCCGGCGATCACGTCGATCCCGACGAAGACCAGACCCCGCTTGGCGAGTTCTGGGCCTAGGGCGCCGCAGATCTCCAGTTCGCGCGGCGTCAGCTCGGTCTGCGCGCCCGATCCGCCGACCGCGAGGTTGGAGCGGATTTCGCCCGCCTTGGGCAGGCGATTGACCGCACCTGCCGGCTTGCCGTCGACCAGCACGATGCGCTTGTCGCCCTTCGACACGTCGGGGAGGAAGGCCTGCACCATGAACGGCTCGCGCCAGACCTGCCCGAACAGCTCGGTCAGCGCGGCGAGGTTGGCGTCCTTGCGCCCGACATGGAACACCGCCGAACCGGCATTGCCGTAGAGCGGCTTCACCACCACCTCGCCATGCTCGGCATGGAAGGCGCGCGCGTCCTCCAGCCGGCGGGTGATCATCGTCGGCGGCATGAACTCGGCATAATCCAGCACGAACAGCTTTTCCGGCGCGTTGCGGACGGCGGCCGGGTCGTTCACCACCAGCGTCTCGTGCTGGACGCGCTCTAGTAGGTGCGTCGCGGTGATGTAGGCGAGGTCGAAGGGCGGGTCCTGCCGCATCAGCACGACGTCGGTGTCGGCGCCGAGATCGAAGGTTTCGGGCTCACCGAACTGGAAATGGGCGCCCGCCACGCGCTGCACCGTCACCGGCCGCACCGGCGCATAGACGCGCCCGTCGCGATAGCTGAGGTCGCCCGCCGCGTAATGATAGAGTTTGTGCCCGCGTGCCTGCGCCGAGAGCATCAGCGCGAAGGTCGAGTCCCCCGCGATGTTGATCGTCTCCATCGGGTCCATCTGGACGGCGACGCGAAGGCCCATGTCATTACGCTCCTGAGTAAGTGCCGCCAGCAGATAGGGGGCGGAGGCGCGTTCGTCACCCCTGCCAGACATGCTCCAGATGAACGGGCAGGCGACCCGGCGCGATCAGCACGGCGTCGATGCGGATATCGTCACCGGGTTCGGCATAGCGCGGGATGAGGATCTCGGCCGCCGCCGCGACACGGACCAGCCTCTGCCGGTCGAGCGCGAGGGCG
The DNA here is from genome assembly GCF_000383095.1 of Sphingomonas sp. PR090111-T3T-6A. Lineage (GTDB taxonomy): Bacteria > Pseudomonadota > Alphaproteobacteria > Sphingomonadales > Sphingomonadaceae > Solisphingomonas. The sequence goes on from NZ_AORL01000010.1 coordinate 653,023, forward strand.
AGCGCCGCCGCGTCGCGCCGGGCTTTCACCTCGACAAAGGCGACGAGGCCCGGCCGGCGCGCCACGAGGTCCACCTCGCCACGCGGCGTACGGACGCGCTCGGCGAGGATGGTCCAGCCCTTCTGGCGGAGGAAGGCGGCGGCGATCGCCTCGGCCTGCCGGCCTTGGGCTTCCGCCGCCTGACGCTTCACGCCTGCCCCTTGAGTTCCAGCGCGCGCTCGTAGAGTTGGTGGCGCGCGATGCCGGTGGCGTCGGCCACTTCGCGCGCGGCCTTGGCGATGGGCAGGCGGGAGAGGGCGTCGGTGAGCATCGCATCGATGTCCCCGGCCTCGGGCGGAGGCGCCTCGCCGGGCGGGCCGACGACGATCACGATCTCGCCCTTCGGCGCATGTTCGGCATAGCGGGCCGCCAGCTCGTCGAGCGTGCCCGTCACGCATTCCTCGAACGCCTTGCTGATCTCGCGCGCCACTGCCGCGTCCCGCTGGCCCAGCACCGCCGCCATGGAGGCGAGCGTCGCGCCGAGGCGGGGGCCGCTCTCGTAGAAGACGAGGCTGGCGCGCAGCCTCGCGAGTTCTGCCAGCGCATCGGCGCGCGCCTTCTCCTTGGGCGGCAGGAAGCCCGCGAACAGGAAGCGGTCGGTCGGCAGCCCGGCAAGCGTCAGTGCGGCGATGGCGGCGCTTGGGCCGGGCAGCGTGACGATGCGATGCCCCGCCGCCCGCGCGTCCCGCACCAGCTTGAAGCCGGGGTCCGAGATCATCGGCGTGCCGGCGTCCGACACCAGCGCGATCGCCTCGCCGCCGAGTCGGGCGACGAGGCCCGGGCGCACCCGGTCGGCATTATGGTCATGATAGGGGGTCATCGGCGTTTCCGTGCCGATATGACGGAGCAATTTGGCGGTCACGCGCGTATCTTCCGCGGCGATCAGGCTCGCACGGCTCAACACGTCCGCTGCACGGGGCGTCAGGTCGCCAAGATTGCCGATCGGGGTCGCGACGATGTAGAGCCCCGGAGGGAGAGGATCGGTCATAGGGGATCTCATGGCAGAGGGCTTACGCGCATCGCAACCGGGGATCGCCTCGAAGACGGTGCGCTTTGGTGGATTGATGGCGGCGATGCTGCTGGCGGGCTGCGCCGGCGTGGTGCCGCACAAGCCCAATACGGGGGCGGGCAAGCCTGTGCCGCAGAAGCCCGTGCCGCAGCAGGGCCGCCTGCCGGAAGAGGCGCGCGACCGCGTCGCCGTGCTGGTGCCGCTCTCCGGCCCGAACGCGGCGGTGGGCCAGTCCATCGCCAATGCCGCCAACATGGCGCTGATCGATTCTGGCGGCGCGGGCGTGCGCCTCACCATGTACGACACCGGCACGGGCGCGGCGCAGGCCGCCCGCACCGCGCTGGCGGAGGGCAACAAGCTGATTCTCGGGCCGCTGCTGTCCGAGGATGTGCGGCAGGTCGCGCCGGTGGCCGAGGCGGCGCATGTGCCGGTGCTGTCCTTCTCCAACGATGTCGATGTGGCGGGGCATGGCGTCTATCTGCTCGGCTTCACGCCGACCCAGTCGATCGAGCGCGTGGTGGAATATGCCAAGTCGCGCGGGCTCTCGCGCTTCGCGGCGCTGGTGCCGAACGGGCTTTACGGCCGCCGCGCCTCCACCGCGATGCTGAAGGCGGCGCAGGAGGCGCATGGCACCGTCGTCTCGATGCAGGGCTATGACCGCAGCGCCGCCTCGCTGGGGGCCGCGATCCGCAAGCTCGGCGATCCCAAGGGCTATGACGCGCTGCTGATCGCGGACAGCGGCCGCATCGCGCTGGTGGCGGCGCCGCTGGTGCGCAAGTCGGGCAGCGGCGCGCGCCTGCTCGGCACCGAGCTGTGGAACACCGAACCGCAGCTCGCCGCCGCCAAGGCGCTGGGCGGGAGCTGGTTCGCCTCCGTGTCGGACGGGCTCTACACGCAGTTCGCGGCGAAATACCGCGCCCGCTTCGGCAAGAGCCCGTTCCGCCTGTCGAGCCTCGGCTACGACTCGGTGCTGCTGGCGGTCCGCATCTCGGCGGACTGGAAGCCGGGCACGCCCTTCCCGGAGGGGCGTCTGGTCGACAAGGGCGGCTTCTCGGGCGTGGACGGCGCCTTCCGCTTCGATCGCGACGGCATCGCCGATCGCGTGCTGGAGGTGAAACAGATCGGCACGGGCGGCGTCACCGTGGTATCTCCGGCGGCGAGGGGCTTCGACGACTGATCCCGGGCGGGGGCCAAGAGGAGTGAGGCGATGAGCTATATCCAGGGCTTCGTGATCCCGGTCCCCGCTGAGAACAAGGAGGCGTATCGGGAGATGTGCGCCAAGGTCTGGCCACTCTTCCGGGACTATGGCGCCGAGCGGATCGTCGAATGCTGGGGCGACGCGGTGCCCGACGGCAAGGTGACGGATTTCCGCAAGGCCGTGCAGGCGCAGGAAGGCGAGGAGGTCGTCTTCTCGTGGATCGTCTGGCCCGACAAGGCGACTCAGGAAGCGGCTCATCCGAAAATGATCGCCGATCCCCGGATGGAGCCGAAAGGGCCGATCCCCTTCGACGGCAAGCGCATGATCTTCGGCGGGTTCGAGCCGATCTTCGACACCGACGAAGGGTGACTCGTTAGCGGACGATCTCCGCGAGGATGCCGTCGAGGAGGAGCATTCCCGCCTCCTTCACGATGAGACGATCCCCTTCGCGCGCGACGAGGCCATGGCCGGCGAGGCGATCGATGGCCGCCGCGTCGACCATCGCGTCGATGGCGATGCCGGTGGCGGCGGAGACGGCCGCGAGGTCCAGCCCCGCGTCGAGGCGCAGGCCCATCAGCAGCGCTTCTTCGGCGCGGGTGGGGGCGTCGAGCGGTTCCTCGCTCTCGATGCCATGGCCGTTGCGGGCGACCGCCGAGAGCCAGTTCTCCGGCTTCTTCCGCCGAAAGCTCGCGAGCTGCCCGCGCCGCCCATGCGCGCCGGGGCCGACGCCGAGATAATCCTGATAGCGCCAGTAAGCGAGGTTGTGCCGGCTCTCCGCACCCGGCCGGGCGTGGTTGGAGATTTCGTAGGCCGGGATGCCGGCTTCCGCCGTCACCTGCCGGGTCAGCTCGAAGAGATGCGCCGCCTCGTCGGTGTCGAGCGTCGGCAGCTCGCCCTTGGCCGCCAGCGCCGCGAAGCGCGTGCCGGGCTCGATGGTGAGCTGGTAGAGCGACAGATGCTCGGTGCCGAAGGAGAGGGCACGGTTCAGTTCCGCCAGCCACTCGGCCTCGGACTGGTAGGGCCGCGCATAGATCAGGTCGACGCTCACCCGCCCGAACGCCGCCTGCGCGACATCGAGCGCGGCGAGGCTCTCCGTCACGCCGTGCGCGCGGCCGAGGAAGTGCAGCGCCTCGTCGTCGAGCGCCTGTAAACCCAGCGAGACGCGGTTCACGCCGGCATTGGCGAGGGCATGGAAGTTCGCCGCCTCGACCGAGGAGGGGTTGGCCTCCAGCGTGATCTCGATGCCGTCGGTGAAGCCCCAGTGGCGCTCGGCCGCGTCGAGCACTGCTGCGACCGTGGAGGGCGCCATCAGCGAGGGCGTGCCGCCTCCGAAGAAGATCGAGCCGAGCGGCCGCCCCGGTGTCAGCGCCGCTTCATGCGCGAGATCGGCGAGCAAGGCATCCCGCCACGCCGCCTCGTCGATCTCGGCGCGGACATGGCTGTTGAAGTCGCAATAGGGGCATTTGGAGACGCAGAACGGCCAGTGGACGTAGAGCGCCAGCGGGCCGCTCGGGGTCATGGTCAGAACACGGAGGCCACCAGCTTGCGGAAAGCATCCGCGCGGTGGCTCATCTCGTGCTTCTTCGCCGGGTCCATCTCGCCGAAGGTGATGTCGTGGTGCCAGGGCCGGAACATCGGGTCATAGCCGAAGCCCTTGTCGCCTCGCGGCGGCCAGACAAGGTGCCCGTCGACCCGGCCCTCGACCGTCACGATATGCCCGTCCGGCCAGCACAGCGACAGCGCGCACACGAAATGCGCGTCGCGGCCGACGTTCGGTCCCCGCTTGGCGATATTCTTCTCGACCAGCTCCATGGCGAGGCCGAAATCCTTGGTCTCCCCGGCCCAGCGGGCGGAGAAGATGCCCGGATCGCCGCCCAAGGCCTCCACACACAGGCCGCTATCGTCGGCGAGCGCGGGGAGGCCGGTCATGTCGGCGGAGAAGCGCGCCTTGAGTTCCGCATTGGCGGCGAAGCTGGTGCCCGTCTCCTCGGGCTCGGGGACGTCGAGGTCGCCCGCCGAGACCGGCTCGATCCCATAAGGGCCGAGCAGGGCAGCGATCTCGCGGATCTTGCCCTTGTTGTGGCTGGCGATCACCAGCCGGCCGGGCTCCAGCTTGCGCTTCACCGTTCGGTGGCCTTCAACTGGAGCGCGAAGATCTCGTTGCAGCCGATGCGCGCAAGGCGGAGCATGCGGAGCAGCTCTTCCTCGTCATAGGCCGCGCCCTCGGCGGTTGCCTGCACCTCGGCGAAGTGGCCGTTGGAGAGCAGCACGAAATTGCCGTCCACATGGGCAGCCGAGTCCTCGATATAATCGAGGTCGAGCACCGGCGTGCCCTCGTGGATGCCGCAGGAGACGGCGGCGACCTGCGTCTTGATTGGGTCGGCGGCGAGCTTGCCCTCGGCGAGCAGCTTGTCGACCGCGATGCGCAGCGCGACCCACGCGCCCGAGATCGAGGCGGTGCGGGTGCCGCCATCGGCCTGGAGGACGTCGCAGTCGATGGTGATCTGGCGCTCGCCGAGCGCCGTCAGGTCCATGATCGAGCGGAGCGAGCGGCCGATCAGGCGCTGGATCTCCTGCGTGCGGCCGGACTGCTTGCCCTTCGCCGCCTCGCGGCTGCCGCGGGTGTGGGTGGCGCGCGGCAGCATGCCATATTCGGCCGTCACCCAGCCCTGGCCCTTGCCGCGCAGGAAGGGCGGCACGCGCTCCTCGACCGAGGCGGTGACGAGCACCTTGGTGTCGCCGAAGGAGATGATGCAGCTCCCTTCCGCATGGCGGGTGGCGTTCGGCTCGATGGTGATCGTGCGCATCTGGTCGGGCGCGCGGCCGGAGGGACGCATGGAGGCTCCTGTGGAATGGCCTATGGAAATCGGTTGTGGCGCTGTAGCGGCAGAGGGCGCGCGGCGCCACCATTGCGATGGAATGACACCATTTTGTTGAGCATGGCGCCCGATCTCCCTACATTCCCCGTGATGTCCGGCCCCGCCGTCCCCGAACTGTCAGACCGCGCGCGGAGCGTGTTCCGTGTGGTGGTCGAGTCGTATCTGCGATCGGGGGCGCCGGTGGGCTCGCGGACGATCTCGCAGCTTTCGGGCCTGAACCTGTCGCCCGCCTCGATTCGCAACGTGATGCAGGATCTGGAGGAGGCGGGCCTTCTCGCGGCCCCCCATATCTCCGCCGGGCGGATGCCGACCGAGGTAGGCCTGCGCCTGTTCGTCGACGGCATGATGCAGGCGGACGAGCCCTCCGACGAGGAACGCGCCGCGATCGAGCGCGGGATCGGCACGAATGGTCCGATCGAGGATGCGCTGGCGGCGGCCTCGGCGGTGCTTTCCGGGCTCTCGGCATGCGCCGGCCTCGTGCTGGTGCCCAAGCAGGAGCCGGTGCTGCGCCAGTTCGCCTTCGTGCCCTTGAGCCGGACGCAGGCGCTCGCCGTGCTGGTCGGCGCGGACGGATCGGTCGAGAACCGCGTCGTCGCGGTGCCGCCGGGGACGACGTCGTCCGCGCTGGTCGAGGCCGCCAACTATATCAGCGCCGAGCTCACCGGCCTGACGCTGGGCGAGGCGCAGGCGCGGCTTTCCGCCGAGATCGGGCTCGGCCGCGCGCAGCTCGATCGGGTGAGCCGCGATCTGGTGGAACGAGGCCTCGCCATCTGGTCCACCGATGGGGCGGAGCGGCCCGTGCTGATCGTGCGCGGCCAGGCGAACCTGATCGATCCGGCCGCCGCCGAGGATCTGGAACGCGTCCGCCAGCTGCTCGACGAGCTGGAGGGCAAGGAGGAAATCGCCCGTCTGCTCGACGGCGCGCGGAACGGATCGGCCACCAAGATCTTCATTGGATCGGAGAACAAGCTCTTTTCGCTGTCGGGTTCCTCGATTATCGCCGCTCCCTACAGGGCCCGCGAGGGCAGGGTGGTGGGCGTGGTCGGCGTGATCGGCCCGACCCGGTTGAACTATGCTCGCGTGGTTCCCATGGTGGATTTCACCGCGCACGCGCTTTCCAGGTTGATGGCATGACTGACGAAAACAAGACGAACGACACCGACGAAACCCTCCGCGCCGAGACGGCCGCCCAGGCACCCGAACTTGCCGAGCATGATGCGCTCAAGGCCGAGCTGGAGGAAACCCGCAACCAGGTGCTCTATGTGCAGGCCGAGATGCAGAATCTCCGCCGCCGCACCGAGCGCGAGATGGCGGACGCCAAGGCCTATGCCACCACCAGCTTCGCGCGCGACCTGCTGTCGGTGGCGGACAATCTCGTCCGCGCGCTGGCGGCGATCCCGTCCGATCTGCGCGCCGACGAGAAGCTGAAGCCGCTCGTCACCGGCATCGAGATGACCGGCAAGGAGCTGGAGACCGTCTTCCAGCGCAACGGCATCACCCGCATCGAGGCGATCGGGCAGGCGCTCGATCCCAACAAGCATCAGGCGATCATGGAGATGGAATCGGCCGATGCCGCTCCGGGCACCGTGATCCACGAGATGCAGTCCGGCTGGATGATCAAGGATCGCTTGCTCCGTCCCGCGATGGTCGGCGTCGCCAAGGCGCCCGAGGGCGTCGGCATCGACATCAAGGCCTGATTTTTCGCTCCGCCGCCCCGGTTCCGGCCGGGACGGCGTGAACATTACCGGCGCGACACCATTCGGATTGCTGCCGGTAATGTCGGCCTGTAGATGGGGGCCTCATGCGTTCGGCGTCCTACCAGCCCTCGTCGTACCGCCCCGGGGGCTCGGTCCAGAGCCGGGCCATCTCCTTCATCCTGTCGTTCGGCTTTGCACTGCTGATCGTGTGGATGCTGATCGCCATGGGCGCGCTGCCGCCTGTGCTGAAGGATGCGCACAAGGCGATCACGCTGACGCTCTTCCCCAAATCCTTCTCCACCGTGCCCAAGCCTTCGGTGGCGAAGACGAGCCATGCCCATGCCGGTGCCTCGCCCCGCGCGCCGACGCCGCAGCCCAAGCCGCAGGAGCAGGCCAAGACGCCCAAGCCGCCGGTGCCGTGGAACGTCATCCCGCTCAGCCATGAGGAGATGAGCGCCGCCGACATCTCCAACAAGCCGATGCGCCAGCAGACGGCCGACGCCTCCGCGACGCAGGGCGCGCAGGGCCGGGATAACGGGCCAGACAGCGTCGCCGCCTACGGGCCGGGCGCGGGGCCGGGCGGGGAACAGCTCTACAAGGCGGAATGGTATCGCCGGCCGACCGACGCCGAGCTCGCTTTCTACATGCCCAAGAATGGCACGGGGACGGGCTGGGCGCTCATCGCGTGCCGCACGATCGAGCATTATCACGTCGATAATTGCCACGAACTGGATGAGAGCCCGGGGTCCGGCCTCGCCCGCGCACTGCGGGAGGCGGCGTGGCAGTTCCTCGTGCGCCCGCCCCGCATCGGGGGCAGGCCGCAGGTCGGCGCATGGGTGAGCATCCGCTTCGACTTCTACCCGCGCGGCGAGCACGATCGGAGCTGATCGTCATCATCGCCCCGGAGTTGATCCGGGGGACAACGAACGTGGGGAAGAAGCGGGATTGATGGGTGGGGAGCGGCTTGTCGCCTACTCCCCGAACATGCCCTTGATCTTGGCGAAGAAGCCGCTGGAGGCGGGGCATTCCTCGCCGGTCTCGGTTTCGCGGAACTCGGCGAGAAGTTCCTTCTGGCGCGCGGAAAGCCGGGTCGGCGTTTCGACCGCGATCTCGATCACCAGATCGCCCCGGCCCCGGCTGTTCAGCACCGGCATGCCCGAGCCGCGATGGCGGAGCTGCTTGCCGGACTGGATGCCCGCCGGAATCTTCACCGGGATGATCTCGCCGTCGAGCCCCGGCACCTCGATCTCGCCGCCGAGCGCGGCCGTCGTGAAGCTGATCGGGCAGCGCGCCGCCAGCGTCGTGCCGTCGCGCTCGAAGATGGCGTGCCGTTTCACATGGAGGAAGATGTAGAGGTCGCCCGGAGGCGCGCCGCGCCCGCCGGCCTCGCCTTCGCCGGTCACGCGGATGCGCGTGCCTTCGTCAACGCCGGCCGGAATCTTCACCTCCAGCGACTTCTCCCGGTCGATTCGGCCCTCGCCCCGGCAATTGGGGCAGGGGTCCGCGATCACCTGGCCCGCGCCATGGCAGGACGGGCAGGCGCGCTCGACCACGAAGAAGCCCTGCTGCGCGCGAACCTGTCCGCGTCCGCCGCAGGTCTGGCAGGTGCGGGCTGCGGTGCCGGGCTTGGCGCCGGAGCCGCCGCACGGCTCGCAATTGGCGGCCACGTCGAAGCGGATCGTCTCCGACTTGCCGTGGAACGCCTCTTCGAGCGAGATTTCCAGATCGTAGCGCAGATCGGCGCCGCGACGCGGCCCGCTGCGCTGGCGACCGCCGCCACCCATGAACTCGCCGAAGACGCTCTCGAAGATATCCGAGAAACCCTCGAAGCCCTGTCCGCCGCCGAAGCCGCCGGCGCCGCCGCTCTGGAAGGCCGCCTTGCCGAAACGGTCATAGGCTGCGCGCTTCTGGGGGTCCTTCAGGCAGTCATAGGCTTCGTTGATCGCCTTGAACTTCGCCTCGGCCTCATGGTCGCCCGGATTGCGATCCGGGTGGAACTGCATCGCGAGCCGGCGATAGGACGTCTTCAGCGTCTTGTCGTCGGCAGTACGCTCGCATTCGAGCAGTTCGTAATAGTCGATATCCAAGCTCAAGCCCCCGAGGCTGCCCGCGCGCGCCCGGCCCCGAGAGGAACCGGGCGCACGCGGCGCGCCAACTTCTTACGCCTTGTTGTCGTCGACTTCGGAGAACTCGGCGTCGACGACGTCGTCGTCCTTCGGAGCCTCGGCACCCGGCGAAGCCTGAGCCTGCTGCTCCTTCTCGTAGATCGCCTGACCGAGCTTCATCGCGACCTGCGCGAGGGCCTGCGCCTTCTCCGACATCGCGGTGGCATCGCCACCCTCGACGGCCGCCTTGGCTTCGGCAACGGCCGCCTCGATCTCGGACTTGAGCGATGCATCGACCTTGTCGCCATGCTCTTCGAGCTGGCGCTCGGTCGAGTGGATCAGGCCTTCGGCGTTGTTCTTCGCCTCGGCCGCCTCGCGACGCTTCTTGTCCTCCTCGGCGAACTTCTCGGCGTCCTTCACCATCGTGTCGATGTCGGCATCCGAGAGGCCACCCGAGGCCTGGATCTTGATCTGCTGCTCCTTGCCGGTGCCCTTGTCCTTGGCGTGGACATTGACGATGCCGTTGGCGTCGATGTCGAAGGTGACTTCGATCTGCGGCACGCCGCGCGGGGCCGGCGGGATGCCGATCAGGTCGAACTGGCCGAGCATCTTGTTGTCGGCCGCCATCTCGCGCTCGCCCTGGAAAACGCGGATCGTCACCGCGTTCTGGTTGTCCTCGGCGGTCGAGTAGGTCTGCGACTTCTTCGTCGGGATCGTCGTGTTGCGATCGATCATGCGGGTGAACACGCCACCCAGCGTCTCGATGCCCAGCGACAGCGGGGTGACGTCGAGGAGGAGAACGTCCTTCACGTCGCCCTGCAGCACGCCCGCCTGCACGGCGGCGCCGATCGCGACCACCTCATCGGGGTTCACGCCGGTGTGCGGCTCCTTGCCGAAGAAGTCCTTCACGGCCTGACGGACGCGCGGCATACGGGTCATGCCGCCGACGAGGACGACCTCGTCGATCTGGTCGGCCTTCATGCCGGCGTCGGCCAGCGCCTTCTTCACCGGGTCCATCGTGCGACGGATCAGATCCTCGACGAGCTTTTCCAGATCGGCGCGGGTGATCGTCTTGACGAGGTGCTTCGGGCCGTTCTGGTCGGCGGTGATGAAGGGAAGGTTCACTTCCGTCGACTGGGCCGACGACAGCTCGATCTTCGCCTTCTCGGCCGCTTCCTTCAGGCGCTGGAGCGCGAGGCGGTCCTTGGTGAGGTCGATGCCCTCATCCTTCTGGAAGCCTTCCGCGAGGTAGGACACGATCTTGGCGTCGAAATCCTCGCCGCCGAGGAAGGTGTCGCCGTTGGTCGACTTCACCTCGAAGACGCCGTCGCCGATCTCCAGAACGGAGATGTCGAAGGTGCCGCCGCCGAGGTCATAGACCGCGATCGTCTTGTTGTTGTCCTTCTCGAGGCCGTAGGCGAGCGCGGCCGCGGTCGGCTCGTTGATGATGCGCAGGACTTCGAGGCCCGCGATCTTGCCGGCGTCCTTGGTCGCCTGACGCTGGGCGTCGTTGAAGTAGGCCGGAACCGTGATGACGGCCTGCGTCACCGTCTCGCCCAGATAGGACTCGGCGGTTTCCTTCATCTTCTGAAGCGTGAAGGCGCTGATCTGCGAGGGCGAATAATCCTCGCCGCCGGCCTGCACCCACGCGTCGCCGTTCGGGCCCTTCACGATGTGATAGGGGACCAGCTCCGTGTCCTTCCGGGTGATCGGGTCGTCGAAGCGGCGGCCGATGAGGCGCTTCACCGCGAAGACCGTGTTCGCCGGGTTGGTGACCGCCTGGCGCTTGGCCGGCTGGCCGATGAGACGCTCGCCATCCTTGGTGAACGCCACGATGGAGGGGGTCGTGCGCGCGCCCTCCGCATTCTCGATCACCTTGGGCTTGCCGCCCTCCATGACAGCCACGCAGCTGTTGGTGGTGCCGAGATCGATACCAATAACTTTAGCCATTCAATATCCCCACAAACTCTCGAATCGTTCGACGAGCCGCCTGCCCCCCCTCGTCAAGCAGGCGGCTGACGGAATGCTCCGGTCGGCGATATAAGAATGCCTGCGCTTGCTGCAAGCGGGTGGCCGTTCTAATCCCGAAACTGCCACGATTGGGGACATATCTGTCGATGCACCTTTCCCAAGTCCTTCGCGCTTCACCCGTCCTTCTGCTCGCGCTGGCGGCGTGCCACGGCAAGGGAGAGACGCTGCGGGCGGATCATGGCTGGGTGCGGCTGGCGGCCGTGCCGGGGCGGCCGGCGGCGGCCTATCTGACGCTCCACGGCGGGGCGGAGCCGGCGCGGCTGCTCGCGGTCGAGAGCGCGCAGGCCGGCTCCAGCGAGCTGCACCAGAGCATGGCCATGAAAGGCGGCGTGATGTCGATGCAGCGGCTCGACGGGGTCGATCTGCCGGCGGGCGGAGAGCTGAAGTTCGCGCCCGGCGGCTATCATGTCATGCTGTTCGGCGTGAATCCGCAGGTGAAGCCGGGCAGTCGCGTCGGCCTTACGGTTCGCTTCGCCAAGGGGCCGCCGCTCACCCTCGACGCCAAGGTGGTCGGCGCGGGCGAAGACGCGCCTTACTAAGCCGATGGCGCGCGATCCCGGACGGCCGCTGACCCCCGGCGAGAGGGCGCTGGCGGACGCGATGTTCGGGGATGCGATCGACGGCTCGGCGGTGCGGCTCCATCGCGCCTGCTGGTGGCCTTTCCAGCCCAACGGGGTGGTGATGGCGCCCGACGGCGATATCTGGTTCCACCCCGCCGATCCCGTCTGGTGCGAGGATTTTGCGGATGCGGCGCTCTCCGCGCAAGGGCTGCTGATCCACGAGCTGACCCATGTCTGGCAGGCGCAGCGGGGTGGGCGCTGGTTCCTGCCGCTCGCGCGCCATCCCTTCTGCCACTATCGCTATGAGCTGGTGCCGGGGCGATCGTTCGGGCGCTATGGCATCGAGCAGCAGGCCGAGATCGTCCGCCACGCCTTCCTGATGCGGCAGGGCGCGTGCATCGCGGGCAAGCCGGATCTGGAAGCCTATGAAGCGTTGCTGCCATTCGCCTGAGCGAGGGCGGGGAAGGCGACGTTCGGCACCGAAGCAGAGAAGGCCTGTCGGCAAGCGCCGGCCTTGCCGTTGCACGCCCGTCATGAGACGGTGCGGCACCTGACAAGGGGGAGGGGTCCGAATGCGTGTTTCGCTCTGGTTCGCCGCGGCTGCGATGGCGGTCGTGCTTCCTGCCATGCCGGCGAATGCCGCCCCGCGCGGCAGCTATATGCAGAGTTGCCAGAACGTCCGCGATGACGGCCGGACGCTGACCGCCCAGTGCCGCGATCGTGACGGCCGCTATCGGAGCAGTTCGCTGCGCTATCGCGACTGCCAGGCCGAGATCAGCAATCAGGACGGCCGGCTCGTCTGCACCGGTGGACGTCCGGGCAATGGCGGCGGCTGGGGCGGTGGCGACGGTCGCCCCGGCAATGGCGGTGGCTGGAATGACGGGCGGCCGGGCAATGGCTGGGGCGGCAACGTCTCGCAGCCGGGCGGCTCGTGGGCGCGGAGCTGCCGGAACTCCGGGATGCGCGGCTCCACCCTGTATGCCGAATGCAAGGGACTGAAGCGCTGGCAGGATACGCGCCTCGACATGCGCTCCTGCCGTAGCGGGCGTGCGGGCAATCGCGAAGGCCAGCTCGTCTGCGAATGACGGGAGCCTCGGGGGCGGCGGGCTGATCGCCGCCCCTTGGCGTCGGCGCTCGTGACGCTATCTGGGCGGGATGCCTGATTCCACGCTCACCGAACGCCTGAAGGCGGAGGCCGCTCGCCTCGGCTTCGTCGCGTGCGGGGTGACGCGGACGGTGGACGACCCTCTGCCCGGCGAGCGGCTGCACCAGTGGCTGGGCGAGGGCGCGCATGGCGATATGGGCTGGATGGAGGCGCGCGCCGACTGGCGGCGTTCGCCCGCCGCGCTGTGGCCGGAAGTGCGCTCGGTGGTGGCGCTCGGCATGAGCTACGCGCCGCCCGAGAATCCGCTTCGGCTGGCCGACAGCCCCGAGACGGCGCGCATCTCGGTCTATGCGCAGGGGCAGGACTATCACGACACGGTCAAGAAGGCGCTGAAGGCGCTCGCCCGCTGGCTGGTGGCGGAAGGCGGTGGGCAGCTCAAGGTGTTCGTCGATACCGCGCCCGTGATGGAGAAGCCGCTGGCGATGGCGGCGGGGCTCGGCTGGCAGGGCAAGCACACCAACCTCGTCAGCCGGGAGCATGGGAGCTGGCTGCTGCTGGGGATGCTCTTCACGGAGCTGGAGCTGGAGCCCGACGCTCGTTCGCGCGACACCTGCGGTTCGTGCAACGCGTGCCAGGAGGTCTGCCCGACCGGCGCTTTCCCCGCGCCCTACCGGATCGATGCGCGGCGCTGCATCTCCTATCTCACGATCGAGCTGCACGGACCCATCCCGCGCGATCTGCGGCCGGGCATCGGCAACCACGTCTATGGCTGCGACGACTGCCTGTCCGTCTGCCCGTGGAACAAGTTTGCGGCTTCGGCCCATGCGAATCTCGCCTTCGCGCCGCGCGCCGAGCTGGCGGCGCCGCATGTCGCGGACCTGCTGGCGCTCGACGATGCGAGCTTCCGCCAGATTTTCTCCGGCTCGCCGATCAAGCGCATCGGGCGCGACCGGATGGTGAGGAACGCCGCGATCGTCGCGGGGAACAGCGGGGAGAGGGCGCTTGCCGCTCCGCTCGCGGCGTTGCTCGGCGACGAGGCGCCTGTGGTGCGCGGTGCGGCTGTGTGGGCGCTGGATCGGCTCGGTGCGCTGGAGCCCCATGCGGCGCGCGCAGACGCCGAGATCGACGAGAGCGTGCGCGAGGAGTGGGCGGCGGCGCTCAGGGAGCCGCGGCGCGGCGGCTGAGCGAAGCGATGCAGGAGGCGCGGTCCATGTCTTCGCCCGCTGGCGTGCGCGCATCGACATAGGTGACGACGGGCTCGCTCCCCGCCTTGGCCGGATAGAGATAGGCGTCCAGCACGCAGGCCGGGCCTACGAACTGGAGCCGCTGCGCCTGCCCTTCATGTCCGTCGAGGTCGGCGTCCCCGAACAGGGCGACCAGTTGCGCCTTCGTCTTGCCCATCACGCGCTCCAGCCCGGCCTCGTGGATCTTCGCGGGCTTCTGGGCGACGGGCGGCGGCGCGGTGGCCGGCTTGGGCGCGGGCGTGGCGCAACCGGCGAGCAACAGCGCCGGCACGAGCGGAAGCAGGAAAGGACCGCGACGAATCATGCGCCTGATCTGCCACGGGAAATCGCGCGCGCAAACCGGGGAGCTGTCGGGTGCCCGCGAGTCGCAAAGATTGCGCGCCGGCTCGTCGCCCGCTAACCGCGCGCCAATTCTCCAGGAGATTTTCGTGACCGACACCACGCTCGACATCATCGCGATCGGCAACGCCCTTGTGGACGTGCTCTCGCCCACCACCGACGCCTTCCTCGCCGAAGAGGGCCTCACCGCCGGCGCGATGCAGCTCATCGATGCCACCCAGGCGACCGCGCTCTACGGCCGCATGGGGCCGGGCCGCGAGATTTCGGGCGGCTCGGCCGGCAACACCGTCGCAGGCGCGGCGATGATGGGCGCGCGTTGCGCCTTCATCGGGCAGGTCGCCAAGGACCAGCTCGGCGAAGTGTTCGTCCACGATCTGGAATCGCAGGGCATCGAGTTCACCGTGCCCGCGCGCGAGGCGGACATCCCGACCGGCCGTTGTCTCATCCTCGTCTCGCCCGGCGGCGAGCGCACGATGAACACCTATCTCGGCGCCGCGCAGTTCCTGCCGCCGGCGTCGGTGGACGAGGCGCAGGTCGCGTCGGCCAAGGTGTTGCTGCTCGAAGGCTATCTGTGGGACCCGGCCGAGCCGCGCGCGGCGATGAAGGCGGCGATCAGGATGGCGCGCAAGGCGGGCCGCGAGGTGGCGCTGGGCGTCTCGGCGGTGTTCTGCATCATGAACCACCTCGAGGATTTCCGCGCGCTGGTGAACGACGGCGACATCGACATCCTGTTCGCCAACGAGGAAGAGCTGCTGGCGCTCACCGGCGAGGGCGATTTCGAGGCGGCGGTGGCCGCGCTGGCGCCGAAGCTGCCTCTGCTGGTGGCGACGCGCGGCGCCGAGGGTGCGACCGCGGTCAAGAATGGCGAACGCTTCCATGTCGCCGCCGAGCCGGTCGCGCGGGTGGTGGACACCACCGGCGCGGGCGATCTCTTCTCGGCGGGCTATCTGGTCGGTCATGTGCAGGGTCGTCCGGTCGCGGAGTGCCTCACCATGGGCGCGATCGCGGCGGCCGAGGTGATCTCGCACTTCGGTGCCCGCCCGGAGCAGGATCTCAAGGCGCTGATCGCCGCCCGCCTCGGCTGATCGGGTTCACCCCAAAAGAGAAGGGGCGGGAGGCTACCCAAGCCTCCCGCCCCTTTTTCGTGTCCGTCGGACGGCGGATCAGGCCTTCACGGCCGTCATGTCCGCCTCGCCGTCGGCCTCGACCGTCCCGCGCCCGACATGCGAGCGCGAGCGGCTGTAGAAGAAATAGACGCACAGGCCCACCGCGCCCCACACCGGAAGCACGAGGATCGCCGACAGCGTCAGCGAGGCATAGAGGGCGAGGCAGCCGATGATCGCGAGCGGCGCCACGATCCACACCAGCGGCGTGCGGAAGGGGCGGGGGCGGTCGGGATCAGTCTTGCGCAACACCATCACCGAGATCGCCACCATCGAGAAGGCGAAGAGCGTGCCCGAGTTCGAATAGTCGGCCAGCTTGCCCACCGGCAGGAAGGCCGCCGCGAGCGTGGCGCCGGCGCCGGTCACGAAGGTGACGACGTGCGGCGTGCGGAACTTGGTGTGCACGCTCGCCAGCTTGGCGGGCAGCAGGCCGTCGCGCGCCATGGTGAAGAAGATGCGGGTCTGGCCGTACATCATCATCAGCACGACCGACGGCAGCGCCAGCACGGCGGCGAGGCCCACGAACCAGCCGAAGATCGGATGGCCGATCACCTGGAGCACATGGACGAGCGCTTCCTTCGAGCAGACCAGCGGCTCGATCGAACCGCCGCTGACGATCGCGGCGCAGCGGCCGGCGATCTCGGCCGAGCCCGGCGGGAGCACCGCGCCGTCCGCGCCGACGACCGGCTGCGCGCCGATCGCGCCGATCGCGCCCGAGGCGACGAGCAGGTAGAAGAGGGTGCAGATCAGGAGCGAACCGATCAGGCCGATCGGCACGTTGCGCTGCGGGTTCTTGGTCTCCTCGGCCGCCGTCGAGACGGCGTCGAAGCCCACATAGGCGAAGAAGATCGAGGCGGCCGCGCCGAACACGCCCACCGAGCCGGTCGGCATGAAGGGCGTGAAATGCGCGGTGTTCATGCCCGGCAGCGTCAGCGCGACGAACAGCGAGAGCGCGGCGATCTTGATGCAGACGAGCAGCGCATTGACGCGCGCGCTCTCGGTCGTGCCGATCACCAGCAGGCTCATCACCAGGATCGAGATGAAGATCGCCGGCACGTTGATCCAGCCGCCGGTCTGCGCCGCGGTCATCAGGTCCGCCGACGGCTTGGCGCCGAACGCCAGCTGCACATGCGCCATGAGCGCGTCGGCGTTACTGATAATGGCGGGGAAATGATATCCCGATGCCCCGAGCAATCCGACCGCATGGTTGGACCAGCCGACCGCGACGGCGCTCGCGCCCACCGCATATTCGAGGATCAGCGCCCAGCCGACCATCCACGCCAGCACCTCGCCGACGACCGCATAGGTGTAGGTGTAGGCAGAGCCCGCCACCGGCACCATCGAGGCCAGCTCCGAATAGCAGAGCGCGGCCACACAGCAGACGAAGCCCGCGATGATGAAGCTGAACAGCATGCCCGGGCCGGCCTTTTGCGCGGCCTCGGAGGTGAGCACGAAAATGCCGGTGCCGATCACGGCGCCGATGCCCAGCATGGTCAGTTGGAAGGCACCAAGCGATCGGTGCAGCGATTTCTTTTCCGCCGTCGCGAGGATCGCGTCCAACGGCTTCACACGGCCAAAGATCATGCAATCAGGTCCCTCAGTCGGCCGCCTTGGGGCGGCCGAGCACTATGGGGCCGGGAGCCTAGTCGCTATTCTGTCGTGTGCAAGCGGCGATGCGGGAGCCGAAAGGCCTTAGGCACGTTTTGAGGCGTTTTGGCGACAGTCCGTCAGGGGCGCGTCAGCATCGGGCCGAGCGGCCGCCCACCGAACAGATGCACATGGAAATGCGGCACTTCCTGATGCCCGTGCGCCCCGACATTGGCGAGCAGGCGATAGCCCGGCGCCACCAGCCCCTGTTCGCGCGCGACATGGCCGACGGCGCGGATGAAGCCCGCGATCTCCGCGTCGGGCGCATGGGCGGAGAAATCGTCCCACGAGACATAGCGCCCCTTGGGAATCACCAGGATGTGCGTCGGCGCCTGCGGATTGATGTCGTGGAAGGCGAGGGCGAACTCGTCCTCATAGACCTTCTTCGACGGGATCTCGCCGCGCAGGATGCGGGCGAAGATGTTGGCGTCGTCATAGGGCAGGGTGGCGTCGATGGGCATCAGCCCCTCCGGATCAGCGGGCGGGTATCGGGCTTGGACCCGAAGGAAAGGCTGGGGCCGTCGTCGTCCGGCGAGGCGGGCTTCGCGCCGAGCGGGCGTGGCGCAGGCTCGGAGGCAGGCGTCGCCGTGCGCGAGGCCTTCTCGTCGAGGCCGGAGACGCCTTCGCGGCGATCCAGCTCGGCGAGCACGTCGGAGAAGGGAACGCCGCTCGCTTCGAGCAGCACCAGCAGGTGGAAGATCAGGTCCGCCGCTTCGCCGGTCAGATCCTTCTTCGTCCCGGACATCGCGGCGATGACGCTTTCCACGGCCTCCTCGCCCACCTTCTGCGCGATCTTGGGCAAGCCCTTCGCGAACAGCGAGGCGACGTAGGAGGAGCCGGGCTCCGCCTGGCGGCGGGCGGCGATGGTGGTGACGAGCCTGTCGAGTGTATCGGCCATGCCCGCTCTCTTGGGGCGGGCAGGCCGACGGGTCAACCGCTCGGGGCGTCTCAGCCCTTGCGCTGGGCGCGCGCGTGAAGCTTCCGGCCGATCACGACGCCCGTGACGCCCATCAGCAGGAGCACGGCGTCGGCCGGCTCGGGAACCGAGGTCGGGCCGCCCGGATCGTGCGAGCCACCGCTGCTCGACGACGGCGGCGGGCCGTCATGGCCGTGGCCGGCGCTGGCGGGCGCCACGAACAGCGTCGCGGCGGCGATGGCGCCGGCGGCGAACAGCGAATGCGCAACCTTCATGTCGAATCTCCCCTGTGTCGCGAGGGCAACGCAACATGTGCGACAGAGAGGGAACTATGGATGCTGACGCGGCGGAGGGAAGGGCGATGTCGCCCGGCCCGTCCTGAAGCGGGACGTCAATGACGGACCGGCAGCCCCGCTTTGGCGAGCGCGGCATGGGCCTCCGCGACGCTGTGCTGGCCGAAATGGAAGATCGAGGCGGCGAGCACGGCCGAGGCATGGCCCTCCACCACGCCGTCGACGAGATGGTCGAGATTGCCGACGCCTCCGCTCGCGATCACGGGCACGGGAACCGCATCCGAAATGGCGCGGGTGAGCGCGAGGTCGTAGCCGTCGCGCGTGCCGTCGCGGTCCATCGAGGTGACCAGCAGCTCGCCAGCACCACGCGCCGCGAGATCCTGCGCATGGGCGACCGCGTCGATGCCGGCGGGCTTGCGGCCGCCATGGGTGAAGATCTCCCAGCGGCCGGGCGAGACCTGCCGCGCGTCGATCGCGCCGACGACGCATTGCGCGCCGAATCGCTCCGCCATGTCGCCGACCAGCGCCGGCCGCGCGACCGCCGCCGAGTTCACCGCCACCTTGTCCGCCCCCGCGAGCAGCAGCGCGCGCGCATCCTCCACCGAACGCACGCCGCCGCCGACCGTCAGCGGCATGAAGCAGACCGAGGCGGTCCGCGCCACGACGTCGAGGATGGTGCCGCGCTCTTCATGGGAGGCGGTGATGTCGAGGAAGCAGAGTTCGTCGGCGCCGGCCGCGTCGTAGAGGCGCGCCTGCTCGACCGGATCGCCGGCATCGGCGAGATCGACGAAATTGACGCCCTTCACGACGCGCCCGTTGGCGACGTCGAGGCAGGGGATGACCCGAACGCGGACGCTCATCCGCGCGCGACCTTCAGCGCCTGCGCGAGATCGAGCCGCCCGTCATAGAGCGCGCGGCCGGTGATGACGCCTTCGATGCCACCCTCGACGATGCCCGAGCGGGCCACCATCAGCGCCTCAATATCCTCGATGCCCGCGACGCCGCCGGACGCGATCACCGGAATGCAGGTGGCGTGCGCCAGCGCCTGCGTGGCCTCGACATTGCAGCCCTTGAGCAGGCCGTCGCGGCCCACGTCCGTGAAGAGCAGGGCGGCGACGCCCGCGTCCGCGAACTGCGCCGCGAGATCGACGACGCGGACTTCGGAGACGTCGGCCCAGCCCTGCGTGGCGACGAAGCCGTCGCGCGCGTCCACCGCCACGACGATGCGGCCGGGCAGGTCGCGCGCTGCCTCGCGGACGAAATCGGGATGGTCGAGCGCGGCCGTGCCGATCACCACGCGATCGACGCCGAGCGAGAGCCAATGATCCACCGAAGCGCGGTTCCGAATGCCGCCGCCCAACTGCACCTTGCCGGGGAAGGCCGCCACGATCGACTCCACCACGGCCGCGTTCACCGCATGGCCCGCAAAGGCGCCGTCCAGATCGACGACATGGAGATGCGTCGCGCCGGCCTCGGCGAAGGCGCGGGCCTGGGCTGCCGGATCGGAGCCGTAGACGGTGGCGCGGTCCATATCGCCCTCGGCGAGACGGACGACGTTGCCGCCCTTGAGGTCGATGGCGGGGAAGACGATCAGGGGATTAGGCAGGGGTTCGGACATCAGGGCCGCCACTCCAGGAAGCGGGCGAGGAGGGCGAGGCCGTAAGCCTGGCTCTTCTCGGGGTGGAACTGGACGCCCAGCATGTTGGCGCGGCCGACGGCGGCGGTGACGGGGCCGCCATGATCCGTCTCGGCCAGCCGCTCGGCCGGGTCGTCCACGTCGAAGGCGTAGCTGTGCAGGAAATAGGCCTCGCCGGGCACCAGCATCGGGTGGCCGACCGTGGGCGTCACGTCGTTCCAGCCCATGTGCGGCACCTTGAGGCCCGGCCGGTCGGGCATCAGGCGCACCGTGCCGCCGATCCAGCCGAGGCCGGGATAGATGCCCATCTCCTCGCCGGCATTGGCCATGAGCTGCATCCCCACGCAGATGCCGAGGAAGGGCGCGGCCTCCGTCACGACACGCTCGTTGAGGGCATCCACCATGCCGTCGAGGCTGGCGAGCGCGTTCATCGCCGCGCCGAACGCGCCGACGCCGGGGAGCACGATGCGATCCGCCTTGCGCACCGTGTCGGGGTTCGCGGTGACCTCCACGTCGGATGCACCGGCGGCACGGAGCGCATTCTCCACGGAGCGGAGATTGCCGGCGCCATAGTCGATCAGGGCGAGCATCGGATCAGGCCCCGCCCAGCGTGCCCTTGGTCGAGGGCACCTGATCGGCCTTGCGCGGATCGGTGTCGATCGCCGCGCGCAGCGCGCGGGCCAGCGCCTTGAACGCGCTCTCGACGATGTGGTGGTTGTTGCGGCCGTAGAGCGTCTCGACGTGGAGCGTGATGCCCGCCGCCTGCGCGAAGCTCTGGAACCAGTGCTCGAACAGCTCGGTGTCGAAATCGCCGAGCTTGGCCTGCGTGAACTCGGTGCGCCACACGAGATAGGGGCGGCCGGAAATGTCGATCGCGACGCGGGTCAGCGTCTCGTCCATCGGGGCGTAGGCGTGGCCGAAGCGCTGGATGCCCTTGCGGTCGCCCAGCGCCTTCGAGAAGGCCTCGCCGATCGCCAGCGCCGAATCCTCGGTGGTGTGGTGCTGGTCGATATGCAGGTCGCCCTTGGCTTCGACCTTGAGGTCGATCAGCGAATGGCGGGAAAGCTGCTCCAGCATATGGTCGAGAAAACCGATGCCGGTGGCGACCGCATAATGGCCGGTGCCGTCGAGATTGATCTCCACGGCGATCTGGGTTTCGGTCGTTTCGCGGCGCACGGCGGCCTGGCGCATGGGCCTATCCTTCTGGTCGAACGGTCGGGCGCGGTCCTCATAGCGTGGCTGGGCGTCGACGCAACGGAAAGCAAGAGGGTGATCGCAACGGGGCGCTTGACCGTCGCGGCGCTCACGTTCAGGACTGCGCGCATGACTGAAGGTGCCGTCCCCGATAGCCTGATTCCCTACGACGAGATCGTGCAGGAGGCGTTGCGCGCCGTCGTCGGCCGGGTGCTGGGCGAGGTGGAGCAGGCCGGCGGGCTGCCGGGCGAGCATCATTTCTACATCACCTTCAAGACGCAGGCGCCGGGCGTGGACATCCCCGCGCACCTGACCCAGCGCTTCCCCGACGAGATGACGATCGTCATCCAGAACCGCTTCTGGGACCTGAAGGTCCGCCCCGATGCGTTCGAGGTCGGCCTGAGCTTCAATCAGGTGCCGGCCAAGCTGATCGTGCCCTATGCGGCGGTGACGGGCTTCGTCGATCCGGCGGTGAACTTCGCGCTCCAGTTCCAGGCGCAGGCCGACGAGCCCGAGCCCGAGACGGCCGAGGCGGAGAATGACGCGCCGGCCGTGACGCGCGAGGATGGCTCGAACGTCGTCTCGGTGGATTTCACGCGGAAGAAGTAAGCGGCGAGGTTCGCTCACGGGCTTCTGTTTTCCTTCCTCGTCCGGATGTAATCCGGGAGAGGTCGGCCGTGCGCGCCAGCGTGGATGGCCTCTCGAAAGACAATGATTTCGATACCGCGGCATAGCTTGAATTGTCGCGATCGCGCGCCAGTTTGGGGATCGTCCATCACGGAGTCCCTTGCATGACTGCCACGCGTACCGAATCCGACAGCTTCGGCCCGATCGAGGTTCCCGCTTCCGCCTATTGGGGCGCGCAGACCGAGCGTTCGATCCACAACTTCCCGTTCGGGGCGAGCGAGCGGATGCCGATCGGCATCGTCCACGCGCTGGCGATCGTGAAGCAGGCGGCGGCGCGGGTGAATCGTCATCATGGGCTGGACGCGACAATCGCCGATGCGATCGAGGCGGCGGCGGCGGCGGTCGCGAAAGGCGAGCATGACGATCATTTCCCGCTGGTCATCTGGCAGACGGGCTCGGGCACCCAGTCCAACATGAACGTCAACGAGGTGGTTGCGGGCATCGCCAACGAGGCGCTGACGGGCCAGCGCGGTGGCAAGTCGCCCGTCCACCCGAACGACCATGTGAACAAGGGCCAGTCCTCCAACGACAGCTTCCCGACCGCGCTCCACGTCGCCGCCGCGCGCGCCGTAACGGACCGGCTGTTCCCGGCGCTCGACCGCCTGCACGCCGCGCTCGATCACAAGGCGAAGGCGTGGGACCATATCGTCAAGATCGGCCGCACCCATCTCCAGGACGCGACGCCGCTGACGCTGGGCGACGAGTTCTCCGGCTACGCGCACATGCTCTATCGCGACCGCAAGCGGATCGAGCCCGCTGTGATGCACGGCATGATGGCGCTGGCGCAGGGCGGCACGGCGGTCGGCACGGGGCTCAACGCGCCCAAGGGTTTCGGCGAGGCGATCGCGAAGGAGATCGCGGACATCACCGGGCTGCCCTTCCGCACTGCCGACAACAAGTTCGAGGCGCTCGCGTCCAACGATCCGATCGTCCATCTGTCGGGCACGCTCAACACGCTGGCGGTGTCGCTCAGCAAGATCGCCAACGACATCCGCCTGCTGGGCTCGGGCCCGCGCTGTGGTCTGGGTGAACTGAAGCTGCCGGAGAATGAGCCGGGCAGCTCGATCATGCCGGGTAAGGTGAACCCGACGCAGTGCGAGATGGTGACGATGGTGGCAGCCCAGGTGATGGGCAACCATGTCGCGATCACCGTCGGCGGGCTTCAGGGGCATATGGAGCTGAACGTCTTCAAGCCGCTGATCGGCTCGAACGTGCTCCGCTCGATCGAGCTGCTCGCCACTGCGATGGAGAGCTTCGCCGAGCGCTGTGTCGAGGGGATGGAGGCGGACGAGGTGCGCATCGCGCAGCTTCGCGACCGCTCGCTGATGCTGGTGACGGCGCTGGCGCCGGAGATCGGCTACGACAATGCTGCGAAGATCGCCAAGCACGCGCACCATGAAGGGCTGACGCTCAAGGAAGCGGGGCTGGCGCTGGGGCTGGTGGACGAGGCGACCTTCGATCGCGTGGTCAAGCCCGAGACGATGATCGGGCGGTAATCTCATCCTCCCCAGCGCGCTGGGGAGGGGGACCGCCGCCGAAGGCGGTGGTGGAGGGGTTAAGCGTCGCGCC
>NZ_AORL01000011.1 GCF_000383095.1 Sphingomonas sp. PR090111-T3T-6A
GGTGGTCGAAGGCTTCGGCAGGCTCGACATCCTCGTCAACAATGCCGGCATCATCCGGCGGGCCGATGCGGTCGACTTCACCGAAGAAGACTGGGACGCGGTGATCGACACCAATTTGAAGTCGGTGTTCTTCCTGTGTCAGGCAGCCGGTCGGCACATGCTGGCGAGAGGCTCGGGCAAGATCATCAACATCGCCTCGATGCTGACCTTTCAGGGCGGCATCCGGGTGCCGAGCTATACCGCATCCAAGTCGGGTATCGGAGGCCTCACCAAGCTGCTGGCGAACGAGTGGGCGGCCAGGGGTGTCAACGTCAACGCGATCGCGCCGGGCTATATCGCGACCAACAACACCGCAGCCCTGCAAGCCGACGAGGCGCGCGACAAGGCGATCCGCGAGCGCATCCCGGCAGGCGACTGGGGGCGGCCGGACGACCTCGGCGGTGCCGCCGTCTTCCTCGCCTCCGACGCCGCACGCTACGTCCACGGCCATATCCTCGCCGTCGATGGCGGATGGCTCGCTCGGTGAGGCGGAGCGCGTAACAGAGGAGGGGGCATGTCCGAGGCAGGGGGCTGGAGCAGGCGCGGCGTTCTGGGGGCAGGCGCTGCGGCATGGCTGACGACAGCGGCGCGGGGCGCGGGGCAGGCACCGCTCGCCGACGCGCCGGCAGGACGCTTCGTGGGCACGGCGCGGGATGGCGTGATCGCCTTCCGGGGCATCCGCTACGGCCGCGCCGAGCGGTTCCGTGCGCCGAGGCCCGAGCCGCGCGCCGGGCAGACCGTCGCCGCGCACGGCTTCGGCCCCGTCTGCCCGCAGCGGGATAAACGCTACCCGACGCAGGCCGAGGACTGCCTCTTCCTCAACATCTGGACCGCCGATCCGCACCCCGCCGCGCGCAAGCCGGTGATGCTCTACATCCATGGCGGGGCCTATTCGAACGGCAGCGCCACCGATCCGCTCAACGACGGGCAGGCGCTCGCCCGGCGGGGCGACGTGGTGGTGGTGACGGTCAACCACCGGCTCAACGCCTTCGGCTATCTCTATCTCGCGCGCTTCGATCCGCGCTTTGCGGACAGCGGCAATCTTGGCCAGCTCGATCTTGTGCTGGCGCTGCGCTGGGTGCGGGACAATATCGCGGCGTTCGGGGGCGATCCGTCGCGGGTGATGGTGTTCGGCCAGTCGGGCGGGGGCGCCAAGATCGCGACGATGATGGCGATGCCCGCCGCCGAGGGCCTCTTCCACCGCGCCGCGACGATGAGCGGCCAGCAGGTGACCGCCTCCGGCCCGCTCCACGCGACCGAGCGGGCGCGCGCCTATCTGGCGAAGCTGGGCGTCGGCGAGGCTGATCTCGCGCCGCTGCTGACGATGCCCGTCGCGCGGCTGGTGGAGGCGCTCGACACGGCCGATCCGATCCTCGGCGGCGGGCTCTATTTCGGGCCGGTGCTCGATATGCGCTGGCTGACGCGCCACCCCTTCTGGCCCGACGCACCGCCGCAATCCAATACGCTGCCGATGCTGCTCGGCAATACGCATGACGAGGCGCGGGCCTTTATCGGGCTCGATTCCCCGCGCGTGCAGGGGCTGAGCTGGGACAATCTCGCCCAGCGTATGGCGCCGGAGCTGAAGGTCGACATCCTGCCCGAATGGGTGGTGGCGCAATATCGCGCGCAATTCCCGGACTGGTCGCCGCTCGACGTGTTCTACGGCGCGGTGACGGCGGGGCGGAGCTGGCGCGGGCAGGTGATGGAGGCGGAGGCGCGTGCGCAAGTTGGCGCGCCGAGCTGGGTCTATCAGGTGGACTTCGCCTCGCGCACCGATCCGCGCCGGGGGGCGTTCCACACCATGGACATTCCGCTGGTGTTCGGCACGCTCGACGCGCCCGGATCGCAGACCGGAACCGCCGCCGACGCGCGCGCCGCCTCGGCCGCGATGCAGGAGAGCTTCGTCGCCTTCGCCAGGGCCGGCGATCCCAACCATGCGGGGCTGGAGCGCTGGCCGGCCTATGACCTCGCCCGCCGCGCGACGATGATCTTCGACGCCCGCTCGGGCGTGGAGAACGATCCGCGCCGCTGGCAGCGCGAGCTGTTCGCGCGCGTGCCGTACATCCAACCGGGAAGCTGACCTCTCAGGGGCATATTGACACGGGTGCCGGTTGGCCACATGTTCGTGACACCGGTTACCAAGGCAAGGCGGGAATCGGCAGGCGAGATCGCAAGAGCGGCCGCCAGGGGGATGGAAAGCCGGGTCGTGTCAGGCGATCCATCCTCTCGACAGGAGATTCAGGTGCCGCTGCGGGGATTCGTCCCTGTAGCGATGCAACCGGTATCATAGCCCGAATGGGGCGAAGGGGAGTGGGATGATGAGGCATTCGGAAGGCGCCACCGCGCGGCGTACCGCGCGACGTTTCAACGGAATTTCCATGGGCGCGCTCGTGCTGACGCTGGGGATCGGCATCCCGGCGGTCGGCCATGCGCAGACGGCGCCCGCACCGGCCGAGGCGCCGGGCGCGTCCACCGACTCCACGCCCGCGGCGGCCGAGATCGTCGTCACGGGCTTCCGCCAGTCGCTCGACGCGGCGCTGAGCGTCAAGAAGCAGTCGGTGTCCGCCGTCGACGCGATCGTCGCCGAGGATATCGCCAAATTCCCCGACCAGAATCTCGCGGAATCGCTCCAGCGCATTCCCGGCATCGCCATCCAGCGCGACGCGGGCGAGGGGCGCGCGATCACCGTGCGCGGCTTGGGCGCGCAGTTCACCCGCGTGCGCGTCAACGGGCTGGAGACGGTCGCCACCTCCACCGACGGCGCCTCGGCCAACCGCGATCGCGCGTTCGATTTCAACGTCTTCGCGTCCGAGCTGTTCACCTCGATCGTCGTCCACAAGACGGCGGAGGCCTCGCTCGACGAAGGCTCGCTGGGCGCGGTGGTGGACCTCAACACCGGCAATCCGCTCGCGGGCAAATATGGCTTCACCATCGTGGGCTCGGCGCAGGGCAGCTACAACGATCTCAGCGGCAACTGGGGGCCTCGCCTCGCCGGGCTGGCCTCGTGGAAATCGCCGGACGGGACGTTCGGCGTCGCGGTGTCGGCGGCCTATTCCAAGACCAACAATCTGGAGCTGGGCAACAACAGCGTGCGCTGGGCGCAGGCGCGGTTCGATTCCGTCGACGGCACGCCCTGCTTCACCACGCCCAACACCGGCGGCACCTATATCCCGAGCGCGGCGTGCGATCAGGCCTCGCTGTCCTTCCACCCGCGCATCCCGCGCTATGGCGAGGTGCGGCATGACCGCGAGCGGCTGGGCCTGACCGGCAGCGTCCAGTGGGCGCCGAGCGACCGCACCAAGATTTCCGTCGACGCCCTCTATTCGCGCTTCAAGGAGACGCGCGAGGAGAAATGGGGCGAGGTTCTGCTGCGCAGCAACGAGCGCTCGATCGACGTCGTGAACCCGACCTACGACGACAATGGCAACATGATCTCGGCGACCCTCAACGATGCGTGGGTGCGCACCGAGCATTATCTGCGCAAGTCGAAGACGACCTTCTATCAGGTCGGCGCGACCTGGGATCAGGACGTGACGGATCGTTTCCGCTTCACCGCGATGGGCGGCATCTCGCGCTCGGATGCGAAGATTCCGGTCGAGACGACCTTCGTGTTCGATGATCGCGACGCGCAGGGCTATCAGTACGATTACACCGACATGCATCAACCGATGCTGAGCTTCGGCACCAGCGTCACCGATCCGGCCAATTTCCAGCTCGCCGAGATCCGCGATCGCCCGTCGGACACGCTCAACAAGTTCCGCACCGGGCAGCTCCGCACCGAATGGGATGTGACGGACGGTTTCCAGGTGAAGGTCGGCGGCGTCTATCGCCGGTTCGAGTTCGATACGGTGGGCTTCACCCGCGACGCCGTGGTCTGCCCCACGGTCAAGACGCCGACGCCCGACGTGGTGCTGGGCACGA
This sequence comes from Sphingomonas sp. PR090111-T3T-6A, assembly GCF_000383095.1. Lineage (GTDB taxonomy): Bacteria > Pseudomonadota > Alphaproteobacteria > Sphingomonadales > Sphingomonadaceae > Solisphingomonas. Next base: position 3,961 of record NZ_AORL01000011.1, read on the forward strand.
TCAGCTGCTCGCCCTCGACGGTGTTCGGGCCGGACGCGGTCTATGGCTTCCCGGCGACGGGGCTGAGCGACGCCTTCCACCTCGGCAGCGCCGGTCAGCCGGCCGGCACCACCACCGACTGGCTCGTCCCCAATATCGACGCGGCGGCCAAATATACCGGCCTCTACGGTCGTGCGCTGGCGGTGGATGCCGGCAATACCCGCAGCGTCGTCGAGGAGGTAACCGGTGGCTATCTCCAGTTCGACGTGAAGGGCGAGCTGTTCGGGCTGAAGTATGCGGCCAATGCGGGCACGCGCTTCGTGCATACGAACCAGCATTCGACCGGCCTCTCCAACACGGAGACGGTGACGCTCGGCCGCACCTATGACGACTGGCTGCCGGCGTTGAACGTGGCGCTGTTCCCGACGCGCAACATCATCGTGCGCGCGGCGGTATCCAAGGTGATGACGCGGCCGACGCTCGGCAATCTGACGCCGGGTGGCTCGGTCGACGGCTTCAACTACAAGATCAGCTTCGGCAATCCGCGGCTCGAGCCGTTCCGGGCGGTGGCCTATGATCTCTCGGCGGAGTGGTATTTCGCGCCGCAGTCGATCTTCTCAGTGGCGCTGTTCAAGAAGGATGTGAGCAGCTTCCCCGTCTCGGTGACGACCAACGGGACGTTCGCGTCCACGGGCCTGCCGCTGTCGGTCATCACGCCCAGCTCGCCGGCCGCGTCCAACCCCGAGGGGCAGATCTGGCAGATCTCGACCGTCACCAACGGCACGGGCGCGTCGCTCAAGGGCATCGAGGTGGCGTTGCAGGCGCCGTTCCGCTTCCTGCCGGGCTTCCTGCACAATTTCGGCGGCATCGTGAACGCCACCTTCATCCAGTCCAACGCGCAATATACGCAGAGCGGGCCGGCGGTGACGCCGGGCGGCGGCCTCGTCAGCGAGACGCGAACGACGACGCTCTACGGCCTGTCCAAGCGGACGTTCAACGCCACGCTCTATTATGAGGACAAGAAGTTCAGCGCGCGCGGCTCGGTGAGCTATCGCAGCCCCTATGTCGATGCCGGCTCAGGGACCGGCAATGTGTTCGAGGGCTATGAATCGAGCATCAATGTCGATGCCTCGATCCGCTACAAGCTCACGCCGTCGCTGGAGCTGTCGGTGGAGGGCACCAACCTCACCGACGATTATCGCGGCCGCTACACCGACATCGATGCGGGCAGGAACTACGAATATAACCATTTTGGCCGCACCTTCATCTTCGGTGCGCGCTTCAAGATGTAAGCTCTCGCCGGGTCATTGTCGTACTGGGGCGCGTCCTTGTGGCGCGCCCTTTTTCATGGGGCGACCCGTCAGGCGTCGAGCGACAGTTCGGTGTCCTCCAGCGCGAGGCGGACAAGTTCGGTCATCGCCTGGCGCGCGCCATCGGGATCGGCGTTCGCGATCGCATCGAACAGGCGGCGGTGATCGGGCACGGGATCGCGCGGCAGCTTGCGCTTGCGCTGCTTGAACACCGTCGTCCAGCCCACCGCCGCCTCGATCGAGCTGGAGAGCGACATCAGCGGCTCGTTGCGCGTCGCTTCGAGGATGCTCTGGTGGAAGAGGCGGTCGGCGTCGCGGCCGGCCTCGTTGCCGAGCCCGTGGCGCGCCATCTCCTCCAGCGCATGGCCCATGCGCGCGAGATCCTGCCCGTCGCGGCGGCGCGCGGCGAGTTCGGCGGCGGCCGGCTCGACGATCATGCGCAGCTCGAACAGGTCGCGGATGAAATCCTGGCTGGGCTCCGCCTCGAAGGTCCAGGCCAGCACGTCGGGATCGAGCAGGTTCCAGCGCCGCCGCTCGGTGACGCGCGTGCCGGTCTTGGGGCGGCTCTCGACCAGCCCCTTGGCCGCGAGGATGCGCACCGCCTCGCGATAGGCCGTGCGCGAGACCTGCAATTGCTCGGAGAACTCGATCTCGCCCGACAGCACGTCGCCCGGCTGATACTGGCCGGTGACGATGGCGACGCCGAGATCATGCGCGATCGATCCGTGAATCCGCCTGGACCCGGACGGCCCCGCCATCGGCCCGAACTGTGGCTTGGCTGCGCGCGTCACGCCCGCTCCCCCCGCGAAGTGATGGAGGGCGTTATGCGGGCGGGGCGGGGGCTTGTCGAGACGGCGGCCATGGCCTCCGCTTAGAGCATCCGAGCTGGCGAGGCATCCCTTCCTTGCGGCGAATGATCTCCGTTTCAAATCAGACAAATATGCCGGCAGGGCCGCCTTATTGCAGATCGAGCACGACCACGGACTTCGACGGCAGCGTCACGCTCAGCGTGTCGCCTGCCGCACCGGCGCCGGTGAAGGGCTGGGGCGTCACGCGGTCGGGCTGGTCGAAGCTGTTGATCGCATTCATTGCGGGCGCGGTCAGGATGCGGCCGGAGACGCCCGCGATTCCCGCACCCGCAAGCCTGGCCGAGATGTTCACCGCACGGTTGGGGTCGAGATTGGCGAGGGCGACGTGGATCTGGCCCGCCTTGTCCCGCACCGCCGAGGCGCTGACCGCCGGGACCGTCCATTGATCCTTGCTGTACCAGGGCGACTGGATCTCGATCGGCAGGCTCGTCGCATCCTGCCACGGCTTGTACATCGCGAAGACGTGATAGGTGGGGGTGCGCACCATCTTCGCGCCGTCGGTGAGGATCATCGACTGGAGCACGTTCACCATCTGGGCGATGGCGGCCATCTTCACGCGGTCGGCATGTTTGGTGAAGATGTTGAGGTTCACCGCCGCCACCACCGCGTCGCGCAGCGAGTTCTGCTGATAGAGGAAGCCGGGGTTGGTGCCGGGCTCGGCATCGTACCAGGTGCCCCATTCGTCGACGACGAGCCAGACGCGCCTGGCCGGATCATATTTGTCCATGATCGCCGAGTGCTTGCTGACCAGCTCTTCCATCTTGAGCGTCTTGGCCAGGGTTTCGGCCCATTCGGCCTCGTCGAACCGGGTGGCCGAGCCCTTGTGCTTCCAGTCGCCGGGGACGGTGTAATAATGCAGCGTCAGGCCGTCGATCTGATCGACGGCCTCCCGCATCATCACGTCGGTCCAGTGATAGTCGTCGCCATTGGCGCCGCTGGCGAACCTCATGATCTTCTCGCCCGCGGGGGCCTTGATGAAGGTGGCGTAGCGGCGGGTGAGATCGGCGGCATATTCGGGGCGCATATTGCCGCCGCAGCCCCACAACTCGTTGCCGACGCCGAAATAGGGGACTTTCCACGGTGCCGGATGGCCGTTGGCGGCGCGCTCCTTCGCCAGCGTCGAGCCGGTGGGGGAGGTCATATATTCCACCCACTCGGCCATCTCGTGCGGCGGCGCGTCGCCGACATTGCCTGCCACATAGGGCTCGGCGCCGATCTGGCCGACGAGGTCCATGAACTCGTGCGTGCCGACCGCATTGGGCTCGGTGACGCCGCCCCAATGGGTGTTGACCTTGACCGGCCGTTTCGCGCGCGGGCCGATGCCGTCGCGCCAGTGATATTCGTCGGCGAAGCAGCCGCCCGGCCAGCGCACCACCGGCACGCCGAGCGCCTTGAGCGCCGTCACCACATCGGTTCGGAAGCCGCGCACGTTGGGAATCCTGGAGTTGGGGCCGACCCACAGCCCGTCATAGATGCCGTGGCCGAGATGCTCGGCGAACTGGCTGAAGACCTGCCGGTTGACCTGTGCGCCGGGCCGATCGGCGTGGACGGTCAGCGTCGCCGTCTCCTGCGCGGCGGCGGGGACGGCTTCGAATGCCAGCGCCACGGCCGCCGTCGCCAGCATGATTCGACGGATACGCCCGATCATTCCACCTCTCCCGTAATTTTGTCAGACAAGTTGCGGAAGGGAGCCGACCTGTCAACATCCGCGGCAACGGGGAGAGGGGGGCGATCAGGCAGCGAGCATGTTGCCGTAACCGATGATGACGGTGGCGATCACCAGCAGGCCGACGCCGCTCCACACCATCGCGCGGACGCGCGGCGCGGCATCCTTCCACTCGCGGAAGGCGAAGCCCCAGAGCGTGCCGAAGATGATGATGCTCGCCATGTGCAGCGTCCAGGACGAGAAGCCGAAGCGCCCCATCTGGCTCTCGCCCATGGTGTAGAAGAAGAACTGGAAATACCAGGCCGTGCCGCCCAATGCCGCCAGCAGATAGTTGCGAAGCAGAGGCGCGTGGCCTTCGCCGCGCTGGGCATCCGCATCGAGCCGCGCGGCGCTGCCGCCGAACCATTGCGGGGCCGATCCGTTGCGCAGGATCAGGATCGCGCACCAGATCGCGTTGGTGACGAGCCCGCCGAACATCACGAGGCAGAGCGTCGGCAGCCCGGTCCACAGCGGCCCGGTGCCGGCGGCGGCGGAGAGCGCCTTGATCGGCTCGCCCGCAGCGAGGCCGAAGGCGAAGCAGGCCGACATGACGCCGGAGAAGGTCGCGACGAGGATGCCCTTGCGGAAATCGAACTCGGCGACGACGGCGGTCTTCTGCGCTTCGGTGAGCGCGCTGTCCTTGCGCGCGCCCGCCATCGCGACGACGGCGATCCCGGCCAGCGTCACCAGCAGGCCGAGCAGGATCATGTGCCCTGACGTTCCGACGAGCAGCTTTTCGCCGAAATCCCCCTGGAAGATCGGCGGGATCAGCGTGCCGAACACGGTGCACAGCCCCAGCACCACGGCCATGCCGAGCGACAGCCCGAGATAGCGCATGGTGAGCCCGTAGGTCAGCCCGCCGAACCCCCAGAGCATCCCGAAGAACACGCACCAGCCCACGATCGAGCGCGGCACCTGCCCGAGCACGCCGGGGAGGTCGCTGGTCTGGAGCCACGCGAACAGCCACGGCGCGAACAGCCAGGAGAAGAGTCCGCCGGTCAGCCAGAGGATTTCCCAGTTCCACCGCCTTATGCCGCGATAGGGCACATAGAAGCTCGCGGACGCGAAGCCCCCCATCCAGTGGAACACGACGCCGAGTAGTGGATTGGCGCCCATGCTTACAGCTCCAGCCCGAGGCGATAGACGCGGTTGGCGTTGCGCCCGAACAGGTCGCGCCGCTCGTCCTCGCTGAAGTCGGCGACGATGGCGTGATAGGCGTCGAGATGACGGTCGAAGCTGCCGAACAGCTTGTCGGTCGGAAAATCGCTGGCGAAGAGGCAGCGGTCGGCGCCGAAGATGTCGATCGCCTCCAGCAGGACGGGGCGTATCTGCGCGACCGTCCAGTCGCGATGGATGAAGCCGAAGCCCGAGAGCTTGACCGACACCTGCGGCAGCGCGGCGAGGGCACGCATTCCCGTGCGCCAGAGCGCCACGCCGGCCTCGTCCGTATCGACCGGCATCCCCGCATGGTTGATGATGACGGGCACTTCGGGATGGCGCGCGAACAGGGGCGCGAGCGGCGCCATCTGGCCCGGATAGCATTGCAGGTCGAAGGACAGGCCGTGCCGCCCGAGCAGGCCGAAGCCGCGTTGCCAGTCCGTGTCCCGGGTCACGTCGCGCGGGGTATAGGTGCGGCGCGGATCGGGGTGCCAGTTGGCGATGTGGCGGATGCCGCGGACGGACCGGTGGGCGGCATGCGCCTCCAGCAGCGCATCGAGCGCCGGATCGTCGAGGGCGGCGAAGGCGATGATCGCGCTCGGCAGGCCGCGTGCGTCGGCCATGGCCTGCAACCAGCGCGTCTCGTCGAGCGCGGCGGAGGCTTCCGCGCCCGCATCGACATGGACGAGGCCGCGCACGTCCCAACGCGTGGCATCCCCGAGATAGTCGTCGAGCGAATAATCCTTCGCGATCGCCTCGACGCTGCCATTGGGGCCGCTGTCGTCGAAGGGCGGGGAGAGCCACGGATAGCGGATATGGCTCAGGTCCCAGAGATGGACGTGGGCGTCGACGAAGGGAATCGCGTTCAAAGGCCCTCTCCCGTGGGCAGGCGGGGCGGCGCTCCTCTTGGGCGGGAGCTGCCGCCGCTCGCGGATCAGAAGGTGGTGCGGCCGCCCGAGGTGTCGAAGGTCGACGCCGTGGTGAAGCTGCACTCCTCGGACGCCATGAAGCAGATCATGGCCGCCGATTCCTCCACTTCGCCCAGACGCCCCATCGGAATCTTGGAGCGCATATAATCGACCTGGCTCTGCGGGAGCTGGGCGAGGATCGGGCTCTCGAAGGTGGCGGGGGTGAGCGCGTTCACGATCACGCCCTTGCCGGCCAGTTCCTTGCCGAGGCTCTTGGTGAGGCCGATCACGCCCGCCTTAGAGGCGGAATAAGCCGACGCGTTGGGATTGCCCTCCTTGCCCGCCACCGACGCCACGTTGACGATGCGGCCATAGCCGTTCGCCAGCATGTGCGGCACCACCTCGCGGCAGCAGTAGAAGAGGCCGTTGAGATTGATGTCGATCACGCGCTGCCAGCTATCGACCGGGAATTCCCAGACCGGCTGGGTCGCGCCGGTGATGCCCGCCGAGCAGACGAGGATGTCGACCTTGCCGAGCGCGTCCGCCGTCTCCTTCGCGGCCGCCGCGACCGCCGCCGGATCGGCGACGTCGAGCGCGACGGTATGGGTGGCGCCCACTTCGTCCTTCGCGGCGGAGAGCGTGTCGGCGTTCATGTCCCACAGCGCGACGGTGCCCCCCTCGGAGACGATGCGCCGTGCGACTTCCTTGCCGAGGCCCGAGGCGCCGCCGGTGACGATCGCGGTACGGCCGGCATAGCGGCCCTGATAGACGCTCATGCCAGCACCTCCTCACCCAGATGGCGCCATGCCACGACCTTCTGCGTCTGCGTGCCGAGCTTGGCGATCGAAAGCGTCATCTCGTCGCCGGCCTTCAGATAGATCGCGTCGGGCTTCTTGCCCTCGCCGACGCCCGGCGGGGTGCCGGTGATGATGAGGTCGCCGGGGAAGAGCGTCACATACTGGCTGAGATACGAGATGATCTGCTGCACATTGAAGATCATCGTGCGCGTATTGCCGGTCTGCATCCGCTCGCCGTTCACGTCGAGGCTCATGGCGAGATCCTGCGGATCGCCGACCTCGTCGGGCGTCACCAGCCACGGGCCGACCGGGCAGAAGGTGTCGTGGCCCTTGCCCTTGCTCCACTGGCTGCCGCGCTGCTTCTGGTTGAAGCGCTCCGACACGTCGTTCGCCAGCACATAGCCCGCGACATGATCGAGCGCGTCCGCCTCGTCGACATAGCGGGCGGTCTTGCCGATGATGAGGCCGAGTTCGACTTCCCAGTCGGTGTGGGTCGAATCCTTCGGCAGCATCACCTCGTCGTTGGGGCCGGTGAGGGCGGAGAGCGCTTTCATGAACACCACCGGCTCGGTCGGGATCGGCAGGTTCGATTCCCTGGCGTGGTCCTCATAGTTGAGGCCGATCGCGACGATCTTGCCGATGCCCTTCACCGGCACGCCGTATCGGGGCTGGCCCTCGACCACGGGGAGCGCGCCGACGTTGGCGGAGAGCGCCTCGGCGATCGTGGCGGGGGTGATGTCGTCGACGAGGCCCGAGAGGTCGCGGATGCGGCCGTCGGCGTCGACCACGCCGGGCTTCTCTGACCCACGCGGGCCATAGCGGCAAAGCTTCATGGAGAGGGGTATCCTTAGTGCGTGTAGGGGCGGTGGAGGGGGATGTCGCGGTTCAGCTCGACGCCGAAACCGGGCTTGTCGAGTTCGCTCGCGCGGATGCGGCCGTTGACGGGCACCGGCTCGCCGAGGAGCTGCGGCGCAAACATCGGCACCACTTCGGTCGGCCCCGGATGCATCATCAGGAACTCGGCGAAGGGCGAATTATGCCGGGTGATGACGAAGTGGTACGAATAGACCGACGAGCCATGGGGCACCATCATCACGCCCTTGCTGTCGGCATAGTTGGCGATCTTGATGAGTTCGGTGACGCCGCCGCACCAGCCCACGTCCGGCTGGATGATGTCGCAGCATTCCATGTCCATCAGCATCCGGAAGCCCCAGCGGGTCGCCTCATGCTCGCCGGTGGTGACCAGCAGGCCCTTGGGGGCGTTCTTCTTCAGTGCCGCATAGCCCCAGTAATCGTCGGGCGAGAGTGCCTCCTCGATCCACTTGAGCCCGCATTCGTCCCACGCCCGGTGCGCGAGGCGCGTGGCGTAATCGAGATCGAGGCTCATCCAGCAATCGAGCATCAGCCAGAAATCTTCACCACAACGGGACCGCATCTCCGCCAGATGGGCGATATTCTTGTGCAGCCCCTCGATGCCCTCGGCGGGGCCGTGATGGAGGGGGAGCTTGCCGCCGATGAACCCCATCTCCTTGGCGAGATCGGGCCGCGCGCCGGTGGCGTAGAATTGCAGCTCGTCGCGCACATTGCCGCCGAGCAGCTTGTAAACCGGCTCTTGCCGCAGCTTGCCGAGCAAATCCCACAGCGCGAGGTCCACGCCCGAAATGGCGTTCACGACCAGACCCTTGCGCCCATAATATTGGGTCGAGAAATACATCTGGTCCCAGATCTTCTCATAATCCGCCGGATCGCGGCCTTCGAGGAAGCGGGCGAGATGCTTCTCGACGATGTAGCAGGCGGGCTCGCCGCCGGTCGTCACCGCGAAGCCGATGGTGCCGTCGGTCGCCTCGATCTCGACGACGAGCGTGCCGAGCACGTTGATGCCGAAGCTCTGCCGGCTCTGCCGATAGTCCGGGTAGCGCGCCATCGGCGTCGCAATGTGGTCATCGATCCAGTGGCCCTCGCCCTGGTCATGATAGTCGGCGCCGCCGCCGCGCACGACGAAGGCGCGGACATGGGCGATCTTGGGCAGGCTCATCGGGCATCCTCTTGCACGGACGAATGACAGGGAGCGGGCATCCAGCATCTCACGATATGAAATCCCGAGGTCATATTCGCCGCATGATGGGATAAGATCGGAAGCATCGGTGCCGGGCCTCTCCGCTCGGAAGGGATTTACTTTCTCACTTTATGGGATAGGATGTTATTTGATGAAACAGAAATCGTCAAACGAGAAGTTGGATTCCACCGCATCGGAGGAGCGTTCCGGCCCGCAGGGGAGCCAGACTCTGCTCCGTGGGCTCGACATGCTGGATCAGGTGATCGACGGCCCGGTGGCACTGGCGGAGCTGTCCGGGCGGATGGGGCTGACGCGCTCGACGACGCATCGTCTGGCCAATGCGCTGATCGATCGCGGCTTCCTGACCTTCCAGCCGCGTGAGGGGTATCAGCTCGGGCCGAAGCTCCTCTATCTGGGCTTTCTCGCGCAGGCGCAGGTCGATCTCGTCCACACCGCGCGCGGGCATATCGAGGAGCTGGCCGCCTCCTCCGAGGACACGGTGCACCTCGGGCGGCTCGATCATGAGCGCGCGCTCTATCTGGACAAGATCCCCGGCCGCCGCCGTGTCGAAATCTCCAGCCGGGTGGGCGATCGCCATCCGCTCACCAGCACCGGCCTCGGCAAGGCACTGCTGCTCGATACGCCGGCGGGGCAGTGGCGCCGCCTGTTCGACACCGATCATGCGGAAGGCGGGATGCCCATGGATTATGGCGTCTGGGCCGATCGCATGAAGGGCTATGTCGAGAGCGGCTGCGCCTTCGACCTTGAGGAAAACGAGGACCAGATCCGCTGCGTGGCGGCCCCGATCCGCGATGCGTCGGACAGGATCGTCGCCGCGATCAGCGTCTCCAGCGCCGCGCAATATATGGACGACGGCCGGATGCAGGCGCTGCGCGCGGACGTGCTGGCGACGGCGCGCGCGATCAGCGTCGATCTCGGCTGGCAGGAAGGCACCAGCGGCGTCGTCCGCGCGCAGGGGCGGCGGCAGAAATAACGGCAAGGAGGATTGCGAAGGTGAGGCTTCTCGAAGGCAAGACCGTGCTCGTCACAGGCGCATCGACCGGCATCGGTCGGGCGATCGCGATCGGGGCGGCGCAGCATGGCGCGGCGGTGGCGATCAACTATGCGCGCGACACGGCGGGTGCGGAAAGCTGCGTCGCTGCGATCGAGGCGGCGGGCGGCCGCGCCATCGCGGTGCAGGGCGACGTCGCCGAACCCGCGACCGCGACCGACTTCATCGCGAAGGCGGTCGAGGCGTTCGGCAAGGTCGACGTGATGGTGAGCAACGCCGGCATCTGCCCGTTCCACGCCTTCCTCGACATGCCGGTCGAGACCTTCGAGCGGACCATGCGCGTCAACATGCATGGCGGTTACTTCATGTGTCAGGCCGCCGCGCAGCAGATGGTGAAGCAGGGCCATGGCGGCTCGATCATCGCGGTGTCGTCGATCTCGGCGCTGGTCGGCGGCGAGTATCAGACGCACTACACGCCGACCAAGGCGGGGCTGCACTCGCTGATGCAGTCGGCCGCGATCGCGCTCGGCAAGCACAATATCCGCTGCAACTCGCTGCTCCCCGGCACGATCCTGACCGAGATCAACAAGGACGATCTCGCCGACCGGGAGAAGCGCGAATATATGGAGAAGCGCACGCCGCTCGGCCGCCTCGGGATGCCGGAGGACATGGTCGGCCCGGCGGTGTTCCTCGCCTCCGACATGGCAGCTTATGTGACGGGCGCGGCGCTGCTGGTCGATGGCGGCATGTATGTGAATCTCCAGTGAGCGGGGTCGAGCTGGACCGGCGCGGGCTTCTCGCCGCCGGTGCGCTGGCCGCGCTTGCGAGTGGGGCTCGCGCGGCATTGCCGCCGCCCAAGGATTTCGACCGCTTGGCCGTCTGGCCGGGTGCCGCCCCCGGCGCGCCCACCGTTCCGCCGCCGGAACAGGAGGTCCGCCGCAGCCCCAATGGTCCGGCCGAGGATACGGCCATCACCCATGTCGCCCAGCCGACGCTCACCCATATCCGTCCGGCGAAGCCCAATGGCGCGGCGCTGCTGATGATCCCCGGCGGGGGCTATGTCCGCGTCGCGGTGGGGATCGAAGGCTATGCGATCGCGCGGCGTTTCGCGGAAGCCGGTTATCATTGCTTCGTGCTGGTCTATCGCCTGCCGGCCGACGGCTGGGCAGCGGGGCCGGACGCGCCCTTGCAGGATGCGCAGCGGGCGATGCGGCTGATCCGGACGCGGGCGGCGCGTGAGGGCTTTGATGCGAAGCGGGTGGGGGCGATCGGCTTCTCCGCGGGCGGGCATCTCGCGGCGCGGCTCGCGACGGTGGGGCAGGCCACTTATGCTGCGGTCGATGCTGCGGATGCTGCACCCTTTCTGCCGCAGGTGGCGGGGCTGCTCTATCCGGTGATCCAGATGGCGGGGCCGTTCACCCACAAGGGCTCACGCGACCAGATGTTCGGGCCCTCACCCGATCCGGCGAAGCTCGCGGCCTACAGCGTCGAGCAGCATGTGCCGGCGGGCACGCCGCCGACCTTCCTCGCGGCGGCAGCGGACGACAGGGTGGTGCCGGTGGAGAACAGCCTTGGCATGTTCTCCGCGCTCAAGACGGCGGGCGTGCCGTCGGAGATGCATATCTTCGAGACGGGCGGCCATGGCTTCGGCCTGAAGAGGCCCGACGGGAGCTTCTCCCCCTGGCCGGACCTCTTCCTGCACTGGGCCGGAACCCACGGCGTTTAGTTTCAGGAACCGACGCGATCCACCGCGAGGGCGGAGAGGATCGCGTCGCCCTTCACCGGCACGAAATCGAGCCGAAGCGGGCCGTCGCCGACCTTCACCATGATCTCGCGCCGGAGCGCTCGGAACGCACCGCCGCTTTCCTTCGCGACATCGATGCCGGTGGCGACGGTCTGCCCTTGTGCCTTCACGTCGAACAGCCGGTCGCCGGGCTTCACCGCCGCGTCGGGCTCGAACAGGTAGAGCGTCACCCGATAGCGGCCCGGTGATACCGGAACCGCATAGGAAAAGCGCCCGCTTCGCCAGCTTTCGTAAGGCGTCTGGTCGGTCGTCCCGGCGACGGGATGGACCGGCCCCGGCTCTCCGCCACGGCTCTTCGAAGGCTGGTCGCGGAAATGGCCTTCGCCGCCGGAGACGTGCACGTCCGAGGCCCAGAGCGTGCCGTCCTGCGCGGCCCCGCCGGTCAGCGTGCCGCTGCGGATGTGCCAGCGGTCGGGTGCGCCCGCGAAGCGCCACGCCATCGCATCGTCCGCCGCCCCGGAGGCGCTCGCCACGAAGCGGTTGTCGCCCGGTTGCAGCGCCACGGCCTCCCAGCGGCAGATGCCGCCGGTGCAGGGCGCCGTGCCGAGATCGCGGCCGTTGAGGCTCAGCCGCGCGCTGGAGGCGTTGCTATAGGCCTTCACCTCGGCCAGCGGCGTCGCGCGATCCACATAGCGGCGGCCGACGAGGTGGATGAAGGGCACCTTCGACCAGTTGGCCTTGTAGAAATAGAAGGCATCCTTGCGCGTCTTGCGGTCGAAGGTGACGAGGCCCTTGTCGTTGGTATCGGTGAGGTCGCCTTCGTTCCGCTGCTCGTTCGAGAAGTCGGTGAGGTTCCACACCCAGCTCGCCCAGACATAGGGCAGCGCCGCGATCTGCGGCCATGTCCGCTCCAGCACGTCGTTCTCGAATTCCTCGGGATGGGGGCGGCCGAAGGCGGCGATGGGGCCGCCGCGCGGATCGTCGCTATGCTGGCTGAGCGCGCCGCCCGCGCCATATTCGCTGATCGAGATCGGCTGGTGCGGATAGAGCGCGTGCAGCCGGTTCAGCTCGGGGGTGAGATCCTCCGGCGTCTTGGCGTACCAGCCGAAATAGCGATTGTAGCCGATCACGTCGGTGATGCCCGCCACGGTGTCGAGGCCGGGCCGCGCCTCCGAAGGGATCGAGCCGCAGCAATCGGCGAGCGTGGCGGGGCGGCTCGGGTCTTCCTCATGCACCACCGCGCGCAGCCGTTCGAGGAGCGGGCGGGCGTGGGAGGTGCCGCGGCCCTTGGCGGCTTCGAGGTTCACCTCGTTGGCGATCGACCAGACGACGATCGAGGGATGGTTGAAATTCTGGTGGATCAGCTCGCGGAGCTGCTGCTCGGCATTGGCGGCGAGGCCGGGGGAGGTCTCGTCCTGATCCCAGGGCGCGGAGCGATCGACCAGCGGAATCTCCGCCCACACGGCCAGACCGTCGCGATCGGCATCGGCATAGGCGCGGTCGGCGTGCTGATAATGGGCGAGGCGCACCGTGTTGGCGCCGATCTCGCGGATCAGCGCGAAGTCCTCGTCGATGTCGGCGTTGCTGATGGCCCAGCCCTTGTCGGGCCGATCCTGATGCCGCGACACGCCGCGCAGCAGGACGTGGCGGCCGTTGAGGAAAAAGCCCTTGTCGGGATCGATGCGCACCGTGCGCAGGCCGAGCGGCTGCTCGACCTCGTCGATCACCGCGCCCGCCGTATCGCGCAGCGTGACGCGCAGGCGGTAGAGGCGCGGCGCGTCGGTGCCGTCCCACAGCGCCGGGTGATCGAAGGAGAGGCGCTGCTGGACTGCGCCTTTGCTGCCGGCGGCGAGGGTGGTGGTGCTCGATGCCGTCGCCGCGACCTTGCCGGAAGGATCGATCGCCTCCGCTTCCACTGTCACCTTCGCCGCCCCGCCCGACATGTTTTCGAGGCGCGTGAGGAGCGAAGCCTCGGCGCCGGCCTCGTCCGCGCGGGTGACGGTGGCGTAGGTGCCGGGGCCGCCGAAGTCGGTCATCGCGATATGGACGGGGGCGGTGAGGATCAGCGCCACCGGGCGATAGAGGCCGCCATAGATGGGGAAGTCGCCGCTCATCGGGATGATGTCGCGGGTTGGCGAGCCGGGCGTCTTGGGGCTGCTGTTGTCGACGCGGACAGCCAGCACATTGTCGCCCGACGCCCGGAGCGCCTTGGTCGTGTCGAGGCGGAAGCGGGCGAAGCCGCCCTTGTGCTGGCCGAGATAGGCGCCGTTCAGCCAGACGTCGGCGATCTCGCTCGCCGCGTCGAACTGGAGCCACGCCTGCCTGCCTTTTGCGCCTGCGGGGGTGGCGAAGTGCAGGCGATACCAGCCGGCGCCGTGGACATCCTGATAGTCCGTCCGCCGTTTCGCGCTGCCGCCCATGCGGTTCCAGCTATGCGGCACCGAGACGGCCTCCCAGCGGGAATCGTCGAACGCGACACCCTGCGCCGCCGCCGGCGCGTCGCCGAGCTGGAAGCGCCAGCCGGTGGCGAGCGGCAGCTCCCCGCGCGGCGCGGCAGAGGCGGCGGTGGCGAGGACGCAGGCCAGCGCCGTGGCGCTCCATCCGAGGGGGGTACGCATCAGTCCTTTGTCTCCGTCGCGCGGCTCTCGCCGAGATAGAAAGCCCATGCGGGCGAGTGATGATGGGCGCCGCTTCACCACGCCGCGCCCATCGATAGACCGGGCGCGCAGGACGCCGCCTCATATTCTCAGCCAGCGAGGACCTTGCCGATCAGAGCGATGTTCTGATCCGCGGCAAGGCCCCATTGGGCAGCATCGTTGGTCGAGATCTGGCTGATCTCGTCGATGGGTTTCAGCACCGCCGCGCCATCGACCTTGTGCGCGACGGCGCGCTGGTCGCGGCCTTCCTTGTCGCCGGTGCCAAGGAACTCCGCCCAAGCGCGCCGCGCCAGCGCCGCATCCTTGCGCTCGACGGCGGCGTAAGCGGTATAGCGCGAATGCGCCTGCCGCAGCCCGCGCCCCTTGCCCGGCGCGCCGACCTTGGCGCGGAACTCGGCCTCGGGCGCGTTGTAATATTGGCAATAATCCAGCCAGCACTCGCGATAGGCGGGCACGTCCACCAGCGTGAACAGCTCGGCGGTCGTCTCGAACACGCCGAACACGCCGTTCAGATGGCTGATGCTCACCGTGTCGCCGGGGCCGAGGAAGCGGCCCGTCGCGAGGTCGAAGGCCGCTCCTCCCGCGAACCACTGTTTGGGCAGCGCCGCGATCGACTGCATCCCGTTGACGATCCGGTCCCGCCAGCGCGTGTCGTGCGTGCGCTCCCACTCGGTCAGCCAGGCGGACAGCAGCGAGCCCCAGCTCGTGCCGAATTGCAGGAAGATCTGCCCCTCTGGCAACGGCGCGGCGGCGCTGACGGCGGATGCGCCGCCCGGCGGCAGCGAGCCCGGCGCCCGCGCGCCGACCTTGCGGCCGATATCGACGCTGCGCAGCATCGCCTCGCTGCCCAGCAGCTCGCGCATCAGATCGCCGCAGCGCTCGTCGGCGGTGAGGTAGTAATAGAAGCGGCGATAGGCGGCGTTGGAGATGCGCGGCTGCTTTGAGCTGTCGCTCCAATGCTGCACCCCGTGGCGCGTGCCGAGCCCCTTGAAGCGGCCGAGATGATAGACGTCGACCTCGCCGGTATGGCGGGTCATCGCCTCGGCCATGCGGAAGATGTCGGCGCGGCCGGTGCGAAGATAGCCGTACCAGAGCCACAGATCGCTCGACAGTTCGCTATTGTCCCACGCGAAGCCGCCGATGTCGTAGCGCCAGACATGGCGATCGTCGTCATAGCTGTGCATGACGTCGCCATAGTTCCAGAAACCGTACCAGCGGCGCTGGTCGACCTGCCCGAGATAGAAGTCCAGCTCGCGCTGCGCCCGCTCCTCGATGGCAGCGAGCATCGGGGTGGAGCGATCGGGGAAGCTCCAGATGCCGAACAGGTCGCACGCCTTGATGCGCGCGGAGGCCGCGATCAGGCGGGGCGGCTTCGACACCGTCTCCGCCATCTGCACCAGCCGTTCACGGGCCGGTGTCGCGGGAAGCGCCCAGAGGCGGAACTCGGTGGTGCGGGCGATGCCGTGCGCGTCGCCCCAGCCGGGCTCGAAATCCTCATAGGTGATGTCGAGGCCCTGATTCTGGGCCGCATAGTCGGTCATCCCCATGTCGTCATGGTAGATGCGCAGGTCCATCGCCGGGGCGCTCGGCGAATGGTGCCAGAGGGTGAAGCGCGCGGTGTCGGTGGCGGCGTCGCGGATGTCGAGCCTCGTGGGGCAGCGCTGCCAGAAATCGTGCATTCCGAAGGCCACGCCGCCCGATGCGCCGCCGACATAGCCGAGCCCCGGCGCGCGGCCGGCGGTGTCGACGTCGATCCAGCCATGGCCGGGCTTGGTGCGCTTGACGATGGTGAAGCCGTCGCTGTTGGGCTGCGACAGCGTGACGTCGCCCCATGTCGGGATGAAGGGCAGGCCTTCGCGCACCGGGGCGGGCATCTGGTCGAGCGGCGGCACGGCGAGGCCGGCGATCTGTGCGGTGCGGAACGCCTTGCCGGTGTCGCGGCGGAGGCCGGTGAGGGGTTTCACCGCCTCGCCCCACAGCCCGCCTTTCTCGCCGGCGAAGCGAAGGTGGCGGTCGTGCGGCGCGTCCGCCATCGGCACCGCGCCCGAGAGGCCGAGGCCGCGGATGAAGTCCTTTGTCGGATCGCCGTCGAACACGAAGCTGTGCACGATGCGGACCGACTCCGATCCGGCGTGGAAAGTGAGGCGCAGCGAGAAGGGCAGCCAGTCCCGCCCGCCGCCGCGATGCTTGCCGTCGACCTTCAGCACCGCGCGGACCGGCCCGCGCTGCTCGATCGCCACCGCCTCGATGTTGCTTTCGTAGCGCGAGAGGGTGGGGGCGGGGCCGTCTTCCTCGTCCGCGCGATCCTGCGCGGTGGCGACGAGGCGGACGTCGCGCAGCACCTCGCGCTGCCCGTTGCGGGCGGAGAGGATGATCGCCGGACCGGACCGTGCGATCCGCCAGCGCAGCGGGCCGCTGGAAACCTCGATGGCGTCGCCCTGTTCGGCGACCGTCACCGGCGCGGCGGGCGCCGCCGGGCGGCCGGACTCGATGTGCAGGCCATCGGTCAGCGCGGTATCGGCGGGGATGGCATGGCCGGTCCATTTGAGCGAACCGTCTGGCCAATAAGCCATCGGCCAGCTCTGGAGCGGCACGGCCTTCCCGTCCGCGCCCATCATGCGGAACGAGGCATGGGCGCGCTGGGTGCCGCGCGGCCAGGGATAGCCCCAGCATTGCCCCTCGTGAGTCGCGGGCGGCGCGCCGTCGAGCCAGTGCGGCCCGTCCTGCGGCGGAACGGTACGGGAGGGGGCTGCGGCCGTGGCGGGAGTCGCGAGGGCTCCGGCGGCGACGGCGCTCCCGGCCAGAAAATCGCGACGACTGACGGAATGCTCGTTCATGCGCACCCTCTTCCGAAATGGCCGGGCGATCGTGCCGGTCTTTGTCGTCAACCTAGCCGGGTGGCGATAGTCGTTGCAATAGCTGGCACGCTATCCCATGATATGGCAATTGAGGGTCCACGGACCGCCCGGCATGTCCGGTGAGATTCGAGAGGCGAGAGAGATGTTCGAGAGGACGTATTACGCGACGCATCCGGACATGATGGAGTGCGTGTCGAACGAGGAGCTGCGGGACCGTTATCTGATCGGTGGGCTGTTCCGGGCGGGCGAGGTGGTTCTGAACTACACGCACGCGGACCGCTTCGTGATCGGCGGCGTCGAGGTGGCGGGGAGCACGGTGAAGCTGCCCGACCAGAGCGAGCCGGCGTCGGCTGTGGGCCATCCCTTCCTGGAGCGCCGCGAGCTGGCGGTGGTCAATGTCGGGGCGGTGGACGGCACGGTGACGGTCGACGGCGAGGTGTTCGTCCTCGGCAACAAGGACTGCCTCTATGTGACGATGGGCGCGAAGGAGGTGCTGTTCTCCGGCGAGGGCGCGCGCTTCTATCTGGCGTCCTGCCCGGCGCATCAGGGCTTCCGGACCCGCAAGCTGTCGATCGCCG
>NZ_AORL01000012.1 GCF_000383095.1 Sphingomonas sp. PR090111-T3T-6A
GCATCCACCACGCCCGCCACCGGCGCGATGGTCGAGAGGTCGGCCGACACGATCTCCGCCCGCCGACCCAGCGCGCGGATGTGCGCCGCCGTCTCCTCCGCAGGCGTCCGGCCGACCAGCGCGACGTCGGCGCCCGCCTGCGCCAGCGCCACCGCGATGCCCTGCCCGATGCCGGTGTTGGCCCCTGTCACCGCCGCGACGCGGCTGGTCAGATCGAACGGGCTCATGCGAGCTGGCAGATGTCGAGGACGGTCATGTCGGTATAATCCTGGTTCTCGCCCGCCATCGCCCAGATGAAGGCATAGGCCTTCGTCCCCGAGCCCATGTGGATCGACCAGGGCGGCGAGATCACCGCTTCCTCGTTCGCCATGACGATGTGCCGCATCGCCTCGCCCTCGCCCATGTAGTGGAAGACGCGGTCATTGGGGCCATCCAGCTCGAAGTAGAAATAAATCTCCGAGCGGCGCTCGTGGATGTGCGGCGGCATCGTGTTCCACACCGAGCCCGGCTTCAGCACCGTCAGCCCCATCACGAGCTGCGCCGAATCGCACACGCCCGGAATGACGAGCTGGTAGATCGTCCGCTCGTTCGATTCCTCGAGGCTGCCGCGCTCCAGCGCCTTGGCGT
>NZ_AORL01000013.1 GCF_000383095.1 Sphingomonas sp. PR090111-T3T-6A
GTAATAATGCTAATTATACCTAACTAACCAACGGTTTAGAACGCTCGTCAAAAAGGTATTGACGAGTCATATCTCGGTGTAACATATAGAATTCGATGAAACTTGACGAGACTCAAGAGAAAATCGTCTAGAACCGCGACTCTTATAATTTTCTGTTACATCATGAAGACGACCGGACTGTAGCAAATAGATAGTTTTGGCTGCCATCACCGTCTCTGTCCGGTGCGCAATGACAATTCTGGTGATGCCCATGGCGGAAATCGCTTCGTTGATCCGGCGCTCATTGTTCGTATCCAGGCTAGCAGTGCCTTCGTCGAGAATGAGGGCTTTCGGTCGCTGGTAAAGCGCCCTGGCAAGGAAAAGCCGCTGCTTCTGGCCGCCTGACAGGAAGGTTCCCATATCACCTGTGTGCGTCTCGTACCCCATAGGCATGCTCATAATCTCATTATGGATAAGAGCGATCTTCGCGACTTCTATCACACGGTCTGATGAGACGTTATCATCGAACATCGAGATATTATCGACTACCGATCCTGAGAAGAGTTGATCATCCTGCAATACCGCGCCGACTGCGCCGTAGAATTGAGACGCTGTAAGCGATGCCATGTCGGCACCCCCTAGTCGAAAAGTCCCGCCAGACAATGGTATCAGACCAAGCATAATTTTAACCAAAGTCGACTTGCCGCAGCCAGATGCGCCAGTGATAGCAATGTGGTCGCCATCACGGACTTCCAGATTCAGGTTATTAAGAACTGCCGGCAATCCATCGCCATATCGATAGACAACGTTGTTCATTGAAAATGACCCGTCCACTGGGCCCGCCCCACTCATGCCATTCTGTTGAAAATAGGAATTTGGCTTGGATAACACGATGTCAGAAATTCTTTCCAGATGGAAATCGGTCATGCGGTAAGACATCATCTGATCTAAGAATGAAGATGCTCTTTGAATGAATTGTGCACGATAGGCCGCATATGCAAAAACCATCCCAAGGGTAAAACTACCGGAGATAACTAACCTAGCCGACAGCCAGATCGATAGGATTGCCTCTAGGCTATATATGAGGGTTACTTGATTGCCCAAGATGGCTGTTCGACGATTATATCGTGCCAACGTATCGACTGATTCGGAAAGTAAGGTCTGCCAGATATTGTGGCGTGACATTTCTTTATTGAATATTTTTATAGTCGTCATTCCCCGGAGTGACTCAATCATATGCGATTGTTCTCGCGCCGATGCTCCTAGCGACGCATCCTGTGCGGAACGCACACGTCGTAGCGAGATTGCCCTCGTCACCCACGCAGCAAGAAAACCCGTGACGGTTATCGCACCGAGCTTAGGACTATATAGGAAAAGCAACGCGATTGTAACCAATGCTAGCGCACCATCAAATGCAGCGGTAATCGCGCCTTCCGTCAAAAGCTGCCGTATCGGCGCAATCGATTGGAAACGTGCTAGCACTTCGCCGATATGGCGCCTGAAAAACCAATCGCCGTCGAGTTTGAACATGTGCCGAACGATATTTGTAGACAGACCGAAGCCGAGCTGACTTCCCGAAGACGTCGCGAGACCGGTGCGAATTGAAGCAGCGAGGAAATTGATTATCGCAAGCCCGCCGAACCCCAGCGCGATGAGGGTTAGGGCGTCGAGGTCGGCGAGCGGGATCACGCGATCCGTGACGATCTGAAGATAATAGGGGGCAGCCAGTTGCGCCCCTTGGAGCACGATCGTCATCATGGCCATATGGCACAACGAGCCTAACAGCCCGCGGACGCCGGTCCAGAGTTGGTGTATCCGCAGGCGGCCTCGGAACCTACCTGTCTGGAAATTGATAGACCTGCTCATCTCCAGCGCGACGCCGGTGAAATGTGGCGAAATCGATGCGGCAGAAAGCCAGAGTGATTTGCCGGCAGGATCGTGTACCAGGTATCGTCCTAGCCGCTTGCGTTCCAGAACCACGAAATGGTTCATATTCCAATGCAGGATGGCGGGGAGCGCGAGCCGGTCCATGTCCGGAAGGTCGAGGGAGACCGGCCGGCAGCTCAGACCGACGCTATCGGCAATGGAGACGACATCTTTCAGCGTCGCGCCCGTTCTGGCGGATTGACCAGCCGATCTTAGGATCGAGAGGTCTATATGGAGGCCGAAATATCCGGCCACCATTGCAACGCAGGTCACCCCACACTCCGCCGTCTCCACCTGCTTAATTCTCTTGATACGCGATCGCATAGAAGGCCGGCTCCTGTTCGATTTCAATGGGACGTGAGTTTCGCTTCACGCAGCCAACTGAAGAACGTCTCGCGCTCACCCGAAATAACTATCCTCGAGCCAGTTACGAAGTGCGCGCGGTTACTCGACCGTGGAGCAAACAGATGGGGCAACATCTCGAGAGTGACGACGCGATCCGTCCCAGAGCGACGGTTGCCATTAGACGCGGCCGGTAGAATCGCTTCCAACGAAACGACCCGGAGGTCAGGGGTTTCGGTATCGATTCGATAGGTTCCTAGAGGCTTCGCTTGGACGATCTGCCCAAGATGCAGATTGGGGACGGTTTCATGCCGATTGGGAAGCCGTACCAGGATCAGCGTCGCGTCTCTTGGTGTCCTGTCTCGCAGACCTACAACGACACCAACGAGAGGCTCGCGGAAGCCCGAAGCGTGGACAGTCACGAAAATCCCGAGTACGGCGATGGAAGCGATGAGCAACCCCGAAAGTCGGTAAAGCGTCTGCGGAGCACCTCCGAAGACTTCCCCGTAAATCCTAACGGAGCGGCTCCGAATGGCCTCTTCTCGGAAGAGGCCGAGCGCCTTGGGTTCCATCGCATCTCTTCTATCGCAGTTGACAGGTCGGACGAAGATTCGGCCACCGCACGAGAGAGTTTTACGGAAGTCTCCGCGCCGTTCGGGCACGTGCGTGGTATGCCAGCCCAGCCGCTACGGAATGTCGCCCATAGGCGGAAAACCCTTCCGATCCCTGCTTTCAAAAGAGCAGGTTCGGGCATCTAAATTTTTCTGCAAAGGCCTGCACTGCTTGCGAGGTTGTGAATTCAAACGAACCGCTGACGTCATGCCCGCGACCCCCTATCCAACATGGAAGCCATGTTACGGGCGAACATCCTCGAGATTGCCCCCTCAGTCGGACCGTCAAGAATTGCCCACTGCCCCGACGGGTTGCATTCGAGGAACACGATCTTACCCTCTTTCGTTACAACAAAATCAAATACACCGGAATCCAACTTAAGATCAGCAAGATACTTCTTGATTGCAGAAGAAGTACACATGTCTAACTCAGTCTGAGTGATCGCAAGACGCGGATCTTTCTCCGCCCTGCGCCAATCCAGTCTTGCATTTTCGACGTTCTGTGACTGTATCTTGTATGCAATGATGTCATCGTGAAAGCAAACGACCCTTAATTCATGGATTTTATCTAAGCGCTCCTGAACAATCATAGGGGCTGATAAAAATTGGTCCGCTAGCGCAGCTTGAACTTCTGAACCTGTAATCTCATTCGTCATAATAAAAATTGACCGCTGTCCCTCATCACTCCCCTCGGCCGGAAATCCCGGCGCTCCGGCTATATCTAAAGGCTTCACGATGCAGGCCCCGTTATATCGAATAAATTCAGCGATGTCGTCCCGACTACTGCTGACGATTGTCGATGGGATATTGAAACCGCACGTCCGGGCCGCTGCAAGCTGATTTATCTTCCTGTTAAGGACCACCCTGTGCTGGCCACCGTTTATAACCCTCAACATGAATGATTCAACTAGACCACTTACATAGGCCTCTCTCGTCGCCACCTCAAAATGCTTCCGCTGGTCATCCTCGCAGGCAACCGTGCTCGAATGGAATTTATTTCGGAACCACCAGTTAAAATCTCTAATTGGGCCACTGACGAAACCGCCTCCATATTGTGGCAGGATGATCTGCTCTGAGATCGATGCATTACTCAATGTTAGGGAAACGGGATCGGGTGAGGATCGATAGTCAGAAATTGGCGTATATATACCGACCTTGACGCCCATGGCCGCCAAACATCCGCACACCCGGCGTACATGTGGATCAGACGGATTACCGAAAACTGCCCAGTGCTTCATGAGCCTCCGCATATCACCGAACGCCGATAAAACTGATGTCGAGGCTGAAATATAGTTACAAACGTGAAACTATAATCATTAAAACTTGGACATGTTCATTTTGGCGGTCAATATACATTGACTCCTATACTTCCATCACAATCCTTATCGACTCGCGCAATGTGCGCGAATAAGTGATGGAGGCGTTAAGTGGGGCATTTCCTTTTCTCGAAGAACGAGGCTTCTCAGAATCAACCGCTTGCCGAGCTGAGTGACGATCAGCTAATGTTGGTCGCGGGCGGCGCCGGTACCACCGACGACGGTGACGACTGGAATGATTGCGGCTGCATCACCGATTGCGGTGATGGATGCCGCGAGATCCAATACGACTGCTAAGTCGTTCTGCTAGCGGCCTTCGTCATCCGACCAAGTTGGGTGACGAAGTGCTAGCAAAGATCGTCATTCTCCCAAGGCCGCCGAGGAGTTCCTAAGCCACTTGCCACGGGTTGAAGACGGCCAACGGTCTAAATTGGAATCGTAAAGTCTTCGCGAATAGTTTGTTCACACCGTGACCGCCTAACCTAGAAGGTTCTGCAAATGCCTGTCGAGATTTTACCACAGTTCGATGGTATAGGATTGGCGTCAGGAGGAGATGGTCTATCTGTCATTCTATTTGCGAAAGCTCACTGCGAGCCATGCAAAGGAGCGTTCGACCTTATTGGTGAGCTTGAGAAAATCGACTCAGGGAGATGGAATTTTTATTATGCCTTCCTATCGAAGCAGAGCCATCGGGAACTCACTGCTTTGGGCGAGGCGATCGAATTTTTCCCATCCGTATCGGTGCGAAGAGCAGGAGCCGTGGTGGCTCACCGATACGGTTTCCCACGGCCGGCCGACACAAAGCTTATTGATGAATATAGCCAGTGGATTCAGGATGCTCTGAAGCATTGACCACACATCCCATAGATTCTCGCTAGCGAAGGCAAAATATGGCTAGACTTTTGGAGATACGTGTCCCTGGAGATCCATCGGTCGAATGCGGATTGTTACGCGATCTGGAACTCGAGGCGATGACCATAGCTGCGCAGGGTGCGTATGACTTCAATAACATACTTGATGATCTTGCATATAGCTTCGCGTCTGATCCGGCAATGTTCAGCGCACTTGAAGATCCCTTGTCGAGCTATCTTCCACGCAGCGAAACACACTGCGCTCTCCAAAACCGGACCTTGGGGGAAAGGGGCTCGTTAAGGGCCTTAGATGGCGTTGCGCTAAGCGATGTCTTGCGCTCTGATAAATCTTTTCTGGACGCCCTTCTAGCTGTCCAATCACTCTCGCTGAGCGAGTTGGCTCATGTTCGGCCTGGAAATATATTTTCGACCGCCGACGATATGGGAACAAGGAAGCTTTTTCCGCCATCCGATCAGATCCTCCCGTTGTTCGCAAAAGTCGTGAGAACGGCGCGCGAGCTGGGCGAAAGTTCGCAGCTCTTGGCAGCGATATATATCTACAACATGATCTTGGTCATTCACCCATTCCGTGACGGTAACGGCCGCGTAGGCCGGATAATGCTAAATTGGCAGTTTCGGATGATCGTCCCTGGCTTTGATTACCTGCCTCTTTATGAGACTCGTCAATATTCCATGGGCGGGTGGTTATTGGCTCTGCGTCGGGTGGAACGTCAGGACGATTGGCAAGCGCTAATCCGATACATTCAAAATGTGTCGGCTGTTTGGCGCATTGTTCTGGAAAGAAAGGCGCAACGACGGATTTGAGGCAGACCTCTGTCGTATAGTACGTTTGTCATCTTGGCGGCTTTGACGGATTCCAATGCGCCTGCGCAGACCAATTGAGCGTGGCTGTGCTGTTTATGACGGGGGTTGTGATTGCGTTTCGTTCTGATAGCGGGAAGTTACCTGATCGGCGTGGCAGAGGTGGCTGCTAGTCTTGCTGCGCCCTTGGCCGCGCAACCGGCGCCGGCGCCTCCATTCTCACGTGGTTCTATAGCCGCAGACCCTTCCGATCCGGACGGTGCTGACATCTTGGTTCGTGGCAAGCGTCCGGTTGGTGCCGTCGCGGGAGGCGTTCCCGCCGAATTGGAATATAGTTCGGCCGACATCCGAGCACTCGGTATCAGTTCGGTGTCCGACATCTTAGATGAGCTTGCACCCCAAATCCGAAGCGATCGGGGCCGTGGCGGCGAATCCCCAATCCTTCTGCTCAACGGCAAACGCATTTCGAGCTTCACCGAGATCAGGGATATCCCCGCCGAGGCTATATTGCGGGTTGATGTACTCCCCGAGGAAGTCGCTCTCAAGTACGGCTATGCCGCTGATCAGCGTGTAGTAAATTTCGTGCTTCGCCGGCGCTTCCGTGCCACGACAGGAGAAGGCAGCGGCACCCTTACTACGGAGGGCGGCGGTGGAAGCGGAACGGCCAGCCTCGATTTTCTACGCATTCGTGGTGACACGCGGCTCAATTTCGACGCGAAGCTTGCCGAGACAGGACACCTTACGGAGCACCAGCGTGGCATCGGATCTTTCGCCGGTGACCGCCCCTATGACTTTACGGGGAACATCATCGGCCTGCTACCCAGCGGTGAGATCGACCCTGCGTTGAGCTTGGAAGCAGGCAGAACCGTCACTGCGGCTGGTGTTCCCGCATCTGCGGCGAATGGGACGCCCGAATTGGACGATTTCGTGCCGCTTGCCAGTCGGCTGAATGCCAGCAACGTCTCATCGTATCGCACGCTGGTGCCGGCGAGCCGTACGCTTTCGCTCAACTCGATTTTCGCGACGCCCATTACTGACCGGATCAGCGGCACGATGAACGGCACGCTCGATCTGTCCGAGAGCGATTCGTTGCGTGGTCTGCCCGGTTCGCGGCTCGTGTTGCCATCGACCGATCCCTTTTCGCCTTTCACCGACGACGTCGAACTCGACCGCTATCTCGACCCGCAACCACTCAGGCAGACGGTGACGACGCTTAGTAGCCACCTCGGCGTCAGCCTTGATGGTGACATAGCGAGATGGCGCCTCTCCTTCACCGGCACCTACGACTATAGTAACACCCTCACTCTCGCCCAAACCGGGGTAGATAGCACCGCTCTACAAGGCGCATTTGAAGACGGTGATCCCACCCGAAATCCGTTCGGGAAAATCCCGGCGGCCTGGCTTGGGGATGTTGCGACGTCACGGGCGCGGGCGATCTCCAGTAGCGGCAATTTCCAGTTCGTCGGCAGCGGTCCGATCCTACAACTGCCGGCCGGCGCGCTTGCTGCTACGGCGAAGATCGGTGTAACGGCGAGCGACTTTGGCTCGAATTCGTTACGGGGCGGGGTAAAGCAGTATGCTTCGCTTTTCCGAAGCGACATCAGTAGCCAAATTAGTTTGGATATTCCGCTTACTAGCCGCGGCAACCATGTACTTGGTGCGATTGGAAGTCTTTCTACCAATGCGAACTTTGCCGTAGATCAGCTCTCGCATTTCGATACGTTGACTTCGACGGGCTACGGATTCAGCTGGGGGCCGATCGATGGGATCGAAATCATCGGTTCGACCACTTACGACGAGAGCGCGCCTAGCGTCCAGCAGCTTGGCAACCCCTTAGTAGTGACCCCAGACGTGCCCATTTTTGATTATTACACAGGCCGAACGCTCGATGTTACGGAATCGGCTGGCGGTAATCCGGACTTACGTTCAGATCATAGACATGTCGAAAAACTTGGATTGACGATCAAGCCGTTGAGAAAAACCGACTTCACTATCACTGTCAACTACATTCACAGCAGTATCCGTGACGCGATCGCCTCCTTCCCCTCAACAACTGCGGCGATCGAGGCGGCTTTCCCGAACCGCTTCACTCGTGATGCGGAAGGTGATCTCCTAGAAATCGACGAGCGTCCGGTCAATTTCGCTCGAGAAATGCGGCAGGAGTTGCGGTGGGGCTTCAACTTAACCGAGAGGCTCGCGTCGTCGACCAAGATCGTCAATGCCTATCGTGCCTTACAATCGGCGGCTGGGCCCCTCGTTCAACGCCCTGCGCAGGGTAGTGAGAAGCGTGTTCAGGACGGCAGACTTCAATTCGGCTTCTACCACACGTGGTTTTTCCGGGATGACATCCTGATCCGCCAAGGTGGGCCAAAACTGGATCTGCTTGACGGGGGCACAACCGGCTCGGGTGGAGGGCAGGCTCAGCACGAGTTGGAATGGCAACTCGGCTATTCAAACAACGGCATCGGCGCAAGACTGACCGGCCAGTGGAAAAGCGCTACTACTGTTAAAGACGGTGCTGATTCGCCGACTGGGAACATCCATTTCTCTTCGTTAGCTACAGCAAATTTTCGATTGTTCATCAACTTTGGTCAGCGGGCTTCGCTGGTAAGTCAGTATTGGGCGCGAGGTCTGCGACTTATTTTATCAGTAAACAACATTCTCGACAGTCGCCAGCATGTCCATGATGCGAACGGCGATACACCACTTGGCTATCAACCGGCCTATCTCGATCCGCTAGGACGCACGATCAAAATCAGCATACGTAAGTTATTCTTATCCAAGGGATGATCTGCATCTATTGCTTATAGGGAGCTGATGCTGTGACTTGTCCACCGATGAACAGTCGCCCATCAAAACCGTTTATAGTATTGGCATAAAGTGACCACAAGGTTTGACCTCCGCCAAACACCGGGACCTTATGAGGCCCACCAAGGCCCCAAGCCGTTCCGCCCTTTGATTCGAAGTGTATGGATATAACTTGATCTTTTGGAAGTCTATCCGCCGCAGGATCGATCATCTTCGGAGGAAGAGTATTTCGTGGATCAGGAACTTCTTGCTTCGTTGCATGCAGACTGCCCATCAAGGCGACGACTAATCGGCCCTTCGCTGAAATCGCTTCTAGTTGACCCGCTATTCCAGCCTCAAAATCGTTCTGGTCTCCAGGGACCGAGGGAATGAAAGCAGTAACCTCGATATCACGCCCGGCGAGCCGGAGGCGGCGCAATAATTGCAAGAGCCGTAATGTCGCCGCGCTCGACCGCCCATCGGTCGAGCCTTTATCCCAAACGGGGAGTGCCAGAAGAGCATCATCCGCGTTCGGCTGTGCATCTGAAATATAGTTTGAGAACGTCTGTGAATATTCAGTCGGCCAATCAAGGGCGATCGTCAAAGCTCTGGTGCGGCTCAGATCGCAAATAACATTGCCGAATTGCTGAGGAAACTCGGTTGTCCCATTGTATTGTCCGAAAAGCAGGTATTTTGCCCCCGGATCAATATCGCCAGCGCTAAATCCAGGGACAGAGGAGCAGCCGTCTACGCCGTTAAGCGCGGAGCGAGCCTCTACAATGATTGTCTGTTGAACTTGGGAATCTGGAACGTACATGACCACGCTAATTCTCCAACGCGAAACAAAGCATTATGATGCCAATATACGACTTCAGCATGGGAAGCGCCATGCATGACAGCATCGTAAGCAGAAACGGCAGCGCCCGAACCGACATCCGCATTGTTTCCATTTTAGCCTAAGCGGATTTATGCGTTGCTGTCCTCAGCGGAAACAGTGGAAAACGGGCATTGCCAATTTTTCATGAAAGTACGGAAGGTGATCGGGGATACCGAAAGCGCGCGAAAGAAACAGATCGGCGATTTCAACCCGGCGCGTTAAGCACCGGCCTGAGCACCTTCCGACATCCATAGCTCGACGATCAACTGATTTAGAAATGCGGTCAGTCTGGATTCGGGCGTATGACAAAGCGCTCGGACTGGCTGAGATGGAGGGCGCTTGCTGTCCGGCAGCTTTGATTCCGTCTGCGCGCACGAGGAGTCGCTCATCTCATCGCGGCTTAGGAGCGTCTCATCGCATCTTGCGGTGAGAAGGGGTATCGGCTGGGGTGCCGGTGATGGGCCTATTGAAATTCATAAGACGTATCAGGCTGTTAGGTGGCGCCGCCGGCATGGGTCGACTGCTGTCCCCGCAACCAAAACCCAACATATAGAACACCCGCCCGAGCCCACGCCCGGGCGGGTGTTGTCGTTTGTGGCATACGCCGCCAAACCCACGACATCCGCGACCACCTCCACCTCCGGGCCACGCTCGCCGGACGGATAGATCGTCACGCTCTCGATGAGACGCGACAGAATCCGAGAGGCCTCCGGCCGAATGGTCTCAGCATCACACTCTTCCAACATGCGCACTAGAGTTGGGCAAGGCGTCTGATTTTCTCGACGAGAATCCCCACATGCTATTGGCTTGCGATCATCTTTGGGATTTTCGGAACGGCGTCTGCACTTGCAATAGCGGCGACTGGCGTCGCTGCGATTGTTCTGGCAGCGGACGTCCTCAACGGTCATTCGTGCTACTGCCGCCGATGCCCAATTTCAGACCCGGTTACGGCTAGCATCATCGGGTTGAACGGTTGAGGAGCCAGATATGCACCATGGTTCGTGTTTATGCCGCGCTGTCACATTCACCGTTTCAGGCGATCTGTCGCCTCCCGAGGCATGTCATTGTTCGCAGTGCCGGAAGCATTCGGGGCACTATTTTGCTTCAACCGACGTGCTGAAACCGACCTTGCACGTGTCTGGTCGTGAGCATGTCTCCTGGTTTCAGTCATCGGACGATATCCGACGCGGGTTTTGCTCCCAATGCGGATCATCCCTGTTTTGGGAGCCGATACATCGCGACTGGGTTTCCGTCGCCATGGGCGCCTTTGATGATCCCACGGCCACCAAACTCAGGATGCACATCTTCGTGGGAGACAAGGGAGATTATTACGAGATCGCTGACGGTCTGCCTCAAAAACAGAGAAGGTGAGCAGGAGCTATCGAGATCGGTCGTCCCGAAAGCTGCCTTCCGGGAGCATCTATCAAGCTGCGGAACGGCAAGGTTTGGAGGAATGGATTATGTGGCTGAACGCCTGCGATTGGTCGGCAGCAGACCAGCGTTAGTGGCCAGGTCCAGTTCAGCAGCTATGCCGACCCGATTGCGAGCTTGTGCTGGGCCTTCAGCTTTGCGAGAGGGCCCATGACCGACAAGCATCAGGCGAGACTGACCTATCTCAACAAGGTTCGAGTTGCGATGGTGAAGCCTTGGGCGACCCCTGAGAGGGGCCTGCGCAAGCTCATAGGATTGCAATAGCGGGGGTCGTGAGAAACCTCGCGGCCGATCCACTCCGGCGGCGTCACACACTGGTCGTCGCTGGCAAGCTCAACCTCTGCGATCACGATGCCGTCCGCGTTGCCACCGAAAACGTCAATCTCCCAGACAACATCCGGGTGCCTTATACAAAATAGCGTCTTCTCGACGAGGGCCGCAGAGAAAAGCCAGCACTCCGCCGCGTCATTGACGGGAATCTCATATTCGAACTCTGCGTGGATGATCCCGGCACGAGGTCTCTTCACGGTGATATAGGCCCCGTCATCCGTACGCTTGACATGCACGCTGTCTGACTGCCTCGGGCAAGATGTCCCTAGCCGAGCCGCCGACCGCCGACGAGTTCGCGCCAGTCATCTTTCCGCGATCACCCGCTTCAAGCTGGCGCGGAAGCCCAACGCCGACAATCCGGCCCCGGCGAGAGGCAGCCTTTCAATTTGGGCAACTGCCGCCCGTGATCGCCCAAGTCTAAATCATCCGCATCACGAGGCGTCGTCCAAGCCGTCGCGCCTCGCAGTCCAAGAGGAGTTGCGATGATGACACATGTAAAAGGCGTTGCCGTCGTCACCGGCGCTTCGAGCGGGATCGGCGCGATATATGCCGATCGCCTTGCCGAGCGCGGGTATGATCTCGTCCTGGTCGCACGTAACGCTGACAGGATGGCCGAGATCGCCGACCGGATTCGCGCAAAAACCGGCCGAGCGGTCGATCTGCTTCCCGCCGATCTCGCGGACGCATCGGATCTCGCGCGCGTTGAGGCCTTCCTGAGGACGACGCCGGACATCTCGATGCTCGTCAACAATGCCGGCCTTGGCGGCACTCAGACGCTCATTGAATCCGACGTTGATCAGATGGAGGCCATGATCGCGCTCAACGTCACGGCACTCACTCGCCTGACCTATGCCGTAGTACCCCAGCTCGTCGCCTGCGGCAGCGGGACGATCATCAACATAGGCTCAGTCGTGGCGATCAATCCCGAGCTTCTCAACGGAGTCTATGGCGGGACCAAGGCCTTCGTCCTGGCGTTCAGCCAGAGCCTGCAACACGAGCTCTCGGGAGCGGGCATCCGGGTGCAGGTCGTCCTGCCGGGCGCCACCGCCACCGATTTCTGGGCCATCGCCGGTCGGCCCGTTGAACTGCTGCCGAGCGCCATCGTGATGCGTGGCGAGGCTCTCGTCGATGCTGCACTCGTCGGCCTCGATAGCGGCGAGTTCGCGACCATTCCCTCCCTGCAGGATGGCGGTCTCTTCGACACCTATGAGGCGGCGCGCCAGGCTATGTTCGGTAAGCTGTCCACCACGACGCCGGCACCCCGCTATCGTGCCGGCGCCTGACATCCTCTTCCACTCACGACAGACAGGAGAGGCACCATGATCATTTATGCCGCCCGGCTCGACGCGGTCATTCCCGGCATCGCGGACGAGATTGCAACCCATCTGGTCGAAGCCGGGCACGAGACGTGTCCTTATTCGAAGATGGTCCGGGGCGGGATCGAGACCAGCGTCGCCCTGCACCCGTGCGCCCTCGATGCGGCGCTCGCTTGAAATCCGTGCGTCGGCGGAAGGCGACGCACCCTTCCCGAAAGGACATACGATGCGAAACGCCATCCAGGAAAAACGGACGGACGACCGCGCGCTCGAAGCCGGCATCGAATGGATCGTTGCCCGTCAGCTGGCGCCGCTGCAGGACGAACTGATGAAGTTACGGACCTATGTCGAGGCGCTGCGCCAGGTCGTCGAACCGCGATAATCAGTCCCGCTCCAGCCGGATCGCCCTGTCACGAGCCGCGATGCGGACCGGCTCCGCAACCACCAGCGGGGCCGGCGTCTCCGCAGCGGGGAGGCGTGCCCGGAGGTCGAGCAGTTCCACCATGGCCGAGCGCATCCGTGGGGTCATCCAGTCGATGAAGGCCCGGACCTTGGCGGGTAGCAATCCTTGTCGGGCATAGACCAGATGCACGGGCTTCGGTGCCAGATTATAGGCGTCCAGCACCGACACGAGTTCGCCCGACCATATCTTGGGCGCGACCTGATAGCTCGCCGCGCGCACAAGGCCCATGCCCTGGACCGCTGCTCTGACGGAGGTGGTGCTCGTCGACGTGCAGACGCGAATTCTGGGTGCCGCTTCGATCCTGCGACCATTCTGCTGGTAAGTCCATACGTTCGGCAAATGATCGTATACGACGCCATCATGCTGCGTGAGATCGTCCGGGCTCAAAGGGACGCCCTTGCGCTCCAGATAGGCCGGGCTGGCACAGGTGACCCAGGAGAAATCGCCGAGCTTGGTCGCGTAGAGAGAACTGTCCGCCAGTTCGCCCAGCCGGAAACCCACGTCGATACGCTCTTCCAGCAGCTGCACCGGCCGATCGACGGACAGGCACCGAAGGTTGATCTCGGGATAGTCGTTCAGAAATTCATAGGCGAGTGGCAGCACCACCTCGCGGCCGAATGCCATCGGAGTTGTGATCGACAGCTCGCCTCTCGGTACCTCATATTCGCCGGACGCACGCAACTCCGCTTCGTTGAGCTGCGCGATGATCTGGCGGGTCGCCTCGATGAAGTCCCGACCCGCATCGGTGAGTTGGATGTTTCGGCTTGTCCGGATCAGCAGCCGCGTTCCGAGATGGCGCTCGAGATCCGCAACCTTCCGGCTGACGCTCGGCAATGGGGCATTGAGTTTACGGGCTCCAGCCGACAGGCTGCCGGCGTCGACGACAGCCAGCAACACCTGCATCGCATCGAGACGATCCACGAGGTCCCCTTCGTTCGCGCCCCGCGATGATAATCCTTTGGTTCACCACCGGCTAGGGTGCTGACGAACAGGGGCGGCGATCGCCGTCGTCCCCTATCCATCAGCACCTCCTCGTTCAGCGCAACGGGCGGAAGCTGGCCCGAAGCTCCTGGGCGAAGGACTGCGGTTGCTCCCAAGCCGCGAAATGGCCGCCCTTCGGCAGGCGGTTATAGTAGATTAGCTTGGGATAGGCTTTCTCGGCCCAGCTTCGCGGCGTTTGATAGATTTCGTCGGGATAGGCGCTGATCGCGGTCGGGAGCTGCACACCCTTCGGCGCGAAGAAGGCGAGCTTGCTCTCCCAGTAAAGCCGCGCCGACGAGACCGCCGTGTCGGTCAGCCAATAGAGCGTGATGTTGTCGAGGATGTCATCTCGGCTCAGTCCCTCCGTCTGGCCGTTGAACACGCGGTCGATGAGCGCCTGGCTGGCCGCGTCATGATCGATCATCCAGGCGGCGAGACCGATCGGGGAATCCTCGAGGCCATAGAGCGTCTGCGGGCGGCCGGCCATTTCCTGCGCGTAGCCGAGGCCATGTTTGTAGAAGGTATCGAGTTGATCCCACGCGCGCTGCTCGTCGGGGGAAAGATTGGCCGGCTTCTGGCCCGAATGTAGCGCCGCCTCGATTTCGGGCGGAACGGCCGCCGGCATGTTGGTGTGGATTCCGATCAGCCCTGTGGGCCGTTGCAGCGCCATCTGCTCGGTCACGGCATTGCCCCAGTCACCGCCCTGCGCAACGTAACGGGTATAGCCCAGGCGCTTCATCAGGATCGCCCAGGCGCGCGCGATGTGCTGCGGGTCCCAACCCGTCGTCGTCGGCTTGCCCGAGAAGCCATAGCCGGGAAGTGAAGGGATCACGACGTCGAAGGCATCCGAAGCCTTGCCGCCGTAAGCGGTCGGGTCGGTCAGTGGACCGATGACCTTGGTCTGCTCGATGATCGAACCGGGCCAACCATGGGTGATGATCACCGGCAGCGCGTTCTTTTGCTTCGAGCGTACATGGATGAAGTGAATCTCGACGCCGTCGATGGTCGTGACGAACTGTGGCAGCGCGTCGAGCCGTGTCTCGGCCTTGCGCCAGTCATATCGGGTGGCCCAATAGTCGGCGACCTTGCGCATCGTCTCGAGCTTCACGCCCTGGCTGTAATCGCCGACCGTCTCCTGGTCCGGCCAGCGCGTCGCGGCGATGCGCCGACGCAGATCGGCAAGTTGCGCGTCCGTGGCGTAGAAATGGAAGGGCCGGATGGCCGTGTCGCCGCCCTCGTCAGTGGTCGCAGCAACGGTGGCGACCGACAGCCCGCTGGGCTTAGTCGCGGTAGCGCCCGACAGCGGGATGAAAGCGATCGCACTGGTAAGGGCGATCGCCGTGAGAATGCGCCCGTTAGCGGACGAGGATAGGCGAATCATGCTTCGTCTCCACTGGATGGAAGGTGGGCGAAGCAAGTAGGCGGAGGCTCGGGGACGCGGCAGGCAGCCAAATCGGTAAGCTGCCTCTCAAGTCATGATAGCCGTGACGTCTTTAATAACGGTGTCCCATGTTGGGCAGCCGAAATACAAGCGCCAACTGCCGGGAGGCTGGTTCTCGTTTTGGAGGGCTGCTCGACAAAGCCAAACCTGCCTAGCTCTCTATCTATGATGAGCTCACAGAGCAGGAGAGTGTCCATGCATCCGCTTCGCAAATTGAGAGAATCCGGCAGCGCCACCGCTGTGCAGGTTCGCGAGTTGCTCGCCGGGGACATCGTCTTCAACAGTCCGATCCTGGCACAATCGATCAGGGGGCGCGATGCGATCGCGGCCATTTTCGCCCAATCAAGCTCGACGCGCGGTCCCGGCGCCTACACGGCCGAATTCAGGCTCGACGAGTGCACGACCTTCCTGCGCTGGGAGGGCACGATGGACGGCCACAAGATCGAAAGCTTCGAAATCATCGTCGACGACGATCAAGGTCTGATCGTGGAGCGCACGATTGCGCTGCGACCATTTCCGGCGGTGAAGCTGTTCCGCGATGCCATGTATGCTTCACTTAAGGACAAGCTGCCACCCGACGTCTGGGATTACCCGAAGGACTGAGCAGCGGAGTCGGCGAAGCCCGGCTTCGGCTCAAGTTCGTGAAGCCGAGCCGCCATTGTTGAAGGCGACCACCTTCGCTTTCCGATCGGCATCACATGGACATGTCAGCACTGCGCTCACGCAAGGCTTCGCGCTGGAGATGCACGATGGCGTTCCGATGATCGTGCTGGCATGGAACCATGCGTCTCCTCCCGTGATGGGATCAGAGCGTGAGCGCCGTCTTGAGGCCGATTACGCCGACTTCACGCACATTCCGATAGCCGCCCGCATGGTGGGCCCATTGCAGGTTAGGCCTCAACTCCAGCCAGTTGCGCGGATGGAAGCCGTAATAAAGCTCGGCGGCATATTCGGAATGCTGCACCGCTTCGCCGGCCAGCCGTTCGGCCTGCGCGATCCTGCCGTTGACGTGGGTGCGTGCGAAGGCCAGCCCCAGCACATCCTCGGTGAACCAGGGGAAGAGCCCCTTCTCAAACAGGCCGACCGCGATCTGGTTGTCGATGGTGGACGTGCGCCGGTCCGCCTGCGTGACGTTCAGGAAGACGGTGAGACCGGATATGCTCTTGCCCTGCGCCGAGCGGCCGGTCACCTGCTGCTGGATATTCACCCACAGGCCATAGGCGGATGAGCGCTCGAGCGGGGGCAGGTCGGTCAGCACGATGGGGCGGCGGTCGACGTCGAGGAAGACATCCGCCGCGTTGGCGGTGCTCACCCAGCCGCCGAGCTTGTAGGAGCCGACCGGCCGTCCATCCTCGCCGCCGCGCGCGACGCCCAGTTCCACTGGTATGAGCACGCCGGTCGCGCCGCTGAAATGGCCGATAGCGAACACCGGATCGAGGTTGCGGGGGTTTTCCTCGTAGAAGGCGATCTGGGCGTAGACCTTGCCACGCTTTGCGCGGAAGCGGCCGCCCCATTGACTGACTGGCCAGTTATACCAGTAATTGCCGACGAGATTGCCCGGCTGCGATCCGCAGAAGCTCAGATTCTGGAAGGAGCAGGAGAAGGCCGCGAAATCCTCGCCCGGTGAGGTTCGGCCCAGCTTCATGTCGATACCGCCATGGAGGATGGTCTGCTCATACCAGAACTGGGTGAGCATCCATGTCTGCCCACGGCCGTAGATCTCCTGCACCTCCTGCAAGGTTCCGAGGCCGGCCCGCTGATCGAGCTGATGGCCGCGCCGATAAGTGATGGTCGCCTGGAACGTGCCGTCGATGCCAGCGAGTTTGCGCATGTCGAGCAGCAGGCCGATGTCGAGCTGGCCCGCCTCGGTGATGTCGCGGCGGCGGCCGCCCGTATAGTTCCATGCGGCCTCGGAAACATAGCGGCCGGTCAGCCCGATGCCGGCATCGGCGAAGCGTGGCTTCAGACCGAACCAGTCGCCGGCGAAGCCGGGCGGCGGGGGACGTTGCGTGTCGGCCTGCTCATTGGCGGGCGAAAGGTCTCCGCTGTGCCGCCGGAGCACCTTGTCGAGCAGGCTGGGCTCGGGGGAGGGTGGCTTCTCGGGAGGCGGAGTGTCGGCAGCCTGCTGTGCCGGAGGCGTGGCCGATTGCGCGCAAGCCGCGGCAGGGATGATCGTCACGGAGGCGGTCAGCGCGATCGCGAGGACGATATTCTTCCTGCAAGCCAAAAGGCTGTCCCCTTTGCGATGCGCTGCCCGTCCATCACGGACAGGCGCGGCCATTGTGGGTCCTTCGCGCCGGACCACTATTGCACGTTGGTATATACATATTTTCGCGTCGGTAGCCGGTGATGGGGTGGGCTGGGAACACCGACACCAAAGCACTATGGCGCCTTCCGCCGATTGCCTGCATCCGCATCGAGGCCGAGCTAGCACCAGTGGCGGCCGCCACCAGCGTCCGGCAGCGGGGAAGGGCGCAGCAGGAACCAGCGATATTCGCCGTCGGCGCGCCGTAATCGCGCTTCCATGTCCCGGCCGATGCCGGATTGCGCCATGGCGTCCAGGCCCTCGACCAGAATGCGCAGATCATCGGGATGGAGCGCCGCCTGCCATCCATGGCCCAGCGCCTCCTCATCGTTGAGGCCGGTATAGCCGCACCAGCGGCGATTGCTGAAGTCGCACCGTCCGTCCGGCGTCGTCGTCCAGACGAGTGCGGGGAGCGCGTCCACCACGTCGTCCAGCTCGATCTTCCTCCTGGATTCCTTGTCGCCAGCTACGGCCATCGAGCTTCTCCGAGACAGGAACACGACATAATCGGATGCCGGCTTCGAAGCATAGGCCTGTCTCCGGCCATAAAGATTCATGCGGGGGCGCAGCCTGCATCGGTAGACCGAATTCGATCATCATTCGGAATGGTGTCTACCGCCCAATGGGCATTCATTCGATTTCGGGTTGGGCTTAGAAAAGGTGTCGTCGCAGGGCGCCACTGCGCTTCGTGCGGCGCGCGCGACCGAGATCACGGAGATTTCCGCCGACCTTTGAGCATCCGGAAATGAAGGAGGTAATGATGAAAATCCTGATGGTCCTCACCTCTCACGACACGCTCGGAAATACTGGCCGAAAGACCGGTTTCTGGCTGGAGGAGTTGGCCGCGCCCTATTTCATCTTCAAGGATGCCGGCCACGAGATCGTGCTCGCCTCGCCCAAAGGCGGCCAGCCGCCGCTCGATCCCAAGAGCAATGAACCCGATTTCCAGACCGATTTGACGCATCGCTTCGAAGCGGACGAAGATGCGAAGGCGCAGCTCGCCTCGACCGTGCGGCTCGACAGCGTCTCGGCCGATGATTTCGACACGGTATTCTATCCCGGTGGGCATGGCCCGATGTGGGATCTGTCCGAGGATCGGAATTCGGTGAGCCTGATCGAGGCATTCGTCGCGGCGGAAAAGCCGGTGGCGTTCGTCTGCCATGCGCCGGGCGTGCTTCGTGACGTCAAGGCGCCCGATGGCGCGCCGTTGGTGCGGGGCAGGAAGGTGACGGGCTTCACCAACACCGAGGAAGAGGCTGTTGGCCTCACCAAGGTCGTGCCCTTCCTCGTCGAGGATATGTTGCGGGAGAAGGGCGGCCTCTATTCCAAGGGCGACGACTGGCGGCCTTATGTGCTGACCGACGGACTACTGATCACCGGACAGAACCCGGCTTCGTCCGGTCCCGGCGCGAAGGCTCTGCTTGAGCTGATGGCCGAAACGGTTGGCTAAACCTGCACGGGCTTCCGCCATTCCGGCACAATCACGCCGCGATGGTGTGGTTGTGCCGGAAGGACGGTGATGGTCTTGGTCGAAACTGCATGAGTTGGATGCTTGGTTGCTGCAGCCGAGGCGATGCGCTCATACTCCCCTGCACGTCCTCAGGGCTCCGAACTCGCGCTCATTACTTCGGCATCCCATTGAGACCGCTGGCTTCACGAAGGGCCTCTCCATCCAGACGGTAGCCGTCCAGGAACACCGTCTCGACATGGCGGAGATTGGCCAGGTCGTTGGAGACGTCGCCCTTCACGAGGATGATGTCCGCGGTCTTGCCGGGCGCGATCGATCCTGTGCGGTCGGCCATGCCGGTCATCCTCGCCGGGATGATCGTGGCGGTCTGGAGCGCTTCGGCATTGCTAAGCCCGGCCAACCGATAGAGTTCGAGTTCGCGCACCAGTTCAAGTCCATAGCCATCGGTGCCGGCGACGATCGGGACGCCCGCCTGATGCAGCTTGCCGACAAGGCCCACCATCTTGTCGAAGCTCTGGCGGAAATCTGCGCGCGTCAGGCCCCCGAACAGCGGATAGCCGCCGATCTTCCAGCTGCGCACGATCGAGGGAGGCGCGATGTCAGCGAACGGCGCATATTCGGGCGAGATCGCGCTTCCATCGGAGGTCATCAGCGGCTCCCACACGGTGAGCGTGGGGTCGATGATGGTGTGCCGGCTCGCAAGCTCCGCGTAGAAGGCTTTCATGGCCGGGGAGTCGAGGTCGACATCCTTGCCGTACTTGGCCGGCCCTTCGAGCCGTGCGGCGGTATTGGCCTTGTCGACGACGTCCTGCGGCATCGCCTGCATCATGATGAAATTGATGTGCGTGACTTCGTCATATCCCGCACGGACGGCGTCGAGCGGGCGCATGCCCGCGGGCACATGGCCATGCACATGGAGGCCCAGCCTGTGCGCCTCGGCGGCGGCCGGGGCGATCCAGGCCGGGTCCATCGAGGTGTAGAATTTGGCGCCCCACAGGCCCGCCGCCTTGATCTTGTCGACCGCGGCAACGGCTTCCGCCGCCGACGAGACGGTGAGCGCCCCCTGAGCCGCCAGCGGGTCCTTGCGATCGATGATGACCGAGATCTTACCATCGGGGGCCAGCAGATCGCCCGCGGCGCGACGCTTGTAGATGCTGTGGGCATCCTCGATCATCGATCCGGGGCTGCGATAGTTGGTCATGCCTGTCGCGACGTTCTGGAGCAGGTTCCAGTCATCCCCGACATGCTGATGCGAATCCCACAAGCCCGGCGTCAATGTCTTGCCGCGCCCGTCGATCACGGTGGCCCCTGCCGGAGCCTTGATGGTTCCCGCCGCGCCGACGGTGGCGACTTTCCCATCGGCGATCAGCACGGCGCGGTCCGGCAGATAGCGGCCGGCCACCGAGTCAAACATCAGCACATGATCGACGAGCGTCGGCGTGCGATGGGCGGGGCTGAGAAAGCGGTGGGCGATGTTGCGCACCATGGCGGCGGTCGCCTTGTCCTGAATGTCCTTCAGTCTGGGACCGACGCTTTCATAGCCCTCCGGCAGCAGCGAGATGACGCCGGCATTGCCGAAGAAGCGGTTGTTGCTGTCCAGCCACATGGGAGAGGGTGAGAAGCCATATCCCTTGATGAAGGCGAGCTTGATGGTCTTGGGCCCCTGAGGCCCCGTGATCTGCACCGATTGCCCGATGGTGATGCTGGCATGGCCGCTCGGCAGCAGGTCGATGCCCTTTTTGCCCGCCGCGACCAGCGCGTTGACATCCTGCTCGAGGGCGAGCCACGGGCCGCCATAGCTGTTGTAGCGCTTGTCGCCGAAGGGTGCGGAGCCGGAGTCGACGACCGTCTTCCAGTGGGCGTTCCCCTGGGCATCGACGTTGAAGTCCTCTGTCGCATCGCCCTGATCGGTATAGCCACGGATCGCGATTGCGGTCGGCCGCCGGTCGGGGCCCAGCGTCATCACTTCATCGTCTTCGGTGACCCAGCCACGCAAGGACATCGACATGCGATAGGCGAGGCGGCCGTCCGGCATCGTCCACGACCAGATATCGCCATGCTTACCGGCCGTCGAACTGATGGTGTAATGGCGGGCGCTTGCGGGCGGCGCCAGCAACTGCTCCTTCGGGGTTGGAGCGGCAACGGCCATCGAGGAAGTCGCGGCGAGCAGTGTCGCAAGCATCATTCGGCGCATAGTTCTTAAGCCCCCAAAGAATATGGGGAGACTGGCAACACATCCCTCATTAAGCAACAGCCGTTGGCGAAAGTCGGCTTCAGCTTGCGGCGTCGAACAGAAGCCGGGTGTTGTGCATCGTATCGTCGTGGCGCTCGCCGCCTTCGATATGATCCACGCCAAGAAGACCCCAAAGCAGGCTTCGGGGCCTTCACGGATAGTCTCGGGCGTGCGCTGCGAGCCTATGGTTCCGCGCGTCTAAGAGCCGTGGCCGCCTCGTCGAACGAAGCCCAGACCCGGCCGGCAAGGCTGGCTCCCACGCTGCATCGGCGGACGCCCAGATCGGCAAATGCACGGATCGTCTCATCATAGTCGTGGACGACAACATTCACGGGTTTCGGCGCGACGGCCGCCACCAGTTCAGCGACGGCTCCCTGATCGAGGAGGAAGGGAACGAACAGGCAGTCGGCGCCCGCGTTCGCATAGGCGATCGCCCGGTCGATGCTTTCCCGCACCGGCATGTCCTTCACCCGGAAATTCTCGTTGCGGCCGATCAGCATCACGGCCGGATCGATCGCGTCGATCGCCGCGCGCGCGGCCGCGATCCGATCGACGGCAAGGCTGACCTCATACATGGCGGTGCCCGACCAGTCTTCGATCGAAAGGCCCGCCACGCCCGTCTCGACCGCCATCGCGACGTTCGCGGCGACATCCGAGGGATCGTCCGCAAAGCCGTTCTCGAAATCGGCGTTGACCGGCAGGGGCGTGGCGTCGGCAAGCGTCCGGAGGTGCGCCAGCACCTCGTCGCGGCTCATCTGGCCATCCTCCTTGCCGACGGCCCATGCCGCTCCGGCACTGGTGGAGGCGATGGCCTTGAAGCCGAGCCTCGTGAGCCGAACGGCACTGCCCACATCCCAGGCATTGGGGATGATGAAGAAGCCGCTCTCATGCAGCCTGCGGAATTCGGCGCGTTTCTCTGACGTGGTCGGCATGGCTATCTCCCGCTTTCCGATACCATCGTTGCTCGGCTGTTTGACACCAGCGTGAAGAATTGTCGGTCCTCCTGCCGGATGAACCGCTCGCGCCGGCTCAATGCAAGGTTTTCGCGTCCAAGCGGGTCGGCCTTGAGCCGGGCGCGATAGGCTTCGTAGGCGGCGAGATTCTCGATCGTATATATCCCGTAGGCGGTCGTCGCCGTGCCCTCGTGGGGCGCGAAATAGCCGATCAGGTCGGCTCCGCACCGGGGGATCACGCGCCCCCAATTGCGGGCATATTCCTCGAAAGCGTCATGCTTGTAGGGATCGATCTCGTAGCGGATGATGCAGGTGATCATGATGGCTCCTTTCCCGAGGAGGCGAAGATACCGCGCTCGTCCCGGCGGATGTTTCGGCCGCCGCCAAAGCATCGGCCGTCCGATCGCGCTATGCTGGTGCCATGAGCAGCATCATTCCCCTCGCCGAGATCGGCGCTCTGGTGGGTGAGCCGGCCCGAACCGCGATGCTCGTCACGCTCATGGATGGGCGGGCGCTGACAGCAGGCGAGCTGGCCCATGCGTCCGGAGTCACGCCCGCGACGGCCAGCGGCCATCTCGCGCGGCTCGTGGATGGCGGCCTCCTCGCCATGGTCCCGCAAGGGCGGCATCGCTATTTCCGGCTGGCGACGCCTGCCGTTGCTCGCATGATCGAGACCATGATGGGCGTGGCGGGCGTGGCCGACGCCGCCCGCCGATCACGGCCTGTCAGTTCCGGGCCCGCCGATCGTGCCATGCGACGGGCACGCCGGTGCTACGATCATCTCGCAGGCGATGTCGCCGTTCGGATCGCCGACTTTCTGGTGGAGGCGGGGCATCTGGAATGGACGCCGGAGGCCGCGGTGCTGACTGCTTCGGGCGTCGAGTTCGCCCGGCGCCTGGGCCTCGACCTTGACGATCGATCGTCCCCGGAAATGCCTGTCAGGCGGCAGAGGGCGTTCTGCCGGCCATGCATGGACTGGAGCGAGCGCCGGCCCCATGTGGCGGGCGCGCTCGGCCGGGGGCTGCTCCGGCTGTTTCTGGACGAACAGTGGCTGCGCCAGATGCCCGACAGCCGCACCATCACGATCACGGCGACGGGAGCGAAGGCCCTCGAACGGCATTTCGGGATTCAGTCGCCGGCCGATGATCGGGGCAGGGTCGCCGGTTGAGGCCTTCCGGCCGGCGACGACCCTGCTCCGTGACGGTCAGAAGTGCTTGCTGAACGTCATACCGATGGTGCGCGGCTGGTTGACATCGAAGGCGAGGCGGGCGCGGCCGCCCCGCTCGCGATCGAAGGAAAGCAGCGCCTGCTTGTTCAGCAGATTGTTGACATAAATGGATATCTCCATCTGGCCCGGGAAGCGCAGCCCGGTGCTGAGATTGACGATCTCATATTTCGGCAGCCTCAGATTGAGCACGGTCGCGTCCAGACCGCTCGCGCCTCCGAACGGCAGGTTCGACACGAAGCTCTGCGGATTGCCCTCCTGATCGGCCGGCTGCGTGTAGCGGCTGCCGATATATTGGTAGGAGGCCGAGATGAAGGCATCGATCCCCTTCTCGCGATTGACCGGCTGGGTGTAGGTGCCGCCGGCCGACAGCTGGAAATTGGGCACCGTCGGCAAGCGGTTGCCATCGCGGATGCCCGCCACCGGCGTTCCGCTCGGCCCTTCGATCGTGGAATCGAAGACCGAATGGGTGTAGGTGCCCGACAGGTTCAGATCGAGCCCGCGGACCGGCGTGTAGGCGAACTCCCACTCGGCGCCCTCGGCATGGGCCTTGGGCACGTTGAAGATCACGCGCGAGGAGCAGGAGCCGGCATCCGCCGTGACCTGCAGGTTCTGGATACGGTTGTAGAAGAATGCGGCATTGACCCGAAGCGGGCCGAAATGCGCCTTCACGCCGCCCTCATAATCCCACAGCGTCTCGTCCTTGTAATTGGGATGGCCGCCGAAGGTTTGCGCGTCCGGTCCGTTGGGAACGCCGCCGTCGCACAGCGGCAGGTTGAGCGGATCGTTGACGCCGCCCAGACGGAAGCCCTTGGAGGCCTGCGCGTTGACCTTGATGTTCGGCGTCGCATCCCAGCTCACCAGAAAGCGCGGGGTGAACCCGTTGGACTTGGTCTGATCCGTGCGGTTGTCGCCGTTGGCGTAGAGGCCGCCCGACACGAAACGGCGTTTTTCCTTATAGTCATAATAGCGCCCGCCGGCAGTGACATGCAGCACCGGCAGCACATCGTAGGTTGCTTCCGCGAAGGCGGCGAGTTCGCGCAATTTGTACGGAATTTCCGAGGCATAGGGCGTATCGGCCGGGAAGCCGTTGGCGACCGCCGCCGACGTTCCGGCACCGAGCGCCGCATCGACATAAGCGTCGTAGCCGGGCTCGACCGAGCGTTGCGAATAGTCTCTCGTA
Organism: Sphingomonas sp. PR090111-T3T-6A; assembly: GCF_000383095.1. Classification (GTDB taxonomy): domain Bacteria; phylum Pseudomonadota; class Alphaproteobacteria; order Sphingomonadales; family Sphingomonadaceae; genus Solisphingomonas. The sequence continues at coordinate 24,841 of NZ_AORL01000013.1, forward strand.
TTGTGGAGGTAGAAACCGCCGACGACCCATTGGAACGGCCCGTCATTGTCGGAAGCCAGACGTACCTCCTGGGTGAACTGCTTGAGCCGCGTCCGGTCGATAAGGCTCGAAGGCAGCAGCACGGCGGCGTCCGGAAGCCCGAGATCGACCGACACGCTGCCGTCGAGCGTGCTGTCGTCGCGATCGACGAAGAGCTTGCGGTGGGTATAGGTCGAGACCGACGTCAGCGCGACCCCGCCCAGCTTGATCGTGGCCGTGTTGTCCGCGATGAACAGCTTGTCGTCGAAGGCCTCGGGGTGCAGCAGGAGCTGCTCGTTCTTGCCGAGATGGACGGGCGGATCGGTGAACGGATTGCCGTAGAGGTTGAAGACGTCGCGCCGGTTGAAACCGTCCGCGTGGAGATGTTGGAACAGCACGCGCGGCGTGATCGTGATGTCATCCGTCGGCTTCCAGGCGAAGGCGAGACGGCCGCCCGTGCGGAAGCCCTCGTTGACGTTCTTCTGGACGGTGCCGTTCAGATAGCGCGCATCGATGAAGCCCGGATAGAAGGTGTAATAGCCGACCGCGCGCACCGCCAGATCCGGGGTCAGCGGCACGTTGACCATGCCCTTGGCCGAGCCCCCCATGCTGCCGCCGTCGATCGCGTTGAAATTGCCTTCGATCGAGGCCTCGGTCTTCGACGTGGTGGGCTGATTGGTGATGTAGCGGATCGTTCCGCCTTCCGATCCGGCGCCGAACAGCGTGCCCTGGGGGCCGCGCAGCGTCTCGACGCGATTGAGGTCGTAGAGGTCGAGGTCGGGCGTGAAGAGCGACATCGAGATCACGGATTCGTCGAGATAGACGCCGACCTGCTCCTGCACGCCGGGCTGGTCGCGCGCGATCTGGCCCGACGACACGCCGCGGATGGCGACCTGGCTCTGGCCCGGCCCGAGATTCTGGATCGTGAGGCCGGCGATGTTGCGCGACAGATCCTCAAGCGTGGTCGCGTGGGCCCGCTGGATGTCCTGCGCCGTTTGCGCGTTGATCGAGAAGGGCACGTTCTGGAGCAGTACCGAACGCTTGGTGGCGGTGACGATGATATCCTGGTTGGCGCTCGACGTCGGTGCGGACTGCGCGTGGAGCGGTGCCGCCAACGCCAGGACGGACGTCGACGCGAGCGAAAGCAGTGCAAACCTAGCCCCGATATGATGGCTCATGGTTCTATCCTCCCCTGAATATTCTATTATGGTCTCGTTGGATCAGTTCCGTTGGCTGGTTCGTCTTCCTCCCTCTGTTGCGACCGCATGGTGCAGAGCGCGTCGATGGCCGGCTTTCGACCTAGAAGGTCTTGCGCAGCCGAACGCCGAACTCGCTGCGGTCGTTGCTTCGGATGATCTCGGTGAAGCCGGCGTCGAACTGGTCGACGCGCGACACGTCGTAGACCTTGTTGAAGATGTTGGTGCCGAACGCCGAGAGCGTGAGCTGCTTCGCCTTGATCTCATAGGAGATGTCGAAATTGGTCAGCGAGCGTGAGGCGATGCGGTTGAAGGCGTTGTTGGCCGACTGGCCGAACATGGCGCTCCGATAGGATTCATCGATGCGCGCCGTCACGACATTGCCCGATGCGAGCGGCAGCCGGAGCTGCAGGCCGCCCGCGACCGTCCATTTGGGCGTGAGCTGCGGCACGTCGCCCTTGGCTACGCCGATCACGCCCGGATCGACCTTGGTCACCCTGGCATTGTTATAGCCCACGGTGGCGTTGAGGCTGAGGATCGGACTGAGCTTCAGGTCGCCCTCAAATTCCGCGCCCCAGGTGCGCGAGCGGCCGGCGTTCGAGGTGATGGTGACGAAACCGCTGTCCGTGATCTGGCTGAACTGGAGCGCCAGGTCCTTGTATTGGGTGTAGAAGACGGCCGTCGAAAAGCGCAGGAAATCGCCAAGGGGCCCCTTGATGCCGCCTTCATAGTTGGTCGCGTAGGTCGGGTTATAGGGGATGAAGGTCGCGGCGCCGCCGAAGGGGCGAGGAGGGTAGCCACCGCTCTCATAGCCACGCTGCACCGTCGCATAGGCGGTGATGAGCGGCGTGATCTTGTAGTTGACCGCGCCATCCCACGTGACGGCGTTCCAGCCGTCGCGGCGGGTGACGCCTGGATTGAGGCAGCAGCCGATATACGCGAAGGCGCGCTTGTGATCGTCGGTGTAGCGCAGGCCGCCCGAAACGGTCAGCCTGTCCGTGATGTCGAAGCCGGCATGGGCATAGAGCGCCCAGCTCCGTGTCGTCTGGTCGACGAAGAACTGGTCCTGCTCCCCGGCGAAGATATAGTCGGGTTGATCGGCGTTTCCCTTCTCGTGGAAATAATAGGCGCCGGTCACGAAGTTGAAGCGCCCATATTCGCCGTTGAGCGTCGCCTCGCCGGTCCATTGCCGTGCGTAGCCGGTCTCCGGGAACTCCGAATAAGGAAGAGGGGAATCGTCGTCGTCGAGGCCGCCCTTATAGTGGCTGTAGCGCTCCGATCCGATCAGCTTGAAGGTCAGATGGTCGTCGAGCTTGAAGGTCGGCGTCAGCGAGAAGCCCAGATCCTTCGAACGCGTATTGGGAATCTCCGGATTGGTCGTGCCATTGTCATTCTCATTCTTCGGCAGATCGGCCTGGGTGAGCCCGGACGAGCCGGCCGGATTGATGATGACATTCTTCATCGGGCTGAGCCCGTAATGGCCGGTCGATCCGTCGATCGCGAAGAGGACCGAGACGCGCGGAGAGGGCGTCCATTTCGCCGCGAACCGCCCGCCGCCCTTGTCGAATTCGCCGACCTTGGTGTCCTCGCCCGGCAGATTGATGAAGCGTCCGATCCCGTTTCTGTGCTCGAACTGGCCCGTCAGCGAGATGGCCAGCGTGTCGGTGATGGGCGTGTTGCCATAGAAGCCGACGGCGGCGTGGAGACGGGTCGCGATCGAGCCGGTGAATTCGTAATGCTCCTCCTGACCGGGCTCCCGGGTGACGATGTTGACCGCGCCGCCCAGCGTGTTGCGGCCCGACAACGTCCCCTGCGGCCCGCGCAGAACCTCGACATGATCGACATTCATGAGGCTCATGTTCGCGCCCATGGCACGGCCGAGATAGACGCCGTCGAGATAGACCCCGACGCCCGGATCGGTCAGGATCAGATGGTCCGCCGTGCCGATGCCCCGGATGAAGACGGTCGCGTCCGAGATGTTGCCGGCGCCGAAGTTGGTGATGGTGAGGCTCGGCGAGATGGTATCGAGCTGGTGCAATGTGGGCACGCCGCGATCGGCCAGAGCCTCGCCTCGATAGGCCGAGATCGAAAGCGGCGTGTCGGTGAGCGTCTCCTGGCGCTTTCGCGCGGTCACGACGATGTCGCCCGGAATCACCGCATCCGGATTTTGCGAGGCCGCAGCCGCGCTGGAACCTCCGGAAGGCGTGGTTTGCGCCTGAGCCGATCCAGCCCAGCCCGCAATCGCGATGGCGACCACGGACCCACGAATAAAAAACGCCGACATGTACTATCCCCCAACAGTGTGTGAGCCATTCCCACCCGCATTATTGTCGGTTCGGGTGGCCCATCCCTGTCATTCGACTGTAAGAAAAGTCCGCGCTCCCTCGCAACGAAGGACTCTCTTTAACCCGATCGATTGCGCCGAGGCGAGGGTTATGGAAGACAGCCCGAAATCCACCGGAATGAAGCATTTGAGCTGTTGTGGGTTTTACTCAGACATGCGGGTCGCCGTTTGCGAACAGTTGCCGTCGCGTCATCAATGACTTAGGCGCACCATGTATAAATATAGCATGATATATATCGACGCATATTCACGCACCGTCCGTTTCCAGGAAAGGCGACTCCACCGCACCGCCGTGGATGGCTCCCGTCGTACGGCTTGGATCGCCACGCTTTGCTGATCGATTTTTCAGATGCAAAACACTTTTCATACAAGAATGAATGGGCTAGCTATGAGCCCCTGAGAACGGGCAGAGCCGCCAATTTGGGGGGCGATGCCAGGCCGGAGAGGGGCTGACGCAATTGGCACGTGCTATCGGTTCGACGTCTGGTGCCCGTGCGATGCGCGCCGAGAGCACGACATGAAGATGATCGTCACCGCGCAGCGGAACAAGGCTCGTCTCGCGCTGGTCCTCACCATCTGCCTCTATGCTCTCTGGGGGATGGCGCACAATCTGAACGACATCCTGATCACGCAGTTCAAGAAAGCATTCTTGCTCAGCGATCTTCAGTCGAGCCTCGTCCAGTCCTGCTTCTACGTCGCTTATCTGGTCATGCCGATCCCGGTGGCGCTTTTCATGCAGCGCTTTAGCTACAAGCGGGGCGTGATTGCCGGCCTGTGCCTCTATGGGGTGGGGGCGCTCTTATTCTGGCCGGCGGCGGCGATGGTGACCTATCCCGCGTTTCTGGGCGCGCTGTTCGTGATCGCGTGCGGTCTCACCTTCCTCGAAACGGCTGGCACCGGCATCATCGTGGTGCTGGGCCGGCCGGAGCGGGCCGAATGGCGGATCAATGTCGCCCAGGCCTTCAATCCATTGGGCGCGATCAGCGGCGTGCTGGTGGGGCGCCAGTTCATCTTCTCCGCCCGGGAAAGCGCGCAGGCACACGAGGCGGCCGCCAGCCCGGCGGCGCTTGCGGCCTATCACGCGGCCGAAGCGCAGGCCGTGCAGATGCCCTATCTCGTGATCGGGCTGCTGGTCCTCACCATCGCCCTTCTTGTCGCTGTCACGCGGTTCCCGGCGGCCGCCGAGGAGGCGCAGCAGGGCTCGCCTTTCGAAGGCTTCCGTCATCTGAGGAAGTCGTCGATCTTCCTGTTCGGGGTGCTTGCCCAATTCTTCTACGTCGGCACGCAGATCGGAGTCTGGAGCTTTACGATCCGCTATGCCCAGCACGCCGTCCCCGGGACGCCGGAACGGCTGGCGGCGCTCTATCTCACCGTATCGCTGGTCTGTTTCCTGCTCGGGCGCTTCGCGTCGCTGCTGTTGCTCCGCCGTTATTCGTCGGCCCAGATTGCCATGGTCTTTGCCGCCGCCGCCGCGCTGCTCACGATGGTCGCGATCCTGGCACCGGGGCCGATCGGCATCTTGTCGCTGATCGCCGTCAGCTTCTTCATGTCGGTGATGTTCCCGGCGATCTATGCGATCGGGCTGCACGGCCATGCCGAATATTCGAAGCCGGCCTCCGCCCTGATGATCATGTCGATCACGGGCGGCGCGGTTCTGGCTGCTCTGATGGGAGCCATATCCGATCATGCGACGATCGCGGTGGCCTATGTCGTGCCGCTGAGCGGCTTCCTGGTCGTCTTCACCTATTGCACCGCCGCTGTGAGGGCCGGGCGCACCGGGGCTGCCGTCACCGCCGCGCATTGAAATGACATGATGGAGGGAAGGCTTGGCGAAGATTGTACGCGTTGAGTGGATGATGGTCGATCTCCAGCCCAAGACGAAGCGGGTTGACGCGATCCAGAGCTTCGTCAGCCAGGAGACGCCCATCGTCCGGATCACCGACAGCGATGGTGCTGTCGGTACGGGGTACAGCTATACGATCGGCACCGGCGGCCCCTCGGTCATGCGGTTGATCGAGCGTACGCTTGCGCCGGCCCTTCTGGGGCGCGAGGCGGGGCATATCGAGCGTATCTGGCGTGATCTGCTCTATCTTACGCATGCGACGACGATTGGGCCGCTGACCGCGATCGCCCTGGCGGCCATCGATACCGCGCTATGGGATCTGCGTTCCCGGCGGGCAGGGGTGCCGCTCCACGAGCTGGCGGGCGGCGCGCGCGACGCCGTGCCTCTCTACACGACCGAGGGCGGCTGGCTGCATCTGGAGAAGACGGCTCTCGTCGAGGATGCGCTGCGGGCGCGCGAAGCCGGCTTCGCCGGCGCCAAGATCAAGGTCGGCCGTCCGCCTCAGGAGGACGTCTCAAGGCTTGCGGCCGTTCGCGAGGCGGTGGGCGACGCGTTCGAGATCTTCACCGACGCCAATCAGGCTTTCGCGATCGACGAGGCGATCCGGCGCGCGCATCTCTATTCCGCGCTCGATATCGGCTGGCTCGAAGAACCGCTGCCGGCGGGCGATCTCGAAGGCCATGCGCGCCTCGCCCGTTCGACCCCGATCCCGATCGCCGTCGGTGAAAGCCTCTACAGCCCGCTCCACTTCCGCGAATATCTTCAGCGCGGGGCCTGCTCGGTCGTGCAGGTCGATGTCGGGCGCATCGGCGGCATCACGCCCTGGCTCAAGGTCGCCCACATGGCGGAATGCTTCAACGTGATGGTGGCGCCGCATTTCCTCATGGAACTCCACGTCGCGCTTTGCGCCGCCGTGCCCAATGCCCGCTGGGTGGAATATATTCCCCAGCTCGACGGCATCACCACCCAGGGCATGCGGATCAGGGACGGGAAGGCCATGCCGAGCGAGGAGCCGGGCCTCGGCATCGCCTGGGATTTCGCCGAGATCGAACGGCAAAAACTGGAGGCGGGGGCGGTCGCGCTATGAACGCGCCGGGTTGGTGGTCGGCGTGATTCCGGGGGTGGCGCCGAAGATCATTTGGTGGATGCCGCGAACCGGCAGAGTGGCATGACCGGTCGGCGGCACGTTCGTTCAGATGCGATTGTCGCCGGGCATCAGCTCACCGGTGATCGTACGGGCGGCCTCGCGCAGCAACTTGATCACCTCGTCCTTCGCAACCGTTGCGAGCTTCGAATGGACAAAAGGCACCGATATCGCCGCGGCCGCCTGATTGCCGCGCAGGATCGGAGCGGACAGGTCGGTGATGCCGTCGATGAAGCCGCTCGGCAGTTCGGCATAGCCTTGCCGGTGGATGGTGTCGCAGGTCGTGCGGAACTGGAGGAGTTCGGCACGCTTGGGCGCGGGCTTGAACAGCGTCTCCCACTGCGCACGCACATCGTCGGGCTGGAAGGCATAGAGCGTGGCGCCCGAGGTCGTCGTGTAGAGAGGCTTGCGATAGCCCACGCGCACCGTGAAGCCGAGCTGCTCGCGCGCTTCCATCCGGGCCACCACCACCGTTTCGCCTTCCGAATGGAAGGAGAGCAGGCAGGACTGGCCGCTTTCATTCGAGAGGCGCCGCATCACCGGCAGCGCAATCTCGATCAGATTGCGGATCGGGGGGCGTTCGAGCCCCATCTCGAACAGCCGGCTGGTGAGGCTATAGCCCTGGCTGTCCTGCGAAACGAAGCCTCGCCGCTCCAGCACCTGGATCATTCGGAACAGTTCGCCGGTCGAGCGGCCGAGCTTCTGAACGATCGCGCTGGCGGTCAAAGGATATTCCTCGCGCGCCAGCAGCTCCAGGATGTCGAGCCCCTTTTCGAGCGCAGGCGCGGTATACACCAGCTTCGTCTCGGTCGTGCCGGCGCCGTCCTTGCGGCGCCCTCGCGCGGCGGGTTTGTCGTTCATAAGGCCCTTTCTCTACGGCAGTTCCTGCCGTCGCCGCGCTATCCGTCAATACAATTTAGCATCAGCGATTCCGGTTTCATCTGTAAACATTGTGGCCCACCATGGCGAAATTTCCATCCTTGTGAGGCGGCCCGGTTCGAAAGGCCCGTGGCCGCCGGTCTCGCCGTCAGCAGGGATCGCATCGCGAACAATAATCATCGGGAAGGGTGCCTATCGTGACGAGTACGCGCAGGGAGTTCATCGTGGGCGGAACGGCCCTGTCTCTGATGCCGGGCGCGCCAGCCCGTGCGACGGCGGGCGGGGGGGCTCTATCGCTCTGGTATGAACGCCCGGCGGAACGCTGGTTGCAGGCTCTGCCGGTGGGCAATGGCCGGCTGGCGGCGATGATGTTCGGCGGCATCCGTCAGGAGAGGCTGGATCTTTCGGAAAGCACGCTTTGGTCGGGTGCGCCCAGCACCGCCAATCTCAATGAGGATGCGCTGTCCCACCTCGCGCATATCCGGACGCTCATGTTCGACGGGCGTTATGATGAGGCGGACGCCCTTTGCGCGGAGCATCTTCTGGGCCGGATGGATCAGTTCGGCACCGCGCTTCCGATGGCCCGGCTCCGGATCGACATGGCGCATGCCGATGCGGCCGGCCATTATCGGCGCTGGCTCGATCTTGAACAGGGTATCGCGGGCGTCGAATATCGGATCGGGCGCGAGACCTATCGCCGCACGCTGTTCGCATCCAACCCCGATGGCCTGATCGTGCTGAAAATCGAAACCGACCGGCGGGGCGGACTGGACGCCCATATCGGTTTCGCGGACCTGCATCCGTCGTATCGCATCGAGGCAACGAGCGAAGGCCTGTTCCTGCGTGGCCAGGCGCTTGAATCGTTGCACAGCGACGGCCGGCACGGGGCCCATTTCGAATGTCGCCTCCATGCGGCGGTGGACACGGGTTCGGTCGAGCCCGCCGGTGAAGGGTTCCGCGTTCGCGGCGCACGATCCCTCACTTTGTTGATCGCGGCTTCCACCGATTACGCGGGCAATGTTCCCGCGACGCACAACGAGCATCGGATCGAGAATGCCCGGCGGCGATCCTACGAGACCCTCCGCTCCACGCATGTCGCCGATCATGGCCGCCTGTTCAACCGGGTGACATTGCGGCTGGGGGAAGGAGGCGCGGCTTCCGCGCTTCCCACCGACGAACGGCGTCGGCGCATCGCCACGGGAAAAGCCGCCGATCCCGATCTTGCGGCATTGTTCTTCCACTATGGCCGCTATCTCACTATTGCCGGCTCGCGCGAGGATTCCCCTTTGCCGCTGGCGCTTCAGGGTATCTGGAACGATGGCCGGGCGGCCGCCATGGGGTGGGCCGACGACTTCCATCTCGATATCAACACCCAGCAGAATTATTGGGCTTGCGAGGTAGCGAACCTTCCCGAGTGCCATGCCCCGCTATGGCGCTATCTGGAGACCCTGCGCCATGATGGTGCGGATACGGCGCGACGGATGTATGGTGCGAACGGCTGGGTCGCCCATGTCTACAGCAATCCCTGGGGATTTACCGCGCCCGGGTCCGGGAATGGCTGGGGGCTGTTCGTCACGGGCGGCCTGTGGCTCGCGCTCGACGTCTGGGACCATTATCGCTTCCGCCCCGACCGGCGCTTCCTGAAGCAAACCGCCTGGCCCCTGCTGCGTGACGCGGCGGCCTTCTATCTCGACTATATGGTAGAGCATCCGCGCCACGGCTGGCTGGTCACCGGGCCGTCCATTTCGCCGGAAAATGCCTTCAAATCCCCCACGACCGGCAAGCCCATCAACAACAGCATGGGCCCGACCTGCGATATGGTGCTGGTCGGCACGCTGTTCGATGCCTGCCTGGAAGCTATCTCGGCGCTCGGCGACGACGCCGCGCTGCACGCGAGAATAGCGGCCGCGCGGGACCGGCTGCCGCCTCTCCGGATCGGCCGCTACGGGCAGTTGCAGGAGTGGCTGGAAGATTTCGAGGAGGCGCAGCCCAACCATCGGCATACATCCCACCTGGTGGCGCTCTATCCTTATGGCCGGATCGATCCCCGTCGCGACCCCGCGCTTGCCGGGGCGGCTCGCGTCGTCCTTGAGCGGCGCCTTTCGCAGCCCGATTGGGAGGACACCGAATGGACCCGCGCCAATCTGGTGAACTATTATGCCCGGCTGCTCGACGGCGAGGCGGCAGAGCGGCATCTGAACGGTCTCCTCGTCGAGGATGCGGACGATGCGCTGCTGACCTTCTCGCGCGGCGGCATCGCCGGGGCTGACGAGAATATTTTCGCGATCGACGGCAATACTGCCGGCGCGGCGGGCATCGCCGAGATGTTGCTGCAATCCTATCGCGGCGAAATTGAGCTGTTGCCGGCTCTGCCCCAGGCGTGGGCGTCCGGCGAGGTCAAGGGCTTGCGAGCGCGCGGTGATGTCGAGGTTGCGATGCGCTGGCAGGGGGGCACGCTGCAAGCGGCCTCTCTTCGGGCAGGGCTAACCGGGGCCGGGCGCCATATCTTGCGGCATCGCGGCCGTACGCTGGCAGTCGATCTCGTGGCCGGCCGACCTCTGGTCCTGAACGCGGAGCAATTGAGAGCGCTCGTCACCTGAACCGCGCGGCCGCTCTTCGAGTTACCGCAAGGGCGCCGTCAGCAGTTCGAGCGGGATGGCGTCGGCCATGGCCTGATAGCCGGCGACCGAAGGATGGATATGATCGCCGCTGTCGTAGGCGGGCAGCAGACGGTCGGGGTGCGCAGGATCGCGCACCGCGCCATCGAAATCGATCATGCCGTCGAAATGGCCAGGGGCTCTGATCCAGGCGTTGACAGCCTGCCGGTCCGCTTCGTTGGCCGCATCGGGATGATAATAGCTTGAGCCCCCATAGGGCATGATCGTCCCGCCGATCACCTTCATGCCGTGGCGATGGGCCTGATCGATGATGAGGCGGTAGGCGGCGATCAGCTTTCCGACAAATTGACGATGCTCCTCCGCTGAAACCGGGTGATCGTGCGTCAGAGCGCCCAGATCGTTCACCCCTTCGAGCAGGATCACGGTGCTCGCGCCGGGAAGCGAGAAGAGATCGCGGTCAAGCCGGTCGAGCAGGCGTGGCCCGACGATATCGGTGAGCACGCGATTGCCCCCAAGGCCCTCGTTCAGCACCGACCAGGCGCCCAGATCCTTCCGATCATGGAGCCGCCGGGCCAGCAGATCGGGCCAGCGATCATTGCCGTCGACGCTCGACATATAGCTGTCGGTGATGGAATCGCCGAGCGTCACGATCGCCCGCGCTTGCGGCGCCCCGTCCGCGGCGATGGCGGAAAGCTGGAACCAGTGGCCGATGCCGGTCGCATTCCGGAGGGTGGGAAGATCGACCTGATCGCCCTGCGCCACGAAATTGGTGGATCTGGCATCCCCGTGCCCGGTCTCGCCATCGAGGGCCGTCGGGAAATGGAGGCTGATCGCGAGATCGCCGAAGGCTTTGGTCTCCATGTCGACCGGATCGGACCAGACCTCCCGGCCGGGCGCGATCGTGACCGAGGGGCTGCCCGAAAAAGTGAGCCGGTGCCGGCTTGCGGCCACGATGTCCGCCTCTCCGGGGGCCTCGGCGCGTGCGATCCCCGCTGCATCGATGACGAGCGGCTTGCGGCCGAAAGCGTTGGACAGGCGGATGCGCAGGCGCCGGCCAGCAGCGCTGACCCGCACGATGTTGCGCACCGTCTTATCCCCCAATGGCTCGGGATCGAGCAGATGTTGCGGCTCTGCCGGGACCTGCGCGGAGGCCCACAGGCCGATGCCGGGCGGCCCTCCCGCGGCGGCGGAAGGGCTCGCCACAAGGTAGCCGATGGCGAGGATCAGCCCTGATATGTGCGCTGGCCCTGCCCGGCGCGGACGACCGGGAGAAGAGATTTTCCCTGGCCGTCCGCCCCCCTTGCCGGTTTCGATCGGGTTCTGATCCATGGACCTCTTAGAACTTCCCTCTGATGCCGAGCGTGAAGCGCCGGCCCGTGAGGAGATATTGGCGCGCAAGCCCGAAATTGTTGACCTGCTTCTGGACGCTGTTCGTCAGATTCTCAAAGTCGAGCGAGAAGCTGACATGCGGCGTGACGTCGTAGCTGACCGATCCATCAAGCTGGCCATAGGGCTTCTGGAACTCCCGATCGCCAAAATAATCTTCCGTTCCGGTGTCATATTTGCTACGCCAGTTGTAGTAAGCGCGCGCTCCGATGCCCCATTTCTCGAAATAGAGGCCGGCATTGTAGCTGAACTTGGAGACACCCGGTAGGGTGGTGGGCAGCGCATTTTCCTGCGCAGGAACCTTCGGCGCGTCGATGTAGGTCGCATTGCCGAAAATGCCAAAGCCGTCGATCGGCTTGGGAAGGAAATAAAGCGGCACCTGAGCACCGAACTCGATGCCCTTGACCTTCACGCGTTCGAGGTTGATCGGTTCGGACCGGCGGAAGGTCAGCGTCACCTGACTCCCATCGGAGCGCGTCGCGGTACGGGTATCGAGCGTCTCGCCGTTGATGATGAAATTCTTCACGTCCTTGTAGAAGAAGGCCAGCGAGATCAGTCCCGAATGGGGCATGTAATATTCGAACGAAAGATCGAGCTGGTTGGCGAGATAGGGCTTCAGGTCGGGGTTGTTGGCGCTGATCGACAACACGTTGGCGTTGACGTTCAGTCCCACGCCGAGCAGGCCGAATTCCGGCCGGGCGAGCACGCGCGCGGCTGCAAAGCGTGCGGCAAGCGTCGGCGTAATGTCGAATTTGACGTTCAGACTGGGCAGAAAATAGGAATAATCGTTCTTGGCCCGAAGCGGTCCGCCGGGGGGAACGATGGTCTGCACGCCGCCGGGGGCGATCTGCAGGTTGTTGAGATCCGCGCCGAAGCCATCGGAGGTCAACGCCGTGTGGATGAAACGGCCGCCGATATTGCCCGACAGACGGTCGGCGAACCCGCCGAAATCGGCCATCACATAACCCGCTATGGTCTTCTCATGGACGTCGACGCCCGAACCGAGCTGCTCGGTGAGAGGAGATGCCTGTTCGAGCTTGTCCTGCGGGATGATCGAGAAGAACTTGTTGAAATCGAACGCCAGGAATGAAGGGAGGAAGAAAGGAATGCCGGTCGAGTAAGAGGCAACCGACAGGACCGGTGCCGCATTGACGCTGCCCTGCTCCACATCGGGCTGATAGACCAGCGCCCCGTTCGACAGGGCCGCCAGCATCTGGGCGCTGGTCTGTGCCGAGAAGCTGCGATAGGTGAAGCGGCGATCCGAATAGAGCGCACCGGCGCGCAACGTCCGGAGAAAGCCGCTGCCGACATCGAAGGAGAGGTCGATCTTGCCTTCGGCGAGGCGATCCTTGTTGTAGTTCTTGCCTTCATACATCGTGTTGAAGGCGAAACCGGTCGGGTCGAGCGGATCGTAGCCGCGATCGAACTGGACATCGGGGCCGCCCCCGATGCCGTTGGGGTGCGTGATCTCCGCCGAGCCGCGCCCGATGACGGAGGGAAGGAAGGCCTGGTTGAGCGCCTTGCCCAGCGAGTAGTCGCCTTCCAGATTGACGTGGAAGCGGCCGTAATTGAGCTTGGTTCCGGCGGTGCCCGAATAGACGCGGTTGCGATTCAGCGACGGCTGCGCGTCGGCGCGCACGTCCAGCCCGTCGGCGTCCACGCTGGTCAGGAAACCCTGCGATCCAGAAGACAGGAGATTGACGAAGCTCGTGTCGATCGTGCTGCCGCGGATGCCGTAATTGCCGCCCGGCGTGGCGGGCGCGATATTGGTGTAGCGCGTGGCGGCGTCCAGCGCATCATCGCGATCGCGATAATAGGCATACATGCCGTTCGCATAGAATTCGACATGGTCCGATGGCTTGAATTGCATATCGCTGACCACCGAGAAGCGAACACGGTCGTTATACCGGATATAATAGGATTGGGCGTGGTCGTAGCTGTAGGTGTCCTTGAGATCGCCATCGCCATTATAATCGACGGGCGGCGATTTGCCGGACACGAAGGGATTGTTCGCTTCTGAAGATTCCGCAGCCGTTTCCGCGCCATAGCCTAGAAGGTCATAGGCGAGGAGCTTCCGCTTCTCGTATCCGACGCCAAGATTGACGCCGAATGTGCCCGAATCGTTGACGTAGGTGCCGATCGTCGAGGCGCGCGGGCCGGATTGACGACGGTTCTCGTTGTAGATCGTCTCCAGCCGCGCCGCGACCGTGGAGCGACTGGAATCCAATGGCTGCGGCGTATGGATGTTGACCGTGCCGGAAAGGCCGCCATCCTCCTGCGCCGCGGTCGGGGTTTTCTGTACCTCGATCGCGCTTACGAAGTCGGGGGACAGGTCGAGGGAGTTGAATGCGCGACCCTGGCCGCTGACGATCTGGTGACCATTGACTTCGGTCTGGACGAAGGAGGGGCTCAGGCCCCGGATACTGACCGAACTACCTTCGCCGCGGAAACGCGTGATCTGCACGCCCGTCACGCGTTGGAGGGATTCGGCGATATTCTCGTCCGGATATTTTCCGATGTCTTCGGATGCGATCACGTCGCTGATGATCGACGATTGTTGCTTGAGCTGCCTGGCCTTGTCGAGCGAACGGCGAAAGCCGGTAACCACGATCGTATTCTGCGCGTCGTCCTGGCTGCTCTGATCGGTCGCCGTGCTTGTCGTGGCGGCCGGCGCTGCCGGAACGGGAGCCTCTCCTGCCCATGCTTCGCTGCCAGCGGCCAGCGTGACCGCCATCGCCACCAGGGACGCCCCGCGCCCCATACGGACATGTCTCATCAACTCTCCCCTTATTTTCATATGGTTGGAGCCCTTCGCCCTGGCGAATGCATGCAGGCGGAGAGGAGGGATTGGCGCGCGCGGACGGTTTCTTCCGACCCGGATCGCGCTTCTCGACTAGCGCATCTCTCTCCCTCCCTCGCAGGGCCTTGGCGGTCCCCATTTATATGATCTGATATCATCGTTTATTCGCATGTAAAATAGTTTTTGCATATGAGTGCTCGGATCGAGCGGATGGCCGCTATGCGCGCAGACGTCCGTGACTGGATTTGATCGAGCCGGCGCCGGCATCGTGGGCGACGGTATCCACAGCAAAGTCGGGTGCGAGCGGGCTGATCGCCGGCGCTCGAAGCTCTTGCTTGGATGCTGTTCCGATCATCACGGCCGGTGGTGCCGTAAAGGCAGGAGCGGAGCGCTCCCTGATGCGGGACGAGCGGGGCCCGCGGGCGCCTCTTCCGCGAATCGCCGATGCAGCGGCCCACATGAGCGGGCCGGGTATTCAGGATCGGGCCGGTTTTCCGTTCATCCGGCCGATATGCGGACGGTAGCGCAGGCTAGGCGATGGCCGCGACAACCCGCTCGCCATGCCGGGCGTCCAGAAGTTGCGATGCGACGTTGAACGTCCGTTCGTTGTCGACATCGATGGCGTGGGCGCCGTCCGGCAGCACGACCGCCCGGATCTGCATACGGAAGCGGCGCGACAATCGCTTCATGGCGCTGCTCAGGGAAAGCCGGCCCATCAGGAACAACAGCACGTTGATCGGCCCGATGGCCGCCACCAGGCGCATCGGCTTCTTGGCGAACTGGCCTCCGCCCCGGAAGCTCTCCGCTGCCCGGAAGGCGTTTGCTCCCGCGAAGGCATAGAGGTTGCAGTTCGAATATTCATCGTCGGTGAAACGATAGAAGCGGCGCTGCCCATCCGGGTGGGCCGACAGCACGGAGGCCCTGGCCGCCATCGCGATCCCCACCTGCGCACCGCTGCGCAGCGTTCCCAGCATGGCTTCGATCGCACCCGGCGTCAGCAGCACATTGTCGGCCGTGGTGACGATCGTCGGCTGGTCGAGGTCGACTGCCGCGGCATGGACGCTGTCGGCGAGGTTCGAGGCCGCGGGGACATATTCGATGGCGACGGGGGCATCGGGCAGCTCCTCGCGGAGCGTTGCTGCCATCTCGGGTTCGACGACGATCTTCAGCCGCGCGAGCCCCGGCGTCGCCCGCAGGGCCTCGACGACATGGGCGATGAGCGGCTTGCCGGCGATCGGCACCACGCATTTGTGGGTGAGGCCCGCCTTCTCGGCGAGGGGATCGATCACGCCGCGGCGCTGCGCCGCGAGCACCACCGCGGCGAAGCCTGTGGAGGATATCTTCTCAGGCCGCAAGTTCGAGGCTCCTCTGGAGCAGCCCTTGCCGGGCCATGCTCTCGGCCAGGATGGTCTCGATGAGGGCGGCATGGCTCCAGCCGATCTGCGCGGCGGCGATGGCAATCGTCTTGCGCGACCAGAGATTGCAGTTGAGATTCACCTCCATGAACAGCAGCTCGCCGGTCGCGGCGTCCAGCCGGAACTCGTAGCGGCCATAGTCGAAGGGGGTGAACTCGGGCATGATCCTGAGCGCCAGCGTCTCCGCCGCGTGGCGGAGCGCGCCATCCTCCAGCGGGCGGATGCGATAGGCTTGCCGATCGGCGAGATCGCGCTTCTCGCCATAGGTGCGCAGCTCGCGCGGGTTTTCCTGCTCGACGATCTGGGTGGGCAGGACGAAGGGCGCGCCATCGAGCGTGATCGCGGACACCTCCACGTCGTGCCCGACGATGAAAGGCTCCACGATCGCGTCATGGCCTTCGGCGTGCAGTTGCTGAACGGCGTCGCGGACGCCGGCCCAGTCGGCCTGCGCGCTCACGCCCCAGCTCGCCGAGGAGGCGTTGGGCTTCACCACATAGCTGGCGGCCTCGAAAGGCGGGCGGGAGTCGATCGGCGCGCCACGGCGGCAGACCGTCCAGGGCGCTGTCGGTAGCCCGCGCGCGACGGCGGCCTGCTTGGTGAGATGCTTGTCGTCGGAGAGGCCGCGCAGGATCGGGCTCGCGCCGAGATAGCGCAGGCGGTGCCGCTCGCACAGCAGCGGCAGCAGCATCTCCGAATTGAGGAAGCCGCCACGATTGAGCAGCGGGAAGACGAAGTCCACCGGCGGCCGTTCGAACAGCGCGTCATATCCGTCCGCGATGGCGAGATCGACGCCGATCTCCTCCAGCACGAGACGCATCTCGCGGTGGTAGATGGCATGGCTCCCATCACTGGGATGGAGTTGCCCGTCCCAGCGGGCATGTTTGGCGATCAGCAGCACGCGCAGGGCGCGCTTCATCTCCGCCGGAAGCACACGCGGTGCGGCGGCATAGACCATTTGGACCCTCCTTCCGCGTCATGAGCACGATTTTCGTGCCCACCCCATGATCACGGTTGGTTCGATCGACGATAATCCCGTTGGATGAAGGTGCTGCTACCGCTTTGTTGCGGAAAGGGGGCGTGAATGTTTCAGGTGGTGGGCGAGAAGCTCGCCATAGCGCCCCTGCGCCAGCCCGGCCCGCGCCGCCCGCTGCGGCATCAGCACGCCCGGCTTGCCGTTGCCCTCGATCAGGATCGGTGCGTCCGGCGTCAGGGCGACGTCCCACCCGATCAGGACATATTCGGGGAAAGCGCCATGCGCGCGCGCGGCCAGTGCCTTGGCGGCCTCCCAGCCGGGCAGGTGCCGTCCCTCGATCGGCGCGCCCGTGACGGGGTGGATAGCGTAATCTCCGCCGCCATAGCCCTTGCAGGCCGCCCCAAGCCGGCCGCTCCCTAGATCGACGGCCATGATGAGCCCGCCGGCCTTCATATTGTCGATCCGCGCGTCGGGGGCGGTCGGGCAGCGGAAGGTGGCGCTGACGATCTCGGGCCTGCCTTCCTCGTCGAGCATGGTGACGATGCGGATGGTCGGCAGGGCCGACATGGCGAGATCGGCGAGGGCGGGGTGCGGGAAGGCCAGCGGCTGCACGAGCACTGGCGCCTTGCCGGGAAGATCGCGCAGCACGGCTTCCAGCGCGGTGCGATCCGTGACGGTGCCCAGCACCCGCACGCCGCCGCCGCCCTCTCCGTGGATCGGCTTGGCGAGCAGCGGCCGCCCGGCGGGATCGGCGAGGATGCGGATGCCGTCGGGCCCGGTCGCCGCGACCGTCTCCGGGTGCGGCAGGCCCCCCGCCAGGCAGCGCTCGGCGAACAGTCGCTTGTCGGCGAGCACGCAATCGCGCCGCCAGCCGGCCGGGTTGATTTGCTTGTTGAACGCGGCATCCTCGAAGCGGCGGATATAACGGCCGAACTCCTCCGGCCTTTCGATGCGGAAGAGCGCGATATCGTTGGGATCGGCGAACGCGACCCGCGCTATGCCGAGCGCGCGGCGATACCAGGAATGTTCAAGCCCGAAGCGCCTCCGCACCATCCGTGTTCGCCACGGCAGCCACAGATGGAAGAGCGTCCCGGCCACGGCATCGAGCAGGGCCCGCGCCGGTCCGCGCTCCGCCCGTCGCCGCGCATAATGCGGCGCGAGGATGTCGGCCGAGACAGGCCGCCATATCCCCGGGAACAGGGCATAGGCCTTCTTCCAGTAATAGAGGCGGTCATAGCCCATCGATGCGAACCCGGCTTGTGCAGGATCGTCACAAATGATGCCTAAGCATGACGGTTGGAAGCATGGCCCAGATCCTTCTCGATATTCACGACTTCCGGTCGAGCAGGGTGGTGCGCATTGCGCTGGCTTTGGCTGGGCGGCCGTTTCCGGTTGCGATCGCCAACCTGCCCTGATGGCCGGGACGTCCGCTCCCATGACGCCATCGGGCGAGTCCGCGGTGTTCGGCCGGATGCGCCGCAATCTGGGCTGGCTGCTCGGCGGACGCGGATTTCAGGCCGTTGCCAGCCTCTTCTATCTGGGCTTCGCGGCGCGGGCGCTGGGGCCGCAGGGGTTCGGCGAGTTCACCCTGTCGCTCGCTTATGGGCAGGCGATCGCCAATCTCGCGCAGTTCCAGTCGTGGCAGGGGGTCATCCGCTATGGCACGCTGCATCTCGCCCGCGCCAATCCGCGCCGCCTGTCCCGCCTGCTCGGCCTGACCGCGACGCTGGACTGGGCGAGCGCGATCATCGGCGCGCTGGTGGCGGTGGTGGCCCTGCCGTTTCTCGCGCCCTGGCTGCACTGGTCGGCTGACCAGCAGCATCGCGCCGCCCTTTTCAGCGTGGCGCTCCTCCTGTCGATCGGGGCGACGCCGACGGGCATGTTGCGCCTGTTCGATCGCTTCGACCTGATCGCCTATGCGCAGGCGGCGGGGCCGGTGGTGAGGCTGGGCGGCGTCGCGCTCGCCTGGGTGTGCCATGGCGATGTCGGCGCCTTCCTCGGGGTGTGGGCCATCGCGGCGCTGGCGCAAAGCCTCGCGACATGGGCGCTGGCGCTGCGGCATACGGATCAGGGGATCGGCCTCGGCGTGCGCCGGTTCCGGATAGCCCTGCGCGAGAATATCGGGATCTGGCGCTTCATGCTGGTGACCAACCTGTCCTCGACCCTCAGTCAGCTGACCGAGCAGGTGGGGACATTGGCCGTGGGCGGCGTCGCCGGTCCGGTGGCTGCCGGCGGCTATCGGATGGCCGCGAAGCTCGCCAAGGCGATGGCGCGGCCCGTGCAGATGATGGCGGTCACCCTCTTCCCCGAGCTGGCCCGTCTCGCGGCGCAGAAGGATGTGGCCGTGCTCGACCGCGTCATGGCGCGGACGCTGAGGTTTTCGGCGATGTTCGCCCTGCTCCTGATCCTGGTGGTGTTCCTGTGCGGGCCGCTGTTGCTGCGGTTGCTCTCGGGTCATGACTATGCCTTTGCCCGGCCCGTGTTCACGCTTCTCAGCATCGGCGCGGCGCTGGACCTCTCCGGTTTCGCGCTCGAACCGCTGCTCGTCGCGCATGGTCGCCCGCAGCGGGTGCTGAGGATCAAGGCAGGCGCCTCGATCGCTTATTTCCTCGTCCTGATCGTGCTGCTCCCGATGCTGGGATATATGGCAGCAGCCATCGCGACGGTGGGCGCCGCGCTCGTGACCCGCCTGCGCCTCGGCCATGCGGCGCGGACGCTGCATGGGTGACGAGGGTGGTCAGTAGGCGTCCGCCCAGCGCACCAATCCCGGCATGACCAGCAGGACGAGCGGATACTGGAGCAGCAGGCCGCCGATGATGGCGATGGCGAGCGGCTGCTGGATGCCCGACCCCTGCCCGATGGCGAGCGCCAGCGGCAGCAGCGTCAGGATGGCGGCGAGCGTCGTCATGGTGATCGGGCG
Source organism: Sphingomonas sp. PR090111-T3T-6A (assembly GCF_000383095.1). Taxonomy (GTDB): domain Bacteria; phylum Pseudomonadota; class Alphaproteobacteria; order Sphingomonadales; family Sphingomonadaceae; genus Solisphingomonas. Next base: position 44,377 of record NZ_AORL01000013.1, read on the forward strand.
CAGTCGGTTGCGGCTGGCCGTGCGGGCGGCTTCGGCGGCGGGCAGCGTGCCGCTCAACGCCTCATATTCGGAGATGTAGAAGATCGCCATCTCGGTGCCGATGCCGAGGATCATGGTCATGCCCATCAGCGCCGTGATGTTGAGCTCCACCCCTGTCAGCCATAGCGCGATGAACACCGCGAGGGTGGAGAAGAGCGAGCAGCCGATGATGATCGCGGGTGTCGCGAAGCGGCGATAGAGGAGCAGGAGCAGCACGAACTCCGCCATCAGCGCGGCGGCGAACACCCGGGCGAGCCCGGCAAAGGCGATCTGCTGCTGCTGATAGAGCCCGCCCAGCTCGTAGCGCACGCCGGGCGGCAGCACGCCGGGCTTGTCCAGCGCGGCCTTCACGTCGGCGATGGCGGAGCCGATGCCGCGTCCCTCGATCCGACCGGTGACGGCGACCAGCGGTTCCAGATTCTCCCGCGCGATCTGGGGTTGGCCGGTGACGCGCACGACCTCCGCGACGCGGCCAAGGGGAAGGACATGACCGTCGGCCGCACGGATCGGCAGGCGGGCCAATTCGTCCTCGGTGAGGCTCAGCGCGTCGGGGAGGCGGACGCGGACGTCGACCATCTTGTCCGCCTGCGGAAGCGAGGTGGCGACCGCGCCGGTCAGCGCGTCGTTGAGCGCGGTCTCGACATCCGCAGGTGTCACGCCCTCGAAGCCGGCCCGCACGGGATCGATCTTCACGTCGAGCGCGTCGCCCGCCAGTTGCAGGCCGCTCTTCACCTCGACCACGCCGTCGATCTTGCCGATGAGCGCGGCGACCTTCTCGGCCTCGGCGCGCAGGGGGGCGGGGTCGGCGGCGAAGAGCTTGACCTCGATCGGCTGCGGCACGGCGGTGAGATCGCCGATCAGATCCTCCATGAGTTGCGCCAGCTCGACGTCCACGCCGGGCACCTTCGCCGTCACCTCGGCCAGCACGTCGGACATGACCTCCTCGGTCGATCGCGAATGGCCGGGCCTGAGGCGGACGAAATAATCGCCGTGATAGCTCTGGCCGAGATCGCCGCCGAGGCCGGTGCCGAGCCTGCGCGAGAAGGTGGCGACATCCGGATCGGCTTTCAGGATGGCATCGACCTCCGCCATCTCCCGGCTGGTCTCGTCGAGCGACGTGCCGGGCCTGGTATAATAGTCCATGACGAAGCCGCTCTCGTCGACCTTGGGCATGAAGCCGGTCGGCACTTTCGACCAGGCGAGCGCGCCGAGCACCAGCAGCGCCAATGCCGCCACCGCGATCAGCCACGGCCTAGCCCCAAGCCGATCGAGCGCACGGGCATGGTGCCTGTCGAGCCAGCTCTCGCGATCGGCCGCCGGATCGTGCCAGGCGGCGAAATCGACGATCCGCCGGGCGAGCAGGGGCACGACGAAGGCGGTCATCGCCCAGCTGATCGCCAGCGCCGCCGCCATCGTCAGCGACAGGGCCTTGGAAAAGGCGCCCGTCACGCCGGTGAGGAAGGAGAGCGGCAGGAAGACGATCAGCGTCGCGAGGCTCGATCCGGTCAGCGGTTTCATGAACTCGCGCGCGGCGAGCAGCACGGCGTCCCGGCCGGCGGCAGCGGCGCGGCGGGCGATATGCTCGATCATGACGATCACGTCGTCGATCAGCAGCCCCACGGCGGCGGCGATGCCGCCCAGCGTCATGATGTTGAAGCTCATGCCGGCGAGGCTCAGCACCAGCACCGTGGCGGCCAGCGTCGCCGGCACGACGAGGAGCGCGATCAGCGTCACGCGCCAGCTCTTGAGGAACAGGAAGAGCACCAGCGCCGCCAGCACCAGCCCGATCAGGACGGCATCCCGCACGCTTGCCACTGACTGGGTGACGAGCTGGCTCTGATCGTACCAGCAGACGAGGCGGACGCCCGGCGGGAGCGGCAGCCCGGCCAGCCGCCGGGCGACGCTGTGGGCGATCTTCACGGCGTTGCCGTCGGGCTGTTCGAAGATGTTGAGCAGGACGGCGGGCTTGCCGTCCTCGACGATGCGCTGCCAGACGGGCACGACGCCGCGCTGGACGGTGGCGACATCCTTCACGCGCACCACGCCCTGCGGGGTGGTTTTGACGACGATGTCGCCGATCTGCCCCGCGCCGGTCAGGCTGCGATCGGCGATGACGAGCGAGAGGCGCCCGCGATCCTGCACCTGGCCGACCGCGCTCAGCACGTTGCCGCTGCGGATGGCGGCGGCGAGATCGGGCATGGCCAGACCGGCCGCCGCCAGCCGCTGCGGATCGGCCAGCACCTCCACCTCGGCCGTATCTCCGCCCTGAACATCCACGCGGGCGAGGCCGGGGATGGAGGAGAGGCGAGGGGTGATCTGATAGAGGCCGAAGTCCCGGAGCGTCACGGCATCGGGATGGTCCGACACCAGCGCATAGGAGATGATCGGGAAGACCGTCGGGTCCATGCGGCGGACATTATAGGCGGTGCCGGCGGGCAGGGTGGGGAGGGCGCGGGCGATGGCGCTGTCCACCATCAGCGTCTCGGCCACCATGTCGCGGCCCCAGCCGAAATCGATCGAGATCTGCGCCGATCCCCGCGTCGTCTCGGAGCGGACGTTGGCGACGCCGGGGATGGTGCGCAGCGCATCCTCGACCGGGCGGGTCACCAGCATCGCCGTCTGGTCGGCGGGGCGGCTGCCGGCGTCGAGGTCGACCACGACGCGCGGGAAGGAGACCTGCGGGAAAAGGCCGATCGGCAGCGACAGCGCCGCCGCGATCCCGGCGAGCGTCAACGCCAGCGCGATCACCAGCACGGCGCGCGACTGGCGCTCGATCAGGGCTTCGAAGCGCATCAGCGGGCCGCGCGGACGGCGCCGCCATCCTCGACCTGATAGGCGCCCTCCACGATCAGCGGCCGCTTGGGATCGAGCGGCCCCTGCACGACATCCTGCATGGCGGATGTCTGCACGATGGCGACCGGAACGGCCTTGGCGCGGCCCCCCGCGATCTGGAAGACGTGGGCGCCGTCATCATCCGTGACGACGGCTGCGTGGGGGACGGCCCAGCCCATGCTGGCGCCCGTTGCGATCTCGGCCTTCACCGCCTCGCCGGGGAGCAGGGCGCCGGCCGGGAAACCGAGATCGACATCGATCATGTGGGTGGCGGGATTGAGCTGCCCATCGATGCGCAGCACCCGCGCGGCGATGGCAGGGCCGCCGCTCAGGCGGGTGAGGCGCGCGGTCTGGCCGGGGCGGACATGGTCGCGTTCGGACGGATCGATGCCGGCGGTGGCGATCATCGCTCCTTCGCGCGCCACGGTCGCGAGCGCGGCGCCGGGCTGGGGGCGATCACCGGCTGCGACGGGAAGTGCGGTGACGATGCCGCCGAACGGCGCGCGCACGATCTGGATCGCCTGACCTGCGCCTTCGCGACGCTGGGCGTCGAGCGCGGCTCGCGCATCCGCCACGGCCTTGTCCGCCTGGCTGAGCTGGTCGCGCGTGGCGAGCTGCTGGGCGAGCAGGCGGGCGGTGGTGTCGCGCTGCCGGAGGGCGGCGGCGAGCGTGGTCGAGGCGGCCTCGTAGCCGGACAGGGCGGACGGTGCGACCGCGAAGCGGACGAGCGGCTGGCCGGCATGGACGTGCGCGCCCGCCGTCACCAGCAGGGCGGCGACCTGCCCCGGCTGGGGGATGCTCAGCGTCCGGGTGCCCGAGGAGGATGGGGTGGCGCTGCCATAGGCCGTCAGCCAGCGCGGCATGCTGCCCTGCCGGGGCGTGATGGTGGAGACGGCCACGCCGGCATCGGGCGCATGGCCCGGCTGCTCGGCTCCGCAACCGCTCAGGATGGCGATCATGGCGAGGGCCAGCGGCCGTTTCATCGGGCGGCCTCCGTCGCCGGGAGCGTATCCACGGTGGGCAGGCCGGCGCCGATCAACGTCTGCAAGGCGATCTGCCGGTCCATCAGCGCGGTTTCGAGCGCCATGACATCCTGTTCTCTGGTGAAGCGGGTGGCGATGAGATCGACATAGGCGGTCTCCTCGATGGCGGACCGGCCGCGGGCGGCTTGCGCGTGCTCCGCCGCCAGCCTCGCCGCGGGGAGTGCTGCGCGGGCGACGACGAGCTGGCGTTCAAGCTGCTCCATCTCGGCGAGCGCCGCGCCGGCTTCGCCCGTCGCGGTGGCGAGGCGGGCGGCATATTCGGCCTGAAGCAGGGCGCGGGTGGCACGGGCGGCGGCGATGGTGCCCTGTCCGCGATCGAAGATCGGCAGGCCGATGGTCGCTTCCGGGCCGACATTGACGACCTTGCTGGAATCACTGGTGGCCGAGCCGCCGAGCACCAGATCGGGGAACTGGGTGAGGATCGCCTGCCGCACGCCTTCCTCCTGCGCGGCATAGCCGAGACGAAGCGCCAGCAGATCGGGCCGCCGCTCCGGCAGCGTGGCGAGCGATGCCCGGATCGCCGCCGGATCGAAAGGTGGCAGCGCGACGGCCGGAACCAGCGGCAGCTCGATGTCGGGCGCGAAGCCGAGCAGCGCGTCGAGCTGATGCCGGAGCTGGAGCAGGCGCTGGTCGATCGTGTCGAGCGTGCCCCGCGCCGTCTGAAGAGCGGAGAAGCTGGGGGAGGCCGTGACCAGCGTGACGTCGCCCGCCGCGAGGGCCGTCCGCATCGCCTGATCGCGCGCGGAGAGGAGGCGGAAGGCCTCATCCGCCAACTGCTGTTGCCGTCGTGCCGCGATGAGATCGGCTGCGAGCTGGCGGGCCTGCCCCGCGACCAGCCACTCCTGCCACAGCAGATCGGCCGCGGCCTGCCCCGCCGTGTCGCGCGCCGCGCGCCGCCGGGAGCGATAGGTGACGAGCGCCTTGACGTCGGTCGACAGCCCGACGCTCCACGCCGAGGCCACGCCGACCCCGGACACCAGCGGCAGGAATGCGCCTGCCAGCGAGGGATTGGGCAGGATGCCGCTCTGGATCAGCGCGGCGTCGGCCACGCCCCGCTTCGCGCGCGCGGCCTTGAGATCGGGATTATTCTCCAGCGCGAGCCGTACCACCTCATCGATGCCGAGCGGATGTCCGGGGGCGATGTGCCCGATCAGCGGCGCGCGCGTCGCGAGCGGGGCCGGCGCATAATGCTGGCAGGCGCCCGCCAGCAGCAGGAGAGGGAGGACGGCACGCCTCACCGGCCGAACTCCAGCGCGACGATCAGGCCGGGGCGATTGTCGCCGATCACGAGCTTCGCGCCATGGATGCGCGCGATCGCGGCGACGAGGCTGAGCCCCAGCCCATGGCCCGGCCGGGACCGGCTCGCCTCGAGGCGCGCGAAACGCTGGGTGATGCGGCCGCGATCGGCCTCGGCCACGCCCGGTCCGTCGTCCGCCACTTCCAGCCGCACCCGATCCTCCCGGACCCGGAGCGAAAGCCGGATCGCCGTCCCCTCGGGCGTGTGGCGCTGGGCATTGTCGAGCAGGTTGATGAGCGCCTGCGCGATCAGCTCGCGGTCGCCGGTGACGCTGGCGGCGGGATCGATCCGGCAGATCAAGGTGCGGCCCTCATCCTCGACGGCGGGCGCATAGCTCTCGCCGATATCGGTCGCGAGCCGGCTGAGATCGACCGGACCGAACGTCTCGTTCAGCCGCCCGCTTTCGATCTCCGACAGGCGCAGCAGCGCGCCGAACAGGGCCAGCACCTCGTCGCTCTGTTCGATGGCGCGCTCGATCACCTCCGGTCCGGCATCGGGGCGACGGCCTTCCTCAAGCTGGTTGCGCAGGCGGGTGAGGGGGGTGCGCAGATCGTGCGCCACGTCGCTCGACACCTGCCGCAGATTGTCGAGAAGCTCGCCGATCCGGTCCAGCATGGCATTGAGCGCGGCCGACAGGCGATCGAACTCGTCGCCGCGCGGGCTCATCGCGACCCGGCGATGGAGGTCGCCCGCCATGATGCGCTCGGCCGCCGTGCTGATCGCCGAAAGCCGCCGCCGCAGATAGGCGCCGAGCAGCAGCGCGCCCGCCGTCCCGATCAGCAGCATCGCCACGAGGGCGAACCCGAGCAGCGAGAGGATCAGGCGCTCCGTGCCGGTCACCTCCTCCCAGTCGGCGGCGACGACCAGCCGTTCGCCATTGCGGAGATCGACGGCGAGCGCGCGGGCGGTGTCGTCGCCTTCGCCGGGATCGACGAAGGCGATGCTGCTCCAGCCGGTGTCGGGCCGCGCCGTGTCGAGCAGGCCGGCCACGCGCTTCCCGTCGGGCGCGAAGAGCGCATAGCCGAGATCGCCCGTGGCCCGCGCATTCTCGCGCCGGGCGATCACCATGCGCAGGCTGGCGGCGCCTTCGCCCCGATATTCGCTGATGAGCGAACTCATCTCCGCGGCGATGCGATCGTCGAGCTGGCGATGCAGCGCGACGTGCGCGGCCCAGTAGACGCCGCCGCCCAGCGCCATCGCCGCCGCGGCGAAGGCGGCCGAATAGACGATCGCGATCCGGTAGGCGGCGCTCCGAACCATCGTCAGTCCTCGACGCGCAGGCGATAGCCGGCGCCGCGCACCGTCTCGATGATGTCCCTGGCGCCGCCGAGCGCGAGCTTGGCACGCAGCCGGCTCATATGCGTCTCGACGAGGTTGGTCTGGGGATCGAAATGGAAGCCCCACACGGTTTCGAGCAGCATGGTGCGGGTGACGATCCGGCCGGCATGGCGCATCATCTCCTCCAGCAGCCGTATTTCGCGGGGCTGGAGCGGAATGGCGCGCCCGGCACAGGCCACCTCGCGATGGAGAAGGTCCATGGTCAGCGGGCCGGCGGAGAGGCTGGTCGGATCGTCGCCCGCGCTCTGCCGCCGCAGGATCGCGTTCAGCCGCGCCGCCAGCTCGGAGAGCGCGAAGGGCTTGACCAGATAGTCGTCGGCGCCGGCCTCCAGCCCGTCGACGCGATCCTCGATCCGGCCGAGGGCGGTCAGCATCAGGGCCGGGGTCCTGCACCCGTTCGCGCGGGCTTGTTGTAGGAGGCTCAGGCCGTCGATGCCGGGCAGCATCCGGTCCAGCACCGCCACGTCGTAGCTTTCGCCGCAAAGGCGCCGCAGCGCCTCGTCGCCGGTGGGGGCGATGGTGGTGACATGGCCGAGATCCTGAAGTCCGCGCGCCGTGAAGATGGCGGTGGCCTCGTCATCCTCGGCGATCAGAACCCGCATGGCGTGCCTTCTGCATGATCTTGGGTGCGGGAGGATTCTTAGCGGCGATCGTGGGGTTGCGGGCCTTACAATTTCCCAATGTCGGGGAGCGGCGTCAGCCGAGCGGCCCGAATCCGAGGATGCCCCGGCGATAGTTGAGGATGATGGCGGTTCGGGTGAGGCCGGGGCCGGCGAGGATTCGGGCCTCGGCGGCCGGGGGTGCGGCGTGGCCGATGCGGGGATTGCCCGGAAAGCCGATGCCGTCGCGCCAGAAATCGAACTTCGGCTTGCCGGCCCGGTCGTGAGTCAGCGCCAGCGTATAGGCGCCGGGCGAAGGAACGCGGATGCAGAGACGCACCGGCCCCTGTGCCGGCAGGGGGATGATCGCGCGGCGGAAGGTCTTGTGCGCGGCGACCAGCACATTGTCGTCGGCGAGGAAGCCGGCCTGATCGGGCGGGAAGAGTTCGGCGCGCAGCGTCCCTGTCCGGTCCTTGAGGCCGAGCGGGCTGATGAGGATGGCTGGCCCCGGCTCGTCCGGGCGGCAACGCCCTTCCGCAGTGCCGAGGCTTGGGCTCGACGCGATCGGCGCCGCCCCGACGAGCAGGAGAAGCGGGAGGACGCGGATCATCGCGCCGGTTCTGCTGGCGGCGTCAGCAGGTCGGCGAGCGCGAGGACGACGCCGAGGACGAGATGGGTGAGCAGGATGAGCGAGGCGGTGATCGCCACGACATCGGCGAGATCCCCGCGCGCACCGATCAGATAGGTGACGAGGCCGGCGAACACGATGTCCTTGTTGGGCATCAGCGGAAGCCGCGACAGGAGCTGGCGCAGCGCCGCGAGCACAACCCACCAGCTGAGCGTGACGGCGGGCAGGGCCTCGTGCCACGCCAGCGCCGAGAGCAGCAGCGATGCCGCGATCCTTGCGAGGTGCACGGCCGAAATCCGACTGAGTTCGGCGCGCGCGAGGGTGAACAGCCGTTGCCGGAACAGCATGGCCGGAAGCGACATCGCGACCACCACCATGGCGGAGAGGAGCAGCGCGCGCCCATGCTGGCCGAGCTGGAGTGTGCCGAGCGCCGGCCACGCCAGCCCCAGCATCGCCAGCGTGACGAGATTGCCGATCTGCGCCGACAGCACCGACACGTCCTTGATGACGCCGAAGGGCGCCGCGGACAGCCTCCGTCTCCGCCGCATCTAGGCGTAGAAATAGACCTCGCCCGAATAGCCGAGCAGGATTTCGTTGGAGATGCGCTTGCGCAGCAGCGGGATCAGCCCGGACAGCGGAAGAGACCACAGGCGGCGATAGATGAGCCATTCGCTGACCGGCAGCGCGAGATAGGCTCCGGCCAGCGCCAGCCAGAAGGCTGGGCGCACCGGCAGCATCGCCGACAGATGCCCGAGATCGAGCGTCCGCAATTGGGTCAGCGCCGCCAGCAGGACGCCCACGGAGATGACGGGCGACACCCAGCCGCGCCAGCCGATGGTCCGTTCGCGAAGTTCCTCGGGGTCCCATGCGATGGGGAAGGCGGGGGAGGTGATGGAAGTGCCGGTCTGCACGCTGTCTCCGGATCAGGCGGCTTCTATGTCGACGACGCCCTGCGTCGCGTAGGCGGGGCTGTCCTGCGGGCGGGTGGCGAGGCGGGCGAACAGGGCGAGATAAGCCGGCGCGCTCCGATGCGCGTCGTAGCGGGCCGCCCAGCGGGCGCTGTCGTCGCGGGGTTCGGGAAGGCGGGCGACCGCGATGGCCAGCGCCATGGCGCCGGGCCCGGCAGCGGAAACGAGGGTGCCGTGCCCGCCCAGCAGCTCCGCCATGCTGGCGCAGCAGTCGGTCGCGATGACGGGGAGGCCGGCGGCGATGCTCTCGACGACGATTCCCGGCACGCCCTCGTAGCGGGAGGAGAGGAGGAGGATGTCGCTCCGCCCGATTGCCTCCTCGACGCTGCCCAGCCCGGGTAGGGCAACGCGGTCGCCCAGCCCGAGCCTTCCCACCAGCGCTTCGAGCCGGTTGCGCTCGGGGCCGTCGCCGAGGATCGTTAGCCGGTCCTCGGGCGCGTGGGCCATGGCGAACGCCTCGATCAGCGTCGCAAAGTCCTTCTGCCGGACGAGGCGGCCGGCGGCGAGGAAGCGTCGCCCCACGCCGCGGGAGGCGCGCGCCGCTTCGCCCGCGCGCACCAGTCTGGCCAGCCTTGCGGCATCGAGCACGGGATTGGGAAGGATGCTGATCCGTGCGGAGGGGAGTTGCAGGATCGCCACCGCCTCGTCCCGCATCGCCGGGGAGAGCGCGATGAAATGATCGATCATGCGCCCCTGAAGGCGGCACCAGCGATGATAGAGAAGGCGCACCGGCCATGGCAGGTCGGACCGTTGGAGATCGTTGCTGATCTTGGCGACCACCGGCGGGCAGCGCCGGCCGAGCCACAGCTTCAGCGCAACCGCCACAACCGTGTAGCTGTTCCCCGGACAGAAGAGGATGTCCGGTTGCTTGTTACGGATGAGGGCCGGCAGCCAGAGCAGCATCCACAGCGTCTCGATCCAGCCGATCGCGAAGGGAGGCCTGGTCAGGAAGAGTGGCGGCATGTCCCGGAGATCCGCGTCGCCGTCGTCCCGGCCGAGCACGATCTGGACGTCCGCCCCGGCGTTGCGCCATGCGCGGCAGAGGCGGAGGGCGGTGCGTTCGACGCCCCCTTCTCCGGTCGTGTGCAGGAAGCAGAGGATGCGGGGCGTGCCGCTCATGCCGCGCCGCCCGCGATCGGAATCGTGCGGGACGGGAGCGGGCGGGATGCGGTTCGCATAACCGCATGACGCCGCCCGATCGATCGACCCGCAGTCGCCGCGTGTCAGAAGGAGAAGGCGGCTCCCAGCCGGATGGTGCGCGGACGCAGCGGCGTGACCTGCCGGCCGGCGGCGACGCCGAACGGATTGCCGAGCGCGAAGATGTTGCGCCGCGCATCGAGCAGGTTGGTCGCGTCGAGCGAGAGGGTGGTCCGGCCGACGGGGGCGGTCAGGCCGAGCGCGACATCGGCATAGCGCCCCTGGCGCAGATCGATCGCCGTCCCCGCGCCGAGCCGCGAGTGGCCGACATAACGGACCGAGGCGCTCGTTTCGATCCGCCGTCCCGCGATCATGAACGTATAGTGCGCGCCGGCCTGCAGGGTCACGTCGGCGATATTGGGGAGCGATGCGTCCTTCTCGGCCGCGAAGGCGGGGGCGGGGTGCGACAGGCTGCTGTCGCTGAGGAATGTCGCGCCTTCGAGGGTCAGGTGCGCGGTGGGCCTCCAATGCCCCTGAAATTCGAGGCCGATGATCCGGCCGGAGCCGATGTTGGCGGTGAACGGCAGGCCGGCCGCGTCGATCAGATCGGCCTGGATGTCCTCCCAATGGGCGTAGGAACCGGCCAGTGTCGCGCCGAAGCGGTCGGCGGCGCTGCCGGTGCGCACGCCCAGCTCCCAGGTGGCGAGGCTGTCCGCCTCGAAGCGCTGGGTGCCGCTCGCCTGCACCGACAGGCCGCCCTGCCGATAGCCTTCCTGATAGCGCCCATAGAAGGAGAGACGCGGGGCCGCCTTCCAGACGATGCCGACGGAAGGCAGCAGGGAGCGGTCATGGCGCCGCCGGTCGTTGTCCGCCTGCGCCGGCATGCGGTCGATCACGTCGCCGACCAGCCGCGTCAGCCCCAGCCGCGCGCCGCCGGTCACGAACCAGCGCCGCGCGAGGCGAAGCGTCGCCTCCCCGTAGAGCGAAGCCTGCTCCACCGTGTTGCTCGTGCCCGAGAGGCTGCCCTCGGCGCCGACCGGCCCGAGCGTGCGGGTCAGCCGATCGGTGCTGCGCAGCAGCTCGGCGCCGGCGACCCAGCCGCCGCCATTGCCGGCGCGATGAGACAGCCGCGTCTCGTTGGTGAGGAGGAAGATCGAATCATCCTCATGATAGCGCATCGGCTGCGCCGGGGAGGGGCTGGCGTCGTAGGTCGAGCCGACATCGTGGAACACCGCCGACGTCGCCGAGACGAAGGTCGTCGCCCCCGCCGTATGGCGGGCGACGAAGCTGACCAGCGAATAATCATTGTCGAAAGGCTGGGCGATGACGCTCCGGCGGGAGAGGGATGGGAGGTCCCGCTCGGTATATTGGCCGTCGAGGCTGTCGATATTCTGGAGGACGCCGCCGAGATCGAAGGTCCAGTCGGGGGCGGGCCGGAAACGGAGCGTGGCGCGGCCGCCGCGGGTCGTCGTCCGGTTGATGTCGGAGCGGCCGCGCGCGGGATCGTCGATATAGCCGCCGTCGACGCTGCCATAGCCTACGGCCCGGATACCCAGCCGGTCGGTCACCAGCGGCAGGTCGACGATGGTGGCTCCGTCGAACCCCGGTGCGCCGCGTGCGGTGATCGAGCCCCCCATCGCGATCGAGAGCAGGCCATGCGACAGATCCGGTGGCGTCGGCACCAGCCGCACCACGCCGCCGAGCGATCCGGCGCCGTAGAGCGTGCCCTGCGGCCCCTCCAGCACCTCCACCGAGGCGATGTCGTAGAGCGCGAGATCGGGATCGGGCGCGCTGTAGTTCAGGCGCACCTCGCCGAGATATTGCCCCACCGTGGCCTGTGTCGGCCCGTTGAAGCTCGAATCCGCCACGCCGCGGATGAAGAGCTTGTTGCGTCCCGGCCCGAGATGCGTCGAGGAGAGGATCGGCAACTGCTCGACGAGCGCATCCGATCCGCGCGCCAGCCGGCCGGGGCGCAGGTCGCCCGGATCGACGAGCGCGACGCTGCCGGCATAGTCGTCGATCGTCTCCGCCCGCTTGCTGCCGGTGACGACGATGGCGGGTTGCATGCCCGACGGGGGCAGGTGCTTCGGCGGGGCGGCGTGCTCGGGGCGGGCGGGGGGCGTTGCGCGCAGGATCTGGAAGGTCTGCGCGTCGATCTGGACGAAGCGCGCCGGCGTGTCCGCGAGCAGCCGGGAGAGCGCCTTCGCGATGCTCATCGTCCCGCGCACGCCCCGCACGGGGATCGAACCCAGCGCATTGTCGGTGAGGCCGATGGTGACGCCCGCCTGATCGCCGATCGCGACGATCGCCGAGCGCAGCGGGCCTGCGGGCACCGCAAAGGCGACGGGGCCGGCCGCCGCCGCGCCGGCGGGCACCGCCACCGCCCCGCACGCGGCGACCAGAACGGCGGGCCTCACCGGGCGGGCAGCGCCATCCGCCAACCGGCACCGTCCCGCAGGATCGCGATGCCCATCACCGCCGACAGCCGCTGGAACATGCGCGGGCGATCCCGATCGATCATGATGACCCCGCTGAAGCGGCGCTGACGGATCGCGCCGTCGACGCTCACGGGCTGGCCGATGCTGCGGGCGAGATCGGCGGCGACATCGGCGAGGACGGCGTCCCGATAGAGCAGCCTGCCCTGTCGCCAGCTTCCGATCGTCTGCGGGTCGGCGTTGCGCACGATCGCGCCGCCCGCCGCGATCCGAACCGACTGGCCGCCATCCAGGCGCAACGCCATGCCTGCCGGATCGACCATCACCGCCCCCTCGCGAACCGCCATCTCGGTGCTGTCGCCGGTGCGTATCACATCGAAGGCGGTGCCGACATCCCGGAAGGTCGTGTCGCCGGCCCGCACCTCGAAGGGATGGGCCGCATCGTGCACGACCGTGAAGAAGGCCTCCCCGCGCTCGACGATGGCGAGGCGGGGCTTCGCCTTGTCGAGACGGATCAGGCTGTCGCCGTTGAGCGCCACCTGCGTGCCGTCGCCGAGCGCCACGGTGCGATGCTCGCCCGGCGCGGTGGCGATCGCATAGGGTTGCCCGCCGCCCGGAAGCAGCGCCGGAATCGCGACGAGCCCCGCGATCGATGCGGCTGCTGCAAGGCCCAGCCCGGCGGTCCATCGCCGCCAGCCGACGGCCGGCGAAGGCGCCGTGGCATTGTCGTTGACCGGCATGGCCGGCGCGGGCGCGCGCGCCGGTTCGAGTCCCTCCGCCGCGTCCTCGATCAGCAGCGAGGCCGTATCGAAGGCCTCCGGATTGGCCGGATCGCTCTCCAGCCAGAGGGCATGGCCCTCCCAGTCCGCGAAGTCGGGGTCCTGGATGCGGCGCACCCAGTCGAGCGCCTGTTCGTGGCGCTGGCGCTCAGCGGGCGTCATCCTCTGCCTCCCTGTTGGCGGGATCGGCGGCGCTGTCCTCGACATAGCGCCGCTGTGCCGCCGCGACGGCGCGATAGGCGCGCTGGAGATGCTTTTCCACGGCGCTGACCGTGATGCCGAGTTCGTCCGCGATCTGGCGCTGGGGAATGCCCTCCACGCGATATCGCCTAAAGATGAAATCGGCGCGCGTGCCGAGCGCCGACAGCGCGAGGTCGACATGACGGAGCCTGTCGCGCGCGATCAGCGTGCGTTCGGCGCCCGGCGCGTCGTCGCTCATGCCGTCCGATCCGCGAATGGCCTCATGATAGACCTGCTCGCGGCCCTGCCGCCGTGCCGCGCTGCGCCGCCGATCGAGCATCAGGTTGTGCGCCATGCGATAGAGATAGGCGAGCTGATCCTGGATCGCGGCGCTCTCGCTCCCGGCATCCAGCTTGATCCACAATTCCTGAAGCAGATCGTCCGCCTCGTCGCCGGCACCCCGGGCACGCAGATAGCGCAGCAGGGCTGGGCGATGGATCATGAACATCTCGGCGAGCGGTCCTTCCGCCATGCCGCTCCTCCCGCCCGTACCCGACAGGCGCGCAGAATAGGCGCGGGTGGTGCCGGCGGTAAAGCGGGTGACCGTGGCCATCAGAAGCGGGTTCGCAGGAAGATCGACAGGCGATTGTCCTGCCGGCGGCCGCTGCCGATCCATGCCAGGTCGTCCTTCGCAATGGTTTCCGAGCGTGTCTCGATCCCGAGCATAGGCGCTTCGCCGGCATCGTCGCCGATCGGAAGCAGGGCCAGCGCGGCTCGCACGCCGCTTTCGTGCAGTGGCGCTCCATTGGCGAGTTCCGCCATCCGTTCGGCGCCGTTCGCGGCGTTCGTTCCGCTGGTCTGATGCCAGCCGAGGCTGAACCGCCAGCGATCGTCGTGCAGCCACGCCATCTCCATCGTGCTGGACGAGGTGGACAGATGCGACCGCGCGACGAGCCATGGCGGTTGTGCCTTCTTCGCGAAGGATTGCGCGAGCCCCACCGACAGGCTGTTTCCAACCGTCACCGGCCAGTCGAGATGGAGCCCGAACGCCCATAGCCTGGCGCTGGTGACGCCGTCCGTGGTCAGGCGCTCGTGGAGTCCGTCGATGGAGGCGGCGGCATCGCCGAGATCGAACGCGACGCTGCGCCGGCGCACATGAGAGCCGTCCCCGCCGATCATCGACCACGGATCGGCCATCGACGATGCATGGAGCGTCGCCCGGGCATCGGGCAGGGGCGTCCATCGCGGCTGGGCCGGCATGGGCAGCACGGCCTCCAGCGACCATCCGCTCGTCGACGCAGGCCATAGCGGCCCCTGCGCGCGGAGCGGAGTGGCGAAGGCGGTCATCATGATGAAGGCGGCAACCCAATGCTCGATCCTGCCCATGGCTGTTCCCCCGGTCGTCGCCAGCCTCTCGGCCGCCGACGGGGATAAGACGCCGGCTGCCCCCCGGACCCGCAGTCGGTTTGCGCCGATGCACCGGGCTGCGGATTCCGCGATCGGCCGACGTCTCGCTTTGCATCGGGTGAGGGTGACGGATGTCGATCGGGATCGGATATCGGATGAGTGTAGCAGCGATGCTGGCGGTCGCGCCGGTCCGCCCCGCCGGGCTGACCGTCGACTATCGACTCTCGCGGAGCCGCGCCAATGGGTGAGTATCTCCTGAAACGCCCGAAACGGCGTGTCCCGACCGCCTGTGGCTGGCCGGACGAGCAGCTCTGCCTTTATCGCATCGCGATCGCCAGATTGCTGATCTGGGCGATGCGCCGCAACGCGTAGGCGGCGCGCTCGCTCAGGCGGTCTGGATGGCGGAAGACGGTGTGAGCGCCACCTCGTCCTCCTCCTCGCTGAGCTGGCCGAGTTCCCCGCTGGCGCGCGCCTTCCGGCCGTAGACCACCTCGAACAGCGGCGATGTCATCAGCGTCGTCACGATCGCCATCACCACCAGCATCGAGAACAGCGCCGGCCCGATGACGCCCTTCTGAAGGCCGATATTGATGATGATCAGCTCCATCAGCCCGCGCGAGTTCATCAGCGCGCCGAGCGCCATCGCCGTCGGATTGTCCTGCCCGGTGAGGCGGGCGGCGCCCCAGCAAGCGACGCCCTTCGCGGCGACCGATCCGACGAGGATGACCGTGGCGATCGCGGCGAGGCTCCAGCTGTTGACCATGGTGAGCTGGGTGTTCAGCCCCGAAAAGGTGAAGAACATCGGCACCAGCAATCCGACGGCGAAAGGTTCGAGCTGCTTGCGGATTTCGCGGGTCAGCAGCCCGCGCGGCATGGCGACGCCGAGCAGGAAGCCGCCGAACACGGAGTGCAGGCCGGCGCCGTCCATCGCCCAGGCGCTCAGCATGAACAGCATGAGGACGATGGCGAGGATCGGCGGCGTGACCTTGCCCTCGCGCTCCGCCCGGCGGGCGAGCGGGGCGAGCAGCTTCGGCCCCAGGCCGATCATGAACAGCGCGAACAGCCCGCCGCCGGCAATCGCCTTCATGGCGACGCCGGGGCCGCCGCCGAAGCTCGCCAGCACGATCGCGAGCACCGTCCAGGCACCGGCATCGTCGATCGCGCCGGCGGACAGCGACAGCGAGCCGAGCGGCGTTCTGGCAAGGCCGCGCTCCTGGATGATCCGCGCCAGCACGGGGAAAGCGGTGATCGAGATCGCGGCGCCCATGAACAGCATCGCCTGAGGCGGGGTGATGCCGGCGCCGAACAGATGCAGGTTGAGGAGCCACGGGGTGAGCGCGATCGCCACCAGAAAGGGGGCGATCATGCCGGACAGTGAGACGGCCACCGCGCTCCGGGCATTCAGCCTGAAATGATCGGTGCGGAAGCCGAGGCCGACGAGGAACATGTACAGGCCGACGCCGAGCTGGGCGCAGACATAGAGCACCGGCCTCGTGTCTTTGGGGAAGACCATCTCCTGCACGCCGGGCGCCAGCAGGCCGAACAGCGACGGCCCCAGGATCACGCCGGCGATCATCTCGCCCATCACCTGCGGCTGATCGAACAGCCGCTTCATCGCCCAGCCCGTCGCGCGGCAGGCAGCGAGGATGACGAACATCTGCATGAAGAAAGCGACGCTCAATTGAGCCAAGGTCATGCCCCACTCCCGATATCGCCGCTTCCGGACAGCGCTGACATCGCTGGTCCAGCCGGGCGGATTTGTCGTCAGAGAGGCGAAACCGATCGGGGCCGGCAAGTCATTTCAGGCCGGAAAACCGCCTTGCCGGCACGATTTTTGACCGGAGACAGCGACCTGTTGCGGAGGGGGCACAAGGTAGTAACGTGCCTACATTAATGAATGCCGATCATGGCCCGTCCATGCGATCAGCGGGGGGCGGAGTCGGGCCTCGACTGGCGATAGAGATACGCGGCGCTGGCGAGATCCTGCACGATCGAGCCGAGGGATTTGTAGATCGTCACCTCCCCGGCATGGCGGCGGCCGGGTGCCGTGCCCGCGAAAACCGCGCCGATCTCGGGCAGGACATGCGCCTCGTCGATGAGGCCCGCCTCCTTCGCCTTCAGATATTCCGCACCCTGCGCCAGCACGCCCTCGCGATGATCGGGGAAGAAGCGGGCGCGCCGGACGAGCGCGCCGTCGATCTCCACGGGCCCTGCGCGGCTCGATCCCACGAGATTGATGTGGGTGCCGTCCGCCACCTCGTCGCTGTGCAGGATGGGCTCGCGCGCGGCGGTGGTGGTGCAGAGGATGTCGGCATCGCGCACCGCATCGGCCGGGCTGGAGGCGATGTCGACGGGGAGCGAGGTCGCCTCCGCGATCCGGGCCGCGAGCGCCTGCGCCTTCTCGGCCGAGCGTCCCCACAGCACGATCCCGTCGAGCGGGCGGACATGGCGGATCGCCAGCGCATGTTGCCAGGCCTGCTCGCCGGTGCCGAGGATGGCAAGGCGGCGGGCGTCGGCGCGCGCCAGCGCATCGGTCGCGGCGGCCGACGCGCAGGCGGTGCGGATCGCCGTCACCTCGCCCGCGTCGATGACGCAGACCGGCGCGCCCGTCTCCCGGTCGAACAGCAGGATCGCGCCCTGATGCGAACGGCCGTGTGCTGCGGCGGAGGGGAAGACGCTCACCACCTTGGCGCCGAAGCCGGCCCCCTCCATCGCGCCCGGCATCACGCCGAAGGCGTCGCCGCCGCCCAGATCGATGATCCCGCGCAGCAATTGCTGCGTGCGCCCCTCCGACAGGGCGATCATGGCATCCCGCATCAGCCCGATGCAGATGCGATGATCGAGCCTGCGCGCGACCTCTTCCGCTCCGATGACGATCATCCGTTCAGGCGCCCCATATGGTTTCGGCATAGCGCAGGAAGTTCTGCCCCATGATCTTCTCCACCCGGTGCGGCGGATAGCCCTTCGCCTCCAGCAGGCGCGCGAGCTTGCGGAACTGGTCCGGCCCGCGCAGGTCGACGACGAAGGGATAGGTGTCCGGCCGCTCGCCCGCCGCGCTGATCCCCGCCGCACGGCGTTTGGCGATCTCCTGGGCGAGCGCAGCTTCATAGGCGTGGAGGTCGTCGATCTGGGTGACGCTTCCGTCGGTGCCGATGCCGACATGATCCTCGCCGCAGACATTCACCGCATGATCGATATGCGCCACCACATCCTCTGCGCGGGCATGGCCGGAGGCGTTGAGGAACGGCATGAAATAGATGCCGACGAAGCCGCCCCGCTCCGCCACCAGCCGCAGTTCGGCGTCGGTCTTGTTGCGCGGCAGATCGACCAGCGCCCGGCAGCCGGTGTGGTTGATCGAGATCGGCGCGCGGGAGGCGCGGGCCGCCTCCAGGCACGTCCGCTCGCCGCTGTGCGAGAGGTCGACCATCACCCGCCGGTCGTTCGCCCTTGCGATCACCTCGTGGCCGAAGGGCGTCAGGCCCCGGTTCTCCGGCGCCATCGACCCGTCGCCGATCTGGTTGGCGGGGTTGTAGGTGAGCTGGAACACGCGCACGCCCAGATCGGCGAAGATGTCGACGCGGGTGGCGTCCTTCCCCATCATCGCGCCGTTCTGGAAACCGTAGAGCAGGCCGATCCTACCCTCCGCCTTGGCACGGCGGATGTCCGCGACGGTGAGGATCTTCGTCACGTCGCGGGCATGGTCGCGGATCAGCCGGTCGGTCGCGGCGATGTCGCGGACGCTCGCTTCGAAGGGATCGTCCGGCCCCGAGACATAGCCCAGCGTGACGTTGACCATGGTGAGGCCCGACGCATGGGCCTCGGCCAGCACGCGCGGGCCGAGATCGGGGACGAGGCTGTCCGACGGATGGTTGGGGTCGCCAAGCCCGCCCAGCGCATTCACGACGATCCAGTTCCTGATCGGAGCCTCTGCGGGAGAGGCGGCGACCGCCGCGGAAGCCGCCTCCAGCGCCATCGTCCCGGCGGCAAGCGTCATGAAATCGCGTCGGTCAATCGTCATCGCCATCCCCCATTTCCGTGCGCGTGGTCGGCCGGTAATCGCTGCGGGGATAGGCCCGCCCGCGCTTCACCACCCTGTCGATCTTGCGGATATTGCCGATGTCCGCCAGCGGATCGGCGGTGAGCACCACGAAATTGGCGAGCTTCCCCGGCTCGACCGAGCCCATGTCCCGATCCTGCCCGGCCGCGCGTGCGCCGATCAGAGTGGCGGAACGGATCACCTCAAGCGGCGGCATCCCGACATCGCGGGCGAGGAAGACGAGTTCGTCATCCACCTCGGGCCAGTCATGGTCGGGGCCATGGCTGTTGTCCGTGCCGGTGGAGATGGGCACGCCTGCCTTCCAGGCTTGTCGGGTGAGGCGGGTGGTCGTCGACCCGGTGCAGCGCAGGGGCTTGCGATCGGGGTGGGCCTTGCGCTCGGTATCGTGGCGCACGAACAGGCTGCCGGTGGCATCGAGAATGGTGCCATGCTCGCGCATCGCCTTGTACAGGCCCGCGATTACCGGATCGTCGCCCTTCGCCGCCAACAGGGCCTCATGGACGGGCGTGTGATCCTCATAGGAGGCGAGCATCACCGGCTCGACCTGATAGGCGAGATAGCAGACGTGGCTCACCGTATCGACGCCGGCTGCGATCACGTCGGCGGGGCGGGTGGGGAACACCGCGCTGTGCGCCCAGACCAGGATATGCTGGCGATGCGCTTCCTCGGTGATCCCCTTGACGAGGGAGGCGGGCAGGTCGGCGTAGATCTTGATCGCCGTCGCCGAGGTTCCGCGCGCGAGCGTCACGGCGGTGCGCAGGTCGGTCCGGTCGTCGATCGCCTGCATCCAGGGCGCGGCGCCCGGCTTCACGCCGAGGCTCGCCTGCTGGACGCGGGGGTCTTCGAAGAAGGGCGGGCCGGCCATCAGCGCGGCATAATAGATGTCGGGCGCGGGAATCTCGCCGGCCAGCGCCTCGCGCGCGAGTTCGCCTACGGAACGCAGATCGTCCGCCATGTCGCGCACGGCGGTGACGCCGCCATAGAGATTGCGCCGCAGCACCGCTTTGGCGCGCGCGGCATCGGGCGGCGTGGCGAGATGGACATGGCTGTCGATCAGGCCGGGGATGATGAAGCGTCCGGTCGCATCGACCCGCTGCGCAGAGCCGGCCCCGGCGATCGTCCCATGCGGTGCGACCGCGGCGATGCGCTGTCCGCGCACGAGAATGTCCTGATGCGGGCGCGGCGGTGCGCCCGTTCCGTCGATCACGGTGGCATCGCTGTAGAGCGTGGCGCCGTCCCCCGCCGCCGCGACGGCAGCCCCTGCGAACGTCAGACCCAATGCGCACAACGAGATGCCAGACAGCAGACGAAGAAAACCCCTTCCCGATATCCCCACGATATTCTCCCGCACGGTCCCCCAAGCCTGTTTGATAGTCATCGCGCCTGGATCGCAAGAGGCGCGGAGATTTCATGACGTCCGGGGAATAGGTCGGCCGGTGCCGGGTCGTGGATCATAGACGCCCGGAGCTTAAGCCGTGCCGAGGCAGAGCTTGCCGCTTGCTTCCCCATCTGCTCACTTCAACTTGACGGTGGATGAGCTGCGATGGAGCGATGACGGGCCTCGCCTCAGTGGCCATTCTTTCACGGCGAAAGGGCGATGTGAGCAGGGCGAAACTGGTCCTGCATTATGCACGGCGTGCCGCGACGGGCTGGTCACCGGTGAACGAGCCGGGTTAACCATGCCTCAGTGCGATGACGTTGGATAGCGTAACCCATATGGCTCCACGCCATGACTCGTCGCCCGGTGAGGCGCTGGCCTCGCTTTCCCGGAACGGTTTTGCCGTTGTCGAGGATATCTTCTCTCCGGATGATCTGCGCGAGGCGGAGGCTTTGCTGGACCAGCTGTTCCGGGAGTTCTCCAGCCTCCAGCAATCCCGGCGGCGCGGGCAACGCATCGTCGCGCGCGACATGGCGACCGCCGCGGGCGAGGGGATCGACCAGCCCGAGATTCTCTATGCCGCCTCGCTCAACCCGGCGCTGGAGCGCACCTCGCTATTCCGTAAATGTACCGCATTTGCACAGTCCATGACCGGACCGGTTACACGCGCCTTCGATCATGCGATCGTGAAAAGCCCTTTCAACATGTCGGTCACCCCCTGGCATCAGGATGCGGCGCTCACCCGTTTCCGCCATCTCCCGCGATTTCTTCGCGGGGACCGGCTGCATTTCTGGATACCCCTTCAGGACGCCACGCCGAGCAACGGCTGCATGGAGTTCGTGGCGGGCAGCCATCGGCAGCCGTTGCTCAAGCACGAATCCTTCATCCGTGCGCGTGGGGACAGCGGATGGGCCGCGAGCCCCGGACCGGACGCGCCGCGCGTCGCCTGTCCCGTGCGTGCCGGCGGGTTCACGATCCACACGCCGGGAACGCTCCATTATGCCGGCCGCAACGAGACGGCCGCGAGCCGCAAGGCGTGGATCATCCATTTCAGCCGCTTCGGCAGCCTGGAAATCGCACTCAAGCGCATGTTGAGCAGGGTTCCCGCACCCTTGCCGGGTTTGGCGGCGTCCGATCGGCGCGGTTATTGACGCGCGGGAATGAAAGCGGGAATCGCCATGTCGTGGCCGTGTGCCGCAAGATATCCGTCGGTTTGACGGGATCATCCTGTTGTCGAGTCCCTTGAAGCTCCACCGAGGGCCTGTCTCTCGCAATTCGACGTGCTTGAGCGATGTTGACGATTGATCGCGAAAAGTTCGTCCATTAATTCTGCGTTCAATCAGTGCAGGATTTCGTGAAGTTTGTAGGCGGCTTTTCTTGTATGGCTGTCTTTGCATCTATTCTGTGGGCAGCGATGTGAGCGGCGCTCAAGCGCTTGTCTCGGGCGCGGAGCCGTGCGAATGGCGATGCGTTGTGTCAAGTGAGGTATGATGAGGTTCCCCAACATCTTTCGGGGGCTGATGGGGAAGCCCAAGCCCCCGGAGCCGCCTGAGCCGAGCGAGCATGAGAAGCTCGAAATGCTGGTCGCGTTGCTGAACGACAAGTTGCAGCCGAACATCAATGCCCTCACCATGCTGACACGCAACATCGATCTGATGGCCCTCAACATCAAGACGATGGGCTATGACCTGGCGCGATCGATGTCGGCCGCGCTCCCGGTGCGCACCGAAACCAGCGCGCGCCATGTCGGGCTGTATTGCAAGCCGTCGACGCAGGCGGACATCGAGAGCGACTGGCTGGCGCACTGGTGCAGCGAACTCAAGATCCCCGTGCTGTTCCACCGGAAGCTCTGGGAACTCGCCTATGTCCTGCAGGCGGTCTACGAGAACGGGCATCTCCAGGCGGGCAAGCGGGGCCTCGGCTTCGGATGCGGGAGCGAGCCTTTCGCGAGCTATTTCGCGTCCCACGGCGTGGAGGTGATGACCACCGATCTGCCGGCGGACGACAGCCGCGCCATGGACTGGTCGAACACGCGCCAACATGCCGCGGAGAAGGAAGCGGCCTATCACCCGGCGCTGGTGGACCGGGAGAGCTTCGACCGCCTCGTCGATTTCCGTGCGGTCGACATGAATGCCATTCCGGACGACCTGGGCGGGTATGATTTCTGCTGGTCGATGTGCGCGTTCGAGCATCTGGGATCGATCCAGCAGGGGCTGGATTTCGTCCGCAATTCGCTGAAGACGCTGCGGCCCGGCGGCATGGCCGTGCACACCACCGAATTTAACATCAATCCCAACGGCCCGACCGTCGACAATTGGCCTTCCGTGCTGTTCCAGCGCCAGCATTTCGAGCAGTTGGCGGAGGAGCTTCGCGAGGAAGGGCACCAGGTCGCGCCCTTCGATTTCGACCCGGGCGACAAGCCGCTGGATCGCTTCATCGATCTGCCGCCCTGGCAGGACGGCGCGCTGGAGGCGATCAGCGTCGGCCTCGGCCAGCCCTATCATCTGAAGGTCGGCATGGACGGCTTCATAACCACCTGCTTCGGCCTGATTATCACCAAGGCCGGCTAGACCCCGAAGCCGTCAGGCGTCGAGCGAGCCCTGCCCGACGCCGGCATGGGCCTGCGGTTCGGGGCGGAGCAGGTGCCAGGCGAGCAGCACCGGCTCCAGCAGCGCCATGCCGATCAGGATGCCGGTCAGCCGGTCCCAGGCGGGGGCCGTCGCGGTGTGGAGATAGCTGTCGGGCACGAGCGTGACGAGGATCGCCAGCGTGAACTGGGTGCCGGTATAAGCGAGGCAGGTCTTCCCATTCTCGATATGGCGGCCGATCAGCACGCCGAGCGCGGTTCCGAGGATCAGCGCGGGCGGGCTGCCGTGCGCCACGATCACCATCGCCCCGGCGAGCGTTGCGCCCGCAAGGCAGCCCGCCATGCGCTGGAGGAGGCGGTGGCTGACCGTCGCGAAGCTCGCGGCGCCCATGTTGGAGATGGGGACCAGCATTACCGCCATGACCGTGATCGCGCTCTGCGCCAGCTCGGGGATGTGCAGCCACGCCCAGAGCCAGGGGATGAGCGCCAGCGTGAGCGCCGCCTGACCGGCATGGCGGGCGGCATTGGGGTGCCAGCCGCCGGCCATCTGCGGCGCCGGACTGGGCCCCGCCGGCCAGCGCCGCCGCGCCGTGACCTGGGAGATCAGATTGACGATCAGGCAGGCGACGGTGCCGGCCACCACCTCCAGCAGCCGCGTTTCCACGAATTCGCTGACCATCCGGCTATGATGCTCGATGCTGTCGAGCAGGATCATCTCGAAGGTGAGGCCGACGAACAGCCACGCATAAGCGCGCCGGTGGGTCAGCGCGCCATAGAGCGTGATCCCGCCGATCGACGCGGCCGCGATCGACGTCAGGATCGACGAATGCGCGACCATCGGCACCAGCAGCCATGCGATGCCCGCGCCCAGCCCCGTGCCGATGATGCGCAGCGCTCCGCGGACGAGGCTCTCCGACAGCCGGCTGCGCATCACCATATAGCCGGAGAAGGCCGCCCAACTCACGTTCCGTGCACCGATCAGATGCGCGAACAGGATGGCGAGCAGCACCGAGAGGATGCACTCCACCTCGTCGACCAGCCGCGGCCCCGGCGTCACGAGCGCACGCATCTCGGCGGCGAGGCGGCGGACGAGGGGTGGCGCGGACGGCATCACAAGCCCGGCCATAGGATGCCGCCGCGCGCCGGCCAATGGCGAATGCTATCGCAAAATCGGGCGCCGCTACCAGCCGCTCCGGATGTGCCAGCCCTCAGTGCACGCCGGCCGTCGCGAAATCCCCCGCCGAGATGGTCGCGGCGGAAACGCCGTCCAGCTTGATCGCGCCGTCCAGCGCAGTGCTGCCGGCCTGCTCGTAGAAGAGATAGGTGTCGGAGCCCACCTGCACCGCCGCGATGCCCGGAGTCGCGCCGTGGGCGGCCAGCAATTGCAGGGCCTCCGCGCCCGCCGCGTTGGCGGTGGAGGCCGTGCCGTGGGACACGTCGCTCACCGCGAAGGGCAGGGCGATGTGGTCGGTGCCGTGCGCGAAGTCGGTGATCTCCTGATAATAATGACCTCCGGCGACGGTCGCGATCGTCGCCGAGCCGAGGGCACTGAAGTCGAACAGGTCGGCCCCGTCGCCACCGGTCATGATCGTGACGTGATCTGCGCCCAGGCCGGCGACCAGCGTGTCGTCGCCGAGGTCGCCGCTGAGCATGTCATGGCCGTGGCCGGCGAGGATCTGATCGTTACCCTGTCCGCCGCGCAGCAGGTTGTTGCCGGTGGCCGCGTGGGCGTCGATCACGTCGTTGCCCAGATTGCCGTTGGCGCTGTTGGCGCCGGCGCCGTTCAGCACGATCTGGTCGTTGCCCTGTCCGCCCTGCACGCGGTTGCTTCCCGTGCTCCCGTCGAGGCCAACAGTGATGACGTCATTGCCGGCATTGCCGTTGATATAGTTGGAGCCCGCGCCGACCGTGATCGTGTCCGCGCCGTCCACCGTGCCCTGCGGGGCAGTGGGGGCGTTGCCGTAGATATGGTTGTTGCCGTCTCCCGCGACGAGATGGTCGTTGCCGCCACCGCCGAGCAGATAACTGGAGCCGGAGCCGACCGTCACAGTGTCGTCGGCGTCCGTGCCTTGCAGGAAGAAATCCTCCGCAGACGTCGAATGGTCGATGATCTGGCCTGGGATGACATCGGCAACGATGGTATCCGCGTGCCCGCCGCCGAAGAGCTGGATGAAGGTGGTCGACGCCGCGCCATAGCTGCCGTCGGTGATCAGGCCTTTGAAGTCGGCATTGGAATCCCAATAGATTTCATAGGCCGGGTTGTGGCTGTCGAACCACTGCTTCACCAGTTGCAGATACTGGCTGGCATCGGGCGAGTTGACGCCCCACTCGCTATAGGCGGTCTGCTTGCCGTGGTTGGCGGCGAAGTCTTCCAGCCATTGCAGGCCATAGCTGGTGTTCTTGTAGTAGTTGAACGCAGAAACCGGGTCTTTCGTGCTCCAGCTCTGGGTGGAATCCCAGTAGAAGTCCGTGCCGACATAATCGACATAATTGTCGCCCGGATAAGCCTTGGCGACATCGGTGCCGGTCTGGCCGTTCGCGACGTTCCACTCGAACTTGAAGTTCGGCGCGACCGAGCGGAAGGCGTCGACGAAATTGCGATAGGCCTGCGCGAAGTCCGCTTCCTGACCCTTGGCGGCCCAGGGGAACCAGTTTCCGTTGAACTCCTCGCCGGTGCGGACGACGATCGGGTTCTGCGTGCCATAGGCCGCGACCAGCGCCTTGGCGGCCTGCACATAATAGCTGTCATACTGGTGCGAGGCGGCGGCTGCGAGATTGCCGCCGTTGGCGAACATCGGGATCGACCAGCGCACGTCATGGCCGGCCGTCACGCCTGCCATGTTGCCGATTTCCCACTTGATGCTGCCGATCCAGTCGGACCAGCTCGCACGGCCTGTCTGGAGGGCCACCATGTCGACAGGGCCGCCAAGCGCCGTCTCCGCCGTCGTCAGGTCCGACGGCGTGTTGCCGATATACAGTCCTTTGAGATACATGTCCGTCCGCTCGAAAATTTGAGCTTTCTCTGCCGTCTGGACGGTGCAGACGTCCTTTCCATATATGGTTAATGTCGCATTAGGTACGGCGTTTTGCGGCGAGTTGAGTGGAGATTAGAAGAATAGGTCCGGTGATCTTCTGAAGATCGCGCATAAAATGTTACGCATCCGTTTTAATGTCATCGAATCACACTTTGAATGGATGTGAAGAAGTGGATCTTAACTTGTGTAAAGTCCCTGAATTTCTTGGGTTGTGTCGCGAGAATGCCTCGCGGCGGACGCCCGCCGCGAGGAGGAAAGGCGCTAGGAGCGACGCTTGAGGCGCCTCCAGCCGATCCAGACGCCGCTCACAGAGGTGACGAGACCGACGGCGGACAGGAGCCAGAGCAGCGCATCCCACAGCGGCCGATGGAGCGTCAGCAGATTCAGATCCCATTTGTGCAGGAGATCGAACAGCCAGCGATAGGCGCGGCCCCGCGCGTCGAGACGTTCGAGGATTTCCCCGGTCCCGGGATCGACATGGAGCCACGTCCGCGCCGGATCGTCGAAGCGGAGGCGCAGCACGGGCAGGCGCGGAAGACCGCCGACCTCGTACCAATAGGCATCGGGCGCGGTCAGGCGCTCCGCCCGGACCAGACGGCCTGCGGGGACGAGCGGACCGGCAGCCCGCTCGATCGCCGCTTCTTCCTGCGGGGCAGGCGCCAGCGTCGCGGCGTCCCGCACGTCGCGCGTGCCATCCGCACGGAAGATCGAGAGCCTCGGCAGGCCGGCCTCCGTCGTGACCTGCACCATCCGCGCGCCGGCTGCGACCGGGCGCAGCCGTTCCAGTGGAATGGCTGGCAACGGCACGCCGGCATAAAGACGCATCGCCGTGTCGGAGGTCTCGCTCTCGCGAAACAGCCGCCCGGGGTCGACCGACAGCCAGCCGCTGAAAATCCATGCCAGCAGGAACAGCCCGCCCACCATGCCCGCGACATGATGCCAGAGCATCCAGCCATGATAGGGCGTCATCCGTCCGTGCTGGAAGCGTCGTCGTCCGATCCGGGTGCGCAGGATACCGATCCATATCCCCGCCAGCGCCGCCGCGATGCAGGGGCCGGACACCCAGAGCACCACCTGCCGCCACGCCGCCCCGTCCTGGCGCAGCACGGTCGGGTAGAGCCAGTGCGGCACCGATCCCAGCCAGTTCCAGAACCGTTCCGACCGCGTCGTGGACTGCACCACGCCCCCGGTGGAGGAGGAGACGTACAGCTCCGTCCTCGCCCGGTTGTCGAGACGGGCCTTCCAGAGCGGCCGGTGGCGGTCGAAGCCGCCCGCGACGGTCCACTGATCGCGCTCGACCGTCTCGACGCCCGCCACCGGCGCATGGCCGAAACGACCCGCGACCCGCGCGGCCAGCGCCGCATCGACGGGTGCCAGCCGCGCGCCCTCCGTCGCGGCGACCGTTCGCCGCGTGCCGTCCAATTCGGTGACGCGCCAGACGGGCACGCCGTCGCGCATCTCGAGCGCGAGGCTCTCGGGCGGATGGGCGTGGTCGACGGGAGGCGGCACGGTCACCGCCTTCCAGTCGATCGGGTCCGCCCCCGCCAGCCTTTCGGCCGGCGAGAGCGAGGGGTAGGGGACGTAGATCATCACCAGCCCTGAGACGAACCACATCGCGAACAGCAGACAGCTCGCAATGCCGATCCAGCGGTGCGTCAGGTACAGCCAGCGCCGGGCCACGCGACCCGGCGACGGCCGCCTCCGCGCGGCCTCAGAAGCCGGCACGGAGCGTCACGTCCACCGAGCGCGGACGCCCGAGGATCCATTGCTGATCGTTATAGGTGGTGGTGGCGTAATCCTTGTCGAGCAGGTTGGTGACATGGACGTCGAGCGCCAGCCGCTGCGTCAGCGCATAGGAGAGGGTGGCGTCGACGGTGGCATAGCCGGGGATGCGGAACTGATCGGCGTTGTCCGAATAGGTCCGCCCGACATAACGAAGGCCAGCGCGCGCCTGGAGCTTGCGTGTGGCGTTCCAGCGCAGCCAGAGGTTGGCCGCCGTCTCGGGCACGTTGGGCGGCGTCTTGCCGTGATAGTCGATCCCGCCGGAGAGGAAGTCGTCGAACCGCGCGTCGAGGACGGTGCCGTTGGCGTCGATGCCGAAGCCTCGCGGCAGGTCGAGCGAGACGGCCGCTTCGATCCCCTTGGCCGAGCGCTGGCCGACCTGCTCGATCGGGCTGGTCAGCGTCTGCTGGGCGAGCAGATGCTTCTTCACGATGCGATAGGCGGCCAGCGTCGCCGTGCCGTGGCCATGGAGGAAGCTCGCCTTCGCGCCGACCTCCACCTGATCGCCGGTGGCGTTGCTGAACTGCACCTGCCCGGTGGAATAGGTGGTCAGCGTGCCGAGCGGGTCCACGCCGGTCGCATATTGGGCGTAGAGCGAGACGGTCGGGATCGGCTGGTAGACGCCGCCCACGCGCCACGTCGTGTTGTGGAGCCGCTTGTCGAGCACGAAGCTCTCGGTCCGGCCGTCGCCCGCCGGATAGTCGATGGTCCAGCGGCGGATCTGGTCATGCTCGTACCGCACGCCGCCGACCACCGAGAAATGCTCGCCGAACTTCAGCCGGTCCTCGGCGAAGAAGGCATATTCGTTGGTCCGGGTGCGATAGCGCGGCGCCATGCCCTGCGTGTCGAGGAACAGGCCCGGATCGAACTGGTGCGGATCAACCTCGCTCTCCTGCACGTCCGAGCCGAAATCGTTGGAGTAAGTGAGCTTGATCACGTTCACGTCGAAGCCCGCGACGAAATCGTTGCGGATGCCGTCCGCGATCGGCGTCTTAAGCGTGACGCTGCCCTGATCGCCCCACTGGGTCTGGTCATGACCGATGCCGAGATTGTCGGTGCGGAAGATGCTGCCCGGCGTCGCCGGATCGCCATTATAGCCGTTGGGGCAGAAGCCGTCCGCGCCGACCCAGCAATAGCTCTCCAGATCGCGCCACGCGCGCTTGCTGGTCAGGCGATAGGCCTGATTGGTGAGGCTGATCGTATCGGAGGGCGTCCAGTCCGCCTGAAGCGTGGTGCGATTGTCCTCGAAGCGGATATGCGCGTCGGCGACGTTGTAGTTGCGGTGGCGGATCGAGGTGTCGAGATGGCCGTCGATCAGCGGCGTGCCGAAATATTTCATCGGATGCTGATCGCCATAATCGTCGCGCGCGGTGAGCACGAGCGTGTCGGTCGGCGCCCAGCGCAGCGTGCCGGAGAGGGCGAGGCTGTGCGATCCGCCGCGATCGACATAGCCGTCCGACCGGCGATAGCTGGCGTCGACGCGGTAGGAGAGACGCTCGTCCACCGGCCCGCCGACGCCCGCCGCGACATGGAACGTGTTCTGCGAGCCGTAGCCGATCTCGCCCTCCGCCTCGGTGCGGCGGGTGTTGGGCTTGCGCATCAGCACATTGACCGCGCCGCCCAGCGCGCCCTGCCCGTAGAGCACGGAGGCAGGTCCGCTCAGCACGTCGATGCGATCGACCATCCACGGATCGGTCGGGAAGGTGATCGTCCCCGCCGCCGGGAACAGCCGCACCCCGTCGACGAGCTGGAGCACCGAGCCCTGCCCGTTGAACCCGCGCGCGGCAAGCGCGGTGCCGCCATTGCCGAGGTTCGCGACGCTGGTGATCCCCGGCGCGCGGCTCTCGGCCTCGACGATGGAGAGGTCGCCCCGCGCGCGGATCGTGTCGCCGTCGAGCACGGCGATGCTGGCGGGCGTTTCGAGCGGGGTGAGGTTGAGGCGACTGCCGGTGCTGTCCGGCGTGGTGAGCGCGGCCTGCTCGGACTGGCCGACGACGAGGATGCCGTCCGGCGCCGTCTCCGCATGGAGCGGCGTCGCGGCGAAGGGCAGCAGGAGGGTGGAGGAAAGCGCAAGGCGCGTATTGGCAAACGACATCGTTCAGGTCCCGGGCGTCAGGCGAACCGGCCGGGGCCAAACCGCGTGACGCGGCGGCGATCGCGCCCGCCGGACGCCATCGCGGCCGACACGACTGCCCATGCGGCCCCCACCGCACACGTCGTCGCTCGACGGAAAGACTACCGTGCCTCGGCCATCCCCTGGACCAGGCAAGAGCGACCAGACGCCGGCAGGTCTCCTGGCTCACGGGTCATCGCGTCGATGCATGGCCTTCCCAGGCCTCGCATGACTTAGCGTCCGGCCCAGTGGCTGCCCCTCGTCGGAGGAGGAGCGATATGCATCGCGCTCACCGCTTACAGTTGCAGGGACAGCCTCGGATTGGGGCGGCGAACCACCCGCACCGCGTTCCCTATTAAGCCCCTCCCGGGGCACCGGCGCGATCTTGCGGACCCGAAGGCCCGCGAGCCCGTCGTTATCGGGGCCGTATCGGCAGCGCAACCGTCTTCGCGAAATGTCCTCGCGGATTGGAGGCTCGCTTGATAGGATGCGCCGGCGTATCCGGAACCACCGAGTCCAGCGAAGGGGGCGCCCCATGGCCGCCGCACCGGACGATACGAAGCTGCACGCGTTCATCGGCAAGATGCTCACCGATCTGGGCGGCGGGATGAGCGTCCCGACCGTCCGCATCGGGCTCCGGCTGGGCCTGTTCGACGCGCTCGAACGCGAGCCCGCGACGGCCGGCGAACTCGCCGCGCGGGCGGGCGGGCTGCACGAGCGCTATGTCCGCGAATGGGCGCTGGCGCAGGCCGCCAACGGCTATCTCGACTATGACCCGGCGAGCGATCGCTTCAGCCTCTCGCCCGAGCAGGCGATGGTGTTCACCGTGCGCGACAGCCCGGTCTATCTCGCCGGCGCTTTCGACATAGTCGCGGCGATGATCGAGGCGGAGGGCAAGGTGGAGGAGTGCTTTCGCCATGGCACCGGGGTGCGCTGGGGCGATCATGCCGGTTGCCTGTTCTGCGCGACGGGCGCCTTCTTCCGGCCGGGCTATGTCAACAATATCGTCCAGAACTGGATACCGGCGCTGGCGGGTGTCGAGGCGAAGCTGCGCGGCGGCGCGCGCGTGGCGGACGTGGGCTGCGGCGTCGGCTTCTCGACGCTGCTGATGGCCGAGGCCTATCCCGAGAGCCGCTTCACCGGCTACGACTTCCACGAGCCCTCGATCGAGGAGGCGCGCCGTCACGCCGAGGCGCATGGCCTCGCCGATCGCGTCCGCTTCGAGGTCGCCAAGGCGAAGGAGATAGCCGAGGGCAATTACGACCTCGTCACCATGTATGATTGCCTGCACGACATGGGCGATCCGGCCGGATGCGCCTCCCATATGTGGGATATCCTCGCCGAGGACGGGACGTGGATGATCGTCGAGCCCATCGCTGGCGACACGCCGGGCCAGAATATGAACCCGGTCGGCCGCCTCTATTACAACGCCTCGACGATGATCTGCGTGCCGACCTCGCTCGATCAGGAGGTGGGCGCGGCGCTGGGCGCGCAGGCGGGCGAGGCACGGCTCGGTGCGCTGATCCGGGAGGCTGGGTTCGCAAGCGTGAGGCGGGCCACCGAAGGCCCGTTCAACATGGTGCTGGAGGCGCGCTGAGGGGCAGTCAGGCGAGGGTGAGGTAGATTTCCGCCTCGATCATCCATTCGCCGCCGATCTCGCGCCACTTCGCGCTGTAAGCGCCCGAGGCGAGCGGCTGGCCGGTCGCGGCGGCAACACCCTGCCACTGGCCTTGTTCGAGGGCGATCGGCTCGACGGGAGAGACGAGGATACTCTCGGGCGTGCGCGTATAGACCGGGCGCTCGGCGGCGGCGAACTCGCGCTTCCAGGCGAGGAGCTGCGCTTTGCGGCCGGAGAGGAGAGCGCTGTCCGTGCCCGCCACGAGGACGGCATTCGGCGCGAGCAGCGGGCCGATGGCGTTGAGGTCTCCCTCCGCCAGCGCGCGATTGAAGGCGGCGCGGCGCAAACGGATGGCGAGATCGGCGGGGGAGGCCATGGAGAGGCTTTCGGCAAAGGGACGTCCGCCGTTCCGATACCGTCCTGCCTGTCTCCGGTGAAGAGGCGCTGTCAGAGCGTGAGCGAGGCAGCCAATGCCCGGAACTTCGCCACGTCCTTGTCGAAATAATAGAGCGCCGGCGCCTCGTAGGTCGCCATATAGAGCTGCCCGCCTATGATCGCGCCGAAACCCTCGCCCTTGCGCTCCACCTCGTCGTCGGCGCGCGTGAGGCTGTAGGCGAAGTGGATGCCCTTGTGCCCGGCGACCAGCGCCGGCTCCTGCGCGTCGATCTGCATATGGTCCACCGCGAACTGGCTGCGATAGGTCGATTCCAGCAGCGCGGGGATGTCGGTGATGAGCATCGTCGTCGAGACATGGGGCAGCGGGGTCTGCCGCTTGTGGACCTCGCGCATCAGCGGCCGCCCCGATCCGATCGCGGCGAAGAAGGTGACCTTGTTGAGCGCGTCGCCGTCGATGGTCCAAATCTCGGTGTGCGTGCCGTCATTGCGACGAAGCTTGTTCCATTCGGTGACCGGCGTTGCCGACAGTTTCGATCGCGCGATCGCGCCGTGCGGGCCGGGCAAGACCAGCGTGTTGGCGAGCAGCACGGGGCTCAGCAGCGCAAGAGCGGCGATGGCTTTCATCGGAGGCACCTCAGTTGGCGATCAGGGCGGCGATGGCGCGCGCATCGGATGCGCCGGGCGATGCGGCGAGATAGGCGGAGAGCGCGGTGCGGCCCTCGTCGGTCTGTCCGTTGCGCAGCAGGGCGAGGCCGAGATTGCGGTCCAGTTCCGGCCCGGCATAGCCGGCGGCGCGCGCGTCCCGGTAAAGCCCGGACGCGACCTGAAGATCGCGCGGTTGGCCGCGCAGCCGGAACAGCTCCGCCCGCGCATAGAGCAGCTCCGCGCTCCATCCGCCGTCCGCCGTCGCGAGACTCGAGAGGATATAGTCGGACCCTCCGAAATCGTTGATCTTCACCTGCGCGGAGAGGAGCCGGGGCAGCAGCGGCGCGATCGCCTTGCGATAGGCGTCGGCCCGCGCATCGCCGCCCGCCGGCAGCCTGGCGGCCTCCTCGGCAAGCGCGGTGGCGCGGTGGAGGTTGGTCGGGTGGTCGTCGAGGAAGCCGGATGCATATTTCTGGCCGGGGCGCTGGCCATGACCGACGGCGCGGGCATCCTCCTCGGCCATCATCGACTGCCAGACCGCCGCCGCCGACCCCGCCGGATAGCCCGAGGCGGCGAGATAGCGCAGCCCCAGCAGATCGGCCTGCGTCTCCTGATCGCGATCATAGCGGTAGAGCGACCCGACGAGCGTGGTCTGCACGTCGCGGACCGAGGTGTTGGTGATCCCGCCCAGCACCTGGAGCCAGGCCATCGCATCGGTCGTCCCGCGTTTGGCCTTGAAGCCCCGCACGCCGTGACGCAGCTCGAAATGGGCGAACTCATGGCCGAGCACGGCGGCGAGCTGCCCCTCGTCATGGACGCGCAGGAACAGCCCGGACCAGACCTGCATCGCGCCGTTCGCCATCATCGAGGCATTGGTGGCGGGCACTTCCATCACATAGACGCGCACGCCCTGGCAGCGCTCCGCCCCGACCGCGCGGCACAGCACCGAGCGGACATAGGCCTCGATCCCGCCGTCCCGGATGCGCCGGGGGCTGTCGCGAAGCTCCCGCTCATATTCGTCGGCCATCATCCACTGACCGCGCTCGTCAACGGTCGTCGGCTCATAGGCGGCGGTGTAGGGCGGGAGCGTGGGAAGCGGCTCGGCAATGGCGGGCGCGCAGAGCCCGGCCATGAGCGCGAGGGGCGGGAGAAGCCGCCTCATGGCTTGCCGGCGCTGGCGATATCGACCGGCTTGCCGGGGAAGCCCGCCAGCAATTCGCGGACCCGTTTCGCCGCGCCCTCGGGCGTCCGCACATCGCCGCCCATCTGGCGATCGGCGTTGAGCCAGACCAGGTCGCCCGTCCGAAGGTCGACCAGCCCCGCATGGCCGATATGGACACCCGACGTGATCCCCACCCCGCCGAGCGCGCCGACGACCTGCAACATCTTGCGGCCGGTCGATCCATATTCGTCATGCGTGGTGATGAAGAGCGCGTAGTCCGCCCCTTCCAGGGATTTCAACCGGGCGATGCCGTCGCCGACGCCCCATTCGAAGCTGCCGGCGCGCTTCTTGGTCTCCAGCCGGTTGCCGACGAAGAACTGATATTCGATGACCGAATCCGCCACGGCGCTGAACAGGTGGGCATATTGCGTCACCAGCGGCCCTTCGCCGGTCGACCCCTCCGCATAGCCGATCACCTGGTTGCCGAGCTTCGACTGGGCTTCCGCGAGCGCGCTGGCGAGGTTGTCGCGGGCCTGCTGCGTCCAGTCGGCATTGGGTTCGTACAGACCGCCCGTCGATTGCGCGCCGACCTGGATGATCGGCCGCATGACCATGATGCGCACGGTGCCGGGCTTCAGGATGAAGCCCTCCTTCCTGCCCGTCTTCTCCTGCGCCAGCGACGGCGTGGAGACGAGCAGGATGAGCGCGAGCGCCACCGCCCGCCGGAATGATGTCAATGCCATGAGCCCCCCTCACGTCGCCCTCTCCTTATCCGGTTCCCGGCGCGGGCGAGGGGTTGTTGCCGTCAATCGTGGGGCATCTGGTTTCGCCTGACTTTAACGGCCCTCATGTCTTCCGTTTGACCACGCTGATCTTGCCGCCCCTCTCCAGCGTGGCGAGGGCGACGTTGGCGGGGGTCTCGACCTGTTC
This sequence comes from Sphingomonas sp. PR090111-T3T-6A, assembly GCF_000383095.1. Lineage (GTDB taxonomy): Bacteria > Pseudomonadota > Alphaproteobacteria > Sphingomonadales > Sphingomonadaceae > Solisphingomonas. Next base: position 78,762 of record NZ_AORL01000013.1, read on the forward strand.
GAGCCGGAGGGCCTCCCGCAGGTCGCCGGGGCTGAGCTCGTGGCGGCGGAGCGCTTCCTCATCGACCCGGCCGTCGCGGACGAGAACGACCGGCTCGCCTTTGGTCAGCCGGCCGGGCAGCGACCAATGCTGGCCCAGCATCGCCAGCCCGCGATGGAGAAGCACGATCAGCAATGTGGCGATGATGCCGGCGGAGAAGCTCGCCTTGCCGGTCATCATGCGGCTGATGTTCGATCCGATCACGATCGCGACGATGATGTCGAGCGGGGCATATTGGGCGAAGGTCCGCCGCCCGGCGACCCGGATGCACAGCAGCCCGAACAGGAAGAGGATCAGGGTCCGGGCGCAGATCTGCGCGATCGAGCCGCCGCCGCCATCGGGGCCTATGACAAGATGAAGCATCTCCATCCGGCGCTGAACGCGGCGCGGGGCGGCTGGTTCATGAAACGGCCTGTCCGTTGATGCGGTCGATCAGTTGCCGGTGGGAGGGCAGGTCGTCCGCCGCGCGCTCGCCATAGCGCCGGATCTTGAGGAGCAGCTTCTCGGCCGCGCGCATGGCGGCGCGGTCCGTGGCTTCGGAGGGGAGATCGGTCGCGAACTCCATGCCGTAGAGGATGTATTGATAGTTGAAGAAGGCGAAGCTCTCGAGATCGAGGATGAAGTCATAGCGATTGGGCGGCCGGTGGCGCCACTGGTCGAGCAGCTCCTTCAGCCGGTCCGGGATGGAGGCGGGGTCGGCATTGTCGCGCCAGAAAGGCTCCTCGCGCCGGCTGAGGCAATAATGCAGCTTGAGGAAGCCGATGATATTGTCGAACCGCGCGGCCATCAGTGTGTTGAAGCGCTGGGCCGGCGCGTCGATCGGCCCGTGGTGGGGGAACAGCTCGGCGATCATCGCCACCGCCGCCTCGATCAGCACCACGCCGGTCGATTCCAGCGGCTCCAGAAAGCCCGCCGACAGCCCGACGGCAACGCAATTGCCCGCCCATTGCCGCTCGCGATAGCCGGGCTCGAACGACAGCAGCCGCGTCTCGACCTCGTCGATGCGGTCGCCCGCATAGGCGCTGAGCGTCGCGGCGGCGCGGGCGTCGTCCATATGGTCGCTCGAATAGACGCAGCCGAGGCCGCGCATCCCGGCGAGCGAGATGTCCCATGTCCAGCCCGCCTCGTGCGCGGCGGCGATGGTGAAGCTCGGCAGCGGCGCGTCGGGCCGGTCATAGGGCAGCTTGCAGGCGATCGCGCGATCGGTGAACAGATAGCGCCGCGCCGAGCGGAAGGGCACGCCCAGCGCCCGCCCGATCAGCTCCGCGCGGAAGCCCGAGCAATCGATGTAGAGGTCCGCCTTGAGCGCCCCATGCTCCCGGCTGACGACATGATCGATATGGCCCTCCGCATCGAGCACCACATCGTCGAGCCGGTCCTGCACATGCCGCACGCCCAGTTCCATGGCGCGCTCGGCGAGCAGGCGGCCGAGCTGCCCGGCGTCGAAATGGTAGGCGTAGCTGAGCGGCCCGGTGAAGGCTTCTTCATCCGGCCCCTTGGGCGCGCGCCGGGCCTCGGCGACGCGGTTCTGGATGGTCATCGCCTCGGCGAAGGGCGGGCGCGTCGCCTTGTCCTGCCGCAGCCAGTGGGGGACGAGCCCCGGCGCATCGGCATAAAGCGGCGCCTCGAAGGGGTGGAAATAGCGATGCCGCTGCCCGTCCTGCGGCGCGTGCAGCCAGTCGGTGAAGCAGACGCCCTGCTTGAAGGTGGCCGAGGTCTCGCGGATGAAGCGGGTCTCGTCGATGCCGAGGAAGCGCAGCGTGCTTCGCATCGTCGGGAAGGCGCCTTCGCCGACACCGATCGTGCCGATTTCGGGCGATTCGAGCAGCGTGATCTGGCGGTGCGGATGGTCGGCGAGGTCGAGGAAGCGGGCGAGATAGGCCGCCGTCAGCCAGCCCGCGGTGCCGCCGCCGACAATCAGGATCGAGCGCATGCCCTAAGCCCTCACGAACAGATTCTTGAGCCATGCCGGCCCGGTGCGTGCTGCCTGACGCCAGTCGTCGCCGTCATCCTCGTCCTCGGCGGAATAGCCGCGCGGATTGAGGAGCTTGATCCGCCCGCCCTTGAAGGCGGCGGTCTGGTGCGTGACGAGCGTCAGCTTGTGCTCGATCGCGGTGGCGGCGAGCAGGCCGTCGCGGGCGTCGGCATAGGCGAGCTGCCCGCTGCGGCGAACGACGGCTGCGTCGACGGGCAGGATGCGCCCCTCGAACGCGCGCATCACCTGCTCGTCGATCCACGGGCGGAGCGCGGCCCCGGCGGCCTTGCCCGGCTTGCGCGACGGGCGGGCGCCATTCTCCAGCTCCAGCAGGGTGAGCGCCGAGATGAACAATGTCTGCCGTGACACGCTGCCCGCCCAGGCTATGAGGCCGGGATCGGCCTTGCCCGCCTTGGCGCGCCCGAGATCGACCAGCACGGGGGTGTCCAGCAGATACATCAGTCGGCCGCCCCGCGCCGGCTCCACACGGTGGTCGAGCGCGGCGGGTCGTCCGGGCCGGCCTCCGCCGGAGCGGGCATGGCGAGCAGGTCGACGATGCTCTCGGTCTGGCCGCTCATCTGGCGATAGGCGTCGATGCTCATCAGCACATGGGTGGGCCGCCCGCGATCGGTGATGAACACCGGCTCGATCCGCGCCGCGCGCTTCGCCTGGCTCACATCCTGATTGAAATCGCGGCTGCTGACGATCTTCATCGCTTCCTGACCCGGCTCCTCCTGTAGGCACGTTACTACCCCATGGCGTGGCAGCAACAGAAATGCGCCAGCGTCGGGGCAGGCGATGGAGGCGCCCGGTCGTCTGGGGCCTTGGCGAGGCGTGGCCCACTCGATAATCGGGCGGCATGGCGACGCGCGCGAGACGGAAAGGGAGGAAGACGTCCCGCGCGAACCGCTGGACGCGTCTCGAAATCCTCGTGCTGTCCGCCTTCGCCATAGCGGTGGTGGGGGCGTGGCTGGCGACGCGCGACTGGCGGCCCGCTCCGCCGCCGGCACCGCCGCATCATCTCACCGCCGAGGAGGCGCGCGCCATCAACGCCGCCACGCCCTTCGCGGACGATCATCCCCACGCCGCCCGGCCCTTCCATTTCCGGGGCACCCCGGCGGCGCGCGAGCAGGCCATCCAGTGCCTCGCCACCGCCGCGATCTACGAGGCCGGCAGCGACGAGCGGGGCCGCAAGGCGGTGATGCAGGTGGTGCTCAACCGGCTTGCCTTGCCGCAATATCCCAAGACCGTGTGCGGCGTGGTCTATCAGGGCGCGTCACGCGTGACGGGGTGCCAGTTCTCCTTCACCTGCGACGGATCGCAGGCCCGCCGCCCCGAGCATGAGGGCTGGGAAGCGGCGCGGGAGGAGGCGAAGCGGGCGCTCGGCGGCGCCGTCTTCGCGCCCATCGGCACCGCGACCCATTATCATGCCAACTGGATCGTGCCCTATTGGAAGGGCTCGCTCGACAAGATCGCGCAGGTGCACAGCCACATCTTCTACCGGCCGCACCTGCGTTCCCCGATCCAGTACGGCCCGCCTCAATAGGCGAGCGCGCAGCCGTCCGCCCGCATCTCGGACGCGGCGGCGTAGACGAGCTGGCCTTGGTCGGGCTTGTACTCGACGCATTCGTAGCGGCCGAAGCCGCCATCCGATGCGCCGAGCGTCCAGCCCATATTGGCGAGCGCGGCCTTGGTCGCCTCCGGCACGCCGCTTTCGAGGCGGAGCAGGCCGTTGGCAGGCATTCCCGGCGAATCCTCGCCCATCGACTGCGACGAGCCTTCATGGTGCCAGCGGGGGGAGTCGCCGGCCGCCTGCACGTCGAGGCCGTAATCGGTGCGGTTGACAATGATCTGGGTCTGGCCCTGCGGCTGCATGTCGCCGCCCATTACGCCGAAGGCGAGCCACGGCGCGCCCTTCACGGTGGCGAAGCCGGGGATGATCGTCTGAAACGGCCGCTTGCCGGGCGCGTAGATGTTGGGATGGCCGTCCTTCAGGCTGAAGAGCTGGCCACGATCCTGGAACATGAAGCCCAGCCCGTCCGCCACCAGCCCCGATCCCATGCCGCGGAAGTTGGACTGGATCATCGATACCATCATGCCCGAACTGTCGGCGCAGGAGAAATAGGTGGTATCGCCATGGCTCGGCGCCTGCCCCGGATAGACGGGGGTGAGGATGCGGTCCGGCCGGATCAGCTTGGCGCGCTCGGCGGCGTACTCCTTGGAGATCAGCCACTCGACCGGCACCTTGGAGAAGTGCGGATCGGCATAGTAGCGGGCGCGGTCCTCATAGGCGAGGCGCTTGGCCTCGACCTGGAGATGGATCGACAGCGGCGACTGGAAGCCCGCGCCGCGCATATCGAAATGCTCCAGCATGTTGAGCATCTGGAGCGTGGCGACGCCCTGCGTGTTGGCGCCGAGCGCGTGGACGGTGACGCCGCGATAGTCGGTCTGGTGCGGCTCGACCCACTCGCCATGGTGGGCGGCCAAGTCCTCGTAACGCAGCCAGCCGCCGATCCGCTTGAAATAGGCGTCGATCGTCCTGGCGATCTCGCCCTTGTAGAAGACGTCGCGACCGCCTTCAGCGATCAGCTTGTAGGTGTGCGCGAGGTCGGGGTTGCGGAAGATCTGCCCCGTTTCCGGCCCGCCATGGCCGAGGCCGTAGGTCTTCACCGCATTCGCCGTCTCCTCGACGCCCGAGCCGGGGCGGAGGAAGGCCTTGAGGTTGCGCCGGATATAATAGGCGATGATCTCCGGCACCGGCACGCCTTCGCTGGCGTAACCGATGGCGGGCTCGAACAGCTCGGCCCACTTCAGCTTGCCGTAGCGCTGGTGGAGCATCCACCACGCATCGAGTGCGCCCGGCACCGACACCGCAATCGCGCCCAGCGCCGGCAGCGCGCCGTTCTTCGCGCGCGAGCGGGCGGTTTCGAGGCTCAAGCCGCGCGGCGAGCCGCCAGATCCGGCGAGGCCCATCACCTTCTTCGCCTTCGGGTCCCACAGCATCGCGAAGCAGTCGCCGCCGATGCCGGACGAGGTCGGCTCCAGCACGCCGAGGCAGGCGTTCATCGCGATCGCGGCGTCCACTGCCGAGCCGCCCTTCTTGAGGATGTCGATCGCGGCCAGCGTCGCCAGCGGCTGGGCCGAGCCCGCCGCGCCGTGCGTGCCGTAGACCGCGCTGCGCGAGGCGAAGCTGGCGCCGACCGGACGGTCGCCGGCATGGACGTCAGGACGGATGAAGCGTTCGGCGCCGGCGGGCTCGAACGTCGGCAGCGTCTCCGCGAGGAGAGGCGCGGCCATCGCGGCGGCCGGGAGCGAGGCGAGAAACTGTCTGCGGCGCAAGGTCGATCTCCATTTCCCCCCGGAGATGCCGCACGAGCTTTAGCGGCGATTGCCCGGCAGGCAAGCGGCCCTTCCCATTGCGTGGCGCAGGCGGCATGCAGGCTCCATGAAAACGATCGTCGATCCCGATCGCGCGCTGGCGGACGGACTGGCCGCGCTCCGCGCCGAGTTCCAGGTGCCAGCGGGCTTCCCGCCCGCCGTGCTCGCCGCCGCCGAGGCGGCCGCGTGCCGCCCCTTCACCGAGCATGCCGACCGCACCGCGATGCGCTTCGTCACGCTCGATCCGGCGTCCTCGACCGACCTCGATCAGGCCTTCGCGATCGAGCAGGCGGGGGGCGATATCCTGCTCCATTATGCCATCGCCGACGTGGCGTGGTTCGTCACCGACGGCGATGCGATCGACGCCGAGACATGGACGCGCGGCGAGACGCTCTACCTGCCCGACGGCAAGGCTGGCCTCCACCCGCCGATCCTCGGCGAGCAGGCCGCCAGCCTGCTGCCGAACGGGGACAGGGCGGCGGTGATCTTCACGGTGCGCGTCGGCGGTGACGGCAAGTCTGTGCTGGAGGGGGCGGAGCGCGCGGTGATCCGCTCGGCCGCCAAGCTCGCCTATGAGACGGTGACGCCCGAAGACCTGCCGCCCGATTTCGAGGAACTCGCCCGCCGCATCGACGCCGCTGAGACGGCGCGCGGCGCGGCCCGTGTCGATCCGCCGGAACAGGAGGTCGCGCGGGGCGACGACGGCCGGCTGAGGCTGGCTTTCCGGCCCCGTCGCATCTCGGAAGATCGCAACGCCGCGCTGTCGCTCGCGACCAACCTTGCGGTCGCCGACGCGCTTCAGGCGCACCGCACGGGGCTGTTCCGCGTGATGGCCGGGCCGAACCCCGGCGCGATCGCGCGGCTGCGCCACACCGCCGAGGCCTTCGGGCTCGATTGGCCCGCCGGGCAGTCGCTCGATCAGTTCTCGCAGGTGCTGAGCGCCAACGACCCCAGGCAGGCGGCCTTCATGCTGGCGATCCGTCGCGCGGGGAACGGCGCCTCCTACGCGCCCTATCGCGACGGCGTGACGCCCTGGCACACGGCGATGGCCGCGACCTATGCGCAGGCGACCGCTCCGCTCCGCAGGCTCGCCGACCGCTATGTGATCCGCGCCGCGCTGGCGGTCGCCAACGGCCAGCCCGTGCCCGATGCCGTGAGCGCCGCGTTCGAGCGGCTTCCTCCCGTGATGGCCCGCGCCGACGCCCGCTCCGGCCAGATCGAGCGCGCCGTGATCGATCTCGCCGAGACCGTGCTGCTCGCGGATCACGAAGGCGAGCTGTTCACCGCCACCGTGACCGACATCGACGATCGCGGCGCGCGCATCCAGCTCTGTGATCGCCCGGTCGTGGCGCGGGTGGCGACGGACGGGCTGCATCCCGGCGACACGATCCGCGTGAAGCTGGACGGTGTCGACATGGCGCGGCGGATGATCCGCTTCGAGGCGGCCGGCTAGGCTTCGTCACGGATCGAGCGAGAGCCGGCGCGTGACGCCGATATTCTCCAGGAACGCGGCGTCGTGGCTGACCACCAGCAGCGCGCCGTCATAGGCCCGCAGACCCGCCTCCACCGCCATCACGGATTCGATGTCGAGATGGTTGGTCGGCTCGTCGAGCATCAGGAGCGGCGGCGGCGTGGGGCTCCCCAGCACGCAGGCGAGCCCGGCGCGCAGCGTCTGCCCGCCGCTCAGCGTGCCGACGCGCCGGTCGCCGGCTTCGGCACGGAACCGGAAGCGGGCGAGCGCGGCCCAGCAGCCATTCTCGTCGACGCCCGGATTGAGGCGGGCGTAATTCTCCGCGATCGTCTCGTCGGGATCGAGCAGGCCGACCCGCTGATCGAGCAGGGCGGCAGGGACGTGGATCGCCACCCGGCCCGAGAAGGGCGCGAGATCGCCGGTGATGACGCGCAGCAGCGTCGATTTTCCGGAGCCGTTGGCCCCGACGACGGCGACCCGCTCCGGCCCGACGATCTTGAGCGACAGGTTGCGCAGGACCGGTTCGGCCGGATCATAGCCCGCCGTTACATCGTCGAGCGCCAGCACCTCGCGGGTTGGCGCAAGGCCGGTGGGGGCGAGCTGCACCGAGAAGGTTTCGACCCTCTCGACCTTCTCCTTCGCCCGATCGAGCGCGAGCGAGGCGTCGGCGCGCAGCCGGTCGGCGAGGCGGACATTGCCGCCGCCGCTGTTCTCGGCCCGCTCCTTGCGCGCGCCCAGCAGGATGCGTGGCATGCCTCCCTTCGCGGCCTGGCGGCTGCCGGTGGCGTCGCGGCGCTGCTGCCGTTCGGTCGTGATCCGGGCCTTGCGGGCCACCTCCGCGACGCGCCGCTCGGCCGAGGCGAGGTCCTGCTCCGCCGCCGCCAGCTCGATCGCCTTGCGCTCGCGATACCGGCTCCAGTTGCCGCCATAGCGCTGGGCGCCAAGCGTGGTCAGCTCGACGATGGCGTCCATCGTGTCGAGCAACTCGCGATCATGGCTGACGATGATCGCGCCCGCCCGCCAGTCCTGGAGGAGATCGTGCACCGCCTGCCGCCCGTCGCGGTCGAGATTGTTGGTCGGCTCGTCGAGCAGCAGGAAATCGGGCGCGGCGAAGATCGCTCCCGCCAGCGCCGCCCGCGTCCGCTGCCCGCCCGACAGACGGACGAGCGGCGCATCGAGCGGCAGATCGAGCCCGACCTGCGCCAGCGCCTCCATGGCGCGGGCTTCGAGCGTCCAGTCGGCCTCCTCCAGTTCGTCGAGGGTGGCGCCGCCCGCTTCGGCGCGGTGGAGGAGGGCGAGCCCGTCGGCGATGCCGAGCAGGTCGGCCAGCGTCTCCCGCGGCGAAAGCTGGACGATCTGGCGGAGCGTGCCGATCGTGCCCTGCACGCGAACCGTGCCTCGGGAAGGCTCCAGCTCGCGCGTCAGCAGGCGAAGCAGCGTCGACTTGCCGACGCCGTTGCGGCCGACGAGGCCGGCGCGTTCGCGGCCGAAATCGAGCGTGAGATCGTCGAGGACGGCCCGGCCGTCAGGCGTGGACCAGGCGAGATGCGAGACGGAAATGGAGGCGGGCATGGATGGAGATTCCCCTGGCGGCAATGCGGATCGGCGTTGCGGTCAGGGTGAGATCCATCTTCGGGCACTCCGTAAGCGAGGGCGGCAGACTAAGGCCGCCGCCCCCATGGGGCAAGTCAGGCGGGGTGGGCCAGCGCCAGCACCGCCTCGGCGAAGGCGGCGGGCGCCTCCTGCGGCAGGTTGTGGCCGATGCCGCCGCGGATCAGGCGATGTTCGTAGCGGCCGGTGAAGCGGGCGCGGTAGGCGGCCGGCTCCGGGTGGGGGGCGCCGTTGGCGTCGCCTTCCATGGTGATGGTCGGCACCACGATGGCGGGCGCCGTGGCGAGCTTCTGCTCATAGGCGTCATATTTCGCCTCGCCCTCGGCCAGCCCGAGGCGCCAGCGATAATTGTGGATCACGATCGCGACATGGTCCGGATTGGCGAAGGAGCGGGCGGTGCGCTCGTAGGTGGCATCGTCGAAATGCCATTGCGGGGAGGCGAGCTGCCAGATCAGCTTGTTGAAGTCGTGGCGGTTCTGCTCATAGCCGAGCTTGCCGCGCTCGGTGGCGAAGTAGAATTGATACCACCAGGCCAGCTCCGCCTTGGGGGGCAGCGGCGTGGCGTTGGCGTGCTGGCTGCCGATCAGATAGCCGCTCACCGACACGAGGCCCGCGCACCGCTCCGGCCAGAGCGCGGCGACGATGTCGGCGGTGCGCGCGCCCCAGTCGAAGCCGGCGAGCAGCGCCTTGGGGATCCTGAGCGCGTCCATCAGCGCGATCGCATCGAGCGCGAGCGCCGCCTGCTGTGCGTTACGCACCGTGTCGGCCGAGCGGAAGACCGTGCTGCCGGAGCCGCGCAGATAGGGGATGATGACCCGATGCCCCGCCTTCGCCAGCAGCGGCGCCACCTCGACGAAGGCATGGATGTCGTAGGGCCAGCCGTGGAAGAGGAGCACCGGCGCGCCGTCCGCCGGGCCCATGTCGACATAGCCGATGCTGAGCGGGCCGGCGTCGATCTGGCGGAGCGGGGGGAAGCCGGCCGGCGTGGCGGCGACGGTGGCGCGGGCCGCGCCCTCGATACCGCCAAGCTGGAGCGCCGCGACGCCTATCGCGGCCAGGCCGAAGAAGCTGCGGCGGCTCGGATCGGCGGGTTGGTCCGAAGGAAGGGTCGTCATGGCGGGTCTCCTGCGAAGCTCTTAGTGGGCGTCGTGCGGTTGGGTGCCGGTCTGCGGCACCGTGAAGCGGACGGTCTTGCGGTCTAGCGGTTGGTGGTTGGCATTGGCGAGGATCACTTCCACGCTGTGCGGGCCAGCGGGCAGGCCGACGAGGATCAGCGGTTCGCCGCTGGCGTCCGCCCAATGCCACGGCGCGCCGTCGACGGAGACGTGGATGTGGCCGATGCGCGGGGTGACGTCGAGCGCCTTGGGGCCGAACACCGGCTCGATGCGCAGATTCTCGGCGCGATACTGGATGAACACCATGCCCTCGGCGAGCGGACCGGCAAGCGGCGGATCGACGATGATGCGGGCCGGCGGCTGCGGCTCGGTGAGGGGAACGACCCCGGCCGGCCCGAGGACTTCGCCCGCCGTCTGAGCGCAGACCGCGCCCGTCGCCGGCAGCAGGAGGAGCGTAGCGAGCCCCAGCGTGCGGAGTGTCATGTTGCGTGCCATGGATGCTCTCCCTGTTCAGCCCTGCGCTTCGGTTTCGGCCTGCGGTTGGACGGCCGCCTGCAAGAGGGTGGCTGCGGCGCAGGAGGCCGCACCGATAACGGCCGCACATGCCAGAATGGCGTAAGTCGAGGCGACGGGCGCAAGGCCCGAATAAAAGAAGCTCGTCAGCCCGAGGAAATAGGCGATCGGATTGTTGAGCGGCGCCAGCGTCCGCAGGCTCAGCACGAGGACGACCACGCCCGAGACGGCCAGCGGCGTGGCGGCGTCGCCCAGCGTCGGCGTCAGGAGCCTGATCGCGATCGCCGTTCCGATCCCGAAGGCGAGGCCCAGCAGGAAACAGCCGAGATCGGCCAGATTGTCCCGCGCCGAGGCGCCGGCGAGGTTGTACGCCACCCAGCCGAGGAACATGGCGGAGGCGGGCAGCATCACCGCGAGCGTGCCGTATGTCGCAACGCCCGCGACGACGGCGACGACCAGCGAGACGGCGTGGAAGCGGATATCCTTGAGGGGGTGAGCCGGCATCGGGTTTCTCCGGGGAAAGGGGTGTGCGGGCCGGAGGGGGACGGCCCGCACGGGGGGAGGGATGTCAGTTCAGGGTGATCTCCACGGCGATGTTGCCGCGCGACAGCTTGGAATAGGGGCAGGTCTGGTGCGCCTGATCGACGATGGCGCGGGCGGTGCCGGCATCGATGCCGGGCAGGCTCACGTTCAGGCGGGCCTGGAGGAAGTAGCCATTGTCGCCCTTGCCCAGATCGACCTCGGCGTCGACCGCGGTGTCGGCCGGGAGCTTCACGCCCGCCGCCTGGGCGGCGAGGCCCATCGCGCCGATGAAGCAGGCGGACCAGCCGGCGGCGAAGAGCTGCTCGGGATTGGTGCCCTGACCCGCGCCGCCCGGAGGCGACAGACGGATGTCCAGCCAGCCGTCACTGCTCTTCGCGCTGCCGTCGCGGCCGCCGGTAGTGTGGGTGCGGCCGATGTAGAGGATCGTGTCAGTCATGTCCGTCACTCCTTAGTAAATCGTGTCCGATCAGATCGGATGCGATTTACTAAGCCTGGCCGATACGCTGCGTCAACCCTCAAAACAATCGCATGCGATTTATTTTCCGCCTTCCCGATCGGGAACGGCGTTCCTGCCCGGAATCGACGCTGCCGCGGGCGGGCAATCGCGCTATAGCCACCTCGCCCCTTCGCAGGAGATGACGCTATGTCGACGATGCGCGCGATGATCGTTCCGCAGGCCGGTGCTTCCCTGGAACTGGTGGAACGGGCCGTTCCCGAGCCGGGCCGCCACGAAGTCCGGATCAGGGTCCATGCCTGCGGCGTCTGCCACAGCGATTCGGTGACGGTGCAGGGGCTGTTCCCCGGCATCGAATATCCCCGCGTCCCCGGCCATGAAGTGATCGGCACGATCGAGGCGATCGGCGCGGACGTCGACGGATGGAGCACCGGCGAGCGCGTCGGCGTGGGCTGGTTTCCGGGCTCCTGCGGCTATTGCGGCCATTGCCGCCGCAACGAGGCCTTCGCCTGCGAGAATGTCCATGGCGCGACCGGCGTGTCGCGTGACGGCGGCTATGCGACGCACATGATCGCGGACGCCTCGGCGCTGGCGCGGGTGCCGGCGTCGCTCGACTCGGTCGAGTCCGCGCCGCTGCTGTGCGCGGGCATCACGACGTTCAACGCGATCCGCAATTCGGGCGCGCGGGCGGGCGATCTCGTCGCGGTGCAGGGCATCGGCGGGCTGGGCCATCTCGGCATCCAGTTCGCGGCGCGGCTGGGCTTCCGCACGGTCGCGGTCAATCGCGGGCGGGACAAGGAAGCGCTCGCCCGGAAGCTCGGCGCACACGACTATATCGACAGCGCGGCCGACGATCCCGCCGAGGCGCTTCAGAAGATGGGCGGCGCCAGGGCGATCATCGCCACCGTCACCAATGCGGATGCGATGCAGGCGATCGTCGGCGGGCTGGGCGCTGGCGGCACAATGGTGCTGATCGGCGCGACCGGCCCGATCAGCATCAACCCGATCGAGCTTCTGATGAAGAGCGCGGGCGTGAAGGGCTGGTATTCGGGCACGTCGGCGGATTCGGAGGATACGCTGCGCTTCAGCGAGCTGCACGCCATCGGCTCGATGAACGAAATCTATCCCTTCGCGGAGGCGCAGGCCGCCTATGATCACATGATGAGCGGCAAGGCGCGCTTCCGCGTCGTGCTGAAGATGGACTGAGCCTCTAGAGGCGCGCCAGCCGCCCTCCGTCGACCAGCAGCGAGGCGCCGGTGACGAACCGCGCCTCGTCCGACGCGAGGAACAGGATCGCGGCGGCGATCTCGGCGGGTGTGCCGATATCCTCCGGCGCGATCACCTCCAGCCCCGATGCGATGTTGGGACTGGAGCGCAGCATTTCCGTGTCCACCGCGCCCGGCAGCACGGCGTTGGCGCGGATGCCGCGCGCGGCGCCTTCGATGGCGGTCGAGCGGGTGAGGCTCTCCAGCGCCGCCTTGGCCGCCGCATAGGGTGCGACCAGCGGCGAGGTCTGGCGCGCATGGATCGAGGCGACGTTCACGATCGCGCCGCCCTCCGCCATGTGCCGCAATGCCGCCCCCGCAAGCAGCGCCGCGCCGAGGAAGTTGACGTCGAGCAGCCGCCGCCACTCCGCCCCGCCGATCTCGGCCAGCGGCTTGTAGATCATCATCCCCGCGACGTTGACGATGACATCCAGCCCGCCGAGTTCAACGAGCGTGCGCTCGACCAGCGCCGTCACCTGCGCCTCGTCGCCGATGTCGCAGGCGAAGGCGGAGATGTGCGGCGCGCCCAGCGCGTGGAGCCGCTCGATCAGCGCCTCGTCGGGCGAGCGGAGGTCCGCCAGCATCAGGCTCGCGCCTTCCGCCGCCAACCGCTCGGCGGTGGCGAGGCCGATGCCGCCTAGCCCGCCGGTGACGATCGCGCGCTTGCCTTCGAACCGTCTCACCATTCGCGCAGGCTCCCATCCGGCCCACGCCATACCGGATTGCGCCAGCGATGCGCATCCTTTGCGGCCTCGCGCACGCGCGCCTCGTCGATGGTCACGCCGAGGCCGGGCGCGGCCGGCACCGCGACGCTGCCCTCGTGGATATCGAAGACGCTGGCGTCGGTGAGATAAGTCAGCAGGTCGGCCGACGGCGTGTTGTAGTGGATGCCGAGCGACATCTCCTGGATCACGAAATTGGGCGTCGTGGCCGCGAGCTGGAGGCAGGAGGCCAGCGCCAGCGGCCCGAGCGGGCAATGCGGCGCGACCGCGACATCATAGGCCTCCGCCATCGAGGCGATGCGGCGTGCCTCCGAGATGCCGCCGGCATGGCTGAGGTCCGGCTGGATGATGTCGACCGCGCCCAGCTCGAACAGGCGCTTGAAGTCCATCCGCGTGTAGAGCCGCTCGCCGAGCGCGATGGGCGTGCTCGTCTGGGCAGCGAGCTGGGCGATCGCCTCGGGGTTCTCGGAGAGCAGGGGCTCCTCGATGAACAGCGGGCGCAACGGCTCGAGCGCGTGGGCGAGCTGGCGCGCCATCGGCTTGTGGACGCGGCCATGGAAGTCGACGCCGGCATCGATCCCCGTCTCGCGGACGAGCTGGAGGCGGCGGACGCTGTCGTCGAGCTTGGCCGGGCTGTCGAGCCAGCCCAGATCCTCGGTGCCGTTCATCTTCACTGCGCGGAAGCCCTGCGCCCAGCGGGCGGCGGCGGCTTCGGCGACGTCATGCGGCCGATCGCCGCCGATCCATGCATAGACGTCGATCCGCTCGCGCACCTGCCCGCCGAGCAACTGCCAGACAGGAACGCCGAGCCGCTTGCCCTTGATGTCCCACAGCGCCTGGTCGATGCCCGAGATGGCTGACATCAGCACGGGCCCGCCGCGATAGAAGCCGAGGCGATAGAGCGTCTGCCACGCATCCTCGATCCGGTCGGCGTCCGTGCCGATCAGCCGATCCCGCGCGCTTTCGAGCGCGCCGAGCACGGCCTCGCCATGGCCTTCGAGGCTGGCTTCGCCCCAGCCGACGAGGCCGTCGTCGGTCTCGACGCGGACGAACACCCAGCGGGGCGGCACGAGGAAGGCATCGATCTGGGCAATCCGGCTCATGAGGCAAGCCTGTCCTTTTGGGTAAAGCGGGTGAGGAGGGTGGGAAGCGAGAGGCCGCCGGTCTGGCGGAGGCGGTCGAAGATCACGGCCGCGAGCAGGATTCCGCCGCGCACGACATATTGGTAGAAAGTGGGCACATCGAGCAGGTTGAGCGCGTTCTGCGCCGCCCCCATGATGAACACGCCGATGATGACGCCCGCCATGGTGGCGACGCCGCCCGAGAGCGACACGCCGCCCAGCACGCAGGCGGAGATGACGGCAAGCTCCAGCCCCTGGCTGGTGTTGGGCTGGCCCGAGGTGATCCGCGCAGCGAGCACGATGCCGGCGAGCGCGGTCACGAGGCCCTGCAATACGAAGACGGCGATCCGCACGCGCTCGACCGGCACGCCGGCGAGGCGCGCGGCCTCCGGGTTGCCGCCGATTGCCAGCACATTGCGGCCGAAGGTGGTGCGGTTGAGCAGGAAGCCGAAGCCGATAAACGCCAGCAGCATCAGCCAGATCGGATAGTTGACGCCGAGCAGCGTCCCCGAGCCCAGCGCGTAGAAGCGCTCGGCCGGGATCGACACCGCCTGCCCGCCCGAGGCGAGGAAGGCGAGGCCGCGCACGATCTCCATCGTGGCCAGCGTCACGATCAGCGAATTGACCTTGAGCCGCGCGACCACCCAGCCGTTGAGGAAGCCCGCCGCCGCTCCCGCCGCGAGCCCGGCGAGGATGCCGGCGGCGACGCTGCCCGTCCGCCCGATCACCACGGCGGTCAGCACGCCCGACAGCGCGGTGATCGAGCCGACCGACAGGTCCACCTCGCGCAGCGCCAGCACCAGCATCATCGTCGTGGCGATCGTGCCGACCAGCGTTACCGAGAGCACGAGGCCACGCATGTTCCGGATGCCGAGGAAGTCCGGCACCAGCGCGCCGAGCAGCGCGAACAGCACCAGCAACAGCAGAAGCGGCCCGAGGGCGCCCAGCCGGCGGAGAAGGGGAGGGGATGCGCTCATGATTGTCCTGTGGAGGCGTCGGGCAAAGCGAGGCGGAGAAGGCGGTCCGGGGTGGCGTCGGCGCGCGGCAGGATGCCGGCGATGCGACCCTCGCGCATGACGATGATGCGGTCGGCGACGCCCATCACCTCGGGCATGTCGGAGGAGGCGAAGAGGATGGTCCGCCCCTCCTCGGCGAGGCGGTACATGTGGGCGTAGATCTCGCTGCGCGCGCCGACGTCGATGCCGCGGGTGGGCTCGTCCATCAGCAGGATGCGCGAGTCCGCCGCCAGCCAGCGGGCGATGATCGCCTTCTGCTGGTTGCCGCCCGAAAGCGTCGCGATGGCGGTGGCGGGCGAGGCGGTTTTGACCCGCATGAGCTGGATCAACTCGGCCGCGCGAGGCTTCTCGTCGCGCTCGTCGATCAGCATGCCACCGGTGAGGTTGCGGCGGGCCAGCGCGATATTCTCGGCGACGGCGGCGAGGGGAACGATGCCCTCGTCCTTGCGATCCTCCGGGCACAGCGCGAGGCCGGCCGCGATGGCGCGGCGAGGGTCGGCGGAGGCGAGGGGTTCGCCATGGATCGCCACCTCGCCCGCCGTCGAGGGCACCGCGCCGTAGATCAGCCGGAACAGCTCCGACCGTCCCGCGCCGACGAGGCCGAAGAAGCCGAGGATTTCGCCCGTGCGCGCTTCGAAGCTCAGCGGCGCGCGCAGGCCCGGCCCTTCGAGGCCATTCACCGCCACCGCAACCTCGCCCAGCGGCCGGGGGCGATAATCATAGATGTCGGTGATCGTGCGGCCCGCCATCGCCGTGATGAGCTGGTCCTGCGTGAGCGCCTTCATGTCCGGATAATCGGCGACATGGCGGCCGTCGCGCAGCACGGTCACGCTGTCGGAGATCTCGAACACCTCCTCCATGCGGTGGCTGACATAGAGGATCGCCCGGCCGTCGCGGCGCAGATCGTCGATGATCCGTATCAGCGTGCGCGTCTCACGGGCGGAGAGCGAGCTGGTCGGCTCGTCGAAGGCGATGATGCGCGCGTCGCGGGCGAGCGCCTTGCCGATCTCGATCATCTGCCGCTTGCCGATGGAGAGCGTGCGGACCTTGGCGTCGGGATCGATGTCCTCGCCGAGCCGGGAGAGGATGGCCTGTGCCCGTTCGCGCGCGGCGCGGCGGTCGATGATCCCCATCCGCGTCGGCATCATGCCGAGCAGCAGGTTCTCGGTGACGCTGAGGTCCGGCGCGAGGTGGAGTTCCTGATGGATGATCGCGATGCCCGCGGACTGGCTGTCGCGCGGGCTGGCGAAGGCGACGGGCTGGCCTTCGACGACGAGCCCGCCGCTATCCGGCCGATATTCGCCCGCGAGGATCTTGAGCAGCGTGGACTTGCCGGCGCCATTCTCCCCCATCAGCGCGCGGACCTCGCCGCCCGCGACCGAGAAGGACACGCCGTCCAGCGCCACGACGCCGGGGAAGACCTTGCCGACCCCGTTGTAGGCGATCAGCGCGCTCATGCCGCCTCCGCCGCGAGGAGAGCGCGATAGTTGGCACGGGTCAGGAGCTGGCCGGTGGTGTAGGTGACGGCCGGCGGGCGGATGTCGTGGACGATCCAGTCATAGACCATCGCGCTGCTGTCATAGCCGTGGCGGCGCGGGCTCAGCAGGACGGAGGCGTGGAAGCCGGTCGGCTCCGACTTGTCGAACTCCGCGCTGGCCGATCCCGATCCGCCGATGCCAACGCCGATCACCGCGTCCGCGCCGAGCCCCAGCCCCTCCGCCGCCCGCACCCCGCCCAGCACCGAGGCGTCGTTCAGGCCGAGGATGATCCAGTGCCGGATCGTCTGCTGCTGGGTGAGCACGGGGTCGGCGGCGGTGAAGCCGCCTTCGGTGTCGGTGGTCTTCTGCGGTGCGCTGAAGATGTGGGCGGGCGCGATGCCGTCCTCGATCGCGGCGCGGGCGCCGTTCTCGGTGCGCTCGCGGCCGGTGTCGAGGCTGTCGAAGGCAAGGCGCAGCACGCCCGTGTCGGCCAGCGACCAGCCGCGCCGCTTCGCCTCGGCCACCGCCTCGCGACCCGCCATCGCGCCAATCGCGCTCGCCGAGATGCCGAGATAGGGGGCCGACGTGATCGGCTGGTCGTCCGGCCCCAGCAGCCGGTCATCGACCGCGAGAAATTTGAGCCCGTTCGCCTCCGCCCGCAGCCGGATCGCGGTGCCGAGCTTCGGGTCCGGCGTGCAGATCACGAAGCCTTGCGCATAGCGGGCATAGAGATTGTCGATGGCGGAGAGCACGCGGTCGCCATCCTCGGCGCCGATGCGGATCAGCTCGAAGCCCTTGTCGCGCGCGGCCATCGCGGCGAAGCGCCATTCGTCCTGGAACCACTGCTCCTCGGGCTGCTTGACGAGGAAGCCGATGCGGATCTTCCCGTCCGGCCGCGCGCACCCGCCGAGCAGCGACATCGCGCCCGCGGCCGCCGTGCAGCCCAGAAAGTGCCGCCGTGAGATCAAGCCCCGCCTCCAGTCCGTGCGGCTCGCGCCGCGTCTCTTTTCGCCGCCCATTATGAGCGGCTTTCCCTCCGGGTCAAGATTAAGTAATATAAGTAAGCTCCAAAGAGCGCTTGTCCTCCCGGATGGAGCCGGCATCCTGCTGGCCCATGCCGGGAAGCAGTGTACTCTTGGGCGAAAGCATAGGCTTGCCATGCGGTCCGAGGCAGGCGAGGCAGGAACAATGAGCGAGAGTTTCACCCGATCCAGTCGCGAGGGCGGCAATCTCACCAGCGCCATCACGCAGGATCTCGGGCGCGCCATCGTCACGGGCAAGTTCAGCGACGGCGTGGTCTTCCCCTACGAGGCGGACCTCTGCAAGCAATATGGGGTGAGCCGCCCCGTGCTGCGCGAGGCGGTGAAGATGCTCACCGCCAAGGGCCTGCTCAAGGCGCGGCCCCGGCAGGGCACGTCGGTGCAGCCCGAGGACCAGTGGAATCTGTTCGATCCCGACGTGCTGCGCTGGATGATGGAGCGCAAGTTCACGATCGAGCTGATGGTGGAGTTCACGGAGGTGCGCCTCGCGATCGAGCCGCGCGCGGCGGCGCTCGCGGCGCGCCATGCGACGGATGCGCAGCGTACCCGCATCGCCGATGCGATCGAGCGGATGCGCGCGGCCGACGCGGGCGACGACGATGCGCTGACGGCGGACATCGCCTTCCATGTCTCGGTTCTGGAGGCGAGCAACAACCGCTTTTTCCGCCAGTTCACCGATCTCGCCGAGGCGACGCTGCGCTTCAGCATCCGCCGTACCAACGCCTATAAGGGCGTGCCGCGCGCAAGTGCCGAGGAGCATAAGGTGGTGGCGGACGCCATCATCGCTGGCGATGCGGCGCGCGCGTCGACCGAGATGTATGTGATGATCGAGAGCGCGCTGAACCTGCTGCTGGCGGCGGGTGGGCATCCCCAGCGGACCGACTGATCAGAAAGTGAGGAAACGCAGCCGCGTCTCGCTGCGATAGACCTCGCCGGGACGCAGCAGCGTCGGCGGGAAATCGGGGCGGTTCGGGCTGTCGGGGAAATGCTGCGCCTCCAGCGCCACCGCCTGGCGGCGGACGAAGGGACGCCCGGCCTCGTCGCGGAGCGAGCCGTCGAAGGCGTTGGCGCTGTAGACTTGCAGGCCGGGGGCGGTGGTCCGCGGCTCCATCGCGCGGCCGGTGGGTTCGTGGGTGAGGCGTGTCGCCACGGCCGCGTCGGCGTCGAGCGCGAAGCAATGGTTGAGGCCATCGCCGATGCGGAGCTGCTCGTCCTTGCTGGCCAGCACCTCGCTGAGCAGCCTCGGCTCCCGCAGGTCGAAAGGCGTGCCCGCGACAGACCGCCGTTCGCCGGTGGGAAGCGCGGCGGTATCGATCGGCAGGAAGCGAGAGGCGGCGACCGAGAGGCGATGATCCCCGATCGTCCGCGCGGCCCGTCCGGCGAGATTGAAATAGCCGTGGCTCGCGAGGCTGACATGGGTCGGCGCGTCGGTGGTGGCGCGATAGGCGATGAGCAGCGTGCCGGGCTCTTCGATCCGCATCTCCGCCTCGGCGTCGAGCGTGCCGGGGAAGCCCTCCTCGCCGTCGGGGCTGCGATAGTGCAGGCGGACGCCCGAGCCGTCTTCGAGCGCTTCCATCGTCCAGAGCCGCCGGTCGAAACCCCGCCGACCGCCATGATTCTGATTGGCGCCCTCATTGGCTGTGAGGCGATGCTCCCGCCCGTCGATGGCGAAACGTGCGCTGGCAATGCGATTGGCGGTGCGGCCGATGGTCGAACCGAAATAGGGCCAGCCCGCCTGCAAATCCGGGTCGAGATAGGAATCCAGCCGGTCGAAACCGAGCAGCACGTCCTCCATCCGCCCGTCGCGATCCGGCGTGCGGATCGACGTGAGCGTCGCGCCATAGCTCGCGACGCGCACCTCCAGCCCCTCGCCATCGGAGAGGGTGGCGAGCGTCACCGGCTCTCCGCCCGGCAGCCGGCCCCATTCGCTGAGATCGATCATCGCGGCTCCATACAGAGACGGGCGACCCCGGAAGGGCCGCCCGCCAGTCAGGGAGAACAGTCTATCAGAAGGTCGCGCGGACGCCGCCCGAGATCACGCGGCCCGTGTCGTAGAGGCCGGCGAACCGCTCCTTGAACGAGGAGTAGATGCGCTGGCGGGAGTCGGTGGCGTTGAGCACGTCGACGAACACCGAGAAGTTGCGCGTCACCTTCAGGCTGCCCGTGATGTCGAGCTGGCCATAGCTGTCGACATTGGTGGGCAGGCCGTTGTCGCCGAAGGTCGAGCGCAGGAAGGGCGCGCGCCAGTTGTAGGCGACGCGGACCTGCACGGGGCCCTTCTCGTAGAAGCCGACGACGTTGGCGCTGTCCGACAGGCCCTCCACGTTGAACACCTGCGTGGTGAGCGCCGGATCGAAGGTCGTCGAGCTTTCCACCTTCGTGTAGTTGGCCGAGAAGCCAAGCCCGTCGAACGGCGCAGGCAGCAGCTTGTCGAACGTGTACTGCACCGTCGCCTCGAAGCCGTAGACGGTCGACTTGTTGGCGTTGATCGGCGTGGTGACGAGGAACTGCTCGCCCAGGATCGTCTCGGGGAAGGTGCCGTCGGAGACGAAGTTGCTGATCCGCTTATAGAAGCCGGCAAGGCTGATATAGCTGGTGCGGCCCAGATAATAATCCACGCCCACGTCGAAGTTCCACGCCAGATAGGGCTTCAGCATCGGGTTGCCGACCGAGATGGTGCTCTGCGCCGGCGGACGGAAGGTGAAGCTCTGGCTCAGCGTGAGCTGGGTCAGCGTCGGGCGGGTCAGCGTCCGCGACACGGCGGCGCGGACGTCGAAGGCGTGGCTCCAGTTGAAGCGGAAGGTCGCCGACGGCAGGAAATAGCCGTAGTGATTCTTCGCCGTCACCGGCACCGGCGCGCTGAACGTCGCCACCGAGGCGGTGGGATCGCCCGGATTCTGGGAGATGTTGGTGATCTCCACCGAATTGCCGGTGGCGCGCTCGTCCGTATAGACGTAGCGGCCGCCGATCGCCGCGGTCCAGTTGTGGCTGCCGACATCGCCCTTCAGGTCGGCCTGAAGGTAGATCGCGCCGGTCAGTTCGCGCACCGCACCCGAGCCCTTGGGATCGTAGATCGGCGCCGTGCTGTTGCCGTCGGCGGCATAGACCGCGCGATAGGCCGCCTCGGCCGCCGGGTCGCCCTTCTGGTTGATCGCCGCGTCCGAGCCCTCATAGGTGACGAGCGCGTTGTGGTTGTAGTTGAGCCACGAGATCGCCGGTTCGCCGAGGATGCTGCCGGGGCTGAACTCGGTGAAGAGCGACGGATCGGCGCTCGCGTAGTAGCCGCAATAATAGCAGTCGAGCGGGCTCGGGGAGCCGACCGAGAGGATCGACTTCTTGCGCCGCGTGCCCAGCGCGCCGAACTTGATGTCGGCGAGGATGCCGCGGTTGAAGTCCTGCTTGCCGTCGATGTTCGCCTGCCACACGTCGTCCGTCACGCCGCTGCCACGCTCCGAGCAGCAGTGGAGATAGGCGCGGTTGGGGTCGAAGGTCGGCAGCAGGCCCGACATGGTGGGCACGCTGCCGGGGTTGAGATTGAAGGTCGGGTTCACGCCAGGATTGGTCTCGCCCACCACGTCGAAGATCGAGTCCACGCGATTGCGCGCGCGGGAGTGCGAGAGGTCGGTGACGATCGTGGTGCGATCGGTCGGCGTCCAGTGGGCGTTGAGGCCGATCTGGTAGGTGTGGGTGTTCTCCGGGCCGGTCGACAGGATGTTGTCGGTCTTCAGGCCGCCGTCTGCCTTGCGGACGAAGTTGGTGACGGTGCCGTTGGGATTGACCATCGCGTCCTGGATGTCGCCTGGATCGGTGTACCAGCCGACCTGGTTGGTGGTCGAATGGATCTTGAGCTGGGTGTAGAGGCCGTCGAGCTGGATCTTCAGCTTGTCCGAAGCGACCCAGTCGATCGCCAGCGTGCCGCCGATGCGCTCGCGCCGGTTGTCGGTGGAGGTGAAGTTCAGCGTGCGGGGCAGATAGGCGTTCACGCCCGCACCGGCGGTGATGCCGTGCAGATGATCCGGCGAGAGCCAGGGCGTGCCGTCCGAATTCTGGGTCGGCTGGGAAATCCAGCCGCTGGTGTCGACGTCCGTGAAGCGGCTGTCGCGCTTGTCATAGTCGACGCTGGCGAGGATGCCGAAGGTGTTGTCGTCGTTGGTGTCGCTGATCAGCGCCGAGCCGACCGGCGTGCCTTTGTTGCGCGTGCTGTCGAACTTGCCCGACAGGCTGGCCGAGGCGTGGAAGCCCGGATGGTCGAGCGGACGCGCGGTGCGCAGGTTGACGGTCGATCCGATGCCGCCGTCCTGCTGGTCCGCCGTGGACGACTTGTAGACGTCGGCGCCGCTGATGAGTTCGGAAGGCAGGATGTCGAAGCTGAACTCGCGGCCCGGATTCTCGGTGGCGAGCAGGCGGTTGTTGAGCAGCACCGTGTTGAACTGCGGGCCGAAGCCGCGGACGGTGATGGTGTGGCCTTCGCCGCCCGAACGGTCGATCGAGACGCCGGGGACGTGCTGGAGCGATTCCGCGACGTTCTGATCCGGGAACTTGCCGATATCCTCGGCCGAGATCGAATCGACGATGCCGATCGTGTTCCTCTTGACGTCCAGCGCGCGGTTAAGGCTGGCGCGCGTGCCGGTGACGATGATGTCCTGCGAGACGCCCGCGTCCTGCGACGCTACGGTGGCGGCCGGTGCGTTGTCCTCCGCGAAAGCGGCCGCGGGCAGCATCAGCGCGGCGACGCTCGCGCTGCCAAGAAGGAGCATAGGCGCGCGACGACAGGTAATCCCCTTCATTCTCAATCCTCTCTGAATGGCCGGATCTTATTTGAGGTCCGTTTCTTCACATATAAGTATGACATATATACTCTGGTGTCCAGCGCATTTGTCGCTATCGTGACGGGCGGTCGGAACAAGCGGCCCAAGGGCACGCAGAGGCGGGCATCGAAGAGAGGATGAGAAGCATGGGGCAGCGGCGTTGGCGGGGGAATATCGCGGTTGGCGGGGCGCTTTTGGGCGCCGTTTCGCTGGGGCTTCCGGCACAGGCGAAGGTGAGCGTCGATACGTCCGCGCGGCTGTTCCGGCTGGACGGCGGAAACAGCAGCTATGCCTTCGGCGTCACCAAGGACGGTCTTCTCAAGGCGCTCTACTGGGGGCCGCGCCTCGCCGATTCGGACCGGTTGGAGGCGAGGTCGCCGCATGAGCTTTCGAGCGTCGATCCCTCATCCTCGATCGACGCGCAGGAATATCCGGGCTGGGGCGGGGGGCTCTATACCGAGCCCGCGCTGAAGGTCGCTTATCCGGATGGCGTGCGCGATGTCGTGCTCCATTATGTCTCCGCGCGGGCGGAGGGCGATGCGATCCTCGTCGAGATGGCGGACATCGCGCGGCCGCTCCACGTCACGCTGCGCTACACCATCGACGAGGCGACGGGCATCGTCGGCCGCTCGGCGGTGATCCGCAATGCGGGCAAGGTGCCGGTCCGCATCGATCAGGCCTCGTCGGCGGCCTGGTCGCTGCCGGTGGGAGACGATTATCGCCTCCATTATCTCACCGGCCGCTGGGCGTCCGAATGGACGTTGCAGGAGCGGCCGGTGACGGCGGGCTCCACCGTCATCGAGAGCCGCCGGGGCTCGACCAGCCATCAGGCCAATCCGTGGTTCGCGATCGACCGTGCGGGCCTCTCCACCGAGGAGAACGGCCCCGTCTGGTTCGGCGCGCTGGCGTGGAGCGGATCGTGGCGGATCAGCGTGGACCGCGATCCGATCGGCGACGTGCGCGTGGTCGGCGGCTTCAACCCGTTCGACTTCGCCTATCGCCTGAAGCCCGGCGCATCGCTGGAGACGCCGGTGTTCTACGCGGGCTATTCGGATCATGGCATGGGCGGCGCCTCGCGCCTCATGCACCGCTTCCAGATCGCCAAGATCCTGCCCGAGGGGCCGACGCCGAAGCTCCGCCCCGTGCTCTACAATAGCTGGGAGGCGACCGAGTTCGCCGTCGACGAGAAGGGCCAGATGGCGCTCGCCGAGAAGGCCGCGAAGATCGGCGTCGAGCGCTTCGTGATGGACGACGGCTGGTTCGGCGCGCGCAACAGCGATCATGCGGGGCTCGGCGACTGGACGGTCAATCGCACCAAATTCCCCAACGGGTTGAAGCCGCTGATCGACAAGGTTCATTCGCTCGGCATGGAGTTCGGCCTGTGGGTCGAGCCCGAGATGGTAAACCCGGACAGCGATCTCTATCGCAAGCATCCCGACTGGGTGATCTCGATGCCCGGCCGCCCGCGCACCGAGCAACGCAACCAGCTCGTGCTCAACCTCGCCCGGCAGGATGTGCGCGACTATGTGCTGAAGGCCGTAGACGATCTGGTCAGCCAGAACGACATCGCCTTCCTGAAGTGGGATCATAACCGCAACTGGTCCGAGCCCGGCTGGCCGGGCGTCGATCCGCAGGATCAGCAGCAGCTTTATGTCACTTATGTCCGCAACCTCTACGGCATCTTCGCGGAGCTGCGGAAACGGCATCCCAAGCTGGAGATCGAGAGCTGCTCGGGCGGCGGCGGCCGGGTCGATCTCGGCATCATGGGGCTGACCGACGAGGTCTGGCCGTCGGACAACACCGATCCCTATGACCGGCTGACCATCCAGGACGGCTTCACCCACGCCTATGCGCCGGCGGTGATGATGGCCTGGGTGACGGACAGCCCCAACTGGGTGAACAACCGCAGCACCTCGCTCAAATATCGCTTCCTGTCCTCGATGCAGGGCGGGCTCGGCATCGGCGCCAACCTCAACAAATGGGCGGATGGCGATTTCGCGGAGGCGGCCAAGCTGGTCGCAGCCTACAAGCAGGTGCGCCAGACGGTGCAGCAGGGCGATCTCTATCGCCTGATCGGCCCGGAGAACGGATCGGAGCGTTCGGCCACCTTCTCCGTTTCGCGCGACAAGCGGCAGGCGGTGCTGTTCGCCTTCCTCCATTCGAGCACCAAGATCGACGTGCTGCCCAGGATCCATGTCGCGGGGCTGGACCCCGAGCGGCGCTACCGCGTCCGCCCGATCGACGCGGCGGCTTCGGCGGACGATCCCGTCCAGAGCGGCGCCTACTGGATGAGCGCGGGCATCGACGTGCCGATGAAGGGCGATTTCCAGGCCGAAGGGAGGGTCTTCGAGGCGGTCGACTGAGGCCCGGCGCCGGGCTTCAAATCCGGCGGACTTTTCTCCATCATGCGCCCTCCCTCTTGGATGGAGTGGCGCATGAGGAGTGTCCGGGGCCGGGGCCTTGTTCTGGCGGTCACGCTGGGCTCGCTGATCCTCGCCGGTTGCGTCCATCGCAAGCATACGCCGCCGTCGCGCGTCTATTATCGCGGGCCGGCGAGCGATCATTTCGACGGCCAGCGCTTCTTCAATCCCGATGGCGATTCCGGCACGGGCGGCACGCGCAACTATCACGCCTCCGATTTCGTCCGCATCGCCACGGGGCGTACGCACAAGCCCTTTTGGCCCAAGGTGTCCGTGCATCAGACGGTGCCGCCGAGACGCGTCGAGGGCATGGCGATGCGCGTCACCTGGGTCGGTCACGCGACGACGCTGCTCCAGACGCAGGGGCTCAACATCCTGATGGACCCGGTGTGGGCGTGGCGGGATTCGCCGGTGCAGCTCGTCGGGCCCAAGCGTGTGAGCAGGCCCGGTGTGCGGCTCAGCGACCTGCCGCCGATCGACCTGATCCTCATCAGCCACAATCATTACGACCATCTCGACATGCACGCGCTCGGCTATCTGGCGCGGCGCGACCATCCGACGATCCTGACCGGCCTCGGCAACGACAGGCTGATCGCGGAGCATCATATCGAGGCCAAGGCCGGCGACTGGGGCGCGAGCTTCCCCATCCGCCCCGGCATCACGGTGACGCTCACCCGCGCGCACCACTGGAGCGCGCGCTGGATCGACGACATGGACCGCGCGCTGTGGGTCGGCTTCCGCATCGGGCTGCCGGGCGGCGACGTCTATTATGCCGGCGACAGCGGGCCGGGCGACATGCGCTGGGCGGCCGAGGCGAAGGGCGCGGCGCCGATCCGCTTCGCGCTGCTGCCGATCGCGCCCTATCACATGACCGGCAGCCAGACCGGCAACCACATCATGCCCGAGCAGGCGGTGACCGTCTTCCGGCAGCTCGGCGCCGCTTATGCGCTGGGCGTTCACTGGGGGACGTTCGAGCTGGGCACCGAGCCGATCAACGATCCGCCCAAACGGCTGGGCGAGACGCTCGCCGCCGAACGCATCGACCCCGCCCGCTTCCGCACGCTCGATGCCGGACAGGATTGGCTGATCCCCGAATTGTAGGGGTCGCGCCAACGTATATGTCTATATTGTATGGATCGTCTACAGACGATGAGTGAGAAATTCGCCCTGATTCCGTGATTTTGTAGGGCGATTGCAATCGGCGTCTGGTCCTGATGTCGGGATTGCATCCAGACAATTATTGCAAATGTATGCTTGCATGGATAACGGCCCATGCAAAGGGCATCGCCCTCCCGTCGATTCGGCTTGTGGCGGCCCGGAGATGGGGGCGGCCATGTCGAATGCATCGAAGGATTGCCGTGGTGACATTCAAGACATCAGCCCGCGCGCGTCATGCGTGGCGCAAGCTGGCGCCGCTCGCCCTGCTGGCGCTGGGTGGCTGCAATTTCGAGCTGTTCAATCCGCAGGGCGCGATCGGCGAGCAGGAGAAGTCGCTGATCCTGATCGCGACCGGGCTGATGCTGCTGGTCGTGATCCCGGTGATCATCCTGACTTTGGTCTTCGCGTGGCACTATCGCGCGTCCAACACCCGCGCGAACTATCAGCCGAAATGGCATCACTCGACGGCGATCGAGTTGGTGGTCTGGTCGATTCCGTGCATGATCGTCGCCTTCCTCGGCGTGCTGATCTGGCGGACGTCCCACACGCTCGATCCCTATAAGCCGCTGGAATCCAGGGCCACGCCGATCAAGGTCGAGGTGGTGGCGCTCGATTGGAAGTGGCTGTTCATCTATCCCGATTACGGCGTCGCCTCGGTCAACCGGCTGGCGATCCCGGCGGGCCATCCGATCGATTTCAAGCTCACCTCGCAATCGATGATGAACAGCTTCTTCATCCCGGAGCTGGGCAGCCAGATCTACGCCATGGCGGGGATGCAGACGCAGCTCCACCTGATCGCCAACCGTCCGGGCACCTATCGCGGCCTGTCTTCTGCGTTCAGCGGCCCCGGCTTCTCGGACATGCATTTCGACACGATCGCCACCGATGAGCGCGGCTTCCAGCAATGGGTGAGCCAGGCCTCCGCTTCGCCGCTGACGCTCGACAAGACGACCTACACCACGCTCGCCAAGCCGAGCGAGAAGGACCCGGTCCGCATCTACGGCCGCGTCTCGCCGGGGCTCTTCGACGGGATCGTCAACCAGTACATGGCCGCCCCGAACCACGGGACGATGCCGATGAAGACCATGGCCATGCGCCACGACGCCACGGCCTCGGAGTAAAGATCACATGCTCGGAAAACTCACGCTCGATGCGGTCCCGTGGCACGAGCCCATCATCATGGGCACGGGCGCGGTGGTCGCGCTCGGTGGGCTGGCGGTGCTGGCCGCGCTCACATATTTCCGCCTGTGGGGGCCGCTGTGGCGGGACTGGATCACGTCGGTCGATCATAAGAAGATCGGCGTGATGTACATCGTCCTCGCGATCGTGATGCTGCTGCGCGGCTTTGCGGACGCGATCATGATGCGCCTGCAACAGGCCTTCGCCGCCAACGACGCTGCCGGCTTCCTGCCGCCGCATCATTACGACCAGATCTTCACGGCGCACGGCGTCATCATGATCTTCTTCGTGGCGACGCCGCTGATCCTCGGGCTGATGAACGTGATCGTGCCGCTCCAGATCGGCGCGCGCGACGTGGCCTTCCCCTTCGTCAACTCGCTGAGCTTCTGGCTCTCCGCGTTCGGGGCGGTGCTGGTGATGGCGTCGATGTGGATCGGCGACTTCGCGGCGACCGGCTGGGTGGCCTATCCGCCGCTCTCCGAGCTGGGATACAGCCCGACCACGGGTGTCGATTATTATATCTGGTCGCTCCAGATATCGGGCCTCGGCACGACGCTGACCGGCATCAACTTCATCGTGACGATCCTCAGGATGCGGACGCCCGGCATGAAGCTGATGCAGATGCCGGTGTTCACCTGGACGGCGCTCATCACCAACATCCTGATCGTCGGCGTCTTCCCGGTGCTGACCGCCACGCTCGCGCTGCTGACGGCGGACCGTTATCTCGGCATGCATTTCTTCACCAACGAGCTTGGTGGGAATGCGATGATGTACATCAACCTCATCTGGGTCTGGGGCCACCCGGAGGTGTATATCCTGATCCTGCCGGCGTTCGGCGCCTTCTCGGAGATCGTCGCCACCTTCTCGGGCAAGCCGCTGTTCGGCTACAAGTCGATGGTCTATGCCACTTCGTCGATCGGCGTGCTGAGCTTCTTCGTGTGGCTGCACCACTTCTTCACGATGGGATCGGGTGCGAACGTCAACGCCTTCTTCGGCATCATGACGAGCATCATCTCGATCCCGACCGGCGTGAAGCTGTTCAACTGGCTGTTCACGATGTTCCGCGGCCGCATCCGCTATCACAGCTCGGTGCTGTGGACGATCGGCTTCATGGTCACCTTTGCCGTGGGTGGCATGACCGGCGTGCTGCTGGCGGTGCCGGGCGCGGACTTCGTGCTGCACAACTCGCTGTTCCTCGTCGCCCACTTCCACAACGTCATCATCGGCGGCGTGGTGTTCGGCTGCCTCGCGGGCATCAGCTTCTGGTTCCCCAAGGTGTTCGGCTTCACCCTCAACGAGTTCTGGGGGAAGGTGTCCTTCTGGTGCTGGCTCGTCGGCTACTGGCTGGCGTTCACGCCGCTCTATCTGCTCGGCTTCAAGGGCATGACGCGGCGCATGAACCATTATGACCATGCCGACTGGCATCCCTATCTGATCGTCGCGCTGATCGGCGCGGTCATCATCGGGATGGGCATCCTGTCGCTGCTGATCCAGTTCGCCGTCAGCATCCGCGACCGCGAGCAGAATCGCGACCTGACGGGCGATCCGTGGGATGCGCGCAGCCTCGAATGGGGGACGGCCTCGCCCGCGCCCTTCTACAACTTCGCGGTGCTGCCCAAGATCAGCTCGGTCGAGCAGCATTGGGCGGACAAGGAGAGCGGCCGCAACCTCATCCAGCCGACCCATTATGAGGACATCCACATGCCGAAGAACACCGGCACGGGCTTCATCATCTCGGTGTTCGGCTTCGTGCTGTGCTTCGCGATGGTGTGGCACATGTGGGCGATCGCCGGGATCAGCCTGCTGGGCGTGATCGGCACCTTCCTGTTCCGCGCCTATGACCGCGATGTCGATTACTGGGTGCCCGCCGCCCAGGTCGAGGCGATCGAGCGCGCGCGCTACGCCCTCCTGAAGAAGGCCGCCTGACATGAGCAGCCCGGTAACCACCATCGACGCGGGCCATGGCGATCACGGCCATGGCCATGACGCCGGGGGCAACACCGTCCTCGGCTTCTGGATCTACCTGATGAGTGATTGCCTCATCTTCGCGATCCTGTTCGCCACCTTCGGCGTGCTGGCGTCCAGCTATGCCGGCGGCCCGACTGGCCAGGAGTTGTTCGACCTGCCCTATGTGGCCGGCGAGACGCTGATCCTGCTGGTCAGCAGCTTCACCTTCGGCGTGGCGATGCTGAACGTGGCGGCGCGCAAGACGGAGAATGTCATCAGTTGGCTGCTGGTGACCTTCCTGCTCGGCACCGGCTTCATCTGGATGGAGCTGCGCGAGTTCACCCACCTGATCGCGGAGCACGCCGGGCCGGATCGCAGCGCCTTCCTGTCCGCCTATTTCACGCTGGTCGGCACGCATGGACTGCACGTCACGATGGGCCTTCTGTGGCTGGTGACGATGATGCATCAGGTCGCGCGTTACGGGTTGGACGGCATCGTCCGCCGTCGCCTCGCCTGCCTCAGCCTGTTCTGGCACTTCCTCGATCTGGTGTGGATCTGCGTCTTCACCTTCGTCTATCTGCGCGGGGTATTGTGATGTCGAACGCCCATACTCACGGCCATGCGGACGAGGGCGCGCATGGCAGCCTGACCTCCTACACCATCGGCTTCCTGCTCTCGCTGGTGCTGACCGGTTTGTCCTTCGGGGCGGTGATGAGCGGGGCGGTGCCTCATGCGATGATCCTGCCCACCATCGTGGGCCTCGCGGTGGTGCAGCTTCTGGTGCAGCTCGTGCTGTTCCTGCATCTCGGCAGCGCGCCTTCGCAGCGCAGCAACAGCGTGATCTTCCTGCTCACCGCCGCGCTGATCGCGATCCTCGTCGCGGGCTCGCTGTGGGTCATGCACAATGCGAACGAGAACATGATGCCGATGCAGATGTCCGCCGAGCACGCCATGGCGCGGGAGTGACGCCCCGGACTTTGCGTGCCTCAGAATGGCGTGTTAGCCAGATTCCCATGCTGAAAAGCCCTGTGAGATAACGGCCATGTCATCCTGGCAACCGAGGCTCGTCGAGAATGCCCGGATGAAATATCTGGGCATCGTGGAGGCGCTGGAGGCGGACCTGCGCTCCGGGCGCGTGGCGCAGGGCGATCGCCTGCCCTCGCAACGCGCCATCGCCGAGGCGCTGAAGGTCGATCTCACCACCGTCACCCGAGCGTTCAACGAGGCGCGCCGGCGCGGGCTGGTTGACGCGCATGCCGGGCGCGGCACCTTCATCCGCGAGGATCTGGAGCAGGAGCCGGGCCGCTTCTTCGATGGCGCCCCCCGGCTCGATCTCAGCATGAACATCCCGCCCCAGCCGGTCGCGGCCCGGCTCGGCGCCTGCATCCCGGAGGGGATCGCCCAGCTCCTGTCGAGCCCGCGCGGGATGCTGCATCTCCATTATCAGGAAAGCACCGGAGCCGAGGCGGATCGCATGATGGCGGCCTCCTGGCTCAAGGCGCGGATGGAGGCGATGCCCGCCGGCCGCATCCTCGTGACCGGCGGCGCGCAGAGCGCGCTGTTCGCCCTGTGCGAGACGCTGTTCCGTGCCGGCGACCGCATTGCGGCGGGCGCGCTCACCTATCCGGGGCTCAAGGCGATCGCGGCGCAGACCGGGCTGATCCTGACGCCGCTCGCGATGGACGCGGAGGGAATCATCCCCGATGCCTTCGAGGAGGCCTGCCGCGCCACGCCACCGCACGCGCTCTACGTCATCCCCGCGATCGACAACCCCACCACCGCGACCATGCCGGAGGAGCGGCGGCGGCGGCTCGTCGCCATCGCGCGGCGCTTCGGGGTGGCGATCATCGAGGACGATCCCTATTCGCCGCTGCTCGACCAGCAGATCCCGTCCTTCGCGGATATCGCGGGGGACATCACCTGGCATGTCGCGACGCTGTCCAAATGCGCGACGCCGGCGCTGCGCATCGCCTATGTCGTGGCGCCGGGCGGCGCGCAGGCGCTCAGGCTGGCGGGCGTACTGCGCGCGACCAACCTGATGGCTTCGCCGCTGATGGCGGCGCTCGCCTCGCAATGGATCGCCGACGACCGGCTGCGCGCGATCACCGCCGCCATCCGCTCCGAGAACCGCGAGCGGCAGAGGCTCGCCGCCGCCATCCTCGCCGGGCAGGACATGGCGGCCGATCCGCGCGGCCACCATCTCTGGCTGCGCCTGCCCGCGCACTGGCAGGCGGCGGACTTCGCCGAACATGCCGACCGGCTGGGCGTCGGGATCGTGCCCAGCACGGCCTTCTCGGTGGGCCCGCCGCCGGTCGAGGCGGTGCGCGTCTCGCTCGGCGTCGCGCCGGACAGGGCCGCGCTGGAGGATGCGCTGACGGTGCTCTCCGGCCTGCTCGCCCAGCCCTCGCTCGGGGTGCGTGCGGTCGTCTAGCGCAGGTCCGGCATCAGCTCGGCGATCAGCTCGAAGGAGCGGAGCCGGGCGGCATGATCGTAGACATCCGATACGATGGTGAACTCGTCCGCGCCGGTTTCGAAGGCCAGCATCTCCAGCCCCTGACGCACTGTCTCCTTCGAGCCGACGATCGAGCGCGAGAGCATCCGCATCGCCTGCGCCTTCTCGATCGGGGACCAATAGGCCTCGATATCGTCGATCGGCGGCTGGCTCAGCCCGCGCGCGCCGCGGAAGAGATTGGCGAAGGACATCTTCTGCGTGGTGGCGAGGCGCTGGGCCTCCTCATCCGTGTCGGCGGCGATGACGTTGACGCCGACCGCCGCATAGGGCTTCGCGAGCTGCTTCGAGGGGCGGAACGTGTCGCGATAGATGCGCAGCGCGTCGTTCAGCATGTCCGGCGCGAAGTGCGAGGCGAAGCCGTAGGGCAACCCCAGATGCGCCGCGAGCTGCGCGCCGAACGTGCTGGAGCCGAGGATCCACAGTGGCACCTCGGTGCCCGCGCCGGGCGTCGCGCGGATGGTCTGGCCCTCCTCCGGTGGGGCGAGGAAGGCCTGAAGCTCCAGCACGTCCTGCGGGAAATGGTCGGCCGTGGTGGGCGAGCGGCGCAGCGCGCGCAGTGTCGCCTGATCCGTCCCCGGCGCGCGGCCGAGGCCGAGATCGATGCGGCCGGGGAAGAGGCTCGCCAGCGTGCCGAACTGCTCGGCGATGATCAGCGGTGCATGGTTGGGCAGCATGATCCCGCCCGAGCCGACGCGGATCGTCTTCGTCCCCGCCGCGATATGCTGGATCGTGAGCGCGGTGGCGGAACTGGCGATGCCGGGCATGTTGTGATGCTCGGCCACCCAGAAGCGGGTATAGCCCCACTGCTCGGCATGGGCGGCGAGATCGCGCGCCCGGTCGAGGGCTTCGCGCACGCCCCAATCCTGCCCGACGCGGACGAGATCGAGGATCGAAAACTGGGGCATCACCACGCTCCTGAAAGGCCGCCGGAACGAGCGTCCGGCGTGATATGGCCTCTCATGTAGGAAGGCGGATCGCGGCCGGTAGGGCTCAGCGCAGCTTCAGCGTCATGCTCGGCTGCCGCCCGATGCCGCGGACCTCCACCCGGTCGGCGAAGAAATCGAGGCGGGCATATGCCGTCTCGGGCGTGTCGAGCATCGCCTTGAGGTTGAGATAGTGGATGCCGTTGCGCACGCCGTAATTGCCCTCATGATTATGGCCGTCGAGCCAGATCTTCACCGAAGCGTGCCGGTCGAGCAGGGCGCGCACCTCGGCCGCGTTCCACAGATTGTGCGGGTTTTCCGGCCAGAGCGGGAAATGGCTGAACAGCATCACCTTCAGCCCGCGCCGGTCGGCTTCGGTGAGCTTCTGGTCGATCCAGCGCATCTGCGTCTCGTCGATGCCGCCGTCCCACAGCGGCGCGTCGGGATAGAGGCGGCTGTGCGCGTCCATGCTGTGGGCCAGCTCGGCGCTGCCCGCCGGCCAGCCATAGCTGGAGAGCCCGTTGCCGTCGGTGACGAGGAACATCCAGCCATGCTGCTCGAAGCTGTAGTAGCGCGCCGGCATCCCGAGCCGACCCGGCACCTGCGGCTTGTGCGCGTCGTCCACCGCGAAGTCGTGGTTGCCGAGCACGAAATGCCACGGATGGCGCAGCTTCCGCGTGATCGGCATCAGCGTGTCGAAGCTTGCCCAGTCGCGGTCGATGAAGTCGCCGAGGTGGACCACGAAAGAGAGCTTCTGCCGGTTGAAGTCCGCCACCGCCGCGTCGAGCTTGCCGGGCGCGGTGTCGTAGAGGCGGGGCGGGGCGTTGGGCTCGGCGGCGAACTGGCAGTCGGCGATCGCGCCGATGCTGAAGGCGGGTTTCGCCTCCTTCGCGAACGCGCCCGTGGCGAGCGTGGCGGCGGCGAGGGCGGCGATCAGCAGGGGGCGGAGGCGCATGGCATGTCCCGTCTTCGGTGTGGCAGGCGCGCCCGATGGCAGCGAAGTCGCGCCGCCGCCAGCCTCGCTGTCACGGGAGTTTCATGGAGCGGCCCTAGGTGCCCCGAATAATCGGCCAGAGAATCGATCCAGGGGGACGCTTCGCCATGATCAGGATGGCTGGCCGGCGGCCCGGCATGTGCCCGGCGGTGTCGGCATGAATGAGTATAGCTCTGTGGCGGCCGGCCGTTCGCTGGCGGTCGATGCCGCGCTGCACCCGGCGCTCCAGCGCTTCATCGAGGGCCGGCTGCGCGATCGTTCCGACAGCGAGGACATCGTGCAGGAAACCTTCCTGCGCCTCTATGACTACAGCCGGACGCGGACGGTGGCCGATGTCGGCGCCTTCTGCTTCGCGGTGGCGCGCAACCTGATCCGCGACCATGTCCGCCGCCGTCGCGCCGCGCCGCTGACCGAGGAGCCGACCGAGGCGATTGCCTGTCCGGCGCCGCGCGCCGACGAGATCCTCGCCTATCGCGAGCGGGTGGATGTGCTGCGGCAGGCGCTGCGCACGATGCCGCCGCTGCGTCGCGAGGTGTTCCTGCGCCGCCGCCTCGACGAGCAGGACAGCGCCACCGTCGCCGAGGCGCTCGGCATCGGGCGCTCGGCGGTGGAGAAGCATGTCTCGCGCGCGGTCGCCGATCTGCGCCGCGCGCTGGAGAAGCGCGGCCTCGCGCTGGGGGACGGGCGATGAGCGCGCGTCCCGCCACGCCGCGCGATGCGGCGGCCAAGGCGCTGCTGTCCGACCCGGCGCTGACAGAGGCGCTGGCCGATCCGATGGGTTTCGAGCGCCTGTCCGATGCGGATGTCCACGCCATGCGGGCGCGGCGGCGGCAGCGGATCGGCATGGCGGGCACGCTCGCGCTGGTCTTCGCGGTTGGCGGGGCGAGCTGGTGGGGGCTCCGGCCCGGCCCGGCGCCGATCCGCACCGAGCATTTCGCCACCGCGCGCGGCGAACATGCCACGGTCGAGCTGGCCGATGGATCGACGCTCACGCTCGACGGCGCGACTCGCGTCGACGTCACCCTCGCGCCCGACAAACGAACCGTCGCGCTGACGGCGGGCGAGGCCTATTTCGACGTTGCCCATGATCCGTCCCGGCCCTTCACGGTCGAGGCCGGGGGATCGAGCGCCCGCGTGCTCGGCACCGCCTTCGATCTCGACCTGACGCGCGGCCGTGTCGATCTGGCCGTCTATCGCGGCGCGGTGCGCTTCGGTCGGGCCTCGGACGATCCGTCCTCGCAGGTGGTCCGCGCGGGCTGGCGCTCCCGCTTCAGCGAGGGCGCAGCCTCGTCGCCCCGCCGCTTCGACGTGATGCGCGAGGGCTGGCGACAGGGCTGGCTCGATACCGACGGGATGCGCCTCGGCGATGTGGTGGAGGCGCTCAACCGGCAGGGCGGGCCGGTGGTGCTGCCCCCGCCCGCGTCGCTGGCCGACGTGTCCATCGCCGGCCGCTTCCGGCTCGATGACCCGGCCATGCTGCTCGATGCGATCGGCGACGCCTATGGCTTCCGGGTGGAGCGCGAGGCGCAGGGGCTGCGCCTCGAACCGCGCTCCTGACCGTAACGAAACTGACGTAAAAGCGACTGAAAA
Organism: Sphingomonas sp. PR090111-T3T-6A; assembly: GCF_000383095.1. Lineage (GTDB taxonomy): Bacteria > Pseudomonadota > Alphaproteobacteria > Sphingomonadales > Sphingomonadaceae > Solisphingomonas. Next base: position 114,034 of record NZ_AORL01000013.1, read on the forward strand.
ATCGCACAAAATTCTTTTGTCCGGGTTTCGGGGAGGCGTCCGTCTTCCGCTCGGGGCCGCTGAACGGCGGTCGAGCGGAGGACAGACCAATGCAACGCTTCAAGGGACTTTCGATGAGCAGCCTCGCGCTGGCGCTGGCGGTGGGCGGCATCGCCACGCCGGTGGCCGCGCAGGCGGCGGGCGGTGATCTCGGCCAGCCGGCGAATTTCAGCATCGCGCCGGGCGATCTGCGCAGCGGCCTCTCGGCCTATTCGCAGGCGACGGGCGTGCAGGTGGTGGTGCCGCCTTCGGCCGTCGAGGGGCGCCGCACGGCGGGCGTCAACGGCCAGCACAGCGCGCGCGAGGCGCTCTCGCTCCTGCTCGCGGGCACGGGGCTGACGCCGCATGTCTCGGGCAACATCGTGGTGCTCAAGCCGGGCCCTATGCCGCGCCGCGCGTCGGCCGAGCGCGTGGCGGCCACTGACACGGCGATCGAAACCGGCATCGAGCAGGGCAATGGCGATGCGCCGGCGACCCCTGACGAGATCATCGTGTCCGGCTATCGCGCCAGCCTCAAGATCGCGCAGGATTACAAGCGCATGGCGGTCGGCTCCGAGGACGATATCGTCGCGCAGGACATCGCGGCCTTCCCCGATCTCAACCTCGCGGAATCGCTCCAGCGCGTGCCCGGCGTCACCATCAGTCGTGACTCGGGCGAAGGCCGCCAGATCACGCTGCGCGGCCTCGGGCCGGACTTCACGCGGACTCAGCTCAACGGCATGGAAGTGCTCGGCAATACCGCGTCTGGCATGGACAATCGCGGCGCGGTGAGCCGCTCGCGCTCGTTCGACTTCAGCCTGTTCGCGTCCGAGCTGTTCAACCGCGTGTCGGTGCAGAAGTCCTACTCGGCCAATCAGGACGAGGGCGGCATCGCCGGCACCGTGCAGCTCACCACCGCCAAGCCCTTCGACTATGCGGGCGCCAAGTTCGTCGTCTCCGCCAAGGGCCAGACCAACACCAACACCAGCGGCGTGACCCCGCGCGTGGTGGCGCTCGCGTCCGATCGCTGGGGCGATTTCGGCGCGCTCGTCTCGGTCGCCTATTCGGAGATCAAGAGCAACGAATATGGCTATCGCAACTGGGGCTGGGGCCAGGTGAAGTACAACCCGGCCAACATCGGACCGGGCATCGACGCCGACACCGCCTCCAAGCTGGAATCGGGCACCATCTTCGCCCCGCAGGCGGAATCGCCCTCGACCTGGTGGACCGACCGCAAGCGCCTGGGCGTCACCAGCGCGCTGCAATATCATGGCGACAGCCTGAAGGTGGACCTCGACCTGCTCTACGGGCGGATGCAGGACCATCGCGACGACTGGGCGATCGCCGCCGCTGGCACCAACGCGCTGACCGGCAGCCCGGTTGGCGGGACGCAGGTGATCCAGTCCGCCACGATCGTCGGCAACACGCTGGAGCAGGCGAGCTACACCGGCATCGACCAGCGCTCCGAGCACCATATCGTCAAGAACCACACCGATTTCTATCAGGGCGCGCTGACCAGCAGCTGGCAGGCGACCGACCGGCTGAAGTTCAGCGCGCTGGGCGGCTATGAGCAGTCCGACTTCCGCCAGCCGGTGTTCGACAAGGTGTTCCTGGAATCGCAGAACCACGCGTTCAGCTTCGACAACCAGCCGACCATTCCGACCAACACCTACGGCTTCGACGTCGCCGATCCGTCGCAGTGGCAGCTCATGCGTCTCGACACGCAGGAGAACGCCATCACCAACAAATATGCCAACGGCAAGCTGGCCGCGAACTACAAGGTGAGCGATACCTCGAACTTCGAGGTCGGCGGCGAGTACAAGCACTTCACCAACAGCGGCTATCAGTACAACAACAAGGTCTTCCACAACGTCCCGACCGATACGACCATCCCGGATTCGCTGAAGCAGGTGATCGATAAGGACTCGCTGCTTCCCTATATCGGTGGCGACATCGACGGCATCTATTCGCTGATCGGCGATCCGCGGGATCTCAACGCCACCTATCTTCAGGCGGGTTCGGACTATCGCGTCGACGAGAAGACCTGGAGCGGCTACGCCCAATATGATCTCGACACCTGGCTGTTCGGCATGGAAGTCCGCGCCAATGCCGGCGTGCGCTATTTCGATACCGCGCTGGTGTCGTCGGGCCATCTGACCGCGCCGGTGAACGGCGTCACCACGCTGGTGCCGGTGTCGATCACCACGCACAGCCATGGCTGGCTGCCCGCCGCCAACGTGGCGGTGAACATCCAGAAGAACCTGATCGGCCGCCTCAGCGTCAGCCGCAACGTGAACCGTCCGGCGCTGGGCGATCTCGCGGCGGCGGGCTCGATCACCACGCGCCCGAACGGCGGCTCGGTGAGCTTCGGCAACCCCTTCCTCAAGCCCTATAAGGCGACCTCGGTGGAAGGCTCGCTCGAATATTACATGGGCACCAAGGGCTTCGCGTCGCTGGGCTTCTTCTACAAGCACATGGACAGCTTCACGACGCCGACGACGACGCAGCTTCCCTACAGCGAGACCGGCCTGCCGCTGTCGCTGCTCATTCCGGGCGAGGATGCCAACACGATCTTCGACGTCAGCCGCCCGATCAACGGGCCGGGCGCGGACATCAAGGGTGTCGAGGCTTCGTTCCAGCATGACTTCGACTTCCTGCCGGGTGCGCTCAAGCATCTCGGCATCAACGTGAACGGCACCTATTTCGACGGTCACCAGTCCGCGATCATCAGCGGCGCCACGGTGCGCATCCCGCTGTTCAACCTGTCCAAGTGGGCGGCCAACGCCACCCTCTATTACGACACGGACCGCTGGGGCGCCCGCATCTCGACGGCCTATCGCAGCCATTACCTGACCAGCGGCGGCGGCGGCGGCAATGTCGGCGACGGCATCCGCGCGACCAACAACGTCGACGCGCAGGCGCACTTCAACATCAACCCGCGCTTGAAGCTGGTGGTCGAGGGCATCAACCTCACCAATCAGGCGATCGAGCAGTTCACCGACCTGAAGGCCGACCGCACCGAGGTCTACACGACCAGCGGCCGCACCTTCACCTTCGGCGTCACCGCCGAATTCTGACCGGCCGGACGGGCCGCCTTCCGGCAGGGCGGTCCGTCAGGCTATGGCGCGGCGATGGAACCGCTCTCCCGCCGCGCCATCTTCGCCCAGGCATGGCCGATCATCCTCGGCCAGGCGCTGGTGCCCCTCGTCGGCATCGTCGACGCGACCGTGATCGGCCGCACCGGCGATGCCGGCGCACTGGCGGGCGTGGCGCTGGGCGTCACCGTCATCAACCTCGTCTTCTGGACCTTCGGCTTCCTGCGCATGGGCGTTACGGGGCTGACCGCGCAGGCCAGGGGCGCCGGCGACAGGCGCGAGGTGCCCGCCACGCTGCTGCGCGGGCTGGTGCTGGGCGTGGCGATCGGGGCGCTGCTGCTGGCCTGCTCCGGGCTGATCGTGCCTTTCGCGCTCGACGTGATGAGCGTGCCGCCGCAGGCCGAGGGCGCGGCCCATGCCTTCACAACCGCGCGCTTCTTCGGGGCGCCGGGTGCGCTCGGCTTCTATGTCATCAACGGATGGCTGCTCGGCATGGGGCGGACGCGGCTGGCGCTCGGCTGCCAGCTCCTGATGAACGGGCTCAACATCGCGCTGGACCTGTTGTTCGTGAGTGGCTTCCATATGGGCGCGCTGGGTGTCGGCATCGGCACCGCTCTCGCGGAGTGGAGTGCGCTCGGTGTCGGGCTGGTCGCGGTGCATCGCGTGCTGGGCGCGGGCTGGTGGCGGATGCTGAGCGGGGAGGGGCTGTTCGCCTTCGCGTCGATGCGGCGGCTGATCGCAGTCAATCTCGACATCATGATCCGCACGCTGGCGCTGCTGATCCTCTTCACATGGTTCGCGCGGGCAGGGGCGCGGCTGGGCGCTGTGCCGCTCGCCGCCAACCATGTGCTGATGCAGTTCGTCAGCGTCAGCGCCTTCGTGCTCGACGGCTTCGCCTTTACCGCTGAGGCGCGGGTCGGCGCGGCGGTGGGGGCGGGCTCGCGGGCAGCGTTCCTGCGCGCGGTGCGGCTGACGGGGGAGTTTTCGCTGGCGGGCGGACTCCTCTTCACGCTGCTGATCGCATTCGGTGGGAACGTGCTGATCGACCTCGTCACCCGCGATCCGGCGGTGCGCGTGCAGGCAATGGCCATGCTGCCCTGGTGCGCGCTGATCCCGCTGCTCGGCGCGCCGAGCTGGCTGCTCGACGGCATCTTCATCGGCGCGACGCGTGGCCGGGTGCTGCGCAACGCGGCGGTGGCGGTGACCGCCGCTTATCTCGCCACCGATGCGGCGCTGAGGGGCTTCGGCGATGTGGGCGTCTGGGCCGCCCTGCTCGCCAGCTATGTCTATCGCGCATTGTCGCTCGGACTATGCCTGCCGGGCCTCTTCCGGCGGGTGGAGCGGGCGGAGCCATCTTTTGTCCTATGATTGCCGATCACGCTATTGCGAATAACTATCATTAATGTATAGCGCGCCCCGACGATCACACACAGGTGTCTAGGGGTACTCGATTCATGTTCATGTCCGTCCGCCGGTCCGGCCTGCTTGCCGGCATCGCCGCCTCCGCCTTGCTGGCCGGGGCCGCGCACGCTGCCGAGGGTGGATCGAATGCCGAGGAGATCGTGGTCACCGGCGATCGCCCGCTGACGGAAGCCCTGTCGGGCACCAAGAGCAACACGCCCCTCATCGAAACCCCGCAGTCGATCAGCGTGATCGACGCCTCCGAGATCGCCGGTCTCGGCCTCCAGAACCTCAACCAGGCGCTGCGCTTCGTTTCGGGCGTGACCCCGGAGACGCGCGGTTCCTCGGCGGAGGTCTACGATCAGTTCAAGCTGCGCGGCTTCGACGCGCCGGTCTATCTCGACGGCCTCAAGCAGTTCGGCAGCCCGAGCGGCTATGTCGCCCCGCAGGTCGATGTGTCGCGGCTGGAGCGGATCGAAGTGGTGAAGGGCCCGGCCTCCGCGCTTTACGGCGCGTCGAGCCCCGGCGGCTTCGTCGCGGAGGAGAGCAAGCTGCCGATCGCGCGCGATTTCTACGGCGCGGCGTCCGCCACCTACGGCAATGACGATCTCTACCGCATCGACGCCGATGTTGGCGGCCGGCTCGGCCAGAAGGTGCTGTGGCGCCTCTATGGCAGCGCCAACGGCGCGCACGACCAGCAGACCTACGGCAAGCGCCGCCGCCAGACGGTGTCGGGCGCGGTCACGGTGGGCGATGGCACGCCGACCACGCTGACGGTGCTGGCGGCCTATTCGCACGATCCGTCCAACGGCGATTACGGCGTGTTCCCGGCGCTGGGCACGCTGGTCGACAATCCGAACGGGCGCATCTCCACCCGCTTCTACGGCGGCGAGCCGGGCGACTATTTCAGCCGCAAGCAGGCGGGCATCACCTATATCCTGCGCCATGATTTCAGCGGCGGCTGGACGTTCCGCTCCTCGGGCCGCTACCAATATGTGAAGAGCGACCTCGGCATCGTCTACACCAGCGGCGCGCCCGTCGATGTGACCGATCCGGCGCCGACGCTCTATTCCCGCGCCTCCTATGCGACGCACGAGCAGCTCAACAACTGGACCTATGACAACCAGCTCAGCGGCCGGTTCGACACCGGCCCACTCCACCACTCGCTGCTGATCGGCGTGGACCGGCAGGTGGCGCATTCGGCCGAGCTGTACGCCTTCGGCACCGCGACGCCGATCGACGTGTTCAATCCGGTCTATGGCACGATGCCGACGCCGGCCAATCCCTATGAGGTGCCGGGCTATGGCCCGCCCTTCGACACGGGCCTGGCGGAAGCGCAATTCACCGATGTCCACCAGCGCCAGCAGGGCGTCTATGCGCAGGATCAGATCGCGGTGGGCGACCTGCGCGTGACGCTGAGCGGCCGGCAGGACTGGACGCGCCAGACCGACGGCACCCAGGTGCAGCACAACAAGAAGTTCACCTGGCGCGCGGCCGCCCTCTATAAGATGCGGTGGGGCATCGCGCCCTATGTCAGCTACTCGACCTCGTTCGAGCCGCAGGCGAGCGTGCTGTCCGACGGGACGCTGGCCAAGCCCTCGCTCGGCAAGCAGATCGAGGCCGGCGCCAAATATCAGGTGCCGGGCACCGACATCCTGCTCACCGGCGCGTGGTTCGACATCCACCAGACCAACGTGGCCGTGCCGGACAACAGCTTCAGCTACCATCAGGCCGGGCGCGTGCGCTCGCGCGGCGTGGAGCTGGAGGCGAGCGGGTCGCTGCCCTACGGCTTCAACGCGAAGATCGCCTTCAGCCGACAGAGCGTGAAGGTGCTGGACGATGTCGTGCCCGAGCATATCGGCCAGCCGCTCGACTCGACCGGGCGCGGCGGCATCTCCGCCAATCTGGAATGGGCGCCCAAGTCCGGCCCGGCCGAGGGCTTCGCGGTCGGCGGTGCGGTGCGCCATGTCGACAGCGTCTATGCGGACTATTACACCTTCACGGATGGCACCACGCGCCCGCTCCGCACCCCGTCCTACACGGTGTTCGACGCGCTGATGCGGCTTGATCTGTCCAAGGTCAGCCCGCGCCTGAAGGGCCTGGAACTGGGCCTGAACGCCACCAACATCTTCGACAAGAAGTATCTCACGAGCTGCCTCGCCCAATATTCGTGGTGCTGGTACGGCCAGCGCCGCACGGTGCAGGGCACGATCGGCTACCGCTGGTGACGAAGGCGCGCGCCCTGCCGGTGCGCACCCGCCTCGGCGTCGCGGCGCGGGTCGCGGCGGCGCTGGCGGGGGGGTATGCGGTGGCGGCACTCGTCGCCATCGCGCTCGGCGTGGCGCTGCCGGTCGCGCGCGAGGAGGCGGGGACGGCCGGAGCGCTGGCGGGGATGCTGGCGCTGCCGGTGGCGGCCATGGGCTGCTTCTGGGCACGCAGTGCTCTTCGGGCGTGGGCGGGCATCCTGATCGCGGCGGCGCTCTTCGGCGGGATCGCGCTGCTGGCGGGGTGGCGGCCGTGAAGCCGGGCTTCCGCCCTTCGATGACGTGGCTGCACGACTGGTCCGGCCTCGTGATCGGCTGGCTGCTGCTCGCCATCGCGCTGGCCGGGACGCTCGCCGTCTTCCGCCCCGAGATCGGGAGCTGGACGCGGCCTGAGGTGGCGCGCGTCGCCGTCGATCCGGTCGAGTCCACGCAGGCGGCGATCGGCTGGCTTTCCGTCCATGCCGCGAAGTCGCCGGCCTGGTATCTCCAGCCCGCCAACGATCGCGCCTCCACCACACAGGCGCTCTGGCTGGACGGCGGCGACTATGTGACGCGCGCGCTCGATCCGCGCACCGGCAGCCCGGCGGGCATCCGCGACACGCTGGGCGGCGAGTTCTTCTACCGCTTCCATTTCGAGTTGCAGCTTCCCTATCCGTGGGGGCGCATCCTGTCGGCCTCGGCGGCGATGCTGATGGTGCTGGCGATCATCACGGGGATCGTGGCCCACCGGCGCTTCTTCGCGGATTTCTTCACCTTCCGGCCGGGCAAGGGGCAGCGGAGCTGGCTCGACGCGCACAACCTGCTCGGTGTCGCGGCCTTGCCCTTCCATCTGCTGATCTCGTTCACTGGCGCGCTGACGCTGGCCAACCTGCTGATGCCGTGGGGCGCGATCGCGGGCTATCGGGGCGACGAAGCGGCGCTGCGACACGATCTCTATCCGGCCGAGGTGACGCGCGCGATGACGGGCCGGCCCACGCCGCTGGTGCCGATCGGGCCGCTGCTGCGGCAGGCGGAACGGCGCATCGGCGGGCCCATCGGCCTCATCTCGGTGCTCAATCCGGGCGACGCGTCGGCGGTGATCAGCCTCACCAGCGCCGATGACGACCGCCTCCAGATCGCCCACCATGTCATCAGCTTCGACGGGACGACCGGCCGCATCCTCGCCGAGCATGTCGAGCGGCGGCCGGTGCTGAGCGTGTTCAACGCCTTCTACGGCCTGCACACCGCGCGCTTCGCGGGCGCCTTGTCGCGCTGGCTCTATTTCATCTCGGGCTGGATGCTGACCGGGCTGATCGCCACCGGCCTGATCCTGTGGACTGCCAAGCGGCGCGAGCGGCGGCGAGGCTGGGGCTTCGTGCTGGTCGAGCGGCTCAATGTTGGCTTCGTGGGCGGCACCCCGGCGGCATTCGCGGCCTTCTTCCTCGCCAACCGGCTCCTGCCGGTCGCGATGGTGGGGCGGCAGATGGCGGAGGTCCATGCCGTGTTCTGGACATGGGGGGCGGTGCTGCTGTTCGGCGCGATCCGCCGGCCGGAGCGGGCGTGGAGCGAACTGCTGGGCCTTTCGGCCGCGGCCTGCGCGGCGATCCCGCTGGTCGACATCCTGTGCGGGACGGCGCGGGCCGACGGGCCGGGCCTCGGCGTCGGGCTGACCGCGCTGCTGCTGGCGGCGGGGCTGGGGATGGCCGCGCGTCGGGGTTGGCGCCCGAAGGTCCGCGCCGCGCGGCGTGAGCGGGCGACGGTGGCATGACCGGCGGGCTGCTGCTCATGCTGGCGGCGATCCTGCTGCTGGCGGTGGCGAGCCGCCGCGTGGCCGAGCGCTTCCGCCTCTCCGCGCGGCGGCGGCGGCGGGCGAAAGCGGCGGGTGCGGCGCTGCTGGCGCTCTCCTTCGCGGCGGTGATGATGGCGGGGGGCGGGTTGCTCGCCTTCATCGGCTGGGTGCTGGCCTTCGGGCTGCTGTCGCCCCTCGTCACGCTCGCTTTCACGGCGCACGCCACGCGGCGCTGATTGCCGTCCAGCGAGGCAATTCCTATGAAGCGGGGGTCATTCCTCCGCTCAACGGAACGCTGATGGATCGCATCGACGCGATGAAGGTCTTTGTCGCCACCCTCGACGAGGGGAGCCTCGCGGGCGCTGGACGCAGGCTTGGCAAGTCTCCGGCGGCGGTGAGCCGGGCGATCGCCTTCCTCGAAAACCATGTCGGCGCCGAGTTGCTCCACCGCACCACCCGCTCGCTCAAGCTCAGCGAGGCGGGGCAGCGCTACGCCGTCGCCTGCCGCCGGGTGCTGACCGATCTGGAGGAGGCGGATATCATCGCGGCGGGCGAGCGCTCCGCCCCGCGCGGGCTGCTCACCATCACCGCGCCGGTGGCGGCGGGCGAGACGGTGCTGCGCCCGATCGTCGACGCCTTCATGGACGAATATCCGGCGGTGAACGTCCGCCTCTATTTCCTCGATCGCCCCGCGAACCTGATCGACGAGGGCATCGATCTCGCGTTGCGCATCCAGAATCTGGTGGATTCCACGCTGGTGGCGATCCGAGTGGGGGAGGTGCGCCGCGTGGTGGCGGCGGCGCCGCGCTATCTGGAGCAGCATCCGCTGATCGAGGAGCCCGCCGACCTCGCCAAGCACCAGATCGTCGCCATGACGCATTTCGGGCTGGAGAGCTGGAGCTTCCCGCCGCTGCCGGGCTCGTCGGTGCCGCGCACGGTGCAGTTTGCGCCGCGCATCATCATCAACAGCATCCGGGGCGCGGTGGCGAGCGCGGTGGAGGGGCGCGGCGTGACGCGCATGTTCTCCTATCACATCGCCGATGAGCTGAGGGAGGGGAAGCTCCGCATCCTGCTCGCCGATGCCGAGGCGCCGGCGCTGCCCGTCCACCTGATCGCGCCGCACGGGCGGCTTCAGGTGCCCAAGGTCCGCGCCTTCGCCGATTTCGCGGTGCCCCGGCTCAAGGCGCATTTCGCGCGGCTGACAGCGGATGCGGCGGCGCGCTAGTCTGTCGGCTTTTATGATCGTTCGATAAAGTAGAACATATTGATCCATATCTTATCGTCGACGTAGGACGGTCGTGGGGTTAGAGGAGCGCCAAATGAGCAGGAGCTTCCCATGACCGTGCAAATCAACGTCGCCGTCGTATTCCACTCGGGCTATGGCCACACCGCGCGTCAGGCCGAGGCCGTGCATCGCGGCGCGGCGGGCGTCGAGGGTGTCACCGCGCATCTGATCCCCGTCGAGAGCGGCGATGCGCCGTGGGATCTGCTGGAAGAGGCGGACGCCATCATCTTCGGCACGCCGACCTACATGGGCGCCCAGTCCGCCCAGTTCAAAGCCTTCCAGGACGCCACCTCGAACGCGGTGTTCGCCAAGGGCGGCAAGTGGCGCGACAAGATCGCGGCCGGCTTCACCAACTCGGCTTCCCGCTCGGGCGACAAGAGCGCGGTTCTGAACAGCCTCGCCATCTTCGCCGCGCAGCACGGGATGCACTGGGTCAGCCTCGGCCTGCCGCCGGGCAACAATTCGTCGGCCGGCTCGGAAGAGGATCTGAACCGCCTCGGCTTCTTCATGGGCGCCGCCTCGCAGTCCAACGCCGATCAGGGGGCGGACGTGACCCCGCCCAACTCCGACCTGCGCACCGCCGAGCATCTCGGCCGCCGCGTCGCTACCGTCGCGCTCCAGTTCGCGCGGGGCCGTGTCCGCGAACTGGTCGACGCCTGATCGACCTTGCCGCGGCCGCCCGATAGAAGGGGCGGCCGCGAAGCATGAGGAAGACAGGAGATTGAGCGTGACCATCCGCCCCCGGCGCAGCGCGCTCTATCTGCCGGCCTCCAACCTGCGCGCGCTGGAGAAGGCGCGGACGCTGCCCTGCGATGTGGTGATCCTCGATCTGGAGGACGCCGTCGCCCCCGACACCAAGGAGCTGGCGCGCGCGCAGGCGGTCGAGGCGGTGCGGGCGGGTGGTTTCGGCCGGCGCGAGCTGGTGGTGCGTGTCAACGGGCTGGAGACGCCGTGGGGCGCCGATGATCTGCGCGCGCTGGCCGGCGTCGCGCCCGACGCGGTGCTGGTGCCCAAGGTTTCCGATGGCGGGGACATTGCGGGCTATCAGGCCCTCCTCGCCGACACGCCCGGTTCCGTGCGGCTGTGGGCGATGATCGAGACGACGCGCAGCCTCTTCCGCCTCGACGAGATCGCGCGGATGTCCGCCGACACGCGCCTGTCCGCCTTCGTGCTCGGCACCAACGATCTCGCCAAGGAGATGGGCGCGACGCTGACGACCGCGCGGCTGCCCTTCGTCGGCGCGCTCGGCCTCGCGGTGGCGGCGGCGCGGGCCTATGGGCTCGCCATCCTCGACGGCGTGTTCAACGAGCTGGAGGACGAGGCCGGCCTCGTCGAGCAATGCCGTCAGGGCGTCGAGTTCGGCTTCGACGGCAAGACGCTGATCCACCCCCGTCAGATCGAGCCGTGCAACGCCGCCTTCTCGCCGTCTGGCGAGGCGGTCCGCTGGGCGGAGACGATTCTCGCCGCGTTCGATCTGCCGGAGAATGCCGGCAAGGGCGCGATCCGCGTCGAGGGCCGGATGGTCGAGCGGCTGCATCTGGTCGCCGCCCGCCGGACGCTGGCGATCCGCGACGCCATCGCGGAATAGGGGTTTCCGCCACCTGTTGGCGCATTTCGCCGATGCACCGGGGCGTCGATCATCGCGAACGCCCCGGAATCCGGGCTTCGGGCGGTTTGGCACGGCCCCTGCAATGTTCTGTGCAAAGGGGAGCAGCCCGCTCCTCCACCGCATGGAGCCGACCGATGACCCACGACGAGACCGTCGCCGCCCGCAAGCAGGCCAGCCTGATCGGCGTTTGCAAGGCCGTCGGCGAGGGGCTGGGCTTCAACCCGGATTTCCTGCGCGTCGGGCTGGCGATCTCGCTGATCGTGAAGCCGGAATATACGCTGATCGTCTACGGCATCCTCGCCGTCACCGTACTGGCGAGCCGCCTGCTGGTCCGCGAGCCGCGCCGCGCCAAGGTCGTCCGCCAGCCGGAGCAGGCCGAGGTCGCCGCCGAACCGATGCGCGCCGCCGCCTGAGGCCTAGAGCAGCGCCTCGATCGCGGGGCGCAGCGTCTCCGGCCTGGCGTTGGGGGCGAAGCGGCGGATGACCTTGCCGCTGCGGTCGACGAGGAACTTGGTGAAGTTCCACTTGATCCGCTCGGTGCCGAACAGGCCACGCGCCTCGTGTTTCAGATAGCGATAGAGCGGGTGGGCGCCGTCGCCATTGACCTCGATCTTGGCGAACATCGGGAAGTCGACGTCGTAGGTGAGCTTGCAGAAGTTCGCGATCTCGGCGGCGTCGCCCGGCTCCTGCGCGCCGAACTGGTTGCAGGGAAAGCCCAGCACCGCGAGGCCCTTGGCGGCATAATCCTTATGCAGCGCCTCCAGCCCCTCATATTGCGGGGTGAAGCCGCATTTGCTGGCGGTGTTCACGATCAGCATCACCTGCCCGCGATAGTCGCCGAGCGAGCGGGGCTCGCCGGTGATGCCGTTCGCCGTGAAATCATAGATGCTGGTCATCGCCGCCCCCGAAACTGAAGGCTTCATCCATGTCGGGAGCGGCGGTGGCGGTAAACGCTCCTCGATCGAGTCCACCCGGCTGGGATAGAAGGCGAGATGGTCCTTGATGACCGCGACGGCGTCGTGCGGCGCCTCATAGGTCCAGATCGCGTCGACCGAACGATCCCCGCCGGCAGGGATGCTGAAATAGGAGGCCTCGCCCTTGTAGGGGCAATAGCTCGTCGTTGCCGAGCGTCCGAGCGCCGCCATGTCGACATCCGCGCGCGGAATATAATGCACCGGCGGATAGCTCGCCTCGCGCAAAGTGAGGGCATGGGTGCTGTCGGCGATGGTCCTGCCGGCGAGCGTCACGACGATGCGCGCGGCGGCGGGCTCGACGGTGATGGGGTGATCGGGGCCGGGTATCCTGACGGGCTTGCTGGACATGGGGCATCTCCGGTGAGGTTCGGGACCGAGATAGGGTGCGATCCCGAACCTGCCAGAGGAGGCCTCAGGGCTTGGCGAGCTGGCCGCGGATCTCGCCGCCGGGGTTCGCCTTGGTGTGGACGTTGAAATACCATTTGCCGGCCTGGAGATCGGCCATCTGCTCGGGCGTCAGCACCTCCTTGCCCTTGATCGGGCTGGCGAGGCTCTTGATCGCGATCACCGGGGGCGCGTTGACGCCCGCCGCGGCCGGGCCATGGAAATGGGCGGCGGATGCGGGGCCGGTCAGGCCCGAATAGGTGATGGTGTAGGTGAAGGCCCGCGTCGCGGTGTTCAGCTCGGCCTTGACGACGCCCTTGCCGCCGGTGGTGTTGGCCGGCACTTCCGACTTGCCGTCGAGCTGGGCGCTGTAGTGCACCGTCTCGGCCAACGCGGGCGCCGCGCCCGTCAGGCAGATCGCGCTGACGGCGGCGAGGGTCGCAAATCCAACTTTCATGTCGAATCCCCTGTTGCGCGCCGAAACGGCGCCGTGAGCAGAACGCGCCGGAATCGGGGCGGTTGCAAGGGGGGAAAGGTTCAGCGCGGTTCGTCCGGTAGGGTGGGGAGGCGGGCGATCTCCGCCAGCCGGTGCCAGTCCACCGGCGCACCGGCGAGGAACAGCCGCATCACATGATCGAGCCCGCCGCCGCCCGAACGCGCCAGCGCCTGCAGCGCCCGCACGGTGTTGGCGGCATGGCCGTCATAGCTGAACTCGTTGCCGCCCATGCGGCATTCGCTGAGATGGATCTCCGTCGTCCCGCTATAGCGGAGCAGGCAGCCGATAATCGTGCAGCGGACGAACTCATTGCCGTCCAGCAGGAGCGTCTGGCCGCGAAACTCCTGCCCCTCAAAGCGCATGGCGCGCTGGCCGGGGGCAGGCCCGGTCACTGGTTGCAGGCGACCGCGCCGACGCGATAGATCAGGCCGTACTGCTCCTTGCCGATCACATCGTCGATCCGCTTGTTGAGGCAGGCGCCGCCGGACGGCGTCTTCACCGTCATGGCCTCGCCGCGCGGCGCGGTGACGGTAAAATAGCCATGGTCGTCGGCGATGGCGAAGTCGGTGCCGGCCTCCACCCGTGCATTGGCGATGGGCTTGCCATGCGCGTCCACCGCCTGCCCGAACAGGCTGACGATCTCGCGCGCCTTGAACTCCAGCCGCGCGACGTTGCCCGGATAGAGCGGCACGGTGCGCGTCGCGGCGTCGATGTCGAAGGGCGGCGCGTTCTCGGGCTTGAGGCCGATCTGGTAGGAGGCGAGCGACGGCAGGCCGACCGCGATCCGCTGGCCCGCGCGCACGAACTCGCCCGGCCGGTCGTCGACCGTGACGCGATAGCCGCCCTCGGACACCACCGGATCGCCATGGCGATCGGCGGGCGGAGCGGCCGCATCCGGGGTGGAGGCGCCGGTGCCCTTGTCGCTCTTGATGTCGAGCAGCACGATCGCGTCAGACGGATTGCGCAGGCCGAGCTTCACCGATCCGCCGCCGATCACGAAGCCGGACTGGGCGTTGAGCAGCACCGACGTGTCGCCGCCGCCGTTCGCCTGATGCTGATACTGCGCGGTGGCGTCCACCTCGCCGAGCGCCGCCTCGGCGCGCGCGGTGCCGAACAGGCGGTCGCTGTCCGCATCGGTCGATCCGCCGACCTGCGCCGTCACGTCGGTCGCGCCGATCTGCTGCGTGCGCGTGAGCGTGCCGAGCGCGACCGGCGAGAAGCCGCTGCGCAGCGAGCCGTCGTCGCCATGCGCCACCTCGCCGCCCATGTTGAACGCGGCGGTCGTGCGGCGGTCCACCTGGCGGTAGAAGGAGAAGCCGATGCTCACCCGGCGATCGATGTCGGACACGCTGCCCTGCATCGTCATCAGCGCCGTGCCGACCAGCGGGAGCACGATCGGGCGGGTATATTGCGCGCTGTAGGTGTAGCGGTTGGGCAGGTCCTGCGAGCGGGTGTAGCCGCCGCTCAGCGATAGCGTGCCGCCGAACAGCTTGCGCTGCGCGGAGACGAAGATCGAATCCTCGTTGCGGAAGAAAGGCCGGTATTTCTTGAGGTCGAACCCGCCGGCATCGTCGAGCAGCGTGCGGTCGGTGTGCGTGCTGCGCGCCGAGATGTTGAACGAGGTCTTCTCGAAGGTCAGCGTGCCGCTCACCAGCCCCGAATAGGTGCCGTGCGAACCCACGCCGCCAGCGATCACCGCCTGCATCTTTCCGCGGAACACCTCCAGCGAGGTTTCGGCATAGATGTCGGAATTGAACGCCAGCACCTTCTCGCCCACCGCGAAGGAGTGCCCGACCCGCGTCTGG
The DNA here is from genome assembly GCF_000383095.1 of Sphingomonas sp. PR090111-T3T-6A. Lineage (GTDB taxonomy): Bacteria > Pseudomonadota > Alphaproteobacteria > Sphingomonadales > Sphingomonadaceae > Solisphingomonas. Next base: position 129,133 of record NZ_AORL01000013.1, read on the forward strand.
GCGGAGGCGGTGGCCGCGAACTCGCCGGTCAGCCGGGGGAAGAAGGGATGGGACGGCGTGCTGCCGAGGCCGTCATCCTCGAAATTGTCGGAGGTGCGCTCGCCGACGCGGATGTCGAAGGCGATCTTGCCCGGCGGCGGCAGGCCGGCGAGCTTGGTGTAGTTGCGGTTCTCGTCGAGGATGACGCTGCCGCCGTCGCGCGCGACGATGTGGACGTTGTACGATCCGTTCGGAAAGGAGCGCGTGTCGATCGTGGCGAGGCCCGCGCTGTACTGGCCCGTGAAGATCAGCACATTGTCGCGATACACCTCCACCTGCGCGCGCTGCGGCAGCACGACCTGGAGCGGCGAGGCGAGATCGTTGGCGCTGTCCAGATAGGTGCCATAGAAGCTGCCGAACTCCGCGCCTGCGATGCGGTAGCTGGTGAAGGTCAGCAGGTTGAGATCCTGCAACAGGCCAGCCGCGACGCGCCGGTCCGACCAGATGCGCTGGGCGTAGAGTTCCTGCGCGCGGAAGCCCTGATCGTCGCTCAGCACCGTCTGCGCGACGAGCGCGGTGCGGCCGATGCTGGCCAGCGTGTCGAAGGTGCCGCCATAGCGCACCTGCCCGCTCTCCGCCGCCACCGACATGCGCGCGCCCTGGATCAGCGAGGGGCCGGAGACCGGCGGCCCCAGCACGCGCGCGGTCGGCACGATCAGGTGGAAATAGTCGCGGGCGAGGAAGAGCGAGACGGAGAAATTCTCCGGCGTCACCACCACGCCCGACTGGCCGACCGGCAGCGCCCCGCAGGTCGCCGTGGCGAGGTCGCCGGGGCGGCAGCGATATTGTTCGTTGCCCGGCAGCGGCTGTGAGAGGAGCGCCTTCACCTTGTCGACGTCGACATCCCCACCGATCGCCGCCGCGACCCGCGCGGGGTCGGCGAACTGGAAGCTGCCATTGTCGTAGGTGGCGCTGAATGAACCGATATGGCGGCCCTGGAAGCTCAGGTCGAAGAGGGTGGAGACCTTCGTGCCGATATCCTCGAAGCCGGCGGGCGCCTTGGTCTGCAATTGCAGATCCTTGGGCTGGGTGTTCATCTGCGCGCGGTCGGTCTGGCCGAGCACGGCCACCATCGGCCCACGCGCGGGGCTCGCGGCCTCGGCGGCATGGGCGGCGAGCGCGGGCAGCGCCACGCCCGCGATCAGCAGCGAGCGGCGGAGCGCGCGCGGGGAAACGGAATGCGACGGAACAGGCTTCACCGATCGGCTATCCTTCAAAGCGGATCGGCCACGAGGCGGAGCCTGTCGAAATATTCGCCGGCCGGCCCCTTCAGCAGATCGGCCTGCGTGGCGCTGAGCGAGAGCGTCGAATTGGGGCCATGGGTGCAGTCGGCAGCGCTGGGGGCGCTGCCTTCGATCATGACCAGCGCCTGATCGGACACGTCCACGTCATGCGCCGCGCCCGCGCCGTCCCGGAAGCTCAGCGTGTAGTGGATGCGGCTCTTGTGGTTGATCAGCGCGCCGCCGCTCTGGCTGGTGATCCGGAGGCGGAAGCGGCCCGTCGTGCTGACGACGCACAGATCGACCGACTGCCGGGCATCGCCACGCCCCTGCCAGACGTCGCGCTGGCTCGGGCCATAGACCCGGAGGCTGGCCATCGGCGCGTGCGCGGGCGACGGCAGCGGCGCCATCGACGGTGCGCCCAGCGGCGCGCGCGCGTCGGCCGCCTGTCCGCAAACCGCGATCATAGCGAGCCCGAAAAGAGCCGTTCGATGCATGGAAATCTGCCCCCGGAAAAGGTTGCGGCGGCCCCGCGGGGAGGCCGCCGCGCCCAGGACTTAGTTCACCGCGACGGTGATCTTCAGCGTGCCCTTGTAGGTGCCCGCGACAGCCGCGAAGATGTCCTTGTTGTCGACGCCGACATGGACCAGCGCGTCCTTGCCGCCCGAGCAGTTCAGGTCGGTCGGACGGGCCTTGCCACCCGAGGTGGTCTTGTAGCCGGTCACGACATTGCCGGGCCAGGTGTAGTTCTTGAACGAGTTGCTGACGTCGTCGGAGACCCACACGTTGTAGTCGAGCGTGCTCGGGCCGGTGAGGCGGAACGGGTGGTCCTTGCCGGCATCGCCGTCGACCTTCATCGTGTAGCCGCCGTCGGCGCCCACGTTCGAATAGACGCAGAACTGGCTCTCGGCGTCCTGGCGGCTGAAATACTTGTTCTGCAGCGCGGCTGGCGTGACGTTGAGCGTCATGTCGGTCAGGCCCGAGATGCGGACCATCTGCGGGATGACGGTGGTGAAGTCCACCGTGCCCTGGCTGCTCGACGTGTCGAGATTGCCGTCGGTGGCGGCGAACGCCGGCGCGGCGGCCAGCGCGGAAACCGCGACGAGCGCGCGGAGAAGCTTAGACATGTATTAACCTCCCAGTCGGTAGGATTTCGGAAACAGGCTTTTCGAAGGGCATGTTCGACGAAGGGTCGATGCTGTGGCGGCATCGGCCTTTCGCATTTAAGCGGACGCTACACGGTTACTGGCGCGTCCCCGGCCCGCCCGACAGGGGAGGGCCTCGATGCGGGGGCCGCGCGGGAAATCAGGGGAAAGTGACGGTCTTCGGATCGATCGACGCGAAGGAGCGCGCCTTGGCGTGAAGGCTGTCGGCCGCCGTCTGGGTCTTGAGATCCCAGCTTGCGCCCGGATAGATGCGGTGGGAGCCGACGCCCTCGCAGGCGGGCTTGCCGTCGACCGGCTTGGCGTCGGGGGCCGCCTTGTCGTCGGCGCCCGGCGGGCAGAGCTGCCCGTCGAACAGCAGGATGTTGGTGTTGCCGTCGTTGCGGATGACGAGGCTGTCCGTTCCCCGCGTCGTCACGAGCTGCGCCTTGGCGTTGCGGGGACGGGCGGTGACGAGCACGTCGTAGGCGGCGAGGATCTTGATCGCCACCGCATGATTGTCGCCCGCCGCCGGCGTATCGATGTCGCCGACTTCGGGGGAGATCTTCACGCGATAGATGCGGTCGCTCTTCAGATCGGCGTTGAGCGAGACGATGCGGATCGAGCGGATCGCGCCCGGATCGAGGATCAGGCGATTGGGGGTGACGAGCAGGCCGAGCTTCTCGGGATCGGCTTGCTCGACGCGCTGCTCCTTGTCGGTGCCGGGATTGACGATCTCGGAGGGCGTGACCGTGATATAGTAACGGTCCTTGCTCTCGTTACGGACGATGACGTCCGCGCGGGGCGTGGACCGCGGCTCGAAATCCACCCAGAGGCGGTCGACCGCGAGCTGCGCGCGGGCCGGCATCGCCATCCCCGCCAGCAACAGCACCGCGCATGTGAACCATGAACGAGACGCCATACATCCCCCAAAAGCGTTACCCCTTAACGCTGAGGCGGTAGGTAGATGACGCCCTTGGGGAGTCAAAGCAGTCCCCGTGTCGGCTGTGCCATATCTGGACATGGGGGTGAGGCCGCCTCCGGCCGATTCCGGAGCAATCGGCGCGAGTCGGGGGAAATTCGGCGAGGGTTTTCAGAAAGATGTCAGCCGCTCGCCGGGGCGGTCGGGAGGCGGGCGCAACGCCGGTCGGAGCGGTGAGCCAACGCGGCTCCCGCCCTCCGATGTGGACGAAGATACTTGACAGGAATGGTAAACGCCGCCTCGCGCAGGGCGGGCGTCAGATGCCCCGGATCATCACCTGCAACGGATCGTGCCGGGCGACGCCGTCGCTCGACAGCGTGTAATTCTGGCGGGTGAGGCCCCTGTTCTCGCTCTGGAGCGCGGGTTGGAGATGGAAGCCCGCGCTCGCCGGCAGGCTGACGTCGAAGACGTTGCCGTTGGCGCGGAACACGTCGAGGCTGGAATTGCCTCCCAGCGCCACCTGATCGGGGATGCGCACCATCAGCCCGGCCGCGCCCGGTTGGAGCGTCCAGAGGCCGACCGCGCCTTCCTCGGTGGCGGCGATCCCGGCCTGGATCGGCGGGATGATGACCGTCACCGTGGCGGTGCCCGAGGACGCGAAGCCCAGTTCGCCGTCGGCGGCGAACGCGGGGGCGGAGAATGTCGCCAGGCCGAGCATGGCGCAGATCAGGGTCGCAGATTTCACCAGCCGTACCTCCTCAGATGAGGGCGGAATAAGGCGCAGCCTCCAAGACTTGATTGTCGTGGCTGGTTAAAAAAGCGTTTACTTCGATTCTCCGTTCAACATTCCTGCGGCTTACCTCGTCGGAGCGGGCAGCTTGATGCCGAGCAGGACGAGCCGCTTGCCGGTGATGCCGAACCAGTGCGGCGTGCCCGCCGGGATCAGCACGACATCGCCCGGCGCGAGCGCGCGCGTGGTGCCGCCTTCGATCCGGCTGCCTTCGGTGAGGCCCGGCTTGGTGACGCTCGCGTCGACCAGCGTGCCGCCGGATACCAGCGTCCCCGCGCCCGCGATGACGATCGTATATTCGCCGTCGGTGGGGTGGACCGCCGGCTTGCCGGGCTTCTTCCAGATCTCCAGCCCGGCGGCCGTGTCGCCATCATGGACAAGCGGCGCCCAGGAGAAGCCCTGCCCGGGCTTCATCGCCTTGTCCATCGCGGCGACCTGCGCCTGCACCTCGGCGGAGGTGGCGAAGCTGGTGGGGTCGGCGGCCGACGCAGGGGAAGCCGCCAGCGCGCCCGTCGCCATCATCAGGCCGGCGAGGGCCACGCGCGCTCCGGCTCGAACAAATGTCATGATCGCATCTCTCCCACTAGGGCGGCAAAAGGTGCCGGCGTCGGTGCGCCGGGCCAGGGGGGACAATCTGGCAGGCCTCCCGGCAGGCGACAACTGCCGCGCCAGCATCGCCGCCGCCTTCGCGCAGATGGAGCTGGCCTAGTCGCGTTCGGTCGGGTCGTCCGGGTGCGAGGTGTCGAAGCGCGCCTCGCCGATGGCTTGCGGGTTGGCGCGGATGAAGCGGGCGAGCGCGAGGCCGCCCCCGATCGTCAGCGCCAGCACGAGACCGAGCAGCACCCAGTCGATCGCCTCCATGTGGAAGCCATAGCTCTGCGCGAGCAGCAGCACCGCGCCCGCCGCGACGATGGCGAAGATGCCGGTGACGAAGATCACGCCCACGCCGCCCAGCGCGGCCGAGCGGCTCGGCGGGCGGCTGTGGATGGGATCGCTCATGCGGTCTCTTCCTCGGCGATGGCGGCCTCCAGCCAGTCGGGGCGGAGCGGGCGGGCCTCAATCGCCCCGAGCTTCACCGGCCCGCCGGTGCGGAGCTGCTCGACGCGCACCTGCGCCACCGCGAGACCCAGCGCCGGATAATAAGCCCGTGCCGCCTCGCCCGGATCGGCATCGACCTCCACCACGATCAGCCGGCGGTTGACCTTCTGCCGCCAGTTCATCCGCGCGGTGTTCTCCTGCCCCACATAGCAGCCCTTGGTGAAGGAGACGCCGTGCAGCTCGATGGCGTTCGCCTCCAGCCACAGCGTCTTGTCGGCGCCCAGCTCGGCCACGCCTTCGGGCACGCCGAGGAGCAGGCGGTGGGTCAGCCATGCGCCTTCCGCCGGCTCGCCCTCGGGTGCACCCAGCCAGCGCCGGCCGAGCGCGGGAAGGCGGGGATCGCCCGTTCCCTCCGCCGACCAGTGGACGCCCACCGTCTCGTCCCGCGCGATCGTGATCGGGCGGCGAAGGCGATAGAGGGTGAGCCGCCTGGCCAGCGCATCCGCCTGATCCGCCTCGCAGTCGATCAGCACATCCTCGCCGTCGGGCCAGAGGATGAAATCCCACTGCGCCTTGCCCTGCGCGGTCAGCAGCGCGGCCCAGACCGGCCGTCCCTCGGCGAGCACGCGCGTGTCGTTGGTGACGAGGCCTTGCAGGAAGTCGCGCACCTCCGGACCGGAGAGGCGGAGGACAGCGCGCGAGGCGAGAAGGGTGGCGGTGCTCATGCTCCCAAGGTAGGAGGGCGCGACGCACAAGCAAACCCATATGCAGTGTCGCGAAGAATGCCTCCCCGAACGGAGTTTGGCCCATGCCCGCCACCTATGACCTGATCCTCAAGAACGGCACCGTCTGGACGCCCTCCGGCCCGGTCGAGACGTCGGTGGGCGTGCGGGACGGGAAGATCGTCGAGATCGGTGCCCAGGGCGACGCGGGCGAGACGATCGACTGCACCGGGCTCACGGTGATGCCGGGGGTGATCGACAGCCAGGTCCATTTCCGCGAGCCGGGTCTCGATCACAAGGAGGATCTCGAGTCGGGCAGCCGCGCCGCGGTGCTGGGCGGCGTGACGGCCGTGTTCGAGATGCCCAACACCAAGCCGAACACCGACTCGGCCGATGCGCTCAACGACAAGCTGAAGCGCGCGAGGGACCGCATGTGGTGCGATCACGCCTTCTATGTCGGCGCGACGGCGGCCAATGCCGCAGAGCTGGGCGAGCTGGAGATGCTGCCCGGCGCGGCGGGCATCAAGGTGTTCATGGGAGCCTCCACCGGCGACCTGCTCGTCTCGGACGACAAGGAACTGGCGCGCGTGCTGGCGCATGGCCGCCGCCGTGTCGCGATCCACGCCGAGGACGAGACGCGGATGCAGGAGCGCGCCCATCTGCGCGTGGCGGGCGATCCTTCCTCGCATCCGGTGTGGCGCGACGACGAGAGCGCGATGCTCGCCACTCGCCGTATCGTGAAGCTGGCGCGCGAGGCGGGGCGGCGCATCCACGTCCTCCATGTCACCACGCCCGCCGAGCTGGAGTTTCTGGGCCAGAACAAGGACATCGCCACCTGCGAGGTGACGCCCCAACATCTCACGCTGGCGGGCGAGGAAGCCTATCCGACGCTCGGCACCTATGCCCAGATGAACCCGCCGATCCGTTCGGGCGCGCACCGGGATGGCTTGTGGCATTGGGTCAATCAGGGCGTTCCGGACGTGCTTGGCTCGGACCATGCGCCGCATACGAAGGACGAGAAGGCGCAGGCCTATCCCGCCTCGCCCTCGGGTATGCCCGGCGTGCAGACGCTGCTGCCGCTGATGCTTGACCATGTGGCGAAGGGGAGGCTCACCATGCAGCGGCTGATCGACCTCACCGCATCCGGCCCGCAGCGCATCTTCAACCTCGTCAACAAGGGCCGCATCGCGCCCGGCTACGACGCGGACTTCACCATCGTCGACCTCAAGAAGCAGTGGACGGTCGAGGACGAATGGCTCGCCTCGCGCTGCGGCTGGTCGCCCTTCACGGGGATGACGCTCACCGGCCAGCCGGTCGGCACGATCGTGCGCGGCCACCGCGTGATGTGGGAGGCGACCCTCGCCAACGAGGCGCATGGCCGCCCGGTGCGCTTTCAGGAGACCTACCGCCCGGCCTGAACCCCCGCTACGCTCCCCGGCGGGAGTGTTGGGGGAGCGTAACGATGGCAGTGACGGAAGCGGCCCGCGCGGCGGCGCAGGAACTGGCGGACAGCTTCGGTGCCGCGCCGGTGATCCACGCCTATCGAGAGGAGGCGGGCGATCTCGGCATCGATGTCGCCACCTTCGCCGATTGCCCCGCGCCGGGCTTCCACTCCGCCGGCACGACGACGCTTTCCGCGCACGATCTTGGCTATGACGAGATGGGTCTGCGTCTGGAGATCGTCGGCGCCTATCCGAGCGCGGCGGAGGATTTTCCGAGCATGTTGGCGTCGTGCGCGGTGTCCGCGGTGCGGCAGGGCTGGCGGCTCAGGCGGGGTGCGATCCATCCCGGCGTGATGCGGCTCTACAACCTCTCCGCCGCGCTGGAGCATGTCTTCTTCACCCGCCCCCATCTGTGGGGCGAAGGCCCGCGCGACATCGAGACGGAGGAGCGCACCACCGGCTGGCTGATGGCGATCCCCATCACCGAGGCCGAGCGCATCTTCGCCGAAACGGAGGGTGCGGTCGCGCTCGAGGACCTGCTCGCGGAGAAGAAGGCGAACGTGCTGGACCTCGCTCGCCCCTCGGTAGTGTGAGCCCTCAGCCCGCCGTCTCGAACTGGAGCTTGGCGAGCCGCGCGTAGAGGCCGGAGCCCGCGAACAGCTCGTCGTGCGTGCCCTGCTCGACGATGCGGCCATTCTCCATGACGACGATCCGGTCCGCCTTGCGCACGGTGGCGAGGCGGTGGGCGATCACCATGGTGGTGCGGCCCGCCATCAGCCGTTCGAGCGCGTCCTGCACCAGCCGCTCGCTCTCGGCGTCGAGCGCGGAGGTGGCCTCGTCGAGCAACAGCAGCGGCGCGTCGCGCAGCAGCGCGCGGGCGATGGCGAGGCGCTGGCGCTGGCCGCCGGACAGGCGCGCGCCGCCCTCGCCGAGGAAGGTGTCCAGCCCCTGCGGAAGGCTCTTCAGGAAATCGGCGGCATTGGCGGCCTCGGCGGCGGTCCAGAGATCCTCGTCGTCCGCGTCCCAGCGGCCATAGCGCAGATTGTCGCGCGCGGACGCTGCGAAGATCACCATCTCCTGCGGCACCATGGCGATGCGGGTGCGAATCTCGGCCGGATCCGCCTCGGGCAGCGGCACGCCGTCGAGCAGCACGCGGCCGCCCTGCGGATCGTAGAAGCGCTGGGCGAGCTGGATCAGCGTCGACTTGCCCGCGCCCGACGGGCCGACCACGGCGACCGTCTCGCCGGCGGGGATGTCGAGCGTGAAATTCTCAAGCGCCGCCATTTCGGGGCGCGTCGGGTAGCGGAAGGTGACATTCTCGAACTGGAGTCGCCCGGCCGCCTCCGCCGGCAGCGCGCGGGGATGGGCCGGCGCGCGGATCTCGGGCCGCTCGGCGAGCAGCTCGCCCAGCCGGCTCGCCGCGCCCGCGCCGCGCAGCAGATCGCCATAGACCTCGGCGAGCGCCCCGAACGCGCCTGCGACGAGGCCGCCGGTCAGCACGAAGGCCGCGATCGCGCCGCCGGACATGCGGCCCGCGGCCACGTCCAGCGCGCCTTCCCACAGCACGAGCGTGATCGCGCCGAAGACGAGGCCGATCACCAGCGCGGTCATCGCGGCGCGGAAGGCGATGCGGCGCTTGGCGGTGGAGAAGACGCTCTCGACCGCCTGGCGGAAGCGGCCCGCTTCGCGCGCCTCCTGCCCGAAGGCCTGCACGATCTTCATCGCGCCCAGCACCTCGGTGGCGATCGCGCCGACCGCCGCGATCCGGTCCTGCGAGGAGCGCGAGAAGCCCCGCACCCGCCGCCCGAGCAGGATCAGCGGCAAGAGCACCAGCGGAATGCCGAGCAGCATCATCCCCGCGAGCTTGGGCGCGAGGATGAAGAGATAGGTGACCCCGCCGATCATCGTGAAGATATTGCGCAGCGCCACGGAGACGGTGGTGCCCACCACCTGCTCGATCAGCGTGGTGTCGGAGGTGAGTCGCGAGGCGATCTCGGAGGGGCGGTTCTCCTCGAAGAATCGCGGCGCCAGCGTGAGCAGATTGGCCTGCACCTCGGTGCGGATGTCCGCCACCACGCGCTCGCCCAGCCACGACACGAACCAGAAGCGGCAGGCGGTGGCGATCGCCAGCACCAGCACGATCATCAGCAGATAATGGAAGGATGTCGCCAGCCCGTGCGGGTCGACGCCCGCCGAGAAGCCGCGATCGATGATCCGCTTGAACCCGTAAGGTATCCCGAGCGTCGCCGCCGAGGAGACGCACAGCGCCGCGAAGGCGGCGAGGATGTGACCCGGATAGCGAAGGGCGTGCGCCCAGACGAGCCGGAGGTTGCCAAGACGCCGCTCGCGAGGGGCGCTTTCGGGGGCGGATCGAGCCATGGCGGCTCGACTAGCATTCTGACCAGTTCGGCTCAATGCGCGGTTGCGGAAGGAAATGAGGATCGTTCGGTAGGACTGTAGAAACCTCCTTCCTGCATTCCTATTTTGCAACAGCGTTGGGGATAGTTTCGGGTAGAAGGGCAGAACTTTGTGACCGGTTCCATGCGGCATGTTCGCCGCAACGGGAGATAGAATTGCTGTACGACGCCTATGAATTGCAGCGTTCCTGGCTTTCCGGCGCGAGCCTGATGGCGAATCTGAGCGCGGAATGGCTGCAAAATCCTGCTAACCCCCTGTCGCACACCGGTTTCGGCCCGATGATCGCTTCCGGGCTCGACGTCTTCGCGCACGCCTCGCAGCCGCGCGGGAAGCCCGATTTCGGCTTCACGACCACCCTGGTTGACGGGAAAGAGGTAGCGGTCACAGAGGAGATCGTCCTCCGCAAGCCGTTCGGCCAGCTCAAGCGCTTCGTGCGCGCCGGCGTGAAGGGCGGCCCCAAGCTGCTGATCGTGGCGCCGATGTCGGGTCACTTCGCCACGCTGCTGCGCGGCACGGTGGAGCGGATGCTGCCCCGTCACGACGTCTACATCACCGACTGGCGCGACGCGAAGCTCGTCTCGCTCGACGAGGGGCATTTCGACCTCGACGATTATATTGATTATCTTGTTGAATTTCTGGAGTTCATCGGCCCGAACACGCATGTGCTGGCGGTGTGCCAGCCCTCGGTGCCGGCCTATGCCGCCGCCTGCCTGATGAACGCCGACGGCAATCCGGCGGCGCCCGCGACGCTGACGATGATGGGCGGCCCGATCGACACCCGCAAGGCGCCGACCGCGGTGAACACCGTCGCCACCCAGCGCCCGCTTGCCTGGTTCGAGCAGAACGTGATCGCCACCGTGCCCTTCTACTATCCGGGCGCGGGGCGGAAGGTGTATCCGGGCTTCCTCCAGCTCGCCGGCTTCATGGCGATGAACCTCGGCAACCATCTGATGAGCCATTACCGGATGTTCCAGCATCTGGTCGAAGGCGACGACGAGACGGCCGATTCCACCAAGGCCTTCTACGAGGAATATCGCTCGGTCTGCGACATGACTGAGGAGTTCTACATCCAGACGATCGAGGACGTGTTCCAGAAGCACAAGCTGCCCAAGGGCCAGCTCAAGCATCGCGGGCGCACGGTCGATCCGGGCGCGATCACCCACACCGCGCTGCTGGCGATCGAGGGTGAGCGCGACGACATCTCCGGCATCGGCCAGACCAAGGCGGCGCTGACCATCGCCAAGAATCTCCCGGAAACCGAGAAGCGTTACCTGATGGCCAAGAAAGTGGGTCATTACGGCATCTTCAACGGCCGCCGCTGGCGCGAGGAGATCGCGCCGGTGCTCGAGGAGTGGATCGCGGGGCATGAGCGCTGAGACAGGCCGCTTCCGCCTCCTGACCCTCGGCGTCGCGCTCGGCGCGCTGCTGGCGGGGCCAGGCGGCGCGGCCGTCCCTCGCAATCCGGTGGCCTCTCCGCACATGCGGTCGGACGACGGGGCGATCGTCGCCCGCGCGCTCGAGCGTGCGCGGGCGCATGACTGCCATGGCGTGCTGGCGCTGCTCGATCCCATGGTGGCGAAGGAGGAGGGCAAGGGAACGCCCACGCGCTTCTCCGCCCAGCTCCTGCGGCTGCCCTGCCTTGCCGAGGCCGGCCGCCAGCGCGACGTTGCGCCGGCGCTGGCGGAGTTGCGCGCGCAGGCGCCGGACAATCCTCTGGTGCAGGGCTTCCAGGTGTTCGTCGATGCGGATGCCGGCCATTATGCCGAGGCCGCCGATGGTCTCGCCGCCATCGCCGACGCCCGCTCGCGCGCGCTCTCGATGATGCCGGGCGAGCTGTGGCGTGCGCTCGCCCAGAAGCTGACCATGGTGGGCGACTATCAGCGGCGCGACCGTGTTTCGCTGGCCCTCGCGCTCGCGGACTGGGAGCCGAGCGACGAGCCGGCGCTGCCCGAGGCGCTGGCGGCGGACGGGATTGGCACGCTGCTCGACCGCGACGCCGTCGACGATGCGCGCCAGTTGCTCGGCCGCGTCCATCGGCCCAATTATCTCTGGGAGATGGCGATCCAGCGTCGCTATGCCTCGCTGTGGCCCGATGTGGAGACCCGCATGGGGCCGGCCGGCGGTGCCGCCATCGACCGCTTCGCCCGCTCCGCGCTCGACACCTATGCCGGCGCCCCGCAGGACCAGCAGGCGACGCTGGACGCGGCGCGTGCCTTCCTCTTCCTGCGCCGTTACGAGGATGTCGGGGTGACCGCCGGGCCGACGAAGATCGCGCCCGGCATGACCGAGCAGCAGGTCGGCATTGTCCTCACCGACGCCGAGGCGATGGCCGCCGACGGGCATCGCGATCAGGCGCTGGCGCGGCTCCGCCCCTTCGCCGCCGCCGACCTCGCCACCACGCCCGAGGCCGCGAGCGCGCTCATCACGCTGGCCGAGATGCTGCACGAGGACGGCCGCTACGATGAGGAACTGGCGATCGCCCGCACCGGCACGCAGCACAACGCCCATTATTTCTCGGCCTATGGCCTGAACTGGCTGCGCCGCAACGAAGTGTGCGCGCTCGCCGGGCTCCAGCGCTCCGCCGAGGAGAAGGTCGCCGCCGACGCGCTCAAGGCCTCGGCCGCCGACAATCAGGCGGCGGCGGTGGAAGGCCTGCTCTGCGCCGGGCGCGACGAGGAGGCGGCCGCGATCGCCGTCGCCACGCTCGCCACGCACGAGGGCGCCGACCGCCTCGCCGATCAGTTCCAGCCGGAAGGGGCGCTGCTCCCGCATCCGGCTTCGCGGTTGCGCGCCTTGTGGGCGCGGCTGCTCCAGCGGACAGACGTGAAGGCGTCGTTCGATCGCGCGGCGCGCATCCTGCCCAAGACCTACTGGCCTGCCACGGCCCCGCGCGCGCTGCCCGCGCCCACCGGGGTCCAGAGCGCAGCCGCCACGACCTGAAGGAGAAAGACGGCATGGCCGACCATTGCACGCGGCTCGCCGCGCGCATCGAGCGCTGGCCGGTGGCCGGCGCATTCGTGATTGCGCGCGGCGCCAAGACCGAGGTGGACGTGGTCGTCGCCACGCTGGCCGAGGGCGAGTGGCGCGGGCGCGGCGAGGCGACCGCCATCTATTATCATGGCGAAAGCGCCGAGAGTGTGCGGGATCAGATCCTGAGCGTCGTCGACCCGATCTGCCAGGGCGCGACACGGGCGGACCTGCTCTCGCTGTTGCCGCGGGGCGCTGCCCGCAACGCGGTGGACGCGGCTCTGTGGGATCTCGACTCGCGCCGCTGCGGGTTGCCGGTGTGGCGCCTCGCCGGGCTGGAGGAGCCCAGGCCCGTCACCACCGCCTTCACCATCTCGCTCGGCGAGCCCGAGAAGATGGAGGCCGATGCCCGCGCCGCGGCCGGCCGCTATCCGCTGCTCAAGCTCAAGCTGGCTGGCGAGGGCGATATCGAGCGCGTCGCCGCCGTGCGGCGGGGGGCGCCCTCGGCGCGGCTGGTGGTCGACGCCAACGAGGCCTGGACCGGCCGCGACGTGGCGGCCGAGGCGGCGGCGCTCGTCCCCTTCGGCGTCGAGCTGATCGAGCAGCCGGTCAAGGCGGGCGAGGATCATCTGCTCGACAACGTCCTCTCGCCCATTCCCTTGTGCGCCGACGAGTCCTGCCAGGACCGCAGCGATCTCGCGCGCTGCGTCGGCCGCTATCAGGCGGTGAACATCAAGCTCGACAAGGCGGGCGGCCTCACCGAGGCGCTGCTCCTGTCCCGCGAGGCGCGGGCGGCGGGGCTGAAGCTGATGGTCGGCTGCATGTTGTCGACGTCGCTCGGCGTGGCGCCCGCCTTCCTCGCGGCGCAGGGAGCGGAGTGGGTGGACCTCGACGGCCCGCTGCTGCTGGCCCGCGACCGGCCGGACGGCTTCACCTTCGACAAGGGCAAGATGCTGAACGCGGGGGCGGGTTTATGGGGCTGAGGCGATCTCCGATGGACGCCTGAGACGGCTCGGCCTAGCCTGCCTTCGAGCTGTCGGGGAGGAGGTCGGGTGTTTGCGATCCGGGTGCATCTGGCCGTCGCGGTTGCTATCGCATTGACGGGCTTCGGAGTGGGGCAGATCGCGCCGGGCTTGGGCGTCGCCTTCGTGGCGCTGGCTTCGACGTTATGGGTGGCTTATTCCGCGCGGCGTCAACGGAGACTCCGCCGAGGCGGCTGAATGGGGCGGACTTCGGAGGACGGTGGATTTAGGTGGTTAGCAGACATTGTTCTGCGGGCGTCACAGCAGGCCGAGTGTTTGTTCCAGCGGGCCAAGAAGGGCGTGCTCGGCAGCCGCAATCCCAGCATGGAAGTCGGTTCCGGTATCAACGAACGGGATGCCGACGCATGCGCATTCATCGCGCAGCTTGCGGCTCAGCAGCCGGCTCACTTCGAGATATCGGTGAACGTTATCGCTCCCGGTACGATGAAGCCAATCGGTCGGCGGCCCGATATGATGCGCCACGTCCAGCGCCTTCTGCTCGATACTCGCTTCAGGATAGCCAAGGAAGCAGGCCCTCACTGGCTCATCAGTCTCTTGTATGAACCGCGCCACTATTCGGGGCCGAAGGTTCACTCCCTCCACCAGATAATCTCGCCCATCGAAAATGGCATGGTCGAGGATGGGCTCGATGATCGGCCACATCTGGTCTGCGGTCACAAGGTCGTCGGCGGCGGGCAGCACCTCCAGCGAGGGCGCGCCTAGATGAAGGCCCATCTTCAAGGCATCCAACGTGAACCAGGGGATGCCGTGCCGAGAGCGCATGCGCTCCGCCAGCATCGATTTGCCGCTCCGGCTACAACCTCCGACGACGTAGAGCATGACGACATTTAGCCACATAGCTGCACCGTCCGCTATCAGGTGCTCACCTCGCTGCGCGGTATGACCAACTTGGGATGTTAACAGTCCTCGGCAATGTATCGCCGATAGGAAAGCCACCACGCCCGTCCCGTGAGGGCGCCGCCGAAAATGCCCAGGAGAGAAAAGGCGCCCAGTTTCCCGCCGATCAGATAACCGACGATCAGGGGAATAGCGGCCCCTCCCGCAGCGCCTGCGCACATGTAGGCGGGGAGATTTTCCCGGCCGATTGCTCGCAATAGGTAAGTCGTCGCAAGACCTAAGGTGAGCGCGGACGACAACACGGTCCCGAATGAAACTGCCAGAATGCAAAAGAGGATAGTGGTCACAGTTCGGAAGTCCGAAGCGCTCATCGGTTGGCCGATCGTCAAGATCGCGAGAAAAACGATAGGCACGACGGCGGCGGCAAGCGCTCCCGTCACGACAGATTGTGCGAACCCCTTGAGCATCTTCGAGGGATGCCAAGAACCCGGCCAAGGCGCAACGACCGCGGCTGCGATGCGATGGCGGCTGGCATTCGGTCTTCTATGGGGTGCTGCTTCCACCACCCATCACCGCGCCCCATAAGTAGGCGCATGGAAATCCGCCGGCTTGTTCGCGATCCACGCGAGGAAGCGCGCCATCTCCGGCACCGCCCTCAGCGCCTCCAGCGTCCCGTAACGCCGCGCCAGTTCCTTGTTGCTCGCCACCCGGTGGATCGCGCGGTGGCAGATCGGGTGGAGCGGCACCGTCTCGCGGCCGCCCTCGCTTTTCGGCACGACATGGTGCCACTCGATCCGCGCGCCCAGCGGACGATCGCAGAGCGCGCAGCGTTCCGGCGCGGCCGCTCCGATCAAGGTGCCTCCTCGGTGTCGCTTGCGGCGGGCTCCTTCACGCGTGGCGCGGGCGGGCGACGGGGCTCCTCGGGCGCCGCGGGGATGTCCTGCGGCTTGCCGTTGGGATCGGCGAAGGCGATCCCCGCCTCGCGGAAACGCCGGAGGATGGCGAGGTTCACCTCGCTCCGCTTCGCGATCACCTCATTGTAATTGGCGGACATCACGTCGAATTGCAGCTCATACTGCAAGCCTTCCTTGTCCATCGCCATCAACCCGACGCGGACGAGCTGGCAGGCCTCGGTCGCGTCCACCACGTCGCGCATCAGGTCGATCGCGAGGCGGGCGTCGGCATCGCTGGTGCGATAGGCGAGCGCGATCTTCTCGATCATCCGGCGGCGGTTGAGCTGGGCGAGGTTGTAGACCTCCTTGGCCAGCAGGTCGGCGTTGCTCACCACCACCAGCTCGCCCGTCGTGGCGCGGATGTGCGTGGTCTTGAGGCCGATGCGCTCGATCGTGCCGGAGATGTTGTTCCACTTGATCGAGTCGCCCTTGCGGAAGGGCCGGTCGAAGATGATCGACAGCGCCGCGAACAGATCCTTGAAGATGCCCTGCGCCGCGAGACCGATGGCGATGCCGCCGACGCCGAGGCCGGCCACCAGCCCCGTCACGTTGACGCCGAGATTGCCCAGCACCAGCACCAGCGCGATCGAGAAGAGCGTGAAGCTCACCAGGAAGCGGATGATGCCGAGCGCGGAGGCGAGCGAGCCATGATCCTGATCGGTCATCCCCGCGCGATGCTCGACGAAGCCGAGCGCCAGCTCGCGCACCCAGAGCGCCGCCTGGAAGGTGAGGCCGACCGTGAAGAGGAAGGCGATGGTCTTGTCGAGCAGCGGCGGCGCATCGGCATAGCCGTCGACCAGTCGGGCGGCGACGATCACGAGGAACCAGAAGCTCGTCCGCGCCGCGACCCGCCCGATGATGGTGCGCCAGCCGATCAGCGCGTCATGCTCGCGGCACAGGCGCTGGGCGAGCTGCTTCACGCCGAGCAGCACCGCCACGATCAGCGCGGCGGCCGCGACCGCGATCAGGATGCGCAGCGAATTGGCGGCAAGCCACGCCAGCGTCTCGTTGGCAAGCAGCCGTCCTTGCCCGACCAGATCGGCGGGCGGTGTGAACACATGGGTCGGCAGGCTGGTCTGGGTGTTGGCCATGAAACTCCTCTCCACCGTGACCGGGCCAACGCGATCGAAGGGCCTGTCGTTCCGGTGACGGCGAAGCGGGAAGGGTGGGGATCAGCCCGGCTGGACGGGCGCGAGCATCGCCTCGTCGCGCCGGGCGCGGCTCGCCCAGCGGCGGAGGATCGCGCGCTGCGCCGGCCGCTCGACCAGCGTGTAGAGCGCCACCGACGCCACCAGCACCAGCGCGAGATAGGTCGCCGCCTGCGCGGGCGGTACGTTGCCCGCGTCGCGCACAAAAGCGAGCTTGAAGGCGAAGAACAGCAGGAAGTGCGACAGGTAGGTCGCGTAGCTGATCTCGCCGAGGAAGTGGATCGCGCGGCCCGTCAGCAGGTTGCGCGGCCGTTCCGCCCCGATCGCGAGCGCGAGGAGGAGGCTGGCGAAGGCGAAGGGCACCGCCAGCGTCTCCGCCACGCCTGCCCACCAGCCGAGGAGTGCGGTGGCGCCGGCGATCCAGCAGCTTGCCTCGACCAGCGCATCCCGCCGCCAGCGCCGCCACAGCGCGGAGAGCACCGCCCCGCAGGAGAACTCCGTGAGGCAGCGCACCGGCCCGAAGCGGCTGATGTCGAAACCCAGCGTCACCGCCCCGGCATGGGCGAGCAACAGGTGCAGCGCCAGCAGCGGCAGCATGGCGGCGACCATCAGCACCGCCGTCGGCTGGCGCCGCGCGGGGAGCAGCAGCGCGGCCAGCGGGGTGAGCAGATAGGCGGCCCACTCGCAACTGATCGACCAGGCGGGGTCGTTCCACATCAGCGCGTCGGTGAAGCCCCAGTCCTGCATCATCGCGAGGTGGATCGGCAGCACCGCGAACGGGAAGCGCGGCGCGGGCCTGCCGGTCGCGAGCAACAGCACCGCCATCGCGGCGGCGAAGGCCAGCATGACAGCATGGAGCGGCCACACCCGCGCGATCCGGCGGACGAGGAAATCCACGCCCGCGCCGCGCTTGCCCAGCCGCTCGCCATAGTTGAGCCAGATCACGAAGCCCGAGAGCAGGAAGAAGAAATCCACCGCCAGATAGCCCTTGGCGAGCACGGCGACGACGCCCGGCTCCAGCCAGCCCCGGCAGGCGAGGCGGAGATGGTAGAGCACCACCGCCCAGGCGAAGAGCCCGCGCACCGAGGTGAGCGGGTTGAGTTCAGGCCGCCTCATGCCGCCACTGCCGCCGCGCCCGGCATGGGTTGCGGCCGGTTCTTCGGCCGGGTGCGGCGGACATAGGAATCGAGCCCGATCTCGGCGGCGAGCAGCATGTAGATGAAGGGCTGGAAGGCGATCGCGATGAACAGCGCGCCGACCAGATAGATGACGTGCCCGTGCTGGAGCGCGGTGGCGAGCGGCGCGATCCATGCCTCATTCGGGTCGGTCGCCTTGCGGAAGCGGCGGCGCAGCATCTCCATGCGCAGCAGCCCCGCGATCTGGAGCATCGCCCACAGGCCGAGGCCGAAGAAGCCTTGCTCGCCCAGCATTTCGAAATAGGCCGAGTGATAGGCACGCGCCTTGTCATACTCGACCGCGTTGGGCGCGCCCGCGCCGCCCACGCCCGGCCCCTTCAGCCGGATCGTGAGATGGTTCTGGAGATAGGCGTTGAAACCGCCGCCGCCCGGATGATCCTGCACATAGCTCCACGTCCACGCCCAAACGGCGAGGCGGGTGGAGGCGGATTCGTCGGCCTGATAGCCCTGGATGGTCTGCATCCGCTGGGTGTAGCTCGCCGGCAGCAGCGGGATCGCGACGACGACGGCCAGCGCCATCCCCGCCATGTAGAGCATCCGCTTCTGGGAATCGCGCAGGATCATGATCGCGACGAGGCCGATGCAGATGAGCCCGGTGCGCGTCGAGGTGCCGATCGGGATCAGCAGGCAGGCGAAGACCAAAGCGGCGGTGAACAGCTTCACCCGCCAGTCCGCCGGGAAGATCGTGCCATATTTGGCGAGGAACAGGATGGTGGGGATGATGGCGATGGCCACCGTCGAGATGGTCGAGCCCTCATAGAGGCCCGAATTGTCGTCGAGGCCGAGGTTCAGCACGCCATAGCCGCCGCCCGAGAAGATCGTCTTGATCCCGCCGACGATGATGATTGAGGCGGCCGACAGCACCATGAACAGCAGCAGCGCCTCGATGCGCAGCCGCGTCCGCAGCGTGAAGGGCAGGAAGATCGCGAAGATCAGCGCCTTCCACACCCAGTCCCACTTGCCGAGCGCGGCGGCCGGGAAGTCGGCGGTCAGGGTGGTGTAGGCGCACCATGCCAGCAGCACGATCAGGATGATCTGGCGGACGGAGACGCGCGTGTCCTTCTTGTCGTCCATCACCAGCCAGCCGCCGACCGCCAGCACGAAGAAGATCAGCGACACCGGCACCGCGTTCAGCAGATAATAGGAAAGCCGCTGCGGCGAGACGATGTCGACATAGGCATAGCCCAGCACGAACAGGAAAGGCCGCCGGAAGCCCAGCGCGATCAGCCCGGCGAGGAAGGCGACGAAGAAGAGATCATGCATCGGGCCGGCGCCCCCAGGCGGCGCGGGGCGTCTCGACGGCGTCGTCCCGGTCGAGATCGGCGCGGCGCACCAGCCGCCACGCGGCGAGCGCCATCAGCACATGCGTCAGCCCGAGCGAGAAGAGATCGATCATCGCGTCACCGTCCCCTTCCGCCTCTGTCGCGCAACCATGTCGCTGTCCATGATCGGCTCCATCCGCCTTGCTTTGGGACAGTCGGAGGGCCGGAGAGGCAAACAGGCTAATGCCCGGCGGTTGACGCTGCGTTAAGCGTCCGGTGCCAAGGAGGGGATACCCCCGGGCTGCGGGAGACTCCCGGTTGCGGGACAAGGGGCATCCGATGCGTATCCTCCACATTCTCGATCACTCCTTGCCGCTGCACAGCGGCTACACCTTCCGCACCCGCGCCATCCTGAAGTCGTGCGAGGCGCTGGGGCTGGAGGTGGCGGGCGTCACCGGCGCGCGCCATGTCGCCGAGGCGGCGATCGAGGAGGGGACGTGGGAGACGCATGACGGCCTCCGCTTCTATCGCGGCGGCGGCATCACGCCGGGCCGCCCGGTGGTCACCGAAATCCGCGAGGTCCGCGCCTTCGCTGACGCCATCGAGCAGGCGGCGGAGGAGTATAAGCCCGACGTCCTCCACGCCCATTCCCCCGTGCTGACCGCGCTGGCGGCGCGGCGCGCGGCGAAGCGGCTGAAGCTGCCCCTGCTCTACGAGATCCGCGCCTTCTGGGAGGATGCGGCGGTGGGCAACGGCACCGGCCGCGAGGGCTCGGCCCGCTACCGCGCCACCCGCGCGCTGGAGACATGGGCGGTGAACCGTGCCGACGCGGTGGCGGTGATCTGCGAGGGCCTGCGCGGCGACCTGATCGCGCGCGGCGTTCCGGCCGGGAAGATCCTCGTCTCGCCCAACGGCGTGGACCTCGGCCTGTTCGGCGATCCGCCCCCGCCGGACGCGACCCTGCGCGCCCGGTTCGGGCTCGACGGCGCGGAAGTGGTGGGCTTCATCGGCTCCTTCTACGATTATGAGGGCATCGACGACCTGATCGCCGCCATGCCGGCGCTGGTATCGGCCCGCCCGCAGGCGCATCTGCTGCTCGTCGGCGGCGGCCCGCGTGCCGAGGCGCTGAAGGCGCAGGCGGCGGCGTCTCCCGTGGCCGAGCGCATCCATTTCGTCGGCCGCGTGCCGCATCACGAGGTCGAGCGCTATTACAGCCTCGTCGATATCCTCTGCTATCCGCGCAAGAAGATGCGGCTGACCGATCTCGTCACGCCGCTGAAGCCGCTGGAGGCCATGGCCCAGCGCCGCCTCGTCGCGGCATCCGACATCGGCGGCCATCGCGAGCTGATCCGCGACGGCGAGACGGGCACGCTCTTCGCCCCCGACGATCCCGCCGCGATTGCCTCTGCGCTGGCCGATCTGTTCGCCGACCGCGCGCAGTGGGAGGCGCGCAAGGATGCCGGGCGCCGTTTCGTTGAAATCGAGCGGGACTGGGCGCAGAATGCGCGGCGTTATCTTCCCGTTTACCAAAGATTGACAGAGATAAAGAGGCCGTCCCATGTCATGGTGGCGGCGGGACTTTAGGGGGCTGCACGGGTTCATGGCGAAGAAGATTCTCCGCGCGATCGACCGCTGGCGCTTCGAGGCGCCGTTGGCCGCCCTGCTGGGCGTGGCCGCCGGCTTTGCGGTCGCTGCCATGCCGGCCTCGGTTTTCGCGCAGATGCCCGTCGTCGGCGCCTATGGCCTGATGGGGCAGGGCGTGATCGCGGCCCTTGCCGCCGTGCTGGCGGGCGTCGTCGGCTATGCGCTGATGCGCGCGCCCGCCAAGCCGGGCATCGATGCCGCCACCCTCGCCGAGGCCCGGCAGGAGGAGACGCCCGAAGAGCGCCTGCACCGCGTCCGCCGCGCCGATCGCCATCCCGACGCCCCGCCGCGCGCGCCGATCCGCGCCAGTCGCGATCTGGGCGAGCCGCTGATGGAAGTCGGCCTCTTCTTCCAAGAGCCGACCGGGCAGACCGAGACGGACATGATCCTCGACGGCGAGTTCGTCGAGCTGACGGCCGAACTGCCGGCGCCGCACCCGGCCGAGCCGGATGCCGGCGAGATGGAGACGCTCGACGCGGTCGAGGACATGGCCGAGGCGGCGCCGGTCGAGGAGATCGCGCCCGTCGAGGAGGAGCGGGAGGAGGTAGTGCCCGTTATGGCCGCCGCTCCGGTGCCGCCCGTCGCGCCGGCCCCGATCCTGCGCGCCGTCGCGCCGCGCGAGCGCCAGAGCCTCGATGCGATGATCGACCGTCTCTCCGCCGGCCTCGATCGCCGTGCTGCGCTCCGCGGGATGGACGGCCCCGTCGGCGAGGCCCCGCGCGACATGCGCCCGGCGCTGCGCGAGGCGCTGGAGGAACTCAACCGGCTCGCCAGCCGGGCCTGACCGGCTCGGCCTCGGGTTCCTCGATCGTCAGCGCCTCGATCCCGAGCACCGCAGTCCCATCCTCGGTTCGCGCGATCGCCTGAAGATCGGCGACGAAGCCGCCGCGCATCGCCAGCTCGCATTCCTCCAGCCCGGCCGCCAGCCGTTCCGCGCGGGGTGCGCCATCTGCTCCCTCCAGCGCCAGCGCTAGCCGGTGCCGCGCGCCGACGAACAGCGCGCTCGCCCAGTCCCGGCTTTCGGCCGAGAGCATCCGGCACGGCCCGACATGCGGCGCCAAAGCCCTGAGCAACGCCGCCTGGGACTGATCCGTGGTCATTGCGCGTGCCCCTCATGGCGATCGAGCCAGGCATGGACGCGCGCCTCGGTGGAGGAGCGCACCTCGCGGCCGTTGCGCAGGTCCGCCACGAATCGCGGATCGCCCACCACCTCGCGCCCGAAGCGCGTCGGCGGGGTGCCCGTGCGCCGCAGATGGCGCTGGATTCGCGTGAGGAGATGCATGGAAACCGGCCTCCTGTGGGACTCGATGAGCGACTGAATGGACATGATTTGTTCTTCTTTTCCTACTTGTCTAGGATTTTTCCTATCGTTATCCTGAGCGCATGGACGGAGACGATCCCCGTGCCGTGCTGGAGCGGCTGATCCACGAACGGGGGGAGGATTGCGCCTCGCTCTCGCGGCTGATCGGGCGCAATCCGTCCTATGTGCAGCAGTTCATCAAGCGCGGTTCGCCGCGTCGTCTGGCGGAGGAGGACCGGCGGAGGCTGGCCCGCTATTTCGGCGTGCCCGAGACATGGCTGGGCGCGAGCGTGGCGGCGCCCAGGCCGGCCGTGACGCTGGTGACGGTTCCCGTGTTCGACACGGCAGCCTCGGCGGGTCCGGGCGCGGTGGGGGAGGACCGGCTGTCGGCGGCGGGCATCGGCTTCTCGGAGGCGTGGCTCCGGCAACTGCGGCCGCGCGGCGGGCGCGACGGGCTATCGCTGATCCGGGTGACGGGCGAGTCCATGCTCCCCACCCTGAACGACGGCGACGAGATCCTCGTCGACGAGCGCGATGCGGGCGAGCGGCTGCGCGACGGGGTCTATGTGCTGCGCGTCGACGGGGCGCTGATGGTCAAGCGGCTGATGCGCGACGGGGACGGCTTCGCGGTGAGGAGCGACAATCCCGAGGCCGGCCCGGTGGACCTTGCCGGCGAGGTGGAGGTGATCGGCCGCGTGCTGTGGACGGGGCGGCGGCTCTAGCGCCGGTTGCGGTCCGCGAGCCACAAGGCGAGCGCGGCGGCGATGCCCACGCCCGTGCCGACGAGGACGCCGATGGTCGGCTGCCCCTTGATGGAGCCGATCAGCGCGCCGGCGAGGATGAAGAACGCAAGGAGGATGCCGCCAGCCTGCGGCGCGGGACGATCTGCCATGCGCCCGTCCTGCCACGAACCGGAGGGACGCGCCAGCGGCGGCCATGGTGGTGCCGGCGTTTACCGTCTCCCTAGGCCGCCGGTTAACGGGCGCATGCGCAGAGCGGGCGCTTCCGGCCCGGCCGGAATCGCATGAGCGGAGATCGCGTGCAGGACCGAAAATTCTTCGTGGCGGACCGGGAAGCCTATGACGGCGCGGCGGCGCTGCTCGATACCTTCGGCGAGGGCGCGCTGGCCGAGGCCGCCGCGCGGGCCGAGCGTTGCCGGGGTCTCGGCAACCATATCCATTACACGCGCTGGTGCCGGGTGGGGCGCGCCATCCTGCAACTGGGCGATCCCGATCCGGGCGGCGCCGTGCATTGAGCGTTGCCGCCGGGCGACGGTTCGGCCCGGATCGGCGCCCTCGGGGCCGGAAATCGTATAAGTGGCGGACAAGAGCGGTTTGCCTCCGTCGCAAACCGCTCTAGGGTCCGCCGCATGTCGCCCGCCGCCTCGCGGCGCCGCGCCCGGAGCGCCTGCGCCGCGATTGTTCTTGTCGCTTGTCCCGTCGCGGCCCACGGGCAGGACGCGCCGACGACGGCTGGCGCGCCTCAGGCGCTGCCGGACAATACGCTCGATCCCCATTCCCCGATGGCGGCGATGCCCGATCTCGGCGTCGACTGGCCGGATCTCGCCAAGCCGGACGCGCCGCTCGGCATGTTGCCCCCGGACGAGACCTCGCCCGGCGCGCCGACGCTGTTCCTGCCGCCGCCGACGCTGCCTGACGCGGCGGCCAAGCCAGCCTCCAAGCCGGCGACCTCCAAGACCACCGAGACGACCGGTGACCGCCGCTACGTGCTCAGCATTGAAGGGCTGGGGGATGTCGCGGCCGAGGGGCTGGTCGAGCGCTTCGACGCGCTTTCCTCGCTGCATCAGGGCGAGGGGGCGGTCGCCAACGTCGCCCAGATCGACCGCCGTGCCCGCGAGGATGCCGATCTGCTGCGCGAGCTGCTGCGCGCCTATGGCTATTACGACGCCGAGGTGGATGCCCGCGTCGGCGGCACCGCCGGGCCGACGCTCTCCGGCCAGCCTCGTCTCGCGGTCACGCTCTCGGTGACGGCGGGGCCGTCCTATCGCTTCCGGAGCGTCGCCCTGCCCGGCCTCGCGGCGGCGGGGCGGGACGAGGTGGCGCTCGCCCATGCCTTCGGGGTGAAGACGGGCGATCCGGTCAACGCGGACAAGGTGACGGGCGGCATCGAGGCGCTCAAGCTGGCGCTCGGCCAGCATGGCTATGCCTTCGCGACGGTCGCCGAGCCGGACATCACCGTCGATCACGACACCCACGAGGCGACGCTGTCCCTCGCGGTCGAGCCGGGCAAGGTGATGCGCTTCGGCGCCTATCGTCTTTCAGGCAAGCGTGTGTTCGGGATGCGCCACCTCATGCGCATTTCCCGCATGAAGCCGGGCGACCGCTACGACGCCACCCGCCTCGACGACCTGCGCCGCGCATTGATCCAGACCGGCCTCGTCTCGGTCGTGCAGCTCACCCCGGTGCGCACTGCCGACCCGGAGGTGGTGGACGTCGACGCCCGCCTCGAACCGGCCCCGCCGCGGACCATCGCCGGCACGCTCGGCTATGGCACCGGCGAAGGCGCGAGCATCGAGATCAGCTGGCAGCATCGCAACCTGCTGCCGCCGGAGGGCGCCGTCACCTTCCGCGGCCTGCTCGGCACGCAGGAGCAGCTGCTCTCCGCCCAGCTCCGCCGCGGCAATTTCCGCGATCGCGATCAGGTGCTGACGGGTCAGGTCGCCATCGACCATCAGAACCGTCCGGCCTATGACGCCAAGACGCTGACGCTGGCGGCGGGGATGGAGCGGCAGACCAACATCATCTGGCAGAAGAAATGGACCTGGTCCTATGGCGGCGAACTGATCGGATCGGACGAGCGCGACGTGATCGCCGCCACCGGACAGCCGCGCCGGCGCACCTATTTCATCACCGCCGCCCCCTTGAGCCTTGCCTATGATGGCACCGACGACCTGCTGAACCCCTCGACCGGCTGGCGGCTTTCCGCCCATGTCTCGCCGGAAGTGTCGTTGCAGGGTTCGCCCTTCACCTATGTGCGCATCCAGCTCGACGGATCGGCCTATCAGCCGGTGGGCGACCATCTGGTGTTCGCCGGCCGCCTGCGCTTCGGCTCGATCCAGGGGGCGAGCGCCGACCGCATCGCCCCGACGCGGCGTTTCTATTCGGGCGGCGGCGGATCGGTGCGCGGCTTCGGCTATCAGAAGATCGGCCCGCGCGACATCGACAACGATCCCGTCGGCGGCGCCAGCCTCGCCGAGTTCGGGCTGGAGGCGCGCATCCGCTTCGGCAATTTCGGTCTCGTGCCCTTCTTCGACGGGGGCAATCTCTACGAGCAGTCGCTGCCGCGCTTCACCGGCTTCCGCTACGGCACGGGCCTCGGCTTCCGCTATTACACCAGCTTCGGGCCGGTGCGCGTCGATGTCGGCACGCCGATCAACCCGCTGCCCGGCGACAGCCGCGTGGCGGTCTATGTCTCGCTGGGGCAGGCCTTCTGATGACGGAGGAGGTCGCCATCCCCGAGGCCGCTCCCAAGGCCGCCGAGGCGATGAAGCCGCGCCGCCGGCTGCACTGGTCGCTGCGCGGGCTGGGGGCGATCGTCGGGTTGCTGCTGCTGATCCTCGCGGGCGTGGGCTTCGGCGTGGACACCGACGCCGGCCACCGCTTCATCGTCGACCGTGTCGCGGAGCTTCGCCCGTCGAGCGGCCTGCGCATCCATATCGGCCGGATCGAGGGATCGATCTGGCGCCATGCCCGCATCCGCGACCTGCGCCTGTACGACCCCAAGGGCCTGTTCCTCGAGGCGCCCACCATCGATCTCGACTGGCGTCCCGGCCGCTGGGTTGCGCACCGGCTGCATGTCGATCGGCTGCATTCCGATCTGGTGATCGTCCACCGCCTGCCGAAGCTCCGGCCCGGACCTCCGGGGCAGCCGATCATCCCCGGCTATCGCATTCATCTGGGCGATCTCGACCTCCGTCTCAGGCTGGAGCCCGGCGTCGCGGGGAAGGAACGGCGGCTGGTCCGCATCGTCGGTAAGGCGGACACTGGGCGCGGCCGCGCGGTGATCGGCGTGCGCGCGCTGTCGAGCGCGGGGGACCGGTTGGTCCTGGCGCTCGACACCGAGCCCGACCGCAACCTGTTCGACGTCGATGCACGGCTGACCGCGCCGGCAGACGGCGTCGTGCCCGGCCTGTTCGGCGCGCGGCGTCCGGTGACGCTGGTGGTCGGCGGCGAGGGGCGCTGGACGGGCTGGCAGGGCCAGGCCCGCCTCGACATTTCGGGCCAGCGCATCGTCGATCTCGCGCTGCGGCAGGCGAAGGGGCATTATGCGCTCTCCGGCCGGATCACGCCGGGGTCGATCACCCACGGCAAGCTCCAGCGGCTGACCAGCCCCTCCATCCTCGTGGCGGGCGGCGCGCGCTATAAGGACCGGCGGCTGGAGGGGACGATCCGGCTCGCCTCGCCGGCGCTGAATCTTGTGTCCAGGGGCACGATCGATCTCGCCCATGGCAGCTTCGACCCGCTGAAGACCGACCTCATGCTGCTGCGCCCGCCCGCGCTCTTCCCCAACATGACCGGGCGCGAGATCCGCCTCCATGTCGAGCTGAAGGGCGCCTTCCGCACCGCTGCCTATCGCTACGAGGCGCGTTCGCCGCACTTCGCCTTCGACAACACCGGCTTCGAGGATTCCCATGCCGAGGGCGCGGGCAAGCTCGGCGGCGGGGCCCTGACGCTGCCGATCCGCTTCACCGCGCGACGCGTGACGGGCATCGGCGACGTGGCGGGCGGCATCCTTGCCAACATGTCGGTGCAGGGCGTGCTCAAGGTCACGACCAAGGCGCTGACCGGCGAGGGGCTGGCGCTCCGTTCGGACAAGCTCAACGGCAAGCTCGCCCTGTTCGTCGATCTCGATACCGGGCGCTATGCGGTCGATCTGTCGGGCGGGCTGCAACGCTATCTGATCCCCGGCCTCGGCATCGTCGACGTGCTGACCGAGCTGAAGGCGCTCCCCGGCGAGGGCGGCCACGGCACCATCGTGTCGGGGCGCGGGCGGGCGTGGGTGCGCCGCTTCGACAATAATTTCCTGCGGACGCTGGCGGGCGGCCTGCCCGAGCTGGACACCCAGCTCACCCGCACGCCGGACGGGGTGATCCACTTCTCCGGCCTCAGGCTCACCGCGCCCGCCGTCACCATCACCGGCAACGGGCAGCGCCTGCGCGACGGCACCTTCCAGATGACGGGGCAGGGGACACAGGCGGCCTACGGCCCCTTCAAGCTCGCGCTCGACGGGCAGATCGACCATCCCAAGATCAACCTGCTGCTCGATCATCCGGTAGATTCGCTGGGGCTCTCCGCCGTGAAGCTCGACCTCGACCCGATCGAGGGCGGCTTCACCATGAAGGCCTCGGGCGGATCGACGCTGGGGCCGTTCACCGGCAATGGCGCGATCCTGACGCCGCCCGGCGCGCCGACGGTGATCCGTGTCGATGCGCTCGACGTGACGGGCACCCATGCGACGGGCCAGCTCCGTTCCGATCCGGGCGGCTTCACGGGGCAGCTCGCCGTTGCGGGCGGCGGCCTCGCCGGCATGGTGGACTTCGCGCCCGCGCAGATGCTCCAGCGCATCGGCGTCCACCTCAAGGCGGAGAATGCGAGCCTCGCGGGCGACATCGGCGCGACCGTGCGGCGCGGGCAGGTGGATGCGGACCTGCTGCTCGATCCCGCCGGCACGCATGTCGACGCGACCGTGGCGGCGCAGGGCCTGCGGCGGAGCGCGCTGTCCCTCGCACGGCTCACGGCGCATGTCCTGATGGCGGGCGGCAAGGGTGACGTGCACGCCACCATCGCCGGCTCGCGCGGCCGCGCCTTCGCCTTCCAGACCGACACCGCCATCACGCCCGACAGCTATACGGTGCGCGGGCAGGGGCAGGTCGACGGCCGCCCGGTCAGCCTCGTCACGCCCGCCGTGCTGCACCACCAGCAGGGCATCTGGGTGCTGAACCCGACCAGCCTTACCTTCGCGGGCGGCCATGCCACCGTCGCCGGACGCTTCGGCGCGGCGACCACCGCCTTCGAGGCGAGTCTCGATGCCATGCCGCTGGCGGTGCTCGACATGTTCAAGCCGGGCCTCGGCCTCAGCGGCGAGGCGACGGGGCGGCTGAGCTATGCGCTCCCCGCCGCGGGTGCGTTGCCGACCGGCAAGGCGGACCTGCGCATCCGGGGGCTGAGCCGCGCGGGGCTCGTGCTGTCGTCCAAACCGGTCGATGTCGGGCTAGCGGCGGTGCTGACCGGCACCGGGGCAGGGATGCGGGCGGTGGCGGTGAGCGGCGGCCAGGTGATCGGGCGCGCGCAGGCCCGGCTCGCCCCGATCGGCGCGGGGGCTTCGCTCGGCGACCGGCTGCTGGCCGCGCCGCTCTTCGCCCAGCTTCGCTACAACGGGCCGGTGGACACGCTCTGGCGCCTGTCCGGCATCGAGACGATCGACCTCTCCGGCCCGGTCGCGATCGGCGCGGACATCAACGGCACGCTCCATGATCCCGTGATCCGCGGTTCGCTCGACACGCAGGCCGCGCGGATCGAGAGCGCCACCACCGGTACCGTCATCGAGGGGATCAAGGCGCATGGCCGCTTCGACGGCTCGCGCCTGCTGATCGACCAGTTCGCCGGCTCGACCAAGGACAATGGCCATCTGACCGGCCACGCCAATTTCGACTTCGCCGGCGCCCATGGCCTTGGCATGGACATCGCGCTCAACGCCCAGCACGCCGTGCTCCTCGCCCGCGACGATATCGGCGCGACGGTGACGGGGCCGCTCACCATCAAGTCGGACGGGCATGGCGGCACCATCGCGGGCAATGTGAAGCTCGATCGGTCGAGCTACCGCTTCGGTCGCGCGGCGGCGGCGACGGTGCCGCACCTTGCCGTCCACGAGCTGAACCGCTCGGTGGAGGAGGACGAGGAGGAGCCCCGCGCACCCTGGGCGCTCGACCTCACCACCGACGCACGCAACCAGCTCTTCGTGCGCGGCCTTGGGCTCGACAGCGAATGGCGCGCCAGACTGGCGATCAAGGGCACGGTCGACAATCCGGCGATCACCGGCCGCGCCGACCTCGTGCGCGGCAATTACGAGTTCGCTGGCCGACGCTTCGATCTCGATCGCGGCATCATCCGCTTCACCGGCACCCAGCCGGTCGATCCCGCGCTCGACATCGTGGCGAACGCCAGCATCCAGGGGGTAAGCGCCTCGATCCACGTTTCCGGCACGGGGACGAAGCCCGACATCGCCTTCACCAGCGTGCCCGCGCTGCCCGAGGATGAGCTGCTCTCGCGCCTGCTGTTCGGCACCTCGATCGCGAACCTGTCGGCACCAGAGGCGCTCCAGCTCGCGAGCGCCGTGGGGGCGCTGCGCAACGGCGGCGGCAAGGGCAGCCTCGATCCGATCAACGCCATCCGCCGCGTGGCCGGCCTCGACCGGCTGCGCATCGAGCCGGCGGACGTCACCACCGGCCAGAAGACCTCGATCGCGGCAGGCAAATATATCGGCAAGCGCACCTATGTGGAGCTAGTGACCGACGGCCAGGGCTATTCCGCCACCCGCGTCGAGTTCCAGGTGACGCGCTGGCTGTCTCTGCTCTCGACGATCTCGACGATCGGCCGACAGAGCGCGAACGTCCGCATCTCCAAGGACTATTGAGGCGAAGGATTCACCGGACAGGTTTGCCGGCGAAGCAAAATATCAGATGAACGGCGAAGCCATCACCGGTTCATCTGCTGTCCGCGAAAAGGGACATCCAACGTCAAGGAGGACCCAGTCATGCAGATTCTAAAGCTCAGCGCCCTTTCGCTCGCCGCCATCGCGATGACCGCCGTGGCCGTCTCGCCGGCCGCCGCTCGGCCCTATGGGCACCGTCCGCACAAGGTCTGCAAGATCGAGCGCCATCACGGCCATCGCGTGCAGGTCTGCCACATCGTCCGCTGAGCGGGGGTGCCTCCCGCCTGATCGGGGGAACCATATGGGTGCCGGCGAGTGTCGTCTCGCCGGCCCAAAAGGAAAACGCCCGAAGGTTTCCCTCCGAGCGTTTTTTTGATCCGATCCGGTGAAGGATCAGCCCGAATAATACATGTCGTACTCGACCGGCGACGGCGTCATTTCCCAGCGCGCGACGTCGGCCCACTTGATCTCGGCATAGGCGTCGATCTGGTCCTTCGAGAACACGCCGCCCTTGAGCAGGAAGTCGTGGTCGGCGGCCAGCGCGTCGAGCGCCTCGCGGAGCGACGCGCAGACGGTCGGAACCTGCGACAGCTCTTCCGGCGGAAGGTCGTAGAGATTCTTGTCCATCGCCTCGCCCGGATGGATCTTGTTCTCGATGCCGTCGAGGCCGGCCATCAGCAGCGCCGCATAGCAGAGATACGGATTGGCGAGCGCGTCCGGGAAGCGGAACTCGACGCGCTTGGCCTTGGCGCCCGTGCCGTAGGGGATGCGGCACGAGGCCGAGCGGTTGCGCGACGAATAGGCCAGCAGCACCGGCGCTTCGTAACCCGGCACCAGACGCTTGTAGCTGTTGGTCGACGGGTTGGTGAAGGCGTTGAGCGCCTTGGCGTGCTTGATGACGCCGCCGATGAAATAGAGGCACATGTCCGACAGGCCGGCATAGCCGTCGCCGGCGAAGAGCGGCTTGCCGCCGTCCCAGATCGACATGTGGGTGTGCATGCCCGAGCCGTTATCCTCCTTGATCGGCTTGGGCATGAAGGTCGCGGTCTTGCCGTAGGCATGGGCGACCTGATGAACCACATACTTGTAGATCTGCATGCGATCGGCGGTGGTGACGAGCGTGCCGAAGGTCAGGCCCAGCTCATGCTGCGCGGCCGCCACCTCATGGTGGTGCTTGTCGCAGGGAAGGCCCATTTCGAGCATGGTCGAGACCATCTCGCCGCGGATATCGACGGCGCTGTCGACCGGCGCGACCGGGAAATAGCCGCCCTTGGCGCGCGGACGGTGAGCGAGGTTGCCGCCCTCATATTCGCGGCTGGTGTTGCCCGGCAGCTCGATGTCGTCGATCTTGTAGTAGCTCGCCGAATAGCTGTTCTCGAACCGCACGTCGTCGAACATGAAGAATTCGGCTTCCGGCCCGACATAGACGGTGTCGCCGATGCCGGTCGACTTGAGGAAGGCCTCGGCGCGCTTGGCGGTCGAGCGCGGGTCGCGGGCGTAAAGCTCGCCGGTCGAGGGCTCGACGATATCGCAGACGAGGATCAGCATCGGCGTCGCCGAGAAGGGATCGATCCACACCGCGTCCAGATCCGGCTTCAGGATCATGTCCGACTCGTTGATGGCCTTCCAGCCCTCGATCGAGGAGCCGTCGAACATGAAGCCGTCGGTCAGCTCATCCTCGCCGACGACGCCGGCCACCATCGACAGGTGCTGCCACTTGCCCTTGGGATCGGTGAAACGGAGGTCGACCCACTCGATCTCCTTTTCCTTGATGAGGTTGAGAACGTCTGAGGCGGTGTTCGCCATGGGGGGATGCCCTTTTCCGCTGAGAGAGGATGATAAGGTACGGGGAGAGTTCAGCCTTAGATCGCGTCCGAGCCGCGTTCGCCGGTGCGGATGCGAACGGCGGTGTCGACCGGGATGACGAAGATCTTGCCGTCGCCGATGCGGCCCGTCTGCGCGGCGTTGGCGATCGCCTCCACCACGCGCTCGGCCAGCGCATCGTCCACCACCACCTCGAGCTTCACCTTGGGCAGGAAATCGACGACATATTCGGCGCCGCGATACAGCTCGGTATGGCCCTTCTGCCGGCCGAAACCCTTGGCTTCGGTGACCGTGATGCCGGACACGCCCACCTCGTGGAGCGCCTCCTTCACCTCGTCCAGCTTGAACGGTTTGATGATGGCTTCGATCTTCTTCATCAGTCGCGCCCCTCCAGAACGCAGCGTCCTCGCGTTTTCAATAAGCGTGCCAGACGAGGGACCGCAAGCGGGCCGGGGCTCGCGCGTGCAGCAAAGCCGGGGGTCTGCCCAACGCATGTGCAAAAATCTGTTCGGCTGCCCGTTATTTGGGCAGAACTTTGCCGTCACATCGCCGTAATCTTCCGGCAATGGAGACGCCATGAGCGAATCCGCACCCCACGCCATCCTGCTCTGCGCTGGCCTCGGCTCGCGGCTGCTGCCGCTGACGGCCGACCGTCCGAAGTGCCTGATCGAGGTGGGCGGCAAGACCATCCTGGAACATCAGGTGGAGGCGCTGCGCGAGGCGGGGGTGAGCGGCATCACCATCGTCGGCGGTTATCGATTCGATCGGCTCCAGGCCTTCGTCGAGGAGCGCTGGGCGGAGGACGAACGGCCGGAACTGGTGCTCAATCCCTTTTACGCCATCTCCAGCTCGATCGGCAGCGTGTGGGCCGCGCGGCACCGGCTGTCGGCGCCCTTCTGCCTGCTGAACGGCGATACCGTCTATGATCCGGCGCTGGTGAAGGATGGCCTGTCGCGCCTGAAGCCCGGCCTCAATCTGTTCGTCGAACCGGTGGCGGTGCCCGAAATCGACGACATGCTCGTCCGCCTCGACGGCGACCGCATCGTCGCGGTGGGCAAGACGCTGCCGGAGGCCCTTGCGCGCCATCGCTCGCTGGGCTTCATTGTCGGCAACGCGCCCGACGGCGCGGGCTATGGCGAGGCGCTCGACAAGGTGATCCGCGAAGTGGAAGGCGTGCAGAATTTCCACCACGCCATCGTCGACCGGCTGGCGCACGAGGGCGAGGTGCACGCGGTGCCCTTCTCCGGTGGCGTCTGGACCGAGATCGACCGGCCCGAGGACATCGCCCGTTGGCGCGGTGAGGTAGCCGAGGCGCCGAAGAAGCGCGCGAAGATCCGGGCGATCGGCGGCGGCCGTCGCGGATGAGGGCACGACGGGGGCGCGTCGCGTTCCTCTTCCTGGGCGAGACGCTGCTGATCCCGCACCTCTACCCGATCGCGGAGGCGCTCGCGGAGATGGCGCCGGGGCTTCCCATCGATATCTGGGTGTCCACCTCGGTCCATGAGGGGCTGATCGCCGGGTGGCTGGCGGAGGCCGGGCTGGGCGAGCCGCAAATCCGGTTGCGACGCGCGCCGGGCTTCCGCAGCCCCCCCACCTGACCAAGGGCGAGAACCCGCCGCTTCCTCCCAAGCTGCCGACGCTGGCGCGGCTGCTGCCGTATCTGCTGGGCTGCTCGGTGGTGGTCTGCGCCGAGCAGACGAGCCTGTGGATTCCGACGGCGTTTCCCTTCCTGCGCCAGCGCTTCATCATCACCGCGCACGGCGCCGGATCGATCAACGACCGCATCGACCGCCGCCGCAGCCATGCCTGGCTCCATCTCCTGCCGAGCCAGTTGGAGGCGGACGAGATGGTGAAGGGCGGCCGGGTCGGATCGCGCGTCGCGGTCACCGGCTATGTGAAGGCGTCCTTCCGCGGACGGACCGACCGGAGCGCGCTGTTCGCCACGGATCGCCCGATCATCCTCTACACGCCGCACTGGCAGCAATATCGCTCCTCGTGGTGGGCGTGGGGGCGCGAGATCGTCGGGATGCTGGCCGCGCAGGACCGGTACAACGTCATCATCGCGCCGCATCAGCGGCTGGTGGAGAAGGACCCGGCGATCCGTGAGGTGCTGGCCTCGGTCGCGCATCTGCCGCACGTTCACACCGATCTCGACAGCTTCGCGATGGTGGACGGCAGCTACACCGCCGCCGCCGATATCTATCTGGGCGACACGTCGAGCCAGGTGGTCGAATATCTGATGCGCCCGCGCCCGTGCGTCTTCCTCAACGCGCAGGGGATCGACTGGCGCGCGACCGACGATCATGGCTTCTGGGAATGCGGCGAGGTGATCGCCTCGCTCGCCGACGTCCCCGCCGCGATCGACCGGGCGGCCGAAGCCCATCCGCGTTTCGTCCAGACCCAGCACGACTTCGCCGAACAGGCGCTGGGAGATGTCGGGCACGAGGCGCCGCGGCGCGCCGCGCGCAGGGTCATGGAGGCGGCGGGCCTGTGAGGGCCGACTGGCTCAATCCCCCGAGCCTGAAGGACGCCACCCGCGCCCAGCGCGAGATCGCCGAAGCCTGCGAGACCGGGGACCGCATCGGCGACGTCCGCCTGCTGGCCGGCACCGATACCTCGGCGAAATGGCGTGACCAGCGCGGGCCTATCCACGCCGCGATCGCGCCCGTCCGCTGGCCGTCGCGCGAGGTGCTGCCCGCCTCGACCGTGACGCAGATTCCGCCCTTTCCCTATGTGCCGGGCTATCTCGGTTTCCGGGAGGCGCCGGCTTTGGTCGCAGCGTGGGAGAGGATGGCGGAGAAGCCGGACCTGCTCTTCGTCGACGGCCATGGCCGCGCGCATCCGCGCCGCTGCGGCATCGCGACGCATCTCGGCGTGCTGCTGGATGTGCCGACGGTGGGTGTGGCGAAGTCGATCCTGTGCGGGCGCGTGGAAGGCGAGCTGGGTGAGGTGCCGGGCTCCATGGCGCCGCTGGTCGATCGGGGAGAGGTGGTGGCGATGGCTGTCCGCACGCGGGCGCGCTCGTTGCCGGTCTATGTCGGCACCGGGCACCGCGTGTCGATCGAGACGGCGGTGCGCTGGGTGCTAGATCTCTCCGAAGGGCGCCGTCTGCCGCTCACCACGCGGCTCGCCCACGATGCCGCCAACGCCGCGCGCCGCGCCTTCCAGTCCTCCCCGCGCGAAGCGGGGGGAGGGGGACCGCCCGCGTAAGCGGGTGGTGGAGGGGCAGGGCCCGCGCGAA
>NZ_AORL01000014.1 GCF_000383095.1 Sphingomonas sp. PR090111-T3T-6A
GCGCCTTGCCGATCACCGCGTTGCGGCTGACGCCGCCCAGCTCGTCGGCGATCTGGCTGGCGGTGAGGCCCTGACCCCACAGGCTCTTGAGCTTGTCGATCCGCTCGTCAGTCCACGCCATGGTTCGTATCTGCTCCGTCGTATCCCTTGCGAGGCTCAACCCGAGGCCTTAGTTCGAGCGCCATGCTCGATCAGACATCAGGCGCGTCGCCCGCGAATAAAATCTCCCCCCCGGGCGAGCCCGTGATCCGACAGGTCAACTGGGGAGGATTGCGCACCCTCTATGTGAAGGAGGTGCGCCGCTTCTTCAAGGTCCAGCTTCAAACCGTGTGGGCGCCGGCGGTCACGACGCTGCTGTATCTGGTCATCTTCACGGTGGCTCTGGGCGCGCGCGCGGCGGTGCATGTCGGCGGCACGACCGTCGCCTTCGCCGATTTCATCGCGCCGGGCCTGATCGTGATGGGCATGATGACCAATGCCTTCGCCAACTCCAGCTTCTCGCTGCTGGTCGGCAAGATGCAGGGCACGATCGTCGACTATCTGATGCCGCCGCTCTCCACCTCCGAGCTGCTGGCCGGGCTGGTCGGTGCGGCGGTGACGCGGGCTTTCCTCGTCGGCGGGGCGCTGTGGATCGCGATGTCGCTGTGGCCGGGCGTGCATGTAGGCATGGCGAACCCGCTTGTCGTGCTGTGGTTCGGTCTGATGGGCGCGCTGCTGCTCAGCTTCCTCGGCGTGCTGACCTCGATCTGGGCGGACAAGTTCGACCATGCCGCGGCCGTCACCAACTTCGTGGTGCAGCCGCTGGCGCTGCTCTCCGGCACTTTCTACTCGGTCGAGAAGCTGGCGCCGTCCTTCCGCACGGTGAGCCACTTCAATCCGATCTTCTATGTGATCTCGGGCTTCCGCTCGGGCTTCCTCGGCGTGGCCGATTCGCCGGTGGCGTTCGGCGCGGGGCTGTTGCTCGCGATCAACATCGTGATGGGCGTCGCCTGCTACACGCTCCTGCGCAAGGGCTGGAAGATCAAGAACTGAGCGGCT
The DNA here is from genome assembly GCF_000383095.1 of Sphingomonas sp. PR090111-T3T-6A. Taxonomy (GTDB): domain Bacteria; phylum Pseudomonadota; class Alphaproteobacteria; order Sphingomonadales; family Sphingomonadaceae; genus Solisphingomonas. The sequence goes on from NZ_AORL01000014.1 coordinate 1,039, forward strand.
GGCCGGCCGACGCGGGCTCAGCGCCGCGTTGACGGGAGGCGCCTTCGGGCGCTAGTGGCTCGCATCCCGACAGGGCGGCCGGAAGCGGCCGCCTTTTTGCGTTCCCGGAGCTGTTTTTCCGTCATCCGTTTGTCATTGGAAGGAGCCCAGATCATGGCCATCACACCCCTCATGCCGGTCTACCCGCGCTGTGGTGTGCGACCGGTCCGAGGCGAAGGCTGCTACCTGATCGGCGAGGATGGCCAGCGCTATCTCGACTTCGCATCCGGCATCGCGGTCAACCTGCTCGGCCATGGCCATCCGGTGCTGACCAAGGCGATCCAGGATCAGGCGGCGACGCTGATGCACGTCTCCAACCTCTACGGTAGCCCACAGGGCGAGGCCTTCGCGCAGCGTCTCGTCGACAACACGTTCGCGGATACGGTGTTCTTCACCAACTCGGGCGCGGAAGCCGTGGAGTGCGCGATCAAGACTGCGCGCCGCTATCATTTCGTCACCGGCAATCCGCAGCGCCACACGCTGATCTGCTTCAAGAACGCCTTTCACGGGCGGACGCTGGGCACCATCTCGGCGACCGATCAGGACAAGATGCGCGGCGGGTTCGAGCCGCTGCTGCCGGGCTTCGCCTATGCGCCGTTCGACGATCTCGCGGCCGCCGAGGCGCTGATCGACGAGACCACCGCCGGCTTCCTCGTCGAGCCGGTGCAGGGCGAGGGCGGCCTCCGCCCGGCGTCTCAGGAGTTCCTCAAAGGTCTCCGCGCGCTCGCCGACAAGCATGGCCTGCTGCTGGTGCTGGACGAGGTGCAGTGCGGCTATGCGCGCTCGGGCACCTTCTTCGCGCATGAGCAATACGGGATCACCCCGGATGTCATGGCGGTGGCCAAGGGCATCGGCGGCGGTTTCCCGCTCGGCGCCTGCCTCGCGACCGAGAAGGCCGCGCAGGGCATGGTGTTCGGCACCCACGGCTCGACCTATGGCGGCAATCCGCTCGCGATGGCGGCGGGGCAGGCGGTGCTCGACGTGGTGCTGGCGCCGGGCTTCCTCGATCATGTCAACGACATGAGCCAGCGCCTGCGCGCCGCGCTGGAGCAGATGATCCCCAATCACGATCATCTCTTCGAGAGCGTGCGCGGGCTCGGCCTGATGCTGGGCGTCAAGATGAAGTCGGACAGCCGCCGCTTCGTCGGCCATGCGCGCGACCATCATGGGTTGCTGACCGTCTCGGCCGGCGACAATGTCGTGCGCGTGCTGCCGCCGCTGGTGATCGAGCAGGCGCATATCGACGAGTTCGTCACCAAGCTGTCCGAAGCCGCGCGCACCTATGTGCCGCCGGCCGACGAATAAGAGACGCCTTCGACAGAATTGACTTCCACCCCGTTCACGTCGGCCAGGCCGGTGCGGGCGGGGTTTTGCATTCAGGGGTGATTGCATGACCATCCGTCATTTCCTCGACCTTTCCGATGCCGGCCCGGCCGCGATCGCGGCGATGCTGAACGACGCGGCGGCGCGCAAGAAGGCGCGCGCCGCGCTCCCCAAGGGCACGGTGGACCCCGACGCGCCGCTCGCCGGCCGCACGCTGGCGATGATCTTCGAGAAGAACTCGACCCGCACGCGCGTCTCCTTCGATATGGCGATGCGCCAGCTCGGCGGGACCACGATCGTGATGGACGCGGGCTCGATGCAACTCGGCCGCGGCGAGACGGTGGCGGATACGGCGCGCGTCCTCAGCCGCATGGTCGACGCGATCATGATCCGCACCGACGATCACGCCAAGATCGTCGAGATGGCCCGCCATGCGACCGTGCCGGTGATCAACGGCCTCACCGACATGAGCCATCCCTGCCAGATCATGGCCGACATGCAGACCGTGATCGAGCGGCGCGGCAGCCTCGCCGGCTCCAAGTGGGCGTGGCTGGGCGACGGCAACAACGTCCTCCACTCGATCGTCGAGGCAGGTGCGCTGATGGGCTTCGAGGTCGTGGCGGCCTGTCCCGAGGGCTATGATCCCGATCCCGACGTGATCGGCTCAGCCACCAACCAGGGCGCCAAGGTCCGCATCGAGCGCGATCCCGCGAAGGCCGTCGAAGGCGCGGACATCGTCGTCACCGACACCTGGATCTCGATGGGCCAGAAGCACGCCGAGGCGAAGCTCGCCGCGATGATGCCCTATCAGGTGACGACCGGGCTGATGGCTAAGGCCAAGCCCGGCGCCACCTTCCTCCACTGCCTGCCCGCGCATCGCGGCGAGGAGGTGGTGGACGCCGTGATTGACGGCCCGCAGTCGGCGATCTGGGACGAGGCGGAGAACCGTCTCCACGCCCAGAAGTCGGTGCTGCTGTGGAGCTTCGGCCTGCTCTGATCGGGCCAAGGGTGGAAATCGCGGGGCCTCGAACCGATATCGCCCCCGATATCCTCCACCGCCGTTCGGGTCGAGCCGGCCGGAGCCTTCGGACAAGGCTTGGCGCGAATGGGGCTGTGGGGCCTGAGGACAAGAAGAAAATGGATACAGAGACCACCACGCCCGATATTCTGGGCTTCACCATCGCGTCGCGCCATGCGCGCGGCCGCGTGGTGCGGCTGGGGCCGGCGCTGGATTCGATCCTCGCCGCGCACGCCTATCCGCCCGCGCTGGCGAAGCTGCTGGCCGAGGCGCTGGTGCTCGCCGGGCTGCTCGGCTCGACGCTGAAGCATGAGGAGGGCCAGCTCACCATCCAGGCGCAGGCCGAGGGCGGTGTCGTCGACCTGCTCGTCGTCGATTATCGCGGCGGCGAGATGCGCGGCTATCTGCGTTTCGACGCCGATCGCATGGCCGAAGCGCCCGCCACCCCGTCGCTGTTCGCGCTGTTCGGCAAGGGCTATCTGGCGATCACCTTCGATCAGGCGTCTTCGGGCGAACGCTATCAGGGCATCGTGCCGCTGGAGGGCGGCTCGCTGGCGCAGGCGGCGGAGCATTATTTCGCCCAGTCCGAGCAGATCCCGAGCCTCGTCCGCGTCGCGGTGAAGGAACTGAGGGACGGCCGCTATGCGGCGGGCGGCCTGCTCGCGCAGCACCTGCCCGAGGGCGAGGAGGGGCGCGAGCGCCTCCACACCCGGCTCGACCATCCCGAATGGCAGCATGTCGAGGCGCTCGCCCATACGGTGAGCATGGACGAGCTGACCGATCCGGCGCTGCCGCTCGACGATCTGCTGTGGCGCCTGTTCCATGAGGAGCAGGACGTGCGGACCGTGCCGCTCGGCACCATCCGCCGCGGCTGCCGTTGCTCGCCCGAGCATATCCAGTCGGTGATCGCCCGCTTCCCGCCCGAGGAGCGCGCTGCGATGGCCGATGAGGACGGATTCGTCCATGTCGACTGCGAGTTCTGCGCCAAGAGCTTCCCGGTCGCGCTGCCCGCCTGACGACGGGAACGGCTGGGACCGCGGCGGGCGATCCCGGCTGGCATTAAGCCCGCATTTATGTGCATGGGGTTATGTGACGGATGCCTGTCCCGAGGATGGCGGGACGAGCATGTCTCCCTGAGAGCCCTGGCAAGGGCAAAACTGGGCCGCTCCATCAGGGGCGGCCCGCTCTTTGAGGCGCTTGCCTGCGGGATCGCCCGGAGGTAGCGCGGGATACGCAATGACCGACATGAACCGAACCGGCCGTCCCAAGGCCGTCGTGCTGCTCTCGGGCGGCCTCGACTCGATGGTCGCCGCAGGGCTGGCCCGCGAAGCCGGCTATTCGCTGCTGGCGCTCACCGTGAACTATAATCAGCGCCATCTGGTGGAGCTGGCCTCCGCCCGCCGTATCGCGGCCGAGCTGGGCGCCGAGCGGCACGTCGTGCTGCCGATCGACCTGCGCGCCTTCGGCGGCTCGTCGCTGACGGCCGATATCGACGTGCCCAAGGAGGGCGTCGGCCTCGGCGAGGAGGAAGAGGGCGCGATCCCCGTCACCTATGTGCCGGCGCGCAACACCATCTTCCTGTCGCTGGCGCTCGGCTGGGCCGAGGCGGACAACGCGCGGGACATGTTTCTCGGCATCAACGCGCTCGATTATTCGGGCTATCCCGATTGCCGCCCGGCCTTCGTCGAGGCGTTCGAGGCCCTCGCCGGCGTCGCCACCAAGGCGGGCGTCGAGGGCAATCGCTTCAAGGTCCACGCGCCGCTGCTCCACATGACCAAGGCCGATATCGTGCGCGAGGCCGCGCGGCTTGGTCTGGACGCGGGGATGAGCTGGTCCTGCTACGATCCGCAGGAAGGCCAGCATTGCGGCCTGTGCGATAGCTGCCGGCTCCGCCGCAAGGGCTTCGAGGAAGCCGGCCTCCCCGATCCGACGGTCTACGCGAGCGCTGCATGAGCTATGCGGTCAAGGAGATCTTCCTCACGCTTCAGGGCGAGGGGCTGAACGCGGGGCGGCGGGCCGTCTTCCTGCGCTTCGCCGGCTGCAACCTGTGGAGCGGCCGCGAGGAGGATCGCGCGACCGCCCAGTGCACCTTCTGCGACACCGATTTCGTGGGGCTGGATGGCGATCATGGCGGTCGCTATGCCGATGCCGGAGCACTGGCTGCCAAGGTCTCCGAACTGTGGGGCGGGCAGGGCGGGGGCAGGCCGCTCGTGGTCATCACGGGAGGCGAGCCCATGCTCCAGGTCGATGAGGCGCTGGTCGACGCGCTCCACGCCGCCGGCTTCGAGATCGCGATGGAGACCAACGGCACGCTGGCGGTGACGCCCGGCGTCGACTGGATCACGGTCAGCCCCAAGGCGGGCAACGAGGTCGTCCAGCGCTCGGGCAGCGAGCTGAAGCTCGTCTGGCCGCAGGCGGGGATCGATCCGCAGGCCATGGAAGGCTGGGACTTCGACCACTTCCTCGTCCAGCCGATGGATAATCCGGCGGCGAGCGAGAACCACGCCGCCGCGATCCAGTATGTGATCGATCATCCGCGCTGGCGGCTGTCGGTGCAGACCCACAAGGTGATCGGCATCCGCTGAAAGTAGACCCGCTCGTTTACACCGAGCGGGTCGGGCGTTCGGATCAGAGGCAGCGCTTCTTGATCTGGCCCTTCTTGTCGAAGCATTCGGGGCCGAAGGCGGGCACGTTGGCGCCGACGAACTGGACATAGGGCGGGGCTGCGTAGAGCCGGTCCGCCGCGGGCTTCAGGCTGTTGCGCAGTTCCTGGAGGCGGTTGTGGGCGACGACCTGCAAGGAGCCCTTGGGCGTCATCAGCGCGGTGGTGCCGATGCGGGACGCGGTCTGGCAGAAGCCGATCTGCGCGAACACCGACGAGAAGCTGCTGTAGGTGCGGGTGTTGAAGCTGTCGAAGGCGGCGTTGATCGCGGCCTGGCTGGTGCCCTTCTTGGCGCTGCGCTTGAAATAGCCCTGAAGCAGCTTGTAGTCGGCCGCCAGTTCCTTGCCGTGATGCGTCAGCAGCTCGTTATAGTTGGTGACCGTCATCAGCGACGGCGCGAACTGGCACTGGAGTGCCGCGAAATTGAGGCCCGCGCGCATCGTCCAGACGATCTCGGCGTTCAGCTCGGCCGGCGTGGCGCCCGGCAGCGGGATGAGCACGCCCGGCTCGGCGCCCGTCACCGGCGCGCCCTGAAAGTTGGGGGATTCCCAGTAGAGCTGCGCGGAAGCCGGAGCCGCGAACGCCGCTGCAACGCCCATCAACGCCACCGCATAGCGGCGCGAACCAACCTTCATGATACACCCTCTCCACAAGCCCCCAGGGGCACTCGCCCGGCCGCACCCTGAGGCGGCAGGTCTGCACACAGCCTTAACCGATCCGGGCACCGCATCAAGGGAGGGGCGGCACGATCCGGCGCGCGGCCGGCAACGACCCGGCCAAGAAAAAAGGGCCGCCCGGTTTCCCGGACAGCCCTTTTCCCGGACCCTGTTGGCAACCTTACATCTGGTTGGCGGGCGCCGCCTCGTTGCTGCCGGCAACGGCGGCCATCGCGCTGTTGTCCATCGCCATGTTGGCGTCGGTCGCGGTCGCGTCGGTGGCGCTCATGTCGTTGGTGGTGCCGGTGGCGCTGTCGATCGTGTTCATGTCGGTCATGTTGGTGTCGGCGGTGTTGGCGGCGTTTTCGCTGTGGCCGCAGGCGGCGACGAACAGCGAGGCGGCGATGACCATCGAACCGGCGGCGAACTTCGAAACGAGATTGCGCATGATATGGACTCCCTGGAAAGTGATGCGGGCTCGGTGACTGCTCCGATTGCCCCCGCGATCGGATCGAAACTTCCCGTCCGGCTGTTTCAGACGTCGTTCTTCGCGCCACTCAGACCGGACAGGAAGGACTCAAAGCCAATTCGCAGCGCATCGTCAAACTGTTTCATGGCGGTAACCTTCCCCAACTGGGCCAGACTGGTCACTGGGAACTCCGGCAGGCCGCACGGAACGATGCCGTTGAAGTGGCCGAGATCGGGCTCCACGTTCACCGCGAAGCCGTGCAGCGTCACCCAGCGGCGCAAGCGCACCCCGATCGCGCCGACCTTCGCCTCCTGCCCCTCATGGTCCACCCAGATGCCGACGCGGCCGGGTGCGATATGGGCGGGCGTGTCGAGCCGCGCCAGCGCGCCGATCAGCCACGCCTCGAGCGTGTGCACGAAATGGCGCACGTCGCGGCCGCGCTTGTCGAGGTCGAGCATCAGGTAGCCGACCCGCTGCCCCGGCCCGTGATAGGTATATTTCCCGCCCCGCCCAACGGGATAGACGGGGAAGCGGCCAGGCGCGATGAGGTCCGTCTCCACCGCGCTGGTGCCGGCGGTGTAGAGCGGCGGGTGCTCCAGCAGCCACACCAGCTCGCGCGCCTTGCCGTCACGGATGGCGGTGGCGCGCGCCTCCATCTCGGCCAGCGTCTCGGGATAAGGGAGCAGGCCTTCGGAGACCCGCCATTCGATATCGTCACCCAACATGGCGCGGGAGATGGCGCGGGCGGGCCTCGCGATCAAGTCGCACGTGCGCCGGGTTGCGGAGAGGCCGCTTTCCAGCACCCCCGAAATCGCTCTAGAGGGGCGGATATGAGGGACAGGACCAATCTGGCGCTGGGCGCCATCTGGGAAGAAACCGTCGCGTTCGTGCGCGCGGAGCTTTCGTTGCTGCTGCCGGTGGCGATGCTGGGATTCGGCTTGCCGACGGTGGTGATGCTGCTGGCGGTGCCGATGGAGGCCACGCAGGTGGGGATGCTGAAGCCGGGGCTGTGGATGCTCTGGTTCCTGCCGTGCGGCGCGCTGTCGATGCTGGGCTCGCTCGCGGTGTCCGCGCTGGCGCTCCGCCCGGGGGTGAGCGTGCGCGAGAGCCTCGGCGTGGCGGTGTCGCGGATGCCGTCGGCGCTGGGTTTGTTTCTGCTCTATGTCGGGCTTCAGCTCGCCATGGCCGTGCCGCTTGGCCTCATCAGCGTGATCGAGCTGAAGGTCGCCGGGCAGATCGGCCCGGTCTCGATGATCGCCAATCTCGCCTGCATCGCGGTGACGATCTGGCTGTTCGTGCGGCTGATGCCGATCTGGGCGGTGCTCTCCGACCGTCCGCAGCGGCCGTGGGAGGCGGTGCGCGCCGCCTTCCGGCTGACGCGCGGCTGCTACCCCAAGCTGCTGCTGCTGCGCGTGGTGATGGTGTTCGCCTCGTTGCTGCTGATGCTGGTGCTGCTGATCCCGATCGGGGCGATCGCGCAGTTGATCGGCACGCTGGCGGGCGGCACGTCGGTGTCGATCATCCTGTCCTTTGTGGCGACCGGCGCGATGGTCGCCGTGATCGGCGGCATCTGGACGGTGTTCGTGGCGCGGCTCTACCGCCGGCTCGACGCCTCGGTGAACGGCGTTCCGATCAGCGGGATGTGAGGCGCCGCGCTGGCCGGCGCGAGCCCGGCCAGCCGCGGATCGATGAAGGTCTCCACCGCGCGGGCGAAGGGCACGAAGCCCTGCGCGCGGTAGAAATTGAGCGCCTTGGGGTGATCAAGCGTGCAGGTGTGGACCCACATGCGCTCCACCCCCTTGCGCCAGCCGAGCGCAAGGGTCTGCGTCATCAGCCAGCGGCCTTCGCCCTGTCCGGTCAGTTCCGGCACGAGGCCGAAGAATGCGATCTCGCAGTGGCCGGCCTCGCGGAAGTCCAGCTCCAGCAGGCCCAGCTCGATGCCGCGCAGGTCGGTGACGGCATAGATCTCCACCGCCGGATCGTGGATGATCGCGGCCAGCGCCTCGTCGCTCATCACCAGCCGTGAGAACCACAGCCACGGTTCGCCGACCCGGCGGAACAGCGTGCGATAGCGATCGGGCGCGGGCTCCCGCCAGCGGTCGAGCCGGAGATGCGAAGAGGGCATCGGCCGCGCCTTCGGCCGCTCCAGCATCTGGAGCGACGTCACCACCGTCGCGAGCTGACCCTCGGGAACCTTGATGAGGCTCATTCCCAGATCGCCCGCGGGGGGAGGCTCATCAGGATCGCGTCGATATTGCCGCCGGTGCGCAGGCCGAACAGCGTGCCCCGGTCGTAGACGAGGTTGAACTCCGCATAGCGGCCGCGCCAGGCGAGCATCTGCCGCTCCTCCTCGGGCGTGAAGGGCGTGTCGAGCCGGCGGCGGACGATCTTCGGATAGATCGACAGGAAGGCCTCGCCCACCGCCTGCGTGAAGGCGAAGGCCGGTTCGAAATGCGCGCCGTCGGCGTCGAGATGATCGTAGAAGATGCCGCCCACGCCGCGCTGCACCTTGCGGTGCGGGATATGGAAATAATCCTCCGCCCATTTGGCATAGCGCGGATAGTCGCCGACCGGCTTGTGCGCGTCGCAGGCGGCCTTCATCGCCGCGTGGAAGTCGGCGGTGTCCTGTTCATAGGGGATGGGCGGGTTGAGATCCGCCCCGCCGCCGAACCAGCTTTTGGTGGTGCGCAGGAAGCGCGTGTTCATGTGGACGGCCGGCACATGCGGGTTCGCCATGTGCGCGACGAGGCTGATCCCGGTCGCGAAGAAGCGCGGATCGTCGTGCGCGCCGTGGATCGACTTGGCGAACTCCGGCGAGAAGCTGCCCGCGACGGTGGAGACGTTGACGCCCACCTTCTCGAACACGCGGCCCTTCATCAGGCCCTTCACCCCGCCGCCGCCGGGGCCGGAGACATCCTCGCGATCCCACGGGGTGTATTCGAAGGCGGCCGACGAACCGGCCTCGCGCTCGATCGCCTCGAACGCGGCGCAGATGCGGTCGCGCAGGCTCTCGAACCAGGCGCGGGCGCGGGTCTGTTGCTCGTCCAAGGGGATCATGTGGGCCAGCCTCCTGTCTGCCGAAGCGCCTCGCCCGCGGCCATGGCGCAGGCGATAGCGAGATTGAGGGAACGCGCGTCGGGCGCGATCGGAACGCGGACGCGGCACGCAGCCGCCTCATGGACATGCGCGGGCGCGCCTGACCCCTCCGACCCGAACAGGAGCACGTCGCCCGGCTCGAACCGCATGTCGGGCAGGCGGATGTCGCCGGCGGTGGTGAAGAGGACCAGCCGCCCGGTGCGCGCGGCGCGGAAGGCGCTCCATTCGGCATGGCGGGTGACGGCAGCGCGCTCTGCATAGTCCATGCCCGCCCGCGCCAGCGCGCGATCCGAAAAGGCGAAGCCGCACGGCTCGATCACATCGACAGGAAGGCCAAGGCAGGCGGCGAGGCGCAATATGGTGCCGACATTGCCGGCGATCTCGGGCTGATGAAGCGCGATCCGCATGTATTGCCGCTAGGCTTCCGGCGGTGGTTCCGCAAGCGCTACAAAAACGTGGTTGGCAAAGCCGCAATACGAACGCTATCAATCCCGTGGACGAGTTTCAGGATACATGGAACCGTTGCGTTTGCTTGGGGGATGTCCGCGGCGTTCTGGGCCATCTCTCCTCCAAGAGGTGACGTTCTAGAATGTTGAGGGGCTGAGTGCATGGCGACGCTTGAGACCACCGACGACCCCAATCAGCGGCCTCCGATCATCGGGGGTGAAGAGGAAGGGCAGGGGCCTCGCCGCCGCGACTTCCTGAATATTGCCGCTGTCAGTTTCGCGGGCGTGGGTGCGGCAGCGGTGGTGATTCCGCTGGTCAACCAGATGAACCCGTCGGCCGACGTGCTGGCTCTGGCCTCGATCGAGGTCGATATCTCGAAGATCGAGCTGGGTTCGGGCATCAAGGTGAGCTGGCGCAAGCAGCCGGTCTTCGTCCGCAACCTGACGCCCAAGGAAATCGCCGACGCGGATGCGGTGCCGCTCGCGTCGCTGCGCGACCCCGAGACGCTGGAGCAGCGCACCAAGCCCGGCCACAAGAACTGGCTCATCACGATGGCGGTGTGCACCCATCTCGGCTGCGTGCCGCTCGGCATCACGCCGCGCGAGAATCGCGGGCCTTATGGCGGCTATTTCTGCCCGTGCCACGGTTCGCAATACGATACCGCAGCCCGCATCCGGGGCGGTCCCGCGCCGAAGAACCTCGTCGTGCCGGAATATAGCTTCAAGTCGGCCACCACGGTTCAAATCGGCTAACCGCCAGATCGGTTGAGGTAGATCTTATGAGCTTCCCCTGGGCTGAGCATTACGCGCCGAAGAATCCCTTCATGCGCTGGATGGACGAGAAGCTGCCGCTTCCGCGCCTCGTCTACAACGCGGTGGGCGCCGGCTATCCGGTGCCGCGCAACCTCAATTACTTCTGGAACTTCGGCGTTCTCGCCGGCGCCGCGCTGGTGATCCAGATCCTGACCGGCGTCATTCTGGCGATGCATTATGCCGCCAACGGGCTGGTGGCGTTCGATTCGGTCGAGCACATCATGCGCGACGTCAATTCGGGCTGGCTGATCCGCTACGCCCATATGAACGGCGCGAGCTTCTTCTTCATCGTCGTCTATCTGCACATCTTCCGCGGCCTCTATTACGGCTCGTACAAGGCCCCGCGCGAGATGGTCTGGCTGCTGGGCGTCGTGATCTTCCTGCTGATGATGGCGACGGCCTTCATGGGCTATGTGCTCCCCTGGGGGCAGATGAGCTATTGGGGTGCGCAGGTCATCACCGGCTTCTTCTCGGCCATTCCCGTGGTCGGCGAGCCGGTGCGGCAATGGCTGCTGGGCGGCTTCGCGCCGGACAACGCCGCGCTCAACCGCTTCTTCTCGCTCCACTATCTGCTGCCGTTCGTGATCGCGGCGGTGATCGTGCTGCACATCTGGTCGCTGCACATTCCAGGCTCGAACAACCCGACCGGCGTCGAGGTGAAGGGGCCGCAGGATACCGTGCCCTTCCACCCCTATTACACCGCCAAGGACGGCTTCGGCCTCGGCGTGTTCATGATCTGCTACTCGCTGCTGCTCTTCTTCGCGCCGAACGCGCTGGGGCACCCGGATAACTATATCGCGGCCAACCCGCTCTCGACGCCCGCGCACATCGTGCCGGAATGGTATTTCTGGCCCTTCTACGCGATCCTGCGTGCCTTCACCTTCGACTTCCTGTGGGTGCCGGCGAAGCTGTGGGGCGTGGTGGCGATGTTCTCGGCGATCGCGCTGCTCTTCTTCCTGCCGTGGATCGATCGTTCGCCGATCCGCTCGGCGCGGTTCCGTCCGATGTACCGCATCGCCTTCTGGGTGCTGGTGGCGGACGTGCTGCTGCTCGGCTTCATCGGCAAGAGCCCGGCGGTCGAGCCCTATGTGCGCATCGGCCAGTTCGCGGCGGCCTATTACTTCGCGCACTTCCTCATCATCATTCCGCTGATCGCCTGGCTGGAGAAGCCGCTGCCGTTGCCCAACTCGATCACCGAATCGGTGCTGGGCGAAGGGGCGGACGACGCCGCGACCGGCCACGCCGCCGCCTGATCCAAGGGAGACTGAACGCACATGCTTCGCTTCTTCGCTCCCTTCATCGCTCCGATCGTCGGTGCGCTGTTCGTGCTGGCGCTGGCCTGCGCCTTCTTCTCCCACCGCGATCCGACCGCGCTTCAGCCGGCGGACAAATATCATCGCGAACCCAATGAGGTGCACTACAGCTTCGAGGGGCCGCTCGGCCGCTATGACCGGCAGCAGCTCCAGCGCGGCTTCCAGGTCTACAAGGAGGTCTGCTCAGCCTGCCACTCGATGCGGCTGGTCGCCTTCCGCGATCTGGAGGAGATCGGCTTTTCCAAGCCCGAGGTGAAGGCCATCGCCAAGAACTGGGCGACCGAGACGCCCTCGATCAACCCCGACACCGGCGAGCCCGCGACGCGCAAGTCGATCCCGTCGGACTTCATCCCCGGCCCCTATGCCAACGAGACGGCGGCGCGGGCGGCGAACAACAACGCCCTGCCGCCGGACATGTCGCTGCTCGCCAAGGCGCGCGAGGGCGGGCCGGCGTACGTCGAGTCGCTGGTGACGGGCTATGAGGACGTGCCGGCCTCGCTCAAGAAGGAGTTCCCGGACTTCCAGGTGCCGACCGGCCTGCACTTCAACCCCTATTTCGCGAACCTCAACATCGCGATGCCGCCGCCGCTCGTCAGCGATGGTCAGGTGACCTACGCGGACGGCACCAAGGCGACGAAGCAGCAGATGGCGACCGACGTGTCCGCCTTCCTGATGTGGGCCGCCGAGCCGAAGCTGGAGAACCGCCATCGCACCGGCGTGGCCGTGATCCTCTATCTGCTGATCGCGACCGGTCTGGTCTTCGCGGCGTACCGGAACATCTGGGCCGGCAAGAAGCACTGAGCTAAAGGACGCAGGAACCGGACGGGCCGGGGCGCCGCCGGGGTGGGAAACCACCCGGCGGCCTCCCGGCCCGCCTCTTTTGTGACCTTTGTTTTCGACGGAGCCCCCGGATGACCGCCGCCCATCATGAAGACCTCGCCGCGCTGATCCGCGCCATTCCCGATTTCCCCAAGCCCGGCATCCAGTTCCGCGACATCACCACGCTGCTGCTCGATCCCAAGGGCTTCGCGGCGTCGGTGTCGCGCCTGTCGGAGGCGGCGCCGGAGGGCGTGGACCTGATCGCCGGCATCGAGGCGCGGGGCTTCATCTTCTCGTCCGCGGTGGCGCATCATCTCTCGAAGGGGCTGGTGCTGATCCGCAAGGACGGCAAGCTGCCGGGCGTGACGATCGGCGTCGACTATGCGCTCGAATATGGCACCGACCGCGTGGTGATGCATGAGGATGCGCTGGTGCCGGGGCAGAAGGTGCTGCTGGTCGACGACCTGATCGCGACAGGCGGCACCGCGCTCGCCGCCGTGCGCCTGCTGCGTCAGGCGGGCGCCGAGATGGTCGGCGCGGCGTTCGTGATCGACCTGCCGGACCTTGGCGGCGCCGACAAGCTGCGCGCCGAGGGCGTACCCGTCACCACGCTGGTGAGCTTCGAGGGCGACTGATGCAGACGGAGCCCCGCGTCGGCTGCGGCGTCGCGATCATCGTCGGGGGCCGCATCCTGCTGCTCAAGCGGGCGACCGAGCCGGAGAGCGGCTGCTGGGGCCTGCCCGGCGGCAAGGTCGATCTCTACGAGACGGCGGCCGTCGCCGCGCGGCGCGAGGTCGAGGAGGAACTGGGGATCGTCGTTGAGACAGGCGAGCTGCTCTGCTTCGTCGACCAGATCGACCGCGCGGGCGGCACGCACTGGGTCGCGGCGGTGTATCTGGCCGAGGCCTATGCAGGAACGTCGCGCATCCTCGAGCCGGAGAAACATGCCGGGCTCGACTGGTTCGCGCTGGATGCGCTGCCCGCGCCGCTCACCACCTCGACCGTCGCGGCGATGGCGGCGTGGCAAGCCTGAGGCTGAGCCGCGCTCAGGCGAGCAGCGCCACGAATCGCCCCTCGAACCGGCCCGCCACCTCGCCGTCGAACAGCAGCACGGACTGCGCCTCGATCCGCGCCCGCTTCCTGCGGACGAGCATGGCGAGGAAGCCCGGCCACGCATCCGGGTCGGGCAGGGTCGCCCGCGCCTCGAACGCGCCGAGGACGGGGCGGTCATAGTCCATCCGGTTGGACTGGATCACGAGGTGGCAGGGAATCTCCGCTGCCCTGAGCCGGACGTGGAGGAGCGTCCACGCCGCCAGCGTCGCGATCGCCGAGGCGCTCCCGCCGAACAGCGTGCTCTTGTGGTTGATATTGGGTTCCAGCGGGGCGTGGAGGACCACGCTCTCGGCCGAGGCGAAGCGGACCGACACCTGCATCGCGGCCGACAGCGGAATCTGGCGGTGCAGATAATCTTCGAGCGCCCCGATCCCAGCGGCGTCCATCATGAGATCAGCCTCGCCGCCGGTAGAGCACGATCGGCTCGAAGCGCATCACCGGCTCGTCCTTCTGGTTGTAGACCGTGTTGCGGCTCCTCACCGATCCCATGTCGGGGCGCGAGCCGGAGGGGCGCGTCTCGATGATCTCCGCCTCCAGCCGCAGCACGTCGCCGGGGCGCACGGGCTTGAGCCAGCGCAGATTGTCCACGCCGATCGCGCCCAGCGTGCCGCCCTCGCTCTTGTCCCATTCGGCGACCGTCATCGCCATGGTCATCGCGCAGGTGTGCCAGCCGCTGGCCGAGAGCGCGCCGAAATGGGTGGCGGCGGCGCCCTCGTCGGAGAGGTGGAAGGGCTGCGGATCCCAGCGGCGGCCGAACTCCAGCACCTCGTCCCGCGTCACTTCATAATGGCCGAAGGAGGCCGTCTGGCCGACCGTGAAATCCTCGAAATAAGGCATGTCCGTCTCCTCTGCCTACTGCGTAGCAGATCGCAACGGATAGCCAAAAGCGGAACCGGGGCACGGGGAGGCCGGTTCTGAAGGGGCGGGGCTTCGGGAGAGGCTGATTATGGACGAGGATCGCACCACCGGTGCCGAAGGCGGTACGCACACCACGATCATCGAGCGGCGCGGCGGCGGGGGCACGATCCTGCTGGCGATCGTGCTGCTGTTCGCGGTGGCGGTCGGCGCCTTCTATCTCTTCACCATGGCGCCGCAGCAGAACGCCAAGGACAAGGCCATCGCGGGCGCCGCGGACAGCGTGTCGCGCACGGCCGACAAGGTCGGCGACGCGGTGGACCAGAACAGATAAGGGGAGGGGCGGCGGCCGGCCCCGCCGCCCCGAAACCGGTCAGACGTTGAAGCGGAACAGCATCACGTCGCCGTCGACGACGACATATTCCTTGCCTTCCGAGCGCAGCTTGCCGTTGTCGCGCGCGCCGGCCTCGCCCTTGAACGCGACATAATCCTCATAGGCGATCGTCTCGGCGCGGATGAAGCCGCGCTCGAAATCGGTGTGGATCACGCCGGCGGCCTGCGGGGCCTTGGCGCCCTTGGTGACGGTCCAGGCGCGGGTTTCCTTGGGGCCGACCGTGAAGAAGGTGATGAGGTCGAGCAGCGCATAGCCGGCGCGGATCACGCGGGCGAGGCCGGTCTCGGTGAGGCCGAGGTCGGAGAGGAACTCGGCGCGGTCTTCGAGCGCCATGGTGGCGATCTCGGCCTCGATCGCGGCGGAGACGACGACGGCCTGCGCGCCCTCGGCCTTGGCCTTCTCGAACACGCGGGCGGAGAGCGCGTTGCCCTCGGCGGCCGAGCTTTCCTCGACGTTGCAGACGTAGAGCACGGGCTTGCCGGTGAGGAGCTGCGCCTGATCGAAGAGGGCGGCCTCTTCCGGGTCCTTCGGGCGGCCGAGGCGGGCGGGCTTGCCGTCGCGCAGCAGGTCGAGCACCGGCGCGAGGACGGCGGCGTGCGCCTTGGCGTCCTTGTCGCCCTGCGCGCCCTTCTTCTGGAGATTGGGTACGCGGCGCTCGAGGCTGTCGAGGTCGGCGAGCATCAGCTCGGTCTCGACCGTCTCGGCGTCGGCGATGGGATCGACCTTGCCTTCGACGTGGGTGACGTCGCCATCCTCGAAGCAGCGCAGGACGTGGACGATTGCGTCCACCTCGCGGATGTTGGCGAGGAACTGGTTGCCGAGGCCTTCGCCCTTCGACGCGCCGCGCACGAGGCCAGCGATGTCGACGAAGCCGAGCTGCGTCTCGATGATCTTGGCGGAGCCGGCGATCTCGGCGAGCTTGTCGGCGCGCGGATCGGGCACGGCGACCTGGCCGACATTCGGCTCGATCGTGCAGAAGGGATAGTTCGCGGCCTGCGCGGCGGCCGTCTCGGTCAGCGCGTTGAAGAGGGTCGACTTGCCGACGTTGGGCAGGCCGACAATGCCGCAGCGGAAACCCATGATGCGTGTACCTTGGTCAAAGAACGGAAGTTGCCTTGCCCGTTAGCGGACAAGGCGCGCCAAGGCCAGTGTCGCACGGCAACGGCGGGCGCCCCCGCGCGTTGATGCCGCGACCTTGCGACAGGAGAGGCGCGATGAGACTTGTCTGGGCGCTGGTCGCGGCAGCCGTGCTGATTGCCGTGGCGGTCGCGACGCCCGCAGTCGCTTAAGCGAGAGCCGCGAACAGGCCTTCGAAGATGCGACGGCCGTCGGTGCCGCCATGGGCGTCGCTCGTCATGCGCTCCGGATGGGGCATGAGGCCGAGCACATTGCCGGCGTCGTTGACGATGCCGGCGATGTTGCGCGCGGCGCCGTTGACGTTGCCGGCATAGCGGAAGGCCACGCGGCCTTCGCCTTCCAGGCGGTCGAGCGTCGCCTCATCGGCGGAGAAATTGCCGTCATGGTGCGCGACCGGGATGCGGATCGACTGGCCGTCGGCATATTTGCTGGTGAACATCGTCTGGCTATTGGCGACCGTCAGGTCGACGTCGCGGCAGACGAAGTTCAGCGTCGCGTTGCGCATCAGCGCGCCGGGCAGCATCCCCGCCTCGGTCAACACCTGGAAGCCGTTGCACACACCGATCACGGCGACGCCCTTGGCTGCGGCTTCAGCGACGGCGCGCATCACCGGCGAGCGGGCGGCCATCGCGCCGGAACGCAGATAGTCACCATAGGAGAAGCCGCCGGGGATGCCGATCACGTCGATGCCGTCGGGCAGCGTGCTCTCGCCATGCCACACCATGGCGGCGTCCTTGCCGGTCACGTCGCGGAAGGCGACGGCGAGGTCACGGTCGCAGTTGGAGCCGGGGAAGACGATGACGGCGCTCTTCATCGTGGCTACTCCTCAGGCCTGCTCGATGCGGTAATTCTCGATCACCGTGTTGGCGAGCAGCTTGCGGCACATCTCGTCGATCTCGGCTTCGCTGGTGCCGTCGGCGAGGTCCAGCTCGACGATCTTGCCGACGCGGACATCGTTGACGCCGCCGAAGCCGAGGCCGGCCAGCGCATGATGGACGGCCTTGCCCTGCGGGTCCAGCACGCCGGACTTGAGGGTGACGATGACGCGGGTCTTCATGAGGCTGCTCCGGGGGGCGAGTTTGCGGGCTCTTTGACGGAAGCGGCGCTTCGGGGCAAGGGGGCGCGGCCCTTCGGCGCGGCGAGGCGGCCTCCGCTCAGCACATTGGCGAGGGCGGGAGAGACGGCTTCGAGCGTCCGTCCGATCAGGATGGTGGGGAGGAACACGAGAATCGGCTCGGCGATGAGCAGGGCTGGATAAAGAGGGCTGCCGAGCGGCCCCGTCCAAAGCCCGATCACCGGCCCGCCGCACCAGATCAGCAGCATATGGCAGCAGAAGAGCAGGAAGGCGTAGTGCTCGCCTTTGAGGATGAACGCGCCGGCACGGGTGGGCGCCAGCGCCATAGAGACACGGCACAGCGCCAGCGCGGCGGAGACCCGCATGACGAGATCGACCGTATTGGTGCGATGGAGGTGGCCGCGAAGCCACACGTCGTCCGAGCTGGTGAGCCACACCAGCATCGGCACCATCACCAGATAGGGCGTGACGCAGGTGATGAGGCGCCACCGGGCGATCCGCTCGATCAGGTCATGCCGCCGCGCCAGCATTCCGATCAGGAAGAAGCTCAGGATCTGCGGGCGGAGCAGCAGGGGGAATGCGTAAGCGGTGATCGCCCACGCCACGGTCAGCAGCAGCAGGGCTACCAGCCAGCCGTCCCGCAGCCGGGCCAGCAAGGGCGCGATCGTCATGCAGACGAACAGGTCGCGCAGGAAGGCGATCTGGACGTTGATGGGGTTGGGCTGGGTGAGGCACAGCCACCAGTCGAGCGTTTCGGCGAGGTTCTTCGGCACAGGCGCCGCGAGCCCGGCCCAGACGGCGAGCCCGACGACCACGGCCATGGTGATCGCATTCCACAGCAGCATGGGGAGCAGGATCGTCCGCGCCTTGACCGCGACGAAATCCCGATAGCTGCGTCTGGCCGAGGAGGGGCCGGCGAGCCAGCCCGAGATGATGCCGAGCAGCGGCACCGCGCTGTAGCCGACCATCTCGATCAGCGCCCAGCGCAGCACTCCCTGCGGGCTCTGGTCGAGGATCGCGAGTTCCTCGGCGGTCCGCCCGGTCCAGGCATGGACATAGATGATGCCCAGGATGCCCAGGACGCGGGCGATACCAATCGCCTGGCGGAGCGAGTCCGCCCGTTTCACCGTCATGCCGAAGGTTACTGGCCCCGCTTCTTGCGATGGCTCTCAAGGTCGAGCACGGCATTCTCGGCGCCCTCGGGGAGCAGGCCGAGACGGCGGGCGACCTCCTGATAGGCCTCCACCTCGCCGCCGAGATCGCGGCGGAAGCGATCCTTGTCGAGCTTCTCGTTGGTGGTCATGTCCCACAGGCGGCAGCCGTCCGGGCTGATCTCGTCGGCGAGGATGATCCGCGCGAAGTCGTTCTCGTAGATCCGGCCGAACTCGAGCTTGAAGTCGATCAGGCGGATGTTGATGCCGGCGAACAGCCCGGTCAGGAAGTCGTTCACGCGGATCGCCATGTCGGCGATGTCGTGCATCTCTTCCTGGCTGGCCCAGCCGAAGCAGGCGATATGCTCGTCGGTGACCATCGGGTCGCCCAGCGCATCGTCCTTGTAATAATATTCGATGATCGTGCGGGGGAGCTGCGTGCCCTCCTCGATGCCGAGGCGCTTGGCGAGCGAGCCCGCCACGACGTTGCGCACCACCACCTCGATCGGCACGATCTCGACCTGCCGGATGAGCTGCTCGCGCATGTTCAGGCGGCGGATGAAGTGCGTCGGCACGCCGATATTGCCGAGCATCGTGAAGACATGCTCGGAAATGCGGTTGTTGAGGACGCCCTTGCCGCTGATCGTGCCCTTTTTCTGGGCATTGAACGCGGTGGCGTCATCCTTGAAATACTGGATGAGAGTGCCAGGCTCGGGGCCCTCATAGAGGATCTTGGCCTTGCCTTCGTAAATCTGGCGGCGGCGTGCCATGCGCGGTTCCTGTCGGCCTAAAAGACGGACGCCCCGGTGCGTTTGCGGACGCAGCCGGGGCGTTGACGCCCTCTAACGAAACCGGGCCGGCTTTTCAATGACGCGCGCGCGGCTGTCCGTCCCGATCCCACGGCCGGTCGTACTGGACGCGCGCCAGAACACGGAACGCATCGCCGACCTGATGCGCCGCATCGCGCACCCATTTTCCGAGCGCCACATGATGGCTGGCCCACATCTGTGCCAATTCCTGATCGATCATCGTCGCCTCCATCCCCTGAGCGGGTTCCCTGTCCGCATTGGAAAATGGCAAGTTTGGCCGGCGCGCGCCAACGAAAGGCTGGACGTCGTTGACAAGCTGGCCTTATCATCTGCCTTATGCGCCGCATTCCGCCCCTTGCCGCCGTCCGCGTGTTCGAGGCGGCCGCGCGCCACGAGAATTTCACTTCCGCCGCCACCGAGCTGGGGATGACCCAGGCGGCGGTGAGCTATCAGATCCGCCTGCTGGAGGAGCGTCTGGGCGTGCCGCTGTTCCGGCGCGAGAAGCGGCGCGTGATGCTGACCGACGCTGGCCGCCGTGCCGCCGCGCCGATCGGGCGGGCCTTCGATGCGATCGACGCCGCCTTCGCGCAGCTGCGCACCGAGGATGAGGGGATGCTGACCATCTCCACCTCGCTCACCTTCGCCAACACATGGCTGGCGTGGCGGCTGGGCGGCTTCCAGATGGCGCATCCGGAGATGGCGGTCAGGCTGTCGGTGAACGATGCGCTCACCGATTTCGTGACCGATGAGGTCGACGTGGCGGTGCGCGCGGGGCGGGGGCCTTGGCCGGGGCTGGCGGCGGACCTGCTGATCCCGGTCGACTTCACGCCGATGTGCAGTCCCGCCTTTCTGGAGCGGCATGGCGGCGACCGGCTCCATCCCGCCGATCTGCTGCGCCTGCCGATGATCTCGCCCCATGATCCGTGGTGGTCGCACTGGCTGCGCGAGGCCGGGGTCAAGGTGGCGGAAGGCGACATGCGGCCCGGCGTGCGCATGGATTCGCAGGCGAACGAGGGCAATGCCGCAATGGCGGGGCAGGGGATGGCGATGCTCACCCCCTTCTTCTGGCGCAACGACCTGGCCGAGGGGCGGCTGGTCCGGCCCTTCGCGCAGACCTCGACGCGCGGCTATGCCTATTGGCTGGTGGTGCCGGAACACCGGCGCGCGGTGCCCAAGATCAAGCGGTTCCGGGAATGGCTGCTGGCCGAGGTGGCGCGCGATCTGGCGGCGGATTAGGGGGGCGGTCAGTCCTGAAGGCGGAGCGCGACCTCGTTCATGAAGCGCGCATCGCCACCGGCGGCGAGCCATGGCGCTTCCGCCGCCACCGCGCCGAGCATGTCGGCGAGCGGGTCCATCTCCGCCTTGGCGTAGTTGCCCAGCACATAACCCGTCACCCGGTCCTTGTGCCCCGGATGGCCGATGCCGAGGCGGACGCGGCGATAGTCCTGCCCCATATGCTGATCGATCGAGCGCAGGCCGTTATGCCCGGCCGCGCCGCCGCCGGTCTTCACCTTCACCTTGAAGGGGGCGATATCCAGCTCGTCATGGAAGGCGGTGATCGCGCCTACGTCGAGCTTGTAGAAGCGCGCCGCTTCGCCAACCGACAGGCCGCTCTCGTTCATGAAGGTGGCGGGCTTGAGCAGCAGGATGCGCTGCGAGCCGATGCGGCCCAGCGAAGACCATCCGCGAAACTGCTTCTTCCACGGCTCGAAACCATGGACCTCGGCGATGGCGTCCACCGCCATGAAGCCGACATTGTGCCGGTGCAGCGCATATTGCGCGCCCGGATTGCCGAGGCCGACCCAGAGTTGCATCGATGGGCCTCCCGGCATCGTCTCGCCCCGTCATCCCGGCGCGAGGGCCGGAATGACGGGGGAGTGTGGCTTACGCCTCGGCGGTGCCTTCGGCTTCGTCAGCCGCGGCGCCTTCGGCCGACTTCAGCGCCGACGGAGCGGCGATCGTCGCGACGGTGAAGTCGCGGTCTTCGATCGCGAGCTTCGCGCCGGTCGGCAGGGCGACGGACGAGATGTGGACCGACTCGCCGACGTCGAAGCCGTTCATGCTGACGGTGATCTGGTCGGGGATGTTCGCCGCATCGACGACGAGCTCGATCTCGTGACGGACGATCGAGAGAACGCCACCGCGCTTCAGGCCCGGCGACAGCTCTTCGTCGACGAAGACCAGCGGCACGTTGACGTGCACGGTCGAGTGCTCGCCGATGCGGAAGAAGTCGACGTGGAGCGGGCGATCGGTGACCGGGTGCAGCTGCACGTCCTTCGGCAGCGTGCGGATCGCGGCGCCGGCGCCTTCGATCATCACGACCGAGTTCATGAAGTGGCCGGTGTTCAGCGCCTTCATGAGTTCACGCTCGTTGACGTGGATCGAAACCGGTTCCTTGTTGTCGCCGTAGATCACGGCGGGGACGCGGCCTTCACGACGCAGATGGCGGGAGGCTCCCTTGCCAGCCCGATCGCGCGTTTCGGCGGACAGCGTCAGCTGATCGCTCATCGCTCAATTCTCCAAATAACAATGTGACATGCCACACAGGCCTCCAGGGATGACCCTGTGCGGCAAGCGGGCGCGCATAATGCAAAGCGCGCCAAGAGTCTATCTATCGATCGATTTGTTGATGCGTCGACCGATCTACTCCACCCGCTCCGCCTTGTAGCCGAGCTTCGCCAGCATCGCCTGCACCGAATCCGGCCCGACCAGATGGCCCGCGCCGACCGCCACGAACTGCGTCCCCGGCTGGCCGAGGCGGCTGACGATCGCGTCAGCCCAATGCTGGTCCCGCCGCGCGATCAGCACGGTGCGCAGCACGTCGGACTTCTTCATGTCCTTGTCGAAGCTGGCCGAGATGCCCTTCTCGTCGCCATGCGACCAGGCGCCGAGCATCTTGCCGAAATCGGCCGCATCGTCGCCCTTCTGGTCGACCACGCTTTCGAGGAAGTCGCGCTGCTGCGGCTCGGTCAGCGTGTCGAAGAAGCCGAGCTGCTGTTCCAGCGTCTCCAGCCCCTCGATCGGCTTGCCGGTGGTGCGGAACATCGTCTTCAGCCGCTCCTCCACGCCGTCCGCGCTGCTGACGCCGAGCGACTGCACGGTGGTGCCGAACAGCAGCATCCCGGCGGCCCATGTCTTCATCGCGTTGAGCGTCTCGGCGGGGACGGCGCTCTTGGCGATCATGCCGGCCAGCGCCGGGCGATATTTGGGGGCGATCCGCTCGGCCAGCGGCGGCAGCGGCGAGGCCGGCATCCCGATCCGCATCAGCGCGGCGGCGGACTTGGCCGGGTCCTGATCGATCACCGCCTCCAGCACCAGCCGGTCGGACTGGGCGAGCGCGGTGCGGATCTGCGGCGTCTCCCAGTCGAAATGGGGCGGGAGCGCGTGGATCGTGCCGAACAGATAGATGGTCGACGGCCCCTTGCTCAGCTTCCACAGCGCGGGATGGGGGGCGTGGCCGCGGCTATGCTCGACGGGCTGGCGCGCCAGCAGCGCAGGCGGCAGGGCGGGCTGGAGCAGCGCGAGGAGGAGTGCGGTGCGGACAGCCGCGCGATTCAGCTTCATGCCGCCGTCCTACACGCGGTGCGCCGACACGCAAGCGGGGCGCGACGAACCGCGCTTGCTTGACCGGGCGGGAGGGCTGCGCCAAGGCGGGGACCATCCGGAACCACGCCCGCCATAAGGGAAGCATGTCACACCATCCTGAGCCGCTGAGCTTCCAGAGGCTGATCCTGACGCTCCATGATTATTGGAGCGATCAGGGCTGCCTGATCCTCCAGCCCTATGACATGGAGATGGGGGCCGGCACCTTCCATCCGGCCACCACGCTCCGCGCGCTCGGCCCGAAGCCGTGGAAGGCGGCCTATGTCCAGCCCTCGCGCCGCCCGACCGACGGCCGCTATGGCGAGAACCCCAACCGCCTCCAGCATTATTATCAGTATCAGGTGGTGCTGAAGCCCTCGCCGGCGAACCTTCAGGAGCTGTATCTGGGCTCGCTGAAGGCGATCGGCATCGACTTCACCAAGCATGACATCCGCTTCGTGGAAGACGACTGGGAGAGCCCGACGCTCGGCGCATGGGGCCTTGGCTGGGAAGTCTGGTGCGACGGCATGGAGGTGACGCAGTTCACCTATTTCCAGCAGGTCGGCGGCTATGACTGCAAGCCCGTCACCGGCGAGCTGACCTACGGCCTCGAGCGCCTCGCCATGTACATCCAGGGCGTGGACCGGGTGTATGACCTCAAGTTCAACGACGAGGGTGTCACCTACGGCGAAGTCTTCCTCGAGAACGAGAAGCAGCAGAGCGCCTATAATTTCGAGATCGCCAACACCGAGGCGCTGTTCGACACCTTCCGCAAGGCGGCGGCCGAGTGCGAGCGCTGCCTCGAGGCGAAGCTCCCGCTGCCGGCCTATGAGCAGGCGATCAAGGCCAGCCACACCTTCAACCTGTTGCAGGCGCGCGGGGTGATCTCGGTGGCGGAGCGGCAGGCCTATATCGGCCGCGTCCGCGATCTGGCGAAGGGCGCGTGCGCGTCGTGGATCGAGAAGAATACGCCCGCGTGGCAGGAGCAGTTTCCGGGGTGGGTGGCATGACGGATTTCCTTCTCGAACTCCTCTGCGAGGAAATCCCCGCGCGGATGCAGGAGAAGGCGTCGGCCGATCTCGTGCGCCTGCTGGAAGCGGAACTCGCCAAGGCCGGGCTCAAGGCGAAGGACATCGAAGGCTTCGTGACGCCCCGCCGCCTCGCGCTGATCGCGCGCGGGCTTCCGGCGGCGACCGAGGCCGTCTCCGAGGAGCTGAAGGGCCCCCGCGCGGACGCGCCGGAGCAGGCACTGGCGGGCTTCCTCGGCAAGACCGGCCTCACCCGCGACCAACTCGTCGAGCGTGAGGATGCCAAGGGCAACAAGGTGCTCTTCGCGGTGATCGACAAGCCGGGCCGCCCGACGCCGGACGTGCTGGCCGAGGCGATCCCCGCGATCATCCGCGCCTTCCCGTGGCCGAAGTCGATGCGCTGGGGCAAGGCGTCGTCCTCGTCCGAGAGCCTGCGCTGGGTGCGCCCGTTGCAGGGCATCGTCGCGCTGTTCGGCGACGCCGTGGTGCCGACCGGCATCGACGGCATCGAGAGCGGCCGCGAGACCGTCGGCCATCGCTTCCACAGTACGGGTGCGATCTCGATCCCGTCGGCCGACGCCTATGAGGCGACGCTCCACGCCGCGCACGTCATGGTCGATCATCGCGAGCGCCGCGTGGTCGTGCGCGAGGAGGCCGAGGAGGCCGCCGCCATCGCCGGTTTCACGCTGGTCGAGGACGAGGGGCTGGTCCACGAGAATGCCGGCCTCACCGAATGGCCGGTGCCGCTGCTCGGCCGCTTCGACCCGGAATTCCTCTCGGTCCCGCGCGAGGTGATCCAGCTCACCATGCGGACCAACCAGAAATATTTCGCCTGCGTCGACGGCGAGGGGAGGCTCGCCCCGGTTTTCGTCTGCACCGCCAACATCGTGGCGGCGGACGGCGGCAAGGCGATCGTCGAGGGTAACGCCAAGGTGCTCGCGGCGCGCCTGTCCGACGCGCGCTTCTTCTGGGAGCAGGACTTGAAGGTTCCGCTAGCGGAGCAGGCGAAGAAGCTCGACCAAATCGTCTTCCACGAGAAGCTCGGCACCGTCGCCGATAAGGTGGAGCGCGTGGCGAAGCTGGCCCGCTGGCTGGCGGAAGAGGGGATTGTCGGGGGTTCGAATCCTGTCGGGTGCGCCACTCTCGCGGATCAGGCCGAGCAGGCCGCACGCCTCGCCAAGGCGGACCTCGTCACCGGCATGGTCGGCGAGTTCCCCGAGCTTCAGGGCGTGATGGGCGGCTATTATGCGCGGGCCGAGGGCCTGCCCGACGCCGTCGCCGACGCGATCCGCGATCACTACAAGCCGGTCGGGCAGGGCGATGACGTCCCCACCGCGCCGGTGACGGTGGCGGTAAGCCTGGCGGACAAGCTGGACACGCTGTTTGCATTTTTCAGCGTCAGAGAGGTCCCAAGCGGGTCGCGCGATCCTTTTGCATTACGTCGTGCCGCTTTGGGAGTGCTGCGCGTTTTGGAAGCGCGGGGTATCCGCCTCAACTTGCTAAAAGCTGTTAGGCTGATGGCGCCAATTACCATCCGTCCGCGCATCATGAGCTTGCTGGCGCCGGACGTTATTCGTGACATGGAGGCGGCGCGTAAGCATCAATGGAACGCAATCGAAGATCTCGATACTTTTACAGATAAGTATCTGGAGGATGAGGATCTTCGGAAGGAGACGAAGGAATCTGCTGAGGGCATGGTAGGAGTCCTCGACTTCTTCGCCGACCGCCTCAAGGTCCAGCAGCGCGAAGCCGGCGTGCGCCACGACCTCATCGACGCGGTGTTCGCGCTCGGCGGCGAGGATGATCTCGTCCGCCTGCTCGCCCGCGTGAAGGCGTTGCAGGCCTTCGTCGAGACCGAGGACGGTGCCAACCTCCTCGCCGGCTATCGCCGCGCCGCCAACATCCTCAAGGCCGAAGCCAAGAAGGGCACGGAACCGAAAGCCTTCACCGGCTTTTCCTACGAGCCGGACGCCGCGGAAGGCGAGCTGGCGCAGATGCTCGACACGCAACTCCCCGTTGCGGAGCAGGCAATTGCGCGCGAGCAATTTGAAGAAGCGATGACTGCGTTGTCAGTCATTCGTCCGACTATTGACCGCTTCTTTGATGACGTGACGGTCAATTCCCAAGATGAGACGAAGCGCGAAACGCGCCTTGCCTTGCTTGATAAATTGCGTGCTGCAATGCAAAAGGTCGCCGACTTCTCCAAGATTGAGGGATAGACATCGTGGCCACCGTCCTCTCCACCGGTTCTGCAACGAATAAGGGGGAGGACGGCATGGCCCGCTATGTCTATCGCTTCGGCGGCGGCGTTTCCGACGGCGGCGCGGGCGACAAGAATCTGCTCGGCGGCAAGGGCGCCAATCTGGCCGAGATGGCCTCGATCGGCCTGCCCGTGCCGCCGGGCTTCACCATCTCCACCGAGATGTGCACCCGCTATTATGACGATGGCGAGGTTTTCCCGGACAGCCTGAAGGCCGAGGTCGCCGCCGGCATCGCTCATATCGAGGGCATCACCGGCAAGCGCTTCGGCGATGCGGCGAACCCGCTGCTGGTGTCGGTGCGCTCCGGCGCGCGCGTGTCGATGCCGGGGATGATGGACACGGTCCTCAATCTCGGCCTCAACGACGCAACGGTCGAGGGGCTGGCGACAGGCTCGGGCGACGAGCGCTTCGCGTGGGACAGCTATCGCCGCTTCATCCAGATGTATTCCGACGTCGTGCTCGAGCTGGATCATGGCAGCTTCGAGGAAGCGCTGGAGATCGCCAAGGAGGACAAGGGCTATAATCTCGACACCGAGATGGAGGCCGAGGACTGGAAGGGCCTCGTCACGCGCTATAAGGCGCTGGTCGAGGAGCAGTGGGGCAAGCCCTTCCCGCAGGACGTGCAGGAGCAGCTCTGGGGTGCCGTCGGCGCGGTGTTCGGCTCGTGGCAGTCGGAGCGGGCGAAGGTCTATCGCCGGCTGAACGACATCCCCGGCGACTGGGGCACGGCGGTCAACGTGCAGGCGATGGTGTTCGGCAATATGGGCGACACCTCGGCGACGGGCGTGGCCTTCACGCGCGATCCGTCGAAGGGCGACCGCGCTTATTATGGCGAGTTCCTCATCAACGCGCAGGGCGAGGACGTCGTCGCCGGCATCCGCACGCCGCAATATCTGACCAAGGCCGCCAAGGAGGAGGCGGGCGCCAAGGCCCCCTCGATGGAAGAGGCGATGCCCGAGGTCTATGCCGAGCTCGCCCGCGTGTTCGACCTGCTGGAGACGCATTATCGCGACATGCAGGACATCGAGTTCACCGTGCAGGAGGGCAAGCTCTGGATGCTCCAGACGCGCTCGGGCAAGCGCACCGCCAAGGCGGCGCTCAAGATCGCGGTGGAGATGGCGAACGAAGGGCTGATCGATCGCGACACGGCGATCCTGCGCGTCGATCCGCAGGCGCTCGACCAGCTTCTCCACCCGACGCTCGACCCGGAAGCGCCGCGCGATGTGATCGCCAAGGGGCTTCCCGCCTCGCCGGGTGCGGCGTCCGGCATCGTCGTGTTCGACGCCGAGACCGCCGAGACGCGCGCCGAGCGCGGCGATGCGGTGATCCTCGTCCGCATCGAGACGTCGCCGGAGGACATCCACGGCATGCACGCGGCGCGCGGCATCCTGACGGCGCGCGGCGGCATGACCAGCCATGCGGCGGTGGTGGCGCGCGGCATGGGGCGGCCCTGCGTCTCGGGCGCGGGAACCCTCGCGATCGACGCCAAGGCCAAGCGCCTGCGCGCCTCGGGCCGCGAGTTCAAGGAAGGCGACGTCATCACCATCGACGGCTCGACCGGCGAGGTGATGGCGGGCGAGGTCGCGACCGTGCAGCCCGAGCTGGTCGGCGATTTCGGCACGCTGATGGGCTGGGCCGATGCGGTGCGCCGCCTCAAGGTCCGCACCAACGCCGAGACGCCGCTCGACTGCCAGACCGCGCGTGATTTCGGCGCGGAAGGGATCGGCCTCTGCCGCACCGAGCATATGTTCTTCGACGCGGGCCGCATCACGGCGGTGCGCCAGATGATCCTCGCCGAGAAGGAGGCTGGCCGTCGCGCCGCGCTCGCCAGGCTGCTGCCCGAGCAGCGCGCTGATTTCGCCTCGATCTTCGAGATCATGGCGGGGCTTCCCGTCACCATCCGCTTGCTCGATCCGCCGCTCCACGAGTTCCTGCCGCATGAGGAGGCGGAGTTCGCCGAGGTCGCCGAGGCCTCGGGGCTGACCATCGAGCAGCTCAAGCAGCGCGCGTCCGAACTGCATGAGTTCAACCCGATGCTCGGCCATCGCGGTTGCCGTCTGGGCGTCACTTACCCCGAGATCTACGAGATGCAGGCCCGCGCCATCTTCGAGGCGGCGTGCGACGTCGCGGCGAAGACCGGCGAGGCGCCGATCCCCGAGGTGATGGTCCCGCTCGTCGCCACCCGGCGCGAGCTGGAGCTGATGAAGAAGGTGATCGACGATGCGGCCGAGGCGGTCTTCGTCGAGAAGGATCGTCGCCTTGCCTATCTGGTCGGCACAATGATCGAGCTGCCGCGCGCGGCGCTGAAGGCAGGCGAGATCGCCGAGGTGGGCGAGTTCTTCTCCTTCGGCACCAACGATCTGACCCAGACCACGCTCGGCGTCTCCCGCGACGATGCGGCGCGCTTCCTGTCGGTCTATGTCGAGAAGGGCATCTACGCGAAGGACCCGTTCGTCAGCCTCGACACCGACGGCGTCGGCGAGCTGATCGAGATCGCCGCGAGCCGCGGGCGGGAGGCGCGCCCCGGCATCAAGCTCGGCATCTGTGGCGAGCATGGCGGCGATCCGGCGTCGATCGCCTTCTGCGAGAAGGTCGGGCTCGATTATGTCTCCGCTTCGCCCTATCGCGTTCCGATCGCGCGGCTCGCGGCTGCGCAGGCGGCTCTGAGGATGAAATGAAGACGGTGATCGTGATGATGATGGGGGCGCTGCTGGTCGCGGCGGCCCCGGTCAAGCTGGCGCCGGCCGACGACAAGCCGGCCCAGCCCTTCGGCGCGGCGGCGCGCCACAAGCATGGGCCGGACCCGATGGCCAAGCCGCCCGAGGATGTCGGCTCGCAGGAAGACCCGGCGTTGCAGCCGGGCCAGTCCTACATCAACCAGCCGAAGCCGCCCGTGGAGGCGGCTCCGGCCAGTCCGAAGTAACGCTCAGCGGCGGGCGTCGAGGCTGAAGCGGCCGGCTCCGAAGGCGACGACCTGGAGCAGGCCGCCGGCCATGGCGACATTCTTCCAGAAGTTGATGAACTGGCCCTGGTCGGCGAGATCATGATGGAAGGCGAAGGCGGTCACGATCGCGAACGCCGCCAGGATGGCCGCCACGATGCGCGTGCGGAAGCCCAGCACCAGCGCGAGCCCGCCACCCACCTCGATCAGCGCGGCGATGCCGAAGGCGACCTGCGGCAGCGGCAGGCCGGCGGACTGGATATAGCCGATCGTCGCGGCCGGCGCGGCGAGCTTCGAGAAGCCGCTGAGCAGGAAGATGGCGGCGATCCCGATGCGGCCGATGAGCGGCAGGGCGGCGGCGGGCGAAGGGCTGGTCTCGTTCATGGCAGTATCCCCCTTTGAAGCCACCAAAGAGCGGGTGGCGGTAGCGGGATACTTATGCAGCCATTTCGGCCTCGACAGGATCGATATAATATCCGTCTAATTGATCGAAAAAGTCGAACATTATGGATAACGCGCGCGGTGCGCCTCGATCTGGCCGCTGCGCAGGAGGGCCGCCTGCTCCCGCCATTCCTCCTGCGCAATCGTGCCTGAAGACAGGCCCATGCGGGCTTCCAGCACCTCGGCATCCGTGGCGGAGAGGTCCTCGACCTGACGGTAGCTGTGGATGCCGGCCTCGTTCAGCACGGTCTCGCGGCTGCGGCCGATGCCGCGGATGAGGGCAAGGTCGTCGCGCGTGCCGGAGGCCGCGGCGCCGATCGCTGCCGCCGTGCCGGGGCCGATCGGCCGGCCGGCGAGCTGGCGCTCCAGCTCGGCGATATGCTCGCGGGCGGCCTGCTCGCGCTTCTCGGCGGCGATGCGGGCGACCTGCTCCTCCTCATAGGCGCGGCGCCATTTCGCGCCGCCCGAGCGCGACACCAGGCCCAGCAGCCAGCCGAGCACCAGCACGAGGGCGACGATCGCCCACTGGTTTGCGGTAAAGCCCATCGGTCCTCTCCTCGTTGCGCAGGGAGAACCAATGGGCAGGGGGCGGCGTTCCCGCGCGCCCCGTCCGTCAGCCCATCTTGCCCGAGGACATGGCGTCGGAGATCGAGCAGGCCGCCGGCCCGAGGATCACGACGAACAGCACCGGCAGGATGAAGAGGATCAGCGGCACCGTCATGATCGCGGGCAGGCGGGCGGCCTTTTCCTCGGCGCGCATCATGCGTTCGTTGCGGAACTCGGCCGACAGCACGCGCAGCGCGGAGGCGAGCGGGGTGCCGTATTTCTCCGTCTGGATCATGGTGGTGACGACGCCGCGCACCTGATCGAGCGCCACGCGGGTGGCGAGATTCTCGAAGGCCTGGCGGCGCTCGGTGAGGAAGCCCAGCTCGATCGCGGTGAGCATGAACTCGTCGCCCAGCTCCGGATAGGCCTTGCCCAGCTCGCGCGCCACGCGGCTGAAGGCGGCGTCGACGGTGAGGCCTGCCTCGGCGCAGATGACGAGCAGGTCGAGCGCGTCGGGCAGGCCCTTGCGGATCGCGGCGCTGCGCTTGGTGATGGTGTTCTTGAGCCAGATGTCCGGCCCCTTGTAGCTCAGCACCAGCGCGCCGGCGACGACGGCATAATGGAAGAGCGGCCCCTTGGTCGGGAACCAGCCGAGGCCGTAGACGCCCACCAGCGCCGTGCCGCCGATCACGATCGGCAGCACCATGCGCGCGAAGATCACCGCGACGGCGGCATCCTTGGAGCGGATGCCTGCCTGGAGCAGCTTGATCTGCGCCTGCTTGAGCTGGCTGTCCTGAAGCACCTTCAGATTGCCCAGCGTCGAGCGCATCCAGTCGGTGGCTTCGGTGCGGGTTGTCAGCTTGGCGCGGCGCTTCGAGGTGGAGGCGGTGATGCCGAGCTTAAGCTGCTCGCGCCGCTCGTTCAGCGCCTTCACGCGCTTGGCCATCGGGTTGCGCACCGTGGTGGCGGCATAGAGCGCGACCAGCACGGCGAGCGTCGCCATGCCGGCCAGCATCGTGCCGATCAGCTTCAGATCGATGCCCATGATGCTCGGATGCGGCGCTGTGTACATCTCGTCTCGTCCTCGCCGATCAGATCTCGAAATTGACCATCTTGGCCATGATGAAGCCGCCGATCGCCATCCATATCAGGCCCACGCCGCCGGCGATCATCAGGCGCGTCTGCGTGAAGAAGCCCATCAGATAGGTGGGGTTCATGAAATAGACCGCAGCGAACACGAAGAAAGGCAGCGAGCCCACGATATAGGCCGACGCCTTCGATTCCGAGGACATCGCCTTGATCTTGAGCTTCATCTGCGCGCGCTTGCGCAGCACGTCGGCGAGGTTGGCGAGCGTCTCGGCAAGGTTGCCGCCCGTCTCGCGCTGGATCGCGAGCGTGATGGTAAAGAACTGGAATTCCGGCGTGCCGAGCCGGTCCGCCGTTTCCTGCATCGCCGCTTCCATGGTGCGACCGATCTTGATGCGATCGCCGATCAGGCGGAACTCGACGCCGACCGGGCCGGGGATCTCGTTGCCCACCACGCCCAGCGTCTCGGTGATCGGCAGGCCCGATCGCAGGCCGCGCACGAGAAGCTCGATCGCATCGGGGAAGCGCGCGGTGAACTGGTTCACCCGGCGCGCGATCAGGAAGCCGACCGCCTTGTGCGGCAGGCCGAGGCCGACCGCGAGGCCGACCAGCAGCGCGATCAGGAATCCCGCGCCCTTCACGACCAGCAGGAAGATCACCAGTGCGGCGAGGCCCGCGCATGCCGCGCCATACTGGCCCAGCGTCCAGCTCTTGCCGGTCATGGCGAGACGCTGACGCAGCAGCTCGGGTTTGGGCAGGAAACGGCTGGCGTAGGAATCGAGTTTGGTGTCGCGCTGGGTGAGCGCGCGCCGCATCTGGGCCGTCACCGACGAGTCGCCGCCGCCGGTATGGCGGTTCTTGAGCGCGCTCATCCGGCGCGACTTGGCCTTGCTCGCCGACGGCCCGGAAAAGGCCATGGCCAGCAAGCCCAGCGAAAGCGCGGCGCTGAATGCGAGAAGAACTGCCGGAAACATCAGCCGATCGCCTTCCTGTCCTCGAAGCCCGGCGCGATGCCGGCTGGCCTCACTTCGCCTTCCGTCTGGGCAGCAGCGACTTCAGATCGCCGAGCTTGCCGAGCAGCGACTTGCTTTCCTCGTTCTCGACGGGCTTGGCGACGCCCGTGTCGGCCGCGCGCGAGATGGAGCGGGCCAGCTCGCCGATCGGCGCCGCCGTCTTGTGCGACTTGGCGATCTCGGCGAGCGGCTTGCCGAGCTTGGCGGCCTGCGAGAACAGCTTGATGTCATAGGGCACGCACAGGCTGAGCTTGCGCTCGATCGACTCCTCGAACTCCTTGCGCGTGATCTCGCCGACGGCGCCGGGGACCACGCGGTTGGCGAGCACCGTCACCTGCGCCGCCGGCACGTTCGCCTTGAGCCAGGAGAGCATGCGGATCGTGTCGCGCGCGCCGGCCAGCGTCAGTTCCACCACCAGCACGACGGTCTGCACGTCGTGCAGCAGGTGCGGATGCTGGATCAGCATGTGGCGGGGCAGGTCGAGAATGGTCGCCTCGAACGCGGCCTTCAACTCCTCCTGAAGCTGGTAGAAGGCCGAACCGTCGGTGATGAGCGGCTGGTTGAGCGGGGCCTCCGCCGACAGGATCGAGAGCTTGTCGGTGGCCTTCACCATCGCGCGCTCGATGAACAGGCCGTCGATGCGGCTTGGATTCTCGATCGCGTCGGTGAGGCCGCGGCCCGGCTCCACGTCGAAGGCGAGCGCGCCGGTGCCGAAATGCACGTCGAGATCGAGCAGCGCGGTCGAGCGGCCCTCGGCATTGCCGAGCAGCCAGCCGAGCGAGGTCGCGATGGTCGACGCGCCGACGCCGCCCCGAACGCCGACCACCGCCGTCATCAGGTGCGGACGGTCGACCACATGCTCGGCCGAGCGCGGGCCGGAGAGCGTGAACTGCGCATGGGCGAGCGCCTCGCGCATCTGGTCGGGGTTGAACGGCTTCAGCAGATAGTCCTGGATGCCGCTGGCGACGAGGTCGCGATAGAGGCGGACATCGTTCACCTGGCCGGCGGCGATCACCACCGTGCCCGGCTCGCAGACCTCGGCGAGCGCATTGATGTCGCTCAGCGGATCGCCGCATTCCGACATGTCGACGAACAGGATCATCGGGCTGGCCGAGATGGCAAGCGCCTGCACGGCCGCGCGCAGGCCGCCGCGGACCACCTTCTCCGGCGCCCAGCCATTCTCGATGACGATGGGGTGGAGCAGGTCCATGGTCGCATCGTCGCAGACGAAGGCGGCGAAGGGATCGCGCGTGCCGGCGGTCCGGTGCTGGAAGGGTGCGTTCATCAGTTGCTCCCCGTCTTCGTGCTTTCCTGCTTGAGCGGGCCGGCCCCGGTCGCAGCAGCATCGCGGAAGGTCTTGATCGCCTTGACGCTGAGCATCGCGTCGCCCGAGCGGTCGCCGGTGCGGCCCTCGATCAGATCCTGCGGATTGGCGATCATCTGGGCGAGGTTGTTGGCGCTCGCGCAGCCGAAATTCGACATGGACGAACCGCTATATTCGGAGAAATTGCCGTGCGACCAGTCCGGGCAACCCTCGACATGGGCCACCGCGCGGCTCACCACGATGCGCAGCGTGCCGGCATCGGGATGCCCGGCGGTGACGGGCGCGGGCTCATGCGACACGAGCATTCCGTACCGCGCGACGACCGCCGACACCGCGTCCCGCGCGCCGTCGCCGCGCCAGCCGGACGGATCGTCGATCGCGACGGTGTCGCCATAGCCGAGGTTCAGCCCGTCGAACCAGCCGGTCAGGCGATCCGCCTCACCGGGGGCGAGGCCGTTGGGCGAGGTCGCCACGTCGATCACATAATCCGTGCGGCTGACGACCGGCTGATGGACCGATTCCAC
Organism: Sphingomonas sp. PR090111-T3T-6A; assembly: GCF_000383095.1. Taxonomy (GTDB): domain Bacteria; phylum Pseudomonadota; class Alphaproteobacteria; order Sphingomonadales; family Sphingomonadaceae; genus Solisphingomonas. The sequence goes on from NZ_AORL01000014.1 coordinate 34,973, forward strand.
CGAACGGTTGACCGTTCCCGCATGTGCCCCGGCAAGCGCTCCGGTGGCGAGGGCGAGGGCGAGGGCCGCGCGCCCGATGGCGAAATAGCGAAGCTGCTGGGCCATGGCGATCATCCTCAATTGATCGAGAAGCCGGGAGCGGGCGCGTCCGGCGTGGTCTTGCGCGACGGATCGGGCGCCGGCGCGGTGACGGGCGGCAGGGCCTTGGGATATTTGCCCTTCTTGCCCGACTTGCCGTCGGCCTGCTGGTCGAGCGCGATGATCTGCGCGTCGTTCGCCATGCGATAGCCGTCCGTCGGCAGCGCGATCCGGTTGTCCGACACCGGCCGCACCAGATAGGGCGTGACGACGATTACCAGCTCATCCTCGTCACGCTTCCACCCGTTCGAGCGGAAGAGCTGCCCGATGATCGGCAGGTCGCCGAGGAAGGGCGCCTTGTTGACCGAGTTGTTGGCATTGTTGTTGAGCAGGCCGCCGATGACGAAGGACTGGCCGGAGCCCAGCTCCACCGTGGTCTCGGTGCGCCGCGTGAGGATGCCGGGCACCGAGATGCTGCCGATCGTCACGCCGTTGGTCTTGTCGAGCTGCGAGACCTCGGGCCGCACGCGCATCGAGATGCGCCCGTCGCCGAGCACGGTCGGCGTGAAGGCGAGGCTGACGCCGTACTGCTTGTACTCGATCGTGGTGACGCCCTGATATTGCGGCACGGGGATCGGGATCTCGCCGCCGGCGAGGAAGCTCGCGGTCTCGCCCGAAAGCGCGGTCAGCGTCGGCTGGGCGAGCGTGGTGGCCAGGCCGTCGGTCTCCGCGAGATCGAGCGCGCTCATGATGTTGAGGCCGGCGAGCGGCCCGGCGAAGTTCAGCACCGATCCGGTCGTCGGAATGGTGGTCTTGAGCGTGTCGGGGTCGATCGCCTGCCCCTGCCCGAGGCCGAACTTGAAGCCGCCCGTGGAATCGCTGGTCAGGATGTTGAAGCCGATGCTCTTGTCGAACGAACGGCTGACCTCGGCGAACCGCACCTTCAGCATCACCTGAAGCGGCGTCGCGGTCTTGAGGCGGCTCACCACCTGCACGTCCTTGCCGACGAAGGCGGTGACGAGGCGGCTCGCCTCCTCGATGTCGTCAGGCGCGGCGACGGTGCCGGTCAGCACGACAAGGCCGTTCATCGGTGTCGCCGTGATCTGCGCCTCGGGCATCGCGATCTTCAGCATCTGGCCGATATTGCCGATGTTCGGGCCGACGCGCACCGAGCTGGAGAAGACCACCGAGCCGTCCCTGGCGGTGGCGGAGAGGGTCGTCTCGCCGCTCGCCTTGCCGAACACATAGAGGCGGGTGGGCGAGCGGACCTGCACGTCGGCGATCGCGGGATCGGCGATGAACAGGTCGCTCATCGGGCGGGGCAGCATGATGAGCTGGCCGCGTCCGGTGGAAAGCGTGATCGCCTGCCCCGGCGCCACGGCGACGGCCGCGCCGCCCGTGGTGACGGTCGGCTGCGAGGCCGCGGGCTGGACACCGATGCGGTGCTGGCGGACGGCGGCCGGCTTGGCCTCGGCGGGTGCCGAGGGCGCGGCGATCAGGCCCAGCGCGAGGGCCGCGGCCAGCGCGGTGCCCGCGGCGCCGTGGCGATAGACAGGGTTCATCGACATGATCACTTCCCCCCCACGGGCGTGTCGGTGACGGTGTTGCCGCGGGCGACGCGAACGACCGGGCCGGAGACGACGGCAGCCGCCGGGCTCGGGGCACCGCCCGCTACCGGAGCGGCCGCCGCAACCTGCGTGCGTGGCATCGAGGAGCGGGCGAAGCGCGACACATCGCCGCCGGTCGTGAAGGTGGTCTGGGTGTCCTGCGGGCGGCTTGCCATGTCGAGCAGCATCTTGCGCTCGGCCTTGGGATCGGTGCCTGCGGGGACGTTGATGTCGCCGGCGGCGATCTCCTGCTCCAGCTCCTGCGTGTTGTCGGCGAGCGGGCGCAGCGACAGCGACAGCGAGCCGAGCTTCTGCGCGACGCCGATCTTCTCCGCCATCTTGGGGGTGACTTCCAGCGTCACCATCGAGAAATTGCGGACGTCGGTCTTGCCGTCCTGAGTCGGCTGGTTGTCGGTGCGCTGGTCGGTGGCGAGGACGCGGACGTTGCGGATCATCGTCTCCGATGCGCGAAGCGGCTGTCCGCCGTCGCCGCTGCCCTGAACGTCCTGCGTCAGCACGAGATCGATGCGGTCACCGGGAAACACGAAGCCCGCGACGCCCGTGGCGCCGCCCACGGGCACGGTGACGGCGCGCATCCCCGGCGTCAGCGCGGCGGCGAGGAAGCCGCGATCCTGCGGCGAGACGAGCGCGCCCTGGGTCAGCGGCTGGCCGGCGGTGATCTCCGAACGGACGACCATGCCCGCCATCTTGGCCGGATCGGCGTTGGCCTGACCCTGGACATAATAAGCGCCGTCGACCAGATCCTTCGGCCAGGGCTGGAAACGGAAGGCATCCGGCCCGAGGATCGTGCCGACCGGCAGCGGCTTGGTCGCCACCAGCACCTTCGGCCCGGTCGGGACGGGAGCGGCTGCGGCCATGACCTGCGGAGCACCCGACGCGCCGAACATGCTCTTCGCCATGATCGCGGTCACTGCGGCGACGAATAACGCGCCGATCAGCAGTGCTAGCTTCTTTCCATCCATGACGTTGTTCGCCCCCTACAGGCCCAGGTCCATCTTGAACCCGGATTATCCCGGGAAATGGTAAATATATCGTTCGGCTAGAACGGGCGCTGTCGCAGCGGCGATTGCCACTCCATATGGGATTTCAAGCTGTCCCTCGTTTTTCCTTGCCCACTTCCAGATCAGCATTCCGAAGGTGAGCAATCCGCCGCCCAGCGACATCCAGACGATCATCCGGAGGAAATCGAGCGGCATCAGCCACAGGCCCAGCGCGGCGATCAGCTTCACGTCGCCCCCGCCCATCGCGCCCATGGCGAAAGCGCCCATGAACACCAGCAGAGCCGCGCCGCCGAGCGCGATCTGGATCGCCATCCCCGGCCACGGGCTGAGCCCGGAGGCCCACCACCACAGCGGCGCGGAAAGCGCGATGCCGGCGTTGAGCGGATTCGGAATGATGCGCGAACGGATATCCGTCCACGTTGCGTAGGCGAGTGCGGCGATGAGGCCGCCTGCCATGATTCCGATCAAGGCCGTCTGCATGGCCGCGGACACTAGACGGCGGGGCTTGCCAAACCGTAACCAGCCCGGACGATGCCTTTAGACGTTCTCCCCGCCGACTCGATCTTCGACCGCCGCAGACATCCGGACGGGATGCGATTCTGGACGTGGGAGGCCGCCGACGGCTGGGCGCATCGCGCCTGGCGCTGGGATGCGGCCGGCCGGCGCGGCAGCCTGCTGTTCCAGTCCGGCCGGGCGGACTTCATCGAGAAATATCTGGAGGCCTGCGATCACTGGCACGGGCGCGGATGGTCCGCGGAGGGATTCGACTGGCGCGGGCAGGGCGGCTCGGGGCGCTTCGTGCCCGGCGCATGGGCCGACGACCGGCTGAGCTTCGACCCGCTGATCGACGATCTTCTCGCCTTCGTGGAGGCCTGGAAGGCGCGGACGCCGGGGCCGCATGTGCTGGTGGCGCACTCGATGGGTGGGCATGTCGCGCTGCGTGCCTGCGCCGAGCGGGGGCTGAGGCTCGATGCGCTGGTGCTGGTGGCGCCGATGCTGGCGCTCAACACGCGGCGAATCCCCGCGCCGCTGGCGCGCGCGATGGTGCGCAGCGCCAAGCTGCTCGGCCTCGGCCATCGCGCGGCGTGGCGGGATAATCTCAACGACCCGCGCCGCCAGTTCCGCCTCACCGCCAGCCGCGAGCGCTATGAGGATTCGCAATGGTGGAAGCGGCAGCAGCCCGGCCTCGCGCTCGGCCCGCCGAGCTGGAACTGGCTGGGTGCCGCGCTCGCCGGGGCTGCGCGAATCGCCCGGCCGCACACGCTCGAAGCGGTGACGATGCCCGTGCTGCTGGAAGCGGCGGGGCTCGACGTGCTGGTGGATAACGGCGCGATCGCGCAAGCCGCGCGCCGGCTTCCCGGGGCGGAGCTGCTGACGCTTCCCGCCGCGCGGCATGAGGTGTTGCGCGAGGCCGACGACAATCGCCTGCCCGCGCTCGCCGCCATCGACGATTTTCTCGACCGGAAGGCGCCGGCCCTGTGAAGCGCGTGGATGTCGTGATCGTCGGCGCGGGGATGGCGGGCGCGAGCCTCGCCGCCGAAGTCGCGCCTTTCGCCTCCGTGGCGATGATCGAGGCGGAGGCGCTGCCCGGTTACCACGCCACCGGCCGCTCCGCCGCCTTCTGGACCGAGAGCTATGGCGGGCCGGGCGTGCAGCCGCTCACCAGTGCATCGGGGGATTTCCTCGCTTCGCCGCCGGAGAGCTTCTCCGAGCGCGGATTCCTGACGCCGCGCAGCGCCCTGCATCTGGCGGGGCAAGCGGATTTCGCCGCGCTCGATGCCTTCGAGGCGCGCTTCGCGGGGAGCGGCGTGGCGCTGGAACCGCTCGACGAGACGGCTATCGCGGCGCTCGTGCCGGGGCTCCGGCCGGGGCCTTGGCGCGGGCTGCTGGAGGCGAGCACGGCGGACATCGACGTGGCCGGGCTCCACGCCGCCTATCTGCGCGCGGCGAAGGCGGCGGGGGCGGAGCTGATCTGCGCGGCGCGGCTGCGCTCGGCGGAGCGCGAGGGCGGACGCTGGCGTATCGACGCGGGTAATGCGCTGACGATCGAGGCGGACGTGCTGGTCAACGCCGCCGGCGCCTGGGCGGACGAGGTGGCGGACATCGCCGATGCCGCGCCGCTCGGCATCCGGCCTTACCGGCGGACCATCGCGCAGCTCCGCGTGACGCCCGCCGCCCCCGCCGCGTTGCCGCTGGTGATCGACGCGGCGGAGCGCTTCTACTTCAAGCCCGAATCGGGCGGCCGCCTCTGGCTCAGCCCGCATGACGAGACGCCCGCGCCCGCCGCCGATGCCGCGCCGCACGAGATCGACGTCGCCACCGCTATCGATCGCATGGGCGGCGTGGTGGATTGGCAGGTCGATCGGGTGGAGCGCGCCTGGGCCGGCCTCAGGAGCTTCGCGCCGGATCGTCTGCCGATCTATGGATTCGCACCGGAGCGGCCGGGCTTCTTCTGGTTCGCGGGGCAGGGCGGCTTTGGCATCCAGACCGCACCGGCGGCGGCCAGGCTCGGCGCGGCGCTGTTGAGGAATATGAGCCCCGATCCGATGGTCGCGGGGATCGACGCCGCCCGTTATGCGCCGGGGCGCTTCAGCCGGTAGCGCCCGGCGTGCGGAACACGAAGAAGGCGCCGAGCGCGATCAGCGCGAAGCCGATCGCGTGGTTCCAGCTAATCTTCTGCCCCAGATAGAGCACCGAGAAGCCGGCGAAGACGGTCAGCGTGATGACCTCCTGCATCGCCTTCAGCTGGGCGGCGGAATAGACGTTGCTGCCCATCCGGTTCGCCGGCACCGCCAGCCAATATTCGAAGAAGGCGATCCCCCAGCTCACCAGCACCACCAGCCAGAGCGCCCGGTCCTTATATTTGAGATGGCCATACCAGGCCGTCGTCATGAACAGGTTGGAGGCGATGAGCATCAGCGGCGGCAGCAGGCGGGCGAGGAGGGGCGGCATCAGCGCCGCCCGAACTTCAGCGCTTCGTTGCTGGCAAGCTGGTCGACGCGCTCATTCTCGTCATGGCCGGCATGGCCCTTCACCCACTTCCAGTCGATCCGGTGCGGGGCGGCGGCGGCGAGCAGTTCCTGCCACAGCTCGGCATTCTTGACCGGCTTCTTGTCGGCGGTCTTCCAGCCATTCTTGCGCCAGCCGTGAATCCACTTGGTGAGGCCGTCCATCACATAGCGGCTGTCGGTGGTGAGCGTGACCCGGCACGGACGCTTCAGCGCCTGAAGCCCGCGAATCGCGGCGGTCAGCTCCATGCGGTTGTTGGTGGTCTGCGCCTCGCCGCCGGACAGCTCCTTCTCGGTCGTGCCCATGCGCAGCAGCGCGCCCCAGCCGCCGGGGCCGGGATTGCCCTTGCAGGCGCCATCGGTGAAGATCGAGACGAGGGGAGGCTCTTCGGTCACGCGACAAACAACTCCGTGCCCCTCGCGGCATAGAAATCGAGCCGGCGCAGGAAGGCGAGGGGGTCTTTCCGCGTGACGAGCGCGTCGGCCGGCGTGTTCAGCCAGTCCCACGCGCGGGTGAGGGTGAAGCGCAGCGCCGATCCGCGCGCCAGCACGGGCAGCGCCGCGCGCTCGGCATCGGAGAGGCCGAAGGCGTGCGCATAGCCATCGAGCAGCGCGCGGCCGACCGCTTCGTCATAGGTCGCGCCGTCGGAGGAGAAAGCCCAGGCGCTGTGCGTGACGGCGAGATCCCAGGCGCGCAGCTCGGTGCAGGCAAAGTAGAAGTCGATCATCCCCGTTACCCGGTCGCCGAGCATCAGCACATTGTCGGGGAAGAGATCGGCATGGATCACCGAGCGCGGCAGGCCCGCCGGCCAGTGCGCGTCGAGGAAGGCCAGTTCGTCGGCGATCCGCCGGGAGAGGCCGGGCTGGATCGCATCCACCGCCTCGCCGCAGCGCGCCGCCAGTTCGTGCCAGCCGGGAAGGCCGAGCGTGTTCGGGCGTTCGGGCGTGAAGTCGGCGAGCGCCGCATGCATCTGCCCGAGCGCCTCGCCCGCCGCGCGCGCCTGCGCCGGCGTCGGGTGCGAGAGCGATACGCCTTCGAGGAACTCGATCAGGCAGGCGGGCCGGCCGGCGACCGTCTGGATCTGGCGGCCGTCCCGATCCTTGAGCGCGCGCGGCACGGGCAGGCCGCGATCGGCGAGATGATCGAGCAGCGCGAGGAAGAAGGGCAGGTCGCCCGCATCCACGCGCTTCTCATAAAGGGTGAGGATGAAGCGCCCGGCCTCGGCCTCGACCAGATAATTGCTGTTCTCGACCCCTTCGGCGATCCCCTTGGCCGAGCGCAGCGCGCCGAGCCCGTAGGATGCGAGGAGCACAGCCATCTCCTCGGCCGGAACATGCGTGTAGACTGCCATGAAGCTCCCCCCTGTCGCCCGGCTGCCGCCCGTTCAGGCGGCGAGGCCGTGGGGCAGCTTGAACGACATCTTCTCCACCGTGGTGGTGATCTCGCGCTCGCTGATCGCATAGCGGGTCGCGATCCGGTCGACTACCTCGCGCACCAGCACCTCGGGCGCGGAAGCCCCGGCGGTGATGCCGAGCGTCTTCACGCCCTCGATCCAGTCGAAATCGATCTCCTCGGCGCGCTGGACGAGGCGGGCGCGGGCGCCCTCGCGCTCGGCCACCTCGACGAGGCGGACGGAGTTGGACGAGTTGGGCGCGCCGATCACCAGCATCGCGTCGCACTCGTGCGCGATCGCCTTCACCGCCGCCTGACGGTTGGACGTGGCATAGCAGATATCCTCGCCGCGCGGCCCCTGGATGGCCGGGAAGCGGACCTTCAGCGCATCCACGATATCGGCGGTGTCGTCCACCGAGAGCGTCGTCTGGGTCAGGAAGGCGAGATTGTCGGGATCGGCCGGCGCGAGCGCGGCGACGTCCTCCATGGTCTCGACCAGTGTCATCGCGCCGTCGGGAAGCTGGCCGAGCGTGCCGATCACCTCGGGGTGGCCGGCATGGCCGATGAAAAGGATGTGGCGGCCCTGCTCGGACAGGCGCTCCGCCTGACGATGGACCTTGGAGACGAGCGGGCAGGTGGCGTCCAGCCACGTCAGCCCGCGCTCGGTCGCCTTGTTGGGCACCGCCTTGGGCACGCCGTGCGCCGAGAAGACGACCGGCGCATCGTCGGGCACCTCGTCCAACTCCTCGACGAAGATCGCGCCCTCGGCCTTCAGCGTGTCGACGACATATTTGTTGTGGACGATCTCGTGCCGCACATAGACGGGCGCGCCGAACTTCTCGATCGCCAGCTCCACGATGCGGATGGCGCGATCGACTCCGGCGCAGAATCCGCGGGGCGCCGCGATCAGCAGTTCGAGCGGCGGGAGGCCGGCCTCGGCCGGCGGGCGGGTTTCAATCTGGGCGTCGACCATGCTCATCGAGCCTTACGCGATTGCTTGCCTGCACGAAAGGCGCTTCCTATGATCCGCGCCGTTCCGCGCCACTCGGCGTGCCTCTAGGAAGTGTCCCCTTGTCGATCGCCAAGCGTCTGCCGCTCGCCCTCGTCCTTCTGCCGCTGCTGGCCACGGGATGCGCCCATGATAACGAGATCACCGCCATCGGCGGCTCGATCGGCCAGGAGGTGAAGCGCACGAGCTGCCCGGCGGTCGGTGTCGCCGCCTACACGGGCACGATCACCCTGTTCGATCCGCCGGCGAGCCGCGATTCCAACGCGATCGACGTGGTCGCCACCATGACCGACCTCAAGAGCCAGTGCGACGACAGCAACGCGGATTCGCCCACGCTCGCCACCAACGCGACCTTCCGCGTGGTCGCCCGCCGTCGCGACAGCCATGGCGCGCGCGACGTGGTGCTGCCCTATTATGCGGTGGTGATGCACGGTGGGGACAAGATCGCCTCCAAGTCGATCAGCCGCATCTCGATCCATTTCGACGACGGCAAGCTGCTGGGCGAGGCGAATGGCCAGGCGAGCGCGACCGTCAGCCGCGCCGACGCGACGCTGCCGGAGAACATCCGCAACCGCCTGATCCGCAAGCGCAATGCCGAGGACGCCGACGCCTCGATCGACCCGATGACCGATCCGGGCGTGCGCGCGGCGCTCAACAAGGCGAGCTTCGAGCTGCTGGTCGGCTTCCAGCTCACCAACGAGCAGCTCGCCTACAACGCCACCCGGTAAGGGCTTCGCGGAAAGGGGGTACGCCTCTTTCCACAGCAAAGAGCGTGTCCGCCGATTGACTCGGAGGCGGTGCTCGGCCACTCCGCGACTCGCTTCCGGCGGGTGACCGTCGGCTGCACGCGCGGGAGAGCGTGCCGCCGGGCTTTCAGCCCATGACGGCGCCGCCGAAGGAGCAACCGCCCCGGAATCTCTCAGGCCACGGGACCGCGCGGGCAGAACAGGGCACTCTGGAAAGCGGGCGGGGGCCATATGCGGCCAGCCGCCCCACCGAAGGGGTAAGCGGACGGCGCCGATAGGTGGCCGGCCTGCGAAAGCTCTCAGGTTCCGTGACAGAGGGGGCGAGGATGGACGCGACGAATCCCGTCGCCGCCGCCTCGTCTGACTTTGACCGGAGCGCCTGATGACCGACGCGAACACCCCGACCGACGACACCGAGATCGTCGCCGACGCGCCCGAGGCGCTTCCGCTCGACCTGTGGCACCGTAACAAGGGCGGCCGCATGGTGGAGTTCGCCGGCTACCACATGCCCATCCAGTATGAGGGCATCATGGCCGAGCATCTCTGGACCCGCGAGCATGCCGGCCTGTTCGACGTCTCCCACATGGGCCAGCTCCTCTTCACCGCCGAGGAGGAGGGCGTCAACGTCGCCGCCGCGCTGGAGGCGCTGCTGCCGGCCGACGTGAAGGGGCTGGGCGCTGGCCGCCAGCGTTACTCGCTGCTGCTCGCCGACAATGGCGGCATCCTTGACGACCTGATGGTCACGCACCTGCCGGACGCGTCGCCCTTCGACGCGCCGGGCGGCTATTACATGGTCGTCAACGGCGCGACCAAGTGGGAGGATATCGGGCATCTGCGCGAATATCTCCCCGACGAGGTGACGCTCTCGCATCTCTACGAGCAGGCGCTGCTGGCGCTTCAGGGGCCGGAGGCCGTCACCGCGCTCGCCCGCCTCGCGCCGGGCGTCGCGGACCTCACCTTCATGACCTCGGGTGCCTTCACCATCGCGGGCGTGGACTGCTGGGTCAGCCGCTCCGGCTATACCGGCGAGGACGGGTTCGAGATCTCGGTCCCGGCCGAGGATGTCGAGAAGGTCGCCGACGCGCTCTGCGCCCTGCCCGAGGTGAAGCCGATCGGCCTCGGCGCGCGCGACTCGCTGCGCCTGGAGGCAGGCCTCCCGCTCTACGGCCATGATCTCGACGAGGAGACCACGCCGGTCGCCGCCGATCTCGGCTTCGCGCTCTCCAAGCGCCGCCGCGAGGAAGGCGGCTTCCCCGGCCACGCCCGCATCATGGCGGAGCGCGAGCAGGGCTCGATCCTGAAGCGCGTCGGCCTCGTGGTTGAAGGCCGCCAGCCGGTCCGCGAGGGCGCGCTGGTGCTCGATGCCGAGGGCAATGAGGTGGGCCGCGTGACGTCGGGCGGCCATTCGCCCTCGACCGGCCAGCCGATCGCCATGGCCTATGTGCCGCTGGCCTCCGCCGTAGCTGGCGCGAAGATCACGCTCAGCCAGCGCGGCAAGATCTACACCGGCACGGTGACCCCGATGCCCTTCGTCCCCCACCGTTACCATCGCAAGGGAGCTTGATGGCCATGACGACGCTCTATTTCACGCAGGACCATGAGTGGATCGCCGTTGACGGTTCGACCGCGACCGTCGGCATCACCGACTATGCGCAGTCGCAGCTCGGCGACATCGTGTTCGCCGAAGTGCCGGCCGCCGGCACCAAGGTCGAGAGGGGCAAGGAAGCCGCCGTCGTCGAGTCGGTGAAGGCCGCCTCCGACGTCTATGCGCCCGTCACCGGCGAGGTGATCGAGGGCAATGGCGCGCTCGGCGACGATCCCTCGCTGGTCAACACGGCGCCGGAGAGCGACGGCTGGTTCTTCAAGCTGACGCTGGCCGATCCGTCGGAGCTGGACGGCCTGATGGACGAGGCCGGCTACAAGGCCTTCGTCGACGGCCTGTAATCGTGAACGCGGCGCTTCCCTCCTATTTTCCTGCCCATCGCGGCAGGCGCATGAGAGGGAGCGCCGCGCCCGCCCCGACGGCCGCGAGGGAAGGGCGATGACCGTCAACAAGACCTCCCGCTGGGATGCCGCCGACTACGGCCGGAACGCCGCCTTCGTGCCCGCGCTGGGCGCGCCGGTGGTGGAGCTGCTGGCCCCGCAGGCCGGCGAGCGCATCCTCGATCTCGGCTGCGGCGACGGCGCGCTGACGGTGAAGCTGGTGGAAGCCGGCGCGATCGTCACCGGCGTCGATGCCTCGCCCGCGATGGTCGAGGCGGCGCAGGCCCGTGGCCTCGACGCGCATGTCGCGGACGGGCAGCAGCTCACTTTCCCGCCCGAGTTCGACGCCGTGTTCTCCAACGCCGCGCTTCACTGGATGCTCGATCCCGCCGCCGTCGCGCGGGGCGTGTTCAGGGCGCTCAAGCCCGGTGGCCGCTTCGTCGGCGAGATGGGCGGGCAGGGGAACATCGCCACGTTGCGCGCTGCGCTCCATGCCGAGCTGGCCGAGCGCGGCTATTCGATGCCCGGCGGCGATCCCCAATGGTATGCCGCCCCCGACGAGTTCCGCGCCGTCTACGAGGCGGCCGGCTTCGTCGATGTCGTGGCGCATCTGATCCCGCGCCCGACGCCGCTGCCCGCCGGTGTCGCCGGCTGGCTCAAGACCTTCCGCACCGGCTTCCTCGACAGCGCCGCTGTTCCCGACGAGGAGCAGGCCGGCGTTGCGCAAGCCGTCGAACGCCGCCTCGAATCCGCCTTTCGCCAGCCCGACGGGCGCTGGCTCGCCGATTATGTCCGCCTCCGCTTTTCGATGAGGAAGCCCCACTGATGCGTTATCTCCCCCTTCAGCCCGCCGACCGGCAGGCGATGCTGGGCGTGATCGGCGCCGGCTCGGTCGACGATCTGTTCGTCGACGTGCCTGCCGCCGCGCGCCTTTCCGGCCCGGTGCCGGGCCTGCCGCTCCACGCCACCGAGCAGCAGGTCGAGCGCCAGCTCAGCCAGCTCGCCCGCATGAACCAGGCGGCGGGCGACCAGCCCTTCTTCCTCGGCGCGGGCGCCTATCGCCATCATGTGCCGGCCTCGGTCGATCACATCATCCAGCGCGGCGAGTTCCTGACCAGCTACACGCCCTATCAGCCCGAGATCGCGCAGGGCACCTTGCAGGCGCTGTTCGAGTTCCAGACGCAGGTCGCGCGCCTGTTCGGCTGCGAGGTGGCCAACGCCTCCATGTATGACGGCTCGACCGCCTGCTGGGAGGCGATCGTCATGGCCCGCCGCATCACGCGGCGCGGCAAGGCGATCCTCTCGGGCGGGCTGCACCCGCATTATGTCTCGGTCTGCCAGACGATGGCGAAGTTCACCGGCGACGTGCTGGAGACCTCGACCCCGCGTCTCGATGGCACCGCCGAGATGGAGATGGCGCGCCTGATCGCCGCCATCGACAGCGAGACGAGCTGCGTCGTGGTTCAGAACCCCGGCATCCTCGGTCGCGTCGCCGATCTCTCGGAGCTGGCGGAGGCTGCTCACGCCAAGGGCGCGCTGCTGATCGTGGTGGTGACGGAGCCGGTGTCGCTCGGCCTCGTCAAGTCGCCGGGCGAGATGGGCGCGGACATCGTCGTGGGCGAGGGCCAGTCGCTGGGCGTCGGCCTCAACTTCGGCGGGCCTTATGTCGGCCTGTTCGCCTGCGCTGAGAAGCATGTCCGCCAGATGCCGGGGCGCCTCGCCGGCGAGACGGTGGACGCGGACGGCCAGCGCGGCTTCGTGCTGACGCTCTCCACCCGCGAGCAGCATATCCGCCGCGAGAAGGCGACGTCGAACATCTGCACCAACTCCGGCCTCTGCGCGCTGGCGTTCACGGTGCACATGACGCTGCTCGGCGAGAAGGGCCTGCGCGAGCTGGCCGAGCTCAACCATGCGCTCGCCGTCGAGGCGGCCGAGACGCTGGCCAAGGTGCCGGGCGTCGAGGTGATGGACGGGGCCTTCTTCAACGAGTTCACGCTGACGCTGTCGAAGGAAGCGCGCCCGGTCGTCCGCCATATGGCGGAGCGTGGCGTGCTGGGCGGCGTGTCGCTCGGCCGCCTCTATCCGGGCGTGACGGAGCTGGAAAAGGGTCTGGTCGTCGCCGTCACCGAGACGACCACCAAGGAAGATGTTGCCGCGCTGGCGGCCGCGCTCGAGGAGGCGCTGGCATGACGATCAATCAGTCGGGCTGGCGCCCGGAAGCGCCTGTCGCGGGCGGCCTCGATGCCGCCCCCACTTACACCGGCAACAAGGCGCTGATGCTGGAAGAGCCGCTGCTCTTCGAGATCGGCGGCAGCGACCGCACCGGCGTGGACCTGCCCGAAGCGCCCAAGGTGAAGAGCCGCCTCGCCGGCCTCGAACGCCTCAAGCCGATCGAGCTTCCGGGCCTCACCGAGCCGGAGGCGGTGCGCCACTACACGCGCCTCAGCCGGCAGAACTACGCCATCGACCTCGGCCTCTTCCCGCTCGGCTCGTGCACGATGAAGCACAATCCGCGCCTCAACGAGAAGATGGCTCGCCTGCCGGGCTTCGCCGATCTGCATCCGCTGACCCCCGTGGACGGCACGCAGGGCGCGCTGGCGCTGATCCATCTCGTCGCCGAGTGGCTCAAGACACTCACCAACATGCCCGGCATCGCGATGAGCCCCAAGGCCGGCGCGCATGGCGAGCTGTGCGGCCTGCTCGCGATCCGCGCCGCGCATGAGGCGAAGGGCGATGCCCGCAAGGTCATCCTCGTTCCCGAGAGCGCGCACGGCACCAACCCGGCCACCGCCGCCTTCGCCGGCTATGCGGTGAAGGGCATCCCGGCGACCGAGGATGGCCGCGTCGATCTGGAGGCCCTGAAGGCTGCGCTCTCGCCCGAAGTGGCGGGCGTGATGATCACCAACCCGAACACCTGCGGCCTGTTCGAGCGCGACATGATCGCGATCTGCGAGGCGGTCCATGCGGTGGGCGGCTACGTCTATTGCGACGGCGCCAACTTCAACGCGATCGTCGGGCGCGTGCGTCCGGGCGATCTCGGCGTCGATGCGATGCACATCAACCTGCACAAGACCTTCTCGACGCCCCATGGCGGCGGCGGTCCGGGTTCGGGGCCGGTGGTGTTCTCGGCGGCGCTGGCGCCCTACGCGCCGCTACCCTTCGTCGAGAAGCATGGCGATCGCTACGCCCTCGTCGAGGAGGAGACGGTGGCCGCCGAAGGGCATAACGACGCCTTCGGCCGGATGGTCGCCTTCCATGGCCAGATGGGCATGTTCGTCCGCGCGGCGGCCTACATGCTGAGCCATGGCGCGGACGGGCTGAAGCAGGTGTCCGAAGACGCCGTGCTCTCGGCCAACTACATCCTGCGTTCGCTCGAGGACACGCTCGACGCGCCGTTCGCCAAGTCCGGCCCTTGCATGCACGAGGCGATCTTCTCGGATGCGGGCTTCGCGGAGGGCTTCTCGACGCTCGACGTGGCGAAGGGGCTCATCGACGAGGGCTTCCACCCGATGACGATGTACTTCCCGCTCGTCGTCCACGGTGCGATGCTGATCGAGCCGACCGAGACCGAGAGCAAGGCCGCGCTCGACCAGTTCATCGGGGCGCTCCGCCATGTCGCGGAGAAGGCAAAGGCGGGCGATGCCGGCCTCAAGGCCGCGCCGGTCCACGCGCCGCGCCGCCGCCTCGACGAGACGGCCGCCGCGCGCAAGCCGGTGCTCGTCTGGAAGGAACCGACGCAGGGTTAAGAGATACAGCCGGGCGGTGCGATGCCGCCCGGCTTCCTCTCCAACTGGTTATTTCTTCGGCGCCGTGTGGTGCTTGCGGGCGTGCGACGCGGCGTGATGGCCCGAGCCGCCCTTCTGCACGCACTTGTCGGTGACGGTGCGCGAGCAGGCGGGCAGGTTGCTGTCGTCGGTCGATGCGGCGGCAGCGGTGGCGCTCGACGCCTGCGACGGAGCCGGCGGCGTCGACGAGGCGTCCGGGGTCATCGGGGCGGACGTGGTCGGGGCCGACTGGTCGGGCGCGGCGGGAGGCGTCGCGGCATCCGGCGTCGCCGGCGCGGTCGCATCGGCAGGCGGTGTCGTCGGGGCGGGCGGGGTATCCTGCGCGACGGCGGCGCTGCTCAGCGCCAGTGCGGACGCGAAAAGGATCATCTTCATTATCGTTCCTCCAACCGTTGTCGGCGAGTGAACAGGTCTCGCGTGGGGCCCAACCCGGCAGAATAAGGCGGGTTCCATGACAAATTGGTGGGGACGAGTGCGCGCCACCTTGTTCCCAGCCCGGAACGAGGCTGATTCGGCCTCGAAACGAGACATTCGAATCGGCTGAAAATATTTCGACGGGAGCGGCGGTGCGGATGGTGGGTCCGCCGGGACTCGAACCCGGGACCTCTCGATTAAAAGTCGCTTGCTCTACCGACTGAGCTACGGACCCATGCCGCGCCGCCGCGTGGCCGTCCCTATTGGTCTCGGGGCCGGCGGTCAACCGGTCGCGGCTTGCGGCGGCGCGCGTCGAGCTGGCGGAGCGTGCGGCCGGCGATCGGGTGGCGCCAGCCGGGCGCCACGGCGGCGGCGGGGGCGAGCGCGAAATCGCGGGCAGGCAGGGCGATGTGCGGCACCGCGAGCCGGCCCGAGAAGCTGCGGCGCGGGAGGGGAGGCCATGCGCCTTCCGACCACGCCAGAATGTCGAGATCGATCACGCGCGCGCCCCAGCGCCGCCCACGCCGCCGGCCGAAGCTGCGCTCGATTCGCTTGAGGAGCGCGAGCAGATCGGGAGGCGCAAGGCGGCTCTCCACCAGCACGGCGGCGTTGGCGAAGTCGCGGATGCTGGGGCCGAGCGCTGGGGTGCGGAGCGTGGCGCTCTGCGCGCGGATCGTCAGGCCCTCGGCGGCCATCGCCTCGATCGCGGCGGCGAGGACGGCGCGCGGCCGGCCGTGCGTCCCGTGCGGGCGGTTCGAGCCTAGGCCGATGACATAACTTGCCGATCCCATCCCCCAGCGCCTATCGCGGGCCGATGGCCGTTGAAACCCCCGATATCGCCGCCGCAGAGCCTTCGCCCGATTGCCCGTTCTGCCCCCGGCTGGTGGCGTTGCGCGAGGAGCAGAGGGCGCTGCACCCGGACTGGTTCAACGCGCCGGTGCCCTCGTTTGGCGACCCGCAGGCATGGCTCGCGATCGTCGGGCTGGCGCCGGGGATGCAGGGCGCGAACCGCACCGGGCGGCCCTTCACCGGGGATTTTTCAGGCCCGCTGCTCTACGAGACGCTGGCGAAGTTCGGCCTGTCCGAAGGCACTTATGCGGGAACGCCCGACGATGGCGTGACGTTGAAGGGGGCGATCATCGTCAGCGCGGTGCGCTGCCTGCCGCCGCAGAACAAGCCGACGCCGGAGGAGATCCGCACCTGTCGACAGTTCCTCGAACCCGCGCTCGATGCGTTGCCGAACCTCAAGGTGGTGGTGGCGCTCGGCCAGATCGCGCACCAGTCGGCCGTGAAGGCGCTGGGCGGTAAGCTGCCGAAGATGCCCTTCGCACACCTCGCCGAGCATCGGTTGCCGTCGGGGATGCGGCTCGTGGATAGCTATCATCCGTCGCGCTACAACCAGAACACGGGCGTGATTACCGCGCCGCTGTTCGAGGCGGTGTTCGAACGGGCCGCCGCGCTCGGGCAGGCGGCGGGCTAGGCGCCATGGTCCATCTGACGCTGGCGATCGCGGATTTCATGATGATCCTGATCACCGCCGCTCTCTGGGCGGCGGCGTCGGCGGGCGGGATGATCCTGCTCGGCCTCGCGGCGCTGGGCGGCACCTTCTGGGCGGTGCGGCGGCTGGTCCGCAAGCGCGACTGACATCCTCCCCGCGTGCGGGGAGGGGGACCATGCGCAGCATGGTGGAGGGGAAGGGCGCGACGCATGAAGGCGNCNCNCNCNCNCGCGCCGCCGCCGCG
>NZ_AORL01000015.1 GCF_000383095.1 Sphingomonas sp. PR090111-T3T-6A
GNGNGGNGGGTTAAGCGTCGCGCCTTCCCCTCCACCAGCCTGCGGCTGGTCCCCCTCCCCGCAGAGCGGGGAGGAGAGATTCAGGCGTGGCGGCCGAAGACGCGATCGAAGATCGTGTCGACATGCTTGAAGTGATAGCCGAGGTCGAACTTGTCCTCGATCTCGCTCGTGGTGAGCGCGGCGGTCACTTCCGGGTCGGCCTTGAGCAGTTCGAGCAGCGACAGTTCGCCGTCCGACTCCCACACCTTCATCGCGTTGCGCTGGACGAGGCGATAGGCGTCCTCGCGGGACACGCCGGCCTGCGTCAGCGCCAGCAGCACGCGCTGCGAATGGACGAGGCCGCCCATGCGATCCAGATTCTTCTGCATCCGCGCCGGATAGACGAGCAGCTTGTCCATCACGCCGGTGAGACGCGCCAGCGCGAAGTCGAGCGTGATGGTCGCATCCGGGCCGATGCCGCGCTCGACCGAGGAGTGCGAGATGTCGCGCTCATGCCACAGCGCCACATTCTCCATCGCCGGCGTCACCGCCGCGCGGACGAGGCGGGCGAGGCCGGTCAGGTTCTCGGTCAGCACCGGGTTGCGCTTGTGCGGCATCGCCGACGAGCCCTTCTGGCCCGGCGAGAAATATTCCTCCGCTTCCAGCACTTCGGTGCGCTGGAGGTGGCGGACCTCGATGGCGAGGCGCTCGATCGACGAGGCGACCACGCCCAGCACCGCGAAGAACATCGCGTGACGGTCACGCGGGATCACCTGCGTCGAGACGGGCTCGGGGACGAGACCCATCTTGTCCGCGACATATTCCTCCACGCGCGGATCGATGTTGGCGAAGGTGCCGACCGCGCCGGAAATGGCGCAGGTGGCGATCTCTTCGCGCGCATCGACGAGGCGCTTGCGGCAACGCTGGAACTCGACATGCGCCTGCGCGAGCTTGAGGCCGAAGGTGACGGGTTCGGCGTGGATGCCGTGGCTGCGGCCGATCGTCGGCGTCAGCTTATGCTCGAACGCGCGGCGCTCCAGCACGTCGAGGAGCTTGTCCACGTCGGCGATCAGGATGTCGGCGGCGCGCTTCAACTGCACGGCGAGGCAGGTGTCGAGCACGTCGGACGAGGTCATGCCCTGGTGGAGGAAGCGGGCTTCCGGGCCGGTGCGCTCGGAGACGTGCGTCAGGAAGGCGATGACGTCGTGCTTGGTCTCGGCCTCGATCGCGTCGATGCGCTCGACGTTGAAGGGGCCGGCCTTGGCGTCGGCGTCCCAGACGGCGCGGGCGGCGTCCCTGGGCACGACGCCCAACTCGGCCATCGCGTCGAGGGCGTGGGCCTCGATCTCGAACCAGATGCGGAAACGGCTCTCGGGGGTCCAGATCGCGACCATCTCGGGGCGCGAGTAGCGGGGGATCATGGCAGGATCCTTCATGACGGCGGGATGACGGCCGCGCGCCTAGCAGAGGGGGGCGGGGGCGGCAACCAAAGGGGCCGTCGGAGGGCAGGGCGGCGCGGCAGCCGAACGTCTCGGCAGGCCGTTCATGAGGCAGCAAGTTTTCCGTGGCAGCCCCTGTCGCCCGAAGGAGACTGTCGACGATGATGATCCTTGCGGCGCTGCTTGCCGCCGGTGCTGCGGCAACGCCGGTAGCGATCCCGGCTCCGGCGAAGGCGGCGGACAAGCCCGGCCGGGCCGAGGTGCTGGCCGCCGTGAAGGCGGAGTGGCCACGCTACGACACGACCGGCCGCGGCAAGCTGACCCCGCTCGAGTTCAGCACATGGGTGCTGCGCGCCCATGGCGGCGTGGTGGCGCCCCGTGCCCATGCGGCGGGCATCGCACCGGTCTCCGCTATGAACGCGACGGCGACCGCCTTCGCCCGCGCGGACGCGGATCATGACGGCGGCGTGACGCCCGAGGAGATGGTCCGCTTCCTGATGGCGACCCCCGCGCCGATGGCCATCGACAAGGCGAAGGCCGACAAGGCCAAGGTGGTGACGGCGGGCGCCCGCGCGCCGGGCGAGTGACGCCCTAGATCAGCCCCAGCGCGCGCAGGCTCGCATGGCCCTTCGCGCCGATGATGACATGATCGTGGACGGTGACGCCCAGCGTGCTCCCGGCGTCGATGATCTGGCGGGTGAGGGCGATGTCCTGCCGGCTGGGCGCGGGATCGCCGCTCGGATGATTGTGCACCAGGATGATCGAGGCGGAGCCCAGTTCGATCGCGCGGCGGATCACCTCGCGGACATGCACGGCCGCCTGATCGATCGAGCCTTCGGAGATGGTCTCGTCGCGGATCAGCATGTTGCGCGTGTTGAGATGGAGCACGCGCACCCGCTCGACCCCGATATGCGCCATGTCCGCCTGGAGATAGTCGAGCAGCGCCTGCCAGCCCGACAGCACGGGTTGCGCCTCCATCGGTGCGCGCAACAGGCGGAGCGCGGAGGCGTGCGCGATGCGGATCGCGCCGGCCGCCGCCTCGCCCATGCCGGGGACGCGCATCAAGGCTTCGGGCTCGGCGGAAAGAAGTGGGCCGATCCCGCCGAACTCGCGGAGCAGCGCCTTGGCCAGCGGCTTGGTGTCGCGGCGCGGGATGGCGAGGGCGAGCAGATATTCGACGATCTCATGGTCGAGCAGCGCGTCGGCCCCCTGTTCGATCAGGCGGCGGCGCAGGCGGGCGCGGTGTCCGGCGACGTCGGGCAGCATCTCGCTCATCGGGAGAAGTGCTAGCAGGCGGAGCGGCCCGCGCAATCGATCGTTTCGGGCTGGGAAGGTGGCGGCCCTCTCCTTATGCAGGGCTCGGGTCGAGGCTTGGGAGTGCGCGTGGAAGAAGGCGAGGAAGGCCGCAGTCCGGCGAACCGCCGAATCGTTCGCGGCGCGGCGCTGGCGGGTGGCGTCGCGCTGGCGGCGCTTCTGGCCGGCTGGATCGAGCGCCGGCCGATCGTCGAGCATTTCGCGGGCCGCACCCTGAGCGAGGCGCATGTGCCCGCGCGCTATCGAATCGTCTCGATCGGCCCGTTCGAGCAGCGGCTGGAGGCGGTGCGCATCGGCGATCCGGCAAGGCCCGATCTGGTGGCGAAGAGCATCGTCCTGACGCTCGGCTATGGCCTTGGCGGCCCTTATGTGAAGGCGGTGCAGGCGGATGGCCTGCGTCTGGCGGCGCGTGTCGTCGATGGGCGCCTGTCGCTGGGGGCGATCGACCGGCTGCTTCCCAAGCCCTCGGGCAACGCGCCGACGACCTTGCCGGAGATAGCGGCGTCTCTGCATGACGGCCGGGTCATGCTCGATACGCCGGCCGGCCGGGTGACGGGCGCGTTCGAGGGAAGCGGGCTGCTGTCCGACGGGTTCAGCGGGAGCATCCGGCTCGCCGCACCGGCGCTGGCGGCAGGCGGCTGCGCGATTCGCGGGGCGAGCGGGCACCTCCTGCTGGAGACGCGCGCCGGCCAGCCCCATCTGAGCGGGCCGCTGGATATCGGGGGCGTGGATTGCCCTCAGAAGGCTCTCCGTCTTGGAGCGGGGCAGGCGACGCTGGATATCCGCCTCGCGCGCACGCTGGACCGTGGGCGGGGCGGGATTGCGCTGGCGGGCTTCGGCGGCGGCGCGGAGGCCGGGCGATTCGGATCGGCTTCGGGGCTTGTCACTTTCTCGGGCGACGCGAAGGAACTGGTCGGCACGGCGGGGCTGAATCTTGATGGACCGGGCACCTCGGCGGGGCACGCGGCCAAGGGCATGATCGGCGGCGCCTTCCGCTTCGCGCCGGGCGTCGGAGCCGTCTCCTTCGCGGGCGACCTTGCCTTGCGCGATGCTGCACTGGCCCCGGCGCGGCGGCGGGCGCTGCTGGCGGCGGCTGACATGCCGGCGGGAAGCCCCGTGACACCCCTTGCCCGTCGTGCGTCCGGCGCGGTCGACCGGATGCTGGCGAGCGCCGACGTCGACGCGCGAGTCGCGCTGACGCTGGGCGGCCGCACGGGCAATATGATCGAGGTGCAGCGCCTGACCGCGACGGGGCGGCACGGTGGCTTCGTGCGGATTGAGCGGGGCGGCGGTTTCGGTTGGCGGGCGACGGACAAGGCGTGGCGGCTCGACGGACATATCGCGACCGGCGGAGGCGACCTGCCGGCGCTGGACATCCGGGTGTCGCAGCCACGCGCCGGGGCGGCTTTGACGGGCGAGGCGCGGCTCACGCCCTATCGCGCGGACAAGGCGCAACTGGCGATGACGCCGCTGCGCTTCGGCTGGACGGACGCCGGCCTTCGCTTCTCCACGGTGGTGACGCTCGACGGGCCGGTGGCGTCCGGCCGGATCGAGGGGCTGACGCTGCCGATCGCCGGGCGCGTCGACCGGCGGGGCGGCTTCGCCATCGACGAACGTTGCACTCCACTGAGCTTCCGGTCCCTCGCGGTGAGCGGGGTGCGGCTCGATCCGGCGCATGTCGGCTTGTGCGGCAACGGCGGCGCGCTCGTGGAGCGGCCGGCTGGAGGTGCGCTCCGATTCGGCGCGGTCGCTGCCAACGTCCGGCTCGGGGGGCATTCCGGCGCGTCGCCGCTGTCTGTCACCGCGGGTCGGGTGGAACTGGCGCGGACGGGGTTCGCGGCTCGGGGGCTCGCGGTGCGGCTGGGCGCGGGAGAGGCGGTGACGCGGCTCGACGCCGAGGCGATTACCGGCGCCTTCGACCATGGCCGTTTCGAGGGCGCGTCGGCGGGAATCGCGCATGTGCCGCTCGATCTGGCCGACCTGGCAGGCACATGGCGCATTGCTGGCGGAGGGCTCGATCTCAAGGGCGGCCTCGGCGTGTCCGACGCGGCGGCGCCGGCCCGTTTCGCGCCGCTCGTCGCGCGGGATGCGGTGTTGCGGCTCGCGGACGGGCATATCGAGGCGAGCGCCACGCTGCGCGAACCCAGGCACGAGACGGCGATCGCCCATGTCTCGATCGTCCACGCCCTGTCGACCGGCACCGGCCACGCCCTGATCGACGTGCCGGGGATCGGCTTCGCCCCCAAGCAACTCCAGCCCGAAGTGCTGACGCCGCTCACGCTCGGCGTGATCGCGAACGTATCCGGCACGGTCGCGGGGCAGGGGCGGATCGACTGGAGCGACAAGGGCGTCACTAGCGGCGGCCGCTTCCACACCGACGGCCTCGATCTCGCCGCCGCCTTCGGCCCGGTCAGCAAGATCGCCGGCACGATCGCGTTCTCCGATCTGCTCGGCCTTGCGACGCCGCCGGAGCAGGAGGTGCGCATCGCCGAGGTGAACCCCGGCGTCGCGGTGTCGAACGGCGTCGTCCATTACCAGCTTCTCGGTGGGCAGCGCGTGGCGGTGGAGGATGCGCGCTGGCCGTTCGCGGGCGGCGAGCTGGTGCTCGACCCGACCGTGCTCGACTTCGACCAGCGCGCCGAACGCCATCTGACCTTCCGCGTGAAGGGGCTGGACGCCGCCGCCTTCGTCCAGCAGCTCGCTTTTCCGAACATCTCGGCGACGGGCACGTTCGACGGCATACTGCCGATGCTGTTCGATCAGTCGGGCGGGCGGATCGTTGGCGGGGAACTCGTCGCGCGGAAAGGCGGCGGTAGCCTCGCTTATGTCGGCGAGCTGACCAACGCCGAGCTGGGCATGGCCGGCAAGCTCGCTTTCGATGCGCTCAAGAAGATTCGGTATCAGGCGCTCTCGATCGGGCTGGACGGCAAGCTCGACGGCGAGATCGTCAGCCGCGTCAATTTCGACGGCGTGCGCCAGGATACCGGCGACACGACCATGGCGGCGCGGCTGATCCGCAACCTGCCCTTCCGTTTCAACATCCAGATCCGCGCGCCTTTCCGGGGCCTGATGGGCTCGGCGCGCGCCTTCGTGGACCCCAGCGTCCTGCTCAACAATGGCGCGCCCGCCGCCATTCAGCCCGCCGAAAGCGAGACCATGCGATGAACGAGCCGATATTGACGACGAGCGGTGAGGGTGCGAGCCCTTCGAGGATGATCGGACGTTCTTCAGTTCTGGCCGCAGGCGTGATGATGCTGGCCGGCTGCGTCTCGGTGAAGGCGCCCGACAAGCCGATCGAGATCAACCTGAACATCAGTGTGAAGCAAGAGGTCGTGGTCAGCCTGAAGAAGGACGCTGAGGACTTCATCACCAACAATCCGGAGCTGTTCCCGAAATGATGCGGACATCGAAGATCGGTATCGCCTTCATGGGCCTCGCGCTGGCGCTCGGCGGCTCGACCGCGGCGCTCGCGCAGATGGATGCCGAGGTGGAGGCGGCCATGGCCTCGGGCGCGGTGGGCGAGCAGGCGGACGGCTATCTCGGCTTCGCCAAGGCGCCGTCGGGTGGCGTGAAGGCCAAGGTGGATGCGATCAACATCAAGCGGCGCGAAGGCTATACGCAGGTCGCGCAGAGCAAGAATGTGCCGATCGAGGCTTTCGCCGCGTCGATCGGCTGCAAGACGCTCGCCGGGCTGAAGCCGGGCCGCTCCTACAGCGTCGCGAAAGGCGTGTGGGCCACGAAGGGCGCCGCGCCGATCCAGCTCCCCGCGCAGTGCGGTTGATACCCTGCGGACAGGGGGCGGGCCGCGCACATTGACTCAGGCCGGCCCCCTCCCTAATGGGTGGCCCGCCTAGGGGGCTCGCCCGCGGCATGGGCCTTCCAGGAGGGAGGTGGCATGACGCAAGACGATCCCCGAGGGCTCCCGGAAGGCGGGAAGGGGGAAGGCCTGTCGTCGCTCGATGAGCGGTTGAAGGCTGCCCGGAACGCCGAAGCGGCGAGGAAGGGCAAGGCGGCCGGTAAGCCCCGGAAGGGCTATAACCAGGGCAGCCGCGTACTGACCGAGCTGATTGCGGGGCCCGCAGGTGGCGCGATCATCGGCTGGCTCATCGACCGCTGGCTGGGAACGTCACCCTGGCTCCTGCTGGTGATGCTGTTCTCCGGGACGGTGGTCGCCTTCAGGAACATCTATCGGATTTCGAACGAGCGCCCGGAGTAATTCGGGCGCTTCGAGCATGAGAAGGGTCTAGGGTGGCAGCCGAAGCAGCCGGCGCAATCGATCCGATGTCGCAGTTCCGCGTGAACCCGATTGCGGGCGCGGACTGGGCAGTCTGGGGTCATAATATCGCCTTCACCAACAGCGCGGCCTTCATGGTGATCGTGCTGGGGGCTCTGTGGCTGTTCATGATGGGCGGCATGAAGCGTCAGCTCGTGCCCGGCCGCTGGCAGGCCGCGGTCGAGACGATGACCGACTTCGTCAACAACATGATCGAGAGCAATATCGGCGAGAAGGGCAAGCGCTTCACGCCCTACGTCTTCTCGCTGTTCATGTTCATCCTCGCGGCGAACCTGATCGGCCTGTTCCCGCTGGCGATTATCCCCGGCCTCCACGCCTTCACCGTGACGAGCCACATCACCGTCACCGGCGTGCTGGCGGTCATGAGCTTCTCGATCGTGCTGATCGTGGGCTTCGCCAAGCACGGCCTGCATTTCTTCAAGCTCTTCATCCCGCACGGGACGCCCGCACTGCTGGTGCCGCTGATCTTCCTGATCGAGCTGGTGTCGTTCATGGTGCGCCCCTTCTCGCTGGGCCTGCGACTGTTCGTGGCGATGACCGCCGGGCACATCCTGCTCGACGTGTTCGCGAGCTTCGTGATCCAGGGCATCAACTCGGGCACGGCGATCGGCCCGGTGGTGAGCGTGCTGAGCTTCCTGATGATCATCGGCGTGTCGGCGCTGGAGATCCTCGTCGCCGCGATCCAGGCCTATGTCTTCGCGCTGCTGACGTCGCTCTACCTGAACGACGCGATCAACCTTCACTAAGTCCTTTCAACAACTCACTGTTTCAACAGAGGAAAATATCATGGATCTCGCTTCTGCCAAGGTCATCGGCGCCGGTCTCGCGGCGATCGGCGTGGGTCTCGCGGCGCTCGGCGTGGGCAATGTGTTCGGCTCGTTCCTCGGTTCGGCTCTCCGCAACCCGTCGGCCGCTGACAGCCAGCAGGGCCGTCTCTTCATCGGCTTCGCCGCCGCCGAGCTTCTCGGCCTGATCGCGTTCGTCGTCGCGATCCTCATCCTCTTCGTCGTCAAGGGCTGACGCCCTGACCATCGGGGCCGGCTTGCCCGGCCCCGGTAACGGGCGGAGGAACAGATGCCTCAAATCGATCAAATCGGGACGATCTACGCTTCGCAGCTTTTCTGGCTGCTGATCGTGTTCGCCGTCACTTACGTCGTCATCGGCAAGGGGATGCTGCCGAAGATCGAAGGCACCATCCACGCCCGCAGTGCAAAGATCGCGGGCGACCTCGCCGCCGCCGAGAAGGCGCGCGACGAGGCGGAAGCCGTCGATCAGGCTTATCATGCCGAGATGGATCAGGCGCACCAGGGTGCGAACGACACGGTGCAGTCCGCCAAGGACGGCGCCCTGCGGGATGCCGACACGCGCCTGAAGGCCGCGCAGGCCGCCGTCGCCACCAAGCTGCACGAGGCCGAAGAGGCTCTCGCCGCGGCGCGGGTGAAGGCGCTGGCCGAAGTCGAGACGGTCGCCACCGACATCACGCGCGACATCGTCGAGCGCCTGTCGGGTGCGAAGGTCACTGAGGACGAGGCGCTGGGCGCGGTCCGCGCCGGCCTCGCTGCCTGAGGAAGCAAGAGATGACCGTCCACTCTGAAGCCGCCCAGACGATTCACGCCGTCACTGTCGCCCCGACGGTGGTGGAGCATGAGGATACCGCTTTCGGTCTCGCGGCGCCCGGCTGGGTCGCGCTGTCGATGATCGTGGTGATCCTCATCATGGTCTGGAAGAAGGTGCCGCAGGCGATGGGTCGTGGCCTCGATCACAAGATCGACGCGATCCGCAAGCAGCTCGACGAGGCCGCGGCTCTGCGCGCCGAGGCCGAGCAGCTCCGCACCAAGGCGCAGGCCACCGCCGCCGCCACCCACCGCGACGCCGAGGCGATCCTGGCCCATGCCAAGATCGAGGCCGAGCAACTCGTGGCGCAGGCGAAGGTTGACGCCGATGAGCTGATCGCCCGTCGCGGCAAGATGGCTGAGGAAAAGATCGCCGCCGCCGAGCGCGCCGCGATCGCCGAGGTCCGCGCCAAGACGGCGACCGTCGCGACGGCTGCCGCCGCCGCGCTGATCGGCCAGCGTCATGACGCGGCGGCAGACAAGCTGCTCGTCGAAAAGACGATCTCGCGCCTCAACTGATCCCGTTCCCGCTCCGGCGGGGCGGCCAAACCAGAAAAGGCCTCCTGCGATGAGCGGGAGGCCTTTTTCGTTGCGCGCCTCTCAGCTCAGGAAGGCGACCAGCGCGTCCGGGTGGATGGGAAGCTGGGCGAACCCCGCGACGAGGAAGAGCAGGCCCAGCGCCGCCGCCACCCAGGCGACGCCGAGCAGCGAGACGCTCTCCACCAGCGCGGCGATGGCCGCCACCGCGAGCGCGATCGAGAGGAAGCCGTCCGACAGGTCGAACTGGTCGTCGCGGCGGCCCTGCACGTCATAATCGTCGGAGGCGGCCTGCGCCTTGGCCTTCAGGTCGCGCGTCTCGGCGGTGTAGCGGGCGGCCTCGCGATCGGCCTGCGCGGCGTCGGCCCCGGCGCCCGGCAGACGGCGGAGCAGCGTCGCGGCGATCTGCTGGTCGTGGGCCTTGATCCGGGTCGACTGATATTCGCTCCACAGATCGATCTTGGCGGCCTGATCGGCCTGCATCGCCTGGACGATATTGTCGTCCTTGATCTTGCCCACCGCCATCACGACGCTGAGCGCAACCACGGTGGTCGCCACCATCCGGTTCAGTTTGCGATTGCCACCTTCGGGCGTTTCGATTCCTTCGCTCATGGGGGATTTCTAGCGTGGGGCAGGGGCCGGAACGCATGAAATCCCGGTCATCTTGTTCCGGTTGCGGCACAGGATCGATGCGATATTCTGACGCCATGGAACGGCGCGTATTCCTGCTCGGATCAATGGCGGCGACGGCGGCTTCGGCGGCGCCCACGCCCACGGGCAAGGCCGATCTCTATGGCCTTATCGGCAAGATGAAGGCGGTGGCCGGCCAGCGCGAGGCGCTGATCCCGATCGTGCTGGAGGGCGCGGAAGGGATGCCCGGCTGCCTCAGCTATATCGTCGCGCGCGACGTGGAGGACGCCGACGCGATCTGGATCACCGAGGTGTGGGAGAGCGAGGCGAGCCATGATGCCTCGTTGCAACTCCCGTCCGTGCAGGCGGCCGTTGCCAAAGCTCGCGATCTGGTTGCGGGGGTGGAGACGGGGGTAGCGACAGTGCCGGTGGGAGGCATCGGCCTCAAGCGCTGAGGGCTGGGCATCGCTGCGGCGCGCGCTTACATCGCCGATGTGAACGACCAGACGACCGACCGATTCAACGAAGAGAAATCCGTCTACACCGTGCGCGGATCGGACCAGCCCGATCTGGAAACGGGCGTGGCGGCGATCCGCAACGTGCTGAAGACGCTGCCGGTGCGCCCCGGCGTCTATCGGATGCAGGATGCGCGCGGCGACGTGCTCTATGTCGGCAAGGCGCGCGCGCTGAAGAACCGCGTGACCAATTACACGCAGGTGACGCGCCTGCCCAAGCGCCTGCTCCGCATGGTGTCGCAGACGCGCTCGATGACGATCGTCACGACCTCCACCGAGGCCGAGGCGCTGCTCTTGGAGGCGCAGCTCATCAAGCGCTTCCGGCCGCCCTACAACGTGCTGCTGCGCGACGATAAGAGCTTTCCCTTCATCCTGCTGCGAGAGGATCATGCCTTCCCGCGCGTGCAGAAGCATCGCGGCGCGCGGCGGGCGAAGGGGCAATATTACGGGCCGTTTGCCTCCGCCGGTTCGGTGACGCGGACGCTCAATGCGCTCCAGAAGCTGTTCCTGCTGCGCTCCTGCACCGACAGCTTCTTCCAGAACCGCTCGCGGCCCTGCCTGCTCTATCAGATCAAGCGTTGCTCGGCGCCCTGCGTCGATCGCATCAGC
The DNA here is from genome assembly GCF_000383095.1 of Sphingomonas sp. PR090111-T3T-6A. GTDB lineage: Bacteria > Pseudomonadota > Alphaproteobacteria > Sphingomonadales > Sphingomonadaceae > Solisphingomonas. The sequence goes on from NZ_AORL01000015.1 coordinate 10,931, forward strand.
GAGGCCGATTATGCCGAGCTGGTCGAGGACGCGAAGGCGTTCCTTGCCGGCAAGTCGACGCAGGTGCAGAAGAAGCTCGGCGACCAGATGACCGCCGCCGCCGAGGCGATGGACTTCGAGCTGGCCGCGATCCTGCGCGATCGCCTCCGCGCGCTCACCTTCATCCAGGGCACGCAGGCGATCAACGCCGAGGGCGTGTCCGACGCCGACGTCTGGGCGGTCCACGCCAAGGGCGCGACGGCCTGCATCCAGGCCTTCTTCATCCGCGGCGGACAGAATTGGGGCCATCGCAGCTTCTTCCCCGCACACACCGCCGACGTGCCCGAGGAGGAGGTGCTGGCGAGCTTCCTCGCGCAATTCTACGAGGAGGTGCCGCCCGCACGCCTCGTGATGATCGACCGCGATCTGGAGGAGCAGGCGCTGCTCGCCGACGCGCTCTCCGAACGGGCGGGGCGCAAGGTGGAGCTGAAGCGCCCGCAGCGCGGCGAGCAGCGCCGCCTGCTGGCACAGGCCACGCGCAACGCCGAAGAGGCGCTCGACCGCCATCTCGCGGAGTCCACCACGCAGGGGAAGATTCTGCGCGAACTGGCCGAGCTGTTCGAGCTGGACGGTCCGCCCAACCGCATCGAAATCTACGACAACAGCCACATCATGGGCACCAACATGGTCGGCGCGATGGTGGTCGCGGGGCCGGAGGGGATGCGCAAGGGCGCCTACCGCAAGTTCAACATCCGCAACCCCGAGACGGCCCCCGGCGACGACTTCGCGATGATGCGCGAGGTGCTGGAGCGGCGCTTCTCCCGGCTGGAGAAGGAAGACCCCGATCGCAAGTCGGGCGAATGGCCGGACCTGCTGCTGATCGACGGCGGCAAGGGGCAGATCTCGGCCGTGTGCGACACGTTACAGGAGATGGGGGTCGAGGATGTGCCCGTGGTCGGCATCTCCAAGGGACCGGACCGCAATGCGGGCCGCGAGCATTTCCACCTGCCCGACGGGCGCGAATCGATGCTGCCGCTCAATTCGCCTTTGCTCTTCTATCTCCAGCGGCTGCGCGACGAGGCGCACCGCTTCGCGATCGGCGCGCACCGCACCAAGCGCGCCAAGAGCTTCACCGCCAATCCGCTCGACGATGTTCCCGGCATCGGCCCGGCGCGGAAGAAGGCGCTGCTGATGCACTTCGGATCAGCCAAGGCGGTGCGCGGTGCGGCGCTGGAGGATCTGGAGAAGGCGCCCGGCATCTCGAAGGCGATGGCGCAGGCGATCCACGATCATTTTCACCCGCGCGGCTGAGTTTCGCATGTCGACGAGCCGGTCCCGGTTCGGGACGGGACGCGCAATATTATAAAGGGGGAGGCAACGTTGTCAGCCTCCCGCCGGAGCCGTTCGGGGGCTAAGGCCGTTGGACAGAACGGGACGAGAGGAGTGCCCGCAGCCCGGCATTTTGGGCGCGAGAGCAGCTCCCGCGGGAGAAGATGAATGGCGACGTTGCTCTATGAGCCTGTGCATATGCACGGGCATGCGAAACCGTTGACGCGACACGCGGCGCTGCTGGCGTGGGTCGACGAGATCGCGGCGCTCACCAAGCCGGATGCGATCCGCTGGTGCGATGGCTCCGAGGCCGAATGGCAGGAGATGACGGCTCTGATGGTCGAGGCGGGGACGCTGATCCCGCTCGATCCGGCCAAGCGGCCCAACAGTTTCTACGCCCGCTCCGATCCGCGCGATGTCGCGCGTGTCGAGAGCCGGACCTTCATCTGCTCCGAGCGGGAGGAGGATGCCGGCACCACCAACAACTGGCGCGACCCGGACGCGATGCGCGCGACGCTCAACCCGCTGTTCGGCGGCTGCATGAAGGGCCGCACGATGTATGTCGTGCCCTATTGCATGGGGCCGCTCGGCTCGGACAAGAGCGCGATCGGCGTCGAGCTGACCGACAGCCCCTATGTCGTCGCCAGCATGAAGATCATGACCCGCATGGGCACGCCTGCGCTGGAGATGCTGGGCGACGATGGCTTCTTCGTCCGCTGCGTCCACTCGGTCGGGATGCCGCTGCTGCGCGGGCACAAGGATGTGGCGTGGCCCTGCTCGGACGAGAAGTGGATCGTCCATTATCCCGAGACGCGTGAAGTGTGGTCCTATGGCTCGGGCTATGGCGGCAATGCGCTACTCGGCAAGAAATGCTTCGCGCTGCGCATCGCCTCGGTGATGGCGCGCGACGAGGGCTGGCTCGCCGAGCATATGCTGATCCTCAAGCTCACCTCGCCGGAGGGGACGGTGCATTATGTCTGCGCCGCCTTCCCGAGCGCGTGCGGCAAGACCAACATGGCGATGCTGGAGCCGACCATCCCGGGCTGGAAGGCCGAGACGATCGGCGACGACATCGCCTGGATGCGCTTCGGCAAGGACGGGCGGCTCTATGCGGTGAACCCGGAAGCCGGCTTCTTCGGCGTCGCGCCGGGGACGGGGATGGCGACCAACCGCAACGCGGTCGAGACTCTCCATGCCAACTGCATCTATACCAACACCGCGCTCACCGATGATGGCGACGTGTGGTGGGAGGGGCTGACCGACAGCCCGCCGGAAGGCCTGACCGACTGGCGCGGCAATCGCTGGGACGCCTCGCTCGGCACGCCGGCGGCGCATCCGAACGCCCGCTTCACCGCGCCCGCCGAGCAATGCCCTGTGATCGCGGACGAGTGGGACAGCCCGGCGGGCGTGCCGATCTCGGCGATCCTGTTCGGCGGCCGTCGCGCGACGGCGGTGCCGCTGGTGACGGAAGCGTTCGACTGGCAGCACGGCGTCTATCTCGCGGCCAACATCGCGTCCGAAGGCACGGCGGCGGCCGAGGGGAAGGTGGGCGAACTGCGCCGCGATCCCTTCGCGATGCTGCCCTTCTGCGGCTACAACATGGCCGATTATTTCGAGCATTGGCTGCGGATCGGGGCGTCGGCTGCGTCCGATCCGGCGCAGTTGCCGCGGCTCTATCTGGTCAACTGGTTCCGGAAGGGCGCGGAGGGCAAGTTCCTCTGGCCGGGCTATGGCGAGAACAGCCGCGTGCTGAAATGGATCGTCGACCGCATCGAGGGCCGTGCCGAGGCGCGCGACACCCCGATCGGCCGCGTGCCAGCGACGGGCTCGCTCGATCTCGACGGGTTGGACATGCCGCAGGCGAAGCTCGACGAGCTGCTGGCGGTGGACCCGAGCGTCTGGATCGAGGAAGCGGCGCTCTCCGCCCGCGATCTGGCGCGGCTGGGCGATCATCTGCCCGAGGCGATGCTGGAGGAGCAGGCGGCGCTCGAACAGAGGCTGGCCAACGCCTGATGCCGACCCAACTGGCGGTGGCCCGGCGGAAGCCCTAACAGGGCGTCATGCATATCGAGGCCACCGCCATCGTCTGCGCCGTGCGCGCCCATGGCGAGCATGGGGCGGTGGCGCGCCTGCTGACGCCGGAGGACGGGCTCCAGCCCGGCTATGTGCGCGGCGGCCATTCGCGGCGGCTGCGGCCGGTGCTGCTGCCGGGCAATCTCGTCGCTGCGGATTTCCGCGCACGCAATGAGGAGCAGCTTGCCGGGCTGACGGTGGAGCTGGTCCATAGCCGCGCGGGCCTCTTCGCCGAGCCGCTGCCCGCCGCCGCGATCGAGTGGGTGACGGCGCTCACCGCGACCGCGCTGCCCGAGGGGCTGACTTTCCCGCGCCTCTATCACGCGCTCGACGGCGTGCTGGCGGCGGTCGAGGCGGCGCCCTCCGCGCGGGGCTGGGCGGGGGCGCTGGTGCGCTACGAGTTGCTGCTCCTCTCGGAGCTGGGCTTCGGGCTCGATCTCGCCACCTGCGTCGCCACGGGGGAGACGGAGGATCTCGCCTGGGTCAGCCCCAGGAGCGGGCAGGCGGTGTCCCGCGCGGCGGGTGAGCCTTATGCGGCGAAGCTGCTGCCGCTGCCGCATTTCCTGCTCCATGGCGGGGAGGCGGACTGGGCGGAGGTGAGCGACGCGCTGCGCCTCACGGGCTTCTTTCTGGAGCGCGATCTGCTCTCCGGGCCGCGCTCCGGCGTGCTCGATGCGCGCGAGAGGCTGGTGGCGCGGGTCAGGCGGCTTGCCGAGGGGTGAGCCGGCTGGCATGGGCGGCGGCAATTCCACATCGGAGGACTTGCCCATGCTGATCGCGCTGTTGCCCGGAGACGGGATCGGACCCGAAGTGACCGCCGAGGCGCGTCGCGTGCTCGATGCCGTGTGCGGCACCGCGCTCAGCTATGAGGAAGCGCCGGTGGGCGCGGCGGGCTATCGCGCCGAGGGGCATCCGCTGCCGCCCGCGACGCTCGACCTTGCCAAGCGCGCGGACGCCGTGCTGTTCGGCGCGGTGGGCGATCCCTCCTGCGACCATCTGGAGCGCGCGCTGCGCCCGGAACAGGCTATCCTCGGGCTGCGCAAGGAGCTGGCGCTGTTCGCCAACCTGCGCCCCGCCAAGCTCTTCCCCGAGCTGGCCGACGCCTCGGCGCTGCGCCCGGAGGTTGCGCGCTCGATCGATCTCGTGATTGTCCGCGAGACCAATGGCGACGTCTATTTCGGCGAGAAGGGGATGCGCACCACCCCCGCCGGCCGCCGTCAGGGCTATGACATCATGAGCTATGACGAGGACGAGGTCGCCCGCATCGCCCGCGTCGGCTTCGAGACGGCGAAGGCGCGGCGCGGCAGGCTCTGCTCGGTGGACAAGGCCAATGTGCTGGAGACGTCGCAGCTCTGGCGCGACGTGGTGATCGAGGTGGCGCGCGACTATCCCGAGATCGAATTGAGCCACATGTATGTCGACAACGCCGCGATGCAGCTCGTGCGCAACCCCGGCCAGTTCGACGTGATCGTCACGGGCAATCTGTTCGGCGACATCCTCTCGGATCAGGCGTCGATGTGCGCGGGGTCGATCGGGATGCTGCCGTCGGCAACGCTCGATGTGAACAAGAAGGGCCTGTACGAGCCGATCCACGGCTCCGCGCCGGACATTGCCGGGCAGGGCAAGGCCAACCCGCTCGCCACCATCCTGTCGGCGGCGATGATGCTGCGTTATTCGCTGGGCAAGCCGGCGGAAGCCGATCGCATCGAGGCCGCCGTGGCCGCCGCGCTGGCCGCCGGCCATCGCACCGCCGATCTCGGCGGCACGACCACCACCTCCCAGATGGGCGACGCGGTGCTGGCGGCGCTCTGATCCTCCCCGCCCGGCGGGGAGAATCTACGGCTTATTCGCTGGCGAACAGCTCCCGCTCGATGGCGCTGATGAGGGCGTCGTCGTCGGGGGCGGTATCCGGCGAGAAGCGGGCGACCACATCGCCGTCGCGGCCGATCAGGAACTTCTCGAAGTTCCATGAGATTTCCGAGCCGGTGGTCGTCTTGATGCCGCGTTCGCGCAGCCGCTCGCGCAACTCGTCGTCGCCATCGGCCACGGGTTGCGCGGTGACGAGTTCATCATAGAGCGCATGCCGGCTCTCGCCGGCGACCGAGATTTTCGAGAACATCGGGAAATCCACGCCGTACCGCTCCGCACTGAAGCGCGCGATGTCGGCATTGCTGCCGGGCTCCTGCTGGCCGAAGTCGTTGGAGGGGAAGCCCAGCACCGCGAAGCCCTCGTCGCGATATTTCTCGTAGAGCGCCTCCAGTCCCTCATATTGCGGGGTGAAGCCGCATCGCGACGCGGTGTTCACCACCAGCAGCACCTTGCCCGCGAACAGGCCGAGATTGCTGTCCTTGCCGTCGATGGTCTTGAGCGGAATCTGCTGAAGTTCGCAGGTCATGGATGGGGCTCCTCTGACTCGCCTGTGAATATCGGACGGGGCGGACTTTGGTTCAAGCGGCGCATTGACGGGGGCGCGCCCGGCGCGGCAAAGCGTGTCGCGATGAAGAGGCACACGGGACAGGACCGCAGCGTCACCACGCGCTGGCGGCCGGCAACGCAGGCGGTGCGCGGCGGCACCGTTCGTTCGGAATTTGGCGAGACGTCGGAAGCGCTCTTCCTGACATCGGGCTACGCTTATGATTGTGCGGCGGACGCGGCAGCGCGCTTCGCCGGCGAGCAGCAGGGCATGACCTATTCGCGCCTCCAGAACCCCACCGTGGAGATGCTGGAGCAGCGAATCGCGCTGCTGGAGGGTGCCGAGGCCGCGCGCTCCATGGCGTCCGGCATGGCGGCGATGACGGCGGCTCTGCTGTGCCAGCTTTCGGCGGGCGACCATCTGGTGGGCGCTCGGGCGGCGTTCGGCTCGTGCCGCTGGCTCACCGACACGCTGCTGCCGCGATTCGGCATCGCCACCACCATCGTCGACGGCAGCGACACGGCGGCATGGGAAGCGGCGGTCCGGCCGGAGACCAAGGTCTTCTTCTTCGAGACGCCGGCCAACCCGACGCTCGACATCTGCGACATCCGTGGCATCTGCGACATCGCCAAGAAGCACGGCATCACCACGGTGGTGGACAATGCCTTCGCCTCGCCGATCATTCAGCGGCCGATGGAATTCGGGGCCGACGTGGTGGCTTACTCGGCCACCAAGCTGATGGACGGGCAGGGCCGCGTGCTGGCCGGCGCGGTCGCGGGCAACCGGGACTTCATCGAGAACACGCTGCTGGCCTTCACCCGCAACACGGGGCCGACGCTCTCGGCGTTCAACGCCTGGGTGGTGCTGAAGGGGCTGGAGACGCTCGACCTGCGCGTTCAGCGGCAGAGTGAGAACGCGCTGAAGGTTGCGAGCTTCCTCGAAAAGCGCGTGCCCCGGCTGCTCTATCCGGGCCTCGCCTCGCATCCTCAGCACGAACTGGCGATGCGGCAGATGTCCACGGGTGGCACGATCCTGTCGCTCTTCCTCGATGGCGGGCGCAAGCAGGCGCATGGGCTGCTCGATGCGCTCCAGCTCGTCGATATCTCGAACAATATCGGCGACTCGCGCAGCCTGATGACGCACCCGTCCTCCTCCACCCATGCCGGCCTCACCGAGGAGGTACGCGCCGGGATGGGGATCACCGAGGGGATGCTGCGCCTCTCCATCGGGCTGGAGGATGCCGACGACGTCATCGAGGATTTCGACTCGGCGCTCCGCTCGGTGGGGTTGTAAGGAGATCCGATGAAGGCGCTCTTCCCCTATGAGCATAGCGAGCGCGGCGTCACCGTCCGCGTGTCGGTGAGCTATCTGCCCGAACAGTCCGAGCCCGCGCATGGCCGCTGGTTCTGGGCCTATCATATCCGCATCGAGAATGATGGGGATCAGGCGGTGCAGCTGCTCACCCGGCACTGGATGATCACGGATGGACGGGGCGATCGGCACGATGTGCGGGGGGAAGGGGTGGTCGGCGATCAGCCGATGATCGAGCCGGGCGAGAGCTATGACTATGTGTCCGGCTGCCCGCTCCAGACGCCCAACGGCTCCATGGAAGGCAGCTACGGGATGATCGCGGAGGACGGCACGGCCTTCGAGGCGCCGATCCCGCGCTTCCCGCTGCTGGCCCCGGCGACGGCGCATTGATCGCATGAAGCGCACCCATCTTCCGCTGAACGGCCTGCGCGTGCTCGACGCCGCCGCCCGCCATCTGAGCTTCACCCGCGCCGCCGACGAGCTGGCGGTGACGCCGGCCGCCGTCGGCCAGCAGATCCGCGCGCTGGAGGACACGCTGGGCGTCGTCCTCTTCCGCCGCACGACGCGCGGGCTGGAGCTGACGCCCGAGGGCGAGGCGGGGCTGGAGGCGCTGCGCGCCGGCTTCCTCCAGTTCGAGGAGGCGGTGCGCGCCATGCAGGCGGGCCAGTCCTCCAAGACGCTCACCATCGCCGCGCCGCGCGATTTCCTCGCCAAGTGGCTGGCGCCACGTCTGGCGACCTATGCGAAGACCGATCCCGAGCTGCGCTTCGTGCTGCTCTCGTCGGACGAGGGGCTCGATTTCACGCAGGCCAATCTCGACCTCGCCATCTGCTTCACGGACGGGAAGGGCGAGCATGAGGGCGTCTCGCTCGGCACCCCCAGCTATTGGACGGTGGGCGTCGAGGGCGGGGCGGAGACGGTGATCTCCTGGCCCGGTTGCCTCGCCGACGAGGCCAAGGGCGCGGGCGTGACGGTGGCGGATGCCGGCCTCGCGCTGGATGCCGCGGCAGCGGGCTTTGGCCGCGCCACGGTGCCGGCGCTGCTCACCGAGGCGGATGTAGCTGCCGGGCGTGTCGCGAAGCTGGCGGAGAAGGCGTCGACGAACAGCTATTGGCTGATCGCGCCGCTGCCCCAGTGGCGGCAGAAGAAGGTCCGCGCTCTGGTCGCCGCGCTGACGGCCTGATCCGCCGAAGGGCGACCTCGCCTTTCGGTCGCCGGCATGGCACAATCGCGTTCATGCCGGACATCCAGAAGATCGTCGTCCTGACGGGCGCGGGCATCTCGGCCGAGAGCGGACTCGCGACCTTCCGCGGGCCGGACGGCCTCTGGGAAGGCCGCCGCGTCGAGGATATCTGCACGCCGGAAGCGCTGGAGCACGATCGTGCGCTGGTGCTGGAATTCTACGACCAGCGGCGCCGTGCGCTCACCACGGTATCTCCCAACGCGGCGCATGAGGCCTTGGCGCGGCTCGATGCGGAATGGCCGGGCGAGCTGCTGATCGTCACCCAGAATGTCGATGACCTGCACGAGCGGGCCGGCGCGGCGCGCATCCTGCACATGCATGGCGAGCTGCTGTCGGCGCTGTGCGAAGGCTGCGGCGAGCGGCGGCTGTTCGGCGGCGACATGCTCGGCGGCCCGCGCTGCGAGATTTGCGGGCAAGATGCGCTTCGCCCGGACATCGTGTTCTTCGGCGAGATGCCCTACGAGATGGAGCGCATCGATCGCGCGCTGATGGAGGCGGACCTGTTCGTGTCGATCGGCACGTCGGGCGCGGTCTATCCGGCGGCGGGCTTCGTCGAGGCCGCGCGCCATGCCGGGGCCGACACGCTGGAGCTGAATCTGGAGCCGTCGGCAGGCAGCGTCTTTTTCCACGAGACGCGGCTGGGGCCGGCGAGCGTGATGGTGCCCGAATGGGTCGACGAGATTCTGGCGGAGCAGGCGGCGGTGAGCTGATCCCATCGTGCACCGGTGGCGGGATGGGCTAGGCTTTGCGCATGATGCTGCGATTCGCCCTGCTTGCCGCCCTGGTCTCCACCGCTGCCTTCGCGCAGGAGCCTGCCGCCGCGCCGCCTCCGCCCGCGCCGAAGCCCGCGACGGTGCGCGTCGATCTAGAGACGAGCGAGGGCAGGGTCGTGCTGGAGCTGGAGAAGGAGCGGGCGCCGATCACCACCGCCAACTTCCTCCGCTATGTCGATCAGAAGCGGCTGAACGGCGTCACCTTCTACCGCGCGACCAAGGTGGCGCCGGGCTATGGCTTCATCCAGGGCGGCCTGCGCAACGATCCCAAGCGTGTGCTGCCGCCGATCAGGCATGAGCCGACCACCCAGACCGGCCTCACCCACAGCGACGGCACCATCACCATGGCGCGCGCCGCGCCGGGCACGGCGAACGCGGATTTCGTCATCACCGTCGGCGCCATTCCCTCGATGGACGCCGATCCCAAGCAGCCGGGCGACAATCTCGGCTTCGCGGCCTTCGGCCATGTCGTCGAGGGGATGGACATCGTCCGCCACATCCTCGACGAGCCGACCTCGCCCACCGAGGGGACGGGCGTGATGAAGGGGCAGTTCCTCGTGGCGCCGGTGAAGATCGTCTCGGCGCACCGCGAGGCGGCGGCCGCTCAATCCACCCAGTCGAGCCCGATCTCGCGATAGAGGCTGCGATCCTCCTCCCAGTCGGGCTTGACCTTGACGTGGAGGAAGAGGTGGACCTTGCGGCCGAGCAGCGGCGCCAGCTCGGCGCGCGCGCGGCTGCCGATCTCGCGCAGACGCGAGCCTTTGGCGCCGAGCACGATCGCCTTCTGGCTGTCTCGCGCGACGAGGATCTGCTGGTGGATCGCGACCGAGCCGTCGCCGCGCTCCTCGTACTTTTCGGTCTCGACCGCGCAGGCATAGGGCAGCTCGGCGTGGAGCTGGAGATAGAGCTGCTCGCGCGTCACCTCGGCAGCGAGCATCCGGTCGGTCGCGTCGGAGACCTGATCCTCGGGGAAGTGCCAAGGCCCTTCGTGGACGCGCTGGGCGAGATGCGCCTTCAAGTCCGCCACGCCGTCGCCGGTGGAGGCGGAGACCATCATGATCGCCTCGGGGTTCAGTCGTTCGTGCAGCGCGGAGGCGAGGGCGAGAAGCTCGCCCTTGGGCGTCACGTCCACCTTGTTGAGGATGACCAGCTTGGGCTCGCGGCGGGTGGCGATAGCTTCGATCAGCGGCTCGATGCGGCGGGTCATGCCGGTCTTGGCATCGATCACGAAGAGGATCAGGTCCGCGTCCTGCGCGCCTTCCCAAGCGGCGGCGACCATCGCGCGGTCCAGCCGGCGCTTGGGATCGAAGATGCCGGGCGTGTCGACCAGCAGGATCTGGCTCTCGCCCTCGATGGCGATGCCCATCAGGCGGACGCGCGTGGTCTGCGCCTTGGGGCTGACGATCGCGACCTTCTGGCCGACGAGCGCGTTGACGAGGGTGGACTTGCCCGCATTGGGCGCGCCGACGACGGCGACCAGGCCGCACCGTTCGGTCATGACTTCAATTCCTTGAGAAGAGCGCGGGCGGCCTCGGTCTCGGCCTCCTGCTTGGACGATCCGTTCCCCTCGGCCGAGGCGCGGCCGGGGATTTCGACGGTGACGGTGAAGGTGGGGGCATGGTGCGGCCCCGATTTGCGCGCGATCGCATAGACCGGCGGGCGCCACTGCTTGGCGGCGGCGAACTCCTGAAGCTCGGCCTTGGGATGCTTGGGTGCGGCGTTCTGCTTGAGCACGCGATCGCCCCACGCCTTGCGGACGAAGGCGCGCGCGCCCTCCAGTCCGGCTTCGAGGAAGACCGCGCCGATCAGCGCCTCCACCACGTCGCCCAGCACATAGGTGCTGAACTGCGCCCCGTCGTCGCGCGCCTGCTTGCCGAGGCGCAGATGCGGGCCGACGCCAATCTCCTTGCCGATCTCGGCGCAGGTCTCGCCGGAGACGAGCGCGTTGAGGCGGCGCGAGAGGCTGCCCTCGGGTTCCTTCGGGAACTGCGCATAGAGCCACTCGCCCATGACGAGGCCGAGCACGCGGTCGCCGAGAAACTCCAGCCGCTGATAGCTCTCGCCGGCATGGCTCGAATGGGTGAGGGCGGAGAGGAAACGCTCAGGCGCCTCAGGGCGATGGCCGAGCGTCTGTTCCAACCAGAGAAGAAGATCGTCGCTCACTGGAAACCGTGCCCGATGCGCGCCGGCCGCATCGCGTGCAGCCAGCTCCTGGGGTTCAGCCAGCGGGCCGAACCGTTGGTGGAAAAGATGGTCACGATAGCACGGCCTTCGAGATTCTCGGCGGGCACCAGCCCGACGCCGCCGCCCGGCGCCGCGGCGAAGCGGCTGTCCGCCGACATATCCCGGTTGTCGCCCATCATGAAATAATGGCCGGCGGGGACGGTGATGACAGGCGTGTCGTCCTGCGGCGTCTCGCCCTGATCGAGAACGTCGTAGCTGATGCCGTTCGGCAACGTCTCGCGATAGCGGGGGAAGCGGCAGATACGGCGGCCCTCCGGGTCGGCACCGGCGCCATAGGGCACCTGCACGTCCGGGATGGAGCTGCATTCGGTGTTGGCGGCCATCGGCACGATGAAGTCCGCGATGCGGACCTTGGGCACGGCCTTGCCATTCAGCCACAGCACGCCATGGCGCATCTGGATGCGATCGCCCGGAAGCCCGATCAGCCGCTTGATATAGTCCGCCTTGTCGTCCGGCGGCGCGCGGAAGACGACGACATCGCCCCGCTCCGGCGCGCGGCCCAGCAGACGGCCGTGCGGGCTGGCCGGCGTCCAGGGCAGGCTGAAGCGGGACCAGCCATAGGGCCATTTCGCGACCAGCAGATAATCGCCCACCAAAAGACGCGGCATCATCGATTCCGACGGGATGCTGCGCGGCATCACCACGAAGGAGCGCAGCCCCAGCGCCAGCGCGGCCACCGCCAAGACGAAACGGATCGCGCCCCACCAGTCATGGGACGAGCGGGGGGAACGGGCGGAGTCGAGCGCGGTCGATGAAGTGGCAGGCACGAAAGGGCTTTGCGGAACCGGCGGGTCGAGGTCAAGCCGCGCAGACGGTCGATGTCTGTGATGATGAGAAGCGATTGGCGGAAGCCGAAACGAAAGCTACATCGCGCCCACCACCCCAAGGAGCCTGATGCCATGTCCGATCATGATTTCGACCTGTTCGTGATTGGCGGCGGTTCGGGCGGCGTCCGCGCGGCGCGCATCTCGGCGGCGCACGGCGCGAAGGTGGCGATGGCGGAGGAATATCGCGTCGGCGGCACCTGCGTGATCCGCGGCTGCGTGCCCAAGAAGCTGCTGATCTACGGCGCGCATTTCGCCGAGGATCTGAAGGACGCCAAGCGTTTCGGCTGGCAGGTGCCGGAATGCGGGTTCGACTGGACGGTGCTGCGCGACAATGTGCTCGCCGACGTCGACCGGCTGGAAGGGCTCTACCAGAATACGCTCGACAGCCATGGCGTGCAGGTCTTCCACCAGCGCGCCGTCGTCACCGGCCCGAACGAGGTGCAGCTTGCGGACGGCACGCGCCACACCGCGCGCATCATCCTGATCGCGACCGGCGCGCGGCCGGCCATCCCCGATTTCCCCGGCGCCGAGCACGGCATCACCTCCAACGAGGCTTTCCATCTCGATAGCGTGCCGAAGCGCATCTCGATCGCAGGCGGCGGCTATATCGCCAACGAGTTCGCCGGCATCTTCAACGAGTTCGGCGCTAAGGTGACGATCATCAACCGCGGCGGCGAGATCTTGCGCCACTATGACGACAGCGTGCGCGACCGCTTGCTCCAGATCTCGATCAAGAAGGGCATCGACTTCCGCTTCCACGCACCGTTCGAGAAGGTGGAGAAGAAAGCGGACGGCACGCTCACCATCCACGTCACCGGCCACGATCCGATCGAAGCCGACCTGCTGATGTTCGCGACCGGCCGCCTGCCCAACAGCGAAGGGCTCGGCCTCGAAGCGCTGGGCGTCGAGATGGGCGAGCGGGGCGCGATCAAGGTGGACGGGGACAGCCGCACCAACGTGCCCTCGATCTTCGCGGTAGGCGACGTCACCGACCGCGTGCAGCTTACCCCGGTGGCGATCCGCGAGGGTCAGGCCTTCGCCGACACGCAGTTCGGCGGCACTCCGCGCCGTGTGGACTATGGCTGCATCCCGTCGGCGGTGTTCAGCCATCCGCCGATCGCGGCCGTGGGCCTCACGGAATCGCAGGCGCGCAACAAGTACGGCACCGTCAAGATCTACACATCGGACTTCCGGCCGATGAAGAACGTGCTCGCCAATCGCGACGAGCGCGCACTCTACAAGATGGTGTGCGATTCCACGACCAACCGGGTGCTCGGCCTGCACATGATCGGGCCGGACGCGCCGGAAATCCTCCAGGCGGCGGCGGTGGCGGTGAAGGCCGGCCTCACCAAGTCGCAGTTCGATGATACGGTGGCGCTGCATCCGACCATGTCGGAAGAGCTGGTGCTGCTGAAATAAGCATTGGCGGGCCGGCGCTGGGCGGCGCCGGCCTCGCGGGCCCGTGGCTTATTCGGGGCCGTCGCAGGCGTCGATGTTGCCCGCCTCGCAGGCGTCCGCGCGGGCGCGCCAGTTGGCGATGCGCTGGGCATAGCGCTGCCGGGCATAGCGATAGTCGTCCATCGCCCGGTCGTGCGCGGCAAGCTCCGCCTGATATTGCGCCTGCTCGCGCGAATAGGCGCTGGAGCGCGTGCCGGGGCTGCGGGCCGGGCGCGTGTTGGCATTGCGGTTGAGCTGCGCCGTATAGGCGCGGTCGGCGCGGTGGGCGGCGTCGTTGGGCGTGCCCTCGTCGACCTGATCCGCGCGGGCATAGGGCTTGGGCGTCACCCAGTGCGACGATGCGCCCCGATCGGCATCCTCGCGGGCGTCGGCGGTGCCGTAGCTGTCGTAATAGCCGCCGGCCTGCGGCGGCTCTCCGTCGTCATAGGACGGCATCGGCCGGCCGGACTGGGCGTGCGCGGCGCCGCTGAGGGCGGCGGTGGCGATCAGGGCGACGAAAAGCGTGCGGGTCACCGGGCGTCTTTCTGCTGGAGTGCGACGCGTCAGCTATCGTTCATCGACTGACAACCGGCTGAACGGCGCCGGCTGAGCGCTTCGACTCGTCGCATCGCCGGCCGTTCCCGGCGGCTCCATCAATGCACGCGGTTCCTTACCAGATCGTCGACGACCGCCGGGTCCGCGAGCGTCGAGGTATCGCCCAGCGCGCCGACCTCGCCCTCCGCGATCTTGCGCAGGATGCGGCGCATGATCTTGCCCGAGCGCGTCTTGGGCAGGCCGGGGGCGAACTGGATGGCGTCGGGCGTGGCGATCGGGCCGATCTCGTGGCGCACCCAATCGCGCAGAGCCTTGCGCAGCTCCTCGCTGGCCTCCACGCCCACGTTGAGCGTCACATAAGCGTAGATGCCCTGACCCTTCACGTCGTGCGGCATGCCGACGACAGCAGCCTCGGCGACGCTCTCGTGGAGGACGAGCGCGCTCTCCACCTCGGCGGTGCCCATGCGGTGGCCGGAGACGTTGATGACGTCGTCGACGCGGCCGGTGATCCAGTAATAACCGTCCGCATCGCGCCGCGCGCCATCGCCGGTCGTGTAGACGCCGGGGAAGGTGCGAAAATAGGTCTCGAAATAGCGCTTCTCGTCGCCCCACACGCCACGCATCTGGCCGGGCCAGGAGCGGGCGATGACGAGGTTGCCCTCCGCCTCTCCGTGCAGCTCATGGCCCTCGCCATCGAGCAGCTTGGGCTCGATCCCGAAGAAGGGCAGCGTCGCCGAACCCGGCTTGAGCGGGGTGGAGGGCAGCGGCGTGATCATGTGGCCACCCGTCTCGGTCTGCCACCATGTGTCGAGGATCGGGCAGCGGCTCTCGCCCACCACCTCATGATACCAGCGCCACGCTTCCGGGTTGATCGGCTCGCCGACCGAGCCGAGCAGGCGGAGCGACTTCCGGCTGGTGCGGGTGACATAGCCGTCACCCTCCTTCATCAGCGCACGGAGCGCCGTGGGGGCCGTATAGAGCGTCGCGACCTGATGGCGGTCCACCACCTCCCAGATGCGCGACGGAGTGGGCCAGTTGGGCACGCCTTCGTACATCAGCGTGGTCGCGCCGTTCGCCAGCGGACCATAGACGATATAGCTGTGCCCCGTGACCCAGCCGATATCGGCCGCGCACCAATAGACCTCGCCCTCGCGATAATCGAACACGGTGGCATGGGTGAGCGCCGCCCAGAGCAGATAGCCGCCGGTGGTGTGCATCACGCCCTTGGGTTTCCCCGTGGAGCCCGAGGTGTAGAGGATGAACAGCGGGTCCTCGGCGGACATCGGCTCGGCCGGGCAGTCGGCGGAAACCTGTGCTGCGGCCTCATGATACCAGACGTCGCGGCCGGGTTTCATGGCAACGCCGCCGCCGGTGGCGCGGACCACGATCACCGTCTCGATGCCGCCATAGATGGTCGAGGCCTCGTCGACATAGGCCTTGAGCGGCACATGCTTGCCGCCGCGCCGGCCCTCGTCGGCGGTGACGACCAGCGTACTGCCGCAATCCTCCATGCGGCCGGCCAGCGCGTCCGCCGAGAAGCCGCCGAACACCACCGAATGGATCGCCCCGATTCGCGCGCAGGCCAGCACCGCGAAGGCGGCCTCCGGGATCATCGGCATGTAGATGGTGACGCGGTCGCCCTTCTTCGCGCCATGGGCCTTCAGCACATTGGCGAAGCGGCAGACTTCGGCATGGACTTGCGCATAGGTGAAGCGGCGCGGCTCCTCGGTGGGGACGTCCGGCTCCCAGATGATCGCGGTCTGGTCGGCCCGCGTTGCCAGATGGCGGTCGAGGCAGTTGGCGGCGACATTGAGCACGCCGTCCTCGAACCAGCGGACATGGAAATCCTGCTCGTCGAAGGACCAGTCGCCGGCCTTGGCGGGTGCCTTGATCCAGTCGAGACGGGCGGCCTGTTCGAGCCAGAAGCCGTCCGGGTCGTCCAGCGACCGGATCTGCATCGCCTCCCTCGTGGCGACATCGATCGGGCGCGCTTCAGACATCCGGCTCTCTCCATCCATGCTTGGGGCGCTTGTGGTCAATGCCGCCCGGCCGCGCAAGTGGGGTGAAAGGAGGATGGCGACGTTGCGAAGAGGTGTCGCCATGCTATCGCCTAGCCGGAAAGATATCGAAGGGGGCCTTGTGCGCTATCGTCTCGTTGCGTGTTCCATGTTGCTGGCATCCGCGGCTCCGGCCATCGCCCAGCCGCTCCACCAGTTCGCAGGTCTGGCCTTCGCGCGGGCCGGCGATCGCATCGCCACCGTCGACAGCGCCAACGAGCCCGATGCGGCCACCGAGGCACGCGGCATCATCGTGCTGCGCGAGGCGGCGACGGGACGGGTGCTCTCGCGCCTCGATCCGTGCGCGGCCTGCTCCTACAGCGGCCTGAGCTTCGGCCCGGCGGGGCAGCTCGCCTTCATCGCGCGGGACCGCAAGGCCGGCACCGCCACGCTGATGCTCCACGATGCCGCCGGCGCGCGGAAGCTCGCCAGCGTCGACGGCCTCGCCGCGGAGCCGCGCTGGTCGCCCGACGGCAAGAGCATCGCGATCCTCGCCACGGTCGGCGCGCGCAAGGAGACCGGCGCCACCCAGGCCGGCGCGCGGGAGGTCGGCGAGATCGGCGAGGCCAATGACGAGCAGCGCATCGCCATCGTGGCGCTCGCGGGCGGGGCGCTCCGCCTCGTCTCGCCGGCCGACCGCTTCGTCTACGAATATGACTGGACGCCCGACGGCAAGGGCTTCGTCGCGACCACCGCCAAGGGCAATGGCGATGCCAACTGGTGGGTCGCGACCATCGACGCGATTGACGCGAAGACCGGCGCCGTCCGCACCATCACCGCGCCGGGCGTGCAGGCGAACTTCCCGCGCGTCTCGCCCGATGGGCGGACGGTGGCGTTCATCGGCGGCCTGATGAGCGATTTCGGCTCGGTCGGCGGCGATGTCTGGACGGTGCCTTTCGCGGGCAGCGCTCCGCGCAACGCGACGCCGGGCTACAAGGGCAGCTTCACCTCGCTCGACTGGGACGCGCGCGGGCTCCATGCCACCGCGCTCAAGGGCGATCAGGCGGTGATCGTCGAGATCGATCCGGCCAAGGGCGCGGGCGAGGCTGTCTGGTCGGCGGGTGTCAGCCTCTCAGCGGGCGACGGCCGCGTCGCTTATTCGCAGAACGGCCTGATCGCGACGGTCGCGCAGGATTACGAGCACGGCCCCGCCATCTTCGCCGGCCCGGCTTCGCATCCGGCGCAGATCAGCCACGACAATGACGGCTATAAGCCGATCGTCGTCGCCCGCAGCCTGACGTGGAAGAGCGAGGGCAAGGACGTGCAGGGCTGGCTCCTCGCGCCGAAGGGCGCGGCGTGGAGCGGCCCGGCCAGCCAGCCGATGATCACGGTCGTCCATGGCGGCCCGGCGGCGGCCTCGATCCCGCAGTTCGTCTGGCAGGGCACGACCTCGGCGCTGATCGGCGCGGGCTACTGGCTGTTCTACCCCAATCCGCGCGGCAGCTACGGGCAGGGCGAGGCCTTCACCGCCGCCAACAAGCGCGACTTCGGCGGCGGCGACCTGCGCGACATCCTCGCCGGCATCGACGCCGTGGAGAAGGGCGCGCCGATCGACGACAACCGCCTCGGCCTGATGGGCGGCTCCTATGGCGGCTTCATGTCGATGTGGGCCAACACCCAGACGCATCGCTTCAAGGCGATCCACGCCGCGGCCGGCCTCTCCAACTGGATCAGTTATTACGGCACCAACGGTATCAACACATGGATGACACCTTTCTTCGGCAAGACGATGTACGAGGACCAGGCGGCCTACTGGGACGTCTCGGCGATCAAGTATATCAACCAGGCGAAGACCCCGACGCTCATCACGGTGGGAGAACGGGACATCGAAGTGCCGCCCACCCAGTCGATCGAATATTGGAACGGGCTGAAGGCGATGGGCGTTGCCACCAGCCTCGTCATCTATCCTGACGAGGGCCATGGCATCCGCAACCCGGCGCACGTCGCCGACGTCCGCCGGCGTTCCGTGGAATGGTTCGACCGTTACCTGAAGGGACATTGATCTTATGACGACGACGCGCTTTCCCGTGCTCGTGACGGGCGGTGCCGGCTATATCGGCAGCCATGCCGTGCTGGCCCTCCTCGACGCCGGTTGGCCTGTGGTGGTGCTCGACAATCTCGTCACCGGCTTTCGCTGGGCGGTGGACGGGCGAGCTGTGTTCGTCGAAGGCGATGTGGGGGATGCGGCGCTCGTCGGCCGCACCCTCGCGGAGCATGACATCGGCGCCATCATGCACTTCGCGGGTTCGGTCGTCGTCCCCGAGTCCGTCGAGAACCCGCTGAAATATTACGGGAACAACACCGCCAACAGCCGCACGCTGATCGAGGCGGCGGTGGCGGGCGGGGTCGCTCACTTCATCTTCTCGTCGACCGCCGCGACCTACGGCATCCCCGACGAGAGCCCCGTCCGCGAGATGACGCCGACGCGGCCGATCAACCCTTATGGCATGTCCAAGCTGATGACCGAGATCATGCTGAAGGACACCGCCGCCGCGCACCCGATCAACTATTGCGCGCTGCGTTACTTCAACGTGGCGGGCGCCGATCCGCAGGGCCGCGCCGGTCAGGCGACGGCGGGCGCCACCCACCTCATCAAGGTAGCGGGCGAGGCGGCGACCGGAAAACGTAGCCATGTCAGCGTGTTCGGAACCGATTATGACACGCCGGATGGAACGGGCGTGCGCGATTACATCCACGTCTCCGATCTCGCGGCAGCACATCTGCTGGCGCTGGAGGCGCTGATCGCGGACCCCAAGAAGAGCCACACGCTCAACTGCGGCTATGGCCGGGGCTTCTCGGTGCTGGAGGTGCTCGATGCGGTCGAGAAAGCGGCGGGCTGCCCGATCGAGCGCCGCATGGAATCGCGCCGCGCGGGCGACCCGGACTCGCTGGTGGCGGCCAACGACGCGATCGTCGCGGCCTTCGGCTGGCAACCGCGTCATGCCGATCTCGACACCATCGTCGCCCATGCGCTGGCGTGGGAGCGCGGGCTGGAAGAGCGTCGCCAGCACGCCTGAACGGGCTAGCACCGGAAGATCGCGTGACCCCGCTGCCGGCCATGCTATCGGCAGCGGGGGAGCACATCACGCCGCGCGGGCGGGCGAAGGGGATTGGCGCGAATGACCATCATCGTCACGGGGGCGGCCGGGTTCATAGGATCGCATGTCTGCCGCCGGCTGATCCGTCGTGGCGAGCATGTGCTCGGGATCGATAATCTCAACGATTATAACCCCGTGTCGCTGAAACGTGACAGGTTGTCTGCGATCCGGAGTGAGGAGGGCGCGGAAGGGCGCTTCACCTTCCACCATCTCGATTTCGCCGATCATGAGGCGCTGGAGACGGCGCTGGCCGGCGAATCGATCGATCGCATCGTCCATCTCGGCGCGCAAGCCGGGGTCCGCTACTCGATCCTTAATCCGCGCGCTTATGCCGCCTCCAATCTCGTCGGCCATCTCAACATCCTGGAGCTGGGGCGGACGCGGCAGGTGAAGCACCTCGTCTACGCCTCATCCTCCTCGGTCTACGGCACGAGCCCGGACCTGCCCTTCCGGGTCGAGGCGCGCGTCGATTTCCCGATCTCGCTCTATGCGGCCACCAAGAAGTCCGACGAGCTGATGAGCGAGAGCTATGCGCATCTCTATCGCCTGCCGCAGACGGGGTTGCGCTTCTTCACCGTTTACGGCCCGTGGGGGCGGCCGGACATGGCGGTGTGGGGCTTCACCGACAAGATCCTCTCGGGCGAGCCGATCGAGGTCTTCAACGGCGGCAACATGCTCCGGGACTTCACCTATATCGACGATATCGTGACCGGCATCCTCGCCGCGCTCGATAACCCGCCGCCGGACGATGGCGCGGAGAAGGCGGGGGGCAGCCACTCTCCCCATCGCATCTACAATATCGGCAATAACCGCGCGGAAGAGCTAGAGAAACTCATCGCGCTGATCGAGCAGGCATGCGGCCGCAAGGCGATCCGCATCGAGAAGCCGATGCAGCCCGGCGACGTGCCCGCCACCTATGCGGATCTGACCGCCATCCAGCGCGATCTCGGCTTCCAGCCGACGACGCCGATCGATGTCGGCATTCCGCTGTGGGTGGACTGGTATCGGGGCTATAGGGCGAAGCGCGCCGCCTGAGGCCGGGAGGGACCATGCAGCTGGTCTACGACTATCACGGCATGATCGACTGGATCGTCGCCCGGTCCGGCGAGAGCGACAAGTTCGTCCATGTGCAGGCGGGGCTCCTCATCTGGTCGCTGACCGCGCTGGTGACGGGACGGCGGCAGGGGAGCGCGCTGCCGCTGGCGGTCGTCTTCGCGGCCGAGATCGGCAACGAGATCATGGACCGGCTCTATCTCGGCAACTGGAACTGGCCGGACACGGTGGGCGATGCGGCGGCGACCTGGGCGTGGCCGATCCTGCTCAGCATCTTCCTGTCGATGGAGCGCGCCCGCGAGGAGGGCACTGCGTCGCGCTGTCCTATCCCGCATATCGAGAAGGAGGAGGAGGGGCTTCGGCTCCCCTCTTAGCCGTCATCCCGGACTTGATCCGAGATCCCGCTTCTTCTCGGCCACGGCGAAGGCAGCTGGACCCCGGATCAAGTCCGGGGTGACGGAAGCGGGAGACGCTGGGCGCCTCCCGCTCCAATCGGGTCAGGCCGGCTTGCCGACGCCCACATAGTCGAGGCCGGCCTTCTCGGCCTCCTCGCGCGAATAGACATTGCGCAGGTCGACCAGCAGCGGCTTCGCCATGGTCCTGGCGAGGCGGCTGAGGTCCATCGCGCGATAGGCGTCCCACTCGGTGACGATCACCGCCGCGTCCGCGCCCTCGGCGGCCGTGTAGGGATCGGACACGAATTCAACGCCTTGCAGAACCTTCTTCGCCTGCTCCACACCCTCGGGATCGCAGGCGAAAATCTGGGCGCCGGCGTCCTGAAGCGTCTGGATCACGGCGATGGCGGGGCTGTCGCGCATGTCGTCGGTGTTGGGCTTGAAGGTGAGGCCGAGCACGGCCACGCGCTTGCCGCGCGCCTCGCCGCCCATCGCCTTCAGCACCTTGCGGCCCATGGCGCGCTTGCGGCTGTCGTTGACCGACACCACCGCCTCGACGATGCGGAGCGGCGTCTGCATGTCCTCGGCGGTCTTGAGCAGCGCCAGCGTGTCCTTGGGGAAGCAGGAGCCGCCATAGCCGGGGCCGGCATGGAGGAACTTGCGCCCGATGCGATTGTCGAGGCCGATGCCGCGCGACACCTCCTGCACGTCCGCGCCCGCCGCCTCGCAGAGGTCCGCGATCTCGTTGATGAAGGTGATCTTGGTCGCGAGGAAGGCGTTGGCGGCGTACTTGATCAGCTCGGCCGTGCGGCGGCCGGTGAACAGCACCGGGGCCGACTGGTTGAGCGACAGCGGCCGGTAGATCTGGCGCAGCGCCTCGCGAGCAGCCTCGTCGTCGGTGCCGCAGACCACGCGGTCGGGGCGCTTGAAATCCTCGATCGCGGCGCCTTCGCGCAGGAATTCGGGGTTGGAGGCGACGCGGATCGTGCGGCCCGGTGCGGCCTCGCGGACGATGCGCTCCACCTCGTCGCCGGTGCCGACCGGCACGGTCGACTTGGTGACGAGCAGGATGTCGTGGTCAACGGCCTCGGCGATCTCCTTGGCGGCGGCGAACACATAGCTCAGGTCCGCATGGCCGTCGCCGCGGCGCGACGGCGTGCCGACCGCGATGAACACCGCGTCGGCGTTGGCGACGCCGGCCTTCACGTCGGTGGTGAAGGAAAGGCGGCCGGCGCGCACGTTGGTGGCCACCAGCGCGTCGAGGCCCGGCTCGTAGATCGGCATCACGCCGCGTTCCAGCGAGGCGATCTTGGACTCGTCCTTGTCGACGCAGATCACTTCATGGCCGAAGTCGGAAAAACACGCGCCGGACACGAGCCCGACATAGCCGGTTCCGATCATGGTAATCCGCATAGGTATCTCACTCTCAGGCCGATATCGGCCGGCTGATTGCATGATGGGGAGAGGGAGCGCAAGCGGTCCTCTTGGGGCCGCCGAGCACTATCCTTCCGGGCAGGCGGGGGGCTATGGCACGCGAATATGACGATGCTCGGTCGGATCGGATATCGCCTGTGGTGGGCTTGGGCGAAGATGCGGCTGGGCTCGGACGTGCTGCGCGCGCGGGGCCATCTCCCGCCGGGCGAGCGGATCAGCCGGTCTGGAGAATCCATTGCTCCTCGCCGTCGAGGCCGAGCGCGGTGAGCGTGCCGCTCGCATAAGCGCCGGTGTCGATGCCGATGCGGTTGGGCAGCAGCTCGACGTCCGGCGTCACCGAATGGCCGTGGACGATCACGGCGAAGTGGCGGGCGGTGCTGTGCAGGAAAGGCTCGCGAATCCACAGCCGGTCCTGATCCGACTGGCGATGCAGCGCGACTCCCGGCCGGATGCCGGCATGGACGAAATAATAATCGCCGAGCTGCAATCCCCTCGGCCGCGTCGCCAGCCAGCGGAGCTGCGCCGGCGGGATCACCGCGCGGCAGGCGGCGATCAGACGGGAATATTCATAGCGCTCGATCGCTTCGAGCGAGACGCCCCAGCTCCGGAGGGATTCGCTGCCGCCGAAGCGGAGCCAGCCGGTCAGCGCCTCATGATCGCCGGCCAGCGCCTGGAGCATCATCGCCTCGTGATTGCCCTGGAGCACGGTCAGGGAGGCGAAATCGAGCGGACGCATCGCCAGATCCACCACGCCCGCAGAATCCGGCCCGCGATCGATCAGGTCGCCGAGCAGCACCACGCGCGTTTCGGCGGGCGGACGGGCGGCGTTGTCCTCGCGGATGCGCGCCAGCATCTCGGTCAGCAGATCGAGGCGACCATGCACGTCCCCGATCGCATAGGCCCGCAACCCGGCCGGCAGGCAGGGCGGTGCGGGTTTTCGGTTCAGGAAACCGAGCATGGATGCGTTCGTCTCCGTCGGCGCCGGCCGAAGCCGGAGAATAGCGGCACAAGCGCCGATGGACATCGACGCTCACACGGCCGCCCGCGTCAACGTCTCAATGTCGCTGCTCGCTCCACTTCGCGACACCCCGGCGCGCATCCTGCACGAAACGGGACTTTTTCACCGCCCAGATGAACAGCCCGCCGACCAGCCGGCCCAGCGGACGCATCGGCCGGCGGAACTGGACCAGCAGGATGATGCGCGTGTCGTCGGTGTCGTTCAGGACTTCGTGGTTGAACATGTCGTCGAACACGAAGGCCTTGCCCTCTTCCCAGGTGGTATATTCGGTATCCACCCGCATCCGGCACTTTTCCGCCTCGCGCGGCACCTGAAGGCCGAGGTGGCAGGTGAGGATCGCCTTGGAGACGCCGGTGTGCGCCGGGATATGCGTGCCCGGCACGAGGATCGAGAAGAGCGCCGAGTTCAGCCCCGGCACCTTCTTCAGCAGCGCCGCCGTCTGCGGGCAGGCGTCGCAATTGGCGTCGACCCGATAGCCATAGCCGTAGAGGAAATAGGAGCGCCACTTGCCCGCCGGTGCGATCCGCCGGTGATCGGGCGAGATTTCCGCGAGCGGGGGGACGGTGCTCAGATCCTGGAGGACGTTGGCCGCCTCGGCGCGGATCGCCTCCCAATTCTCCTCCAGCGCGGAAATCCACGGAAAATTGTGCGTTTCGTAAAAGGGATGGTTGCCGATCCTGGACGCGCGGGCCACGATGGCGTTGATCTTGGGCTGGAGGCGGACGCCGATCCGCATCCAGAGGGGCTTTTTCGGAACGAGCTTCTTGTTGGGCTTGGGATCGGGATCCGCCGGGGAGAGTTGCGCAATATTATGATTAAGCTCAACCGTCTTCGACATATGTCCCAGTCCCGATATTTCCGTCGTGGCAACCCTGTTGGATCGCATGGGGACCTCGGCATCATGCGACCGGCAGCGTCCCGATCGTCCCTGATAGGCATTTGGTCCATGCTCGCCAATGAACGAAATGACGGAGTCGATGGACGGATGCCGTGCTCGCGTTGAGTCTGCCGGGGAAAAGCGCGGTTGACGCCAATCTCTGGCGTGGCCGCCGCCGCGTCGCGATGATCGCGGCGCTGCTGGCGGTCCATGTGCCGCTGCATGGGTTGTGGCGGCTGTTCGGGCGGCGGTCGCCCTGGCCGACGAGCTTCCTGCGGCTGGCCGGCCGCGCGGCGGGGGCGGATGTCCGCATCGTCGGAACGCCGCTGCGCTCGCATGTGCTGATGGCGACGAACCATCTGACATGGCTGGACATTCTGGTGCTGGCGGGCGCTTCGGGCGCGCGCTTCGTGGCGAAGGACGAGATCGCCCGCTGGCCGCTCTTCGGTTTCCTCGCGGGACTGAACCGCACCGTCTATATCGCGCGCAAGAAGCGGGGCGAGGTGCGCGAGCAGGCCGGGCTGGTGCGCGAGGCGCTGGCGGAGGGATGCCCGGTGGCGCTGTTCGCCGAAGGCGGCACGGGCGACGGGCAGGGGGTCAAGCCATTCCGTGCCTCGCTGTTCGAAGCGCTGCTGCCGCCGGTGCCCGGCATCCGCCTCCAGCCCGTCGCCATCGATTATGGCCGCGACACACCCGATCTCGCCTGGGATCGGGGGATCGGCATGGGGCGCGAGATGATGCGCGTGCTGGGCCTGCCGGGCCGTCGCAAGGTGACGATCCGCTTTCTTGACCCGATCGATCCGTCCGGCTGGGCGGATCGCAAGGCGCTCGCGATTGAGGCGCGCGAGCGGCTGGTGACGGCGATGGAAGCGGGCCGCTGAGGCCTCAGTTTGGGATGAGGCCCTCGTCGCGCAGATAGCCGCGGCGGCGCATCGCGTTGAAGACGCGGTTCAGCGCGGGGTTGGACCAGCCGTTGATCGTGCTGAAATCGCACTGGAGCGTCGCGTGGTGGCGCTGATGATCCTCGGCGTTCATCAGCAGCTTCGTCTGCTGCATCGCCCGCACGATGAACGGATTGTCCTTCCGGTGCAGCGTCCCGTGGAAATATTGGGCGAAGCTCGCCCCCACCACGAAGGTCAGCACGCCCGCGATCAGCCACAGCGGCAGCGGGAACAGCAGAAAGACGATGTTGGCGAGGATCGTGAAGGGCAGCGTGGCGAACAGCACGGACGAGCCGATCTGGGTGACCATCGAGCGGCGGCCCAGCGCGTCGGGGCGCGGATGATGGTTCTTGAAGTCGTAGATCAGCCGCTCGATCGGGTTGAGCTGAGAGAAGGCTGCGTCGCGCAGCGCCAGATATTCGGCGGATTCGCGCGATCCTTCGTAGAAGAAGATCTTGTCGAGCCCGATCCCGGCACGCGAGGGCTTATAGTCCATGTACATATGGACCACGCCTGACGCCATGTCGGCGGCGTACCAGCCCGCCAGTATCGCGGGCAGCATCCAGAGGCTCGCGGACATGGCCATCCAGCCGATATCGGCCGCGAGAATGCAGGCCAGCGCCAGCAGGGCGATGCGAATAATCATAAACCTCCGGTTGCCTCCGCGGCAGCCTCTTTTAGCTCCCGGGTGCGCGGATCGAAAGCCGCGATTCCCCATCGGGGGGCGTTACGACCCCTGGCAAAGCGAGGCAAGGCGCAGGGAAGTTCCCGATCCGCCCCGATTTTGCGGGCTTCGGTCGCATCGGCGACGTGGAGCACAGGGCGGGCAGGCCTGCCGGCTTGACGAAACTGCAACCACCGGGGAAGGCAGGGGCCTTGGTTAACCGGCTGCGAGTTTTCATGCGTTCTGTCATCCCTGTGATCCTGTCCGGCGGCTCCGGCACGCGGCTGTGGCCGCTGTCCCGGACGGAGCGTCCGAAGCAGCTCCTGTCGCTGACGCATGTGGAGACGATGCTCCAGATGACGGCGCGGCGGACGATGGGGGGCGAGCGGTTCGCGGCACCGATGGTGGTGGCGAACGCCGCCCACGCCGATGCGATCGAGGCGCAGCTCCATGAGGCGGGGATCGAGCCCGGCACGCTGATCCTCGAGCCCGCCGCGCGCAACACCGCGCCTGCCATCGCGCTGGCGGCGGCCGCCGCCGAGCCCGACCAGATGCTGCTGGTGATGCCGAGCGATCATGTCATCGGTGACGTCTCCGCCTTCCACGCCGCGATCGAGAAGGCGGTGCCGCTGGTGGAGGCCGGCTGGCTCGCCACCTTCGGCATCACGCCGACCTCGCCCGAGACGGGCTATGGCTATATCTGCCGCGGCGAGGAGATCGCGCCCGGCGTCCAGCGCGTCGCCCGCTTCGTCGAGAAGCCCGATCTCGCCACCGCCGAGGGCTATCTGGCGCAGGGCTGCTATTCGTGGAACGGCGGCATCTTCCTGTTCACGGCGGCGAGCTACATGGCGGCGCTCGATCTCCATGCGCCGGCGATCGCGGCCGCCGCGCGCGAGGCGGTGGCCTCGGGGCGGCGCGAGGGCGGCCGGCTCCATCCCGATCCGCTGGCGTTCGGGCGCTCGCCGTCGGATTCGATCGACTATGCGGTGATGGAGAAGGCGGACCGCGTCGCGGTCGTGCCGGTCGAGATGGGCTGGTCCGATGTCGGAAGCTGGGATGCGCTCCACGAGCTGGCGGTCAAGGACCATGACGGCAACGCCCACCATGGCGAGGTGCTCGCCATCGACACCTCCAACTGCCTGATCCGCTCCGAAGGCCCGCTGGTCGCCGCCATCGGCGTCAAGGACGTCATCGTCATCGCCACCCGCGACGCCGTGCTCGTCATGCCGCGCGGCGACAGCCAGCAGGTCAAGCGCGCCGTCGACCAGCTCAAGCGCGCCGGACACATCACACTCGACCGGCCGTGGCCCGACATGGGCGGGGAAAGGGCCTGAAAAAGCCCACCGCCAATCGTTCTATTGCTGTGGCGCGCCGCTCCCCCTATCGACCTGCGCTGTAAGGGAGGGCGTCTGTGCGCAAGGGTATCATTCTGGCCGGGGGCTCGGGCACGCGGCTCTATCCGCTGACCAGGGCTGTCTCGAAGCAGCTCATGCCGGTCTACGACAAGCCGATGATCTATTATCCGCTGTCGACGCTGATGCTGGCGGACATCCGGGAAATCCTCATCATCACCACGCCCGGCGACGAGGCGGCGTTCCGTGCTCTGCTCGGCAGCGGCGAGGAATGGGGGATGCGCTTCGAATATGCCGTCCAGCCCGAGCCGGAGGGCCTCGCGCAGGCCTATCATATCGGCGAGACATTCGTGGACGGCGGCCCCTCCGCGCTGATCCTCGGCGACAATATCTTCCACGGCCACGGCCTGCCCGAGATGCTCCACAAGGCCTCCGCGCGCGACAGCGGGGCGACGGTGTTCGGCTATTATGTCAACGATCCGACCGCTTACGGCGTGGTGTCGTTCGACAAGGACGGCCGCGCCGAGACCATCGAGGAGAAGCCCGCCCAGCCGCGCTCGCGCTATGCAGTGACGGGGCTCTATTTCTACGACGGCCGCGCGTCGGAATATGCCCGTGCGCTGAAACCCTCGCCGCGCGGCGAGCTGGAGATCACCGACCTCAACCGCCGCTATCTGGAGGAGGGGACGCTCTCCGTCGAGATCATGGGGCGCGGCTTCGCGTGGCTCGATACCGGCACGCACGCCTCGCTGATCGACGCCGCCCATTTCGTGCGCGTGACCGAGGAGCGGCAGGGCCTCAAGGTCTGCTGCCCCGAGGAGATTGCGTGGCGCACCGGCCTGATCGACGATGCCCAGCTCGAACGCCTCGCGGTGCCGCTGCGCAAGAGCGGCTATGGCGCCTATCTCCTCGACCTCCTCGAACGAAGGACGGACCTGGCATGAAAGTCCTGCCCGTCGGCATCGACGGCCCGCTCATCATCGAACCGCAGGTGTTCGGCGACGAGCGCGGCTTCTTCATGGAAAGCTGGAACGCGGCGCGCTTCGCCGAGGCGGGGTTGGACCTCCATTTTGTGCAGGACAATCACAGCCGCTCGCGCAAGGGCGTGCTGCGCGGCCTGCACTTCCAGAACCCCCGTCCGCAGGGCAAGCTGGTGCGCGTCACCTCGGGCCGCGCGTGGGACGTGGCGGTGGATATCCGGCGCGGCTCGCCGACCTTCGGGCGCTGGGCGGGCGTGGAGCTGTCGGCGGCGAACAAGCGGATGTTCTGGGTGCCGGAGGGCTTCGCGCACGGCTTCCTGAGCCTCGAGGACGACACCGACTTCCTCTACAAATGCACCGCGCCTTATGATGCCTCCGCCGAGCACAGTCTTGCGTGGAACGACCCGGCGGTGGCGATCGAATGGCCACTCGAAGGGATCGAGCCGGTCATCTCGGCCAAGGATCAGGCGGGCCTGCCGCTCGATCGCATCGAGGCCTTTGCGTGAAGGCGCTGATCACCGGCGGCAACGGCCAGCTTGGCCATGCGCTACGGGGGTGCGTGCCTGGAGGCGTCACGGTCATCGATCGCGACGTCGAGCATCTCGACATCACGGATCGGGCGGCGGTGCGCGTCGCGCTGGAGGAGGTGCGGCCGGACGTACTGTTCAACTGTGCCGCCTACACCGCCGTGGACCGCGCCGAGAGCGAGGAGGAGGCCGCCCATCGGGTGAACGCCACTGCCGTCGGCATCCTTGCGGAAGAGGCGCGGGCGGTGGGCGCGCGGCTCGTCCATGTCTCGACCGACTTCGTGTTCGACGGCACGGCTAGCCGCCCTTATGCGCCGGATGCGCAGCCGAACCCGCTCTCTGTCTACGGCCGCACCAAGCTGGAAGGCGAGCGCCTTGCCGGCGAGGGAGCGCTGATCGTGCGGACGGCGTGGGTCTATGGCCCGGTGGGCCATAATTTCGTGCGGACCATGCTCCGCCTCATGGGCACGCTCCCGGAGGTGCGCGTCGTCGCCGACCAGATCGGCACGCCGACCTATGCGCCCGGCCTGGCCGCCGCGCTCTGGACGCTGGCGGGGCAGGGCGCGTGCGGCATCCATCATTACACCGACGCGGGCGTGGCGAGCTGGTACGACTTCGCGGTGGCGATCCAGGAGGAGGCGCTGGCGCTCGGGCTTTTGCCGACCGCCGTGCCCATCGTCCCCATCGCCACCGCCGACTTCCCGACGCCGGCGACGCGTCCTGCCTATTCCGTGCTCGACAAGCGCGACACCTATGCGGCGCTGGGCGGTCCCGCGCCGCACTGGCGCGTCCAGCTCCGCACGATGCTGAAAGAGATCCAGGCCCATGGCTAAGCTGCTCGTCACCGGAGGCGCTGGGTTCATCGGCGCCAATTTCGTCCGCTACTGGCAGGAGAAGGCACCGGGCGGGGAGATCGTCGTCCTCGACGCGCTGACCTATGCCGGCAATCGCGAGAATATCGCCGACGTACCGGGCGCCGAGCTGGTGGTCGGCGACATCCGCGACACCGATCTCGTGACGAAGCTCCTCGACGAGCGGGGCATCGACACGATCGTCCACTTCGCGGCGGAGAGCCATGTCGACCGCTCGATCTCCGGGCCAGATGCGTTCATCGACACCAATGTGCTCGGCACGCACAGCCTGCTGAAGGCGGCGCGTGCCGTGTGGCTCGACAAGGGGACGGGGCGTCCGCACCGTTTCCACAATGTCTCGACCGACGAGGTCTACGGCTCGCTCGGGCCGGACGATGCGGCGTTCAGCGAGACGACGCCTTATGCGCCCAACTCACCCTATTCGGCGTCCAAGGCCTCGGCGGACCATCTGGTGCGGGCCTATCACCACACCTTCGGGCTCGACGTCACGACCAGCAATTGCTCGAACAATTACGGGCCGTACCAATTCCCCGAAAAGCTGATCCCGCTGTTCATGATCAACGCGCTGAACGGCCGGAACCTGCCGATCTACGGCGACGGCATGAACGTGCGCGACTGGCTGCATGTCGAGGATCATTGCCGGGGCATCGACCTCGCGCTCAGCAACGGCAAGCCGGGCGAGACCTACAATATCGGCGGCGGGCAGGAACTGCCCAACATCGAGGTGGTCCGTCGCATCTGCGCCCATGTGGATGCGGCCTTCGCGGCCGATCCCTCGCTGGCGGAGCGTTTCCCGGACGCGCCCGCCGCGCAGGGCCGCTCGACGACCGAGCTGATGACCTATGTCGAGGACCGCAAGGGCCACGATCGCCGCTATGCCATCGACGAGCGCAAGGCGCGCGACGAGCTGCGCTACGAGCCGGGCTACGACTTCGAGGGCGGCCTCGACATGACGCTCGCCTGGTATCTCGCCAATCCCGGCTGGTGGCAGCCGCTGATCGAGCGGGCGAAGCTCGGCGCCGCCTGATTACAGGTGGGTGGTGGCGCTGGTGAAGTCCGACGCCGAAAGCGATGAGCTGGTGAAGCCGTCCAGCTTGATGCCGGCGGTGATCACCGTGCTGATGCCCATGTCGTTGTAGAACAGGAAGGTGTCCGAGCCGACCTGAAGCGCGACCGCGTCGGACAGGTTCGCGGCGGCGGTCATCAGCGTCTGGGCATAGGCCTCGGCGCTGGTCGCATCGGCAAAGGCCTGCGCCGCATGGAGGACGGTGGAGATGGTGTGGCCGACGTTGATCTTGTCGCTGCCGCCGGCGAAGTCCCTGATCTCGTCCCAATAGCCGTTCATCTTCGTCGAGGCGTCGCCGGACGAAAAGACGAACAGGTCCGGTCCGCCGCCGCCGATGAAGATGTCGACGCCGGTGCCGGCGATGAGCACATCGTTGCCGAGATCGCCTTCCAGAATATTGTCGCCGCTGCCGACCGTGATGAGGTCGTCCCCCTGGCCGCCGAGGATGATGTTGTTGCCGTTGCCGGCCTGGATCACGTCGTTGCCGAGATTGCCGTTGATATGGTCGGAGCCGTTGCCGGCCGTGATGCGGTCGTTTCCCGCGCCGCCATAGAGCCGGTCGTCGCCGTCCGAACTGATGATCGTGTCGTTGCCGGCATTGCCGTTCACATAGTTGGTGCCGCCGCCCGTGTAGATGATGTCCGCCCCATCCGTGCTGCCCTGCGTGGTGGTGGAGGCGTTGCCGTAGATATGGTCGTTGCCCGCCCCGCCATAGAGCGTGTCGGCGCCCGCGCCGCCCATCAGAACGTCGCTGTTGTCGTTGGCATGGATGATGTCGTTGCCGGGGCCGGTGATGGCGGTGTCGATCCGCGTGTCATAGGCGATGGCGATGTTGTTCACGAGGCCGGCCGCGCTACTGAACGTCCCCTGCACCAGGCTGACGGTCGAGGCGGCGCTGAAGCCCGACAGGTCGAGCGTGTTGCCGACGCCGCCGTCCCACAGGGTGACAATGGGGCGGGTGTTCACCGTGAAGTCGAAGAACTGGGCGGTGTCGCCTGCGATGTTGGTGTGGAAACCGAACACCTGCCCGCCGTGGCTGAGCGGCGAATCCACCGGCGCGCCGTAGACGCGCTGGATGGCGAGGATGTCGAGCGGCATCCATGTCGTCGAGACATTGGCATAATAGCCGCCGTTGCTGGACTGCGACGATCCCCAGACGAAGCCGCCGCTCGGCGTGGAGGGGACGGTCTGGACCGCCAATGAGCCGCTGTCGACATAAGACATGATCGACCAGGCGCGGGAGTCGTACTGGGTGAGCTGCGGGGTGGTGCTCGTGTCGCCGTCATTATAGGGGCCGGCATGGCCGAGGCCGAGGGCATGGCCTTCCTCATGCAGCAGCACCTGCCACGGATAGCCGCCATAGTTGGAGAAGGTCGATCCGAGCGGACCGAACCCCGCGACGCTGGTGTCGATCGTGATGTTGGCAGTGTCGGCGCGGCCCAGCGACGCCGAGCCGATCGCTCCCGGATACAGATCGTTGATGCCGCCTTCCGCGGTGCCGTCCGAGCCGCGCGAGAGGGTGATGTCCGCTGATGCCGAGTTCGATACCTGCACGAAGGTGATGTTGGCGACGTCCGACCAGAGGTGCATCGTGGCGATGAACGCGTTCTGCTCCGTCGTCGTCCAGTGCGCGGCCGGGTCGAACATATAGGTGATCGTGGCGCCCGTGCCCGCGGCCGGCGTGCCCCACTTCGCCTCGTAGCTGGTGGTGCCGTAGGTCGCCGGGGAGTTCCGGTTCCATGTATCGAAGCTGGTGGCGGCTATCCGACCCGTGTCGGTGATGCCGGTGATATAGGTGAGTTCGGTGTTCTGATCTGCGTTGATCGCTGCCATCGCGCGGGCTCACTCTGCCTGTCACCGGCCAGCCGCAGGGAAACCTGGACCGCCTTGTTTTCATAGCGATCCAGCCGTTGAGAAGATCTTAGCGTAGCGTTGAGCCGTGCAGGAAACGCGCCCTGACAATAGGCGGAGGAGCGGCCGGCGCGCGCCCCTCCGACTAAAGTTTAACGCGAGATCGCGCGGGCCGTCACGAACGGCGAGAAGAGGTTGTTGATGATGCCGATCAGCTTGGACGGCTGGTTCGAGGCGGCATTGGCGAAGTAGAGCACGTCCTTGTCGCGCATCTCCAGCCGCTGGGCGAGCAGGTAGCTCGCGGGGTTCAGCATGTTGAGGCGATAGACCTTGGGCGCACCGACATCGGCAGAATCGGGGATCCCGTCATAGCGGAACAGATAGATGGCCGACGCGTCCGCCGAGGCATCGTTGGGGCCGCCCGAGCGCGCGATCGCCTCGGCAAGCGACACGGCGCCCGTCTCGAACGACACCTGCGAGGCCTTCTCGGTCGCGCCGAACACGGTGTAGCTGCGCGGGCGGCGGATCAGTTCGATGCGGTCACCGGGGACCAGCACCAGATCGTCGGCCGATCCTGCGCGGATGAAGCCCAGCCGCTCGTCGACGACGCGGTCGCCGCGCGAGAAGCGGATGACGGTGTCTTCCGACGAGTTCTTGCTGCCGCCGGCCTGCGCGATGGCGTCGAGCAGGCGGATGTGCGTCAGGTCCAGTTCGAAACGGCCGGGCTTGCCCACCTCGCCGCTGACGAAAGCGGCGTTGCTGACATTCTCCTTCACCGTGACCATCGCCTGCGGGTTCTGGGACTTCTGCGACAGCGCACGGTCGATCATCTGCTCGATCTCGTGCGGCGTCTTGCCCGCCACCTCGAGCCGGCCGGCATAGGGCAGGTTGATCGTGCCGTCCGCCGCGACAGTGAGGTCGGGGAAGAGCTGCGGGTGGGCGGAGGGGTCGAAACCCTCGCCGAGCGAACGCGAGGAGAAGAGCGAGACGCCGACTTCGAAGATGCCGATGCCGAGCACGTCGCCGGGCCCGACCGCATCGACGGGGCGATCCTCGGCAAGCTGCGCGAGGGTGGGCACCTTGCTGGAAAGCTGGAGGTCCTCGGCGCGCAGCGCCTCGACCATCTGCGGCGTGATGTCGACGATCTCGAACTTCAGCGGCGGCTGGCTATGCTCCGCGCCCTTGCGGACCTGATGCGCCGTGGGGCCGTTGGTGGGAAGCGTGGCGCATCCCCCCAGTGCCACCGTCGAAGCCAGCAGCATGCCAAGGCCCGTCCGAGCCGTCACAACATTCTTCATGGAAAGCCCAATTCCCTTACGCGACCATTGCCCCGCTCCGGGCCAGAACATGGCCACAGTTGCGCTCCGCTTAACCAGAAAAGCCGTTCCGCGCCAGCGTCTGTTGAGGCAGCTCAGAGCCCGCGGAGCTGGAGCCGGTGATGAACGTCGCAGGCTTCCTCGATCGTGTCGTACATGACGAGCGCGCCGCCATAGAGCACGGCCCCGCGCCGGGTGTAGGCGCGCAGCGTGTTGGGGTCGTGCGAGGTCATGACGAGCGAGGCATTGTCGCGCCGCGCCATCAGCGCCTCTTCCGAACGCGCACGGAAGCGTTCGTCGCCCGCGCCGGTGACCTCGTCGATCAGATAGCAGTCGAACTCGATCGCCAGCGACACGCCGAAGGCGAGGCGCGCGGCCATGCCGGCGGAATAGGTGCTCACCGGCTGATAGAGATACTGGCCGAGCTGCGCGAAATCATCGACGAAGGCGAGCAGTTCCTGCTCGGGCCGGTTGTAGATGCGCGAGATGAAGCGCGCATTGTCGGCACCGGTCAGGCTGCTCTGGAACGCGCTGGTGTAGCCGAGCGGCCAGCTCGTCGTCATGCTGCGCGTCACCTTGCCGCTGGTCGGCCGCTCCACGCCTGCGAGCAGGCGGAGCAGCGTCGACTTGCCGGCGCCGTTCGCGCCGCAGATGCCGATCGATTCGCCCTTGTGGATCTCGAAGTCGAGATTGCTGAAGACGATCTTGTCGCTTTTCCCCAGATGGTAATGTTTCGATACGTTCTGGAGCCTGATCATCGTTCGTCCTGGGTGTGCACGCGCGCCGGGCCTCAGCCGGGCCGGACGGCGTTTACAGCGCTTTGGCCCGGATCGGTAGATGGCATTCAATCCCGCCCGGAGTCCGCCCGCAAAGCCGGAATTGCACTTCGCCGGAGGCCCGTGTAGGCGACAGACCATAGCACGATCTTCTTGGAACACAGGCTTTTGACTCTGTCGCGTATCGCCATCGGTGGCCCTGGCTTGGCTCATCCGGATCGAGTCGGCCGCGCGGGTTCGCGGCGGGCGCGCCGCGCGACGCGGGCCGCGAAATGAGCCCTCCGATCGCAAAGGGGCGCCGCCGCGCGCCCGCCGACGGCCCGTTCGCCCGTATGCTGGCGGCCGCTTCCAAGCCGGTGCGGCTGTGGATCGGCCGGCCGCATGTGCGCCGCGCCGACACGTTCCGCTCCCAGTCCGAATGGATCGAGGCCGTGATCGGCTATCGCCGGGGGCTGGAATGGCTGCCGTGGCGTGAGGATCTGAAGATCCAGATCGGCAACTGCCTCAAGGAATATGGCGATTATCGCGGCGCGGTGAAGGCGTACAGCTCGGTGCGCGGCAGCCAGCATCGGCCCGAGGCGATGAAGCAGATCGCTCACGCCAACCGCCTCGCGGGCACCACCATCCTGCCCTATGCGATGGCCGAGGGCCCCGGCGAGCTGATCGGCGACGAGGATGACACGCCTCTGCCCGCGCTCACCGCGCGGCTGCTGCCCAACCGCCTGAAGCTGGAGAGCGAGGGGGAGCGCAACTGGCTGGGCGCGCTCGGGCGCACCGATCATCGCGCGGTGCGCGCGCGGGGCAACGTCCATCCCTCGGTCGTGCTCGATCAGGTGGGCGCATTGTCCATGGATCGGGACGGCGTGCAGGAGCCGCTGCTGGCCGGCGTCGTCGCGATCCGGGCGCGGATCGTCTCGCCCGTGCCGCTGGAGACGGTGGAGATCCACCTCGACGATGGCGCCGCCAAGCAATGCATCGCCACCGTGCCGGTCACGCCCGTGGAGCGTGGCGGCGCGAAGCTGCGCCTCCATGTCCTCAACGCCTGGATCGACAGCGCGAAGCTGCCGCGCGGCCGCCATTGGCTGAGCGTGGAAGCGGGGCGGTGGGTTCCCTCGCACGGGCTGTTCGTCAACGTGATCGAGGTGGGCGAACTCGGCACCGATCTCGCTTCGTCCAACAGCTTCGTGCCGTCCCCCACGGACGGGCAGGCCCCGGATACGGCCGTCGTCTCGGCGCCGGCCGAGCTGCGCCCCGCCGCGCGTTCGCTCTTCGATCGGCCGATCCGCAGCATCCTCGCGGTGCGCGTCGATCAGCTTGGCGACGTGTCGGCCTCGCTGCCCGCCGTGGCGCGGCTGCGCGAGCTGTTCCCGGAGGCGCGCGTCACCATGCTCGTCCAGCCGGGCGTGCGCGCGGTGATCGAGGCCTCGGGCCTGGCCGAGGAGGTCGTGACCGTCGCGCTTCCCTACAATGCCGAGACGGAGCGCCGCCATCTGCCCGTCGAGGAGGAGGAGCGGCTCCGCGCCCATTTCGACGAGGCGCATTTCGATCTTGCGATCGACCTCTGCCCCGGCGACGAAACGCGCCCGCTGCTGCTGCTCAGCAGCGCGACCTATCTGGTGGGCTTCAACTCGGATCGCTTCACCTATCTCGACTTCGGCATCGGCCTGCGCTCGCGCGACAAGGTGAACCAGCTCGAAAAGCTCTCCCACGCGGCCACCGTGCTGACGCTGGTGGAGGCGCTCGCCGTCGCCGTGACGCCAAGGCGTCCGCCCGTCATCCGCGTCGCGAGCGGGGATGCGGTGCTGGCCGGGCAGGGGCTTTCGCCGCGAGGATATGTCGTGCTGCACACCGGCGCGCGCCATGCGATCAACCGCTGGCCCGGCGAGCATTATCTCGCGCTCGCCGAGCGGATCGTTGCCGGGACGGCGCACGACGTCGCGATCTTCTGGGACGATCCCGCCGATCCCTCGCGCCCGGCCGCGGTGGCCAGCGAGCGCATCCACTTCCTCCACGGGCTCGATGCCGGCGCCTTCGACGCCATCCTGGCGAATGCGCGCCTGATGGTAGGCAATGATTCCGGGCCGAAGCATCTCGCCGCCACGCGCGGGGTGCCGACGGTCAGCGTCCATGTCGACCGCCTCAACTGGAACGAGTGGGGGCAGGACAGCGAGGGCGTGATCGTCTCCAAGCGGATGCCGTGCACCGGCTGCGGCCTGAACGATCTCCAGCTCTGCGGGCGCGACGCGGTGTGTGTGCGCTCGATCGGGGTGGACGAAGTGTATGAAGCCGCGCGCCCCTATCTGTGAGGCGTGCGCAGCGTGAGGGGACAGGCGTGAACGAGTTGGGCCAGGCAAAGGGTTGGGCGCGCGAGTGGCTGCTGGACGCCGCTCTGCCGCTCTGGTGGCAATCGGGCGCCGACCGGGAATATGGCGGCTTCCATGACCGGCTGGACCAGCAGGCCCGCCCCGTCGACAGCCCCAAGCGGTTGCGCGTGCAGGCGCGGCAGGCCTTCGTCTATGCCGAGGCCGGAAAGCTGGGCTGGGACGGCCCGTGGCGTGATGCTGTGATGCACGGGCTCGATTTCATGCAGGCCGCCTACGCCCGTGAGGATGGGCTGTTCCGCTCGGCTGTGACGCGTGACGGCGCACCGCATGTCGAGACGCCGGACCTCTACGATCAGGCTTTCGTGCTGTTCGGCTGGGCGTCGGCCTATGCGGCGCTGGGACGTCCGGCGATGCTGCTGGAGCGCGCCGAGGCGCTGCTCGACACGCTGGAGACGCTGTGGGCGCACCTCGAGCGCGGCTTCGAGGAGGCGAACCCACGTCGCCTGCCGCTGCGCTCCAACCCGCATATGCACATGCTGGAGGCGCTGCTGGCGTGGGTCGAGGCGGGCGGCGGGCCGCGCTTCGAGCGGCAGGCGCGGGCGATCGTCGGGCTCGCGCTCGAACGGCTGATCGATCCGGCGACGGGCGCGGTCGGCGAATATTATGATGGCGACTGGCGTTTCGCGCCCGGCCCCGACGGCGGCCTGCGCGAGCCGGGGCACCAGTTCGAATGGGCCTTCCTCCTGCACCGCGCGGGCAGAGCGCTGGGCGGCGAGCATCGCGAGGCCTCCGAGCGTCTGTACCGCTTTGGCGAGCGTCACGGCATCCATGGCGGCCGCGCCATCTTCTCGGTGGACGCGGCGGGCGGCGTGGTCGACGGCTCGGCGCGCCTCTGGGCGCAGACCGAGCGGCTGCGCACCATGCTCACCTTTGCAGACGAGATGCCGGCGGGCGAGGGCGAGGCCGCCGCGCTCGAAAGCCTCGCGACGCTGCGCCGCTATCTCGACGTGCCGGTCAAGGGCCTGTGGCGCGACCGGATCGATGCCGACGGCACGCTCATCGACGAGCCCGCGCCGGCTTCCTCCTTCTACCACATCATGACCGGCTTCCTGCCGCTGCTCGACCCCGTTCGGAGCCCCGCATGACCGACCTGCCCGACTTCACGACGATCCGCATCCTGTGCGTGGGCGACGTGATGCTGGACCGTTTCGTCGAGGGGAGCGTCCAGCGTATCTCGCCCGAGAGCCCGGTGCCGATCGTGCTCCGCAAGGCGACCGAGAGCGTGCCCGGCGGCGCCGCGAACGTCGGGCGGAACGTGTCGGCGCTCGGCGGGCGCTGCACGCTGATCGGGGCTGTGGGCGACGATCCGGTGGGGGCGGAGCTGCGCGCGCTGCTCTCCGAATGCGGGCGGATCGATCCGGTGCTGGTGGTCGATGCGGCGCGGCCGTCGATCGAGAAGGTGCGTTTCGTGGCGCAGGGGCAGCATCTGCTCCGCGTTGATCATGAGGAGCCCGGTGACATCGCCGACGCCGCCGCGCGTGAGATCGTCGCCGAGGTCGAGAAGCGGATCGGCGAGCATCAGGTCGTCGTGCTCTCCGATTATGCCAAGGGCGTGCTGACCGACGCGCTCATCGCCGAGGTGATCTCTGTGGCGCGCAAGGCGGGCGTGCCGGTGGTGGTCGATCCCAAGTCGGCGCGGCTGGCGCGCTATGCAGGGGCGAGCGTCGTCACCCCCAACGCCAAGGAAGCCGGCGACGCCACCGGCATCGCCATCCACGAGGACGAGGACGCCGAGCGTGCCGGCGCGAAAGCGCTGGCGGATGCCGATATCGACGCGATGCTCATCACGCGCGCGGGCCGGGGCATGTCGCTGATCGGCCGCGACGGCGCGGTGGCGCATCTCCCGGCGAGCGCGCGCGAGGTGTTCGACGTGGTCGGCGCAGGCGACACGGTGGTGGCGACGCTGGCTCTGTGTCTCGGCGGCGGCATGGCCGTGGCCGACGCGGCGCGGATCGCCAATGCGGCGGCGGGGCTGGTCGTCGGCAAGCATGGCACGGCGACGGTCTCCTGCTCCGAGTTGGAGGATGAGCTGGTCCGCCTCAGCCGCGCGGGGATGGTTTCCTCGCAGCTCAAGGTGGTCTCGCAGGCGCACGCCGCGCGGTTGCGCGCGCAGTGGGAGCGCGAGGGGCTGACCGTCGGCTTCACCAATGGCTGCTTCGACATCCTCCATGTCGGCCACATCCAGATCCTGGAGTTCGCGCGCTCGCAGTGCGACCGGCTGATCGTCGCGGTGAACGACGATGCCTCGGTGAGCCGGCTCAAGGGGCCGACGCGGCCGATCAACCATGAGGCGGACCGCGCGCAGATTCTCGGCGCCTTCGGCTTCGTCGACGCGGTGACGATGTTCGCCGAGGACACACCCTACGAACTCATCAAGGCGCTCCAGCCCGACGTGCTGGTGAAGGGTTCGGACTACACGATCGAGCAGGTCGTCGGCCATGACATCGTGCAGGCGCGCGGCGGCAAGGTCGTGACCTTCGATCTGGTGCCGGGGCGCTCGACCAGCAGCATCATCGCCCGCGCGCAGGCTCCGGCGGAGTGAGCGGCCGCCCGGCCGTCCTGCTCGACCGGGACGGCACGATCATCGTCGAGCGCGACTATCTGAGCGATCCGGCGCTGGTCGAACTGGAGACGGGCGCGGTGGAAGGGCTGCGCGCGCTGGCGGAGGCAGGCTTCGTGCTGGCGGTGCTGACCAACCAGTCGGGCATCGGGCGCGGCTATTTCGATTTGATGGCGGCGAAGGCGGTCAACGCCCGCGTGGCGGAATTGCTGGCGGCGGAGGGGATCGTCATCGCCGGCTGGTATCTCTGTCCCCACGCGCCGGATGAGGAGTGCGATTGCCGCAAGCCGCGCCCCGGCATGGCGAGACAGGCGGCCGAAGAACTGGGGCTCGATCTCGCCCGGAGCTGGGTGATCGGGGACAAAAGCTCCGATGTGGGGCTGGCGGATGCGGTGGGCGCGCGGTCGATTCTCGTCACGACCGGCCATGGCCGGAAGGACGAGG
Source organism: Sphingomonas sp. PR090111-T3T-6A (assembly GCF_000383095.1). Classification (GTDB taxonomy): domain Bacteria; phylum Pseudomonadota; class Alphaproteobacteria; order Sphingomonadales; family Sphingomonadaceae; genus Solisphingomonas. Next base: position 50,780 of record NZ_AORL01000015.1, read on the forward strand.
CGGCGATGCGCGCGCAGGGCGTGCCCGTCTGCGCGACGCTCGTGGAGGCGGCGGGGCTGATCCTGGCCTAGCCTGGCCGGGTGGTGGCCATGACGTGCGCGTACATGGCCTCCAGACGACGCAGATAAGGTTCGGGCGCGAAGCGTTCGGCTTGCCGTGGGCCGTCTTCCGAGAGGCGGCGGCGGAGCGTTTCATCGCTGTCGAGCGCCCGCATCCCCTCGGCGATCGCCGCCACGTCGAGCGGATTGACCAGCACCGCCGTGTCGCCCGCCACCTCGGGGAGCGAGCCGGCCGTCGAGGTCAGCACGGGAGCGCCCAGTTGCAGCGCTTCCAGCACCGGCAGCCCGAACCCCTCGTAGAGCGACGGGAACAGCACCGCCCGCGCCGAGCGGATCAGCCGCAGCAGCTCGGCGCGGGGCAGGAAGTCGATCTGGACGATCCGCTCGCCCGCCGGGCCGTCGAGCGTGCCATGGGCGGGGAGGCGCGCCAGCTCCACCTCGCTCTGCCATGCGCGCGGGCCGACGATGACGAGCGGCGTCCCGGTCCTGAGCGAGCGATAGGCCTCGATCAGCCGGCCGACATTCTTCTTGGGCTCGATCGCGCCGAAGAACAGGAAATAGCCGCCGGGCCTGAGCCCCGGAAGCGGTCCGCCGAACGGCTCCTCCGAAGCCTCCACCACAGGCGGCAGCGACGTCTGATAGGTGTTGGTGACATGGTCCGATCGCGTGTGGAGCAACTCCACGATGTCGTGCTTGCTCGCCTCCGAGACGGTGCAGACATGCGCGGCCTCGTCGACGCAGCGCTGCACCAGACGGCGATAGTTGGGCTTCATGTCGAGCGTGGTGTGCGGCAGCACCAGCGGCACCAGATCATGCAGCGTATAGATGTTGCGCGCGCCCTTGAGCGTGATCGGCACCGGATAGGTCCAGTGCATGATCTCGGGCGGGTTCTCCATCTCCAGCGTGACGAAGCGGCCGTGGAGCTTGAAATGCCGGTTGGCGACCATGAACAGGTCGGCCACGCTCGTCAGGCGGGAGAAGGCGGGGAGGCGCTGCGGGAAATCGGCCCGCGCGATCAGGCCGCCCAGCGGTACGTCGAAAGCGCGCGCCTTGAGCGCCGGGGCTGCGGCCTTCAGCATCAGCCGGGCGGCGTCGCGGCGGTTGAGCGGCTTGGGATGGTGGCGGCGGAGCGCTTCGACGAAGCGGGTCTCCCGTGTCGCTGGCGAGCGGCCGACGGAGAGCCCGAACACGCCTTCGACGCCGTGCCCGGCCTCCAGCAGCGTGTCGGCGAGCGCACGGCTGTAAGTCGCGACACCGGTGCCCCGGTGCATCGCGAGATTATAGCCGTCGATGCCGATCCTGAGCCTGTCCAACACGCGTCCCCTGGCGATATTCGATCGGTTAGGCAGCTTTGCGTGGCCCCGCAAGGGCGCGGCTGGACAGGGTTTCCGCGCGCTGGCAAAGCCCCCGCATGGCCTTCGCGCTCAAGACCCACAAAAGCGCCGGTATCCGCGTCACCTGGTTTGTCCAACGCCTGATCGTCCGGGGCAACCGCGCCCGTGAGGCCGGCCAATGGCGCGAGGCCGCCGATGCTTATCGCGAGGCGCTGTCCCGTGATGGCGCGCTGTCCCATATCTGGGTGCAGCTCGGCCATATGCTCAGCGAGCTGGGCGAGGAGGGCGAAGCGGAGGCGGCCTATAGGGCGGCGTCCGACAGTCGGGCGGACTGGGCGGAACCGCTCCTGATCCTCGGCCGCAACGCCCGGCAGCGAGCTGGGCTGGAAGAGGCCGTGCGTCTTCTGGCGCGGGCGGCGCTGGCCGAGCCTGCGCGCAATGAAGCCGTGATCGAGCTGGCGGATATGTTGGCGCGCGCGCCGGGCGGGGAGCTTCATGCCGTTCTGCGCGAGATGCTCCACGTCGAGCCACCGGCGGAGACGGCGGTCGCCCTCGACATTTCCGATCTGATCGATCGCTGGCTGCATGACGATGCTCCCGACGACGCTGTGCGGGCGCAGCTCGCCCTGCTGCGGGAAACGGGAACCGGCGTTAGCCTCTGTTGCCTGACGGTGGACCGCAACGACTGGGTGGAGGTGCCGCCCGGGACGCGGCGCGCGCTGCTCGGATGGGAGGGGACGGCGGACGCGGCCGAGCGGATGGATGCGCGACTGAGGCTGATGGCCGCGCAGCCTGTCACCTTCCCGCCCGGCGGCGTGCTGATCGGACTCGGTGCGCCGATGCGGCTCGGGAATTATTTCCTGTCCATCCGGGCGATGCAGCGCCGGCTCGGCCTGTCCTATCGGATATGCCTGCCCGGACCGCTGCCGTCGGTCGGATGGCTTGCCAGGGCGGTGGACCATGCGTCGGGTTTCTTCGTCGGCTCGGATGCCGCGCGGGGGACGCTGCTCGCGCTCTGCAAGGCGTTGCAGCCGGAGAGGGTGAGGGGGACGTCGTTCGGCGCGGGCTGGGTGGCCGAAGTCGCCGATTTCGGGTGGAGCACGATCCGTGGCCCGGTGGCCGAGGCGCGTTTCGGGCAATGGTATGCGCTGGAGGATGCGGGCGAGGGTTTCCGTGCCGGGCAGGGCTGGCACGTCCCCGATGCGGATGGTTGCTGGACGCTCGCGGAAGGCGGCGAGCTGGCCGTCCGGCTGCCGAAGGGCGCCCGCACGCCGCGCCTCTATTTCCGGCTGCGAGGGCTGCCGCATAGCGACTGCGGCTATGTGCTCAAGATCGAGAACCTGCCGCGCATCGAGGGCATCGTCCGCGCGGGCGAGGACAAATGGATCGCGATGGACGTGCCGGTGGCGCGCGACGGCGTGCTGAGGCTCTTCCTGCGCGGCGCGCGGCAGGAGGGCGTCCCCGCCGATCTCGGCATGGGGCGCAGGCCTTATCCGGTGTCGCTCGGCGTGGCGGGGTTCTGCCTTGTCGAGAAAGGCGACCATGCGGCGCGCTGGTCGCTGCTGGAGGTGATCGGGCGGGCCGCCTAGGCGGGGATCAGCACCTCTTCCGCCAGAGCGAGCCGCCCCCGCCCGTCGGGGCCGTGGAAACCGATCCGCGACAGCAGCGCATGGACCGTCTGCCCATTCTGGTGCGCCGGGTCTCCCTCGGTGCGGAGGCGAAGCTCCACCACGGCATTTTCGCCGACAAGCGCATCGCATTCGAAGCGCTGGAGCCGTTCATCCAGCTCCACGGGCGTCGTCTCGCCCATGCCGGCGTCGAGGCTGATCCACATCGAAGCGGAGCCCGTCGCCCGGCGCAGCTCGACGATCAGGCGGAGCCGATCACCGGCGCGGCAATCCATTGCGAGGAAGCGCAGAGTGGCTTGCGGTGCGCTGGACCAGACGCCGTCCGCCGACGGGGCGTGCCAGCCTGCCGCTCGCGCCATGCGTGCCGTGCGCAGCGGACGCCCCGCGCCGGCGACCGCGGCGAGATCCTCGGCACCCACCACGGCCATCTCGCCCGCCGCCAGCCGGGCGTGAGCGTGCGGCCTCCGCGTGGCGGTATAGGCGGCGAGCCGCCGCGTCACGCCGAGCAGGTCCGCTGCGAACGCCTGCCATGAACGCGGGCGGAATCTTGCGCGGATGTCCTCTTCCCACGCGGAAAGCTCGGCCGGATCGTCGAGCAGCCGCGTCACCTGCGCCAACCCCGTCGAGACGTCGAGCGGATCGATGTAGCGGATCAGATCGCCGCCCACTTCGGGGATGGAGCTGGTCGCCGAGGCGATGCAGCCCTTGCCCAGCATCAGGCTCTCGCCCGGCGGCAGGCCCCAGCCTTCGATGAGGCTGGGGAAGATGGTGAAGCGGCTCGCGTGATAGAGGCTCGCGAGCATCGCGTTGGAGATTCCCGACAGGATGCGCACCTTGCCGCCGAGATGGCCGGTCCGTTCCAGATAATCGCGGAAATCCTCGGACTTGCGATCCCATTTGCCGACCAGCACCAGCGTCGGCACGGCCGTCCGCCCGGACCGGATCAGCGCGTCCCACAGCCGCGCGAGATAGAGATGGTTCTTGCGGCCCTCGATCGAGCAGACGCACAACACATAGCCGCCCGGATATCCCGCCCGCAGCGCCGCCTCCTGATCGGGGTCGGGCGGGGCCAGCGCCAGCTCGGTCGCGAGCGGGACGGCGACGACAGGCGTGTCGAGCGCCATCTGCTCGCGCAGAACATGGCGGACCTCGGCGGCGACGAAAGCCGAGTTGGTGGTGACGAAGCTCGCCACCTCCAGCATGTCGACCAGCGCGCGGCAGAACACCTCGCTGGCGGCCGGTTCGGCATAGCCCGCGTGGCTGACGGGAATGATGTCGTGGATGAAGACCGTCACGGCGACGCCTCGATCCCGGAGCGTCTTCAGCAGATCATAATCCGGGAAGATCCAGAAGGCGCCGACCACGAGGAAGATATCGCCCGCCGCCGGCTCCACCGGGACGAGCGAGGCGCGGATCGCTTCCAGCAGGGGGTCCAGCTCCGCGCGGGCGCCGTGACGCACCTCCACGGCATCGATCAGTTCGAGCACGAGGCTCATGTCGGTGGCGTAAAGCTCGCCCCGCTCGAAATCGGGCAGGACGGGGACGATCCGCCCTGCCTCCGCGACGCTGCCCTGCACGGCCTGCCGCAGCATGTTGCCGACCACGCGCTGGATGCCGCTCGGGACAGTGTTGCCGGCCAGATACTGCATCATGTCGGTGAGATCGGCGTAGACCGTGCCCTCGACGGGAGGAACGCCGGCGCGTGCGATCCTCTCCGCCGGATCGATTTCGGGCTGCCAGCCGAGCGCCCGGCAATGCGCGAAATCCTCGGCGCTGCGAGCCGGCGCGATGTGGCGAAGCGCCTCCGCCCGGCCCCGATAGGCGGCCACCAGATCGGGATGGAGCCCGATCGCCGTCGTGAAGGCCGCTTCGGCCCGCAGGAAATTCCCCTCCCGCATCCAGAGGCGGCCGAGTTCCACCCAGCCGAGCGGATCGCCGGGATCGCGCGCCAGAGCGGCCTCCTGCTCCTCGATGTCGGACAGCATGTACCAGGGGATGTCCGCGACGCGTGACATGGCCGGTCCTCAGCGACGCGGCGCGAGGAAGAGTTCCTCCGCAAACCCCGCGCGCAGCCCGTGGCGCTGGCGATGGGCCAGCCGGAAACCCGCGTCGGCGATCAGCTTGCCGGCGGCCGGGCGAGGCTCGTCCCCCGAAGCCTCGCGATTGAGGTTCAGCATCGCCCGCGCGCCCAGACCGGCCGCCTGCGTGAGGAAGCGGTGGGCCGTCTCGGCATCCGTCCCGGCGAGCGTGTCCTCGTTCACCACGATGTCGATCGAGCCGGGGGCGATCTCCCCGATCCGGTCGAGCGACAGCGGCGGGAGCGCGCCGGGCGTCTCCCCGAGCAGATAGGCCTGCACCGCGTTCATCTCGGGACGGTCGAGCAGGCGCCAGGCGTTGAGGCCCAGCCGCCGGGCATAGAAGGCCGTCCAGCCCGCGCCACCGCCCAGTTCCAGCACGCGATCGCCGCCGACCAGCGTCGTCCATTCCCGCAGCCGCCATGCGGTGTAGATCGCCTCCACCATGCGGAGATGGAGCACGATGCCGCGCCCCACCTCGATGCCCAGATAGCCGCCGACATGGGGGGCAGGCGTGAGATCGACGCCCAGATGCTCCTCGATCATTGCGAAGAGATCGGCCGGCTTGAGCAGCGCGTTCTGCCCCCAGCCGCCGACATCCGGGTCTTCGAGGGGCAGTGCGCCCACCATCTCGGCGAGCGAGACGAGCGCGTCATAGGTCTTCTGCGCGCGCTGGCGGCCGAAGACCGCATCGCGCGCGATGCGGAGATGCTGGCGCTTGCCGCCGAAGAAGCCCTGCGCCAGCTCCGCGCGGCCGAGCTGCGCCAGTTCCACCGCGACGCTCTCCTCATCGCCGGCTGCAAGGGCGGCGGCGAAGGCGGTCTGGAAGGAGGGCGGGACGGGGTGAACGCCGGCCGAGCGCCACGCCTCGATCGCCTTGTGGGCAAGGTCCGCTCGGGGAGCGGGGACGGGGCGCTCGATCAGGCGGCAGGGCCGCATCAGCGGATGCAGGAGCTGGGCCTGCCCGCGCGGGTCACCCGGAAGCATCTCGCTGGCCGCCATCGACGACGGGCTGCCGTCATAGAGCAGGACCGCGCGGATATGATCGACGATATTGCGCAGCCGGGTTTCGAAATTGTCCGCCTGTGCCCGCAGATGCTGCCGGATGAAGCGGGCGTGCATCGAATTGATGAAATCCATCGATTCGACGAGCGTGGCGCCGGCGACCTCCCGATCATGGCGGAGGATCTGGTGCAGCAGATCCTGATCGTTGCCGGCATCCAGCCACTCGCGGGCCTCTTCGAGCCGCTCGTCGCTCAACTGGGCGAAGGACTGCCACCAGCTCTCGACGAGCTGCCGCCCCTGCTCATGACCGAGGTTGATGAAGGCGACGCCGGCATTCACGTCCCAATGCTCGCCGGTGACGCCCGAGGTCGCGAAGATCGCGCCACGATCGCCCTTGTCCGCCAGATAGCGCGGCAGGTCGAAGTCGAGATCCTGGATATAGGCGTCGGCGTCCAGATAGATGGCCCAGCCGGTGAAGCCGCGATCCAGCAATTCCTTGTACTGCGCGATGCGGTTGTAGGTCGCCTGCCAGTTCCACGCGCCGCGCTTCAGGCCGACGAAGCTCTCATAGGCGAAGCCGTGGCGGCGGCAATATTCGGTGACGGTGATCGAGGTGACCGCCAGCATCGGCGCATAGCGGAAGGCGTCTGCCGTCTGGAGGAACAGCACCTCGGCATCGTGATGCGGCAAGGGGGTGAGGCGCTCGGCCCGATGCTTGGTAAGAATGGCGCAAAACTCCTGCCGGTCTCGCGGTGTATCGTAGATTTCTTCGATGTCGAAGGCGGTGAGGTGCAGATCGCGCAGCGTCTCGATGACGACGCGGAAGCTCGCGGGCGTGAACTGCCAGGCGTGGACGTCGATATAGCCGCCGTCGGCGTCGTCATGATCCTTGAGCGCGCGGCCGATGCGATCGGCGAAGTCCGCGTCTCGCTGAGGCCCATGGTCCCCGCGCCAGTGGCGGGCGGCGTCGTTGTGGGTGACGAGCGCGGCGTGTTCGATCACGCTCTTCAGGCTGTGGACCTGCCGGGCCTCGCGATAGGCGGCGAGGACGTCCGCGATCGAGCTTTCGGGCAGATAATGGTCGAAGCAGAAGCGCTTGTCCGGGATGATGAGATAATAGCGCCCGCCCTCGTCGAGCACGCGGGCCACCTGCTCCAGATGGCGCACGAGATCCGGCTGATGCTCGACCGAATGGCTGCTGATGACCGCGTCGAAACGGCGGTCGACCTGTTCGAGGCTGCCGACATAATGGATGACGGGCGGGCAGCCGGACGCATCCAGCTTGTGCTGGGCGGCGCGGCGGCGCAGGCCGTCGGCATCCAGCACGTCGAGATATTCGACGCTCTCGCCGGTGAGCAGCGGATTGCAGAAGGGGCCTATCTCAAGCACCGAGCCGTGCGTGCGGGCGATGTCGATGATGGCTTCCCGCTCCGCCAGCGGGGAGGCGACCAGCCCCTCGGCACGTCCAGTCTCCGCATAATGGAGGGAGGCTGCCGCGTCGGTTTCGAGCGCGAGGCCGGCGTGGCGCGCGCGATAATAGCCGGGGTCGAAGGCAGGGAAGGGGCGTTGGGCGGCCATGCCATCCCTATAGCGAAGCCGCGGGCGGAGAGAAGCCGGCTAGGCTGCCTTCCAGCGCGCGCCGCCCTCGCGGACCAGCCGGGTCAGCGGCAGTTCGATGCCGAGATGGACGAGCGATCCCATCGCGAGGCAGATGAGGCCCGCCACGACGATGAACGGACCGCCCCAGCCCCGCACCAGCAGCGCCGCGGAAAGCTGCGCCAGCCCGTGCATCAGCGGCGCGTGGAAGAGATAGGTGCTGAATGACGCATCGCCGACGTGGAGAAGCAGCCGCCGGCCCGGCAGCGCATCCGTCCGCGGGCCCGCGATAGCGAGCGTCACGACGACGCAGCACGTCAGGAAGGAGATCGTCTCCCACGCCTTGCCGCCATCCTGGAAGCCGAGCAGGCGGTAGGCGGACAGCGCGCAGGCGATGAGCAGGAGCTGGGCAGGCAGGTTGAGAGGGCCACCCACGCGCGGGATGAGGCGCAGTCCCATCGCGAGAAGGATGCCGACCGCGAAGAACAGCATGTTCTTGTAGGAATAGAAGGCGATCAGCCGGCGGAGTTCGGCACCCTGCACATGGTGCAGCCCGATCGTGCCCGCCGCCACCATCAGGGCGATCGCGGCGATGCAGACCAGCGGCCCGAACACGCGCGGCAGCAGCAACGACAGTCCGAAGATCGCGTAGAACAGCATCTCGTAGGTGATGGTCCAGCCCACGCCGACGATCGGGATCATGCGCGGATCGGTGCTGTCCTCGAAATGGGGGAGGAAGGCGAAGGAGGTGAGCACATGCTGGGGCGTGTAGTGCACGCTTGTCCCGAGGCCGAGCAGGATCATGAAGATCGTCGCCAGCCAGTAGAGGGGCACGAGCCGGCTCGCGCGCTTCCAGGCGAAGTGGCGCAGGCGGCTTCGCGGCGGCAGGCCTTTGACCGGCTCCGTCGTGTGCATCATGATGAAGCCGCTGATGATGAAGAAGATGTTCACGCCCATCTTGCCCGTCGTCCCGGCCAGATTGAGCAGCGGCGCAAAGCGGGGATCGTAGGGGATGACCGCGAGGATCGCATGATCCAGCACCACCAGCATCGCTGCGATGCCCCGCAGGATCTGAAGATCGTCGAGCCTGCTCGGCTGGGCGTCGAGCAGGGCCTGGGGCCGGGGCATGGTGGTCATGGTTTCATGCGCCGCAACGCCGTTTGATCCATTCCATCGAATAGTACCGGCGGGGCGGATCGGAACAATGCTGAGAAATACCCACTGCAAACGCCCGGTCGGAATGTGGAATTCAACCGATGCGGGGACCGGATATAACGGTGGTTTCATAAGCGGTCCGACTTGTAGTCGAAATGTCATGGATCGGAGGCGAGGGGCTGAATGGCGTCGGCGGCGATCGAACAATATTCCCCGGCCGAAAGACTGCGACATGCCCGGAACGCGATCGGGCGGAAGCTCGCCGCGCTGGTCGTGGACTGGCCCAAATATGCCGGGAGCTTCGCGGACGATCCCAGGCGCTTCGTCGAGCTGGAGACGCACGCTTTCGTCGATTACATCGCCGGCTACATCGCAACGGGCGATGAGAATTACCGTCATCTCTACATCGGGGAGAAGGCCAAGCAGCTTCATGACCCCACCGTCGACGTGCAGGAGCATGAGCGCCGCGTCGCGCATCTGCTCTCCGGCGAACGGCGGGCCTTCCGCGAGGCGCTCGACGGGGACGCCGCCGCGCAGGGCCGGATCGACGATCTGTTCGACGTGGTCGCGCATGCGCTGACGGCCAGGGCCTCCGCCGAGGTGCGGGTGCTGTTCGTCGGCGACTGCCTCTATCTCGACGTCATCAGCTTCCTGACAGCCCCCGCGCTGGCCGACGGGGTGCGGTTGCGGCCGACGTTCGTGACCTCGCATGATGCGGTGGATGTCCGCACGGCGCTTGGCCGGCTGGCGGACGAACCGTTCGACATCGTCTGCTACAGCCCGCTGAATTACGCCCTGCCGAGTGATTATAGCGTGCTCCAGCGCACGCCCGGCCTGCTGCATCTGCCCACCCGGCTCGATCATGCGGACGCCGCCGTGGAGCAGGCGCTCAGGACGTTCGACGCGCTGGCCGACCTGTTCGACCGTCCGATCCTCGTCCACCAGCCGGTGCCGCTGATCCGCCATCAGGAAAGCATGAAGGAGCGGGTGCGCGGGCGACTGCTGCTGCCGATGTTGCGGCGGGTAACGCGGCAGTTCAACGCGGCGCTCACGCAGCGCGTGGCCGAGCGGACGGCTCGGGGGCAGGTCTTCCACCTGCTCGACGAACAGGCGATCGTCGGCGAGCATGGGCTTTGGGCGGCAGGGCGCTATCTCTATCGCTCGGACCTTCAGCATCCGGCGGTGTTCGGCGCGCTGCTCGCGCCCTATTATCGCGATGTGCTGACCGTGGCGGGACGGCTTCTCGGCCGCAAGCTGGTGGCGTGCGATCCCGGCGACACGCTTCGCGATCATCCCGGCCGGCAGGCGACCCTGCTGCGGCTCAAGCAGCGCGGCATCATCCTGGCGGCGAGGGCGGAGGATGGCTCGCCATGGCCCATGGCGGAACGAGGGCTGGCGCCGGAGGACTTCGCCTCGCATCAGCCCGATGTCGAGCGCATCGCCGGGCACCTCAACCTCAAGCTCAAGAGCTTCGTCATCCTCGACGGTCGCGAGGCGGGGGAGCGATTCCCCACGGCGCTGACGCTCGATCCAGCCGACCCGAGGAACTGGCGTCTGCTCGATCTGTGGGCCGATCTGCTTCCGGCCCGGCCGGGCGCGGATCGCACCGATTTCTACCGCCAGCGCGACGAGAGGCAGCGCTTCATCACGGCCGAGGCCGAGATGGACGCCACCCAGCGCGACCGGCTCTATGCGCAGCTCCGTCTCCTCCTCACCATCCGCGAGGCGGGACCGGAGGATGCGGAGCGCGCGGCCACGCTCATCAACCGCACCAATCAGTTCAACATGGCCGGCAGCCGCGTCACCCGGCGCTGGATCGAGGAGCGGATCGGGCGCGGGAATGTCCGCGTCCTGATCGGGGAGGCGGCGGATCGCTTCGGGCCGATGGGGACGATCGGCGTTCTGCTGGTCGAGCGGACGGAGGGCGGGCTCTGCCTCCCCGTCTTCGTGCTGAGCTGCCGGGCGTTCGGCTTCGGCATGGAGCGCGCGCTGCTCGAAGAGGCGCGGCGGCTGGCGGGACCGGGGCAGGCGCTCACCGGCGCCTTTCGCCCTACCGAGCATAACCAGCCTTGCCACCCGGTCTATCCGAAGGCGGGGTTCGTGGAGGTCGAGGGCGGGTGGCGGCTGGAATCGGCCACGGCGAAAGCGATCGAGGTCGCGCCCTGGCTGACGATCGACCGGCGCGTGAGGCCCTTCGAGGCCTAGACCCGAGCCGAGGGGATCAGCCGCAGCCACACCGGCAGGCTCCGGCGCCACAGGGCGGCGGCGCGCTGGCGCGGGTTCAGATGGCGGGACAGCCGCTCGATCTGCTGACGGGACAGGCCCGAGCGCTCGCAGAAGAAGGGATGGCGGGGCCGCTTGGCGAAATAGCTGTAGAAGATCGCTGCCCGATCCGTGCCGGTGGCGGGGCGGCCGCGATGATATTGGCGGGCGGTGTCGACGAAGATCACGGTGCCGGTTCGCCCGGTGCAGCTCGTCACGCGATCGGCGAACTCCTCCCCGAACATGCGGCGGAGGTCATCGTCGGTCATGAGATCATAGGAGAATTCGTCGCCCTCCAGCCGGCGCGGGCCTTTGACAGCCTCGAACGGGCCGCCCTCCGCATCGACGTCGTTCAGATAGATCGCGACCTTGAGCATCTTGCGATCTTCCCAGTCGCGGTGCCAGCGGCGTGTCGAGATTTCGCGGCCGTCGGCGACGGTGTAGATGATCTGCATCCCGTCATAGGCCGCCGGCACGCCCAGATAGGCCTCGGCGATGTCCAGCAGCCGGTCGCTCAGCCCCCAGGCGAAGATGCGCGGATTGATGACGATCCGCTCGGGCGGGACCATGTTGAACTCGATGCCGCCCGCCGCCTGCCGATGGGCATCCGCGCCGAACTCGGCCGCGAGCGTCTGCCCGATCCGCACCGCCTCGCGCGAATCCGGCAGCCCCAGGCAATCGAGCGAGGAGATGTAGATCCCGTCGCGCTCAAGCGCCTCGACGATGGCTCGGTCGGCGGGGGACAGCGCCGGCAACATGCGGCGATGGCTGGCGACGGCGCGACGGTAGCCTGAGGCGAGCATCCGGCTCACCGGGCCCAGGCGCGTCACCTTGAAGGCGGTGCGGGCGGGAAAATCCCGCAGCCAGTTGGTCCATGCTCGTCGGGCGCGCCATGGCGCGCGGGGGCGGGGGCCGGCGGTGCTTCCTGTGCGAGCGCGTTTCCGGCCATGTATCACCCCATCGTGGCGTGGGCGGGCGTTTCCGGGCGAGCGTCCGCGGCAACGGCGATTCCCTGCCACCATTCGGGATGGTCGACGAACCAGCGCACGGTGGTCGCGAAATCCCAGCGGAAATCGTGGACGGGCGCATAGCTCAGCTCGCGGCGGATCTTGGCGTCGTCTATCTCGTAGCGCCGGTCATGGCCGAGCCGGTCGGGCACGAAGCGCCTGAGCGAGGCGGTGGGGCGGCCCTGCGCGGCGGGGGCGTCGGGGTAGCGCGCGGCGAGGCCCGGATCGCGGGCGAACAGCGCGTCGATGGTGGCGCAGAGCGTGTCGACGATCTGCATGTTGGGCAGCGCGCAGCCGCCGCCGATGCAATAGCTCTCGCCCGCGCGGCCGCCGGTGAGGATCAGCTCGATGCCGCGGCAATGATCGTCGACGAACAGCCAGTCGCGGACGTTCAGCCCGTCGCCGTAGATCGGCAGGGGCCGTCCCTTCAGCGCGTTGATGACGAAGAGGGGGATGAGCTTCTCGGGGAATTGATAGGGCCCGTAATTGTTCGAGCAATGCGAGATGGTCGCCGGCAGCCCGTAGGTCTGATGATAGGCGCGGACGAGATGATCCGCCGACGCCTTGCTCGCCGAATAGGGCGAGTTGGGCGCGAAGGGCGTGCCTTCGTGGAAGGCGGGATCGTCGATGCCGAGGCTGCCGAACACCTCGTCGGTGGAGACCTGATGGAAGCGGCGCGTGCCCTCCAGCGCATCCGCCCACGCCGCCCGCGCGCATTCGAGCAGCGTGTGCGTGCCGAGGATATTGCTGTGCAGGAAGCTCTGCGGCGACGAGATCGAACGATCGACATGCGTTTCCGCCGCGAAGTTCACGATGGTGCCGATGGCGTGCTCGTCGATCAGGCTGCTGACCAGAGCCGCGTCGGCGATGTCGCCGCGCACGAAGCCCACATCCGGCACGCCGGCCAGATTGGCGAGGTTGCCCGCATAGGTCAGCAGGTCGAGCACGAGGATGCGGTCGCCGGGGAAGCTGCGGCGCCAGTGGCGGACGAAGTTCGATCCTATGAACCCGGCGCCACCGGTGACGAGGAGGCTCTTCATGATGCGGTCTCCGTCAGGCGACCTGGCTCAGGGGCGCGGCGCCCGTCTGGAGCAGGCGGAGCAAATAGTCGCCATAGCCGCTCTTGCGCAGCGGCAGCGCGATGCGTTCGAGTTCGGCATCCGAGATGAAGCCCTGCCGCCAGGCGATCTCCTCCGGGCAGCAGATGCGCAGGCCCTGCCGCTGCTCGATCACCTGCACATAGGAGGAGGCCTCGTGCAGCGAGGCATGGGTGCCCGTGTCGAGCCACGCGAAGCCGCGCCCGAGCAACTGCACGTCGAGCGCTCCGGCCTCCAGATAGAGACGGTTGAGGTCCGTGATCTCGAACTCCCCCCGCGCGGAAGGCTTGATCGAGGCGGCGAGATCGGCGGCGCGGCCGTCGTAGAAATAGAGGCCCGTCACCGCATATTGCGAGCGCGGGTGGGCGGGCTTCTCGTCGATGGCGACGGCGTGGCCGTTGTCGTCGAAGGTCACGACACCATAGGCCGACGGATTGCTGACCGGATAGCCGAACACGGTCGCCCCCTCGGTCTTCGCGTCGGCCTGCGCCATCAGGCTGCCGAAACCGGGGCCATGGAAGATGTTGTCGCCGAGGATCAGCGCGGAAGGCTCGCCGCGCACGAAGTCCGCGCCGATATGATAGGCCTGCGCGAGGCCCTCCGGGCGCGGCTGGGCGGCGTAGCTCAGCTCCAGCCCCCATTGTCGCCCGTCGCCGAGCAGCTTGCGGAAGGAGGGCTGATCCTCCGGCGTGGTGATGATGAGAATCTCGCGAATGCCCGCCAGCATCAGCGTCGACAGCGGATAATAGATCATCGGCTTGTCGAAGACGGGCATGAGCTGCTTGCTCACCGTGAGCGTCAGCGGATGGAGCCGGGTGCCGGAGCCGCCCGCAAGGATGATCCCACGTCGCATGACTAGTCCCCCTTCAGTGTGAGCGGCGGGCCTTCAGGTCGTCGTAGTACGCATAATCGACATGCGATTTCTTGAGGGAGAGCGACTTGTTCAGCACCGATCCGACGATCGGCGTGGTGCCGAGCAGGCGGAGCGCCTCCTCGACGTCGCTGCCGCGGGTGCGGCCTTCCTCGATCACCATTAGCACGCCGTCGACATGGCGTGCGATCAGGTTGGCGTCGTCCAGCATCAGGATCGGCGGCGTGTCGACGATGCAGATCGGCGCACCGGGAAGCGCCTTGAAGGTTGCGAACACGTCACGCAGCGTATCGGAGGCGAGCATCTCGGCGGTATCCAGCCGGGGCTCGCGGGCGCCGTGGATGGTGAGCTGGGCGGATGCGATCTTCTGCCCGGTGCTGCTCCAGTCCGCCTCGCCGGCGAGGAAGTCCTCCACGCCGCAATCGACCGTCAGCCCGAAGCGCGTCGCGATGGACGGGCGGCGCAGGTCGAGATCGATCAGCACCGTCGGATGGATGCGGCTGAGCGCGGCGGCGAGGTTGGCGGTGACATAGGTCTTGCCCTCGCCGGGGCGCGTCGAGGTGACCGCAAGCACGCGCCCGCCGGACGCATGGAAGCGGTTCATCACCTGCGAGCGGAGCAGGACGAAGCTGCGCGAGCGGACGTCGAAGCTCTCGAACGCCCAGATGCCGTTGCGGATCAGCGTGTCGCGATCCAGCTCCACCTCGATTTGCGGAGGTGCTGGCGGAGCCTGCCGGGGCCGGCCGCGCGTGATCGCGCGGGGAAGAGGGCGGGACCAGTCGGGAGAGATATCCTTCAGCATGTCACGCTGCCTCCTGACGCAAGCGGGATGTCCAGAGCCGGTGCAGGCGGCCGAGCGGGCCGGGCGTGCGATCGGCGATGACGAGGGGAATGACGCCGAGCGGGGGCTCGCCCATCCAGCGCGTGACGCCGCTCTCGCCGTTGATCGGGCCGGACAGGAACTCCTTGCCGAGCACCACCACCAGCCCCAGCGCGAGCCCGCCCGCCAGGCCCATCGCCAGCATCATCTTGCGCTTGGGGCGGATCGGCTCGACCGGCCGGCTCGGCGCGTTGACCAGCGAGAAGCGCTCGCCGCGATCCTCGGTCTGGAGGTTGGCGGCGGTCTGGGCCTCGAGCTGCTTCTCGCGGATGTCCTGATATTGCAGCTTGAGATTGTCGTATTCGCGCTGGACGTTGTTCAGCTCGTAGGAGGCCTGCGGCGCCTCCGACGCGGTATGCTGCAACTCCGCGATCTGGCCCATCAGCTCGCCGCGACGGCTGGACAGCATCTGGATGCGCGCGTTGCTGGCGGCGATTTCCGACTGGATGATGCTGTTCGGGCCGCTGGCCGAGCGCGCCGAGGCGGCGGCGCGGGCCTCCTCCACAGCGGCGCGGGCGGCCACCACGTCGGGATACTGATCCGAATATTTCGCCTGGAGCTGGCGCAGGTTGCTCTCCGCCAGCCTCAGCGCCTCGCGGCCCGGATCGGCGGCGGTGGGCGTATCCGCCGAGCGGGCGGCGAGCATGCTGTTCTGCTGCATGATGCCCTGCGTCTCGGAATCGATGCGCGAGACCTCGGCCTGAAGCGCGGAGTTGGACTGGGCGCTGAGGTTCACCTGGTCCGGCAGTGCGCCGGCATAGCGCGCCTCGATCTCGCGGCGCTTGCCTTCGAGCGTGATGAGCTGGCTGCGGATCTCGTCCACGCGGCGCGTGAGGAAGGCGGAGGTGTTGAGCGCCTGCTCGGTGCGAAGCCTTTTGTCCTCGTCGCGGAACATCGTGACCAGCTCGGTGGTCACCGCCTGCGCCACCTCCGCGTTCGGATAGGTGAAGGAGAGGTTGAGCGCGATCGTGGAGCGTGGCTTGGAATCGTTGACGCTGTCCGAGCCGACGAGGTCCATCCCGGTGTTATCGCGCATGATCTGCAACACGTCGTCGAGCGGCATGTGCCGCCGCTCCTGCGGATAGAGATTCTGCTCCTTCACCAACGCCGCCAGATTCTGCCGGCTGAGGATGCGCTGGCGGATCTTGGCGATCTGCTCGTCCGAATAGTTGGCGAGCGGGGCGGGGACGATGGTGGTGGGAATCTGCTGCGAGTCCACCAGCAGCGTCGCCGCCGATTGATAGACCGGCCGGATCACCAGCGAGGCGACCAGCGCGAGCGCCATGCAGAGAAGCAGCGGAGCGACCAGCCAATAGCGTCGCCGGTAGAGGATCGCGGCGATCTCGCGCGGACTGATCAGGCTGGTGTTGGTGGCGTCCTCAGTCATGGTCAGGCTGCCTCGGCTGAAAGCGGAGTTGGAGGCCGCCATAGGCGGCGCCGATCCATCCCCCGCCAACGAGCTGGCGGCGGAGATATTGTCCGGTTCCGGAAAGCGTGAAGTGGCGGCCGATCCGGCGATCGAGCCTGAGCGTGGCGCGCAGCGAGTCGAGCCCCGGAAAGGCGCCGCGCTGCGTCTCGGAATGGCGATATTCGACCACGCCGTTCACCGACGTGCGCTCGCTCAGCTTCTGCGTCACGGTGGCGGAGCCGGTCATGGTGCGCTGGAGGCCGCCCAGCCCGCTGATCTCGCTGTCGATCACGCCTGCGAGGCATGCGAGCCCGTTGGGCACCTTGCGGCAGAGCTGGGCCCGGCCGCTCAGCCGGGTGGGTGTGGAGGAGGCGTTCAGCGTCGGGTCCTGAACCGGGCCGATGCGGTTCTCGGTCCGCTCCGCGCCGATCTCGGCGTCGAGCTGCCAGTGCGGGCTGATGTCCTGCCGGATCGTCGCGTAGATCGCCTGCGAGTTCTCGGCGAGCGAGCCCGCCGCCTTGTTGAACAGCGCCTCCACCCGCACGCCGATCTGCGTGCTGGGGCTGATGCGGCGGCTGGCGGCGATATCCGCCTTGAAGGTCCGCGTGTCGCGCAGCAGCGTGCTGTGGCTGTAGTCGGAGGCTTCGTAGCGGACCTCGGGCACGATCTCGGTATGCGCGTCGGGCGTCCAGCGCAGGCGGAGCGCGCCGTCATAATCGGTGCGGATGCTCTGCGGGTCGATCACCGCGTCGATGCTGCTGGTCAGCACGTCCACCGCGAGATCGCGGGAGAAGCCGCCATCGGCCTCCACCGTCAGATATTCGTTGCGGCGATATTTGCCGGCGGCATCGAACTTGCCCACCAGGAAATGGCCGTAATGCTGGCTGAACCACTTTTGGGTGACCGTGCCGTTGAGGTCGAGGGTGGAACCGGTATCGCTCGTCAGCTTGACCTCGGGGCTCGCGGAAATCTGCATGAGCACGGCGCCGCGATCCGGCCCCGGCATCAGGAAGGGGTTGGAAGAGGCCAGCGCCTGCGCGTCGAGCGTCAGGTAGGTCTCGGTCTGGCTCATGGCCGGCGAGCCCGTTCCGGCGAACGCCGCGGCAAGGAGGTATATCCCCCTGCGGAAGATGGGGCGGGGCATGGCGCCCTCCTGGCCTCAGGGAATGACCAGGACATCGCCGCTGCGGAGCATCGGGAGGGGCTCGGCCAGTTCGCCCCGCTTCAGGCGGCGATGGCCCTTGAGGACCGTGGCGAGCTGCACCGGTTCGACCACCTGGCCGTTGGCCGTGTGGCGCAGGATGACCGCATTCTTCACGTCCGCGAAGTCGGCGAGGCCGCCGGCCATGCTGAGCGCCTGAAGCGTGTCGACGGCGCGACCGGTGGAGAAGCTCCCCGGCGTGCGGACCTTGCCGACGACGTAGAAGCGCATCCCGGTCGCATCGCGCACAGCTACCGTCACCTCAGGAGGAGAGGTTCGGTAGTTCGGCGCGATGCGTTGGCGAATTTCCTCGGAAACCTCTTCCACCGTCTTCGCGGCAGCCGTGACGGTGCCGGCGAGCGGGAAGCTGATCGTGCCGTCAGGGAGGACGCGGACGGTGCGCGTCATCTTCTCCTCGCCCCACACGCTGATGTCGAGATCGTCGCCGGCGTTGATCCGGTAGCCGGGGTGGCTGCTGGTGATCGGGTCCGCGATGGAGGCCGCCGCGGCGAGCGCCGCAACCGACTGGCTCCACGCCGGCGCCGTGCTGCAAAGGAGCAGGGCTGCGGCGGAAAGCGCCGCCCCGTGCCGCCATGCCGATCGCCGCTGGATGCGCGGACCGGCCGCACGCTGCTCTTGAAACTGCCTCAGGGACATGGCCGCAACTCCCCCAATCCGATCGAGGGACTCTATGGCGGACGGCGGCGGCGGGGCACTCGGCCATTCACGCTGCGCCTCTTGCGTACTGCAAAAGCAGTATCCCCATCGGGCAGTCATGGTGGTTTTGCACCGGGGCATGCACGCCACGGAATCAGGCGGAGAGAGCCCGTGCGGCGGGATCGCTACCATGGGCTATTGCCGCCGGGAGAGCGCGACGATGACGAGGGCCAGCGAAGGGAACGGTGAACCGGCCGGCGCCGAGTTCCTCGATCTCCGCTTCGATCGCCTCGACGAGGCGCAGGCGGTGGCGATCATCGCCGCCCGCCCGGCGGGCGCGCCCTTCGCCTATGTCGTGACACCCAATGTCGATCATCTCGTCCGGCTGCATCGCCGCCGTTCGGATCTGTGGCCCGCCTATCGTGGCGCCTCGCTGACGCTATGCGATAGCCGCGTCCTCGCGGCGCTGGCGCGATGGGCGGGGCTCTGCCTGCCAGTGGTGCCGGGGAGCGACCTCACCCGACAACTGGTGCGCCACGCGATCGCGCCGGGCGACCGGATCGCCATTCTCGGAGGCGGCGCCTCGATCGTGGAGGCGCTGCGTGCCGCTTATGGCCTCGCCGATATCGTGCACTATGATCCGCCGATGGGTTTCGTCCGCGATCCCGCCGAGGTGGCGCGGGCGGCGGAGTTCCTGATCGGGGCGCGGGCGCGCTACAGCTTCCTCGCCGTCGGATCGCCGCAGCAGGAGATCGTCGCCCGGCAGGTCGAGCTATCGGGCAGGGCGGTGGGCATCGGGCTTTGCATTGGGGCGAGCCTCGACTTCCTCGTCGGCCGGCAGACCCGCGCTCCGCGCCTGATGCAGGCGGTGGGGCTGGAATGGCTGTTCCGCCTGCTCTCCAGCCCGCGCCGGCTGTGGCGGCGCTATCTGGTGGACGGGCCGGCGATCTTCGGGCTGTTCACCGCCTGGCGGCGCGTTCGGAGCCTCCCTTGACCGTCTCGGCCGCATTCCACGCCCGCATCGCGTCGTAGCGCGGCGAGGATGTCTGCCGCACCGATTCCAGCGCGGACCAGTTCCCCCATTTGGACGGCGCGCCGATGATCCCGTAGTTCATGAACAGTGCGCCACCCGCCGTCTGGAAGGCGCGGTAGTTCTGCGTCTCCAGCGCATGGAATTCCGGCCGCCGCTGGAGCTTCGCGAGGAAGTCGGTGTAGGCCTGATCGTCGCGATGGGAGGGCGGCGTGAACTCGCCATAGCCGGCCTCGTAGGTGACGAGCCTCAGCCCGTGCCGCCGCGCCTGATCGCCATGATAGAGATAGGTCGGCGCGTTCACCTGCGCGATGCGCGCCTTGAGCGCCGCCACCGCCCGGCCATAGCCGCCGTCCGCGTCCCGCCACCAGCCGCGCACCGTGTCGTAGGTCTCGTCGGTGTTCATGGCGCCGTCGTAATAGCCGGCGACGGCATATTCGTCGAAATAGTCGGCCGGGTGGAGCACGCGGCCGCCGGCATCACGCCAGCGCTGCGTGTCGAGGCCATAGGTCTCCAGTCCCTTCCACGCGAACTGGGTGCCGAAGACCATCGCGACACGGCCGGGCTTTGCGGTGCGCGTCGGCGGCTCGCCGAACACCGTCTTCCAGATCACGCCAATCTGAGCCGCGCGCATCCCGTACCATTCGAGCCACTTGGCGTCCGGCCCGAACAGCGCGTGGGCGCGGGCTTCGGCATAATGGGCCTGGGGGAAGCTCCAGTTCCACACCTCGTTGGACAGCTCGACATGCATCTTCAGCCCGGGCCGGAGATGATCGCGCACATAGGTGGCGAAACCGCGGACATAATCGTCGCTGGCGTTGATCGGCATGTTGAACCACGGCTCGGCGCCGGTGCGGTTGGCGATCTCGACCAGTGCTTCCACCGGCACGCCGTGTCCGGCTTCGCCCCAGCTCCGATCCTCGGGGCGCGGCCGGTCTCGCCAGTCGAGAAGCGGCGCGTTCGCGATGGCCACATCGCCCGAGAGCGCGTGACCCGCCTTGTCGTAGAGGATGTTGGTGCTCATCCAGTCCATGAAGCGCAGCGCCGGGAAGCCGCCGATCCGCTCCAGATAGGTGGGATCGAAGCTCTGTCCGGAACGGTAGAGCGGCAACAGGTCCGCGCGGACGACGCGGATGTTGCGGAGATGATCCGCCGGATCGATCGCGGTAATGACGAGCGCCAGGCCGCCATCGTCCCCCGTCTCCACGTCGATCCTGCCCGCCGACCGGTCCACCACCTTCGCGCCGAAGGTGGCGTCGATCGTGCCCTTGCCGTCATAGAGCACGGCATAGCGCGTGTGGCCCTGCGCCGCCGGATTGTCGTGGAGGATGTTGACCAGCACCGACGTGGCGCGCGCGCCGCTGCCGGGATCGGGCAGGCGCTCGACCCAGCCCTGCGGATCGAGGGCGACGGGCTCGCCAGTGTCGTAAGTCGCATCGTTGTGCGGCACCCATGGGCCGGCGGACTTCATCAGATCGAGGAGGGGGAACGCCGGGCTCCAATAGGAGAGCGCGTCCAGATTGGTGCCGATCGGCATGGCGAGCGGCCGGACGACGGGGGGCTGCGGAGTTTCGCTGTGGCGGATGGGCAGCCGATCCCAGGCCGGGGCCTTGCCGGCGAAGCTCAGCGCGGCGACGCCGCCCGCCAGCGCGACCAGCGACAGGCCGAGGGCGATGGATGGACGCTTCCCCATGTCCGGTCCCCACGGAATATCCGAAAGCGGGCAGAAGAGCCCGATCCCGCCCGAAATGCGACACTGACCCCGATAAGGACTATAGGCCCGTCCCCCGGTCGATGACAGGATGAGACGCGGCATTTTATTGCGGTGATTATTTGTCTCATCCGCGAGGGACGGCTAGGTTCCGGGCGTCATCGGCGCGGGAAGGGGCGGTTCCGGCCGGCCGGGGGGATGGCGGATGGAATATGCCTATCTTCTTCTGATCAGCCTCGCCGTGCTGTGCGGGGTGCGGATGCTGCCGGGCGATATCCGGCGGGTGATCGGCCCGCACCAGTTCCTCGCGGCGGTGATGCTGCCGGCGGTCGGCTTCTTCGGGCATTTCTACGCGATCTTCGCGCTGTTCACGGCCGGCCTGATCCTCTGCGCGCCGGCGCTGACGATGCGCGGGCTGGTGCTGGCGGACCGGCACGCGCTCATGCTGCGCGCCAACCTCTTCATGTTCTGCCTGCCGCTGATGCCGATGCTGACCTATACGGTCGCGATCTCGGGCCTCACCATCCTTCAGTTCACCTTCGTCAACCTGCTGTCGATCGGCTTCATCCTGTCGATGCTGCTGTCGGGCGTGCGGCTGCGCAGCCCCGGCCTCGCGATGTGGGACATCGCCTTCGTCGCGATGCTGGCGATGCAGATCTTCATGGACGCGCGGGGGCACCAGCTCACCTACGGGCTGCGCGCCTGCGTGATCGTGCCGCTCAACCTTGGCATCCCCTATTTCGCGATCAGCCGCGCCTGCTATCGCAGCGAACCGCCCAACCGGATCATGCTCGCCTGCATCGTGGCCGGGTGCATCCTCTCGGCCGTCGCGGCGTTCGAGGCGCTGCGCCACTGGCTGCTCTATTACCGGATGCCCGCCTTCATCCACGCCGATCCGGAGATGATCTCGGGCTATGCCAAGGAGCGCAACGGACTGCTCCGGGGGCGGGCGACCTGGCCGGAATCGACCGGGCTGTCGCTGTTTCTCGGTCTGCAACTGACGATGCTGGTGGCGCTCCGGCGGCAGGTGGGCTCGCGGATCGCTTTCTTCGGGCTCGTGGCCATGCTGCTGGTGGGGATCGTCTTCACCTTCGCGCGCGTCGGCTACATCATGATCGGCGTCGGGCTGATCGCCTGCTTCCTCTACGAGCGGCGCTGGGCGCACCTGCTGGCTCTCGCGGTGCTCGGACCGGTGGTGGTGGCTGTGATCTTCGCGCTGTCGCACGTCAGCCCGCAGATCGCGGCGTCGATCGGCGCGGGCGGGGATGCGAGCGGCACGGTCGGCTACCGTTCCCAGCTTCTGACGGCAGGGCTGGCGCTGTTCCGGGCACACTGGCTGACCGGCATGGATATGGACCAGATCTACAGCGCGCTCTTCTTCCTGCGGCAGGGGGAAGGGATCATCGATCTCGTCAATCAGCCGCTGACGATCTTCATGCGCGGCGGGCTGTTCGGCGGGCTGATCTATTACGCGATCCTGCCCTGCATCCTCGTCAGCCTGTTCGTCAGAAGTCCTCGCCTGCTGCCCGAGAGCCGGGCGGCCGGGGGCGCCTGTTTCGCGGGCCTGCTCGGCCTCGTCGCGAGCCTGACGACGACGAGCTACGGCCGCAACGAGATCAGCTATGTCGTGCTGCTGGCGCTCGCGGCAGGCGTGCTGAGCCGCACCCCGGCCCGCAGCCCGCGCCGGCCGGCGGTGCGCTTCGGGGGAGCGCCGGTCGCCGCCTGAGCCTCAATGCAGCGGGTGATGGCCGATATGGGGCATCGCCGCGAGCAGGATCTGGCGGAGGTGCGCCGCGAAGGCGAAATAGAGGTTGTTGCAGAGCAGCCCCAGCCCAATGCCCGCGCCCAGCGCGGCCAGCATCAGCAGCTCCTCGTTCAGCCGGAACAGCCGGCTCTGGGCCAGCGCGAACCAGCAATAGAACATCACCGGCACCTCGATCAGGCCGACCGTGACGATCAGCCCCATCGGCCCGAACATCGCAAAGCCGGTGCTGCCGGCCACGGCGAGCCAGATCATGCGGGCGATATTGGCGTAGAAGAGCGTCTTCACCCGCCCCACCACGATCAGCACCTCGCGCGCGGCATAGTTGTTGAGCGCGACCGCGGGGGCGAGGGCCAGGATGCGCAGGAAGGTCGCCGCATCGCCATAGCGCGTGTCGTACAGCAGGTGCACGACGGCGGGCGCCATGCCGACGAAGCTGCCCATGGCGAGCAGATAGCCGATCATCGTCAGCCGGCGGGTCCGGTAATATTCGTCGGCGAGCTGTTCCGGCCGTTCCCGCGCCGTGGCGGCGTAGGTCGGCAGCAGCACGCGATTGGGGTAGAGCGAGGTGAACATCGACGGCGCGCCCGCGAGGTTCGAGGCGAGCGAATAGAGGCCGAAGGTGCCCAGCGGGAACAGCCGCGAGAGCACGAACTTGTCCACGTTCGACAGCATGATCTGGAGCGTGTGCGCGCTCGCGACCGTCTTGCCGAAGCGCCACAACGCGGCGGCCTCCACCCGATCATAGAAGAAGCGGCGGCGCGATCCCTCGAACATCGCGTAGCTCAGCACCGCGCGCAGCAGCCCGCCGAGCAGGTTGGCGATCAGGATAGCCCAGAAATTGCGCAGCAGGATCGCGAGGATGATGCCGAACATCGTCTGCGCGACCGAGGCGATGACGTCGAGCGTGCTCAGCCGCCCCAGCTTCTGCTCGCGCACCGCCGTGTAGGAGGCGAGCGAGGAGCCGCCGTCCAGCAGGAATTGGAAGGAGGTGGAGGCGATGATGATGCCCATCTCGGGCTTTTCGAGCAGCATCGCGATCGGCTGGGACAGCAGCAGCAGCGCCCCGAAGAGCAGGATCGAGCGGAACAGCCGGATCGTCCAGATCGCATCCAGCCGGTGGGGATCGTCGCCCTGCGGATGCTGGACGATATAGACCCCGAAGCCGAAGTCCGAGATCATGAACATCACCATCAGGATCGCCGAGGTGACGCCCACCACGCCATAGTCCGACGGCGCGAGGATGCGGGTGAGCACGATGGTGCTGACGATCCGCATCCCGTTCGATGCGAACATGGTCATGGCGATGAGGCCGATCCCGCTGCCGAGCGCGCGCCGCCAGATCGGAACCGGAAGGGCCGTTGCCATGCTCTACACTCCTCGGCGGGGCGTGGCCCGGCCGGCGCGGATGGATGGAGCGGCGGCTCCGGTCATGCCGTCGCCGGCATCATGAGCGCCAGATAGCGGTCGGCGGAATAGCGGGTGGTGAACTGATCCAGCCAATCGGGCTCCACCGGCTGCGGCTGCTGCCGCAACCCCTTGAGGATCGCCGCGCTCAGCCGCTCGACATCGCCCACCGGCACCAGCGTGCCATAGCGTCCGTTGTTGAGCGCCTCGGATGGGCCGGAGGGACAATCGGTCGCGATCACGGGCGTGCCGACCGCCATCGCCTCGATCACGACGTTGGACAGGCTCTCGAAATCCGACGACATCACCAGCAGCGCCGAGCGCGCCACATAGGCGTGGGGATTGGGCAGGAAGCCCGGCATCGAGACGTCCTCGTCGATCCCCAGCGACCGCACGAGACCGGCCAGCATCTGCCGCTCTGATCCGTCTCCGAGGATGACGAGGCGGCAGCGCTGCGTCTGGCGAACCTTCGCGAAGGCGCGGATCAGCAGCGAAAAATTCTTCTGCGGTTCCAGCCGGCCGACAGCGATGACGATCGGCACGTCGTGATCGGCGAACCAGGGATGATCCACCTCCTGCCGGGCCAGCGCGAACAGCGTGTCGTTGACGATGGGATTGTAGATGCAGTCGATGCTGCCGGGCTCGATATCGATCACCCGCGCCAGATCGTTGGCCGTCCCGCGCGAGACGGCGACCCGCGTGTCGGCGAACGGATAGAGGAGATGGGCGAGCGGGAAGAACCAGTAGCGCGACTGCCATGGCTTGGGCGCGGCGCGGTCGACCGTCGGGAAGCAATGCTCGGTGAGCATCAGGTGGAAGCGGAGGCCCGAGATCCAGCGCACCACCACGGCGTAGAGGTTGGGAAAGCCGAAGCTCGCACACTGCACGGCGCGTGGCCGGACACGGCGCAGATAGGCGCGCAGCTTGAGCAGGCGGGGGAGTGGTCCCCGCGCGTTCAGCACCTCGTAGCGCACGCCCTTGGGCAGCAGCGCGCGGAAAGGCGAGTAGATGTTGTCGATGTCCACGACGATCGAGACGGTCATGCCGCGCTGGACGAATTCTTCGGCCAGGTTGAAGACGACACGGTCGACGCCGCCATTGTGGAGCTGGCGCGTGTAGAAGACGATATCGACGTGATCGTCAGTCATCGGAGGCGGCCTCTCAGAAGGATGCAGGGCGGGGCTGGAGCTTCGGGGACGCAGCGCGGGAAGGGGCCTTGCCGGCGCGGGGCGCCTCGATCGCGTCGCGCAGGATGGCGAGGATGCGGGCGGCCTTGGCGTCCCATCCCATGCCGTTCTGTTCGAGATGGCGGCGCGCCGCGAGGCCCATGCGGGCACGCAGCTCGGCGGAATGGGCGAGGGTGCGCATCGCGTCGGTGAGCCCCTCGACGAGCGCCTCTTCGGAAGCGGGATCGACGAGCATCGCGCAGGTGCGGCTGGTATATTGCGCGGCGCCGCCCCAATCGACGCCGATGATCGGCAGGCCGACCGCCATCGCCTCCATCATCGCGAGGCCGCCGCATTCGCGGAGCGAGGGCGTGACGAACACGTCGCTCCTGTCGAGCAGCGCGGCATAGCCTTCCACCGATACGCGGCCGTGGAGGATGATCTGCCTTTCCAGCCCCTCGCGTTGGATCTGCTCGCGGATGTCCTCGAACAGCTCGCCATCGCCGATCAGGTCGAGCCGGGCGATGCCCTCCCGAGCGAGCGGCGCGAAGGCCCGGACCAGATAGGTGATGCCCTTCCAGTCCACGAAGCGGCTGCAAAAGACGAAGGAGACGAGGTCCGACCGGCTCTTGGGATGCTCGGGCCGCCAGGGAAGGTGGGTGAAATCGACGCCGCTCTCCGCCTCCTGCACGATCCGCCCGCGGATGCCGGGCGGAAGCGCGGCGCGGGTGCGCTCGTTGGAGACGATGAGCGCGGTGGCGCGCAGCTTGCCGGGCGCAAGCCGGTGCAGCAGCCGAGATCCCTGCCGTGCGGCCGAGACGAGCCAGCGCGCGACGGGCCTGTCCATGTGACGGAAGGCGGGGGGAAGCTCCATGCCGCCGTTCATCGGCCCGATCACCACCGGCCGGCCGAGCCCCGTCATGAAGCTCACCGCCTTGGCTGCGATCGGCGCGGGCTGGAACACCACGTCGATGCCATGCTCGGCGATCATCGTGCGGGCGAGGCCGCGCATCCGCCATTGGGTGACGAAGGTGATGAGCTGGTTGATCGCGAGATCCTGCACACGATAGGGCAGATGTTGCCCCAGCCGGAACAGCAGGCGCTGGAGACCGCTGTCCTCCACGAAGCGGACGCGCGCGAACATGCCGGCGGGCAGATCGCGCCTGAGATCGTCGCGCACACGGGCATGGCAGAGCACGCGCACGTCGTGGCCGGCGTCCAGGAACTGCCGGAAATAATGATAGGGAACGACGGTTTCGCCGCTCAGCCGGAGCGAGATGTTCTCGGCCACCAGCAGGATGCGCATCGGCGCCGCGCCGTCCTGTCCCTTGTTGCGCATGGCTGCCCTCCGGCGTGATCGTTTCGGCGGAAACCTAGCAGGCGGGGCGGATGCGCCCATCCGACGCATCCTGTTCGACGCTTCCTGTGCTGATTTTTCAGGAGGGCGTATGGACTATGGCGTGCGCCCCACGCGGAAGGCCGTATTCCGGCCGCGCGCATATCGGGCCAGCATCCGGGCCATGGCGACGACGGCCGAAACCCACCCCATTTCCCCGGCGCAGCGCCCCGGCACGGCCGCCTTGCGTGCACCGTCCCGGCTGCGGGCGGCAGGGCAGGACGTGCCGGCGCCCGTCCGCATCGCCTATCTCACCAACGCCTATCCGAAGATCAGCCACAGCTTCATCCGCGACGAGATACTGGCGCTCGAACAGCAGGGCGTCTCGGTGCTGCGGTTCAGCGTCCGGCCGTCGCCGGAAGCGCCGGTCGATCCGCTCGATCTGGCTGAGCAGCGTCGTACCGAGGTGTTGCTCGATGGCCGCCGCTGGAGCCTTTTGGGTGCGATGGCGGCGCGAGCAATCCGCTCGCCGCGCCGCTTCGCCGTCGCCGCGCGGGAAGCCTTCTCGATCTCGGCCGGACCGGTCAGGGCCGTCGCCTATCTCGCCGAGGCGTGCCGTCTGGCGGCGAGGCTGGAGGCGGAGGGGATTCGCCATGTCCATGTCCATTTCGGCACCAATCCGGCCGCCGTCGCGCGGCTGGCGAGCCTGCTCGGGCGCGTCGGCTACAGCATGACGGTGCACGGGCCGGAGGAGTTCGACGCGCCCAGGTCGCTGCATCTCGACGGCAAGATCGCCGGCGCGCGCTTCGTGGCGGCGGTGAGTCATTATGGCCGGGGGCAGCTCCTGCGCTGGTCGGCGCCTCGGGATTGGGGCCGGATCAACGTCGTCCGCTGCGGGACGGCGGCCCATTTCCTGCGCGACGTGGGGGAGGACGACGGCGCCGGGCTGGCGTCGCGCACGCTCGTCTGCGTCGCCCGGCTGAGCGCTCAGAAGGGCATCCCGCTGCTGATCGAGGCGGCGGCGATGGTGGCGCGCGATCGGCCATTCACGCTCCGCATCATCGGCGATGGCGAGATGCGCCCGGAGATCGAGGCGCAGATCCGCGCGGCAGACCTCGAGGGTCATGTCCACCTGCTCGGCTGGCAGGGGCGGGACGTGATCGTCGAGGAGATCCGCGCCGCCCGCGCCTTCGTGCTGCCGAGCTTCGCGGAAGGGCTGCCCGTCGTGCTGATGGAGGCGCTGGCGCTCGGCCGCCCTGCGATCGCGACGGCGGTGGCGGGCATTCCCGAGCTGGTCGACGATCGCGCCGGCTGGCTGATCCCGGCAGGCTCGGCGACCGCGCTGGCGGAGGCGATGCGCGCCGCACTCGCGACGGACCGCCAGACGCTCGCCGCGATGGGGGCGGAGGGCCGCGCCCGCGTGCTGCGCGACCATGATGTCCACAAGAACGCGGCCGGCCTCGCTGCGCTGCTGAGGCCGCTGGCATGATCGCGGTGCTGCCCTGGCTGCTGTCGATCGGCGCGTCCTTTCCGATGCTGGTGCTCGCGACCGAGTGTCTCGCGGGCCTGCGCGCCGGGAAGAGTCCCCCGGAGACGCATCTCCCGGTTAAGCCTTTTGCCGTGCTGATCCCCGCGCATGACGAGGCCTCCGGCATCACCCCCGTGATCGATGCCGTCCGCGCCCAGCTTCGCCCCTGCGACCGGGTGCTGGTCGTCGCGGACAATTGCGCGGACGCGACCGCCGCCGTCGCGCGCGGGGCAGGGGCCGAGCTGGTCGAGCGTTTCGATGCGGCGCGGCGCGGCAAGGCCTATGCGCTCGCCTGCGGGCGCGAGCTGCTGCGCCGGAGCCCGCCCGCGACGGTCATCGTGCTGGACGCGGATTGCATACCCGATCCCGACGCGCTGCCGCTGCTCGCCTCCTCGACCGAGCGCCGGGAGGCGGCGGTGCAGGGCCGCTACCTGCTGCGCGTAGCGAAGGATGCCTCGCCGCTGGTCCGCATCTCGACCTTCGCCTTCCTCATCAAGAACAGCGTCCGCCAACGCGGGCTGGAGCGCCTCGGCGGCCCCGCGCTGTTGCAGGGGACGGGCATGGCCTTCCCCTGGGCGATGTTCGATGCCGCGCCGCTGGAAACGGCCTCGCTGGTCGAGGATCTGAAGCTCGGTCTGGACCTCGCCGTTGCCGGGCAGCCGGTGCGGTTCGAGGATCATGCCGTCTTCCTCAGCCCGGCCAGCTCGCAGGCGGCGACCCGCGGCCAGCGCACCCGTTGGGAGCATGGC
Organism: Sphingomonas sp. PR090111-T3T-6A; assembly: GCF_000383095.1. Taxonomy (GTDB): domain Bacteria; phylum Pseudomonadota; class Alphaproteobacteria; order Sphingomonadales; family Sphingomonadaceae; genus Solisphingomonas. The sequence goes on from NZ_AORL01000015.1 coordinate 79,704, forward strand.
GCGCTCGCCACGTTCGGCCGCTACGCGCCGCGCCTGATCGGGCGGGGGCTTTCGGGGCGGCCGGGCCTGCTCGCGCTCGCCGCCGATATTGCCGTGCCGCCGCTGATGCTGCTTCTCGCCGGCGCTGGAATCGTCGGGGGGCTGTTGTTCCTGTGGGCGCTGCTGACGGACGCGGCCGGCCCGCTCGCTTTGCTGGGGAGCGCGGGGCTGGCGCTGGCGGTGGCGCTCGCTGCCGTGTGGCGCGCGTGGGGGCGGGCGCTGCTTCCGGCGGCGAGCCTGCTGCACCTGCCGCGCTATCTCCTCTGGAAACTGCCGATCTACGCCCGTTTCGTCACGCATCGTCAGCGTGACTGGGTCCGCACGGGGAGAGCGTGATGCCGGTGCCTTCGCCTTCGACGATCGTGCCGCTGATGGCCGAGGCCGATTACCACCGGACGGTCGGCGCGGTGGTCATCGGGCGCAACGAAGGCGTGCGGCTGGAACGCTGCCTCGACAGCGTGGCGCGGGACGTCGCCACGATCGTCTACGTGGATTCCGGCTCCAGCGACGACAGCGTCGCGATGGCGCGGGAGCGTGGGATCGAGGTGGTCGAGCTGGAGCCATGCGGGGGCTTCACCGCCGCCCGCGCCCGCAACGCCGGCTTCGCGCGACTGGCCGAGATCTGCCCGGATCTCGCTTTCGTCCAGTTCGTCGACGGCGATTGCGAGCTGCGGCGCAACTGGCTGGCGCTGGGGCTGGGCGAACTGCAACGCCTGCCGAAGGCGGCGGCGGTGTGCGGGCGCCGGCGGGAGCGCCATCCCGACAACAGCCCCTATAACCGGCTCTGCGACCTCGAATGGGATACGCCGGTCGGCATCGCGCCGACATGCGGCGGAGACGCGCTGATGCGGGCGGAGGCGTTCCGTGAGGTAGGGGGCTTCACCGCGCGGCTGATCGCGGGCGAGGAGCCCGATCTCTGCCACCGGATGCGCGTCAGGGGCTGGACGATCCATCGCCTGCCCTACGAAATGACTATCCATGATGCGGGCATGACCCGCATCGCCCAATGGTGGCAGCGTAACCGTCGCAGCGGCTACGCCACCGCCGAGGCGCTGGCTCTGCGCGGGCGGAGCGAGCCGCGGACGCTGCGTGAAGTCCTCAGCAACATCTTCTGGGCGTCGCCGCTGGGGTGGCCGTTATGGCCGCTGCTCTGGTGGAAGATGCGGCGTCGCCGGGGGTCTTTATATGCGACGTTCGTGACGTTGGGGAAGATGCCGCATCTTCAGGGGCAGTTCGATTACTGGATGAGAAGGCGTCAGATCATCGAATACAAGTGACGTGCGCGTCTTGATCCTGATTTTGCCAAATTTGACTGGAGATCGATGATGGGCATCAAGTTCTGGGCGGGGGCTTGTTTCATGACTTGCTTCTGTTTCCTGGGCTCGGCCGGCGCGCAAGAGCCGACGCCCACGCGCTGCGCGCCTGCGTCCAACGTCGCGGTGGGACACCACGAGCCGGGCACGACCGCTGATGGAGCGTCCCCCGATCGGGCGCGCCAGCCCGGCTGCACCGAGACGCGCTCCGCCATCACCGATGCGGACAAGGCGCTCGGCATCGCGCTGCTCGGTTGCGCCATCGCATTCGGAAGCCATGTCGCCCGCCGCCGCTCGACCAAGGTGGTGCTGTCGTGATGGATCGGCCGGACGAGGCGCCGCGCTGGCGCTGCGTGCTGATCGGCGGGGAGACGCTGCTGATCGAATGCGCGACGATATTGGAAGAGCGCGGCCACGAGATCGTCGCGATCGTCAGCCGTAACGCGGATATCCGCGGCTGGGCGGCCGGGCGCTCCGTGCCGGTGCTGGAATCTTCCGGCGCGCTGATGCAGGCGGAGCTGCCATCGTTCGACTATCTGTTCAGCATCGCCAATCTCGCGATCCTCCCGCCCGAGATGCTGGCGCTGCCGCGTCTGGCGGCGATCAACTTCCATGACGGCCCGCTGCCGGAGTGGGGAGGCGTCAACACCCCCGTCTGGGCGTTGCTCGACGGCGAGCGGCAGCATGGGGTGACCTGGCACCTGATGTCGAGCGAGGTCGATCAGGGCGATATCCTCACCACGGGGACCATCGAGCTGGACGAGACGGATACGGCCTTCTCCGCCAACACCAAATGCTTCGCCGCCGCGGTCGAGAGCTTCGCTGTGCTGCTGGACGGGCTGGCGGACGGCACGCTCCGTCCCCGGCCCCAGGTGGAGATTTTGGGGCGGTATCGCGGGCGTGCGGATCGCCCGTCCCGCGCCGCGACGATCGACTGGCGTGCGCCCGCGGAAGAGATCGTCCGGCTCGTTCGCGCGCTCGATCATGGCGGCCATGCCAATCCGCTGGGCATGGCCAAGTTCGGCATGGGCGGCGTTCTCCATCTGGTGCGCAGGGCGCGTATCGACGGCGTGGTTTCGGGCGCCGAGCCGGGCACGGTCATCGATGCCGGAGAAGGCCGCCTCACTGTGGCGAGCGGGACGGCCGGCGTGGTGATCGAGCGGATCACCACGCTCGACAGCCAGCCGGCGGACCTCGCCGCCATGGCCGGAAGGCGCATGGATGCGATGACGGACGAGCAGGCGCGTCTGATCGATGAGCTGGATGCCGCGGTGGCGCGGCACGAGCGCTGGTGGCGCCGCCGTCTGGCCACGCGCAGTCCCTATCTCCTCCCGCAGATCGATCGCGCGGCCCGTGCTGCCGGCGGGGCCTTCCGATCTGTCGATCTCGCGCTGCCGGTGGTGGACGACGCGGAGCCGGTGATGGCGGCGCTCACGGCCTATCTCGCCCGCCTTGCGGACAAGGGCGAGTTCGATCTGGGCTTCATCGATCCGGTGTTCGCCGCGCGGTTCGAGGGCGCCGAGGACTGGTTCGCGCGTCAGGTGCCGCTCGCCGTCCGGCTGGACTTCGACAAGGGGCTGGCTGCGCTGGGCGAGATGCTGGCGGAGCAGATTTGCCAGCTCCACCGCCATATCGGCCACGCCGCCGATCTGGCCGCGCGTTGCCCGGAGCTGGCGGGGCAGGGAGAGGTGCTGCCGGTTGCGATCGTGCTGGTCGATCGCCTGGAAGAGGCCGAGGCGCTGCCCGGCTCGGAACTCACCATCGCGGTGCGCGGCGACGGCGGCGCGACCCGCTGGATTCACGACGAGGCGCTGCTCGACCGCGCTTCCATCCGCGCGATGCAGCAGGGCTTCGAGGCCTTGCTCGCCGCCGCGCTGGCGGCGCCGGACCGGCCGCTCGCCGAGCTTCCGGTGATGGGTGACGCCCTGCTCGAGATGATGGTCGAAAGCTGGAACGGCACCGCCGCCGCGTGGCGCGAGGATGCCTGCATCCATCGGCTCTTCACCGAGCAGGCGGCGCGGACGCCGGATCGCCCCGCCGTCACATGCCGGGACAGGACGCTCAGCTATGCCGAGCTGGATGCGCGCTCGAACCAGCTGGCGCGGCATCTCGCGACGCTGGGCGTCGGGCCGGACGTGCTGGTCGGCCTCCATCTGGAACGCTCGGTCGAGATGCTGGTGGCGCTGGTCGCGATCCACAAGGCGGGTGGTGCCTATGTTTCGCTCGACCCGGATTATCCGGCCGACCGGATCGCCCTGATGGTCGAGGATGCCGGCGCGCCGGTGATCCTGAGCCAATCGGATATCGTGCAGGAGCTGCCGGCCACTCCCGCCCATATCGTCTGCATCGATCGGGACGCGCTGCTCATCGCGCGGCAATCGGCCGAGCCGGTGGATGGCGGCGCGCAGCCTCATCATCTGGCCTATGTCATCTACACCTCGGGTTCGACGGGCCGGCCCAAGGGGGTGATGGTCGAGCATCGCAACGTCGCCAATTTCTTCGCGGGCATGGACGCGAAGATCGAGCCGGAGGGCGTCTGGCTCTCGGTCACCAGCCTGAGCTTCGACATCTCCGTGCTCGAACTGTGCTGGACGCTGGCGCACGGCTTTCACATCGTCATCGCGACCGAGGAGAAAGTGGCGTTCGATCGCACGCGCCGGCGGGACGGAGAGGTCGAGGGCTCCGGTGAAACGCTCGCCGGGCTGATGGTGCGTCACCGCGTGACCCATCTGCAATGCACACCCTCCATGGCGCAGATGCTGGTGGCGGACGAAGCTGCCCGTCCGGGGCTGGCGGGGCTCCGGCGGATGATGGTGGGCGGCGAGGCCTTCCCCCCGGCGCTGGCGCGCGAGCTGCGCAGGCTGGTCGGCGGCACGGTGATGAACATGTACGGGCCGACCGAGACGACGATCTGGTCCACCGTGCACGAGCTGGATGGCGCCGACGCCAGCGTGCCGCTCGGCCAGCCGCTCGCCAACCAGCAGGTCTATATCCTCGACAGCCGCCAGCAACCGCTGCCGCCGGGCATTCCCGGCGAGCTGGTGATCGGCGGCCGGGGCGTGGTGCGCGGCTATCTTCATCGGCCGGAGCTGACGGCCGAGCGCTTCATCGCGCATCCCTTCCGCGCGGGCGAGCGGGCCTATCGCACCGGCGATCTCGCGCGGCGGCTGGCCGATGGAACGCTCGAATTTCTCGGGCGGCTCGATCATCAGGTGAAGATCCGGGGCTACCGCATCGAACTGGGCGAGATCGAGGTGGCGCTGGCGGATTTCCCCGGCGTGGAGCAGGCGGTGGTCGTCGCGCGCGAGGATCGGCCGGGCGACGTGCGGCTGGTTGGCTATTACACGGGCGCGGTCTCCCTCCCGACGGAGCTGCGGGCGTATCTTCAGGCCCGGTTGCCGGACTTCATGGTGCCGGCCCATCTGGTGCCGCTGGCGACGCTGCCCAGGACGCCCAACGGCAAGATCGCGCGCAACGCCCTGCCGCAGCCGATGGCGGAACTCATCGCCACGCCCGGCGAGGCCTTCGCCGAACCCGCCGAGGGCGTGGAAGCGCAGGTCGCCGCCATCTGGCGCGAGGTTCTGAAGCTGCCGCGTGTCGGCAAGCGCGACAATTTCTTCGATCTCGGCGGGCACTCGCTGCTCGCCGTGCAGGTCCATCGGCGGCTTCGGGCCAGCTTCGCCCAGCCGCTTTCGATCACCGATGTCTTCCGCTTCCCCACCATCGAGGCGTTGAGCGCGCATCTGGGCGGAGCGGATCATGACGATGAGGCCGTCCGACAGGGAGAGGCGCGTGCCGCCAGCCGGCGCGCGGCGCTCCAGCGCAGAAGGGGGATGAACCTCCAGATCGGGGCCGGCGAGGGGAGTTGAGAGTATGCAGCATTTCGGCAGCGGCTTCGGCCAGGACCCTTCGGAGCCGTGGGGCGATACGGCGGTGGCGATCGTCGGCATGGCGTGCCGCTTCGCCGGCGCGCGCTCGATCGACGATTATTGGGCGAACCTGTGCGGCGGGGTCACCTCCATCATCCGCTATTCGGACGAGGAACTGATCGCCGCCGGCGTCGATCCCGCGCTGCTGGCCGACCCGCGCTATGTGAAGGCGGGCGCCCCGCTGGCCGACATGGAATGCTTCGACGCCACGCTGTTCGGCCTCAGCCCGCGCGACGCGGCGCTGATGGACCCGCAGCATCGGCATTTCCTCGAATGCGCGTGGGAAGCGCTGGAGAATGCCGGCCACTCGCCCGAACGCTTCGCCGGCGCCATCGGCGTCTTCGCGGGCTCGGGCCACAATGGCTATATGGCGGCCAATCTGCTCGGCGATCCCGCGCTGCGACGCGAAGTCGGCCCCTTCCAGCTCCAGCATGCGGGCAACGACAAGGATTTCCTGACGACGCGGGTCTCCTATCTGCTGAACCTTCGGGGGCCGAGCATCAACATCCAGACCGCCTGCTCCACCTCGCTGGTGGCGACGCACATGGCGATCCAGAGCCTGCTCAGCAACGAATGCGACATGGCGCTGGCGGGCGGCGTCTCGATCGGCGTTCCGCACCGGCAGGGCTATATGGTCGAGGAGGGCGGCATCCTTTCCCCCGATGGCGATTGCCGGCCGTTCGACGCGGCGTCGAAGGGCACTGTGATCGGCAGCGGCGCCGGGATCATCGTCCTGCGCCGGCTGCGCGACGCTATGGAGAGCGGCGATCATATCTATGCCGTGATCCGGGGCACCGCGATCAACAACGACGGCTCCGGCAAGGTCAGCTATCACGCCCCCAGCGTTGATGGGCAGGCCCATGCCATCACGGAAGCGCTCAGCATCGCCGACGTGGACGCCGGTACGGTCGGCTATGTCGAGGCGCACGGCACGGGCACGCCGGTGGGCGACTCCATCGAGATCGCCGCGCTGACTCAGGCCTTCCGCAAGGACAGTGCGGAGATCGGCTATTGCGGCCTCGGATCGGTGAAGGCGAACATCGGCCATGCCGATACGGCGGCCGGTGTCGCCAGCCTCATCAAGGTGGCGCTGTCGCTCCACCATGCGCAGTTGTCGCCTTCGCGGAACTTCACCAAGGCCGATCCCGCGTCGGGGCTGGCGGAGAGCCCGTTCGTGATCGGCCATACGCTCCGGCCGTGGGCGCGTCTTGGGGCGCAGCCGCTCCGCGCGGGCGTCAACTCGCTGGGAGTGGGGGGCACCAACGCGCACGCCGTGCTGGAGGAGGCCCCCCGCCGCGCGCCGGGCGACCCGAGCCGGTCGCATCAACTGCTCATCCTCTCGGCGCTCTCGGCAGACGTGCTCGATGCCAACATGGCGGCGCTCGCCGAGCATCTCGCGGCGCACCCCGGCCTCAACCTCGCGGATGTCGCCTACACGATGAGCGTCGGGCGGCAGGCGCTGGGCCGGCGGCGGGTGGTGGTGGCCGAAAACGCGACGGAGGCAGCCGCCGCGCTGGCCGATCCGGCGTCGCCCAAGCTGTTCTCCGCGGACGCGCTGGCGGACCGCGGGGTGGCCTTCCTGTTCCATGGGGCGGGGAGCCATTACGTCGCGATGGGGGCGGGCCTCTATCGCAGCGAGCCGCTGTTCCGGTCGACGATCAACGATTGCATCGATCGAATGAAGCGCATCGCCGGCATCGATCTGCGTCCGGTATTGCTGCCGCCGACTGACGGGCGGGATTTTGCCCGCGACATGCTGGAACGGCCGAGTGTCGCGTTGCCGGCACTGTTCGCGGTGCAGGTGGCGCTTGGGCGGCTGCTGATGTCCTGGGGCGCACGGCCGGCCGGCATGATCGGCCGGGACGTGGGCGAATATGCGGCGGCGCATCTGGCCGGGGTGTTCGGTCTCGAGGATGCCTTGCGCATCGTCCATCTGCGCGGAGAATTGTCCGAAAGAGGAAGCGCCGCCCCGGACGAGTTCCATGCGATGCTGCGCACCGTGCCGATGCAGGCGCCGGCCTTGCCCTTCGTTTCGAGCCTCACCGGCAACTGGATCACACCCGCCGAGGCGGTGAGCGCCGGTTACTGGGCTCGCCATCTGGAGGAAGCGGGGCGGTTCGACGAGGGCCTGGCACGCTTGCGGGAGGCGCCCGATCAGGTGCTGCTGGAGGTAGGGCCGGGGCGTGCCGCCGCGGATGCCATCGCCCCCCTGCGCACGCTCCGCCAGCCCGAGGAAGAGGCCGCCGACACGGCCTTCCTGCTCGGCACGCTGGGGCGGCTCTGGGCGCTGGGGGTGGAGGTCAACTGGGGTCGCTACTGGATCGACGAAAAGCGTCTCCGCCTGCCGTTGCCGACCTATCGGTTCGAGCGGCAGCGCCATTGGATCGAGCCCGCTGTGCAACCGGTACGGGCCGAGGATGGATCGGCGGACAAGCGCGCCGACATGGCCGACTGGTTCTATGAGCCGCACTGGCGGCGCACGGCGCTCCCTGCGGCGCAGGCCAGCACGGCGGCCGCCCTGATCTTCGAGGATGCCTTGGGCATCGGCGCCGCCATCGCCCGGCATCTGCGCGCGGCGGGGCGGGCGGCGATTCTGGTGCGCCCCGGCCGTCACTATCGTCACGAGGCCGCCGATCGCTTCACCATCGATCCGCGCAAGCCGGGTGACTATGCCGCATTGCTGAAGGCGCTGGCGGCGAGGGGGCGGCTGCCCGGCCAGATCTATCATCTCTGGCTGACGACCGGCTTCTGGCGAGGTTGGCGGGCATCCGACGGCGAGCAGATCCAGAGGCGGGGCTTCGACAGCCTGCGTTTCCTGACACAGGCGCTTGCCGCCCATGAGTTCGCGGCGCCCGTGCAGATCGCTCTGGTGTCGGACGGCGTCCAGCGTGTCTGCGACGAAGCCGTGCTGTCGCCGGCCAAGGCGACCGTGCTGGGGCCATGCCGCGTCATCCGGCAGGAATATCCTCATCTTCATGTGCGCAGCATCGATCTGGCCGTCCAGCAATGGAGCGATGCGGGCCGGTCGCGGATCGCGGATGCACTGATCGCGGAGCTGGCATCCCCCGATGTGGCGGAGGCGATCGCCTATCGCGTAGGGGAGCGCTGGACGCAGGGCTTCCAGCCCGCACCGCGCGGAACCGGCGGGACAAGCCGGCTTCGGCCCCGCGGCGTCTATCTGATCACCGGCGGTATGGGAGGACCCGGACTCGCGCTCGCTCGCCATCTCGCCGAGACGCAGCGCGCACGGCTGGCGCTGATCGGGCGCACCGCCGTTCCGCCGCGTGAAAGCTGGGAGGCGGAGCTTGCCCGCCTGTCCGCGGATGATCCGCCGGGCCGTCGCCTCCGCGACCTGCTCGCGATCGAGGAGGCTGGCGGCGAAGTGCTGGCCATCGCCGCTGACATGGCCGATGTGGGCGCCATGCGCCGCGCGATCCGGCAGGTGCGGGCGTGCTTCGGGGCCATCGATGGCGTCTTCCACGCTGCGGGTCTGGTCGATGACGATCCGGTCTCGTTCGGACATGCGGAGGTCGCGCGAACCGTCCGGATGCCATCGGTGCTGGAAGAGGCGCTCGGCGCCGCACAGCCGGATTTCCTTGCCCTCTTCTCCTCGGTCAGCGCGATTGCGGGGGCGGTGGGGCAGGCCGATCAGGCCGCCGCCGGCGCCTTTCTCGATGCCTATGCGCAGGCGCGCCGCGCCGATGAGCGGACGCGTGTCGTCTCGATCGGCTGGAGCCCGTGGGAGACGGTCGCGGAGGGCTCGAGCGGAATGCTGCCGGAGCAAGGCTTCCGCGCGCTGGAGAGAATCCTGAGCGGACCGGATGCCGCGCATGTGATCGTCTCGCCCCGGCCGCTGGAGGCGGAAATCGAGCGGATGAGGGCGACGCATCAGCCGTCTGTCCCGTCCGGACGAAGCCTGCCGGAAGGCAGCGCCGCCGCCCTGCCGGCGACAGAGGCGGAGCGCCTGATCGCCGGTCTGTGGACCGAGATGCTCGGCATCGAGCCTGTGTTGCGGACGGACAGCTTCTTCGATCTGGGCGGGCGCTCGTCGCAGGCCGTGCAGTTGGCCAGCCGCCTGCGCGAGTTGACCGGCCGGACGCTGCCGCTGTCCGCCCTGTTCGAGAATCCCACCGTCCAGCGACTCGCGGCGATCCTCGATCCGAACAGCGCGCCCTTGGCGCACGAGGCCATCACCGCTCCTGCGGCCGCCGGACTTGTCACCATCCGGGCTGGTGGCGACCGCCCGCCGCTGTTCCTCGTGCATGACGGCCTCGGCGAGACGCTGCTCTATCGCGGCCTCGCGCTGCGGCTGCACGCCGGCCACGCCGTCTATGGCATCGAGCCGAAGCGGCGGCCGGACGGAGGCTTCGCACACACCCGCGTTGACGAGATGGCCGCCGATTATGTCGGACGCATCCAGAAGCTGCGTCCGCACGGGCCTTATCTGCTGGCGGGGCTGTGCGCCGGCGGCGTTCTCGCGCTGGAGATGGCGCGCCGGCTTCAGGACAAGGGCGAGACGGTGGCGTTCGTCGGCATCATGGATGCGGCGGACGTCGATGCTGGCAAGCGTCGCCTCTATGCCACGCGATCACGGCTGGAGCGGGTGAGGGAGCTGCTCTCGAATGCGGGTGGGCTGGGCGTGATCCCGGCGCTGCTTCGCAAGGTCTGCAACTATTGCGTCTGGCAGGTGCGTTCGCGGCTGGAACGGCGGCAACGCCTCCAGCTCGTCGACGATATGCGCGGCGCGGAGACGGGGGCAGCCGGCCTGTCCTTCATGCAACTCTACGAGCTGGCGCATGAGGCGCATCGGCCGCAGGGCCTGTTCGCGGGTGGCGATGTGGCGCTGTTCCGGGCGACCAGCGGTGATGGCACGCCGGAAGACATCCCCTTCGCCGAAATCTACACCGACTGCATCCTCGGCTGGGGCAAGCGCGTGGCGGATGAGGTGGAGCTGGTCCCGGTTCCCGGCGGCCATGTGAGCCTGCTTCAGGAGCCCCATGTGGAGACGCTGGCCCGCCTTCTCCAGCAGCGACTCGATGACAGTCTGGCGCGCTGGGCACCGGGCGACGGCGCGGGGCCGGGCAGGGGACGCCCGGCCTCGGCGATCATCCGGCCCTCGCTCGTCCCAGCGGAGATGTTGCGATGATCCAGACCGATCCGCCGCTCCCGACGATGCTCGCCATCATCGTGAACTATCGGACGGGGCCGCTCGTGGTCGAATGCCTCGCCAGTCTGGAAAACGAGGTCCGCGAGATGTCGGGCCTGCGGGTGGTGGTGGTCGACAATGCCTCGGGTGACGATTCGGTCCCGCTGATCGACTCGGCGATCCGGATGGAGGGCTGGGGCGATTGGGCGGAACTGGTCGCCTCGCCGGTCAATGGCGGCTTCGCCAGCGGCAATAACCACGCGATCCGGCGTGCGCTGGCGGGTCGCAATCCGCCCGATCTCGTCTGGCTCGTGAACCCGGATACGGTCGTCCGCCATGGTGCGGCACGGGTGCTTGCCACCTTCATGCGCGATCATCCGGAGGCCGGGATCGCCGGCAGCGCGCTCCAGTCCGCGGACGGCACGCCATGGCCCTATGCCTTCCGTTTCCCGACCATTCTCGGTGAGACAGAGCGCGGAGCGCGATTCGGCCTCGTCTCGCGGCTTCTGTCGTCGCACGCGATCGGCCGCACCATGGGGCGGGAGGCGGCGCAGGTGGACTGGGTATCCGGCGCCAGCATGGTCATCCGCCGCGCGGTGTTCGACGATGCCGGGCTGATGGATGAAGGCTATTTCCTCTATTACGAGGAGACCGACTTCTGCCTTCAGGCGCGGCGGGCCGGCTGGGAATGCTGGTACGTTCCCCAGGCGGTGGTGTTGCACATCTCCGGCCAGAGCACGGGCGTGACCGCCGAAACCACGGAGCCGAGGCGCATTCCGCGCTACTGGTTCGAGTCGCGCCGCCGCTATTTCCTGAAGAACCACGGGCGCGCCTATGCCATCGCGGCCGATCTCGGTTGGGCGGGGATGCATATGCTGTGGCAAATGCGGCGGCTGGCGATGCTCCGCCGGAACCCCGATCCGCCCCAAATGCTGGGGGATTTCCTGCGCAATTCGGCGCTGTTCCGCGCCTGAGCCTTCAATAGGCCGAGCGCTGGAAGAGGACGATCACCACCGTCCGCGCCAATATATAGAGATCGAACAGCAGCGAACAGTGCTCGACATAATAGAGATCGTGCTGGAGGCGCTGGATCAGCATCTCCTCCGACGTCGTCTCGCCGCGCCAGCCGCAGACCTGCGCCCAGCCGGTCAGCCCCGGCTTCACATTGTGGCGCGTGGCGTAGGAGGCGCGGATCTCCGCGAAGAGCTTGCCGCCGGCGCGGGTGGAGGCAGCGTGCGGACGCGGGCCGACCAGCGACATCGCGCCCGACAGCACGTTGAAGAGCTGCGGCAGCTCGTCGATGCTCGTCCGGCGCAGGAAAGCGCCCACCCGCGTCACGCGCGGATCGCAGCGTGTCGTCTGCACCATGTCGCCGCCCTTGTGGCATCGATCGGCATACATGGTGCGGAATTTGAGGATCGGGAAAGGCTGGCAGTTATAGCCCTCCCGCATCTGCCGGAAGAGGACGGGGCCGGGCGAATCGAGCTTGATCGCGATCGCCGCCGCCAGCAGCACGGGGGAGAGCAGGATCACCGCGATCAGCGACAGCACCCGGTCCTCCACCGCCTTCACGAACAGCTTCCAGCCGGACAGCGGCGTTTCCAGAAGCGTCAGGACGGGCAGCCCGCCGAGCAGGATCATCGGCCGCCCGCCCCAGGCATAGGCGGCCCATTCAGGCGCGAGGCGGATTTCGACCGGCGTCGTCCCCAGCGCTTCCATGATCGACTGGAGGCGGGATTCGGCCGCCCACGGCATGGCGATGATCACCTTGTCGATCAGGCCGGCGCGGATCGAGCGCATCAGCTCGGGCATTCCGCCGAGATGGGCGAGGGGCAGCGCCTCCTGCGCGGCGCGTAGCTGCGCCCGGTCGTCGAAGAAGCCGACGAGCGAGACGGCCAGCATGTCGTGGCTCATGACATAGCGGGCGAGATCGACCGCCTGCTTGCCCGTGCCGAAAATCGCGGTGCGCTTGTTGAAGATGCCCGCCCGGCGCAGGTGCGCCAGCACCGACAGCAGGGCGAGGCGCGCGCAGACGACCGCCCCGGCCCCCAGTCCGCAGCCGACCAGGATCGCGCGGCGATGATCCCCGGCGGCGGGTCCGGTCGCGAGGTCGAAGGCGAGCAGGAAGAGCGTCGTGGCGGTCGCGGCGCTCATCAGAGGCGACCAGCAGCGCCGTCGCGACAGGATGGCGTCATGCTGATAGGCGCCGCTGATCTCGCCCAGCACGATGAAGAATGCCGCGCCGAACACGGCCATGCGGAACGCTTCGCGTGCATGGCCCGCGATCTGCGCATCCATCTGCCAGTGGATCAGCACCCAGCCGGCCAGGATGATCGCCAGCCCGTCCAGCACCCGCGTGACGAACGATGCCAGCATGAGCGGCAATCGTGTCCGGTGGCGCGAGAGGAAACCGGCGTGGATCTGCGGCGCCGCCTCGATGGCGAGCCTGTGCCCGGCCCGATCAGAAGGCGGGATTTCGTCCGCTTCCGATCGGTCCAGCACATCGGGCGCGGCAGACGGGGAGTCCATCGCGGGACACTCTCAATGGGCCACGAGTTCGGGCGTCCGCTCCGTCTCGTCGTGCCAGAGCATCCCCTGCTTGATCACATAAGCGATCATGTGGACCCGATTGCGGGTGCGCGTCTTCAGGCGGACATTCTCGACATGCCGCTCGACCGTGCAGCGCGCGATCTGCAATTCCTTGGCGACCTCCACCGCGGACAGCCCCCGCGCGACAAGATGGACGACCGCCAGTTCACGACTGGTGAGATGAAAATCAGTGCTGTGCATCGTTTGCCCCCATGGGAACGATTCGTTCCCGAAACTGTTGCAAAACATCATCCCGACAAGGGATTCGCCCCGGCGCTACGCACGACCGCTACCCTGGAGCACAGGTAAATCCTTCTCGCAGCGCGAAATTTCAGCGCCTCAACAGAGAAAGGTGCCCTACTGACAAGCCAAACTAAGCACGACGCAGATGCGAAAGGAAAGTCCTTCGTTCCGGCACCTGTGCCATTTTGGCCAGGCTTGGAGGGGGTAGTCCCAACGGGCATTTCGAGGGGATGGGAGGGTAGAGTCGCGATCCGGATGGGAAGTGTAAAACTCTCCGACATCCGGTGAAAACTGTCCCGAAAAGGCGACAGGGAGAAGGATATGGTCGATTGGCCGATGATAACCGGCATGATAGGGAGAAATTGTCAGCGCGATCGAGTGCGATCGACTGAATGGGTATCCTGTCGCGTCATGCGTGTAGTGTAGCTTTAGGCCGAGGGTCCTGTCTGGACGGAGGGGCCGATGCCCGACGAGCATGATTTTACGAACGACTGGCTCACGCCGCGGGAAACCGAGGTGCTTCGACTCGTGTCGAGCGGGCTTTCGGCGAAGGAAATCGGAAGAATGCTCGAGATCGCCCCGAGAACGGTCGATCGGCACATCGATCATATCCGCCTGAAGACGCGCACCAAGAACCGATCCCACATGATCGCCTTCGCCCTTTCCAACGGCATTCTGCCTTAGCGAGGCGAAGCCGGGCGATCGGCAGGAGGGGGATTCCCCTCAGGGCTCGTACTTCGTCTCCACCCGTGATCCGCCCGAGAGCGTCTTGTGGACGGGGCAGCGGTTGGCGATGTCGAGCAGCTTCGCTTCCTGCTCGGCGTCGAGATGGCCTTCGAACGAGATAGTGCGCGTGAACAGGTCCGCCGGGGTCGCGCCCTCGATCTTCTCGTGCTCGACGCGCGTGCGGACATGCTCCAGCGGGAAGCCCTTGTGGTCGGCGACCAGCTTCACGGTCATCGACGTGCAGGCGGCGAGGCCGGCGCTCAGCAGATCATAGGGGTTGGGGCCGCTGCCCATGCCGCCGAGACTCTCCGGCTCGTCGGCGATGATGGTGAGCGGGCCGACGCGCACCGAGAGCTGGAACTTGCCGGCGCCCGTGGTCCGCGCGTCCGCGCCCGAGACGACCGCCTCGGCCGGCGCATCGGCCTGGATTGGCGGGAGGTAACGCGCCGCCCAGGCGGCGATCACGCCGGCGGCGAAGTCCGCGTCGCTGCGCCGGGTGAGCAGATGGTCGGCATCGTCGAGCGAGATGAAGCTCTTGGGGTGCTTCGCAGCGCCGAAGATCTGCTGCGCATTCTCGATGCCCACCGTCTCGTCGAGCGGGGCATGGAGGACAAGCAGAGGGCGGCCCAGCTCGGCGATGCAGCCGGGCAGGTCGAACTGGCGCAACTGCTCCAGAAAACCGAGCCCCACGGAGAAGGGGCGCCCGGCAAGCCGGACGTCGGCCTGCTGCTCCCGCTCGATCTTGTCGATCTGCTCGGGGCCGAACTGGTGCAGTACATGCCGGAGATGCCCCGGCGCGCCGATGGTGGCGACGGCCTTCACGGTGGGAAGCTCATTCGCGGCGGCCAGCACCGCGGCGCCCCCCATGCTGTGGCCGATCAGGAGCGCCGGAGCCTTGCCCTCGGCGGCCATTGCGTCCGCCGCCGTGATGAGGTCGCGAACGTCGGCAGCGAAGTCCGCGAACTGCCCGCCGCTGGCGCCGAGACCGGCGAAGTCGAACCGCAGCACGCCGATGCCCCTCTGGGCGAGCGCGCGGGTGATCCGCGTGGCCGCGATATTGTCCTTCCCGCAGGTGAAGCAGTGGGCGAAGATCGCCCATCCGACCGGCGTCGTCTCCGGTGCTTCCAGCCGGCCTGACAGGCGATAGCCCGATGCGCTGTCGAAATCGAAGCTGCGCGTGCTCACCGATGCGTCTCCCGGCTCTGGACCTCGCGGCTCCTATCGCCGGAACGAGGGGCGGGCGCAATTCATTGCAGCATCAGCGCGCCGATCTGCTTGCGGAGCCGCGCCTTGGCGGCCTCGGAAAGCTCGCCCCGGATGCCACGCCGCTCGGCTGGGATATGCGCCTGCGCGCGGTCGAACACGACATGGTCGAACAGCGCGCGCCATGCCTCGCGCTGGCTCTCGGGCAGATCTCCGATCGCGAGGCTCGCATGAACGAGCGCGTCGATGGGCGCGAGGCCGGGCTGGGCCTTGGGCGTCGCCTCCCACCAATAGTTCGCGAGCATGCTGAAGGCATCGAGCGAGCGGACGTGATGCCACCACATGTACGGGATGAAGATCGCGTCGCCGGGGCCGAGTTCGGCGGTCTCCGCCTGCTCCAGCGCGGCGGCGAAACGGGGGAAGCGCGTCAGGTCCGGCGCCTCGGGATCGGCGAGGCTGACGGGCGCGCCGTTGGGGGTGAACTCGAACGGGCCGATATAGAGATTGGGCGCCTGCTCCGGCGGGAAGAGGGTGAAGCGCCGCCGGCCTGCCACCACGACGGCAATATTCTCCATCAGGTCATGATGGGTGGCGACGACGATTCGGTTGCCGATCCAGAGGCGGGGCGCCATCGCCGGATCGACCAGATCGAGTCGGTTCTCGGCGGCGAAGGCCGGCACCGCCTCGCGGCTGGCCAGAGACTGCACGGCGAGCGCGGGCGGCGCCTCTTCGTTTGCGACGGCTGCGAGCCGGGCGAGGAGTGTCCGCAGCGTGCCCCGCTCGCGCGTGAAGTTGAGGCCGCTCATGTCGGCGTTGTAGAAGATGCGACCGCCGAACTCCGGCGCGCCGACGACCATCTCGCAAGCCGCGCTGCCGCCGAGCCGATCGACATAGGCCGGGACGCCGCCCGCCTCGTTGGCGGCGCGCACCGCCGGCCAATCCGCTGCGATCCCGCGCAGCACCGCAGGCCTTGCGGAGGGCAGGATCTTCTCGCGAAAGCGCTCCCGGTCGATGCCGTCGATCTCGCGTATCGGGCGCATGGCGTCTCCTGTGGCGGCCGCCGTCAGGCCGCCTCCCGGCCCGCGATCCAGCTCCGCTTCACCTGCCAGTCCTTGTCGACCAGCACGAGGTCCGCCGACAAGCCCGGCGCGATCGTGCCGGTCCGCTCCGAGAGGCCGAGGAACGCGGCCGGCGTGGACGACGCCATCGCCACCGCGCGGCGCAGGTCCACGCCGGTCTCGGCGATCATGTTGCGCACCGCCGCGTTCATGGTGAGGGTCGAGCCGGCAAGCGTGCCCGCCGCATCGACCAGCCGGTCGCCGTCGCGCCGGATGTGGCGGCCTTGCAGGATGAAATGATCCTCCTGGGTGCCGGTCAACGCCATCGCGTCGGTGACGAGCATCAGCCGCTCATGCCCCTTGGCCTTCAAGGCGATGCGGATGACGGCCGGGTGGACATGGTGCCCATCGACGATCAGCCCGGCGGTGACGCCGTCATCTTCCAGCGCCGCCCCGGTCATCCCCGGCGCTCGGTTCACCAGCGGCGACATCGCGTTGAAGAGATGGGTGAAGCCGGTCAGCCCCTCGCCGATGGCGCGGCGGACGGTGTCGTAATCCGCCTCGCTATGCCCGGCCGCGACGACCACGCCCGCCTCGGCCAAAGCGGCGACATCGCCCGGCTCGACGCATTCGGGCGCGAGCGTCACCAGCGTGCGGCCATGCCTCGCGGACGAGAGCAGGCGGATCGCCTCGCGGTCGATCTTGCGCAGGCGCGCGGCGTCGTGGATGCCGCGCCGCGCGAAGCTCAGGAACGGCCCCTCGATATGGATGCCGAGCACGCCCGGCACGCCCTGCTCGATCGCGGCGTCCACGGCAGCGATGCCGGCTTCCACCACCGAGAGGTCGTCGCTGATGAGCGTCGGCAGCATCCCCGTCGTGCCGTAGCGGCGGTGCGCGGCCGCCATGGTGGCGATGGTCTCGACGGTGGGCGCGTCGTTGAACAGCACGCCGCCGCCGCCGTTCACCTGCGTGTCGATGAAGCCCGGCAGCAGCATGTCGCCGCCGCAATCGACGATCGTGGCGCCCTCCGGCGGCTCGGACGAGACGGAGCGGATGCGCCCGTCCGCGATCGTGACGGCGAGGTCGTCGCGCAGGCCCTGAGGCAGCAGCACGCGGGCGTTGACGAGAGCGATCTCCATCACAGCGTCTCGGTCACCTTGGCGAGATGCGGCGGGCGATCCGGATCGCGCCCCCGCGCGACCGCGAGGAGATTGGCGAAGCGATAGAAGCTCTCGACCAGCAGGATCGGCTGGATCAGCGGATCGGCATCGAGCGCGGGGAGGGCAAGGCCCGGCGTCCCCTCGGGCAGGCCCGCCGTCAGCAGTGCGGCGTCGCGTGCGCTGAACTCGGTCGCCAGCGCGGTGACACTCTCCAGCGACTCGTCCTTCTGGCCGAGCAGCAGCACCGGGAAGCCATGCTCCACCAGCGCCATTGGCCCGTGGCGGACCTCGGCGGCGCTGAACGCCTCGGCATGGAGGCCGCAGGTTTCCTTGATCTTGAGCGCCGCCTCCTGCGCGATGCCGAAGCCATGGCCGCGACCCACGACATAGAAGCTCGCGGCCTCCTTCAGCACCGGCAGCGCCGCCGACCAGTCGAGCGTCCATGCTTCGTCGAGCGCGTCGGGAAGCGCCTCCAGCGCAGCCGTCAGCGAAGGATCACCCGTCCATTCCGCGACGAGGTGCAACAGCGCCGACAGGGAGGCCACGAAGGACTTGGTGGCCGCGACGCTCTTCTCTTGCCCTGCACAGAGCGGCAGGAAAACATCGGCTGTAGCGGCGAGCGGAGAGGCCTCGTCATTCACCAGCGCGATCACAAGCGCGCCCTGCGCCTTGGCGGCCTCGGCGGCAGCGACCAGATCGGGGCTGCGGCCGGACTGCGAGAGCGCGATCATCACCGCCCCTTGCATCGCCGGGGCCGCATCATAGACCGACGCCACCGAAGGCGAGGACGAGCCGGTCAGCACGCCGGCATGGGTCTCGATCAGGTAGCGGCCGAAGGTGGCGGCATTGTCCGAACTGCCGCGCGCCAGCGTCGCCACCACGGTGGGCCTGTCCGCGCGCAACCGCTCGCCCAGCGCCTTCATCGCAGGCCGGTTGCGCTCGATCTGGCGGCGGACGACGGCTCCGGCCTCGCCAGCTTCCTGATGCATCAATGTCGCTTCGGCGCGCGCCGCGAGGGGGTCGGACAACTCGATACTCCGGTGGTCTGAGGCGTTCACTTAGGGCGCGGCCTGGAGTTCGGCCACGAAGTCATAGGAATCGCCCCGATAGTAGGATCGCGTGAATTCCACGGTACGGCCGTCGGCGGCGAAGCCCCGCCGTTCGATCAGCAGCCCGGCCGAGCCCTCCGGGATATGCAGGAGGGCGGCCTGTTCGGCGGTGAACAGCACGGCGCGCAGGCGTTGCAGCACGCGCACCGGCCGCGCCGTTCCCAATGCGGCATAAAGCGAGGTGCCCACCGCATCGGGCGAGGGCAGCGAGGTGGCCGGCACCGTCGTATATTCGAGCGCCATCGACACATCATCGGCGAAGCGGATGCGCGAGAAGCGATAGACCGCGCTGCCGGGACTGAGCCCCAGCGCCATCGCCTCTTCGGGGCTCACCACGCCTTCGGAGCGGCTGAGCCATTCGCTCGACGGGCGGCGGCCGCGGCTCTCCATGTCCTCGGTGAAGGAGGAGATGGTCGCGAAATTCTTCTCGACCCGGGTGGCGACGAAGGTGCCAGCGCCTTGCCGGCGGGTGAGGAGCCTGGCATCGACCAGCCCGTCCAGCGCCTTGCGCACCGTGACGCGCGACACGCCATAGGCATCGGCCAGATCGCGCTCGGGGGGCAGCGCCTCGTCGGGCTGGAGCACCTGCCGCTCGATCGCATCGCGCAGCACGCGCTGAAGCTGGAGATAGAGCGGCGCGCTGTCGCCCCCCTTCAGCATTCCCACCCGCTCCACGAACATGCCTTGCTCCCGCCTAGTTTCGTTTTCATGCATTACGTTAGATACCAATACAATACCGAATTTCTAAAAAGTTCGAATTGGAATCATTTTTGGTATTGCAATCTCGTGACGATGGTCTCCTTATTACGTCGAACGCTCGCGATCGAAGCAAATTCTGACGTGGGCCAGGGCGGCATCGTGGGGGCGTGGTCGTGAATTGGCCTTGTCTCCATCGGCAAGAAGGGGAGACGAACATGGTCAGGGGAACCAAAGCTCTTTGGACGGTATCGGCGAGCTTGCTCGCGCTCGCAACGGCCATGCCGTCTGCTGCCGCGGACAATGCGGATTCCGCCGCGGCGGCTCCTGCCGCGGATAGCGCGACGCCCGGCAGCGAAGAGATCGTCGTCACCGGCCTGCGCGCATCGATCGAGGCTTCGCTTATCCAGAAAAAGAAGTCGGACATGGTGTCCGAAGTCATCACCGCGCAGGATATCGGCAAGTTCCCGGACAAGAACGTCGCCGACTCGCTCGGCCGCCTGACCGGCGTGAACGTGGTGACGGGCTCGGCCAATGCCGGCGGCTTCGGCGAGAACCAGTCGGTCTCGATCCGCGGCACCGATCCCAACCTCAACCTCACGCTGCTCGATGGGCATAGCGTCGCCACCGGCGACTGGTTCGTGCTCGACCAGCAGAACGGCGGGCGCAGCTTCAACTTCTCGATGTTCCCCTCGGAAATCGTCGGCCAGCTCGAGGTCTACAAGAGCGCCGAGGCGGACCTTCCCGAAGGCGCCATCGGCGGCACGATCAACGTCCACAGCCGGATGCCGCTCGATCTGCCGGCGGGTTCGATCCATCTCTCCGGGCAGGGCGCCTATAACGACCTCGCGGCCAAGTGGGAGCCGCAATTCTCCGGTGTCGCGAGCTGGAAGAACAAGGACGAGACGTTCGGCGTCCTCGTCTCCGGCTTCTACGAGAAGCGCGCCTTCCGCCGCGACGGTCAGGAGTTCCTTGGTTACCAGACGGTCGATAATTTCGCCGACACCGGCCAGACGGTGCTGGCGCCCACGCTGATCGGCAACGCCTATTTCACGCAGCAGCGCGTCCGCAAGGGCGGCGACATCGCCGTGCAGTGGAAGCCGACCGACAATCTGGAGCTGACCGCCACCGGCCTCTACACCCGGATGGATGCGAACAATACCAATGTGAACTCGATGGCGTGGACATCACGCCTGCTTGGCCAGAATTCCAGCGCCGGCCTCGACGACATCAGCAAGGACGAGGGCAACGCGCTCACCGATTATACGATCAAGAATATCGGCGGCCAGAATGTGCTGACCGGCGCCACCTGGGCGAATACGGCCACCAACGGCGCGCCCGTCTATGGTAAGGTGCAGGACGACATCTTCCGCACGGCCTACAGCTCCACCTGGGTCGCCAATTTCGACGCCAAGTGGCGGCCGACCGACGCGCTGACGCTCGACGGCGAGATCGGCTACACCAAGGGCAAGGGCGCCACCTCCGACACCGAGGCGTGGGAAACCTACTGGCGAACGGGCATGAGCTATGCGTTCGATGGCAAGCACGCCAATCTGAGCTTCCCGGATCTGCCGAGCGACAACAGCTCGGCCGCCTATCTCGACAATTTCTACAACTGGAGCTGGGGCGGCAAGATCGTCTCCCCCGACAGGGAGTTCTACGCCAAGGCCGATGCCGAATATGCCATCGACAATGGCTGGCTGAAATCGATCAAGGTCGGCGGGCGCTACACCGATCACAAGCGCTCGCTCATCTATGATGCCTATCAGTGGGCCGGCAACGGGCTTTTCTCGGGCACGAACACCATCGGCCTCGGTTCGGTCTACGATGGCGACATGACGCCCGGAGACTATTCGGACGGCATCGCCGGCGCGCCACCCTATGCGCTCGCCAACCGCGACAAGGTGCTGGAGCTGCTGTCGCAGAATGGCGGCCGGGTGTTCGGCTTCTACCCGCCGCAGAGCTTCTCGGTGAAGGAGAAGGACGCCGCCGTCTACGCGATGGCCAAGGTCGGCAACGATCGGGACTGGCGCGGCAATATCGGCGTGCGCGCGGTCCACACCGATCTCGCCACGACGCAATATTCGCCGAACGCCGAGACGCTCGACGTCCATTCGATCTTCGGTGACTACGGCACCGTGCGCGACGGCAGCAAATATTGGGACGTGCTGCCGAGCGCCAACCTCACCTACAACATCAACGAGAAGCTGCTGGTGCGCGGCGCCGCCGCCAAGGTGATGTCGCGGCCGGGTTATGCGCAGCTTGCCGGCGCCTTCTCGCTCGACGACCTCGGGCTGACCGGCACGGCGGGCGGCAACCCGCATCTGAAGCCCTATCGCGCCTGGCAGTTCAACCTCGCGGCGGAATGGTATTACGCCCCGCAGGCGCTGTTCTCGATCGGTCTCTTCGATCTCGACATCAAGAGCTACATCACCAGCCAGACCACCACGCAGTTCTACAAGACGCAGCAGCATCCGGACGGCGCGAACTTCCTCGTCACCGCGCCGGTGAACGGCGGCGGCGGCACCAACAAGGGCGTCGAGGTGAACTGGCAGCAGCCGATCGCCTGGGGCTTCGGCATCATCGCCAACTACACCTATTCGGACGCGAAGAAGAAGAAGAGCGCGGTCGTCGCCTCCGACGGCTTCAGCCGCGTGATCGACGGCAACTCCAAGCACACCTACAACGTCACCGGCTATTTCGAGGACAAGTGGGTGTCGGCGCGGCTGGCCTACAGCTTCCGCTCCAAGTTCCGCTCGGGCATCGATCGCTCGACGCCGATGTGGCAGGACGATTTCGGCCAGCTCGACGGATCGGTGCTGATCCACGTCACCAAGCAGGTCGACCTGAGCTTCGATGCGCAGAACATCACCAACTCGAAGCTCTATTATTTCGTCGGCAACAAGGCGGTGCCGCGCGCCTATTACGATAATGGCCGCACCTTCTATGCTGGCGCCCGGCTGAACTTCTGAGGCAGGATCGGCCGACGAACGGCTGGGAGGTTTGAATGCGAGTGGCTTGGCGTCTCGCCGCTGCCTTGGCTCCACTGGTTGCAACGGGGGCCGCAGCGGCGGCCTCCACGCCGCCGCTTCTGCCGCTGCCGGCCTCGGTGGTGGCGGGGGAGGGGAGCTACGCGCTTGCAGGCGAGGGGCTCATCCTTTCCGCCGATCCCGCCGACAAGGGCGCGGTGGCGGCGCGGGGGCGTTTCCTCGATCTCGTCGCGAAGGGGCATGGGGCGAAGTTCCGCGCCGGCACGTCGGGCGGGGTGCGCTTCCTCCGCGATCCGTCCGTGGCCGGCGATGAGACCTATCGGCTGGAAGTGACGCCCAAGGCGATCACCATCCGGGCGAGCGGCGATGCCGGCCTCTTCTACGGCGCGGAGACGCTGTGGCAGCTTGTCGCTTCGGCGAAGGGCGGCCGCATCTCCGCCGTCCGTATCGACGACAAGCCGGCCTTCGCCTGGCGCGGCGTGATGCTGGACAGCGCGCGGCATTTCCAGCCGGCCGCCTATGTCGAGCAACTGCTCGACCGGATGGCGGCGGCGAAGCTCAACGTCTTCCACTGGCACCTGACCGACGACGAGGGCTGGCGCATCCCGATCGACCGCTATCCCCGCCTGACTGAGGTGGGCGCATGGCGTACTCCCGCGGGCGCGGCGGGGCGCGATCCGAAGACGGGTCAACCGGTGCGCTATGGCGGTTTCTACACCAAGGACGAGATTCGCCGGATCGTCGCCTATGCGGCGGCGCGGCACATCACGATCGTCCCCGAGATCGACATGCCGGGCCATGCGACGGCGATGGTCGCGGCCTATCCGGAGCTGGGCTCCACCCCCAATCCGCCCACGACGCCGAGTTCGGACTGGGGCATCCTGCCCAATCTGCTCAACACGGAGGATTCCACCTTCACCTTCATCGACAATGTGCTCGACGAGGTGATGGCGCTGTTCCCCGGCACCTACATCCATGTCGGCGGCGATGAGGCGCCCAAGGGCCAGTGGAAGGGCGATCCCCGCGCGCAGGCCCGCATCAAGGCGCTCGGCCTCAAGGACGAGGAGGCGCTGCAAGGCTGGTTCACCGGCCGGCTGGGCGATTATCTGGAGAAGCATGGCCGCCGCCTGATCGGCTGGGACGAGATCCTCGACGGCAGCGTGCCCGCGGATGCCATGGTGATGTCGTGGCGCGGCATGGATGGAGCGCTCAAGGCGGCGCATCTCGGGCATGATACGGTGCTTGCGCCCGCGCCGGTCTTCTATCTCGACAACCGGCAGAGCGATTCCCCCGACGAGCCGCCCGGACGCGGCGAGATCGTGAGCTGGAAGCGGCTTTACGATTTCGACACCGCGCCGTCCTCGCTGAGTGCCGATGAGCGGCGGCATATCCTCGGCGTGCAGGTCAATCTGTGGACCGAGCGGGTCCGCACCACCGATTATGCCGACCGCATGATCTGGCCCCGCGCCGCCGTGCTGGCGGAGCTGGGCTGGTCGCCTGCGGGCACGCGCGACTGGGCGGGCTTCATAAGGCGGCTCCAGCCGGAGCTGGCGCGCTGGCAGAAGCTCGGCTGGGCCTATGACCGGACGCCGCTCGATGTGGAGGCGAAGCTCGACGGTGGCGCGATCACGCTCGTCCAGCCGGCCACGATGGGGGAGGTCCGCTACACGACCGACGGCAACGCGCCGACTGCGAAGTCGCCGCTTTATGCCGGGCCGATCGCCTTCACCGGCGCGAACCGGATCGCGGCGCAGGCCTTCCTCGACGGAGCACCGCTGGGCACCGCGCGGCGCTTTAGCTTCGACGCCGCCAGCCCCTTCACACGGGCCGCGACCGCCATGGACCTCTGCTCCAACAAGCTGCCGGATCGCATCGAGGATGACGGCGCGACTGACGGCGTGCGCCGCATCCTGTGGGGCGATGCGATGCAGACGTGCTGGATCTGGCGGCAAGCCCCGCTCGACGGCGTGCGCTCGATCAGCGCCGAGGTGGGGAGCGTGCCGTTCAACTATCAGCTCGGCGCCGACATCGCCTCGGTGAAATTCCGCGCGCCCGAGACGCCGGACGGCGAGCTCGAAGTGCGGCAGGATCGCTGCGACGGCCCGCGCATCGCCAGCATCCCGCTTGCCCCCGCCGCCCGCTCGGACGGCGTGACGACACTCTCCGGCCCGCTTGCCGCGGCCGTTCAGGGCACGCACGATCTCTGCATGACCTTCACCCAGAAAGCACCGGACCCGCTGTGGCTGCTCGACCGATTGACGCTGAACCGATGACCCTCGCGGTGGCGAGCCCGCTGGCCGGCTGGCTGACCGGCCTCGACGTCGTGCCGGACCCGGTGTTCGCCGAACGGATGCTGGGCGACGGGGTCGCGATCGATCCGGTGGAGGGGCTGGTCCGCGCGCCGGTATCGGGGCGGATCGCGACGCTTCACCCCGCGCGCCACGCCGTGACGCTGGAGAGCGATGAGGGCGCGGTGTTGCTCATCCATATCGGGCTGGAGACGGTGGCGCTCGGCGGCGAGGGCTTCACGGCGCATGTGGCCGAGGGGGATCGGGTCGCGGTGGGCGATCCGCTGATCGGTTTCGATCTGGATGCGGTCGGGCGGCGGGCGAAGAGCCTCGTCACGCCGATCATCGTCACCAATGGCGAGGCGTTCGCCTTGGCCGCGCCCGCTGTCGGCCGGATGATTGCGGCCGGCGAACCGCTGTTCGATCTCGTGCCGCGCGAGGGCGAAGGCCGGACCACAGGGGCAGTCGGGCCGACCGTGGAGCGCACGTTGATCTTGCCGCTGCGTCATGGACTGCACGCTCGCCCCGCCGCGCGGATCGCTGATTGCGCGCGCGGCTTCGATGCGGTGGTGGAGATCGTAGCCGACAAGGGACGGACGGCCTCTGCGCTGAGCCCGGTTGCGATGCTGGCGCTGGCCCTGCCGCACGGAGCGCGGTTGCAGGTGCGTACCACCGGTGCGGAGGCGGAGCGGGCTGCGCAGGTCGTTGCGGAGCTTATCGAGAGCGGTATGGGCGAGGGCCTCGCCATTGCCGCACCGGTCGAGGAGCAGGTGGCCGAGGCGCCGCTCCCCGATCAGTTGCGCGGTGTCGCGGCGGCGCCGGGGCTGGCGAGCGGCCCGGCGTGGACATTGGCGCGCCAACGCTTCGAGCTCGTCGAGCGCGGGCAGGGTGTCGAGCAGGAGCGCACCGCACTGGCTGAAGCGCTTGCAACCCTGCGCGCGGAGCCGGAGGCCGGGGAGAGCGTGGCGGCGTCGATCGCGGCGGCGCATCGGGCCTTCCTCGCCGATCCCGAGCTGCTCGCGGCGGCGGAGCGCTGCATTGCGGCCGGGCAGAGCGCGGGCTTCGCCTGGCGTGAGGCCGTCGGCGGCTTCATCGCGTTGCTGGAAGGCACGGGCGACCGGCGCTTCGCCGAGCGGATCGATGATCTGCGCGATCTGGAGGGCCGCGTGCTCGCCGCCCTCCATGGCGCGCCCGCGACGGTCGAGGCGCCGGCCGGTGCGATCCTCGTCGCGGAGGAATTGCTGCCCTCGCAGCTCATGGCGCTCGCAGGCCGCAAGCTCGCCGGCATCGCCACCGCCGGCGGCGGGCCGACCTCGCATGTCGCGATCATCGCCGCCGGCCTCGGCCTTCCGATGCTGGCCGCGCTGGGGCACGACGTCACGCGGATCGCGGATGGCACGACCTTGCTGCTCGACACCGGCACGGTGACGCTCTTCATCGATCCTCCGGCCGAGCACCTCGCCCGGATGCGCGACGATGCCGCCCGCCGAGCGACCTTCCGCGCCGAAGCGGAGACGCGGGCGCACGATCTCGCCATCACCCGTGATGATGTCCGTATCGAGGTCGTCGCCAATCTCGGTTCGCTTGACGAGGCGCACGCCGCGGCCAGAGCAGGAGCCGAGGGTTGCGGCCTGTTGCGGACCGAATTTCTCTTCCTCGACCGGCCCTCGCCGCCCGATGAGGAAGAACAGTACGCCACCTATCAGGCGATCGCCGACGCCCTTGGGGGCAAGCCTTTGATCGTCCGCACGCTGGATATCGGCGCGGACAAGCCGGCGCCCTATCTGCCCATGCCGGCGGAGGAGAACCCGGCGCTCGGCCTGCGCGGCCTGCGTCTCGGGTTCGCGAAACCGGCGCTGATGGAGACGCAGCTCCGCGCGCTTGCGCGCGTGAAGGGCGATGTGCGGATCATGCTGCCGATGGTGGTGGAGCCCGCCGAAGTCCGCCGCGTGAAGACGATGCTGGCGGGGATCGCGGAGCGGCCACCGTCGCTCGGCATCATGGTCGAGACGCCCGCCGCCGCGATGCTGGCCGATGCGCTGGCCGTGGAGGCGGATTTCTTCTCGATCGGCAGCAACGATCTCAGCCAATATGCGCTGGCGATGGATCGCGGCAACCCGGCGGTGGCGGCGCAGCTCGATGCGCTGCATCCCGCCGTCCTCCGCCTGATCGCCGCCACCGTGGAGGGAGGCCGCAGGCAGGACCGCTGGACGGGCGTGTGCGGCGGCATGGCGGCCGATCCGCCGGCCGTGCCGATCCTGATCGGGCTTGGCGTCACCGAACTCTCCGTGCCGCCCTCGGCCATTGCCGAGACAAAGGAACATGTGCGGCGGATCAGCCGTGTGACCGCCCGCGACCTCGCCCATCAGGCGATGGCGGCGGACGGAGCCGACGCGGTGCGGGCGCTCGCCCGCCGGTTCGTGGAGGAGATGGGGGCATGAAGGTTTCAGTCCAGTCGCTCCAGGTGCTCGGCCGTGCGCTGATGCTGCCGATCGCCGTGCTGCCGATCGCGGGCCTGCTGCTCCGCCTTGGCCAGCCCGATCTGTTCAACATCCCTTTCGTCGCGGCAGCGGGCGGGGCGGTGTTCGACAATCTCGGCCTGCTCTTCGCGGTCGGCATCGCGGTGGGTTTTGCGCGGGACGGCAACGGCGCGGCGGGGCTCGCCGGGATCGTGTGCTTCCTCGTCGCCAGCCGGGGCGCCGCGACGCTGCTGACTGTGCCGCCGCAGACGGGCGCGGGGCTCCCCGCCGATGCGCTGGCGCTCGCCACGGAGGCCTTCCGCACCAAGGCCGTCGCCAAGCTGTCGGTGCCGATCGGCATCCTCTCCGGCGTCATCGCGGGGAGCGCGTATAATCGCTGGTCGGGCATCAAGCTGCCGGATTATCTGTCCTTCTTCGGCGGACGACGCTTCGTGCCGATTGTGTGCGGGCTGGCGGGGCTGGTGCTCGCCGCCGTCGTCGGCTTCGCCTATGCGGCCATCGCGGGCGGCATGGATGCATTGAGCTACGGCGTGATCCATTCGGGCGTGTTCGGGCTGTTCCTCTATGGCGTGCTCAACCGGCTGCTGATCGTCACCGGGCTGCATCACATCCTCAACAATGTCGCCTGGTTCATCGTCGGGGATTTCCACGGCGCGACCGGCGATCTCAACCGCTTCTTCGCGGGCGATCCGACGGCGGGGGCCTTCATGTCGGGCTTCTTCCCGGTGATGATGTTCGGCCTGCCCGCTGCCTGCCTCGCCATGTACCGCGCGGCGCTGCCCGAGCGGCGCAAGGCCGTGGGCGGCCTGCTGCTCTCCATGGCGCTGACCGCCTTCCTGACCGGCGTGACCGAGCCGATCGAGTTCAGCTTCATGTTCCTGGCGCCCGTGCTCTACGGCCTGCACATGCTGCTGACGGGCCTCGCGATGGTGGTGATGGACCTGCTGGGCGTGAAGCTGGGCTTCACCTTCTCGGCCGGGCTGCTGGATTATGCGCTGAACTTCCCCAAGGCGACGCGGCCGCTGCTGCTGGTGCCGATCGGGTTGGCCTATTTCGCGCTCTATTATGGCGTGTTCCGCTGGGCCATCGCACGTTTCGACATCCGCACGCCGGGTCGCGAGGAAGAGGCGGTATCGACGGTGGGCGCTGGGCAGCCCGTCGAGCGCGGCGCGGCCTTCGTGGAGGCGTTGGGCGGGGCGGGCAATCTCGTCTCGATCGACGCCTGCACCACGCGGTTGAGGCTGGTGGTCCGTGATCAGGCGAAGGCGGATGAGGCGCGGCTGAGGGCGCTGGGCGCCAAGGGCTTCGTCCGCCCCTCGGCGGAGGCGTTGCAGGTGGTGCTTGGCCCGATCGCCGACATGGTGGCCGATGAGATGCGTGGTGCGGCGGGCGGGCTGGCGAAGACGGCTCCGGCCGGGATGGTTTCCTTGGCGGAGGGTCCGATAGCCGATGCCGCCCCGTGGCTGGAGGCGCTCGGCGGGCGGGGGAATATCCTCGACGTCGCGGCCAATCCCAGCCGCCTGATGCTGCGCCTCGCCGAACCCGCGCGGATAGACGAGGCGGCGCTCCGCCGGCTCGGCCTGCGCGGCGTGGCGCGGACAGCGGACGGCGCGCTCCATCTGCTGCTCGACGGGGCGGAGCCGATCGGCCGGGCGCTCGCGGCATGAGCGACGCGCCCACAGCCACCGGCCCGCGCCACCCGCACGACCGTGCCGGAAGGCGGCTGATCTCGCTCGACCTGCTGCGCGGGCTGACCGTGCTCGGCATGATCATCGTCAACTCGACCGCGGGCGTGCAGAAGCGCGACGGGCCGGTCTTCCCGCTGCTGCTCCATGCCGACTGGGCGGGCTTCACCATCGCGGACAGCATCTTCCCCGCCTTCATCCTGATGGTGGGCGTGTCGGTGGCGATCTCGTCGCGCGGGACGGCGCCGGAGACGAAGCGCGTCCTGCTGCGCGCCGGGCGGCTGATCCTGCTCGGGCTGTTCCTCTCCAACATGTTCTGGCTCTACACGAGCGCCAAATATCACCCGCGCCTGCCGGGCGTGTTGCAGCGGATCGGCATCGTCTATGCCGTGACGGCTTTGCTCTATCCGATCACGACGCCACGGATGCGGGCGTGGATCGCGGGCGTGCTGTTGTTGCTCTACTGGCCGCTCTGCCTGATCCCTTCGCCCGACGGGCTGCCGACCGACATCTGGGTGCAGGGGCATAATTTCGCATCCTGGGCGGATCGCGCCGCGCTCGGCACGCTGCGCTTCGTGAAGGGGCCGGACGGCTATGACCCGGAAGGGCTGCTCAGCACGATCCCGACCATCGCGGAGGCGCTGATCGGCACGCTGGTGGGCGATTATCTGCGGCGCGCCCTGCCGACGGGCGAGGCATCGAAGCGGATGGCGCTGGCGGCCTTGGCGATGATCGCGGGCGGGCTTGTCTGGGGGCTGGTCTTCCCGATCGCCAAGAATCTGTGGACGAGCAGCTTCGTGCTGCTCACTTCCGGCATCGCCCTGCTGCTGCTGGCAGGCCTCCATCGCTTCCGCGATCGGCGGGATGCGCCGGAGATCAGGGGCGGTCTGCTCGGCAGCTTCGGGCGCAACGCCATCGCCGCCTATGCGCTGCACGAGGTGGCGTCGATCATCCTGCTGTCGGATGCGCTGCAATGGCCCTTCCGCCAGCTTGCGCCCGTGACGGGCACGCAGATCGCCGCGCTGGCGCCGGTGCTGATCTTCACGGCGCTGGTCTGGTGGCCGATCGCGGCGATGGACCGGCGCGGCTGGTATCTGAAGATCTAGGTCTCGTAGCCGCCGACCTCCATCGCCGCCTCGACGATGGGGAGGATCGGCGTGAGCTGCGCCCGATAATTCTTCCATCGCCCGA
This sequence comes from Sphingomonas sp. PR090111-T3T-6A, assembly GCF_000383095.1. Taxonomy (GTDB): domain Bacteria; phylum Pseudomonadota; class Alphaproteobacteria; order Sphingomonadales; family Sphingomonadaceae; genus Solisphingomonas. Next base: position 109,549 of record NZ_AORL01000015.1, read on the forward strand.
TCGAGCGATCGTGCAGCGGCTCGCGGACCTGCGCATAGCTGGGCGTGGGCGCATGGCGGCGACTCTCGTGGAAACTCGCCTGCGCGGGCTCCACGGGCAGATCGACATGGGCCATCAACCGCTCCGTCTCGCCCGCCTGATCGGCGATGAAACGCTCATAGGCGAAGATGTGGGGCGGGAGGCCCAGCCGCTCGCGATAGCCCCCCGTCAACGCGGATACGGCGGCGAGTTGGTGCGCGGCATCCTCCAGCCGGTAGCCGCAATCGAAGCCGTGCGTCAGGTCGTGCGCCATCACCGAGACGAGGATGTCGAGCGGGTGCCGCCGCACCGCCACCATCGGCGCCTCCTGGAAGGCGAGTTGGAGCAGCGGCAAATAGATCTCGTTGAGCGGCATCTTGTCGGTGAAGAAGGCCGGGCCGGCCTGCCTCAGGCTGTAAACATCCGCGCGGGCGAGATAGAAGTCGCGGAGCAGGGCGGGGACGTGGTGATGGTCCGCCGCGGCGATCTTGCCCATGCCGTGGGGGAAGGGCTGGCCGTCGCCCAGCATCCGGCCGGCGAAGTCGCGCAACTCGGCGGTGAAGGGCAGTTCGCCTCCGGCCGTGATACGGGAATGGCTGGCGAGGAGTTGCTCGGTCATGGTCGTGCCTGAGCGCGGCATTCCGAGGATGAAGAGCGGTTGCGGCCCATCGCGCCGCCCGACGCGCGGCGTTTCGGGGAGGTGCATCGCGGCCAGCCGGGCGAAGTGCGCCTCCACGCCTTGCGCATCGTAACGCCGGCCCGACGCGGCGGAGAGTGTCGCCTTGCCGGCGGTGAAGTCGCGCCAGGCTTCTTCGTAGCGTCCGGCCCGGTCGCGCAACCGGCCTCGGAGCAACAGCGCGGCGCCGCTCATCGCCGGCTGCCGGTCGAGCAGGGCCAACGCTTCCGTCCAGCGCGCGTCGCGAGACAGGAGCGTAGCGCGTAGCAGCAGCACGTCGCGCCCCTCTCGCGTGGCGAGGCGGCTCGCCTGTTCGATGGCGCGGTGGGCGGCATCGAGGTCACCGGCCTGCTCTGCGATCTCGACCGTCAGCACGGCGGCCGCGAGCAGGTTGGGCTGGGCGTGGGACACTTCGGCGGCCAGGGCCGAGGCTTCCTCCAGCGCGCCCTGCCGCATCAGGTTGCGCGCGAGGTTGAGCAGCAATTGCGGATGCCGCCCGGCGAGCGCGATGGCAGTGCGGAGATGCCATGCGCCCTCGACCAGCGCCTCCCGCCCGGACAGGAAGGCGCCGAGCATCGCATGAGCGTCGGCGTTCGCGGGAGCCACTGCCACCGTTGCGCGGGCTTCGGCTTCGGCTTCGGCCGAGCGGCCCGCTTCGAGCAGCAGGCGGGCGAGATCGTCGCGTGCCCAGCCGGCGTCCGGCGCGATCGCGATGATCCGGCGCAGCTCGCGTTCGGCGGTTGCGGTGTCGCCCCTCTGCCGGGCGGCGAGGGAGAGGATTTCGAGGGCATCGACGGATGCCGGCTCGGCGGAGAGCACGTCGCGCGCCGTCGCGACGGCGGTATCGAGGCGGCCTGCCCGCATGGCCTCACGGGCCTGTTGTATCTTCATCGCAGCCATGGCTCGCACGATAGCGAAAATCGGCGCCGCCGCGAGGGCTGTCGGGAAAAGCGGCCAGCCGCCGGTCGAAGCCGGCGGCTGGCCCTCAGGGTCAGAGCTTCAGGCCGACGCGGGCATAGAAGAACTGGCCCGGCAGATCATACACCGCCGGATCATAGTTGCTGAGCTGGCAGCTGTAGCAGGCCGGCGGCGCGGTGCCGGCGATGTTGTTGACGCCCACCGAGAAGGTGACGGAGTCATGCGCCAGTTTCGTATCCCAGCTCAGCAGCAGGTCGCCGTAGAGACGGCGGCCGAGCGTATGGCCGGGATTGGAGCCGCCGCTCTCGGTCACGCCGCTCAGATAGCGGCCCGTCAGCGCCGCGGTGAAGCGGCCCAGCGTCCAGTCGGTCGTCGCGGTCGACTTGTAGCGCGGATAGGCCTGGCTGCCCGATTCCGTGCCGACGCGCTTGATGACGACGTTGCCGTCCGTGGTCGGCTGGATCTGATCGAAGCTGAAGGTGAAGGTGTTCTGCCAGTTGAAGCCGAAGCTGCCATAAGGCGTTTCGGGCGAGCGATAGTTGAAGTTGATGTCGAGCCCGTCGGTCTTCAGGCTGGAGAGGTTCTGAAGGATGCCGTCGATGCGGATGATCTGCCCGGTGGCGCTGCGGTGGATCTTCGAGCAGCTCAGCGGATCGCCGTTGACCTCGCAGGCCTCCAGCAGCGAGGTGGTATCGACCGCGCCGATCGCGTTCTTCACCTTGATATGGTAGTAGCTCGCTTCCAGCGTGAGCGTTCGCGCCCAGGCGCTCGCCCACGATGCCGAATAGACGGCGCCGCCCACCCAGCTCCGCGAGGTTTCCGGCTTCAGAGCGGGGTTGCCGCTGGTGTAGACCGGCAACTGCTCGTTGTTCTGGCCGTAATTGCCGTTCGGCGTGACGCCGTTGGCGGTGCAGTTGGCCACCAGATTGGCCGGCGACACGCCGGTCTGCACGCCGTTGCAGGGATCGGTCGCCGGATCGTCGAAGCGCGAGGGCGAGCCGAAGGATTCCGCGATCGACGGAGCCCGGAAGCCCTGCGCATAGGTGCCGCGCAGCAGCAGATCCTGCACCGGCTTCCAGTCCGCGCCCGCCTTCACCGTCGCCTTCGAGCCGCTGCTCGAATAGTGCGAATAGCGCGCCGCGAACGAGGCGTTCAGCATCTCGAAGAAGGGCTTGTCCTTGAGGACGGGGACCGACAGCTCGCCATAGACTTCGTCGGCCTTGATATGGCCGGCGCTGGCGGCGGCGGGGATGTCGGCGCCGAGGCCCGCCTGGATGATCGGGTCGGGCGTGAAGGAGCCCTTCTGGTCGCGATGCTCATAGCCGAGCGCGATGCCGACCGGGCCCGCCGGAAGATCGAACAGCGAGCCGGTGAGGTTGACCGTGCCGTCCCACAGGCGCTGCATCGAGCGGTCATGCTGGGTGAAGGCGATGAAGTTGTACATCTCCGGCGTGATCGTGCCGGCGCCGCCGAAGACGTTGAGCGGTACGCAAGGATCGGTGCAGTCCGCGATCGGGCCGAGGGCCTGCTGCACCTTCGCGGCGTTGACGTTGCCGCTGACCGACTGCTGCGCGCGGCTGGTGCCGTAGATGCCGTTCACATCCCAGAACCAGTCATGCGACAGGAACTGGAATTTCCCGCTCAGCGTCGCGGTGCCGTAATAGCTGTCGACGCGCTGGTCGTAATGGCGCGGGCCGCCCTCGACGAGGCGGCGGGCGACGAAGCTGTAGTTGCTCGCCCCCGGCGCGGCGCTCAGCGTGCCGAACGGGTTGTACGGGTTGCTGCCGTCGATCGTGATGTTGTCGAGCAGGTTGCCGTTGCCCGAATCCGGGCCGATGAACAGCGGCAGCGGCGCCGCCTGGTTGGCCGACTGGCGCCGGTTGAAGAAGAACTTGCCGCTGAACTTGATGTCCTCGCCGAGCGGCTGCTCGACGTTCGCGAACGCCGAATAGCGCTTGTAGGGCGTCAGCAGATAGTTGGTCGGCTGGAAATTATAGCGATCCGGCGTGGTGAAATCCCGATAGTCGGCGAGCGTCGGGATGCCCGAGATCGGGGCCTTGACCGTCAGGTTCTGCCCCAGCACGAGGAAGCGCCCGTTCGGCGTCGCCGAGCTGCAACCCGAATTGCATTCGGTCAGGAACGGGTCCGGAAATTCCGAGAAGGCGCGATCACCGGCGAACACCGGCTTCTGGCTGACATAGCTGCCGCCGACGATGATCTCGGTGCCAGTGCTCTTGATGCCGAAGCCATAGCTGATGTCGTAATTCTGGGTGAAGCCGTCACCTTCCTTGAAGATGCCGTGCTGGGCGCTGGCTTCGAGGCCGTCCTGCTTGGTCTTGGTGATGATGTTCACGACGCCGCCGATCGCGTCCGAACCGTAGATCGCCGACGCGCCGTCGTTCAGCACTTCGACGCGCTCGATGGCGGCCTGCGGGATCGCGTTGAGGTCGACCGAGGCCGGGATGCCCGACGCCGACGAACCGTTCACGAAGCGCATCGAATCCACCAGCACCAGCGTGCGCTTGGAGCCGAGATAGCGCAGGTTGATCTCCGACGCGCCCGCGCCGACGCCGCCGCCGTCCGGCGGATTGCCGAGGTTGCCCGAATTGTTGCTCTTCGTGTTGAGGCCGCCGGCCGATCCGGGCAGGCGTTGCAGCACGTCGGCGATCGAGCTGAGGCCGGTGCGCGCGATGTCCTTCTGGTCGACGAAGGTGACGGGGGAGGGCTGGTCCAGCGGGCTGTGGCGGATGCGCGATCCGGTGACGATGATCTCGCCGGAGGAGGCGGCATCGGTGCCGGTCTGCGCCACGCTCAACGGCGCGTCGGGCGTACCGGTTTGTGCGAGGGCGGGGCCGGCCACGAGCGCGAGACTCAGCGCTGCGAATCCGGTGTGACCAAGGAAATACGCCTGTTTCATGAAAACACCCCTTGTCTTGCAAGGGCTTTTGCCGCGCGGATCAGGTGCTCTGTCCCCGTCGTCGCCCCCGTCGCGGAGAGGGTGAGCAACCCTCGTGGAGATTGCAACGGCGTTTGTATCCAAACTGCAATTTCATTGCGATGTGTTGCAATCGGGAATGCAAACAGGTCATGTTGAGGCCGTCGAAGGCGCCTAATGTTACGCACAGATGCATCTGTTGCATCGAAAACGGAGCCCGCACGTTCGGCCTTGGCGCATGCAGTCTGGAAGACCCCGCGCGGCTAGCCACGGGGGGTGAATTGCCTTATCTGCAACGCTCTGAAGCTATACATGACGAGCAGGCCCTTTGACCGCCACGGATTTCCTGTCACCCGATAACCGCGAGAGGACGCTCGATCCCTGCGGCTTCATGCCTGCGCTTGCCAGCCGCATCGTCGGGATGGGGGGGCAGGAGACGCCGGGTGATCCGGCCTATGCGTTTCATACCGAATATGTCCCGTGCGGCGTGGGCACGGCGGTCTTCACGCTGCGGCCCATCGATCTGTCCGCGACGCGAGGCAATCTGACGGTTCGGATCGGCGCGATCTCGACGGCGCCCGGCGCGGTCGGGCGCACGGTCAAGATGGCGATGATCCCGCTGGCGGATTTCGCCGTCACGGGCGAGATGCAGCTTTCGGTCAAGACCAAGAATGGCGTGCTCTATGCCGTCATAGGCCTGATCTACGGCTCCACTGACGCGACGGCCGACGACATCCACATCCATCTCGAGGTGACGCCGAGCGACGATCCCGCGGCTGAAGAGGAGGTCAAGGCTTCCTACAGCGCCTTCGGGCACGAGGTGGCGCGGCCTACTTCCCAACTGGCGGCACACGGCCCGGCGACGCTGGCGGCGCCTGTCTCTCAGGTCTGCACGCGCGGACAGTTCGAGGATGCGGCGTTCGCGCAGGCGGCGGCCTCGCTCGGCCTCGATGGCGAAGGCGATCTGCGTCAATGGCGGCTGGCCTACGCCTATCGCGTGCTGGAAAGCTATGGCGTGGTCCAGTCCGGCGCGCGCGGGCTGGGATATATGATCGAGGCCGATCCTCTACCTGCGCGACTGGCGGCCGATGGTTGCGGGGTCGTCGCGGCGGCCCATGCCGGGGAAGTGCGGGGCAAGAAGCGCCTGACTTCGATCGACGATCTCCGATATGCCCATGTCGGATCGAGCGAACGGTTCCACGAAGCCGTCGATTTTCAGGCGGTGGATGACTGGACCGTTCCGGACGACCTGGGGGAGTTCGATTTCTGCTGGTCCACCGGCGCCGTCGATCTGCTGGCATCGCAACAGGACGTGATCCAGTTCATCAAGGGCTCGCTGCGACCATTGAAGATCGGCGGGCTGGCGGTGCATGTCCTTCCCTTCGATCCTGCGCCCTCGGTGTTGGCGCATCGCGAGGGTGGGCCGCTCTTCACGCGCGGCGATATCGAGCGGCTGGCGTTCGACATCGTCTCCTTCGGCCATGAGATCGCGCAGGTGAAATTCGGCACGAGCGATGATCGCGCCCTGGGCGTCATCGGGCTGGTGCTGCGGAAGGGCGAGTCGACTTTCTTCTGATCGGAAGGATGCCCGCCACTGTCGCTCTGCGTGATCGGCGGCACGCATAGCGGAACGGCCTCGGGATGCTGATCCCGAGGCCGTTCTTGCTTGCCGTTTCGCTGGAATCAGCTCGCCAGGCGGGCGGCGTAGAAGAACCCGTTTCCGCGCGCGGGCGACCGGTCGAAAATGACGAAGCGATTGTCCCGCAGGGGCTTCAGCAGATTGTGCTGGTCCTTGTCCGGGAACATGGCGTGCCATTCCACCATGAAGCCGTCGATCTTGTCGAACAGGCCCGCCCGATCGAGGGATTCGAAGATTGCGAACTCCGATCCTTCGCAATCCACCTTCAGGACGACGCTCCGGCCATTGGCGCGCGCGCTCTCGATGATCGGGCGCAGCGTATCGCCGGCATCGCGCAGTTCCATGAAGGTCGGCCTGCCGCCGGCGACGCTCAGGGTCGATCGGGCGCCTGAATCGCTCGTCGTCGCCGCCAGGATTTCCCCCGACCAGTTGCGATCGGAAATCCCGATATTGTACGCGTGAATCTTCGCCATCAGAGCCGGGTTGAGGCCCAGGTTTTTCCGGGCCCGTTCGAACGTCTCGGGGAAGGGCTCGAAGGAGTGGACTTCCTTCACCTCCGGCTTGCTTGCGAAGCTGAGCGTCGCGAGGCCGATGTTCATCCCGATGTCGATGAGGCAGGTGTCTCTCGACGACAGGATATTATAGGTGTTCTCGAAGAGGATTTCCCCGATGAAGGTGAGATCGTCCCGCGAACGCGCGAAGAAAGACATCCCGTCCTTCGACAGGACGACGGCATCGCCTTCCAGGCGAACGCCGAAGTTGTTTTCATAGAGCGAGCGGAAATAGGCCTTGTGTTCCCGGAAGAAGGCATTGCCGGTGTCATTAGCGGGGAAGTCGTGCTGCATGATCGCTTCTTGCGCGGTGCCATCCAGCCGGATCACGCGACGATATTCGTCGATGATGAGCGGAGCCTCGCCCGATACGAACACGCGATATTCCATCCGGCTGGGCTCGGCGATCTCGAACGCGACCGCGAACTTGGTGCGCCCGTTCTGGAGTTCCGACGTCTGGATATCCTGAGCGACCAGAATTTCATTGCCGAAATTGCGGGAGACATCAAGAATTGCGCACCTGGCGTCCCCGTTAAGGGACGTGTTCTGTGCGAGTTCGATGTGAAATTCTACAATGTAGGATCCAGGATGCAGAAACTCGTAAGGACCGAAAACCGCATGTCCTAGCTTGTTCGGGTCCGTGACAATGCGGGAGCGGCCTTCGTCCGAGGAGGGGGTTCCCAGCGCGAGGTTGAACATCAAAATTCCTAACCTTTTCTCGGCCCCCTCAATCACACCTCATTCTTAACTGTCAAGCCGGCCTGCCATGGGAAGAAGGGGGCTTGTCGACGACCCGCGTCCCTCGGGCGCCGAGGAAAAATTGTCGCGATAACATTCTGGAGGATAAAGGGTTTCGTTCGAACGAAGAGGCGACCCGGCATCGCCATTCGGCATTCACCGCCGGGCGGAACCATGGGTGTGAAGCGTGCCCGGTTCCCCGGCGAACGGTGCCCGGTGGCCGACGTGTCGACAGACGGTCGGCGCCGATCAGGAAAAGGCCCGCGGCGCGCGGAGGAAATTGCGGATTCTGGCCAGTAGCGAACCCTTCGTATCCAGCGGATGGCAATCCCGCGCGGCTTCGTCGCGATCGAGCTGGGCCAGCCCGCGCTGAACGGAGGCTTCGAGGGCTTCCGCCAGCCGTCCGTCCGACATGATGAGGCTTTCCAGCGCCTTGCGCGGCAGCTCCAGCACTTCGCCCGAGGTCAGGGCGGTGACGCGAACGGGTCGGGGATCGCCGCTCATCATGCTGATCTCGCCCAGATATTCGCCCGGACCGATCCGCCCGTATCGCCGCAGCATGCCGCTCGCGTTCGTCTGGCTGATCTCGAATATTCCCGAGCGAATGATGTAGAGGGACGCACCCACGCTGCCCTGTTCGAACAGGACGGCGCCGGGATCGAACCTGTGCGGCAGGAGATCCTTGGCGATCTGCGCGACCTGATCCGTTGCCAGGGATTCGAAGAGAGCCAGGTTCTGAAGCAGGCTGGTGTTGGGAAGGGGCGTGGCGTCCTGGACGCCTGCGTGGCGGAAAAGCCTGCGGACCTGCCAGAGCAATTCGCCCCGCGCGACGGAGAGGGTGGGCGTGTTGGCCACGAAATAGCCGACCGAGAAGGTGGTGGTTCGTGTGCCCACATGCCTGATCCGTATCGAAGGCGCCGGATCGGTCAGGATGGCCGGGCAGAGCAGGATGGCCTGCCGGATCAATTCGGACAGGAGCTGCGAACTGGCCGTGGAGGATGTCGAGATTTCGACGGACGCCGCCCGGCGCTCGGTCGGCACGCTGCGGTTGATGATCTGGCTCTTGGCGACGATGCTGTTGGGGATGGTCGCGAGATCCTCGCTGTCCGTTTGTATCCGGATCGACCGCCAGTTCATCTGGACCACGATTCCCTCGGCATGGTCCCCGATCGTCACGCGGTCTCCGACGTGAAAGGGTTGCTCAAGGCCAACCGCGATGCCCGCGAACAGGTCCGCGAGCGAATTCTGGAGCGCAAGGCCCAGCACGATCGCGATCACGCCGGATGTCGCCAGCAGGCCCTTGATGGGCAGGTCCAGCACCGAGTTCAGGATGATGAGAACCGCGGTCAGGTAGATGGCGCCGGCCAGGAGGTCCGAGAAGAGCCGTGCCTGACGGGAACGGACGTCACGGCCCAGCACGACGACCGTGCCCGTCGCGATCAGCCGGGCCGCGATGAGCCACCAGACGACGGCCAGCGCGCGAAGCCACGCGCTGTCGGGCCGAACGGCCAGCTCCGTCAGGCCGGGCAGCGGCGATGTGCCGCGTGCAACGAGGCAGGCGCCGATCGTCACCAGCAAAACCGTCTCGGCAGTCACCTTCGCCGCGATCGATCGCGAGCGGATGAATAGCAGCGCGACGAGGGTCGTCAGCAGCAGCAGGGCGGGGACAAAGGGTTCGCTCATCATGGCTGGGGCGCCTTTCCAAGGACGCCGCAGGCCAGTGCGAGCGTGGCGGCGGCGGAGAGGGTGGCGCTGTGCGCGTCGGCGGCGGCATCGCGGGCTTCGAGAAGCTGGCGCTCGGCGGCGAGCATGTCGGTCGACGAGCCGACGCCGTGGCGGAAGGCCGCCAGCGCCGCATCGTAGGTGGTCTGCGAGGCATCAAGCAGCGCTTTGGTGGCGGCGACGGCGGCGATGCTGGTGCGGAGCTTGGAATTGGCCATCACCACCTCCTGCGAGGCGCCGAGCTTCGCGCGGTCCAGCGTCTCGGTGGCGGAGGCGGCTCGGTCGCGCGCTTGCGCCAGCATCGCGTCGCGCACCCCCGCATCATAGAGCGGGATGGTCACGCCGCCCAGCACGGTCGCGCCCCAGCGGTGGTTGGAGAGGTTCACGGTGGGGGACTGGTCTCCCACGCCCGGCAGCGCGGTGACGTCGATATTGCCGCTGGTATAGCTGCCCGAGGCCGAGACGAAGACCTTGGGCATGAACTCGGCCTTCGCGGCCTTCACGCCGGCATTGGCGGCTTTCTGCGCCGCGATGGCGGCGAGCACGTCCGGCCGCCGGGCGAGCGCACCGGAGAGCACCTGATCGATCGGCTTGTCCAGATTGTCCGGTAGCGGCTGGTCGGAGATGTCCGCGATGCGCATCGAGGTGAGCGGCGGGATGCCGATCGCCGAGAGCAGGGTGACATAGGCATCCGAGACGTCGCCATTGGCGCGCACCTTTGCCAGCTCCGCCTGCGCGGTGAACTGGCGGGCCTGCGCCACCTCGATGATCGTGCCCACGCCCTGTGCCTTGCGCGCCTCGGCGGCGGTCTGCACGTCGCGCGCGTCCTTGAGCGAGGCCTCGGAGCTGTCGGCGCGGGCGCGGGCCGCGGCATAGGCGTAGAAGGCGAGGCTGACGACATGGATCAGCTTCTGGTGCGCGGCGGTGAAGCCGATGTCGGCGATCACGGTGCCCTGATCGGCGGCCTGCACCAGCGCCTCGCGCTTGCCAAAATCGAACAGCAGCCACTGCAGCGACAAGGTGGAGACGGTGCCCGTCAGCGAGCCGCGATCCTCCGCCGACAGGCCGAGCGCGGAGGCGTGCCCGCTGTGCGTCTCATATCCGCCGAGCGCGGTGGCGGTGAGGCGCGGGAGATAGGTGCTGCGGGCGATGCCGGCGGCCAGCGCCGCGTTGCGGGCCTCGTTCCACGCGATCCGCGTCTCGGGGTTGGTCTGCTCGGCCAGATCGATGAGATCGGCGAGGCCATAGACCTTGGCGCTGTCGATGGCCGGCGCGGCGGCCATCGCGGCGGCGGCCGGATTGGCGGGCAGGACATAGCCTTCGGTGGGCGCCGCCGCATGGCCCTTCCTGGGATCGGCCGTGAGGTCGCCGGAGCGGTCCACGGAGGGCGACCAGGGGCGGTCGGGCGCGGGCGGCGCCATGCGTTGCGCGGAGGTGGCGCATCCGCCCAGCAGCAGCGCGAGTAAGGGCACGAACCTAGCGCGCAAGGGCTTGCTCCAGTCGGGATGTGTCGATGGCCGGCGGGTCGCCGCGCTCCACCGCGTCGGCCAGCGTGTCGAGGCGGGCGGCTTCGGCGTCGAGCGCGGTGCGGTCGTCGGTGGTGAGCAGGGTGGCCTCACTGGCCGAGAGGCTCTCCAGCAGCGCGTTGCGGCGCTGGAACCAGCCTCGGTCGGGCCGCATCGAGACGGGCTCGTAGCCGGCGATGCCGAGATTTGTCGCCACCGGCGCGACGGCTGCATGGGCGGTGGGCAGGGCGTCGCGCCGGGTGCCGTGATCGGGCAGCCGTGCGATCCGGGCGAGGCCCCGGAACAGGCCCGCGATGGCCGGATCGATGCGCCGCGCGATGCTCACCGGCCAGACGGTCACGAAGATCAGGTAGATGGCCGCGTTGCCGATCAGGATGCCGATCACGCGGTCCCGCGCCACGGTCAGGTCGAAGTCCGGGCTCGAACCCTGGATCACGCACAGGAAGAAGGCGAAGGTGAGCTGGAAGCCCGCATAGGCGATGCGCGGCCCGCCGCCCGCGATCCAGCCGCCCGCCAGCGCGCCCGCGAAGACCAGCGCGAGCAGGCCGCCGATCCGGTCGATCTGCGGTATCAGCCAGACGATGGCGGCAAGGCCGAACGCCGCGCCCACCAGCGCGCCTGCGATGCGCAGCGACAGTTTCTCGACCGTCTCGGCGGTCGTGTCGAGCGCGACGATGTAGCAGGTGATGAGGCAGGTATGGATGCCCTGCCAGTCGGTGAGCGAGTAGAAGAGATAGCATCCCATCGCCGCGCAGGTGACCTTCACCGCATAGCGGACATGATCCGGGTTGCTGAAGGCGTCGGGCAGGAAGAAGCCGCCTTTGGGTTTGGGAGCAGGCGCGGCGGGCGGCGGCGCGACGGTGAAGCTCGCCAGCACGGCATCGAAATCGACGGTGAGCGAAGTGGCCGGGCCGGTAAGGGCGACGACCTCCGCCGGCGCCACGGGTTCGATTCCGACCGGATAGAGGTGGCGGTCGAGGATCGCGGCCATCTCGCCCAGCGTCGCGGCGGCGGCCTGTCGCCACGCGGTCGGCATGTCGGGCTGGCGGTCGGCCGCTTCGGCCAGCATGAGCAGCGTGTCGGTGGAGCGCGCCGCCTGCTGGAGCGCCTGCAGATGGGGGCGCGGCGTCAGCTTCTCCATGAGCGCGAGGTGGAGCAGCCCCAGCACGCCCGCGCCGCCCTGCCGACGCAGCGTGGCGACGCGGCGGCGCGCACTTTCGTCCGGCGCTGCGAGCAACGCCTGCGCGGCGCGCAGCCGGCCCGCGAGCGCTCGCTCCGCCAGCCGCCGGGGTGCAGGCCCCGCCAGCATGTTGACGACAATCGCCACGCCCGCCGGAATGGCGATGATGAGCCATACATAGAGCAGCGCCCGCGTCGCCAGCTCGCCCACCGGCGCCTTGCCCAGCACGTCGAGCCCATAGGCGAGGATCAGGGCGATCGTGGAGGCGAAGGGCTTGAGCTTGCTCGCCGACGCGAGGAACAGCATTGCCAGCGACAGGCCCGCCATGATCGTCACGCGCAGCGAGGGATAGTCCAGCGCGTGCGCGGCTACGAACAGCAGGAAGCCGATCAGGAGGCTGATGAGGATGGTGAGCGCCACGCTCGTCAGCACGCTGCCGGTGCGATCCGGCTTGAGCATGAAGAACACGACATAGGCGCTGAGCGCCACGTCAGGCAGCGCATAGGTCTGCGTCACCAGCACGGTCAGCGTGCAGATCGTGGCGATGCGCAGCGCGAACTCGCCGCGCCCCGGCGTCCGCGCCGTCAGATCCGCGAACCGCGCCCGGATCGTGCCGGAGAGCGGCTCATCGGCAGGCGGCGCCATGATCGATCTCGATGATGGCGCTGGCGCCGAGCCGCACCAGATCCGCGGGCGGATGCGCCAGCTTCACGCGCACCGGGAAGCGCTGCGACACGCGCACCCAGTTGAGCGAGCGCTCCACATAGGGCACGCCGCGCGGCAGGTTGACCCGCTCCGTATCCAGCACGCCCGATCCGATGCCGGTGACGAGGCCGCGCATCGGCCGCGCGCGGTCGATCAGCGAATAGACCGTCGCGCAATCGCCGACGCGGACGTGCTTCAGCGCCGTCTCGCGGAAATTGCCGATCGAGAACCATTCGTCCGACGCGATCAGCGTGAACAGCGACTGGGTGGGCGCCACAACCTCGCCGCTCGTCACGGTGAGGCCGACGATGCGGCCGTCATGCGGCGCGCGCACTGTGGTCTGGCGCAACTGGCGTTCGGCGATGGCGAGCGCGGCACGGCGGGCCTGCACATTGGCTTGCGCGCCCGCGACCGTGTCCACGGCCGTGCGCGCGGCGGCCTGCTGCTCGCGCGCCTGCACCAGCGACTTGGCGGCGTCATGAGCCGCAACCTCCGCCTGATCGAGCTGCTGCTCGGGGACATAGCCGGCGGCCGCGAGCGGCTTCAGCCGGTCGACGGTGCGCTGGGCCAGCGCCGCATTTTCGGCGGCCTTGCGCGTCTGGTCCGCGGCGATGGTGGCGTTCGAGCCTTGCGTGGAGACGATGCGCTGCTGCGTGCCGACGGTCGCTTCCGCGATGGCGAGATCGGCGCGCGCCTGCGCCATGGCCTCCTGATAGGGCTCCGGATCGATCTGGAAGAGCAGGTCGCCCCGCTTCACCTCGGCATTCTCGGTGACGCCCAGCTTGATCACCCGCCCGCCGACCTCGGAGGCGACATGCACCACGTCGGCATCGATGGAGGCGGCGTCCGTCGAGGGATTGCGCGCCGCGCGGGAGAGGATGACCGCCAGCATCACCAGCGCCGCCACGATCACCAGCAGCGCCACCAGCTTCGCCACGCGCGAGTGGCTCTTTTCGCCCGCGGCCTGCATCAGCGGCCCAGCCACAGAAGGTCGATCACGCCGGCCACGAGGATGCCGACCGCGAGACAGGTGAAGAGCGGGAAGGGGATCGCCTCCGCGCGGCCCGCCACGCCGAAGGCGATCCGGGTGGCGATCGCGATCAGTATCGTGACGATCGCGAAGATCAGCCAATCGGGGAAATAGGCTCCGAACACGACGATGGCGGGTGCCGGGTGGGGGGAGCACCCGCCTAATGACCCGGCAAGGGGGACGAGCAGCAGTTGAAGTCCGCGGATGTGCCGGAAAGTCCGCCCAGGTTGCGCCGATAGTAGTTTGCGGGTTCCGGATGCGTGGAGCGGGCTGCTGCTCACAGAGCGGCCGAGCCCATGCGGACGGTGATCTCTCCGTTCGGTATCATCGTTGCGCCCCCCAAGATGGCCGCGATCATAACGCGACGATATTATGTTCTGCTAGGGGCATATCGGCGATTGTTTCGGGCATCTTGCGGGTGGTCTTGGCGCGACGGGAAGCACTTCGGGCCGCCATGGCTCCCCCGAGAGCGACGGACCGGGATTCCAATGCGTTCAATGCCTTCTACGCAGGGTGATCGGCATCGAGTCGATGGGCGAGGATGACGCCCGGTGCGGCCGGGCTGGCGGGACGGTTTGACGTCGGCCATCATCGCGGGCGATCCGCATGGCGTAATGTCGGCGCCATCGGCCCCGGCAAAAATGGGAGAGGCATGATGAAGAAGATGATCACCTGCCTGTGGTTCGACCATGGTGAGGCGCGCCGGGCGGCCGAATTCTATGCGAGCCTGTTTCCCGATAGCCATGTCGGCGACGCCCATGCCGCCGCCACCGACTTTCCCGGCGGCGAGCAGGGCATGGAGCTGATGGTGGATTTCACAGTGCTCGGCCGCCCGTTCGTGGGGTTGAACGGCGGGCCGAATTTCAAGCCCAACGAGGCCGTCAGCTTCATGGTGCTGACCGAGGATCAGGAAGAAACCGATCGCTATTGGAACGCGATCACCGGCAATGGCGGCACGGAGAGCGCGTGCGGCTGGTGCAAGGATCGCTGGGGCTTCTCCTGGCAGATCACCCCGCGCGCGCTGCTGGAGGCGACCACCGACCCGGATCGCGCCGCCGCCAAGCGGGCGATGGAGGCGATGATGACCATGCGCAAGATCGACATCGCCACGATCGAGGCGGCGCGCCGTGGCGAGACGACCCATGCGTAGGATCATCGGCAGCGTATTCCAGTCGCTCGACGGGGTGATGCAGGCGCCCGGCGGGCCGTCGGAGGACTGGACCGGCGGGTTCGAGCATGGCGGGTGGCTGTGGCCGCTGGACGACGAAGCGACCGGCGAGTGGATCGGGGAGCTGTTCGGCGGCGCCTATGATCTGCTGCTCGGTCGCAAGACCTACGAGATATTCGCCGCTTATTGGCCCTATGTCTCGGGTGAGGAGGCGCCGATCGCGGACGCCTTCAATCGCGTCGGCAAATATGTGCTGACGCGCGGGCAGGACCTGCTCGACTGGGAGAACAGCCACCGGCTCGCCAGCATCGACGCGATCGCCGAGATCAAGCGCAGCGACGGCCCCGATCTCATCATACAGGGCAGCAGCACGCTCTATCCCGCGCTTCTGGAGGCGGGCCTGCTCGATCGGCTGACCACCTTGACCTATCCGCTGGTGCTGGGCAGCGGCAAGCGGCTGTTCGGTGCCGGCACGCCGCCCCGCTCGCTCAGGCTCGTCCGGCATAGCGTTTCGCCCAAAGGGACGATCATCGCGCATTACGAGCCCGATGGCGCGGTCCGCACCGGCAGTTTCCTGACGATCGAGCCGAGCGAGCGCGAGAAGGCGCGGCAGCAGCGCATGAAGGTGGAGGGCTGAGGATGGCGCTCGAACTTTTTGGCCATCCGTTCTCGTCCTACACCTGGAAGGCGCTGATCGCGCTCTACGAGAACGATACGCCGTTCACCTTCCGCTCGCTCGGCCCCGATTATCCGGAAAACGGCGCGGCGTTCGCGGAACTGTCGCCCATGGGCAAGTTCCCGGTGCTGGTCGACGGCAGGCGCGCCGTCGCGGAGGCGACCGCGATCATCGAGTATCTCGACGTGGCCCATCCCGGCGCCGTGCGCCTTGTGCCCGACGATCGTCTTGAGGCCGTCGAGGTGCGGATGCTCGACCGCCTGTTCGACAATTATGTGATGACGCCTGTGCAGGCGATCGTCGGTGACGCGTTGCGCCCGGCTGACCAGCGCGACGCTTATGGTGTCGACCAGGCAAAGGCGACTCTCGATACGGCCTACGCGTGGTGCGATCGCCACATGCAGTCGCGCGATTGGGCTGCGGGCAGCACCTTCTCGCTGGCCGATTGCGCGGCCGCGCCGTCGCTGTTCTACGCCGACTGGGTGCATCCGATCGGGGACCGCTTCCCGGCGCTCGCCGCGTACCGCGCGCGGCTGCTGGCGCGGCCGAGCATCAAGCGCTGCGTCGACGAGGCGCGGCCTTACCGCCCGCTGTTCCCGCCCGGCGCGCCCGATCGCGACTGAATGCCGCCGCCGGGCTAGTCGCTATGCGGCCCTGCCCATCCGGGGAGATAGGCCGCCTTGGATGTTCGGGCGATGCCCAGCGCGTGCTCGGTGGCGGCGGTGAAGTCGTGCTGCACCAGCTCGTCGGAAACATGGCGGCGCAGGAAGTCCGCCCACAGGAACTCCGAGAAGGGTGTGTCGTCCTTGGCGTAACCGCCGGAGCGGCGCAGCTCGCCCGCGAGCGAGCGGTAGGGGTCGTCGGAAAGATCCCGGACATGGCGCGGGATCTTTCCGACGGCATGGCGCCGACCTCTGGCGTCGAACGGATGAAGCCAGTTGCGGTTGTCCATGAACGTCCTGAACAGCCGGCCTTCGACCTCGCTGAGATCGGCCACGACGCGGACCAGCACATCCGTGACGCCCTCCTCGTGGAGCGCGCGGGCGAGGTGGTGATTGTCGATCATCCAGCATCGCCCCTTCGGGCCGATGACGACCGGGATCATGTGGCGGCCGAGATACTCCCGGCTTTCCACGCCTTTGCGCGTGCGCCATTCCCGCCGCTTGCGCTCGACCTCGCGATAGCCGACCGTCATCTGGGTCGGGCGCAGGTCGTCGATGGCGACGGGGTGAAGCAAGGGTTCGCGATCCAGGGTCATCGGGCCTCCTGCAAGGATGCGACGGCGTCGTCCACGCTGTAGCTGCTCCGGCTCGCCAGCGCCCCGGCACCGGCAAGGGCAAGCAGATCGCGCACATGATCATGGACGCGGGCGAGCCGGAGCGTCCAGCCCCGCCGGGTCATCCTCTGGTCGAACTCGATCAGCGCGTCGAGCGCCGTGCTGTCGATGTCGAAGCTCTCCTCCAGGCTCAGCACCAGCCCCTTGAGGCCGGTGGCTCCGGCCAGCCTGTCCTCGACCCCGCCGAGAACCCGCTCGGCATTGGCGAAGAAGAGGGGCTCCGCCGGGCGCCAGACGGCAAGGCCCGGAACGCGCACGGCGTCCGGATGGCGGGCCACGTCGACGAAGTCGTGAGCGCCGAGCCGGCCCAGCTCGACAAGCTGGGGCGAGGCCATCTTGTGGATCATCGCGACGAGGGACAGCAGGATCGCGAAGAGCATGCCGTTGAGCACGCCCAGCGCGATCACGCCGATCGCCGCGCCCAGCGCGACATACTGGTCCCGGTCGAGCTTCCACAGGCGCAACAGGGGCGCCGGTTCGAGGGCATGGGTGAGCGCCGCGATCACCACCGCCGCAAGCACGGGTTGCGGCAGCCACGCGATCAGCGGGGTCGCGATCAGGACGAGGAGCGCCAGGCCGATCGCGGCGATGACCGCGGTGGCCCTTGTTCGGGCGCCTGCCGCCTCGCTTGCCGAACCCGCCGAGAATCCCGCGCCGACCGGCATTCCCTGCACCGCCGCAGCCGCGAGGTTGGCGAAACCGAGCGCGCCGAGTTCCCGATCGGGCGCCAGCGTATCGCCATGCCGCAGGGCCAGCGCGCGCATCGTCCCCCAGCTTTCGGCGAACAGGATCAGCGCGAGCGGCAGGACCATCTGGGCCAGCCGCGCGAACTCGCCGAAGGAGGGCATCGGCAGGGTGGGCCAGCTCAGCCCCGGCCGGATGATCCCCACCGTTGCCACGCCAAAGGCCGGGAGATCGAGGAGATAGGCTGCGGAAATACCCGCCGCCAGCACCAGAAGGGCGCCCGGCAGGGAGGGAACGCGCCGGAGCAGGAGGAGGGCGGCCAGCGCCGCCAATCCCACCGCGATGCTGACGGGATGCCATTGCGGGAAAGTTGCGACCAATCGCGCCACGAGCCGGAAGATGTCGGGTGCCGATATGCCGACACCGAACAGGACGGGAAGCTGCCGCAGGATGATCGTGATGGCGAGCCCGAAGGCGAAGCCGCGAAGGACCGGGCGCGCGATAAAGCCGGTGAGGCCACCCAGCTTCAATCCACCGGCGACGAGAAACAGCACGCCCGCCATCGCGACCGCCATCGTGGCGAGCGCCCCGCGAGCGGCCGCATCTTCCGGCATGGCGGCCAATGCGGCAGCAAGGATCGCCGTAGAGGAGGAGGTGGGGGAAACGATCGCGAAACGCGATCGGCCGACCAGCGCATAGACCAGCGCGCCGGCGATGGCTGCCAGCACCGCGCGCGCCGGCGGGAGCCCCGCGATGCCGGCATAGGCCACTGCCTCCGGGAGCATCAGCCCCGCAACGGACATGCCGGCAACGATATCCGCCCGCTTCATCGTCGATACGATAACGCGATCAATATCCGTTTGATATCCCGGCGGTCGTCATGCGGCTGAACGGCGGGGTTCTCTCAGCCACGCGGGCCGAAGGAGGGCGGGGCGTCGGCGGGCGCGCTTCCCCAATGGGTGTCGGGGGCCGAGGACAGCTCGAAATCCAGCTTTCCGCCGCGCGCTATGAAGCCGGCGGGCAGCCACGGCCGCGTCGTCGCCTTGCCGTCGACCGCGAGGCTGTGGACATAGGGCGCATCCATCGCGGCGCCGTGCGCCGTGATGGCGATCGTCGCGCCGGGGCGATGGATCGTCACCTCGGGGAAGAGCGGGCTTCCCACCACCAGCTCGGCCCGGCCCGGCCACACCGGATAGAGGCCGATCGCCGACCAGACATACCAGGACGACATCTCGCCGAGATCGTCGTTGCCCGAAATGCCGTCGGGGCGGTTGGTCCAGATCCGGCGCATCGCCTCGCGAACGGTTGCCTGCGTCTTCCACGGCGCGCCGAGGAAGTCGTAGAGCCAGGGGGCGGCGATCGAGGGTTCGTTGTCCAGCTCGGAATGGAGTGGGCCGGACTTGGTGACCGCCCATTGCCCGTCGGCGCCATGGAAGAAGGCGTCGAGCCGCGCCACGGCCTGCTCGCGCCCTCCCATCAGCCCGGCGAGCCCGGCCGGATCGAACGGCACCATCCAGAGATATTGCGCGCCGCTGCCCTCGACGAACTCGTCGTCGGAGGCCGGGTCGAAGGCCGGCCAGCTACCGTCGGCGCGGCGCGGCTGGATGTAGCCGCCGGACGCGCTCGCCTTCGGGTTCCAGAGGTTGCGCCACCAGCCGGCGCGATCGAGGAAGCGGCGCTCATTGGCACGATCGCCGACCGCATGGGCAAGCTGCGCCAGCCCGAAATCGGCCGCCGCCATCTCCAGCGTGTCCGCGGCCGAGCCCCAGCCCGGCGCGCCCGTCGGCATGTAATGGAGCTTCAGCCACTGATCGAGGCCGGGGCGCTCGCCGACGCACAATATCGGGCAGCCGGTGCGCGCGAGATCCTTGGCCGTGGGCACGGTCGCTGCCTTGAGCAGCGAGGCATAAGCGCGCTTCACCTCGAAATTGCGCCCGCCGAAGGCGTGGATCGCCGCCACGATCGAGGTGGAAGGATCGCCGTTCATCACCCCGGTCGCGCCGGTCAGATGGGTCCAGCGATCCCAGATGCCGCCATATTGATCGGCCTGGTTGAGCAGCGACTGGGCGATGTCGGAGCCCGCCTGCGGGTCGATCAGCGTGACGAGCTGGACCTGCGAGCGATAGATATCCCAGCCCGAGAAATTGCCATATTGCGCCTTCTGTCCGCGCGAGAGGCGATGCATGGCGCCGTCCATCCCGCGATAGCGGCCATCGACGTCGCTGACGATGCTGGGGTCGATCAGGCTGTGATAGAGCGCGGTCGTGAAGATGCTGCGCTCGTCGTCGGTGCCGCCCGAGACGGAGATGGCGCCGAGAGCCTGCCCCCAGGCAGAGCGCGCGCCGGCCTGCACCGTCTCGATCGTCGCGCCTTCGGGGCTCTCTGCGGCGAGATTGGCGCGGGCGCCCGCTTCATCGACATAGGAAATGGCGACGCGGGCGGTGACGGTTGCGCCCGAGGCGAAGCTGATCCAGCCGCCCGAGCCCTTGCCCGGCAGCGGGAAGCCGTCCGCGCCATAGCCGCTGCCGCCCTGCGCATCGGTCGCGCCGGGGTGGAGCGTCGTGTCGGTCCAGGTGCCGCCGACGGTGAAAGGCTGGTCGAACACCGCGACGAAGTGCAGCCGGTAGTATTGGCGGGCCCGGTCGTTGGCGAGATAGCCGCAGAAATTGCCGGCGCTTACCGTGCCCGACACGGTACGGTGCGCCGCGTCGATGTGGAGCGTGGCATCGCTCGACCCGACCTCGGTGTCCGAGGTGCGGAACAGCAGATGCGCCGGGCGTTCGGCCGGGAAGGCGAAGCGGCCGATGCCGGTGCGCAGCGTCGCGCCGAGATCGACCGCAACGCCGTTGCCGAGTTTCACCGCATAAGCGCCGGGCGAGGCCTTTTCCTTACCATGATCGAGGAGCGCGACGAAGCGGTTGGCCTTGGCCGGATCGAGCGGCGAGGCGTCGATGTCGCGCGTCACCGGCATGAGGGGGACATCGCCGCCGGCGCCCGCGCAGCCGCTGCCCGAGACATGGGCGAGGCCGAAGCCGCGCACCCCGTTGGCCCGCCACTCATAGCCGCCCGGTGCCGCCACCGCGAGGCCGCTGCCGGGGAGCGGCGTCTCCTCCGGGCTGAACGACACCATGCCGAAGGGCAGCACCGCGCCGGGGAACTCGTTGCCGCCGTTGGTGGTGCCGATGAAGGGGTTCACCGCATCGAGCGGATCGGGGGCAACGGCCAGCGCCGGGGAAACGGCAAGGAACAGGGCCAAGGCGGTAAGCGGCTGGCGAAGCATCGATCGTCCTGAAAGCGGAGGGGGAGGCGGATCAAGACATTCCATGTCCGCCGTGCCCGCGCAACCGCTCGGGTTCGAAACCGCTCAGCTCGCGAACAGGCTGGCCGAGGGATGAAGCTCGGTCGCGCCCGAGCGGCGGGTGACGGCGTAGGTGAAACCCGGCACCAGCGCATAGGCGCCGACCTCGCCCGTGGCCCCCAGCGCGAGGAAGCCGACCTGCATCCCCTTGATGGCCTCGCCGCGCAGCGCCGCGATGTGGCGCACCGCCTCCTCGCACGCCGCCTGCGGGGAGAGACCGGCACGCATCGACGCGACCACGCGAGACGTGCCGGCGATGCGCGTCACCTCCTCGCCCACGCCGGACGACACCGCCGCGCCGACCCGCTTCTCGACGAACAGTCCGCAGCCGGCCTGCGGGCTGTCGCCCACCCGCCCGCGCATCTTGAAGGCCATGCCGGACGTGGTGCAGGCGGCCGCGATCCGCCCGTCGGCGGCACGGACCATGATGCCGAGCGTGTCGTGGTTGAGCGCAGATCCGGGAGGGCCGGGCAGGCGGTTCTCGATATTGGCGATGGGCTGGTAGCGGGCCGTCTTCAGCCAGTCGCGCCATGCTTTCTCGGCCTCGGGGGTGAGCAGCTTCGCGCGCGGCATCCCCTGTTCCAGCGCGAAGCGGGTCGCGCCCTCGCCCACGAGCAGGGTGTGCGGCGTCCGCTCCATCACCAGCCGCGCGGCCGAGATGGCGTGGACGACGTCCTCGATCGCCGCGACCGCGCCGACGCGGCCATCCTCGTCCATGATGATGGCGTCGAGCGTGACATGGCCGTCGCGGTCGGGATAGCCGCCATAGCCGACCGAATGATTGTCCGGATCGGCCTCGGGCACCTTCGCGCCGGCCTCGACCGCGTCGAGAGGATTGCCGCCGGCGGTCAGGCGCGCGAAGGCGGCCTGATTGGCCGCGCGGCCGAAATCCCAGGTCGAGGCGACGACGACCGGATCGGCGGCTGCCGGAGCGGCGCTCGCCGCTGCCGCCGCCGCGCCGAGGCCCAGCCCGAGCGCTCCGCGTCGCGATAGATCGTGCATCGTCGATACCCCCTTACAAGCCGGCGACCGCGGCGCGCATCGCGGCAAAATGCAGAAAATGGCCATTCTGTAAACTGCCGAGCCTTGCGAGGACGTGCTGCCGGATAGGCCCGAATATCCCCGGCGCGGGCACCGGAGTGGCTCGAAAGGGGGGTGGTGCGGCGGCCATCGATCTCGGCTCGGCGCATTTCGTCAGGCCGGCGAGAACCAGCCGCGCGGATCGCGCGTTGCCGGCACATCTTTCCCATGGAGAACCCGACATGGCCGAGGACCGCCAGATACTGCCTGGCAGCGAGCACGACGCCCCGCGAGGCATGAAGGCGATCGGCCGCGTGCCCGGTGACGAGCCGATCACCGTCAGCCTTTATCTGAAGCCTCGGGGAATGCCTCCGAAGGCATGCTCGCGCGAGGAGTTGCAGGGGCAGCGGGAAAAGGACCATGCATCGGACCTGGATATGGTCCGTGCCTTCGCCAGGGATGCGGAGCTTGAGATCGTGACCGAGAACGCCGCGCGCCGGCTCGTGCAGTTGCGCGGGCCGGCGGCGGCCATCGAGCGGGCGTTCGGCACCGAGCTTCATCATTACGAGCATGACGGGGCGGTGTCCCGTGGACGCCATGGCTCGCTCCATCTGCCAAGTCCCGTGGCGGGGTGCGTTGCAGCCGTCCTCGGCCTCGACACGAGCCCGATCGCCACGCCCAAATTCGTGCCGCATCGTGGCCCGACGCCGCCGGCCGGCTTCCTCCCCACCGATATCGCCGGGCTTTACGGCTTCGCGGGCGCGGATGCGTCCGGGCAGTGCATAGGCATTATAGAGCTGGGCGGCGGCTTTACGGATGCCGACAATCAGGCTGCCTTCAAGGCCATGGGGCTGGCCGTGCCGAATATCGTCGCGGTCCCCGTCGACGGCGGTCGGAATGCGCCCGGAACAAGCGATGCCGATGGCGAGGTCGCGCTCGACATTCAGGTCGCGGGGGGCATTGCGCCGGGCGCGAGGCTCGCGGTCTATTTCGCGCCGAACACCAGCCAGGGTTTTGCCGACGCCATCACCCAGGCCGTCCATGATGTCACCAACAAGCCCTCCGTCCTCTCGATCAGCTGGGGCTCGGCCGAGGACGGCTGGAGCGAGCAGTCGATCACGGTCATGAATGCGGCTTTCAAGGACGCCGCCGCGCTGGGCCTGACGGTATGCGCCGCCTCGGGGGACAGCCTTGCGACCGATGGGGAGAGCGACGGCAAGGCCCATGTGGATTATCCCGCGTCCGATCCGGCCGTTCTGGGGTGCGGTGGAACGAGGATCACGGTGTCCGGCAGCGGCATCACCGACGAAGTGGTCTGGAAGAGCAATGGCGGCGGCACCGGAGGGGGCGTGAGCGCGCTCTTCGCCCTCCCGGACTATCAGAAGGATGCCGGGGTTCCGCCGGCGCAGGCTGGCAAGGGTGGCCGGGGCGTTCCCGATGTCGCGGGCGATGCCGATCCGGACAGCGGCTATCGGATCGTGACGGGCGGCCAGACCGGGATCATTGGCGGCACGAGCGCGGTCGCTCCGCTGTGGGCGGCGATCGCCGCCAATCTGAACGCCGGTCGGCAGGCTCCGCTCGGCCAGCCGCATGCCGATCTGTACGGCGCGGCAAACGCATTCCGGGATATCACGGCCGGCGACAACAAGTCCGGCGCGATCGGCTATGCGGCGAAGAAGGGATGGGATGCCTGCACCGGCCTCGGGTCCCCCGATGGGGCCAAGCTCCGCTCGATCCTCTAGGAGGTGGCCGTCGCTGTTCCCGGCAGTCGATGGGCGAAGCTCTTGCGAAACACGCGGGGCAGGCCCGGGCTACCCCAGATCCGGAATGGCCATGGACGATACGAGGCGCAGCACCTCCGGCTTCTGCATGAGGGCCGGCAGCAGCGCTTCCGCGATGCCGTCGCGCCAGCCGGCCATCGTGCGCAGCCGTTCGTCAAAGGCCTGCTCGCCCGCTTCGTCGGGGAAATGCGCGATCCACAGGAAGACGGGATCATGCTCCCGCACCGGCAGGCGCGGGAAGGTATTGGCTGATGCCTCGGTCGTGAGCGTCGCCGCCACGTCACCGCCCGCCGCCCGGATCGCGGGCTGCATGCGCGCTTCGAAGAAAGCCGCGAAAGCCGCCGGATCGACATCCCGCAGGCGATGGATCGCGATGCGGATCACGCCCCTTCCGGCCAGCAGCTTCGGCCCGGCCACGCCCGACACGCGCTTCAGCAGCAGCACATTGTCGCTGTCGATCATCATGGCGTTGGCCTCGGTTCGGTGCGCCTGCCAGACCGGCCCGAAGTAGAAGGCTTCGAGCGCCGCCTTGCGCGCCTCCATGTCCGTGAAGCCGCGCATCCAGACGAAGCGATCGGAATCGTCCAGATCACGGAACACCGCCAGCACATGGCTGCCGACGGCATTCTGCGAGGCCACGAACTGCTGCTCGAACAGCCGGGTGAAGGCTGCGCGCGTGCCGCCCTTCAGCGTATATTGCCGCAGCTCGAATATGCCGGGCGCAGGCGCACCCGCTGAGAATGCCGGGCCAGCCGCCAGGCCCGTTGCGCCGGCCAGGAACAGTCGCCGGTCGATCATCGCCGGAACTCCATGATCCAGTTGGTTTCCCAGCTCGCTTCCCGATCCGGCGAGAAAGCCTGCTGCCAGCGCGGGACGCCGGCGACCGGCATGTCCCAGATATAGCGGACGCGCACCGGCTTCCCGTCCAGCATGCTGTCGCCGAAGAAGGTGCCGACGCCCTTCTCGAACCGCCCCGTCACCGGCGGATCGATCTCGGGGAAGCGCTCGTCCCACCACCAGATCGACCAGAGCCCGGTCCCGGGATCGAACCGGCGCAGACCCTCGGCCCGATAAGGGCCGGTGGGGTCGTTCAGGACATTGTCCTCATAGCCCGCGAGGCCGCCCATCAGCGGCCCGGCCGTCGTCGTCCCCGTGAAGCTGTACCAGTCGGCGCTGCCGGCCAGCCGTTGCCGGAGCTTGCGATGGTGGACGGTCCAATGCCCGTCCTGGAACGAGAAGTCGCGCAAGGGAATGGCGGAGGCGGCGGGCGTCCCCAGCGTGGCGGTGAGAAAAGCGCTTCCTGCGATCAGGGCGCGGCGGTCCAGAGGGTGAGCGTCTGTCATGCCCGCAGGCTAACGGGGTAAATATGTCAATCCGTGTCAACATTATCCTGCTAGAAAGAAGAAATGCGCGCCAGCCGCCTGCTCTCGATCCTGATCCTGCTCCAGATCCACGGGCGGGTGTCGGCGCGTGCGCTCGCGGAGCGGTTCGAGGTGTCGCGGCGCACCATCTATCGCGACGTGGACGAGCTGAGCGCGGCAGGCGTGCCGATCTATGCCGAGCGCGGCGCGGCGGGTGGCTTCGCGCTTCTCGACGGCTGGCAGACCCGCCTTACCGGCATGACCGGCGAGGAGGCCGAGGCCATCCTGCTCTCCAGCCTGCCCAGTGCGGCGGCAGACCTCGGCTTCGGCGAAACCGCGGCCACCGCCCGGCTCAAATTGTTCGCCGCCATGCCTGCCCAATCCAGCGAGGCCGCGCAGAGGGTCGCTGATCGCTTCCATTTCGATCCGGCCCCCTGGCATCGCCGGCCGGCTCCGCGCCGGGACGATCTGCGCCTTCTTGCGCGTGCCGTGTGGGAGTGCCGGCGTCTCCACCTCGTCTATGACAGCTGGACGGGACCCAAGCCGCGCACGATCGAGCCGCTCGGCATCGTGCTGAAGGCGGGAGAATATTATTTCATGGCGCTGCGGCGCGGGCAGCCGGCCATCCACAAGCTCGATAACGCGCGGGACCTCGTGCTGCTCGATCAGGGCTTCATGCGCCCGCCCGATTTCGACCTCGCCGCCGCCTGGCGCGATGCGGTCGGCAAGTTCGAGGCGGGCCTGCGCCGGGATGTCGCGGAACTGCGTGTCGGCCCCGAAGCCATGTCGCGATTGGGCTCGCTCAACGCCGATATGGCCGAGCCGATCTTCGCGGCCGTGCCGGGCGCGGACGGCTGGCGCCATGTGACCGTGCCGATCGAGAGCATCGGATTCGCGACTGGGCAGCTCCTCGGATTCGGCGCCACGGTCGAAGTGCTGGCGCCGGAGGCCCTCCGGGCGAGCCTCAAGACGCGGGCAGAGGCGATTGTCGCGCTTTACCGGTGATCAGGTCGTATCGTAACGCGCGTGGCAAAGGCCAAGGCTCCGGCAGGCTTTCGGACCGATATCGGCCGTCAGCCGCCGACATGCCCCCTATGTTCGGCCTTCCACACCATCGCCCGGTGGACGCGCCTTTCGACGCTCGGATGGTCGTAGAAGATCATCTCCTCGACGGGCGCGGGCGAGGAGGCGCGGTATTCGATCGTCTTGACCAGTGCTTTCGCCAATCCGTCCGGTTCCTGCGCATATTCGAGGGAGAACCGGTCCGCATCGCTTTCCTCGAAACGTGAGAGCGTGTTGACGATGGGCGTCGCGAGAAGCCCCAGCGTGCCCGCGATCACCATCAGCACGGGAAGGCCCGCAGGATCGGCAATGGCCTTCACGCCCTCGACGCCCATCCAGTGTCGAACCATGGGAAAGGCCCGATCGGCGATGAAGAACATGACGATTGCCAGCAGGCCGAGCACCAGCGCGCTGAAGAAAACATGGCCGCGGCGATAATGGCCCATCTCATGGCCGACGACGGCACGCACCTCGGAGAGATCCGCGCCCTGCTGGAACATCGTGTCGCTCATCGCGACGCGGGCGGTGCCGAAGAGGCCGGAGACGTTCGCGGTATAGCGCTGCGATTGTTTCGAGCCGTTGTAGATCAGGATCTTGTCGGACGGAACGCCCGCGCGATGGGCAAGGGCCACGATGGCATCGCGGGTCGGCCCGGCCGGGGCAGGGGTATATGTGTTGAACAGCGGCTCGATCATGACGGGCGAGATGACGATCGCGATGACGATGCCCACCACCGCTACACCGCCAGACCATGCCCACCACCAGCGCGGCGTCCGGCGCATGAGCGCGTAGATCGCGAGAGCGAGCAGCGCTTCGAGTATCGCCCCGATGACGCAGGACAATGCGTTTTCGCCCAACCATCCCATGAACGGCTGGGTCGTGAGCCCATAGCCTCGCTCTCTCCACCAGTCGGCATAGATGGACCAGGGGAGGCCTATCGCCCAGGCGAGCAGGACGAAGGTCGTGACGCACGCAATGACAGCGAGGTTGGGTCGCCTTACCCGATCGCGCACACGCACGAGGACTCCGGTTCGTGCGATCAGCCAGGCGACGGCGACACCGACGAGCCAGCCCCACAGGAGCAGCCATTCGCCGCCATGCGTATAGGCTGACGCCTTCGCATGCTGCGCCGCTGTGAGGCTGGCCATATAGGTGGCGGTAGCGATCTCCGGATCGAAGGATGCCATGCAACTGTTCCTCACCTGATCTGCTGGATCATGTCCGCGCCGTCACGGACCGGCGACGCTCTTCTTCGTCACTCCCTTTTCGGACCCAGCGTGCTGCCTGCTTTCCAGGCCGGCTTCGCCGGCTGGTCGGCGACGCGAGAAACCAGAGCGTAGAAGAAGCGATTGAAATCGGCCGCGGCCTTCCAGTCGATCGGCTGAGCGAGGTCGTCCTGCGGACGGTGGTAGCCGGTCCGATACCAATGGCGATAGATGCGCTCGCTCTCGCTGCCGGGCCGGTAGCCGAACACGAAGGCGGTTGCCGGGATGCCCGCCTCCAGGAAAGGCCATTGATCGGCGCGACGCAGCAGATTGCGCTCGGGCTCGGGGTCTTTTTGCGTGGCGATCCCCATGCTCGCCGTCACCGCGCGTACGTCATCGCCGAGCGTCGTGTCGTCGAGCGCATGGACGGTCAGCAGATCGAGCGGGAAGATGGGGCGGAGCTGATCGAGGTTGATGTCGGCGGCGATCCGCGCCTGGGGGAGTGTCGGATGCTTCACGAACCAGCGTGCGCCGAGCAATCCCTTTTCCTCGCCGGTGAAGGCGGCGAAGATCACGGGCCGCGCAAAGCCCTTGCCGTGGCGGTTCTGCGCCAACTGGATCAGCAGCGCGACATAGGCGGCATCGTCGAGCGTGCCGTTATAGAGGCCGTCGCCGTTGACGGGTTCGCCGGGGCCATATCCGTCGAGATGCGCGGAAAGGACGATGGCCTGGCTGGCCTTGCCGGGATCGGTGCCCGGCAACATCGCGATCACATTGGGCGACGCGATGCTCTTGTGGGCGAGCGTGAAATTCGCCCGAAAACGGCCCGGCGCGTCGAAGCTCGGTAGCGGCTCGCCCTTGCTGCCGGCTGCGATGAGCCTTGCGGGATCCTGGCCGCTGCCCGCGATCAAGGTGCCGAGCGCATCCGCATTCAGCGTGAAGCGCACCACGGGCTCGGAAGGGGCCTTGTCGTCCGACAGCCAGACCGTGCGTGCGTAGGCGAAAGGCCAGCGCGGCGGCTCCACCGTGAAACCCGGATCGGCAATGGTGACGAGACCGATTGCGCCCGCTGCCTTCACCACCGCCTGCCGCGCGGATGCGTCGGGCAGGCCGGCGCGGTGGGTGCCGTGACAGATCACCACCTTGCCCCTCACGTCGCCGAGCGCATCCGCCGCGCAATAGCCGCGATAGGCAAGCGGCGCGTCCATCGTCACCGGCGTATCCGGTGCGGGCTGGACGGTGATGTCGTGGAGGAAGGCGACGGAGCGGCCGCCAACGCCGATCGTGGCGGACTCGACCGAGACCTCTTCCATCGACACAGGCTGGAACCATGAACCGCCTTCACCAAGCGGTTTGAGCCCCGCCGCCGCGAACCGGTCCGCCACCAGCCTCGCCGCGCGATCATATGCGGGCGAGCCCGTGTCGCGACCTTCCATCGCATCGTTGGAAAGGGCGGTGGTGGTCTTCCACCAGGCGGTCGTATCGAGATCGCGCGCCGGAGGTTGGGAGGCCGCTCGGGAAGCCGCGCCGTTGGCCTGCGTCGCAGGCGCCGCAGCTATGGCCGCGGCCATCATCAACAGGATCATATCTCACGCTCCCCAATCCGCTTCCGCAGGTTGGCCAAATCGAGCGCGCCCTTCAAGGCGAGATGCAATGGCGGCTGTCCTCATCAACCGGCCGCTGGTCGTGACGCCGCTCGGGGGGCGCCTGTGCTGGCCCTCCGAAGCGGTGCTCGACATTCTTCCGTAGGTTCTTGAGCAGCCTGTGGCATTCACTTCGGTGCTGCCCGTTTCGACTGGGATCGAAGAGCGTTCGAAGCTTCAATAGGCGTCGATTTTCAGCAAGAGTTCGACGAAGATTCGTCTGCATGATCCAACTGCAAGGGAGTTGGACATGAAGAAGCTCGCGACTTTCAGTGTTGCCGCTTTTACGGCGGCAGCCATTTCATTGGCATTAAACGCACAGTCGTCGGGCGCGTCCGAGCCGGTCGTGGCGGGTCAGACCCCGCCGGACCTCGTCAATGCGCTCCACACCGCTTTCGGTGAACATCATGCCCGGGCGGTTCACACCAAAGGCGTGATGTTCGAGGGCGTTTTCACGCCCGATCCTGCTGCTCGCGCCATCACGAGCGCGCCGATCTTCAGCGGTGGCGCCCTGCCGGTGATGGCCCGCTTTTCCCTGTTCGCGGGCATTCCCGATATTCCCGATACCGCCGGCCCGGCCCAGCCAACCGGCCTGGCGCTCAAGATAAAGGCGGCGGACGGAACCGACTATGATCTCGCCAGCGACCAGCATAACGGCTTCATCGTCGCGACGAGCGACGAGTTCGCCGCTTTCCTGCGGGCGGTGGGAGCCAGCGGCGCCAATGTTCCGCATCCAACGCCCGTCGAGCAATTCCTTTCAACCCGGCCGATTTCGCAGCATTTCCTCGCGACGTTGACGTCTCCGGCGTCCTACGCGACGGCAGCCTATTTCGGGATCAATTCGTTCAAGTGGACGAACGCGCAGGGGAAATCCGTATTCGTCCGCTATCAATATGTTCCTCGTGCAGGGGAACATTATCTGAAGCCGGAAGAACTCAAGACCAAAACGCCCAATTATCTACAGGACGAGATTGTCGATCGAATTGCCCGTGGGCCGGTGATCTTCGACTGGTACGCGCAAATCGCCGAGCCGGGCGACAAGATCGAGGACCCGTCCATCGCCTGGCCCGATACACGACGGCGCGTGAAGCTCGGCACCTTTACGATGACCCGCAGGCCTGCAGATATCGCGAGCGCGGACAAGCAGACCTTCTATCTGGTGGGGCAGCCTCATCCCGGGATCGAAGCCGCCGATCCCATGCTCATCCTTCGCAACACCGCCTATCCGATTTCCTTCGGGCAAAGGCAGTGATCGATTTCGGCCGTTGGTGACGTGTGGGAGGCGGTTCGGCTGGACGAACCGCCCCGACCGGTGCGGACGCGCCGGCTCCGAACTCACCCGATCGTCACGCCCACCACGCGCCAACGGCCTTCCTCGCGATCGAGCGTGACGGTCTCTATGGTCTCGGCCTTGTTGGCGAAGCTCGTGCGGAATTTCACCACTTCATAGCCGTTGGGCGGGGCGGGAAGGTTCTCCTGGCTGATGAATGTGCGCGAAATCATCGCGCCGAGGGGCACGCGCACCTTTTCGCACGCCGCGGCCCAGACCTGTGCGGTGTTCTGCTTGCGGAACGCGGCACCGGTCGCCCGATAACCATCCTCCCAGCGTCCCTGGTCCCCCAGAGCCAGCCATTGGCGCGCCGCGTCCACCACCTCCGCATTCGGTTTCTCGTCGGAGGCGATCGGGGTGGGCGGCGGTGCGGAAACGACCTGAGGCAACGCGGCGAGCGCCAAGAGTCCGAGAGCGAGCGTCATGAGAAGCACTCCGATGATGATCCAGGGGTGGCGGTACGCCCGCCCCGCGCCGCCGATCGACGCCGCTCCCTGATCCACCCGAGGCCGGGGCGTGTCGTCCCCGATTTCCGCGTCCCCAAACAAATCGGGGGTCGGCGACCCCAGACTGCCACCTTCCGCTTCCAGCAAGAGGCGCGCTGCCTCGCGGCTGCTCGATACGGCCATCTTGCGCCGCGCATCGCGAAGCCGTTCGTTGATCGTGTGAACCGAGAGACCCAGGCTACGCGCGGTCGATTTTGCATCGTGGCCGCGGACGATCAGGCGAAGGGTCTGCTTCTCCTTCTCGGTCAGCGCCCAAAAGCCTTCTTTCACTGGCGTGTTCATATCTCCCAAGACCTAGGTGAGGCGCATTGTCGCAGCTACCCCGAAAAATTTGTGCCTTGGGAAAGCGGTGCGCGGCTGCTCGAAGGGCGGTTTCGGCCGCGCCGCGGCACCGGCGTTCGCCGGGGCAGGCCGTCGATGATCTGCAAGGTTACGGGCCTGCATTGCCGTTCATGGCGGCCTGGACCCGCAGGCGTGGGAACACTTCCTCGATCGGCTTCGTGTCGGGCAGCACGTACACATAGCCGCCCTTTTTCCGGAACAGCGGGCTCAGCAGGCTGCCATAGAAAACCTTGGGCACGTTGATGCAGCCGAAGGTGATGCGATTGTCGTCCGATGTCGGAGACAGCATGCGCTCGCGCCGGTGCTCCCTCGCGCCGGCGTCCTTCGGGATCGGATGGAGCGCCACCGACGTGGCATAATCCACCCAGAGAACCCGCTCCCCTCCCACCGGCATTCCGAACTTCGCGAGAAAGCGTCCCGCCGGCGTGGTCTTCTCCGCCGGACCGAGGTCCGCCAGCTTCTTGCTGCCGACGCCAGGACTGGCCTCATCGCCCACGGCGATGCCGATCAGCACCGGCACGGCATCGAGCGGCTTCCCCCCCGGATCGAACAGGAACAGGGCAGCATTCGGCTTGTCGACCACGGCCCAGGGCAGCGAATGATTGTCCTTCGACGCAGTGACCCATTCCGCCACGCGCTTTACGGCTTCCGAAGGAACGATCGCCGGCTCGACGTCGCCCTTTGCCGGCCGCGCCTTCACGGTTTGGTGCGGACGAGCGGCGCCCGCCACGGTCGGAACGATCAGCGCGAGCCCGGCCAGTGCCCGCAAGACATGGATCATCTGCTCGAAACACTCGAAAGGAATCGGCCGCCCCGTGGGGGACGGCCGACACAGGAAAAGACAGTCTGATTAATATGTGTCGCCGTGCACGATCAATGGCGCGGACGCTTGGCGCGCTTCTGCTCCTGCGCCGTCAGCCGCTGGTCGATGCCATCCACGCGGCTGTTGAGCTGATCGAGCCGCTGGCCGTTGTTCTGCGCCTGGCCGGATGCGGCCTGCGCTTCCTGCAGAGCCGATTTGGCCGTGCCGTCAGTTTCCTGCAATTTCGCTTCGAGCCTGTCGACGCGCTGGCTTACAGGAGCGATCTGCTCACGCACATAGGACTTGGTGGCGCAACCGCCGAGGCCAAGAGCGCCAGCCAAAGTCACCACGGCGAGCACGGATTTCGAGGCAAAAGCGGACATCGAGTTTCTTCCAATCGTTAACCAACTGCAACAAGCAAGCCGAGTGACGATTTTCCTACAATCCGGATTCTGTTCAGCCGTGCATCTTCTCCGTCCGACGGATTACTAGCTATGCGGCCGGCGTGATTTTCGGGCACTTCGCCGCAAGATCGGGCTTCCTCCGTTCCCTACTTCTTTGATTCTCGTGCTCGAGCAGGTGCGAACGGATCCCTCGGAATATCGCCGGGGCGGGCCTTTTTGCCGGCTGAGGCCGCCGGCTCTTCCCGCCGATTGTCGACGCAATTCCTTAGCTCGGTGACCGCGGCGTCGCCTCCATCGAGGCTCAGCCGCTCGACGGGCACATCCCCGCGCGAGATGTGAAGAGACTTGGATGCAGCGAAATAGGACGGGAATTTCGCCCCGAAGCTGGTGACGAACCCCTGTTTCCCTTCCGACGCTATGCCGACCGCAAAATGGGCGGGATAGCTGCTGTTGGAGAGGCGGAAATTCAACTTCAGCTGATCCTTGGGCTTGATCGACCAGTTGGCGTTAAGAACCGAAAGACGGTTCGTACCGTCGATATCGAGACCAAGGAGCAGCGTTGTTCCCCCGTTCCGCTCATATTCCCGGGTCAGGAAGCAGTCTTTTCCATCTTTGCTTGCCGTCACCGTCCAATCGCCGACATCGCGTGACGCATAGTCGCGAGCGGCCGCATGGCCGCCCGCCGCGAGGCTGGCGGCGCAAACCAGGGTGAGGAACATCTGTCGCGCGCCTACCCGAAGCCGGGCCCGAGCGATGGGGTCAGCGCATTCGATCGATCGTCGCGGCGTCATCATGAGCATGTCTCTCCTCGACAACCTTAGCCAGCGGCATCGTTGTTGGCCACGGTTTCAGGGTGGCCGGTTGCGGCCCGATCAGGCGGTCGAAGATGGCGACTTGAAACGTCGATTGGCTGGACCGCTGCAACCCGTATGCGGCTACGCTAGGATGGTTGAGCGCTTCAGGTTCCCGAGGTCTCATGTCCCAAGTCGACTGGCTCAGCCATCTGCTGAAAATGATCACCGTCACAGGCCAGTTGGAGGTCCGCTGCGTTTACGGCGCGCCGTGGCGCGTGGCCTGGGCACGGTCCGCGGCGCACGAGATCCCCTATCATGTCGTGCTCAAGGGCCGGGCCATTATCGAGGACCCGGAGACGAGGACGGCCAAGGAGCTGGTCGGTGGCGATATCGTGCTGTTGCCGCACGGGGCGTCGCATGTGCTGCACGATGGCAGCGGGCATAAGCCGGTGCCTACTCATGAGCGCGTGGCCTCAGCCGGATGGATGCTCAGCGAGAACGAGGCTCAGGGCGAGCATCTGGATCTGTTGTGCGGGCGTTTTTTCATCGGGCCGCCTCACGATCGGCTCATCCGCAATTACCTGCCCACCGATCTGGTGGTGCGCGCCGCGGACGGCCATGGTGGCGAGGGGGGCGGGTCCGCCTCGAACCATCTGGCCAGTCTGGTGGGCCTGATGCGCAAGGAGTCCACCAGCGACAAGCTGGGCAGCTCCGCCATCCTCGATGCGCTTTCCTCGGCGCTGTTCGCGCTGGTTTTGCGTGCGGCGAGCGAATCCGAGCAGGCGCCGGAAGGCTTGTTGGCGCTGGCCGGCCATCCGCGGCTGGCCCCGGCCATCGGCGCCATGTTCGCTGATCCGGTGAGGCCCTGGAAGCTGCCCGATCTGGCGGACTTGTGCGGCATGTCCCGGGCAACCTTCATGCGGCACTTTCAGGACAGGCTGGGGCGCTCGGCCGCCGACCTGCTGACCGATATCCGGATGAGCCTCGCGTCCAACGCGTTGAAGAAGCCGGCGATGAGCACCGAAGCCGTGGCTGAAACGGTCGGGTATCAATCCGTATCGGCCTTCCGGCGCGTGTTCACCGAACGGATGGGGATGACACCGGGGGAGTGGCGTCGAATGGCGCGAGAGGGGCAGTAGCTTCCGGCGTCACTTGCCAATTGATCCTTTCAAGCACTTATTTGAGTATATATCGTCTCGAAGTAATCATTGGTCAGGCTTAGCAAGAGCCCGTCAGCCACCTGATGGGAGACATGCCATGACCAATCCCGTGATCGAAACCATCCTGAGCCGCAGTGCCGCCAAATATTACGACCCTGCCGCCATCCTGAGCGACGACCAGATCCGCGAGCTGGTGCGGATCGGCACCAGCGCGCCGACATCCTTCCACTTGCAGAATTGGCGCTTCATCGCCGTGCGCACGCCGGAAGCCAAGGCGCGGCTGCGTCCGATCGCCTGGGATCAGCCCGCGATCACGGAAGCCGCCGTGACTTTCGTCGTCATCGGCCAACTGGCCGACTCCAGCACGATACCGCAGCGCCTCGCGCCGGTGGTGGAAGCGGGCATCATGCCGGCGCACCTGGTGCCGGAATGGGAACTCCCCGCGCGTGGCCTGTATTTCGGGCAGCCGCAGCGCCAGCGCGACGAGGCGGTGCGCTCCGCCACCTTCGGCACGGCCGCGATCATCTATGCGGCTCGCTCGCTGGGTCTGGGTTCCACGCCGATGATCGGCTTCGACGCCGAGGCGGTGCACCGCGAGTTCGGGCTGGCCGAGGACGAAGTGCCGGTCATGCTGCTGAGCGTAGGGCCCGAGCGCCCGGGGAACTGGCCGCAAAAGCCGCGCCTGCCCGTCATCGACGTGCTGCATTTCGCCTGATCTACACTGAACTCAATAGCTTACGGAGAATATCATGACGAGAACCACTGCCCTGAAGCCGGAACAGGTGCCGGCCGAATCCAAGCCGACCCTCGATGCGTTCACGAAGAACATCGGGTTCACGCCCAATATGATGGCGAGCTTCGCGCAGAGCCCGATCGCATTCAACGCATGGGCCGCCCTGCTCGGCTCCCTGAGCAAGGCCCTCGACGTGAAAACGCGCGACAGCATTGGCCTCGCCGTGTCCGAAGTGAATGGCTGTAATTACTGCCTGACGGTGCACAGCTTCACGGCCGAGCATATGGCCAAGCTGCCGGCCGACGAGATCATTCTCGCTCGCAAGGGCCATGCAACCGATCCGAAGCGGGACGCCGCCGTCCAGTTCGCGCGCAAGGTCATCGAGACCCGCGGCCAGGTCTTCGACGCCGACCTGAAAGCCGTCCGCGATGCCGGCTACACGGATGCGAACATCATGGAGATCGTCGCACTGGTGGCGATGTATTCTCTGACCAACTTCTTCAATAACGTGTTCGATCCCGAGAAGGACTTTCCCGCTGTCGCGCCGGCTGGCTCGATCTGAGTTCTGCCGGGTCGCATGGATCATCTCCGGGGGCGCTTGGAGATCCCATGTGAAGCGAGCGTAACCCGAAGCCCAGATGCGCCCAAGGTAGGTTCTTGGGATGCGTCTGGGCTTTTCATATGGGCCGGGAGGTGAGACCGGTCCCCCAATTCCAGTCAGGTTGCGATATCCTTCTGTCCTTCGCTAGGATGGCCCCTCCTGTGCAGGAGTACCGCGATGCGGATAGGTCGGCGGGGAATGATGATGGGCGCGGTGGCGTTGTGGGGCGAGGCCGGATCCGCCGCCACAACCGGATCAACCGGAACGGTTGATTGGTCGGCCCTGGGTCAGGACGTGAAGGCGCAGATGGCCTGGGCGTGGGATCAGTATAAGGCCCATGCCTGGGGCAAGGATGAACTCAAGCCGGTCAGCGGTACTTATTCCAGTTTTCCGCTCAGCAATGGCCGCCATCTTGGGCTTAGCCTCGTCGAGGCGCTCGACACGCTCTGGGTGATGGGGCTCGATAGCCGCTTCGAGGAAGGCGTCGACTGGGTGAAGGCTAACCTCGACTTCGATGTCGATGGCGATGTTTCCGTGTTCGAAACCTCGATCCGGCTCGTCGGCGGGCTGCTCTCAGCGCACCATGCTTGCGATGATCCGGGGCTGCTCGCCAAGGCCAAAGATCTTGCTGATCGCCTCCTTCCGGCCTTCCATACGCCGACGGGGATGCCCTGGGGTTTCATCAACCTGAAGACAGGCGCAGTGCGCGAGAGCACCAATAGTCCCGCCGGCATCGCCACCTATTGGCCAGAATGGGGAACGCTTAGCCGCCTTACGGGCGATGCCCGCTATGGCGAGGCTGCCCGCAAGGCAACGGTGGCGGTGTTCGAACGCCGTTCGAAGCTCGATCTCGTGGCAACAAGTATTGATGTGCTGAGCGGCGAGTGGAAATCGCGTACCGCCACGATCGACCCCTATGGCGATAGCTTCTTTGAATATCTGTGGGACGGTTGGCAACTGTTCGGTGACGCCGAGTGGAAGCGCATGTACGATATTTGTACCGCTGCGATCTTGAAGCGCCAGCGGGTGTGGAAGGCCGGCGAGCTGTGGTTCGCAGATGTCGATTTCGAGACGGGGCAGATCGTTACCACCGAGCAGAACGAACTCGCTTCCTTCTATGGCGGCTTGCTGGGGCAGGGGGGCGCCATGAGGGACGGTGCAGCCTACACCGAGAGTTGGTCGAAAGTGCAGGACCGTTACGGAGTGCTGCCCGAAGGTTATGACTATGCCTCTGCCAGGCCGACTGAGACGACCAATGCGCTGCGTCCCGAACTTGCTGATTCCGCCTTCACCCTCTGGCTCCTCGATCGGAATCCTCGCTGGCGCGAGATCGGCCGCACCCATTTTCTTAACATGAAGCGTTGGAACAAGACGATCTACGGCTATACCGACCTTGCTGACGTGACGTCCAATCCAAAACGACAGGCGGACCATTGTCCGGGCTATTGGTGGTCGGAGCAGATGAAATATTATTATCTGCTGTGGAACAAGACGATCTACGGCTATACCGACCTTGCTGACGTGACGTCCAATCCAAAACGACAGGCGGACCATTGTCCGGGCTATTGGTGGTCGGAGCAGATGAAATATTATTATCTGCTGTTCTCGGATACGCCGAGATTTGACTACAAGCGCAACTATCTCTCGACGGAAGGCAATGTGCTTCTGGGTTTCAAGCGTGGAGATTGACGCTCCCCGCCATCGACCTGCGTCTGGCATCTCCCGGAATATGGTTTAACGATAGCGAACACCGTTTTCGACGCCCAGCAAGGAGATATCCCATGCCCACCGTCGCGGACCAGATGGTCGAAACCCTCAAGTCCGCGGGTGTCCGTCGGGTCTGGGGCATCGTCGGGGATAGCCTCAACGGCTTTACCGACGCGATCCGGCGCAAGGGTGGGATCGACTGGCTGCATGTGCGTCATGAAGAGGTTGCGGCCTTCGCCGCCGCCGGTGAGGCCGCGGCAACCGGGGCATTGGCCGTGTGTGCGGGCAGTTGCGGTCCCGGGAACCTGCATCTCATCAACGGCCTGTTCGATGCGCATCGTTCGCGCGTACCCGTGGTGGCGATCGCCGCGCACATCCCTTCCGCTGAAATCGGCTCGGGTTATTTCCAGGAAACCCATCCCGAAGAACTCTTCCGCGAATGTTCGAGCTATTGCGAGCTCGTCTCCACCCCCGCTCAGATGCCTCGCGCGCTGGAGATCGCGATCCGCCGCGCGGTGGTCGAGCGTTGCGTGTCGGTGATCGTCATTCCCGGTGACGTCGCGCTCCGCGAGATTGCCGCCTTCACTCCGGCGCAATCCCTGGCATTGCTGCCGCCGCGGCCAGTGATGGTCCCGCCGGCAGACGCCATCGACAGGCTCGCGGAGATGCTCAACGCATCGAAGCGCGTGACGCTGCTATGTGGAGGCGGGGTTGCCGGCGCGCATGCCGAGGTGGTCTCGCTGGCGCGCGCGCTCAAGTCCCCGATCGTCCATGCGTTGCGCGGCAAGGAGCATATCGAGTGGGACAATCCGTTTGACGTCGGCATGACCGGCCTGATCGGATTTTCGTCTGGCTATTACGCGATGGGAGCCTGCGATGCGCTGCTGATGCTCGGCACCGATTTCCCCTATCGTCAGTTTTATCCGCAGGGCGTGCGGGTCGCGCAGATCGACATCCGGCCCGAGGCGATCGGCCGCCGCACCTCGATCGAGCAAGGGCTTATCGGGGACGTCAAGGAAACGATCGGGGCGCTGCTACCGAAGTTGAAACCGAAGGCCGACGACACCCATCTCAGCCTCTCCCTGAAGCACTATGCAGAGGCGCGCGAGGCGCTCGACAAGCTCGCGACCGGAAGAGCCGGGGGGCGGCTGCATCCTCAGCATCTGGTTCGCGTGCTGAGCGAGCAGGCGCACGAGGATGCTGCCTTCACCGCCGATGTCGGCCTGCCGACGGTCTGGAGCGCGCGCTATCTCGCAATGAACGGGAAGCGGTCGTTGACCGGCTCCTTCTGGCATGGCTCGATGGCGAACGCCATGCCGCAGGCAATGGGTATCCAGGCGGCCTGTCCCGGCCGGCAGGTCATATCGCTGTCGGGCGATGGCGGTTTCACGATGTTGATGGGCGACATGCTGTCCCTGAAGCAGCTCGACCTGCCGGTGAAGGTCGTCGTGTTCAACAACGGCGCGCTAGGCTTCATCGAACTGGAGCAGAAATCGTCGGGTTTCGTCGATTTCGGCACCGGATTCGACAATCCGAACTTCGCGCTGATGGCCGAAGCCGCTGGGATCAAGGGCATTCGTATCGAGGATCCGGCCGATCTGGAGGCGGGCATCTCTGAGGCATTGGCGCATCCGGGGCCGGTTGTGATCGATGCGGTTGTCGAACGCATGGAACTGGCGATGCCGCCCAAGGTGACCGCCGAGATGGCCAAGGGGTTCACCCTCTACATGCTGAGGGCCGTTCTCAATGGCCGTGGCGACGAAGTTGTCGAACTCGCGAAAGCGAATCTGTTGCGGTGATCGAGGAGGGGGAGTGCTGCTGCTCCCGCAAGCTGGCTGTCACCGTGACTAGGCGACGGCGGCGCGCTCTTGCTCGATAAATGGCGCGACGACGGACGTTGCCCGAGAAACGTAGAGTGCCTTTTCGCCCACCGGCGCGACGATGTGCATCGCCTCTTCAGCGTCCCGCATGGAAGCGCCGCGCGCGATCATCCATGTCGCGAGATATTGCGAGGCCAGGCATCCGCCGGCAGTCGCTACATTGCCATGCGCGATGAACGGCGCGTCGATCACGTTGACCCCGGCCTCAATCACCCAGGGTTTCGTCGTGAGATCGGTGCAGGCGGGCAGGTCGCCCACGAGGCCGAGCTTTGCGAGAAGGAGCGTGCCCGAGCATTGCGCGCCGATAAGCTGGCGTGACGGGTCCAGCACGATCCGCGACAGCAGGTCATCATCCGCGGCGATCTCACGGGTCCTGATTCCGCTGCCGATCAGCACGGCGTCGGCTTCCCCAGTAAATTCAAGGGGCTTCTGGCGCTGAACGGTCACGCCGTTCATGGACGTAACATGCTCGGTGGGGGAGGTGATATGGGCGGCCCAGCCCCGGCGCTTCATGCGGTTGAGGATGGCCGCCGCGACGAACGAGTCCAGCTCGTTGAACCCGTCGAAGGTTAGAATCGCAATTTGCACGAACGCCTCCTGGGACGACGGTTTGAACTTCCTACATGCCGCGAAACGGAGCGGAGCGCACGACTCCACGCACTTGCGAGCCGGCCGTCGCGCGGTGATCCCGCATCAGACCCCCATGACACCTTCGAGTTGGCGGACCATCTCGATCATCTTCGGACGGACGGCCTCGAGCAGGAATGTCGCGTCTGTCACTACGCTGGGAGCGCCGCAGTTGATGGCCATCGGATCGAGCCCGCCTCCCGGGCGGAATCCGATGGCGATCGAGTTCACATTCTCCTGCCAGTCTCCGAAGGACGTGCAGCAGCCCGTCGTGGCATGTTCCTCCACGGCTTTTTCCAGGCTGGCGCGCAGCTTGGGCCAGGCGAGCGGATCGCGATCGCGTAGCCGGTCGAACAGGGCGAGGCGCTCGGGTTCGGTCAGCACCGCGATATACGCGCGGCCCATCGCTGTTCGCGTCATGGAGATGCGCGTTCCGATGTCGATATTGACCATGATCGTGGATGGCCCGCGCACGCATTCCACA
This sequence comes from Sphingomonas sp. PR090111-T3T-6A, assembly GCF_000383095.1. Classification (GTDB taxonomy): domain Bacteria; phylum Pseudomonadota; class Alphaproteobacteria; order Sphingomonadales; family Sphingomonadaceae; genus Solisphingomonas. Next base: position 149,851 of record NZ_AORL01000015.1, read on the forward strand.
TAGCGCATGCTGAGCGTGTCCCGAACGCCGAGACCCACCGTCGCGCCGGAGAACTCGGCCAGCTCCGACAGGCCTGGTCGTGCGATCTCCCGGACGGTCAAGCCGCCAAGCGCGGTCGAACCCAACGCGATGAGTTGTGTGCCCAGACGATACAGGCCCGTCTCCTCCACGAGGTGGAGATAACCGAGCTTGGTCAGCGTGTAGGTAAGGCGAGAAACCGTGGAGCGCGGCAGATTGCATCGCTCGGCGATCTCCTGATTGGCGAGGAAGGTTTCTCCCCGTCGGAAAGCGGAGAGCACCTCCAGCCCACGCGCCAGCGCGGTCACGAAATGCCGATCGTCCTTGGTCTCACCTTCGATCTCGGTCGGTTCGGAAAGGGGCTTGGTCATCGGGGCGGCTGGCTCGACGGTTGAGGCTGCTTGAATCAGCGGTTTTGCGCCTCTTAGCAGGCATTCGGAATGGCGTCACCCGATGTCTGCATAGCGGAACGCCTGTCTGCAAAATCGCTCATCCCATCGAATCGAAAGCGGATCGGGCCCTTGACTCCCTTTCTCCGTCACCCATGTATTGCGTAGTGCAGACATAAATTCTGCATTGCAGAACTGAGAGGTTGAGGATCATGGATCTGGTGCGTGTCGAGAACCGGGGGACGGGGTTGGCGTTGCTCACGATCGCCAATCCGCCGGTCAACGCGCTGGCGGCGCCGGTGCGGGCGGGTTTGGCGGAGGCCATCGTCGCGGTTGGCCGCGACCCCTCCGTGCGGGCGATCGTCATCGCAGCCGATGGCAAAGCCTTCGTCGCCGGCGCGGACATCGGCGAATTCGGCAAGCCCCCGGTTTCTCCCTCGTTGCCGGATCTGTTGCAGATTATCGAACAGAGCGAGAAGCCGGTCGTGGCGGCCATCCAGGGGGTGGCGTTCGGCGGCGGTTTCGAGCTGGCATTGGCCTGCCACGGGCGCATTGTCGGGCCGGACGCGCGGTTGGGTCTGCCGGAGATCAAACTGGGGCTGATCCCCGGCGCAGGTGGCACCCAACGCTTGCCGCGTCTGCTGGGCGCGGCGCCGGCGTTCGCCATGATGCTGGATGGCAAGCCCGTGAACGCGTTCAAGGCACTCGCACTGGGCCTCGTCGACCAGCTTGCCGACGGCGATCTGCTGGCGGCCGCCAACGCCTATGCGCTGGAGTTGGCCGATGCAGGCCAGTCTCCGCAGGTTCGCACCCGCGTCGGCAGGTTCACGACGGAAGATCGCGCGGATTTCGAGGCGGCGGCTGCCGAAGCGATCCGGCGCTCGCCGAAGCTCCCCAATGTCGCCGCGCTCGCCGAAGCGGTGCGCGCCGCGATGGACCTGCCTTTTGATGAGGGACTGGCGGTGGAGCGGGCGCGCTTCCTGTCGCTCGTCGACGATCCGACCTCGAAGGCATTGCGCCATGTCTTTTTCGCGGAACGGGCGGCAGGGCGCATCCCCGGCATCGGCAAGGAGGTGAAGGCCCGGCCGATCGCCCAGGCGGCCGTGATCGGTGCCGGCACGATGGGTGGCGGCATCGCCATGAGCTTCGCCGAGGCCGGGATTCCGGTGACGCTGATCGAGGTCGAGGAGGCTGCCCTCCAGACCGGGCTCGGGCGGGTCCGCGCCAATTACGAGGCGTCGTGCAAGCGCGGCTCGCTGTCGGTCGAGGATATGAAGAAGAGGCTCGGGCTGATCCGTGGCGCTGTCGGGCTTGAGGCCGCGGCGGACGCCGACGTGATCGTCGAGGCGGCGTTCGAGGAGATGGGCGTGAAGGCCGGAATCTTCGGCGCGCTCGACCGTATCGCGAAGCCCGGTGCGATCCTTGCGACTAACACTTCCTATCTGGACGTCAACGCGATCGCGGCCTGCACATCGCGTCCCGCCGACGTGGTGGGGCTCCATTTCTTCAGCCCGGCCAACATCATGCGCCTGCTGGAGGTGGTGCGCGGGGCGGAGACAGCGCCGGACGTGCTCGTCACCAGCTTCGAACTCGGTCGTAAATTGGGCAAGCTGCCGGTGATCGTGGGTGTCTGCCACGGCTTCGTCGGCAACCGCATCCTCGCCAAGCGCAGTCAGGCAGCGGAGCGGCTGCTGCTGGCGGGCGCGCTGCCGCACGAGATCGATGCGGCGGTGACCGATTTCGGCTTCCGCATGGGGCCGTTCGCGATGGCCGATCTGGCCGGTCAGGACATCGGATGGCGCGTCCGCAAGGCCACTGGTGCGCGCGCGCCGGTGTCGGACGCGCTCTGTGAGATGGGGCGCTTCGGCCAGAAGACCGGACGCGGCTTCTACCTCTATCCCGAAGGTGCGCGGAAGGGCACGCGAGACCCGGAAACGGAGGCGCTGATCGCCCGCCTTTCCGAGGAGCAGGGGATCGCGCGACGGAGCTTCACGCCGGACGAGATCATCGCGCGGCTCTTCTACCCGATGGTGAACGAGGGCGCGAAAATCCTGGAGGAAGGGATCGCTGCGCGGGCGAGCGATATCGATCTCATCTGGATCAACGGCTACAACTGGCCTGCCTTCACGGGTGGCCCGATGCACTGGGCGGACGGTATCGGTTTCGACCGGATCGTCGCCGCGCTTGACGAGATCGCGACGGAGACGGGGGAGGATTCCCTTCGCCCGACGGCGCTGCTCCGCCGGCTCGCCGAAAGTGGTGAAGTGCTGGCTAATGTGGTGGCGTTGTGATGACCGCCGTCCCCAAGCCGCTCTGGCAGCGGCATTTCCCCGATGTGGCGGATTGGGGTGCTCCGCTCGAAATCACGACCGTGCCGGAGCTTCTGGCACAGGGCGTCTCGATGGGCCGGGACAAGCCCGTGCTGGATTTCCGGGGGGCGAAGATGTCCTACGGTGAACTGGCCGACGATGTCGAACGGCTGGCGAGCGGGCTCGCGCAGGCGGGTGTGGAGCGGGGGATGCCCGTGGCGCTGCTGCTGCCCAACACGCCCTACCATCCGATTGCTTTCTTCGCGGTGACGCGGCTGGGCGCGCGGGTCGTGCATCTCAGCCCCCTCGATGCGCGACGCGAGATCGAGCATAAGCTGAAGGCATCGGGCGCGCGCTGGCTCATCACCACCAATCTGCCGGATCTTCTGCCGAAGGCGATGGGCCAGCTCGACGCCGGGCTGCTCGATCATCTGCTGGTGGGTGACGATGCGCGGTGGGGTGCGGGGCAGGTATCGCCCCTGCCTATCGGCCAATATTCGGGCACGCGCGATCTCGCGGAGCTGTTCAGCGATACCCCGCTCGCGGTTCCGATGCCGGCCGTGGAGGACATCGCCCTGCTCCAGTTCACGGGGGGCACCACCGGGGCTCCCAAGATCGCCATGCTGAGCCATGGCAACCTGACGGCATCGGTAAGCATCTACCGCCTGTGGCGGGCTTTTGGAGAGCTTCCGGTGCCGGGCGCCGAGAAGGCCGTGGCGGTCCTGCCGCTCTTCCACATCTTCGCGCTGACCACGATCCTTCTTCGGAGCCTGCGCGACGGCAATGAGCTGCTGCTGCGTCAGCGCTTCGACGTGGAGGAGCTGGTTCGCGACATTGAAGCGGGGCGGGCGACACAGATGTCCGGCGTGCCGACCATGTGGGTAGCGCTGATCAACCGGCCGGGCATCGAGCAGGTGGATTTTTCCTCCCTCAAGACCTGCGTCAGCGGAGGCGCGCCGCTTCCCCTCGAAGTGCAGGCGCGCGTGGAGGAGCTGGTCGACAACAGGCTCATCAATGGCTGGGGAATGACCGAGACGGCGCCGGCCGGCACGCGCCTGCCCAAAACGGCTGACCGGCGCGCCGGCGTGATCGGCGTTCCGCTGCCGGGCATCGACATGCGGATCGTCTCGATGGACGATCCTTCGCGCGAATTGCCGGTCGGCGAAGTGGGCGAGATCGCGATCCGTGGCCCCAACGTGTTCAAGGGCTATTTCGGTAACGAGCAGGGCACCGCGGAGGCATTCCGCGACGGCTGGTTCCTGACCGGCGACATGGGCCGGATGGACGCACAGGGCCTGTTCGCGCTCGTCGACCGGCGGAAGAACATGATCATCTCGTCGGGCTTCAACGTCTATCCGGCGGCGGTCGAGAACGCGATCTACGAACATCCGGCGGTGAAGGAGGTCATCGTCATTGGCGTGCCTGATTCCTATCGGGGCCAGTCCGCCAAGGCCTATGTCACGCTCCGCGAGGGAGCCGGGCGTTTCACGCTGGAGGAGCTTGCCGCTTTCCTGGCCGATCGGCTCGGGCGGCATGAGATCCCACGCGCGCTGGAATTCCGCGATGCGTTGCCCCGTAGTCCGGTGGGCAAGCTGCTGCCGCTCGCGCTCAAGGCCGAGGTGGAGGCGGAACTCGCCGCCGCCCAGGCCGCCGCGCCGGACACCCCTTCCAAGCATTGAAACCGAGGAAAAGGCTCATGACCGAAGCCGTCATCGTCTCCACCGCCCGCACGCCGATCGGCAAGGCGCATCGCGGTGCGTTCAACAACACCAAGGGCGCCGATCTGGCCGCCCACGCCATCCGTCATGCGCTGGCGCGAACGTCGCTCGATCCGGCCGACGTGGAGGATGTGATCCTCGGCTGCGGCTATCCGGAGGGCGCGACCGGCGGGAACGTCGCCCGCCATGCCTCGATCATCGCGGGCCTGCCCGTCAGCACCAGCGGCATGGTGGTCAGCCGCTTCTGCGCGTCGGGTCTGGAGGCGGTGGCGGCTGCCGCTCGGCGCATCGCCTTCGACGGCGTGCCCGTCGCGATCGCGGGTGGTGTCGAGTCCATCTCGCTGGTCCAGCCGGTCGATCGCGAGAAGATCCGCAACGACTGGTTGATGGCCAACAAGCCGGACATCTACGTCTCGATGCTGGAGACGGGCGACACGGTCGCCCATCGCTACGGCATCTCGCGTGAGGTGCAGGACGCCTTCTCGCTCGAGAGCCAGTTGCGTACCGCCCGCGCGCAGGCGGCCGGCATCTACGACGCCGAGATCGTGCCGATGACAGTCGAGAAGATCGTCACCGACAAGGCGACCGGCGAGACCCGCAAGGAGACGGTGACGCTCGCCAAAGACGAGGGCAATCGCCCGGACTCGACGCTCGAAGGGCTGGCCAAGCTCCAGCCGGTGCGCGGCGAGGGGCAGTTCGTGACCGCCGGCAACGCCAGCCAGTTCTCCGATGGCGCGTCGGCGACGGTGCTGATGTCGTCCGATGAGGCCGCGCGCCGGGGCATCGAGCCGCTCGCCTACTTCCGCGGCTATGCGACCGCCGGCGTCGAGCCGGACGAGATGGGCATCGGCCCCGTCCTCGCCATCCCGCGCCTGCTCGAACGCCACGGGCTCACGGTGGCCGACATCGACCTGTGGGAGCTGAACGAGGCCTTCGCCTCGCAGGCGGTCTATTGCCGCGACACGCTCGGCATCGATCCGGCGCTCCTCAACGTCAACGGCGGCGCCATCGCGATCGGCCACCCCTACGGCATGACCGGCGCCCGCCAGGTTGGTCACATCACCCTCGAAGGGCGCCGACGCGGCATCCGCTACGCCGTCGTCTCCATGTGTGTCGCGGGGGGGCTGGGGGCCGCAGGACTTATCGAAATCAATCCGGGATCGAACTGATGGACATCCGCTTTACCCCCGAGGAAACGGCCTTCCGCGAGGAAGTCCGGCACTTCTTCCGCACCGAAATCCCTGCCGAGATTCGCGAGAAGGTTTCCTCCGGCAAGAAATTGTCGCGCGAGGATCATGTTACCTCCCAGCGCATCCTGAACGACAAGGGCTGGGCCGTTCCGCACTGGCCGGTCGAATATGGCGGGCAGTCGTGGACCGCGGTGCAGCGCTACATCTTCATGGAGGAGCTGATGCAGGCGGCGGTGCCCATGCCGCTCCAGTTCAACTGTTTCATGGTCGGCCCGGTGATCGCGACCTTTGGCAGCGAAGCGCAGAAAGCCCGCTTCCTCCCGCGCATCCGCAGTCTGGAGGACTGGTGGTGCCAGGGCTTCTCGGAGCCGGGCGCGGGCTCTGATCTCGCCTCGCTCAAGACGCGCGCGGTGCGTGACGGCGACCATTATGTCGTCGACGGCCAGAAGACGTGGACGACCCTCGGCCAGTATGCCGACTGGATATTCTGTCTCGTGCGCACCGATCCGGAGGCGAAGAAGCAGAAGGGCATCTCCTTCCTGCTCATCGACATGAAGACGCCGGGCATCACGGTGCGCCCGATCATCACCATCGACGGCCGCCACGAGGTCAACGAGGTGTTCTTCGACAGCGTCCGCGTGCCGGTGGAAAATCTGGTCGGCGAGGAGAACAAGGGCTGGGACTATGCCAAGTTCCTGCTCGCCAACGAACGGGCCGGCATCGCCCGCGTCGGCATGTCGAAGGAGCGCATCGCCCGCATCAAGCGGCTCGCCAAGGCGACGCCGGCGGGTGAGGGGACGATGTGGGACGATCTCGATTTCCGTCACCGTGTCGCCGCGGTGGAGATCGAGCTGAAAGCGCTGGAGATCACGCAGATGCGCGTCGTCGCGGCGCAGGCGACGCTCGATCCCACCAAGCCCGATCCGATGTCCTCCATCCTCAAGATCAAGGGATCGGAGCTTCAGCAGGCGACCACCGAGCTGCTGCTCGAACTCGCCGGCCCCAATGCCATGCCCGCCCGCGCGGATGGTCGCATCCATAACGATATGGAGGCGCTGACCGCCTGGGCCGACACCGCCGCGCCGACCTATTTCAACTACCGCAAGGTATCGATCTACGGCGGCTCCAACGAAATTCAGCACAATGTGATCGCCAAGGCGATCCTCGGCCTTTGAGGATCTGACATCATGGACTTTGATCTTTCCGACGAGCAGATGCTCCTGAAGGAGACCGCCGAGCGCTGGGCGAGTGATCGCTATGGTTCGCTGGAGCAGCTCATCGTTGCCCGCAAGGCGCCCGGCGGGTTTCCGGAGCGCGGTTGGGCCGAACTGGCTGAGCTGGGCCTCCTTGGTCTACCCTTCGCCGAGAGCGATGGCGGCTTTGGCGGTGGCCCTGTCGAGATGCAGGTCGTGATGGAGGCGCTGGGACGGTCGATGGCGCCGGAACCCTATTTCGCCAACATCGTGCTGGGCGGCACCGCGCTGCGGCTGGCCGGCGACGATGCGCAACGCGCGGCAATCCTTCCCGGCCTGATCGTCGGATCGGCGCGCCTCGCCTTCGCCCATGGCGAAGTACAGGCCCGCTACGACCTGAACGACGTGGCTACCACGGCGGAAGCTGTCGACGGTGGCTTCCGGCTCAACGGGAGCAAGGCCATGGTGCTCAACGCCGATGTCGCGACGATGCTTGTGGTGAGCGCACGCACGGCGGGTAAGCGTCGCGACGAGAAGGGGATCAGCCTGTTCCTCGTGCCCTCCAGCGCTGCCGGCGTCGCGATCGAGCCTTATGCCACACAGGATGAAGGGCGCGCTGCCGATATCGTGCTGACAGACGTCTTCGTGCCTCAGGATGCGATGCTCGGCCGGGACGGGGAGGCTCTGCCGATCATCCAGCGAGTGGCGGATGGCGCCGTTGCCGCGCTCGCGGCCGAGGCTGTCGGCCTTATGGAAACGCTCCACGCGCTGACGGTGGAATATCTCAAGGCCCGTCAGCAGTTCGGTGTGTCGATCGGCTCGTTTCAGACGCTCCAGCACAAGGCGGTCGACATGCTCGTCGCGGTCGAGCAGGCACGGTCCATGGCGCTCTATGCGGCGATGATGGTCGATGCCGAGGACGCGGAAGAGCGCAGCGCCGCACTGTCGGCGGTGAAGGTCCAGATCAACCGCTCGGCCCGTCTCGTCGGCCAGACGGCGGTGCAGCTCCACGGGGGCATCGGCATGACCATGGAATATATCGGCGCGCATCATTTCCGGCGTCTGGCCATGATCGAGCTGATGTTCGGCGACACGGCGTTCCACCAGCGGCGTATCGTCCGGGCCGGAGGCCTGCTCACGGAAAGATGAGCGCGGGCGCCGTGCCAGGCAATGTTCATGCGGGGCGGCCTCCATCGACGAAGCCGCCTCGCGTGCCCGTGAGCCGCCTTTCGTTCATGTTGATCGCGCAAGCCGTTTGCGGAGCGGACAGGTGGCCGCGCTTGGCGGTCACCTAGAGCAGGTCATTGCGCAGTTCCCGCACGCCTCGACCGAGGCGCTGTCGTAACAGAGTGCGCAATGTGGCGCCGTCGACGTAGCCGACCTCCGCGGCGATCGCGTCCAGCCCCAGGCCGCTGCCCTGAATGAGCGATCGCGCCCGCTCAACCCGAAGGTCCTGGAAATAGGCGAGCGGCGACTTGCCGAGTACCGCGTGGCAGCGACGCTGAAGCGAACGCGGGCTCGTCGCAAGCTCGCTCGCCACCGTCTGGAGGGAGAAGCCCTCATGCAGATGCCGGCGTGCCCAGAGTTCGAAGCGCTGGATCAGCGGGTCAGCCTTCGCGAGCTGGTTGGGGATAATATAGGGCGCCTGCGACGAGCGGAGGTCGGCAAGGAGAAAACGGGAGACCAGGCTCGCGAGTTCGGGGCTCGCCTGGCGGACCAGCCATAGCGCGAGATCGACATGCCCCATCGCCGAGCCGGCAGTGATGCCCACGTCTGTCGGGACGAGCATGCGCGTCTCGTCGAGGAGCACATCCGGATAACGCTCCCGGAACAGCGGGGCGAGCGACCAGGTGCTGGTCGCCTCGCGCCCCTTCAGGACGCCGGCCTCAGCCAGAAGAAAGGTGCCGATGCACGCCGCGGCGATCCGGGTCCCGCCGGCGCTCCATGCGGCGAGCTGCGCGATCACCTCACGGACGTCCGCTCGCGAGAGGGCCGCGATCAGCGTCTCCGGCGTCGTCGCTTTAAGCGCCGGCACGATAACCCAGTCGGGCTTCGGATCGACGGTGACGGGCTGGACCGGGATCGTCAGGCCGAGACCGGATCGCACCTTCCTGCGGACCCCCACGGTCGTCACGTCGAAGCGCGTCGCGCCGCCCATGGCCCCGGCGGATACCGAGTTGGCCGTGGAGAAAACATCGAGGGTCGCGGTGAGCCCCGTGTCGAACAGACCTTCCAAAGCGACGACGAGAATCCGCATGGCGTAAATGGCCCTAAACTTGTCACTTGCGACGATAGCGGATGACGAGTGCGATGACTAGGTCTCGGCTCGCCGGGCATCCCGCCCGCGCTTCGAGGAGATCAGTCATGAAGGTTCTGGCTATTGGTTCGATCGTGAAACCGGTGTCGGACGAAGAGCGCGAGCGCATCCTGCCGCGTGAGGTGCCGCACACGCTGCAACTCTATCTCGACGGTGTGATCGAGCAGTTCTGGTTCCGGCAGGATCGACCGGGGCCCGTCTTCCTCATGGAGGTGGAATCGGTCGAGGCGGCGAAGGCTGTTATCGATGCGATGCCCATCATGATCGAGGGCGTCGCTGAATATGAGTTCGTGCCGGTGGGGCCGCTTGCGCCGCTGGGCCGGCTGATCGCGGGGAAGTGAAAGGTCGGCCCGGCCCTTCGTTCGGGGCCGGGCCCGCACCAAAACCGGCCATCCGTTCGTCCCCGACAGATTTGGTCTTTTGGCCAAAGATTGCGTTCGAACGGAAAGCGCCGGCCTCAATGGGCCGGCGCTCTTTCCAATATGAAAACCGGATCGATCAATCTGTCATCTCCTCGATCGTGCCGACCCGGTCGGGATAGAAAGCGAGATGGTCCTTGATCCCGGCGACCGCGTCATAGGGCGCCTCGTAGGTCCAGATCGCGTTCACGGAGCGTTCGCCGCCGGCCGGGATGCTGAAGTAGGAGGCATCGCCCTTATAGGGGCAATAGGTGGCGTGATCCGTCCGCTCCAGCGCGGTCATGTCGACATCCTTGCGGGGGATATACTGGACGGCGGGATAATGCGCCTCCCGCAAGGTGAGGGCGTCGGTGGTGTCGGCGATCGTCTTGCCGCCGAGCGTGACGACGACACGGTGGGGATTGCGCTCGATCGTGATCGGGTGATCGGGCCCCGGGATCTTGATGATCTTGTCGGACATGGAATGTCTCCTCAACGGGCTTGGGAAGATAGAGAATAGTTGCTCAGAGCTTCGAGCCGCCATCCACGCGCAGCGTGTCGCCGCTCACCCAGCGTGCTGCGTCGGAGGCGAGGAAAGCGATCGCGCCGGCGATGTCCTCCGGCTGGGCGACGCGCTTCAGCGCCTGCATGCCGAGCGTGAAGTCGCGGCCCTCGTCGGTCTTGGCGAAACTCGACATCTCGGTCGCGACCACGCCGGGCGCCACGGCGTTGACGCGGATGCCCTGAGGCCCGAGCACCGCGGCAAAATGCTTCACCATCGTGTCGATCGCGCCCTTGGTTGCCGCATAGGCCGAGAGCGTGCCCACCGCCGCGTGCGCCGCCAGCGACGAGGTGAAGATCACGCTCGATCCATCGCGCAGGATCGGCAGCAGTTGCTGGACCAGGAAATAGGGCGCGCGGACGTTGACCGCGAACAGCGCGTCGAAATCCTCGATCGTTGTCTCCTCGATGGTCGCGGCCTTGGCGATGCCGGCGTTGGCGACGAGGATGTCGAGCCGGTCACCGGCGACGGCGCGGACCTTGCGGGCGAGTTCGGCGGGGCCGTCCGGCGTGGCGAGGTCGGCGCCGATGGCCTGGGCCTTGCCGCCGGCGGCGCGGATCTGCTCGACGACTTCGCCGGCCTCCGTCGCGCTCCGGCCATAATGGACGAGGATGTGCGCGCCAGCTTCGGCGAGCGCGAGAGCGGCGGCGCGGCCGATGCCGCGCGAGCCGCCGGTGACGAGGGCGATCTTGCCATTGCAGGTGGTCATGGGATGTCTCCTGAAGAGAATGAGGGGAGGGGGATCAGGCCGCCACCGCGGCGGCCTGATCGAAGAAGGGATAGTCGGTGTAGCCAAGCTCCGTGCCGCCCCAGAAATGCTCGCGCAGATAGGGGTTGAGCGGGACATCGTGCTGGAGGCGGAACGGCAGGTCCGGGTTGGAGGCGAAGAAGCGGCCGAAGGCCACAACGTCCGCCACGCCTGATTCCACGATCGCCTGGGCGCCCTCTCGGTCGAAGCCGCCGGCCGCGATGATCGGGCCGGAGAAATGTGGCCGCAGATAGGCCGCCGCCACCGCGCCATGCCCCTCATGCAGGGTGGAGTCGCCCTTGATGCGCGGCTCGATCACATGGAGGTAGGCGAGGCCGTACTGGTCGAGGAACTTCGCCACATAGGAGAAGGTCGCCTCCGGATCGCTGTCCGAAATGCCGCCCCACTCGCCCGAGGGCGAGATGCGCACGCCCACCCGGTCGGCGCCCCACACCGAGATCAGCGCCTCCACCGCCTCCTTCAGGAAACGGACGCGGTTCTCGATCGGACCGCCATAGGCGTCGGTGCGATGGTTGGTGCCGTCCTGGATGAACTGGTCGACCAGATAGCCGTTGGCGCCGTGCAGCTCTACACCGTCGAAGCCGGCATCCCTGGCGCGCCGGGCGGCGACGCGGAACTCTTCGATGATGCCGGGGATCTCCTCGATATCCAGCGCGCGGTGCGGCGAGGCCGGCACGAACCCGTCCTTGGTGACCGCGACGCCCTCGAAGGGCACCACCGAGGGGGCGATCGGATCGACGCCGCCGGTCATCTCGACATGGCTCTGCCGGCCGCCGTGGATGAGCTGCATGAAGGCGACGCCACCCTTGGCATGGATCGCATCGGCGACGGCCTTCCAGCCTTCCATCTGGCCGTCATGGTAGAAGCTGGCCGCGCCCAGATAGGAGCGCGCGGTGACCGAGATGCTGACGCCTTCGATGATCTCCAGCCCGCCCTGCGAGGCGCGCTGGCCGTAGAAGTCGGCCATCATCGGGCTGGGGATGTCACCCGGCTGGATGGTGCGCAGCCGGGTCATCGGGGCGAGCGCAACGCGGTGCGACAGGGTGTAGCGGCCGAGCTTGGCGGGGGTGTAGAGCTTGGCAGACATGGCTTGGTCTTTCTCGTGAGGGCGCAGGCCGCCGTTCCTCCCGGCAGGGCCGGGCGGTGGCGCGCGTCGTGCTGGGGAGGGGCTCAGGCGCCGAGGAACATCGTCGCGTGGGCTACGAAGGTTTCCGGATACTGGTAGAACGAGCCGTGGTTGGCGTCCGGGTAGAGGATGAGCTGCGCATCCGGCAGCGTCTGCTGGAGCACATAGGAGTGCTGGGTCGGGATGATGACGTCGTTGCTGCCCTGCACGACCAGCACCGGCTGACGGATGGTCTTCAGGTAATCCAGCACGCCTTCGCTCGGCGCGATGTACTTGCCGATCGCCTCGCGCTGGGCGTTGACGGTCTGCTCGCTGACCTCGGGATCGCGATCCTGGCGGCGCAACTTGCGCTCGAGGAAGGCAAGGCCGGCGGCCTGGCTCGCCGCGGACGGCGTGAAGTGGACCGAGAGCCACAGATGCTCCGGCGGATCATAGCTGCCGGAGAAGATCTCGGCCGAGCGGCTGGCCGACATGTCGGCGCCGCGGGTGCCGGTGCCGACGAGGATCAGCTTGCGCACCAATTCCGGCGCCTGAAGCGTGATCTCCTGCGCGACGAAGCCGCCGATCGAGAAGCCGAGCACATCCACTTTGTCGAGCCCGAGGGCGCGGATGAAGGCGATGGCGTTGGCGCCCATCTCCTGGAAGCTGCCGGGCGTCTCGCCGGACGAGCTGGCGACGCCGGCGTTGTTGAACAGGATCACCTCGCGGTCGCGGGCGAGGCCGTCCGTCACGGCCGGGTCCCAATAGTCCATCGTGCCGGTGAAGTGCTGGTTGAACACCAGCGGCACGCCACCCGCCTTGCCGAAGCGGCGATAGGCGAAACGGATGCCCCTGGCCTCCACATATTGGGTCGGGACGGTGTCATGCGTGTGGGTCATGGTCTGTCTCCTGAACGTGCGGCCAGACAGGGGCGATCCCGGAAACCCGGTGCGGGCTCCATGCCTGGAAGAACTGAACACGATCTCGATGGACCGCTATCTAGGTCGCCGTTGCGGTAAGGAAAAAGACTTGTATGGTCGCCAGCCATACCTGAAAGGCATGGATCAAGTGGAACTCCGCCATCTTCGCTATTTCGTCGCCGTTGCCGAGGAAGGCAGCGTGACGGTCGCTGCCGAAAAGCGCCTCCACACGGCGCAGCCCTCGCTCAGCCGGCAGCTACGCGATCTGGAGCAGGAGGTCGGCGCGCAGCTCTTCCTCCGGGGTGCGCGGGGGATCGAGTTGACGCCGGCCGGCCGCGCTTTCCTCGATCATGCGCGGTTGGCGCTGGGTCAAGCGGCGGAGGCGGTGCAGGCCGCCCGCCGCGCGGCGCGGCCAGCCAAGGCGATCTTCTCGGTGGGCTTCCTCACGGGGCAGGAGGTGGACTGGCTGCCGCATGTGACGCGGATTCTGCGGGACGAGTTGCCGTCCATCGAGTTCAAGGTGACGAGCCTCTATTCGCCGGACCTTGGCGACGCGCTCCAGAGCGGCGAGATCGACCTCGGCTTCCTGCGGATCGAGCCGCGGCCGGATGTCACGTATCGGATCATTGCGAAGGAGCCGCTGGTCGCCATCCTGTCCAGCGACCATCGGCTCGCCGCGCAGGCGGAGATCGATCCGCAGGATCTGACGGACGAGATCTTCGTCGGCTTTTCCGACGTCCCGCATGTGTTGCGCGGTGTCGTCGACGATTACCTGGAACGGAGCGGCGTCCATCTCACGCCCAGCCACCGCATCGACAATTTCGCGATGGGCATCTCTCTCGTCGCTTCGACGCGGGGGATCGCGCTGCTGCCTGCCTATGTGGAGCCGTTGCTGCCCTGGTCGGTGGTCAGCCGGCCGCTCAAGGGCGAGCCGCCGACAATCGATCTGGCGGTCGGCTACAGGAAGGACAATCCGTCGCCTGTGTTGCAGACGTTCCTGTCGAGTATCGATGAACTGGCTGCAGCAGGGCCGGCGGGTCAGCGGGTAAAGCTGGCCTAGCGCAAGATGCAGCCACTTCAGGGTGTGTCAAAATGCCAGATGCGGGCTTCTGCTCCCGCCCGGTTTCGGATTCAACCGGCAGAAGCTGCGCCATCACCGATCATTCCGATGGTCTTCATCCAGCGCAGGGCAAGGCGTGGCCAATCTGTAATGGCCTTGTCCGTGTGGCGCAGGCCGAATGCATGACCGCCGACCGGATAGAGATGCATTTCAGCGGAGACGCCCGCCTTCTGGAGCGCAATATAGTAGACGAGCGAGTTCTTCACGTCGTCGACCGGGTCGGAGCCGCTTTGCACGATAAGCTGAGGCGGAGTGCGCCGATCGACGGGCACATTGGCGTCCAGCTTGAACTTGTCCTCATCGACCCAGAGGTGGCCGGGATAGAGGGCAATGCCGAAATCCGGGCGCACGCTTGTCCGGTCGATCGCATCCGTGGGCCTGTAGATTCTGTCGTGGGTGCTGGTCGCGGCGACGAGATGGCCGCCGGCCGAAAAACCGAGGACGCCGATCTTATGCGGATCGATGCCCCATTCCTTCGCATGGAAGCGCGTGAGGGCGATGGCCCGCTGGGCGTCCTCCAGCGCGACGGGGCTACGCGGATAAGGCCCGGTGCGTGACGCCTCCTTCTTGTCATAGCCGGGAACGCGGTATTTCACGAGGATGCAGGTCACGCCATTGGCCGTCAGCCAATCGCAGACTTCCGTCCCCTCCAGATCGATCGCCAGCAGCCAATATCCACCTCCCGGATAGACCAGAACGGCGGCGCCGGTGTTTGCCCCTTTCGGCCTGTAGACGGTGAGGGTCGGCTTCGACACGTCGTTGACCGAGATCAGCGGCCGGCCCGCGATCAGCTCCTTGGGGTCGCTCGTCATATTTTCGGGGGCCGCGGCGGTGAACGGGTCCGGCGCCGGCCCGCTCCAGAGCGGAATCTGGGGATGGCCCGGCGAGGGCGGCCAGGGAGCGCCCTGTGCGGCAAAACCGACATTCGACAGGGAAAGCGCGAGCATGCAGGCCGCAATTTTACGCATGACTATCACCCTCTTGCATCACCAGCACGAGAATGGGGCGAGTAGAGTGCCTCGATCAAAGCATCTTATCTCGACAGAGGCATGAGATATATTCATGCTTATTCGATGGATCGGGCGAGACTTCCGCTGAATGCACTGAGAGCGTTCGAAGCCGCCGCGCGGCATCTGAACTTCACGCGTGCGGCGATCGAGCTGCGCGTGAGTCAGGGCGCGGTCAGTCATCAGATCGCGGCTCTGGAGGAGCGCCTCGGCCTCGCCCTTTTCCGGCGCCTTCCACGCGGTCTCGCGCTGACCGATGAGGGCAGGGCGCTGGTGCCGGCCTTGGCCGACGCATTCGATCGGATCGGGGCTACGCTTGATCTCTATGCGGATGGGCGGCTTCGTGAGGCGTTGAACGTGGGTGTCATCGGCACCTTCGCCGCCGGCTGGCTGCTCCCACGGCTCCCCGCGTTCGAGCGTGCGTGTCCGCACATCGATCTGAGGCTGATGACCAACAATAATCGCGTCGATCTGGCCGGCGAGGGATTGGATTTCGCCATCCGGTTCGGGGATGGCGCATGGCACGGCACGCACGCCGAGCCGATCCTGGAGGCGCCGCTCTCTCCTCTGTGCAATCCGGGCATCGCGGGACGCCTCGCTGACCCCTCGATGCTCGTACGCGAAACGCTCCTTCGTTCGTATCGCAGCGATGAGTGGCCGCGCTGGTTCGAGGCCGCGGGTATCTCCTGTCCGACGTTGCGAGGGCCGGTGTTCGACAGCTCGCTGGCGATGGTGGCTGCGGCGCATATCGGGGTGGGAGTAGCGCTCACCCCACCGTCGATGTTCGCCCATGACCTGATCGCGGGCCGGCTCATTCAGCCCTTCGCCATCGAGGCCGTCACCGGCACCTATTGGCTGACGCGGCTCATGTCGCGGAGGGATACGGCTGCCATGAGGGCATTCCGAACATGGTTGATGGCGGAAGCCGGAACGTGATGCATGGAACCGGGGCGACGCCCTGCTTCAGCAGATTCCCGAGCAGGCGCCGCCGTCGCAGGGTGGCTTTCTGGAACGGCGATCCCTTTCCGCAATCGCGCCGGCCCGTTCCTGGTGATCGACCAGCAACGGCGTGCCATTGCGCGTTTGTCATCGGCATTTCCTATCCTCCCTGTGCGAGAGGAGAGCGTAATGGTGACCTCGGAAGCCCTTCAGGCGAGCACAGGCTCGGCAGTGGCACGGACGACAATCGCCAGCCATCCTGTCGAATGGTACGCGCAACCGGCGCGGCCCGGATATCAGCCTTCCTTCCTGGGCACCGCGGTGCCGCTGCCGGTCCTGCCCCAGACGCTCGCCGCTGACGTCACCTTGCTGGCCGACGGGAGCAGGGAGCTGCGCTACATGCACTACAGCGTGGTGATGTCCGCATCGCGCAGGTTCGCCTATTTCTCCGCAGCGAACATCGATGGGGCGTCCCTGTTGTCGCTGTCGCGAACCGATCGCGATCCTGATCATCCCGAAACGTCGGGCGTTGCGGAACCAAGGGCAGCGGATGTCTGGTGGTTCGACGGTCGAATCCCCGCCGCCAGCCAGGTCGGGGCCGGGATCTATGACGGGACCGATTTCGACTTCGGCCACCTGACGCGCCGGCTCGATCCGGTCTGGGGCGATCCGTCGTCGGCGCGGGTCGCGAACGACGACACCTTCCATATGACCAACTGCACGCCGCAGGCGCACGCCCTGAACACCGGCACATGGGAGCAGCTCGAGAATGCGGTGCTCGATGCCGCGCGGGATCACAAGCTCAAGTTCGTCGTCATCACCGGCCCGGTCCTCGACCCCCGCGATCCCGTCATCCGCGATGTGCAGATCCCGACCGCCTACTGGAAGGTGATCGGCTATGTGGACGGCGGCGCGCTGGTCGCGTTGGGCTTTCTCCAGTGGCAGACCGACCTCATCGGCAAGATTGGCCAGGAGGCGCGCCTGGCCGAACTCGACAAGGCCGAGCAATGGCACGTGCCGATCAGCGACATCGTGCGCCTGACGGCACTCGACTTCGGTCCGCTGCACGATGCCGACGTCAAGGCAGGGGCGGCGGGCGAAGAGCTCACGGCCGATCTGGTCGATCAACTGGCCGCCCGCTTCGCGACGGCAGCGAACGCTTGATTGCCCTGCGCGGGACTCCCGCCTCGCGCGCGCTAAGCGTCATGCCCGTGCTGTATGATCAATGCCTCTATTGGCCGGGTGGCTCCCGGGCCGAACTGGGCACCTCAATCCACCGCCATCCAGCGCTGCACGGCCTCCAGAGTGTCGGCCGGCGTGGAATTGAATGCAATTCTGCTGTGTGGTGCGAGCTGGTGCACAAGATTGATGACCTTCTCGAACAGCGGCAGCAACTCGGGCGGCTGCCGAAGGCCAGCCCCGATGACGATGCAGTCATAGCGTTTGCTTTGAAGCGCCTGTTCGATGACGCGCTCAGCGGATTCTCCGCGATCAACGAGGCAACTGTCGGTATCGAGGCCGTTGGCCCGAAGTCGATCGATCTGGTCGTCGATATAGGCGCGGACGAGGTCGACCGACAGCGTCGGGAAGGCACTCAGGTCGGCGAATGATGGATCAAGGCCGATGGCCAGCACACGCCCGATCAGGGCCTTCGCTCCATGAGGATCAGGATGAGGCATCGCCAGCCTGCTCCCAACGGATCGCGTCGTTGGAAAAGCCGTCACGCTGCACCCTGACGACACAGAAACGATGTCCGGACGGGGCCCGCATGATCACCCAACGTTCCATGCGCGTATCTATCGTCGCTCCCAGTCTCTCGAGGCGCTCCACTTCGGCAGCGATGTCGTCGGTTTCGATATCGAGATGGATGCGGCTCTCATGGTCGACACGCTGGATCTGTACGCTGATCTGACCTTGGGGGGTCGTGAGCATACGGTAGTTCCCACGGGTTCCGGGGTGATCGGGGTCGATCGGTCTGCCCAGCGCGGCGGCCCAGAAGCTGGCCGCTGCGTCGATGTCTTCGGTTTGGCAATCGATGAGAATGCCATTGATGCGGGATTTGTGCATGCGACGCCTCCAAAGTGGTCTGGTTGAATCGATCTCCTGCAAAGCCAATCGGTTATGTTGTAGATCGCACGAGTCACGATTGCCAATAAGTGAGGTCGGCGCGATCATCGGCCATGCCGGGTTGGTGCTGGATCGCTTCCTGAAGGACGTCGGCACCTTCCGCATGCTCTGGCCGCCGAGCCGGCACCTCACGCCCCGATTGCGCGCTTTCGTCGATTTCATGACGCAACATCTCTTCGCGGACATTTCCAATGGCTGACAGCCATCCTTCGGCACGGCGGGGCCGAGCGGCGCGATGACCGGGATATCGCGATGGTGATGGCCTACCGCCAACGGTGGGCGCGGTATCAGCGAGGCGTGAGCAGTCGCGGAACGTCGTGGCGGCCAACGAGACATAGCTCCGCCATCAAGAGAAACACCAGAATTTCTGCGATGGAAGAGATGGCTCCCCAAGTATTACACATATCGAATTACTTCCGTATTCCAACAGTTGAAGCACGTCAATTGGTGAGTCGCTATCGATCCGCCTTTATATTGGCGTTCGACGACGAACACGCTATTTAAATATTGGAGCTGGCGCGCAATACTCCTATGTAAAGTGCGCCGGTTCCAGTTTGAAACCGACCGCGCCACACACCTTTCCAGTGGTTTACTTCCCGATAGCCGTCGTTGTCCTCGGCAGTTCAATGCCCCGAAAGGCACTGTAGCACGTTCCGAGTCTTCCCACGGCAGGGAAGGCCGCCTGAAGGGCGTGATTGTAGACCCTCCGTCCGCGTTCCGCTGGCGGAGGGCGATCGACTCGTCTGCCGGCAGTTCAATCTCTTTCGAGGCTGTGGCACATCCGACTTACTTATCGATCTGGAGACAGGTTGGCCGGTCCTGGCTCAAGTCTCAAGGGGGAGGGCACCGACCTGCCGGATGCGGGCAGCTCAGTTCTCCAAGGGGGCATTTATGTGCCGCATATGGACTTGAAGCGTCGATTCTCCTGAACCTGCGTTTGGGATCCGTGTCCTGCATCTCGATCGTGCGGCGCTTTGGAATGGGAACCATCGACGGAAGTTTCGTGATTCGACCTGGGACGTTCCCGGTCGGCCAGCATTGGAATGATGCCGGCCTAAGTCGGAAGCCAGGGCGAACATGTCGTTGAGCTGCTGGGGGTGCAGCGACAGGCCGATCGTGCGACAATCCGCGACTACCTCCGCGTCTTCGCCCAAGCACGAGATATGTGTGCCGCTGCGACGTACGGCGCTTGCATTGTACGCCGTTCTGGCGTACAGAGACTGCGAAGGAGACAGGAGGTATCCATGTTGGCATACCACGACGATATCGCCGCGATCGACGAGCGCAGTACGGAGCGCATGTCGTTTCGTACCAAGCGGCGCATCAAGGAAACGATCCAGAAGGCGGCAGCGCTTTCCGGGGTCGATGACTCTTCGTTCACGATGAACGCGGCATACAAGGCGGCCATGGAGACGATTGCCGCGCATGAGCACACCATGCTCGCGCCGATCGACCACCAGGCGTTCTTTGCTGCCCTCGATCGCGAGCCTGCGCCTACTGAAAGGCTTCGCGCAGCCTTCGCTCGCCACAAGCAGACGATCGAGAGCAAGTGAAGACAGAACCAGCGGACCCAAAATCCACCATCGAGCCGCTCGATCCTACCAAGCACGATCGAGCGGCTTTTTCGTGCGGCATCGGCCAGGTCGACAACTATTTCCAAAAAACGGCCAATAAGCTCATGCAGGCCGGCAACGCGCGCGTCTATGTCATGACGAGGCCCGATGGCGCGCTTATCGGCTTCTATGCGACCAATGCGCACGCGGTTCACTACAGCGAGCTACCCGCGAAGTTCGCGCGCGATCGGCCCGGCCATGGGATGATTCCGGCAGCCTATATCTCGATGATCGGGGTTGATGCCCATCATCAGGGGCGGGGCTTCGGAGGGGATCTCCTGGTGGACTGCCTCCGGCGCCTTGCGAATGCCGCCCAGGAACTCGGTATCCGCGTGATCCTGCTGGATGTCCTGGATTGTGGAAACGCCGACCTCGTCGAGCGGCGAAGGAGGCTCTACATCGATTACGGCTTCACACCATTCGAGGCGAATCCGCTACGGATGTACCTACCCATGGTCGATGTCGAAGCACTCATCGCGGAGAATCCCTAGCGACGAGCTTTCGGTCCTCGGCGCTGGTGCGATTGTGGTCATAAACTTAGTGGATATCATTCCGTTATCGCAATGAAGTCCGGCTTCTGCTCAAGAGCGTTTCCCCTCGATGAAGGAGGGGAAATCTCAATAGGAGCAATAGGTTGGCAAGACCGAGAAGTGCCGTTAGCCGTTACAAGCACCGCAAGAACAATGAGCCTGGAATTCGCGAAGCAGTCTTGTACGCACGCGTTTCAACTCCCGATCAGCAGCGCGAGGGCTATTCCATTCCGGCGCAGATCAAGCTGTTGGAGGACTATGCGGCGCTGAACGACATGGTCATCGTTTCAAGCCATATCGACGTGGAGACGGCCAGAAAGACCGGTCGAACCGCCTTCGGCGACATGCTGCGCTATCTGCGCCGGCGTCCCGAGGTTCGGATCATCCTCGTCGAGAAGACCGACCGGCTTTACCGTAACCTCAAGGATTGGGCGACCGTCGACGACCTTGGCGTCGAGGTGCACTTCGTCAAAGAGAATGTCGTGATGTCCGATGGCTGCCGATCGTCGGAGAAGTTCGTCCACGGCATCAAGGTGCTGATGGCCAAGGCTTATATCGACAATCTCTCCGAGGAAACACGAAAGGGCATGCTTGAGAAGGCACGGCAAGGCCATTGGCCGAGCTGCGCGCCGATCGGCTATCTCAACGTCAGGGACGGGCAGGGCAAGAACGTCATTGTTGTCGATCCGAAATTCGGACCGATCGTGGCACGTGTGTTCAATTGGTATGCGACCGGCCTTTATTCGCTGAAAGACGTGACGGCCAAGGCCAGGAATGCGGGCATGCGTTATCGCAAAAGCGGCCGACCGATCGGTGTCAGCACTGTTCATAACATCCTGCAAAACCGGCTATATACAGGCTCGTTCGAGTGGCTTGGGAATATCTACCAGGGCTCGCATGAGCCCTTGGTGTCCTCCGATACGTGGGAGGCGGTTCAGCATATCTTTGATGGCCGCGCTACTACCAACGTCCGCGCCAAGCCATGGTTCTTCCCTTTCACTGGCCTCGTGAAGTGCGGGCACTGCGGTTGCTCGCTCGTGGCTCAGGTGGCGAAGGGAAAGTATATCTATTATCGCTGCTCGGGGTTTCGTGGGAAATGCCCCGAACGCTATCTTCGACAAGAAGCCTTGGAAGGCCATTTCCTGAGCCTGCTGCGCAAGCTTCGATGCGATACGCAGGAATTCGGGAAGATCCGACACGATGTCGAGCAAGCCCGCCTAGGGGCGGGCGCAAATATTGGCGAATCGGCTTCGCTACCGCGCCGCGATCCACCACACGGCACACCCGGAGCCTTGGTACGCGATGGCCTTGCGCTGCTGGATATGGGGCGGACCGCGCACCTGCGACTTCCCAACCTGCCCGATGAGATGAAGCAGCAGGTGCTGAGTCTGATCTTCCTGCGCTGCTCCTGGGCAAATGGAGAACTGAACGGATGGTTCAATCCGCCGTTCGATATCCTTGCGGAGCAGGTAGCTGTAAACGCTGCTGGCGGCAGCGAGCCATCGCTGATCCAGAGGTTTGCCGATACCCTCTGCCAACCAACATCTGAAACCCGATTGCTCGTCGCTCGATATAACGCGATGTGCCGAGCGGACGAGGAGTTGGTCATCGAAAAGCCGAGGTCGGGAAACGATGAGAGTCCTTTCTTGCCGATAGCAGCGAAGCTCGCCGCTTGATCGACGCAACCGCTCGGCGTCGAAGGCATCGTTCCTACCCGTCGAGCGGTTGCGACGTCGCTAGTCTGGGCGGTGCCCGCGAAGTAGGTCGATCGCAGAGGGCTTGTGCCTTTCCCGAGAGTCCGCACTAAGGGCCTTCATGGATGAAGGCCTTCAAATAGAGAGTTTTTGGGAAGGTCGTTTGTCTAGTGCGCTTGTGCGAGGTTAACCCCGTGATCTGAGCGGAGTGGAAAGGAAGTTGGTTATGTCTGCATCCTTTGAGGAGACGACCTTGACCGTTGGGCTGCAGGGTCAGATCGCTCTACCCAACGATGTCCTGCAGTATCTTGGTGCTCAGGCAGGATCCAAATTGGTCGGGCGCAAGCTACCCAATGGGAGAGTCGAGATCCAACTGGCGCGGCCTGAGGGTCGCATTGCAGACGCCTTCGGCATGCTGAAACGGGAAGGGCAGCGGCCAATCTCAATTGACGAAATGAACGAGATAATCGAGCGCGGCTGGGCCGGAGAGCTGTGAAGATATTGAATAGCCGAGCGTGAAAGCCTGTCGCATTACGCGCTAAATTATGAAAATCTCGTCGATTGAAATCCTCACGAGCATTCCGAAGGAGGACTTTGCCTAGTCTTGGGATTTCAGAGAATCGTCAGACCAGATTACGGCGGGCTTGTTTTGGGCGAACCGTTGTTCAATATGTTCTATCACTTCATCGATCGTGAAAGTGGGCCCCTTGTCGTCCAGTGCCGCTCGGATTCTACGGCGGAAGAGTTCTTCCCGGAGATCGGCGTGAGGCTGCAGTTCCTTATGCTCGCTCAAGATCGTGAACACGGCTTCCGAGGGAGAAATGAAGATGCCGCGCTCAACCATGTCCAACATCCAATCCGCAAGATTGGATGGCAGATAGGCGTCAAATCGCAGGCCGCCCTTGCGCGCTTGCGCCCGCAGTTCCTGTGCCTGCGCTTTGGATGTGGCAACTTGATAGTCGGAATATGGCAATTCTGTCGATCCTTTATCCACGATAGTCGTTGATAGACGCAAGGTTTGTGAAAGTGATTGCGAAAGTCAGTGCAAGAAATTCGTCAGTGGACAGTAAAGGTATAATCGGATGACGCGGTTCATGTCATCGGTCTATCTCTTCTTTTTGAGAACGCATTTCACGACGGCGCGATTCTTTGAGCGGATATCGTTGATTTATTCTTCGCCACAGGGGCTGGCGGATCGAGCAGCGCCGAGCGAAGATACCAGTCGCCGTCGGTTGGGGTCGAGACGCCGCCTTGGAACAGCCGGTAACCGAATGCACCCGCGATCACCGCCGGGCTGCCCCCGAAGTTGTAGTCCCCCTTAAGCGTGAACGAGCCCGCAGAAGTTCCGCCGGTCTCATCGATGATCTTGATGCCCTCGACCGTCTGAGCGCCTAGGCCGCCGCGGTTGATGATGCTGATCGCGGTGGTACCGGATGTGCTGTTCGTCACGACCAGCCGGTCTGTCTGCGATCCCGTCACGCGAAATCGCGCTCGGCAACGTTGACGACGTCCGCTTTCCGTCCCGCCTTCAGCAGTTCCAAAGGTGCGCGATCGTCGAGCGCGCCATGCGCCTGTCGCAGCCACAGCCATCCCGAGCGCGCGTCCGGCGCCAGGCGGAGCACATCGGCAATTCCCTCCAGCGGCCTGCCGTCCACGAATTGCTCCAGCGGATAAGCCAGTTTCCGCTCGCCGCGAAGGAGGCCGACGACAGCCTTGCGCTGTTGCCACTTGCTGAGTGTCGAACGAGGAATCCCCAGCGACGCTTCTATTTCGCCGGCGCCGGCGACAGGGCCTGCCCAGCTCTCGAGCGGCCGCGGCGACGCATAGTCGAGCAGCCGCTGTCGCCCCTCCTCGATCGAGATCGACTTCCCCAGTCCGGTCCCACGGCTATGGGTTACCCGACCACTCTCGATGGGGACTGACGACGGCGGATGCCCGATCGCGATCTCCATCAACCTGCGGCGCAGCTGATTTTTTTCGCGCGTGAGCTGTCGCCGGGTCGCGCTCGGCAACTCGGCGATCGCGTTGTAGACGATGACGATCGTATCAGCCATCGTCTCGAGGTCGCCGGTCGGGACCTCCGGATTGCTCTGCGCGAGCGCGGCCCGGATCGCGGCTTCGCTCAATCCCGGGACCTTTTTCTCCCGCCGGCCTGCAAGCGCTAGGTTAGCCATAGTCAACTCCGACCCATCGGACGTTACCCTAGATAGCATCGATTGCCTCGATTGTCCACTTTGCCTCGAATTGCCGCCATCAGTGGCGGCACTAGGCTGCCCGGGTCTGTCGCGCCAACACCCGCTTCTCTGCGCGCGTCCTGGTCTTCATACGAACGCATTCACGAGGGTGGTGGGTTATCTCGTCGCGGCGACCGGTCCTGTGTCGGTCGGTCTGCTGAGGGGATGTGATAGGTTCGACGCTTGGTTGTGGCTGGTGGTGGGGCGGTGTCGTTAATCAACGTGTTTTCGAGGAGGGTTTGAGTTTCTTGTTCGTGACTTCGTCACGACGCCGAAACCCGAACCCTCCTCGATTCACAACCCCCAATGTTCGACATACGCGATGACGGAGGAGAGATGCCGTCAGGACCTGATGAACGCGAGCAGGTCGGGGTTGAGAACATCGGCATGTGTGGTCAGCATGCCATGTGGGTAGCCCGGGTAGGTCTTCAGCGACCCGTTCTTGAGGCGATCGACCGCGCGCGGCACGGAACTGGCGAACGGGACGACTTGATCGGCCTCGCCATGCATCACCATCACCGGCACGGTGATCTTCTCGAGGTCTGCGGTATAGTCTTCGAGCCAGGAGTCGACCGTCGCGAGATGGGCGAGCGCGCCGCCGGCCATGCCCTGGCGCCACCAGTTCGCAATGATGGCCTCCGAACGCTCGGCCCCATCGAGATTGTAGCCGTAGAACGGATTCTCGGAGACGAAACGATAGAACTCCGATCGGTTGCCCAGCACGCCCCCGCGAATGGTCTCGAACCAGTCCGCCGGCTGACCGGACGGGTTGTCCTCGCTCCGGTACATGTTCGGCGTCAGGGAAGCGACGAGCACCGCCTTGGCGACGCGCTCCTGGTGGCGAGCGACATAGCGAGCCACCTCACCGCCACCGGTCGAGTGCCCGATATGGATCGCGTCGCGCAGGTCGAGGTGCTCGGTGAGGGCTGCGAGGTCTGCAACCCAGGTGTCCATGTCGTTACCGGTGCCGGGCTGGTCGGACCGGCCATGGCCGCGCCGGTCGTGGGCGATCACCCGATAGCCGTGGCGGAGGAAAAACAGCATCTGGGCATCCCAGTCGTCCGCCGACAGCGGCCAGCCGTGACTGAAAACGATCGGCTGACCCGATCCCCAATCCTTGTAGAAGATGTTCACGCCATCCTTGGTAGTGATCGTAGGCATTGTTCAGTCCTTTACGATGTGCCGCGGATGAGAGGCATCGCTCGCTGGCGCGGCGTTCCAGCGAGAAACTATAAAATATATGACCGGTCGTCTATTTGTCGGGCAAAAATGTTCAGGTCACGAGGGCGGGCAAAACGAAACCTTCAAAACTGTCGAACGGCGACCGGCTACGTTCGACCTTGGCACGCGTGACCGCGCCTTCGAACGCGTCGACCAGCGCGGCGGCAACTTGTGCCGGATCCTTTCCGGCCGGCAATTCACTCTGGGCCTGGGCTTCACGCAGGCATTCCGTGAGCGAGGCCATCCACTGGCGGTAGATTGCCGCTAGCTTGATGCGTACGCTCTCGCTCGACGGCGTGACCTCGATCGCCATATTCCCGATCAGGCATCCAACCGCGTAACGACGGCGTTCGTGAAACTCTACCAGGCCCGCGAAATAGCGCGCGATACGTGCAAGCGGCGGCGTGCCGTGATCGGCCAGGATCGGGCCGTAGGTAGCAAGCACCGAATCCCAATACTCGGTCAGGACTTCGACTGCGAAGGCCTCCTTGCTTTCGAAATAATTGTAGAACGAGCCCTTGGGCACACCTGCCGCCGCCGTGATCTCCTGCACGCCGGTGGCGTTGAAGCCGCGGGTGCTGACGAGGTCTCCCCCCTTTTTCAGGAGGCGCGATCGCGTTTCGGGGTTGGCTGGTCTGGGCATGAATAGATATATGACCGGTCGTCTTGTTATCGTCAAGCAGATTTTTGGGTGTGGGGTGCCGACTCGTCCGGTGAACTGCGTTTTCAACGGCTGACCGGCCCTGTCTTCTCCGGTTTGTCGACCGGCTAAGTTCATGACGTCCGCAATTAGGTCGGCAGGGGACGGGCTACGCGCCCCGTTTCGGTCATTCAGTGGCGACGTCGTCCATCCCGAACCTGCTCCGGCCCGGTTGGCCAAACTACGTAGTAGGTAACGCTGACTTGGAGATTTTGCAGCTGATCGGATTCCGGACGAGCGGTACAGGAACTTAATTCATCGGGATTTATCGATGCGATTTGACGCCCGCGGATGCATCGGATAAAAACGATGTATGGAAACCGATGACGCCTTGGCCGCACTCGCGGCGTTGTCCCATCCCACACGTCTGGACGCCTTCCGGCGCCTGGTTCGCCATGAGCCGGACGGATTGGCGACCGGCGATCTGGTCGCGGCCAGCGGCCTCACGCAGAGTACGTTCTCTACGCACCTAGCCGTGCTCGCCAAAGCTGGCCTGGTGACGTCGGAAAAGCGCGGCCGGCACCAGATTCAGCGCGCGAGCATCGATACACTCCGGCACCTCATGACATTCCTCGCCAAGGATTGTTGCGCGGGAAGCCCAGAACTTTGCGAGCCGCTGCTTGCCGATCTCACCTGTTGCTGAAGGACCGCCTCGTGGCCGACGTCATCATCTACCACAATTCCGACTGCGGCACGTCGCGCAACACGCTCGCGATGATCCGCAACGCCGGTATCGAGCCGCATGTCGTCGAATACCTCAAGACGCCGCCATCGCGTGTCATGCTGCTCCAGTTGATCGAGAGGGCGGGAATCAGCCCACGTCAGCTCCTGCGCGAGAAGGGCACGCCCTATGACACGCTTGGCCTCGGCGACGAAAGTCTGACGGACGCGGCGCTCGTAGACGCGATGATGACGCATCCGATCCTCATCAATCGGCCGCTGGTGGTCTCGCCGCTCGGCGTGCGCCTGTGCCGCCCCTCCGAGGTGGTGCTCAACATCCTGCCTGAGCCCCAGCGCGGCGCCTTCGCCAAGGAAGATGGCGAGCAGGTAGTCGATGCCGCCGGCAATTGCATCCTTCCGGCGTGAACCGTCGGGCCATTCTGGCCGAGGCGCTGGGCAGCTTCCTGCTGTTCGCGACTGTCATCGGCTCGGGCATCATGGCGGAGCGGCTTGCCGGCGGTAACATCGCTATCGCCCTGCTCGGTAACACGGTCGCGACGGGGGCCATCCTGTTCGTCCTGATCACGATGCTGGCGCCTCTATCTGGCGCGCACATGAATCCAGCGGTCACGTTGGTGATGCGCCTGCGTGGGCACATTCGGACCGACGCAGCCATCGCCTATGTCGTGGCGCAGATCGTGGGCGGCATTCTCGGCGTCTGGATGGCCCATCTGATGTTCGACGTTCCGATCCTCCAATTGTCGGACAGGATGCGCAGCGGCCCCGGCCAATGGATGGCCGAGGCAGTCGCCACCTTCGGCCTCGTCCTGACGATCCTGGGAACGGCGAGGGTGCGGCCTGACAGCATCCCGGCGAGCGTCGCGCTCTATATCACCGCCGCCTACTGGTTCACCTCGTCCACCAGCTTCGCCAATCCCGCCATCACCATCGCCCGTTCGCTGAGCCGCAGTTTCGCCGGGATCGCCCCGGTCTGCGTGCCCGGCTTCATCGCCGCGCAACTTGCCGGCGCGCTCGCCGCCCATTTGGTTAGCGCAACGATCTTCGACAGGCCGAAGGAAGCCCTATGAGTCGTGTCCGCATACTCACCGATCCCGATCATCTCCCTGCGCTTGATCCCGCCTTCGCAATCCGTCGTCCGGCGCTTGGCATCGGCGACGATCAGCAACCGCCCCGCATCCTGCTACTCTACGGATCACTCCGCGCTCGGTCCTTCTCGCGGCTGGCAGTCGAGGAAGCCGCGCGCCTGCTCCGGTTCTTCGGGGCCGAGACGCGCATCTTCGATCCATTCGACCTGCCGCTGCCCGATCAGTATCCCGGCGACGATCACGCGGCGGTCCACGAATTGCGCGAGCTATCGCTGTGGTCGGAGGGGCAGGTCTGGTGCAGCCCCGAGCGCCACGGCCAGATCAGCGGCATCATGAAGGCGCAGATCGATCACTTGCCGCTGGAGATGAAGGGCATGCGCCCGACGCAGGGGCGGACGCTCGCCGTCATGCAGGTGTCGGGCGGGTCACAGTCGTTCAATGCAGTCAACACGCTGCGCCTGCTCGGCCGCTGGATGCGGATGTTCACGATCCCGAACCAGTCATCCGTGGCGATGGCCTATAAGGAGTTCGACGAAGCCGGGCGGATGAAGCCGTCCAGCTATTACGACCGTATCGTCGATGTGATGGAAGAATTGGTACGCATCACCGTGCTGATGCGCTCGCACACCGCACAGTTGGTGGATCGCTATTCGGAACGCAAGGCCAGCGGCGTGGCGGTGGCCGTCGAAGATCACTCCACCATCGCGATTGGCCGCCGCTGACGGCAGACCCAGTGTTCCCGATCGGGAAGATTGATGCGGAGAGTGTCACTCCCGCCTCTGTTTCTTCCCGATCGGGAATTGTACGTCACTGGGTATCGATTACCTCCCTACGCCCCCCGAAGCGGGCATAGAGGGTCGGTAGCAGGAACAGGGTCAGCAGCGTCGCCGACACCAGCCCGCCGATCACCACAGTGGCCAGCGGCTTCTGCACCTCGGCGCCGGCGCCATGCCCGAGCGCCATCGGCACGAACCCGAGCGAGGCGACGAGCGCGGTCATGGCGACCGGGCGGAGCGGTTGCGACGTCGCTAGTCTGGGCGGTGCCCGCGAAGTAGGTCGATCGCAGAGGGCTTGTGCCTTTCCCGGGAGTCGACACTAAGGGACTTCATGGATGAAGGCCTTCAAATAGAGAGTCTTTGGGAAGGGCTTGAATATGGCCCGCCTGAGACGCGCGCGACCTACGCTGCGCTCGGGATTCGTGCGGGCGATCGGTGGGTGACCGAGATCGAGGATCGTTTGGCGGGGCGTACCCGGCGCCACGCGCCTCTCCCTGCCTATCATTTTGCCGAGTGGCTGACCTGGAACTGGTGGCGATTGCGCTGGGAGCCCTTTCGGCGGACCTCAAGCTGGGAACTCGCCCACAAGACAGCGACGATCGGCGGCGGATGGATCTGGCCGAATATCACCATCGTCACCGATGGCGAGCAAATCCTCTTCGATCCGGTCCCGACCGAGCCTGGTCCAGGCCAGCCATTGCGCTATCTGTCTTCTCTGCCGCTTTCCGTCAGCGCCGCAGATTTTGAGACGGCAATTGATGATTTCGTGCGCCGTGTGCTGGAGCGGTTGCGCGTTTCCGAAGTCGGGGCCACCAATCTCGCCGATCTGTGGCAAGCGCTTACCGTTGAGCGCGCAGATCCCCGATTAGCACGGTTCCGTAAGCTTGAGGCACTTTTGGGCTGGGATCCGGGCGAGGCGGACGATGCGCTGATCGAGCAACTAGAGGCGGAGAGCGAGGAACTAGGGACCGAGGCTATTGAGGAACTCGCCGCTGACGGTCCGGGAGAACGGGCTCCGCTCGATCGCATGGAACTCGTCGGGTTGGTCAACAGGAATGGCATCAGCGCTCGATCGGGCGATGCCGCGACACTTGGAGATGGATATCGGGAATCCTGCGGGGAAACCTCGGCTTGGCGGCAGGGCGTTCGTGCGGCGAGGGCATTGCGTGCGCTGGAGAAGCCGGGCGATGTCGTAACCGACGATCTACTTTGTGGAATGACCGGTGTGATGAAAGGCGCGACTGCAGCGTCGGCCACAGGAGCACCTCTGTCGTTCGAACTGAATGAACCTGGTGCTCGATCAAACATCGTGCTGCGTTCTCGGTACAGGAATGGACGGCGCTTCGATCTCGCGCGCATTTTTGGTGATCGGATTCTGGAAAAGAACGGGGAGCCGCTTCGGCCAGTGACCCGCAGCCGGACGCACCGACAGAAGGCGCAGATTGGCTTCGCCGCTGAATTACTCTGCCCGATTGAATCGCTTGTGACGGTCTTAGCCGGTGACCTGGCTGAAGATGCATATGAGGATGCTGCCGATCACTTTGGCGTCACGGCCAGAGTCGTGGAACTGCAACTCCTGGGCAATCGTATCATTGAAAGAAAAGATGCCCTGAAATCCTTCATGTAGGTTAGAGAAGCGATCACCTCCAGCTACGGTGTCCTCGATCCAAGTCGTGACGCGCTCAGCTTCCGCTGGCGCGATCAGCGGTCCGACTTCGGTCTCGGCGAAACAGGTTGGAAGCGCCGGGTGAGTGAGACTGACGTCTCGGGGGCTAGCATCCCGTCACGCGAAATCGCGCTGGGCAACCTTGACGACGTCCACCTTCCGGCCCGCCTTCAGCAACTCCAAAGGTGCGTGGCCGTCGAGCGCGCCATGCGCCTGTCGCAGCCACAGCCATCCGGATCGCGCGTCCGGCGCCAGGCGGAGCACATCGGCAACTCCCTCCAGCGGCCTGCCGTCCACGAATTGGACCAGCGGATAAGCCAGTTTCCGCTCACCACGAAGGAGACCGACAACCGCCTTGCGCTGCTGCCACTTGCTGAGTGTCGAACGAGGAATCCCCAGCGATGCTTCTATTTCGCCGGCGCCGGCGACAGGGCCCGCCCAGCTCCTGAGCGGCCGCGGCGACGCATAGTCGAGCAGCCGCTGTCGCCCCTCCTCGATCGAGATTGACTCCCCCAGTCCGGCTCCACAGCTATGGGTTACCCGACCACTCTCGACGGGGGCCGGCGACTCATGACCGGTCGCGACCTCCATCAACCTGCGGCGCAGCTGATTTTTTTCGCGCGTGAGCTGCCGCCGGGTCGCGCTCGGCAATTCGGCGATCGCGTTATAGATGACGACGATCGTATCGCCCAGGTAACGCTGCCGCAGGCCGATCGACTTCGCGGCATGGGGCTTTGGGCAGAAGGCAAGCTTGTTCGCGGCAAGTCTGGACCTGCCTGATGCGAATATTGATCAACTTGTGAAGGCGATTTCACGGGTAAAGGATTTGCAAAACTCGGTGGAGTATAACGCAATAGAAGGATGTATCAAAAAAAGCGATAATCATAAATATAACGCCTATCGTGGAGGTATGGTCTCGATTTTAGTAGTTTATTGTACTTTATTTTAGGTATGATTGCCGTTGATGCAAAAGAATACCTGAAAAATTCAGCTTAACGCCCCGACATCCGACATCTGGCAGCGATCCCGGCGATCCGAAAGCGATCGCTTAATCAAACGCACAGCCAGATGCTCATCATGGCGGGATGATCTTAGCACCATAATCCTGCCCACGGCTTGATCGTCTGCCACCACTCGACCGGCGTCAGAATGCGAAGTGGAAGCGCCGGTAGAAGGTGGCGCTTTTTAATGATCGTCTTGTGGTCACGCGTGCAAAACACGTCGCAGCCCATGCCGATCGCGTTGCCGAGAAGCTCTCGATCGTTCGGGTCGGGAAGCGCGCTCAAAAGAGTGCTGTCGTTGAGACGGCGACCGAGGTCCCGACCGTGGCGGCTGCCCGCGCTGATCTGGTCGGCCACCTGGATCGCGTAATCCATGAGCCGTTCGCGAACGTCCTCGTCCGGCGTGTTTGAGATTTCCTCGATGGTCTTGGCCGATGCGGCGAGCTCCCAATAAGCCCTCTGGCCGGTGAAGAAGACGTGCATCAGCGCTTCGATGTCGTGTGCCGTCTTCTCGTCCACGCTCATGGGAGCGGGAACGTTCTCGAAGACCTGCTCCGGCCACTTCACGATGAGGTTCACGACGTTCGTGTCGAGGAAGATCTTTCCCGGGACCTTCTCGAACGGATTGGCCCTGCAATCAGCAGATTGCTCTTGCTGACTTGCATAGAAGATCCAACGCCTGCGAAGCGGATCCCAGCGCTCTAGCGTCATTTCGGTCTCGGCCCCTCGACACCCGGGAAGGGCGCAGGCGGCATATCCCGATGGCGTGGGGTCGACGTCAAGATGGGAAGGGTGATCAGCCCTGCTGCTGATCGATGCCGGGCCCGGCGAAGACGCCGAGCGCGGCGAGGATGGATGCGAGCCGATCGTCAGCCTCATCCGAGCCGTCACTAAGGCGGTCGAGCATCCCGATGAGCCTTTCCCTTCGCCGGAGGGCGTCTTCGTCCGCCGCAGATTTGTCGTCCTGGTCTGATGCGGGGGAGGGGCTCGAATTCGGGAGAAGGTATTCGAATAGGCGATCGACGGCTTGGGTGCGGACGACGAGGCGTCGATGGAGGGCTTGGCTCACGACCGGTTGTCGAACGGCGGTCTCCCGCACGATCGAGCTGTAATTTCCTTGGGAAATGACGGTTTTGCGGATCGCCTGCGACAGGGCGGTCCGCTCCCACTCGGTCATTCGATTTTCCGCTCGCGGTCGCGACATATTCGTATTAGTATTCGAATATGACTGTTTTGGAAATGGGCTTCGCAGAACGTTCGACGTTCCCGGCTAACCTGCTTATGGGAGCGCCAGTGCTGCAGAACTGGCTATTTCCTCACGGCGAGGGGTCGCTATCGTCCAACGTGGGAGCGGCTGACCTGGCGTATCAACGCTGGTTTCGCTTCAAGGAGGCGTATTCGCCGCGTCTCGTCATGGAGGCCCTTCAAGAGAACAGCCGGCCTGTCGGGCGCTGCATCGACCCGACCGGGGGATCGGGGACTACGGCGCTGGTCTGCTCTTTCCTTGGCATCGACTGCGACACCGTGGAGGTGAATCCCTTCATGGCCGACTTGATCGCGGCCAAGACGCGTCGTTACGATACGGGTGCGCTATCGGCCGACATCGCTGCGGTGCTGGGTGGGCGTCCGAAGGACGGTGGCTTGGCGCGGTATGCGCACGCCCCCTCGACGTTGATCGAACCTGGCGACGGCGGGCGTTGGGTCTTCAACGCTCCCGTTGCCGCGCAGATCGGGGCGTTCGCGGACGCGATCGACCTCGCCCGCGAGGAGCACAGGCCGTTCCTTCGCGTGATGCTCGGTTCGGTCCTGCGTGACGTGAGCAACGTCGTCGTGAACGGAAAGGGTAGGAAGTATCGGCGCGGGTGGGACAAGCGCGTGGTCACGGGCGGCCATGTCGTGGATGCGATGCGTGGCGCCTGCAATGCCGGCTACAGCGACATCGTCCGATTCAGTAACCGTTTACAGGGCGATGTTCGCGTGCACCACGGTGATGCGAGGGTGGAGACGGCGGATCTGCCGGAGGCAGATTGCGCAATCTTTTCGCCCCCGTACCCAAACAGCTTTGACTATACCGATATCTACAACCTTGAACTATGGATGCTGGGATATCTGAGATCGGGGCAGGACAACCGGAAGCTGCGGCTGGCGACAATGCATTCGCACGTCCAGCTTAACAGGGAAGGCCGGGAACCGGCGGGCAGCTCACCGGAATTCCTGCGGGCGCTGGAGGCGGTCGAGGAAAGCCGGTCCCAGCTCTGGCATCGGGGAATACCGTCGATGCTGCGCTCCTACTTCGCCGACATGGAGGGGATCATCGCCGACCTCGCCGAGCGCATCCGCCCCGGGGGGCTGATCACCGTGATCGTCGGGGGCAGCAGCTATGCCGGCATCGGGGTTGATGCCCCTAAGATCATTGCTGAGCTCGGTCAGGACATGGGGCTCGACCTAGTGCGGCATTCGCCGCTGCGGGCGATGCGGCTGAGCGCCCAGCAAGGCGGACAGTTTGGTCTCTCCGAAGATGCCGTCGTCTTCGCCTGCTAGCGCTTGAACGTTGACACGACGGCATAGAGTTTCGCCGGATCGGTGAACTGCGCCGTTTCGAGCGATGCCGCCGCCATTGCCTTTATCGCGTCCGTGACCTCCTGAAGCATGAAGTCCTTGCCGATGTCGACGACGCTGGTTCCGATCATCGCCTTGAGATTTTCGCGGCTGAATCGTTCGGGCCAGCGCGAGGCGAGCGTTGCTATCGACACCGCCTCCCAGGCGGAAAGGGCACCCTGGGGCTGAAACATCAGTGCCGCGCGAGCGCGACTCAGTACGCGTGCGCGCTGACGGAGTGGCAGCTTCTCCAGCCACGGCTGAACTTGTGAGGTTGCCTCGTTCCAGCCTTCAGGTTCGAATCTCTCGTGACGCGGCCTCATTAATCTTCGTGCGATGCCCTCGACGGCAAAGAGCAGGACGATCGACACGAATGTCCATGCGGCCGCCCAGTTTGCCCAAGGGCCTGCCAGCCGCATTACCGCGACGGCCACAAAGGCGAGACTGACCAGCGCGCCGCGAACGACCGTCGGGGTGGGCGGCAGTCTGCGCGGATTGGTCGAAGTGATGCCGGATGCGAGGTCCGGCAGCGGCAGTTCCAGATGCACGACCTTCTCGAGATAGTCGCGGGCTAGGTCCGTTGCTTTCTCGGCGACCCCGTCCTTCTTGAGGGCCTCGGCGATGCTCTTGATCAGCTTGTCGCCCTCGTAGGCGAGAAGAAAGGCGATGCGGTTCGCCTTGGGATGGCCGTCGAGTTGGGCGATGGCGCTAAGCACGTCGATGACGTGTGCGGGCGAGCATCGGTCCAAGTCCTCGACGAGGACCACGAAGCGCGTTCCGCGCGGTTGGGCGGCAGCGAGGACGTCGAAGTCGAACGCGAACCGCTCCAACGCGCCGATGGCGTCCGCCTTGGTGCCTCCTAGCATCGACCGGAATGTCTCCACCGCCGGCTGGGACAGCTTGGAGAATAAATAGCCGAGGACCGGAAGGCCGAAGACTCCCAGTCCCTCGATCCAGGTCTTGGGGTTGTTCGCCACGATGCGCGACCATCCCCTGACGTCCGGCAGAAAGTAGAGCGCCATGAGATAGAAGATCGGTGTGAAGATCGCGATCTGGATCGGAAGCGACTGCCGTGCGAGCTTCGCTAGCACGATCCGTCGCGCTGCGCTCTGCCAGTCGCGGCGGATCGCCGTCGAGATCGCGTAGGACAGGTTTGCGAGGAACTGCTCCTGACTGGATGTGCGCCACGCGCTGACCAGAACTTCCCGGTGGCGTCCGTCGCGGGTGAGTTCCTCGGCAGCCATCTGGAGCGCGCTTGACTTGCCGGCTCCCCACGCGCCTTCGATGCCGAGGACGAGCAGCCCGGAGTTATACGGGTCGCGGACGATTCTCGCCACGCTCTTAGCGAATGGCCATCTGCCGAACAGGTCGTCGCCGGGCTTCCGGATGGGATTGCTGTCAACGAGGGACGGGCGACCGGTCATGCTGCTTCGATGTGGCGGTGCCGCAGGCTGAGCGGCGCGGTGGCGCACTCGTTGTTCGGTCCTTGCAACGATGGGCAGTCCATGCAGGTGATGTGGGTGGCGACGCCGTCCTGCGCGAGACGGGAATTGGCGTCGGTGAGAATTCGGATCACGGCGGCCGCCGCCGCAGCCTCGTCAGCCGCGCCTGGGCAGATGGCGGTGACCGCCACCGTCTCAGCATCGGACGTCCTGGTCACGCGGACGACGCGGTCCTTGGGCGTGATGCGGTAGCCGTTCGCGTTGCGGACCCCCACCTGGAACTTCAGGAAGAGATAGATCGCATTCCTATAGTACATCCTCAGGAGCGACCGCGGCGCGCCGCCCTCGAAGAACAGGCGTCCGATGCCGTCGTCGCGGGTCATGCCGGCATGGAAGTCGTTGAGCGACAAAGGCAGGGCCGTGAGCCCTCCATTCTGCCACGCGGTCGCCAGATGCGCGGACAGCATCATCTCGACCGGCGCAGCGAGCTGCAGGCACCCCAGCCTTACCTGGACCGCGCCCGTGTTCGGGTTGAAGGTGACAGAAGTCTGTGCGCCGAGCTGATGCTGATCGAGTGCGGCCTGATGCGCTGCCGCCGTGTTCAGGTCCGTCGCGCCGAGCGCGATCGCCGCGCGGGTGAGGCTCTCGTTGCAGAGGTGGACGGCCCCGGCGACCGCCGCGCCGTTGTTGAGCGCGACTGCCGGTCCCAGCGCGGTCGCGGTGGGCAGGAAGTCGTGCAGGACCAACGTGACCGGAGCGCCTGTCGCCAGCCGGCCGTCGGCGCGTTCCGCGAGCAGCCAGTCGAGCACGGTCTCGACGAACTGCGTGTCCCTGTCGAAGAGGCGGTGCGAGAAGTTGCGCCGCGCGGCCGACATCGCAGCGATCTCTGCTGGGGACATCGGTGGAGGTGGCGTTGTGGCCATCAGGCTGCCCGCCTCGCCTGCAGATAGTCGAAGTAGAGGGCGATGCTCTCGCGGGCGCCCGGCCGGACTCCGTCGACCTCAAAGTCGGCGACGTGGCGCGCAGTCGCCGCCGCGAGATTCTCCTCTCTGAGGTCGCGGATGTCGCCCACGGCCATCCGGCCATCCCGGAAGGTCGCATCCTGGTCGATAATCTGGTCCGCATGGTCCGGGTCGAGCTCGGCGAAGCTGGCGACGAGATCCTGCACGAAGCCTGAGGTCCGCCGTCCCCAGCGCGAGCGCTTCAGGATGCTCGACACCTCGACGCCGGCCGCCGTGATGGCAAACCGGGACTCCCAACCGTCGTCCCGGATGCTTCTGCGTGCTTCAGACGATGCGAAACCGCTGGCAGCGAGGCGCAGCAGCTCTTCCTGGGCCTCGGGATAGAAGGGCCTGTCGCGGAACTTCAGTATCTTTGGAACGGGTTCTTCGACGCCGTGCACCGGGGCGAGGACGGCCGCGTAGAAGAAGAGCAGATGCAGCTTCTCCTGGCTCACGGGGGCAAGGCCCTGGCGAGTGGCCTCTTCGAGGACGAAGATCAGCCAGCCCCGCAGCCGATGTGGGGCGCCGCCGAACTGGATCGGTTCGTCGATCACCGGTCGCCGGACTCCCGTTCTTCCCCGGCCTTCAGCTCGCCTACCGCCTCGCCGTAGCGATCGTCGTAGAACTCCTGGTTCTGCCGATACGCCTTGGTCGGCCGCGCGATCTTCAGAAGGTTGAGGGTCCGGCGTTTGCGCGTGTCCAGATCCTCAGCATCCGGAGTGCCGAGAAGTCTCGCGATCATGCGTTCGCGCGTCAGGTTGCTGGTTACGAGAAGGACGTTGTCGTGGTTTGCGGCGGCGTAGTTTCTCAGAAGCGCGCCGGCCTTCTCGACGAAGAACGCGTCGAGGCTGGCCTCGGGCGTCTCGACGGCCAGCATCGATGCACTGCCGGTCGTCGCCACGTGGAGCAGCGCCATGCGGAAGGCGAGATCGATGAACTCCTTCTGGGATTCCGAAACCTCGGTGTGCCAATTGCGCACCGTCGGCATCGCATCCGCGCCGGAAGCGAGATAGACTTCGAAGGCCGGCCAGTCGATCTTCTCGTCGGACTGGGCGACCCTGGCCTCACGATCGGTGCGGTACCGCAGCCTGCAGTCCTCCACCATGAAGGCCGAGGCATATTCCTGGAAGGCGCTGATGATCGCCTCGTGCTTATCGGCGATGTAGTGTTTCGACTGCTCGACTAGACCCTTGTGCCACGCGACGAGGCCGTCCAACTCAGCCCGCAAAGAGGCGACTTCCGCGTCGATTTCGTCGAGCCGCCCGCGCAATTCGGCGACCTTGGCGATCTGTTCCGCCCGCTGGGCCTCGCTCCGTTCGCGGCGCCTAGCCTGTTCGAGGTGGGTGAGCGTCCGCTGGAGATCGTCGTTCGCGCGTCGGTATTGGACGCTCAGGTCGGCGGACATCTGGGTGAGACGATCGACCAGCCGGCGCTTCTGCTCTGCGGTGGCCTCGGCAGCCCTGAGCTCCTCCAGGCGGGCGTCGCTCAGATCCTCAATGTTCTCCTCGCCGACCGAGATGTCCGCTTCGCAGACCGGGCATTGATGATGCTCCATGAGCATGCGGGCGCGTTCGTATGTGGCCTCCGTCTTGGTCCCGCAGACGAGGCAGCCCTCGTGCGAAGCGAGCGACTGCAGGATCAGGTCACCCGGCGCGCGCACCGCGCGGAAGGCTTGCTGGAAGTAGGCTGCCTCGAGGCTGCGAAGGGTGACCTGGGCCTCGAACGCGTCGGCGCGTGCGCGCAGAAGGTTGTCCTCAGTCTTTCCGATCTCCCCGCTGAAGAACTCGCGTTGAGCCAAGAGATCGTGGCGGGCTTCGTCGAGGGCCGCCACCTCGCTCACCAGGAGAGAGTATTCCTCCATCTCCTCCGTAGCGTCCGGCATCGCCTCCAGCTCGTCGTTGATAGATTCTCGCAGCTTGTTCGAGGCCCAGAGCCGGTTCCTGTATTGGCTGTCCGCGCGCAAGACGTCATTGCGGGCCTTCGCGATAGCCTCTGAGAGCTGCTCGTCGACCAGCAGGATGCGCAGGATCACGAACTGACCGTCGGGATTCCAGATCAGCGGGACCTTGTCCTCGAGGAAGAAGATGAGGTTGCGCACCACAAAGTCGTAATCGTAGCGATAGCTCTCCGACGTTCTCGATTTGGCCCCGGCCACGTCGAAGTTCATGAGCATGGCCATCTTGTCCATGAGTTCGGCATCTGACTCGATGGGATCGATCGCCGCAATCACGTCGTGGCCGTCCACGGCGTATTCGATGAGCGAGAGATCCCGGAGCGAACGCTTCACCTTGAGCGTTCGCGAGCCGAACAGGAACGTGGCGGTGGCGGTGGCGTCGATGGCACCGTCCTTCGCGCGCTGCGAGAAGAAGCTGAAGTTCCTGTCGCGGATCAGTCCCGCCTGACGCCGGCCAGGGCGATCCCGATCCCCCTTTGCGGGGTCGTATGGGCCAACCAGCATTCGAAAGATCACGTTGAGGAGGGTGGTCTTGCCGAGGCCGTTGATACCGACGACCACGTTCACGCCCGGAAGGAACAGGTGGTCGAACCCGTCTTGTGAGCCGTTCACATATGGCTCGTAGCCGCTGATCGCCAGACGCGACAATCGCGGGAACACCAGATTCGGCAACTCGATCAACCCCCTTACCTTTCGGTCCCGCCTGTCGTCGGGACCGAACGTCGACTTGTCCACCTAGCCAAAATCCCGTGGGATTTCAGCTCATTTCGCAGAACTGGTCTAGACTCAAATTACCCCCAAATCGGTTAAGTCTCGACAGCCTCCGCAAATTCCATTCGCGGAACCTGCATTCCTCTTCGATGATGCCTACTCTCCTGTGTCGGAATTGATCAAATGATTCCTTAGCACGTCGAAGTCGCTGGGTCGCTTAGCAGTCACCCCGAAAGCTGCCCGGTCGCTCTCACTCAGAACTTGTCGGCTAAATTCATCGATATAAACTTCCGCTTTCGCTACAGGGATGCCTGAAAGCGGCCTAGCAGCTGGCGGCCCAGTTCTAACCATTCCCTGAGTGAGAGAAAGTTTGGCTCAAGCTAAAATCTCCGAATCGCAGAGTGCAAATGGGAGCCTCCGCTTTGGTTGTAAGGCCCGATTTATAAGATATTGTTTTGGAGATGAGTGCGATCGAGCCGAAGTTTGGCAGTGTAGGACAGAAAAGCGGCATATATGTGCCCTGTCTAGGCACTTCAGTACCCTGGCCATTGAGAGTTGTTGTGAGATCAATCAAAAACCAAAGGGAGGAGGCGGATTGATTCGTGTAATCCGCAAATTTTCTTGAAGGATGCTTTGCCATGTTCGAGGGAAGCGAACGAAGCAGGATGAAATCGGGAGGCGGCAGAGCGCCTCATCAGATTCAGCTTGGGGCAATTCAGCTGCGGGGAGAAAGCTGGACAGGCCAGATGAGATACGAACAAAAAAAGCCGCAACCCCAAAGGGTTACGGCGCATAAGATCGCGGTCAAAAATAACCTATATGGCGATCTTAAACTGCAAGGCCTTGAAAAAAGGGCAGATTCGCCCCTTGTCAAAAGAATGGCTCCCCGGGCCTGATTCGAACAGGCGGCCGTCCGATTAACAGTCGGATGCTCTACCGCTGAGCTACCGGGGAACGTTTGCCTCGTGGCGTGGGCGGGCCTATGCATCAGCTTTTCCGGCCTTGCAACCCCGTTTGCGCGTTATCCACAACTAAACCGCGAATTGCTCCATCGTTATGCGGTCGTCCAGCGCGTGCTCGGGATCGAACAGCAGCGTCAGCGCGATCGAGCGGTCGATCGAGATGTCCACCACCGCCACGTCGCGAATCTCGCGCTGATCCGCCACGGCGGAGACGGGGCGCTTCACCGGATCGATCACGCGGAAGGAGATGCGCGCCGTCTCGGGCAGGATCGCGCCCCGCCAGCGGCGCGGGCGGAAGGCGCTGATCGGCGTCAGCGCCACCAGCCCCGAGCCCAGCGGCAGGATCGGCCCCTGTGCGGAGAGATTGTACGCGGTCGATCCCGCCGCCGTCGCGGCCATCACACCGTCGCACACCAGCTCGGGCAGCACAGTGCGGCCGTCGACGCTCACCTCGATCCACGCCGTCTGCCGCGTTTCGCGCAGCAGCGAGACCTCGTTGATCGCCGGGCTGGCGAAGCGCTCGCCATCGACCGTCTCGGCCTCCATGCGCAGCGGGGCGACCGAGAAGGCGCGCGCGCGGGCGAGGCGATCGTGCAGCGCGTCCAGCCGCCACTCGTTCATCAGGAAGCCGACAGTGCCGAGGTTCATCCCGAAGACGGGACGAATTTCGTGCTGGTCCAGCATGGCGTGCAGCGTCTGAAGCATGAAGCCGTCGCCGCCCAGCGCCACCACCATGTCGGCGTCGGCGATGCCGGTCCATTCGTAGCGTTGACGCATCTCCGCCTCCGCCGCCTGCGCGGCAGGGGTGGGGGAGGCGACCAGCGCCAGACGAGGTTCGCGCCGGTCTTCCCGGCCCACGCCGCGGCTCATCCGCCGGTGACGTTCATATGGCGATCGACGGCGGGCGCGGCGTTGCGTCCGGCGATCTGGAAATGGTGGCGCTGGGGCTTATGGGCCAGCGCCTCGTCGATCGCCGCGTCGAGCGCGGCGCGGCCGCCCTCGCGCAGCGCCTGCTTGAGATCGACGTGGTCCTCGTGGCCGAGGCACATGTAGAGGCGACCCTGCACGGTCACACGCATTCGATTGCAGCCTTCGCAGAAATTGTGGGTCAAAGGGGTGATGAAGCCCAGCCGCCCGCCCGTCTCGGCGACGCGGACATAGCGCGCGGGGCCGCCGGTGCGGTGGGTCTCGGGCAGCAGCGTGAAGCGTTCCTCCAGCGCGCGGCGCACGCCGTCGAGCGGCAGATAGCGATCGGTGCGATCCTCTTCGACGACGCCGAGCGGCATCGTCTCGATCAATGTGAAGTCGAAGCCTTGCGCGCCGCACCATTCGACCATGGCGGGGATCTCGCCTTCGTTGAGACCCTTCAGCGCCACCATGTTGATCTTGATCGCGAGCCCGGCGGCCTTCGCGGCGGCGATGCCGTGCAGCACCTGCGCCACGTCGCCCGTCCGCGTGATGTGACGGAACAGCGCGGGGTCGCGGCTGTCGAGGCTGACATTGATGCGGCGGATGCCGGCCCGCGCCAGCGCGTCGGCCTGCTCGGCGAGGCGGGTGGCGTTGGTGGTGAGCGTCAGCTCGTCGAGCGCGCCGGTCTTCAGGTGGCGACCGATGTCGTGCGCCAGATCGGGAAGGCCGCGCCGGGCGAGCGGCTCGCCGCCGGTCAGCCGGATCTTGCGCACCCCGCGCGCGATGAAGGCGTCGGCCAGCTCGGCCAGTTCCTCCAGCGACAGCAGCTCGCGGCGGGGCAGGAAGCTCATCGCCTCGGCCATGCAATAGCGGCAGCGCAGGTCACAGCGATCCGTCACCGATATGCGCAGATAGTCGATCCGCCGCCCGAAGCCGTCGCGCAGCATCGCGGCGTCCGCCGACGCGCGGGCAGGGGGAGGGGCGACGCTGGTCATCCTGTCAGAGCTAAGCCGTGCGGCCTCGCTCGACAAGGCCGGCCGGAGCGAGCAGGAGGGCCGAATCCTGCCCAAGGCGGGACAGGACGACCGCCAAAGCCCGTTGGCGACGCTCGCAGCGGCGGCTAGCGTGGCGCACGGGATAGTGGGGTGCGCTCCCATGGCGCGCCCGCAGGAGACAAGAGATTTCCATCAGCGACGAAGCTCCGGCCGGGTCGACGCCTCTGTTCATGCTGTCGTTCCGGCAGCGTGACGAAATCGCCCGCATGGCGGAGCGCGCCGGCTGGGCGGCCTTCGCCGCGCGGCGGAGCGAGGGGCTGGAGCGGCGCTTCCTCGCCAGCGGCGCCCGCGTGGCGGTGATCGACGCGCGGGATACGCTGGCCGAGGGGCTGGGCGCGGCGCGCGCGCTCTCGGACGCGGTGCAGGCCAATGGCGCGGCTTTGCTGTTCCTGATCGGCCGGCGCGAGGCGTCGGCGGTGGCGGCGGCGTTTGAGGCGGGGGCGACGCATTATCTCACCTCGCCCTTCGCGGAGGGCGAGTTCGCGCAGGCGCTCCGCTTCGCCAAGCGCCATGCCGACCGGCTTGCGAGCGGCCACCGGGTCGCCGCCGGCGAGGCGCGGATGACGGCGGACGAGGCGATGATCTGGCGCTGGTCGCCCGATCGGCCGGCGATCCTGACGCTGAGCCCGGCTCTCGCGCGCGCCAGCGGCCTGGCGGAGCGCGGCGTCGAGGTGACGCGCGGGCAGGCGCAGCGGTTGCTCGGGCGCGGCGGGATGCGGGCGGCGCTCCACGCCGTCTCGCGGCTGCGCGAGGAGGGCGGCGTCGCTCCCTTCGCCCACAATGCCGCCGACGGGCGCCGGGTCGCGCATCATCTCATGCTGGAGAAGGGCGGCGCGCGCGGGCCGTCCGTGATCGGCCATGTCGAGCCGCTCGACGGCGAGCGGGCCGGGGCGAGCCCGCGCGATCCGCTGACCGGGCTGGACGACGGCCATGGCGCACGGCGCTGGATCGAGGCGCGGCTGGCGCGTGGCGAGCCGACGATCCTGCTGGTGATCGGGCTCAGCCGCTTCGATACGGTCAATGCCGCCTTCGGGCGCGCGGTGGGGGACACGATCATCGGCTCGGTCGCCCGCCGGATCGAGCGGATCGCCGGGCCTCTGGCGGCGCATCGCCGGATGGTCGCCCGCCTCGCCGGCGCCGAGTTCGCGATCGGGATGCCGACGCCGAGCACCATCGACGAGGCCGAGATGCTGGCGGGCGAGCTGCTCGCGGCGATCAGCCGCCCCTTCGTGGCGGGCGAGCATGTCGTGACGCTCACCGCCCGCATCGGCATCGCCGGCTCGCGGCCCGACGAGCGGGATGCGAGCGAATTGCTGCGCCGCGCCAGCCTCGCGCTGGCCGATGCGCGCGAGGGCGAGGCGGGGCGGGTGCGCGTCTTCGCCGAAGGGCAGCAGAGCCGCCGCGCCGAGGATCGCCGGCTGGAGCTGGACCTCCGCCACGCGCTCGACGAGGACCGGATCGAGATCCTCTGGCAGCCGCAGGTGTCGGTGGCGACGGGGCGGATCGTCGGCGTCGAGGCGCTGGCGCGCTGGCGGCATCCGGTGCTGGGCGAGCTGGGCGCGGAGGCGCTGTTCGCGGCGGCCGAGCGCTCGGATTATCTGGTCGAACTCTCCAACCATGTGCAGGCGAAGGCGATCGATGCCGCCGCCGCGTGGGAGGGCGCGTTGGCCGACCTGCGCGTGGCGATCAACGTTACCGCCGCCGATCTCGCGGAGCCGGGCTTCGCCGGCCGGATGCTGGCGCGCGCCGAGGCGACGGGCCTGCGCGAGCGGCTGACCGTGGAGGTGACCGAAAGCGGGCTGATCGAGGATCTGGGCCACGCCGCCGAGATTCTCGCGGACCTGCGTTCGGGAGGCCTGCGCGTTGCGATCGACGATTTCGGCACGGGCTATTCCAGCCTCGCCTATCTGAAGGCGCTGCCGCTCGACACGATCAAGATCGACCGCCGGCTGGCGCAGGACATCGTCGGCAGCCCGCGCGACCGCATCGTGGTGCGCTCGGTGATCGACATGGGCCGCTCGCTCGGCCTCGCGGTGATCGCGGAAGGCGTCGAGACGGAGGACCAGCTCACCCTGCTGGCGCGGG
Organism: Sphingomonas sp. PR090111-T3T-6A; assembly: GCF_000383095.1. Taxonomy (GTDB): domain Bacteria; phylum Pseudomonadota; class Alphaproteobacteria; order Sphingomonadales; family Sphingomonadaceae; genus Solisphingomonas. Next base: position 193,850 of record NZ_AORL01000015.1, read on the forward strand.
CGGGCTGCAACTTCTTCCAGGGCTTCCTCTGCTCCCCGCCGGTCGACGCCAGGACGCTGGAGGAACTGGTCCGCTAGTCCCCTATCTGGGGCAGGGGCCGAGGAGCTTGCCCGATCCGGTGAAGCTCATCTTCATGCCGCCATGCGCGCCGCTGGTCGTCATCGTGCCGGTGCTGCTGTAGCTCGTCGGCGTGAAGCGGCCTTCGCTGTGCATCGTCATGTTCGGGCACATCATGTCGACCCGGTAGACGCCGCCCGCCATGGTGAAATTCTTCACCTGGCACTTGCTGTCATGCTTCATCGCCTCCTGCGGGCCGCGCGCGGCTTCCTCGGGCGTGACGCAGTGGCGGATCGTGTGGGGCGTCTTCATGGCGGCCATCATGCCGGGCGGCGCGCCGGGCATGTCCACCGAGGTGACGGTGCTGCTGTTCTCCCACAGGCCCGGCGATATCGGTCCGGCGGCCTGAGCGGCCAGCGGCAGGGACGCGAGAAGAGCGAAAGACAGGATACGCATCGGCAACCTCCCTTGTTGACGCCTTGTATCGCGGCGGAGTGACACACGGAAGGCGCGCCCGCCTCGACTTCGCCATAAGGACGAGGCAAAGCGCACGACCATGACGAAGCCCCGTTTCTCCTTCCAGATCGCCGCCACCGACGGCCGGGCGCGCACCGGCACCATCCAGATGCAGCGCGGCGAGATCCGCACGCCCGCCTTCATGCCGGTCGGCACCGCCGCCACCGTCAAGGCGATGAAGCCCGCTGACGTCCGCGCGATCGGCGCCGACATCATCCTCGGCAACACCTATCACCTGATGCTCCGTCCCGGCGCCGAGCGGGTGGCGAAGCTCGGCGGCCTGCACAAGTTCATGCAGTGGGATCGCCCGATCCTGACCGACAGCGGTGGCTATCAGGTGATGTCCTTGTCCGCGCTCACCAAGCGGAGCGAGGAAGGGGTGGCGTTCGCCAGCCATGTGGACGGCTCGCGCCACATGATCTCGCCTGAGCGCTCGATCGAAATCCAGCGGCTGCTCGGCTCCGACATCGTGATGGCCTTCGACGAACTGGTGCCGACCACCTCGACCCGCGAGGTGCAGGCCAAGGCGATGGAGCGCTCGATGCGCTGGGCGAAGCGCTCGCGCGATGCGTTCGACGGCGGCGGGGACCATGCGGCGCGGGCGGCGCTGTTCGGCATCCAGCAGGGCGCTTTGGACGAGACGCTGCGCAAGGCCTCGGCCGACGCGCTGCTCGACATCGGCTTCGATGGTTATGCGGTGGGCGGCCTCGCGGTGGGCGAGGGGCAGGAGGCGATGTTCGCCTGCCTCGATTATGCGCCGGGGCAGCTCGATCCGATGAAGCCGCGCTACCTGATGGGCGTCGGCAAGCCCGATGACATCGTCGGCGCGGTGGAGCGCGGCATCGACATGTTCGACTGCGTGCTGCCGACCCGCTCGGGCCGCAACGGGCAGGCGTTTACGTGGGACGGCCCGCTCAACATCCGCAACGCCAGGTTCGCCGAGGACCAGTCCCCGCTCGATCCCGAGAGCCCGACGGCGGCATGGTCGAAGGCCTATCTCCACCACCTCGTCCGCTCGGGCGAGATGCTGGGTGCGATGCTGATGACCGAGCACAACCTCTGGTTCTACCAGCGCCTGATGCAGGAACTCCGCGCCGCGATCGCGGAGGGGCGGTTAAGGAGCTTCGCCGATGGCTTCCGGGCGCGATACGGGGCGCGGGGGAAGTAAGCGAGACTTACGCTAGGATGGGGCGCTCGGACGGGCGGTCGCTCGGGCGGATGGCGGTGATGGGGACTTAGCTTATGGTCGTGACCAGTGGCTTAGCAGCCGGCCCGGCGCAGAGCGCGGAGCCGGGTGCATTTAGCCTCTTAAAGCGTCGCGGTAATCGTGAAGCGAGCGGATCTCGGCTCCAGCGGATGGACCTGATAGCCCGTCACGCCTTCTGCCGGCTCACCGGGCAGGCGGCTGGTGTAGTAGTAATCGGCGGCCTCATCCTTGCTATTGAACAGGTTGAAGACACCGACGCCGAGCTTCCAGTGCGGCGAGACCGCATAGGCGATGTCGAGGTTGAACTCGCTATAGCCCTTGTCCGTCGGGAAGGCGTCGCCGTCGCTCAGGCGGTGCGTGCCGAGCCGCCGCCATTGCAGGCCGCCCGACCAGCGGCCGAGGCCATCGACGAGGATGCCCGCCGAGTAGATGAAGTTCGGCGCGTCGGCGATGTAGGGCCCGGCCAGCCCGAAGGCCGCGAGATCCGCCGTCCGGTAGCGCGGCCGAGAGAAGGCGAGATCGGCGTTCAGCTCCAGCCAACGGAACGGGTGATACTGGCCCGAGACCTCGACGCCCTTGCGGCGGCTGGGTGCGCCGGCTTCGTCCTGCCCGACGTCGGGATTGTATACTAGCTCCGAGCCGAAATCCTGCTCGAAGAGGGCGAGCTGGAGCGAGAGCTTGGGGATGATGTCGGAGCGTAGGCCGATCTCTTTGCCCGTCGTTTTGGCGAGCAGCGGTGTCGGGCCGGCGGCGAGTGGCACGCCTTCGCCCGGCACCGTGCCGAACACGCCGCGCGCATCGTCCGAATGGAAGCCCCGGCCATAACTGAAATAAAGCTCGGTCTTCGCCCACGGCCCGATCGCCACGCTCGCCTTGGGCTGGGCCAGCCACTGATGGCCGGTCCCGCCGCCGCCGTTGGTGCGGCTGGTGTCGGTGGCGTGGTAATATTCCTCACGGAAGCCGACGATGGTGCGCAGCCATGGCGTCCAGTGCAGCGTGTTCTGAACATAGGGCGCGAGGTCGAGGAGATGCACGCGGTCCGCGTTGCAATAGCCGCCGACCGCCGCATAGGGCAGCGCCGGCCCGTCCTCCTGCTCCAGCATGCAATAGTCGAGCGTCTGGCGCTTCAGCGTGTGGCGCCGGTCGACGAAGACGGTGTCGTAGCGGCCCTGGAAGCCGACGACCGTCTCGCTCTGGATCGTGCCGAAATCGTGATGCAGCGTGTAGGTGGTGAGACCGCCCAGCGTGGTGCGGCTCTCGTCCTGCTGCTCCTGATCGCCGTTGATCGGGTCGTCGAGATAGTGGGTGAAGTTGTTCCATAGGGTCATGGTGGAATGGATGCCGTAGAGGCTGACCGCGAGCTGGCCCGGCCCCACCGGCTTATCGAGATGCGTGGAGAGGCTGTAGCGGAGCGAGCGGCTGTGATCGCTCGGGTCGAGCGTGCCGAAGCGGCTGATCGTGCCGTCCTCGATCGCGCGGAGCGGCTGGTCGGTGATGAGCCCGCCCGCGCTCTTATAGTACATGCCCGTCAGGCTGACGCCGTCGCTGGCCGTCCCCTGACTGTAGCGCAGGACGGCGTTGACCTTCTTGAAATCCTGTCCGGGCTTCCACGGCCCGTCATAATGGCCGAGTTCGACCGCGCCGAGCAGGCGCTGGTCGCCCGAGAGATGGACGGTACCGGCGCCGAACAGCGCCTGATAGCCCTCGGTGCCGACGATCGCCGACACCTGCGTCGGGATCTCGTTCGCGAGGCGCGTGTGGGAGGAGGCGACCGAGCCGAAATCGCCGATCCCGGCAGTGTAAGGCCCCTTGGTGTAGTCGATGCCACTCACCACCTGCGGGATCAGGAAGCCGAGATCGGAATAGCCTTGACCATGGGTGTTGGTCGGGCGGTTGACCGGCATGTCGTCGACGAAATTGGCGAAGTCGGTGCCATGATCGAGATTATAGCCACGAATGAGATACTGGTTCGCCTTGCCCTCGCCCGAGTGGATCGTGACGACGAGGCCGGGGATGCTCTCGTAGAGCTGGCCGGGGCGGTAGATCGGCCGGAGTGCGACCTCCTTCTGCGTGATGGAGCCCTGGCTGGCGGTCGCGGCCTTGCCGAGCAGGTCGACACGCGAGGCGGTGACGACGATCGAGCCGTTCTCCGCCGCCGGTGCATCCTCCGCCCAGGCGGGAGCAAGCGGCACGGCGGCGAACAGCAGCGAAAGATCGCGAACCCGGCGGGAGAGACGGCCGGAACGATGGCGAGACATGAAACAAAACCCCTCGGCGCCGAGCAGCGTCGGGCCGGGGCCTGCCGTGCACGCGCACGGTGGCGCGCGGACCGGGCGGCGCCACACCTGGTCCACGACATCCAGGCGGCCCCCGCCGCATGACGTCGCTCGACCGGACAGGTCCGTGCCTCGGCCATCCCCTGGACCAGGCAAGAGCGACCAGACGCCGGCAGGTCTCCTGGCTCGCGGGTCATCGCTTGATGCACGGCCTTCCCAGGCCTCGCAGGATTTAGCGTCCGGCCCAGTGGCTGGCGGCTCGGGACATTCTGCCCGCCGCACCTGTGCATCGCGCTCGCCGCTTACAGTTGCAGGGACAGCCTCGGATTCGGGCGGCCGGGCCGTCCTCACCGCGTTCCCTATTAAGCCCCTTTCGGGGCACCGGCGCGATCTGCGGACACGAGGCCCGCGACGCGTTGGTTATCCGCGCGGGCAGTGGGAGACAACCGCTTTAAGGGCGCTCATAACAATATAAGGAAATCTTTATATCCGACTTGACGAGAGCATGGCCGAAGCGGATGCTTGGGGGGTCGAGGTTCTCCGGTCGGATTCGTCCGCGCCGGAGCTAAGACGGGAAGCCGGTGTGAAACCGGCGCTGCCCCCGCAACTGTAAGCGGCGAGCGGCGGTCGTTACGTGTCACTGGCGGGGCTCGCGCCCTGCCGGGAAGGCCAGACCGTCCGCGTTGACCCGTGAGCCAGGAGACCTGCCTCCGACGCGATAACGTCCACCGGCGGGGTGCCCGGTCTGGTCGCTTGCAGATGCGCGGCCGGGCTTGTCCGGGCGTGTGTGCTGCCTGTGCCCGGTCCCGGGTTTCCCGCCCCTCTTCGGGGTTGGAGACCATGACTGTTACCGTTGCCACGCTTGGCTTCCCGCGTGTGGGGCCGCGCCGCGAACTGAAGTTCGCTCTTGAGAAATATTGGTCGGGCAAGGCCAGCGAGACCGAGCTGCTCGAAGCCGCAGCAGGCCTGCGCACCGCCGCCTGGGCGCGACAGAAGGCGCTGGGGGCCGACTGGCTGCCGTCCAACGACTTCTCGCTCTACGACCATGTGCTCGACATGAGCGTCATGCTGGGCGCGATCCCGGACCGCTACGGCGCGGCCGCGGGTCAGGCCGATCTCGCCACCTATTTCGCGATGGCGCGCGGCACGACGGGCGCGGAGGATGGCTGCGGCCATGCCCATGCCAGCCTCACGGCGTGCGAGATGACCAAATGGTTCGACACCAATTACCATTACATGGTGCCCGAGCTGGTGCCGGGGCAGCGGCTGGCGCTGGGTCGGCTCAAGCTGGTCGACGAATATCGCGAGGCGCGCGCGCTGGGCTATGAGACGCGGCCCGTGCTGCTCGGGCCAGTGACGTGGCTCAGCCTCGCCAAGGGGCGCGGCGTCGATCCCTTCGAGATGCTCGACGAGGTGCTGGGTCTCTATGTCGCGATCCTCGGGCAGCTCGCCCATGCCGGTGCGGATTGGGTGCAGATCGACGAGCCGATCCTCGTGCTCGATCTCGACGAGACGCAGCGGCAGGCGCTGACCCGCGCTTATGCCAAGCTCGGCCGCTGCAATGTGAAGTTGATGCTGACGACCTATTTCGGCGGTCTCGACGACAATCTGAGCTTCGCCGCGACGCTGCCGGTGTCGGGCCTGCACGTCGATCTGGTGCGGGCGCCGGGGCAGCTCTATGCGGTGCTGAAGGCGGCGCCCAGGTCGTTGCTGCTGTCGCTTGGCGTGGTGGACGGGCGCAATGTTTGGCGCGCCGATCTCGAAGCGCTGCTCGACCGGCTGGAGCCGATCGCGGCAACGCGCGATCTGGTGCTGGCGCCGTCCTGCTCGCTGCTTCATGTGCCGGTCGATCTCGCGCTGGAGACGAAGCTCGACGAGGAGGTGACGCAGTGGCTCGCCTTCGCCGTGCAGAAGGTGGAGGAGCTCTCCACCCTCAAGCGTGCGCTCAACGAGGGGCGGGGGAGCGTCGCCGCCGAACTCGCCGCCTCGACGAAGGCCGCCGCCAACCGCCGCACCTCGCCGCGCATCCACGACAGGGCGGTCGCCGAGCGTGTCGCCGGCGTGACGTCCGCCATGCGCGAGCGCCGCTCAGGCCATGCCGAGCGCACCCGTGCGCAGGCGGAGGTGCTGGGCCTCCCGGCCTTCCCGACGACGACGATCGGCTCCTTCCCGCAAACGGCGGAAGTCCGCCACGCCCGCGCCGAATATGTCCGCGGCCATCTCGACGATGCGGCCTACGAACAATTCCTCCGCGAGGAGACCGAGCGCGCGATCCGCTGGCAGGAGGAGGCCGGCCTCGACATGCTCGTCCATGGAGAGTTCGAGCGGAACGACATGGTGCAATATTTCGGCGAGCAGCTCTCCGGCTTCGCCTTCACCACCAGCGGTTGGGTGCAGTCCTACGGCTCGCGCTGCGTGCGGCCGCCGATCCTCTATGGCGACGTCTCCCGTCCGGAGGCGATGACCGTCGCATGGTGGCGGACGGCGCAGGGCTTCACCGACAAGCCGGTCAAGGGGATGCTGACCGGCCCGGTGACGATCCTCAACTGGTCCTTCGTCCGCGACGACCAGCCGCGCGAGGCCTCCTGCCGCCAGATCGCGCTCGCGATCCGCGACGAGGTGCTCGATCTCGAAGCGGCCGGCGCGAAGGCGATCCAGATCGACGAGGCGGCGCTCCGTGAAGGCCTGCCGCTGCGCAAGCGCGACTGGCAGGCTTATCTCGACTGGGCGGTGGACTGCTTCCGTCTCTCGGCGGCGGGCGTGGCGGACGCGACCCAGATCCACACCCACATGTGCTATTCGGAGTTCAACGACATCCTGCCCTCGATCGGCGCGATGGACACCGACGTGATCTCGATCGAGACGGCGCGCTCGCAGATGGAGCTGCTCGAAGGCTTCGCCCGCTATCGCTATCCGAGCGCGATCGGGCCGGGCGTCTACGACATCCACGCGCCGCGCGTGCCGACGGAGGCGGAGATCGTCGCGCTGATGCGGCTCGCGGGGCGGCATCTGCGGCCCGAGCAGCTCTGGGTAAACCCCGATTGCGGCCTCAAGACCCGCAAGTGGGAGGAGGTGAAGCCGGCGATTGCGGCGATGGTCGCGGCGGCCCGGACGCTCCGCGCCGAACTGCTGGTCGAGGCGTAACATGAACCTGACGAAGGCCGGGACCGGGGTCGTCCAGCTCATCGACATGGTGTTTCCGGGCGACACCAACCATCACGGCACGCTGTTCGGCGGCGTGGCGCTCGCGCACATGGACAAGGTGGCGTTCCTCGCCGCCGCGCGCCATGGCCGGGCGCCCTTCGTCACCGCCTCCTGCGAGAAGATCGATTTCGCCGCGCCCGCAAGGGCCGGCGAGATCGTCGAGGCGACGGGGCGGGTCGTGCGCGTCGGCAACAGCTCGCTCGATGTCGAGGTCGAGCTGGTCGCCGAGGTGCCGGTCAGCGGGGAGCGGCGCCTGTGCACGCGCGGGCGCTTCACACTGGTGGCGGTGAAAGGGCCGGAGACGCGGCTTCCTCTGCCGCCACTCTCGCCCGTGTCGCCCGTGTCGGAGGAGGGCGTGCTGCGGATGGCCGAGATGGTCTTCCCGCCGCAGACCAACCATTACGGCACGCTTTATGGCGGGGATGCGCTCAAGATGATGGGGAAGGCCGCCTTCATCGCGGCGACCCGCCATGCCCGCGCGGTGATGGTGATGGCGGGCTCTGACCGGATCGACTTCACCGCCCCGATCCATGAGGGCGAGATGGTGGAGCTCGTGTCACGGATCGAATGGACGGGACGGAGCTCCACGCGGGTGAATGTCGAACTCTGGGCCGAGAATCTGCTGACTGGGCACCGTTGCCGATCCGCGTCCGCGAGTTTCGCAATGGTAGCGGTGGGTCGGGACGGGAGGCCCGAGCCGATCGTCTGACCAAACAGGTCAGCTCGATGGTCGACGCAACAGAAGCGCAGATTATGCCGAGACTCGCCCTGTTAACTGATGAACGAACGTCGGCTTTTGAGCCAACGCTCGCGCGCTAAACGATCGAGATTGGCGCGCGAACGGCCCGGCGGCTTCATTACGTCGACTGGAATGGACGCGCTCGTCCCCCTTGGGGACTCTGCCGCCCGACCGCTTCCGGCCCAGAGGCTTAGGAAGCGGCCATAGGAGGACGAGTGCGCTCAGCTCGGCAAAGCCTGATCAGACGGTTTCGGTAGGTGCCTCGCGCCCGACCATCGCCATTTGGGCTGGTGCATAACGGTCGCCTTCCGCTTGGATACCCGATGCCGCTTCGGTGATCCTGCCGAGATCGACGTCGCTCAGCGTGATCTCGGCCGCACCGAGATTCTCCTCCAGCCGATGCAGCTTGGTGGTGCCGGGGATTGGTACGACATACGGGCGCTGGGCGAGCAGCCAGACGAGTGCGATCTGGGCGGGAGTGGCGGCCTTGTCATCGGCGACGCTTTTCAGCAGATCGACGAAGGCTTGGTTCTTGGCCATTGCCTCGGGCGAGAAGCGCGGCGAGGTGCTTCGGAAGTCGCCCGCGTCCACTTTCGTCAGCGTGCCGGTCAAGAAACCCTTGCCGAGAGGGCTGTAAGGCACGAAACCGATGCCGAGTTCGTCGCAGGCGGTCAAAATCCCGTTGGTTTCCGGCTCTCGCCACCAGAGCGAATATTCGTTCTGGATCGCGGCGACAGGCTGCACGGCATGGGCGCGGCGCAGCGTCTGGACGCCGGGCTCGGACATGCCGAAATGCTTCACCTTTCCCTCGGCGATCAAATCCCTGACGGTGCCGGCGACATCCTCGATCGGCACGGCCGGATCGACGCGGTGTTGGTAAAGCAGGTCGATCGTCTCGACGCCGAGCCGCTTGAGCGAGCCCTCCACGGCTTGGCGGATCCGCTCGGGACGGCTGCTGACGCCTCGGTTCTCGCCTGTCGCGAAGTCGATGTCGAAGCCAAACTTGGTGGCGATAACCACCTGATCGCGGAAGGGCCTGAGCGCCTCGCCGACGACCTCCTCGTTCTCGAATGGCCCGTAGACCTCGGCGGTGTCGAAGAAGGTGACGCCGCGCTCGACGGCGGCGCGGATCAGGGCGATGCCCTCCTCCTTGCCGAGCTTGTTCGCGTAACCGAAGCTGATGCCCATGCAGCCGAGGCCGAGGGTGGAGACTTGAAGGCCGCTGCGGCCGAGTTCACGTTTCTGCATGTCGGATCTCCGTCTGATCTCGAATGTCAGGCCGCCGGCGCCGCTTTGGCGTCGGCCTGCTCGAACGCCTGCCGCACGATGCCGATCGCTGTGCTCGCTGTCGGCCAGCCGGCGTAGAATGCGAGGTGGGTTACTATCTCGACGATCTCTTCTCGGGTCACGCCGTTCTCGAGCGCCTTCCCGAGGTGGAAGGGTAGCTCGTTGGTGCGGTAGAGCGAGATCAGGCCGGCGACCGTGATCATACTGCGGTCGCGCGGCGAGAGGCCCGGTCGGCACCAGATGTCGTCGAACAGGACGCTATCGCTGATCTCGGTGAGTTTGGGCGCTATGTCGCCCCACGGCGCGCGCATCGGTCTGGTCTGGTCGGTCATGGTCGCTCCTCGTCGTCCGCATCTAGGCTTGCGCTGCCGTGAAGATTAGACTGCACAATCGGGAAACGGCTTTGAGTTGAATTCAACAATGGCGCGCAACGACTTCAACGACCTGCTGGCGTTCCGCGCCGTCGCCACAGAAAGAAGCTTCACCCGGGCCGCGGCGCAGCTGGGCGTCTCGACGTCGGCGGTGAGCCATGCGCTCCGCGGTCTGGAGGAGCGAATTGGCATCCGTCTCCTCAACCGCACCACCCGGAGTGTGGTGCCGACGGAGGCGGGCGAGCGCCTGCTGATCACGGTGTCGGCGCTGGTCGACGGCGTGGAGGCCGAACTCGCAAGCCTGGGTGAGTTGAGGGACAGGCCGGCTGGGAACATTCGCATCACGACGAGCGCGCATGCGGCCAAAACCATATTGGAGCCCGTGCTGCTCCCGCTTCTTGCGGCCCATCCTGAGCTGAAGGTGGAGCTGAGCGCCGACGCCGGCTTCGTGGACATCGTCGCCGAGCGTTTCGATGCGGGGGTACGGCTGGGCGAGACGATTGCGCAGGACATGGTCGCCGTCCCCATCGGGCCAGACATGCGCATGGCGGCGGTCGCGTCGACGGCCTATTTCGAGCGCCGTCCGCCGCCTAAGACGCCTCACGACCTGAGCGAGCACAACTGCATCAATTTGCGGTTTCCGACCTATGGCGGGCTCTACGCGTGGGAGTTCGAAAAGGACGGGCGCGCTCTGAACGTGCGGGTGGACGGGCAACTGACCGTGAACGACACGGCTCTCGCACTCCAGGCGGCCATGGATGGTCTCGGCATCGCCTACATCACCGACGACCAGGTGCTTCCACTGATTGCGAAAGGCCGTCTGATCCGGGTGCTCGAGGACTGGTGCCCGCCGTTTCCGGGCTACCATCTCTACTATCCGAGCCGCAGGCAGCACTCGTCCGGTTTCGTCGCTGTCATTGAAGCGCTGCGCTATCGCGTTGGAGCGTGACGAGCCGGCGGCGGCTTTCAGCAGCGTCCGAGTGCTGTCTGAATGGCAACATTTTGGGTCTTTCGCGACCGGCGGCTCGCGCCCTCATGGCGGCCATTCGTTCCGGCAGCAGATGCTTACTACCAGACCATCCGCTATGCCCCGCTCCGGCCGCCACGCTTCCGCCTCAGTGCATTGCAAGATTAGATGCGGTAGGAAGAAGCTGAGTGCAGGCTTTGTCCATATTTGTCGCGTTGCAGGTTGCCTCTTATGGTCCGCCAGACATTCCTGCTCTCGGTATCGGGCAACCTGTACAAAACAGTGATTGCCCTATTCCGAACGGCAACGAAATCGTGCTTTGCAAAGCGCGAAAGTCTGCCAATTCCGATCGTTATACGGGAGTGAAGCCAACTGCGGACGGCAATGCTTTATCAGCGCCGTTTGTCATCAAGCTTCCCGGCGGAGGGAGCATTAAGGGTTTCCGCCAACTGACGATCCCGTTCTGACCGGCTATCGATCGACACATATGACCAAACCTGCTTCTGATTGCCTTATTGCAGTCAAAGTGGACGGACCGAAATTCACCAGTTTGAGCCATTCTGGTGGTGGTGATGGCCACGGGGAGGGGTTGGGCAGCGAGCGCCCTCTTAGCGGACGCCGCATCATGTGTTATCCTGCTCTTCCTAGGAGAATTACACATGGCCATGGTCGGTATAGCCATCCTCTTCAGCTTAGTCCTTTGCGGTTTTGCGTTACTGGCAAACGCACGCCTTAAGGGCGTCAATCGGATACCGATGCAGTGGTGGTTTAATGGGGAAGCTACTTGGTCGGCCCCTCGCCCTGTAGCTCTCGCGTTCTTTCCTGTGATGGCCGCCTGCGCCTTCATAGTGTTAATTTTCTTGGCCGAGAACGTGCGGCCAAAGGTTGGGCAGGAAGGTATGGTCCTTCCCACGTTCATCGGCATCGGCCTCATGTTCCTAGGTTTGCAGCTTCTCCATCTATGGCTGGTTCAGAAAACGTTGCGTCGTAACGGCAGCTAGCCGCCAGGCTCAGGCGTTCCATACCGATGGACGGAGCGCGAAAACGGCGGGAAAGCTGTCGGTCGGCTTCCAGGGTCGTCCTAGGGGCACCGGAACGGCAATATCTGGCTCGCTGCAGATGGTCCGATCCAAAGAGCGTGAACGGCCGCTCTTCTCAGGAGCGGACGCACCCTCTCCTCCCGGCGAGCGGCAAGCATTGGTCGACACCTTCCACCGGTGCCCGCGCTCAATCGGTCCCATCTTTTTGTCGGCCGTTTTGGCCGCTGGAGAAGGAATATGGGAAAGGCACAATATGATCCGGTGGATGCAGGGCATCGCGCCTGGAACGCTGGGCTCAAGGTTGGAGCGAAGCGGGCGCTGAAACCACACCAGATCTGGGTGATCCGATTTTTCCTCGACGAACATCATCGCGTTCGTGATCGGGCGCTTTTCGATCGCGCGATCGACCGCAAGTTGCGAGGCTGCGACGTCGTGAAGGTGAAAATCGGTGACCTCGTTCCCGGTGGGGAGGTCCGTACCCATGCGATCGTGATCCAGGCCAAGACTGGCAAGCCGGTGCCGTTTGAGCTGATGACTGATGCTCGTACCAGCCTGCTCACATGGCTTGAACAGCGAGGTGGCGCATTGAGCGACTGCGCGGCTGGTCGACGAATGGGTCGCGGATATTGGACTGAGGCGAGCGGAATATGGAACGCATTTAGCTTGTCCCCTTCATGTCATTGGTAACCGAACGACCGGAAGATGAAACCACGCTGAAGCTCCGGACCTTCACATCTGGGGTAACGATGAGAGGCTGTCGGAAACGGCGGGCTGTCATGGTCCCTAGCAAGGCGAGGTCGAAGACATGGCATCGGCGAAAGGCGGGCAGCGTTTCATCAAGGAGAATCGCGCGCCTCGAGTTCACATCGAATATGAGGTCGAAACCTATGGGTCTCGGCAAAAGATCGAAATCCCGTTCGTGATGGGCGTGATGTCGGACCTGTCCGGCAAGAGTCTCGTCGAGAAGAAGCCACACGAACAACGGGACTTCGTCGAGTTCGACATGGACAATTTCGAGGAGCGGATAGAGCGTATCGCGCCTCGTGCCGCCTTTGCGGTGGAAAACACGCTGACCGGCGAGGGGCGGATGGGCGTCGACCTGACGTTCCGGACGCTGGAGGATTTCAATCCCGGGCAGGTCGCCCGCAACGTGCCAGCGCTCGCCAAGCTGCTGGAGGCGCGCGAGCAGCTCAACGATCTCATGCTCTACATGGACGGCAAGGCCGGCGCACAGGAACTGCTCGACCAGGTGCTGAAGGATCCGGCGCTGATGAAGGCGCTCGCCGCCGCACGCCCCGCCACCGACGAGCAGGACGCGTCCGCGGAATAACCGCCGGCACACTTCCCCGGAGAGAAATATGTCCCAGGAAATGCTTCAGCAGGCGGCGCCTGCCGAAATGACGACCGATGGCATGGTCGATGACTTCGCCATGTTGCTCCAGAAGGAATTCAAGCCCGGCAGCGATGCCAAGCAGGCGCGTATCGAGTTGGCCGTGAAGACGCTTGCCCAGCAGGCGCTGGAAGATGCGGCGATCATCGGCGAGGACGTGTTCCTCACCGTCGACGCGCTCAAGGCCGCGATCGACCGCAAGCTGACCGAACAGATCAACCGCATCATCCACCATTCCGAATTCCAGTCGCTGGAATCGGCGTGGCGCGGTCTCTGGTATCTGGTCGGCAACACGTCGACCGGCAAGGATCTCAAGATCCGCGTGCTCAACATCTCCAAGGAGGAGACGCGCCGCCAGCTTCGCCAATATCGCGATGCGGCGTGGGACCAGAGCCCGCTGTTCAAGAAGGTCTACGAGGCCGAGTTCGGCCAGCTCGGCGGCCAGCCCTATGGCGCGATCGTCTGCGACTATTATTTCGATCATGGCGGCCCCGACATCGAGGTGATGAAGGGCCTGTCCAAGATCGGCGCGGCGGCGCACTGTCCGGTGATCGCGGCGGCGGCGCCTGGCCTGATCGGCATGGACAGCTGGGGCGAGCTTTCGAATCCGCGCGACATCGCGAAGCAATTCGACGCCACCGACTATATGGCCTGGCGCTCGTTCCGCGCATCGAACGACAGCCGCTACATGGCGCTGACGCTCCCGCGTTTCCTCGGCCGCCCGCTCTATGGCGCGGACACCGATCCGGTGCCCGAATTCGCCTTCGAGGAGGAAGTCGACGGCCAGCATGACAAGCATCTGTGGCTGAACGCGGGCTATGCGCTCGGCGTGCGGATCACCGAGGCCTTCAAGACCTATGGCTGGTGCACCCGCATTCGCGGCGTGGAATCGGGCGGCACCGTCGAGGACCTGCCGACCGCGCTGTTCCCGACCGACGAAGGCGGCGTCGACGCCAAGTGCCCGACCGAGATCGCCATCTCGGACCGTCGCGAGGCGGAGCTCTCCAAGGCCGGCCTGATGGCCCTGGTGCATCGCAAGAACACCGACCACGCCACTTTCATCGGCGCCCAGACGCTCCACGCGCCCAAGGCCTATGAGGACCCGGACGCGACGGCGAGCGCCAACCTGTCGGCGCGGCTGCCGTACATCTTCGCGAGCTGTCGCTTCGCCCATTACCTGAAGTGCATGGTGCGCGACTGGATCGGCAGCTCCCGTGAGGCGCCACAACTCCAGGCCGATCTCCAGAGCTGGATCATGCAATATGTCGACGTCCAGCCCGACTTCTCGACCGAAGAGACCAAGGCGCGCAAGCCGCTCAAGCAGGCGTCGGTCGAGGTGATCCCGGATCCGGAGAACCCCGGCTATTATCGCGGCCTGTTCCGCATGATCCCGCACTACCAGCTGGAGGGCATGGACGTGTCGCTCAGCATGGTTTCGCGCCTGCCGCGCGCGGAAAAATAACGGCCGCGCCCAGCGAACTGAAATCCCCGAATTCTTCCTGATCCAAGAAAAAGGACTACGTCATGGCTGTCGACATCTTCCTCAAGCTCACGGGCATCAACGGTGAGTCCGAGGATGCCAAGCATACCCAGGAGATCGATATCATCGGTTGGAACTGGGGCATGAGCAACACCGGCACCGCACATCTCGGCGGTGGCGCCGGCACCGGCAAGGTCAATATCCACGACCTGTCCGTCACCAAATATGTCGACCTCGCCTCGACGCCGCTGATGCTGAGCTGCGCGCAGGGCAAGCATGTCACCACCGCCACGCTGACCATCCGCAAGGCCGGCGGCGACAACCCGCTGGAATATCTGATCATCACCATGACCGAGGTGATGGTGACCAACATCCAGCACGGCGGCAGCAGCGGCGACGAGCGTACGACCGAGGTGATCTCGCTGAACTTCGAGAAGCTCGAGGTGAAGTATACCGAACAGAGCAAGACGGGCGGCAGCGGCGGCGCCAGCCCCGAGTTCAAGTGGGATATCCTCAAGAACCAGGCGGCGTAAGTCCGAGAACAATCGAGAATAGCGGACGATAATATGAGAGTTCTCCAGCCCGTATCCAAAACCGGCCGTTCGATCCTTGGAATTCATCTGCTCGCCTTGTGCGAGGTATTGGCTTCCCGGGTGCCCATGGAGAAACCCGACGGGGAGGGCGATCGGGATTCGCCGTTCAGGCCGATCAAACTCGCCCACTGGATATGGTGCTGGAGAAACTCGCAGCCCCCCGAAGATGCCGGCTATTATTACGAGATTGGCGGCCACCTGATCTTCAAGGACTCACGCCATTACGTGAGTGACGTCCGGCCCGCAGAGAACGGATATGAATATCTGATCAAGGAGCCGAAATACAGGCAGGTCCGCGATGTGTTCGAGGGCGTGGAGGATCTGAACCTGCAGGAGACCTTCAGTTCGCCCGGCGTGTCGATGCAGATGGGCAATATTCTCCAGGGGCAATATAATCAGGCGCAAGTGGCCGGGCCCGATGCGGACGGGAATATCGCACGCCTCGCCAACTATCTGCCGGCAGTGACAGCGGCGATGCTCATCGCCGAGCCGTCGCGCAACAAGCGCGCATGGCCGATCAATATGATGATCATCGATCTGATCCGCAATTCGGTATGGCGCTACTCCTGGAGCGAGATCTTCTGGCACCCGCTGGACGGTCGATCCTGGACGGAGCTCCCGTTCGGCGTGGAGGATATCGGCCCGATGTCCAAGTCCAAGAAAGATCGCGCGATCGGCGATATCACGCTCGCCTCGGATCTGCATCTGATCGGCGGCCGGATGCCGTCCAGTCCCACCGGGGGCGGGGAGTTCGGGAAAACGCCCCTGTCCAGCACGCAGGGCAAACCTGGCAATCAGAAAGAGGTGTTCAACGTCAGCATCAAATATGACTATGTCCATCAGAAGGAAATAGACGTCCTGTTCGATTGGCTAATGGCTCAGAGTGCAGTCATGGCGGTATGGAAAGAGGATAATATGCAGAATGTTGACAATAGTATTTATACTAAATCTGACAAAGCTGGAAAGCAATATTGGAAATCTTCCGACGTGATAAACGGGTCTGATCCGGCCATCAATGTGATCCGGACAGAGATCAAAAGGCTGATGTCGAATATTTGAGCCTCCGCCTCGCAGAAATGGCGGAACGCGGAGTGATTGTGGTGGGGTCAGTTCTGACACAGGCGGCATATCGAGCGCCGTCTCCATCTCTGGCTGGAGCTTCGATCATGGCAGCAATGGCATCCTTTACCCTGTTCGAAAGCAGTCTCGGCCGGGTTTTGCGCGGGATGCAGCCGGAAGGATTGCATCCCAGCCTGAACGAGATCCCCATCGTCTTTCAGGCGCAGATGCCCGATCTGCTGCGTCAGCGCTTCCGAGAGAGCCCGGTTCTCAACAACGACGTCCAGCTGAAGGTCGCGGCCGAAATACGCCGTATCGTGCAGACCCAGCTGTTCCCTTCGATCAACGACAACACGCGGTACGACCACGCGCTCCGCGACAGGGTGGCGTCGGTATTCCAGCGCGCGACGCCGGACCTGGAGAAGATCGTCAACGATGCGATCGGGAGTGCGGTCAAGTCCACAGCGGCGTGGAAGGATTATCGTCTCGACAGCGGTAAGGAGGTAGGGCGCGTCGGCGTGACCCTCCTGTTCGTCGTTGTCGCCGCCGGCCTCTCGCCGCCGACTTCGGGTGTCGCGATCGGTTTCATGATCGTCAGCCTCGTGCGCGGGTTGACCGATGCGACCAAGAAATTCTCCGAGGCCTATCGCACCGCCGAGGAAAGCCGCGAGCGCATCCTCGCCGAAATCGCGAGGCTGAAGGCCGCTTATGGGAAGAGCAGCACGCTCGGCCGAGCCTCCCAACTGGGCGGCGCGGTGGCCCATGCGCTGACGATCGGCAAGATGGCCGCCACCTTCAACAGCGACCCGCTGCCCGGCTTCACCCGGATCAAGACGGAGCTCAATGCTTACAAGGGCAAGCTCGGCCATTTGGGGATCAGGGCCGAGCAACTGGGGCGCCGGCTCTACGAATTGCTGGACCTGATCGATCAGTATCAGCGAGCCCGTGGCATCGATACGACCCGCATCGACAATCTGCCGCCGAAGCTGCTGCAACTGAGGAGGGATGTGACGGACCTGCTGGAGGATGGCGTTAAATCCCGCTGGTTCCGGGGGAAGGCGACCATCTCGGGCGCGTGGCAGCGCTGCCAGTCGGGCATGGAGAATCTCGAGAGGGTTGAGCAGGAGTTCAAGGCGCTGAAAGCGCTCGAGGGGCACGAGAAGTCGATGCTGATAGCGGATCGGACCCTGACGCTGCTGACCAATCTCGGCGTGACGCTGGCGGGCTATAACGGCCCGTTGGGGCTGCATGACCGATCGGCCCATTCCATTCAGGAGGCCCTGCACGTCAGCCATGATGGCCATGCCTCGATCCGGGGCGGCGTCACTCTCGGGCTGGGTTTCATGCGGCAGTTCATGAGCCTCTTCAAGGACTCGCACGCGCTCGCCAAGGAACTGGGTCTGGTCAGCAAGAAGCCCGACGAGGCCGAGGCGCTGCTGGAGGAAATGCAGTCGGAATTTCACTCGCTTCCCGTGGCGCCTCAGGCGCCACGGCTGCCCGACATCAGCCTCGATACGGCGATCCACATGAACTGGATGGACGGCACACCGCTCGCGCCCTCCCGGCCTCCCGTGCCGACCCGCCGACTGCCTCCGACGCCCGCGCCGACCCGCGCGTTGCCGCCCGTTCCCATCGCCTAGCGGGTATCGCCTTTCCCTTGCGTGACATTCGTAACCAATCGGGCCGCCGCTGAAACCCCGGCGAAGGGGCGTCCCTTTATTCGGGACAGGCCACGGCAATCCGGCCGCAAGCAGCAGAGGATTTCCAGCATGTCTTCCGATCTGATGAGCGAAGCGCAGGTGAGCGATCTGCTCGCAGTCGGCGATGTCGCCACCGCGCGCAAGCTGCTGGTGGAGGCGCTGCGTTCGCGGCCGGATGACCAACGCGCCCGCATGTTCCTGTTTCAGTTGCTGTGCGTGGAAGGGGAGTGGGAGAAGGCGCGGGCCCAGCTTCGCGCTCTCTCCGAATTGTCGCCGGAAGCGCAGATGCTGGCGGCGGCTTATGGGCGAACGATCGAAGGCGAGCAAACCCGGGCCCGCGTATTCGCGGGCGAAGAGCCGGCCTCGCTGCTGGTCGATGCTCCGGCCTGGGCGGCGGATCTCGTATCGGTGAGAGGGGCCGGTGCGCCCGCCGCTGCGGCGCTTGAGGCCTGTCCCGACACGCCGGGCGACTTGGACGGTCGCCTCTTCGACTTCCTGTTCGATGGGGACGATCGCTTCGGCCCGATGTTCGAGGCGATTGTTGCGGGGCGTTGGGGGCTGGTGCCCTTCGCTGTGGTGGAGGAGATCAGCACCGAGGGGCCGGTCGACCTGCGCGACCTCGTCTGGCTGCCGGCCGAGATCCGCTTTCGTCACGGACCGGCGCTCGCCGCCATGCTGCCGGCGCGCTACCCCGGAACCGAGCGCGAGCCGGAAAGCGCGCTGCGCCTGGCCCGGATGACCGAATGGCACGAGGGAGACGGCCTCATCCAGGGTGTCGGCCAGCGTGTCTGGACCACCAGCGGGGGCGAGGATGTCGGCATTCTCTCCTTCCGCCGCATTCGCTTCGCCGATCCATCATGAGCAGCCGGATCAATCCCACGTTGTTCGACAAGCTGGTTGCTGATCTGGAGATGGACGGCCTGCGCGACGATGGCGAGGAGCTGACCGGGCTCGACCGGTCGCTGCGCTTCTACACCGTGCCGCGCCTGGAGCGCTTCAACGAAGCGGCGATGCGCGCCACCGTGCTGCGCGAGCTGAACTGGCTGCTCAACACCACGAGCCTCGCCTCCGCGCAGGATCTGTCGCAAGCCCCCGAGGTCGCGACCTCCACGCTCAATTATGGGCTGGGCGACCTCACCGGCAAGCTGCTTACCCGGCAAGCCGTGCAGTCCCGCGCGCGGGATATGCGCGAGGCGATCCAGCGCTACGAGCCGCGCGTCGATCGCCGCAGCCTCGACGTCGAGGTGGATGTCACCCGCGAGCGGGCGAACAGCGTCGGCTTCACCATCCGCGGCGACGTCACCACGGCGGTGCGCGCGCTGCCGGTCGAGTTCCGTACCGATGTCGAGATCGATACCGGCGCCGTCACGCTCTGGGGTGAATGATGGATCCCCGGCTGCTCCGCTTCTACAATGACGAGCTGGTTTACCTTCGGGAAACGGCGCGCGAGTTCGGCGAGGAATATGAGACGGTCGCCGGCCGCCTGGGCCTCGGCGCGACGACCGAGGTGGATCCCTATGTCGAGCGGCTGCTGGAGGGCGTGGCCTTCCTCGGCGCGCGGGTGCAACTCAAGCTGCACGACCAGTTCCCCGATTTCACCCAGCATCTGCTGAACGCGGTGCAGCCCCATTATTGCGCGCCGACGCCGTCGATGTGCGTGGTGGGATTCGAACCGCGCGAGGGCGACACCGCGATGGCGCAGGGCGTGCCCGTGCCGCGCCACACCAAGCTGCACGCCATCGCCGGCGATCGCGACAATTCGCCCGTCACCTTCCTCACCGGGCATGATGTGACTTTGTGGCCGCTCGCCATCGTCGAGGCCGAATATCTGGGCTCGCGCTCGGCGGTGGCGCCGTTCGTGCCGGCGGACAACGGCGAGACGGTCGAGGCGGGCCTGCGCCTGCGTATCGCGGCGACGGGTGGCGCGCGGCTCGCCGGGATGCGGCCCGGTGCACTGCCGCTCTATCTGGATGGGGCGGAGGCGGGGCCGGGCGAGCTTTACCGCCAGCTTATCGGGGATGCGGTGGCTGCCGTGGCGCGCCCGGTGGGCTCGGCATCGACCACCGTGCGCCTGCCGCTGCCCGCCCAGCATGGCTTCGATGAGCAGTGCGCGCTGCTACCGACGGATCGGCGCTCGCATCGAGGCTATCGGCTGCTCAGCGAATATTTCGCCTGCCCCGAGCGCTTCCTGTTCGCCCGGATCGAGGAGTTGGACGCGGCCTTTGCCGCCTGCGGGGATGCGCAGGCATGCGACGTGGTGATCCTGTTCCGGCGCGCGGTAGACGGGCTCAAGGACGCCGTCTCCTCCGCCAATTTTCGCCTGTTCGCGACACCGGCGATCAACCTGTTCGAGAAGCAGGTCGATCGCGTCCCCGTGACGGGCTTCGATCATGAGCGGCAGGTGATCGCGGACCGCACGCGCCCGCTCGGCTTCGAGATCTATCGCCTGCTCGACGTGAAGGCGCACGGGCGCGACGGCGGTGACGCGCGGCCGGTGGCGCCGCTCTATGATTTCGCCGGCTTGCTCTACGACTGGAGCGACGCACTCTTCTACGTCACGCGCCTGCGCCCCCGCCGGCTCTCGACGCGCGAGCAGAGGGCGCGGCGGCGCAGCGACTATGTCGGCACCGAAACCTGGCTGAGCCTCACCGCGCCCGGCCGGCCCGAGCGGCTGGAGGACGTGCGCGAGCTTTCGATCCGCGCGCTCGTCACTAACCGCGAGCTGCCCGAGCTGGTGCGGACCGGCGCGGCCTCGCCCTTCGTGGCGGAGGGGCTGCCCGTGCGGGCGATCCACATGCTGCGCCCGCCGACGCCGCCGCGCCAGCCGATGGGGCTGAACGACGGCGCGTGGCGCGTGATCGGGCATTTGACACCCAACTACACCTCCTTCGCGGGGTACGAGGACGGCGATCCTTCCGTGCTGCGCGCCCATCTCGCGCTCTATGGCCGGGTGGAGGATGCGGCGTTGCGCCGGCAGGTGGATGGGCTGCGCTCAGTCCGCGCGTCGCATGTCTCGCGCCGCGCGCCGGGGGCGGGGCCGAGCGCCTTCGTGCGCGGCCAGCGCCTGCGCATCACGCTCGACGAGGCCAGCTTCGAGAATGCCCGCATGTTCCTGTTCGGCGCGGTGCTGGAGCGCTTCCTCGGAGAATTCGCCTCGATCAACAGCTTCACCGAATGCGTCTTCGACACCGCACAGCAGGGGACGTTCGCCTCATGGCCCGCCCGCATCGGCCAGCGCCCGACCATCTGAACTATCTCGCCCGGGCCGCAGAGCGGATCCGCGCGCTGGCGCCGCTCGCGCTGCTGCGCGGGGCGGAGGCGCGTGCGCACGACCGCCCGCGCATCGGCGCCTCGCGGTTGCCATCGCAGGATGTGGTCGAGCTCGCGCAGACGCCTTCGCTCGCCTTTCCGGCGGCGACGCTGGATGCGGTCTACATCGAGGAGGGACGGGCGCGCATCGAGGGCCATTGGCTGGGACTGACCGGCCCGATGGCGCCGCTGCCGCTGCACCTGAGCGAGTTCGCCTCCTATGAGCGGCGCTATTCGAAGAAGCAGCCCTTCGGTGGTTTTCTCGACGTGCTCGCCGGGCGGATGCTCCAGCTCTTCTACCGGAGCTGGGCGGTGGCGAGCCCCGCCGCCAGCGCCGACCGCCGGCATGAGGATCATTTCGGCGACCGGATTGCGGCACTCACCGGGGCGGAGGAGGGCGTGCGGCCCGATGCGTGGCTGCCCGCCCGTGCGCGCCTGCGCTATGCCGCGCTCTTCGCCTCCCCGCGCAGCCCGGCCGCGATCCAGGATGCGCTGGCCGACCTGATGCGGATGCCGGTCCGTATCGTCGAGCATGTCCCGCGCTGGCGCGATGTCGAGCCCGATGAACGCAGCCGCGCGGGGCGCGGCTTTGCCAGCCTCGACCGCGATGCCGTATCCGGCAGGCGGGTGCGGACCGTCTCCGATGCCTTTCGCGTGATCGTCTCGGTGTCGAGCGCGGAGGCGATGAACGAGCTGCTCCCCGGCGGCCGCCGCTATGCGCTGCTGGCCGAGGCGCTCGACGCCTTCGCGCCGCCGCATCTCGAATGGGACATCGAGTTGGAGGTCGCCAACGACGCCATCCGCCCGGCGCGGCTGGGCGGCGGCGGGCGGCTTGGCTGGTCAGGCTGGACCGGCCCGTTGCCACGAGACGGCACCCGCTCCGACACCCGACTCGGGCCCAGCGCCCGCCGCCTTGCACAGACTCGAAAAGAGGAAGCCATCGCATGACAGAGATCAGTCGGTCCGCCCTGTTCGGGCGGCTCAACCCCAACGCACTCAAGGCTATCGAGACGGCGACGGGCTTCTGCCGTATCCGCGGCAATCCTTATGTCGAGCTGGCGCACTGGCTGCACATCCTGTTGCAGGACGCGCAGAACGACGTCGCCGCCTTGCGCACCGCCTTCCGTCTCGACGACGCCATCGTGGCGGGCGACGTGCTGGTCTCGCTCGACAAGCTGCCGCGCGGCGCCACTGCCGTGTCGGACTTCGCGCCCCAGATCGAGGAGGCGATCGAAAAGGCGTGGCTCTACGCCTCGTTGCAGTTCGGCGCGTGGCAGGTGCGGACGGGGCATCTGATCCTCGCGATGCTCAAGACGCCGACACTGCGCTCACTGCTGCTGGGCATCTCGTCGGAGTTCCGGAAGCTCTCGGCGGACCGGATCGGGGAGGAGTTCGCGAGCCTCGTCTCGACCTCCAGCGAGGGGACTGCTGAAGTGGCCATCGACGCCAACGAGCCGACTGCCTCGCCGGAAGCCGCTCCGGGCGAGGCGCTCGCCCGTTTCGCCGTGGACCTGACCGCCAAGGCACGGGCCGGCGAGATCGATCGCATCGTCGGCCGCGACGCCGAAATCCGGCAGACGATCGACATCCTGCTGCGTCGCCGTCAGAACAACCCGATCCTCACCGGCGAGGCGGGCGTCGGCAAGACCGCGATCGTCGAGGGGCTGGCCCGTCGGATCGCCGACGGCGATGTGCCACCCGCGCTCAGAGACGTGTCGCTCCACGCACTCGACATCGGATTGCTGCAGGCGGGCGCCGGCGTGAAGGGCGAGTTCGAGAAGCGGCTGCGGCAGGTGATCGACGAGGTGGAAGGGTCGCCCCGCCCGATCATCCTCTTCATCGACGAAGCGCACACGCTGATCGGTGCGGGTGGTCAGGCGGGGACGGGCGATGCCGCCAACCTGCTCAAGCCTGCGCTCGCCCGCGGTCGCCTGCGCACGATCGCGGCGACCACCTGGACGGAATATCGCCAATATTTCGAGAAGGACCCCGCGCTCACCCGCCGTTTCCAGCCGATCGCCGTGGGGGAGCCCGACACGGATCGCTCCATCGCCATGCTGCGCTCGCTGAAGGGCGTGATGGAGGAGCATCACGACGTGGTGGTGCTCGACGAGGCGGTGCAGGCGGCGGTGCGGCTGTCGCAGCGCTACATCCCGGCGCGCCAGCTTCCCGACAAGGCAGTGAGCCTGCTCGACACGGCGGCGGCGCGCGTGGCGGTATCGCAACATGCAACTCCCGCGGCGGTCGAGGACGCGCGGCGGCGGATCGAACTGCTCGAGGTGGAGCTGGAGGTCGCCATCCGTGAAAGCGAGGGCCGCTATGCTCCTGATGGCCGCCCGGCGATCGTCGAGGCGCTGGAGGCGGCCCGGGCCACGCTGGCGGATCTCGACGCCCGGTGGGAGGCGGAGAAGGCGGCTATCGCGGCCGTGAACGCAGCGCGTCAGGCGATGATCGCGGGTGGGAAGGGGGGTGACGCCCTCGACGCGGCACTCGCCCGCTCGATGGAGGTGCGGGGCGATCGGCCGATGGTGTTCGGCGAGGTCAATGCCGACATGGTGGCTGCGGTCGTGGGCGACTGGACGGGCATACCGGTCGGCCGGATGGTCAAGGACGAGATCGCCTCCGTCCTCGTCATCGAGGAGCGGCTGAAGCGCCGCGTGATCGGGCAGGACGACGCGATGGACGCCATCGCCAAGCGTGTCCGCACCAGCCGTGCCAAGCTCGACAATCCGGTGAAGCCGGTCGGCGTCTTCCTGCTCTGTGGCCCGTCGGGCGTCGGCAAGACGGAGACGGCGCAGGCGCTGGCCGAACTGCTCTATTCGGGCGACGACAGCCTCATCACCATCAACATGAGCGAATTCCAGGAGGCGCACACCGTCTCCACGCTGAAGGGCGCCCCGGCGGGCTATGTCGGCTACGGCCAGGGCGGCGTGCTGACCGAGGCGGTGCGTCGGCGTCCCTATTCGGTGGTGCTGCTCGACGAGGTCGAGAAGGCGCACCCCGACGTCCACGAGATGTTCTTCCAGGTGTTCGACAAGGGCTACATGGAGGATGCGGAAGGTCGCTACATCGATTTCCGCAACACGCTGATCCTGCTCACCTCCAATGTCGGCACCGATCTCATCACCACGCTCTGCGAGGAGGAGGAGATGGCGCCGGCCGCGGACGGGCTGGCGCAGGCGCTGCGGCCGGAACTGCTCAAGGTCTTTCCGCCCGCGCTGCTCGGCCGGCTGATGGTGCTGCCCTACCGGCCGCTCGCGCCTGCCGTGCTGCGCGACATCGTGCGGCTCCAGCTCGATCGCGTGGTCCGGCGCGTGGCGGACAATCTGGGTGCGGTGCTCGACTATGACGATGCGGTGGTCGATCTCATCGTGTCGCGCTGTCAGGAGGTCGCGTCCGGCGGTCGCATGATCGACGCGATCCTCACCAATTCGATGCTGCCCGAGCTTTCGACCGCGGTGCTGGAGCGGCAGGTGGCTGGCGGGCGCTTCGCCGCCATCCATGTCGGCGCGGACGGGCAGGGCTTCACCTATCGCTATGCCGGCCGGGACGAGCCCGCCGAGCCACAGCTCGAAGCGGCGGAATGAGCGGGCGATCCATGATGACAGGGGCCGACGACGTGAACGATCCAGACATGTCTGCCGACGGTCGAACCGTCGTGGGGCCGGAGGTCAGTGCCGGTGCCAGCGAGCGCCGTGCCCCGCGCCGCGAGGTCAGCCTCGAACCCGGTGATGTGCTGAACGGCATCTATCGGGTCGACCGGTTCATTGCGCGTGGCGGCATGGGCGAAGTGTTCGAGGGCGTGAACGTCGAGAGCGACGAGCGCGTCGCGATCAAGGCGATGCGCAGCCATCTCGCCGCCGATCCCAAGGTGCTGGCGATGTTCCGCAAGGAAGCGCAGGTGCTCACCCGCATCGCGCATCCGGCGATCGTCCAGTATCGCGTGCTCGCCCGCGATCCGGAACTGGATCTCTATTATATCGTCACAGACTTCATCAACGGCGAGCCGCTGTCGGCCCACCTCGACGGGAGGCGGCCCAGCATCGCCGAAGTGGTCCGTTTCGCCCGGCGGCTGGCCTCGGGGTTGGAGGCGGCGCACGAATATGGCGCGATCCACCGTGACATGTCGCCGGACAATATCCTGCTGCCCGACGGCCTGCTGGAACGCGCCAAGATCATCGATTTCGGCATCGCGAAGAGCCTCGACGTGACCGCCGAGACGGTGGTCGGCGACGGCTTCGCGGGCAAGCTCGGCTATGTCGCGCCCGAGCAGTTCGGGGATTTCGATCGGCAGGTCGGTCCGTGGACGGACGTCTACTCCACGGCGCTGGTGCTGCTCGCCTTCGTGCGTGGGCGGGCGCCCGACATGGGTAAGACGCTGTCCGAGGCGATTGAGCGGCGACGCGAGGGACCGGACCTGTCGGGCCTGCCTGCCGCGATCGAGCCCCTGCTGCGTCGGATGCTGATCCCCGATCCGCGCGAGCGCATCCGCTCGATGGCGGACGTGCTGGTGGAACTCGGCGGGATCGACCTGAGCGAGGACGAACCGGCCCGGATCGAGGCGGAGGCCATTCCCCCCGCGATCAAGGTGCCGACCCCGGAAGTGGAGGCGCCGCTCACCACCTTCCTGCCCGTCGATCCGATCCCGCAGTCGGGCGCGCAGCCGAAACCAGCGGCCATCCCGCCGCAGCCACGTCCCGCATCTCGTACGTCTGCGAAGCCGGCGCGGCGCTGGGTCGGCGGTGCGGTGGCGCTGCCGATGGCGACCATCGGTGCCGTGCTTCTCTTCCACCACGCATCGCCAGCGCCCGAGCCCTCGCCGGTGTCCGCGCCCTTGCCGGCCGTGATGGCGCAGCCCGCGCCTCAGCCGGTGGCGAAGGTCGGTGATGTCGGCGCGCTGCTGAGGGCGATGCCCTGCACCTGGCTCCACGCGGACAGCGGCGCGCCGGCGCTGCAGCTGTCGGGCGGCGCGCGCGATCCGGTGACGCTGGACGATCAGGTGATGGCGGCCGCGCGAGCGAATGGACTGGACGTGCAGTCAGTCAATTCGGCCGGTGTCGTGCAGGTGCCCGAGATGCGGTGCGATCTGATCGAGGCGCTGCGGCCGGTCGAGCCCGCCGGGGACGACGAGGCGTTCAAGCTGGTATCGGCGACGCGCCTGCTGACGCTCCGCGCCGGAGCGCCGGGCTGCCCGACCGATCCCGCCGCCCGCACCGACCTGACCGTCGTCGAACGCGATCCCAAGCGGGACTTCGCGCTATTCTCGATCCTTCCGGGCGGTGTCGTCCATCTGCTCGTGTCCGGGCGTCGGCAGTTCGCGGAACTCGCCGGTCGCCAGCCGCAGAAGTTTCAGGATCTGGGGGACGGCCGGTTCCAGGTGTCCGCCTGCTATGGTGCGGCGGGACCGGTGGGGATCGTGCTGGTGGATCGGGAGAGGCCGCTCGATCTCGGCCTGCCCGACGGTTTTACGGGTCAGCCGCCGGCTGGCTTCGCGAGCCGCGTCCGTGACATGGCGGAGAAGCAGGGCTGGCGTGCGCGCTCGACCTGGCTGCGGATCGATCCGGCGGCGCCGGGCGCCCTGGTCCGCCCGGCCATGGCGCCAGCGGTCGCCGACAAGCCCGCCGCGCCCGCGACACCGGCGCTCGCCCCCCTGATCGCTCCGCCGCCGGTCGGTGCGGCGGACGAGGCCCTGCGCCCGGCTTTCAAGCAGCATGCCGAGGCCACCAGCAACGGCGACTTCGCCGCCTGCCGTCGCTGGGACGGCAAGCGGTGGAGCGAACTCGGCTATGCCTCGCGCGCGGTCTGCGTCGAGCGCGTGTTCAAGAACCGGTGCGGGATTTCGAGCGGTCAGTTCGGCGACAACCCACTCCGCCGCTACAATGGCCGGATCGAGTGGATGCGCGGCAATCGTTGGTCCGCGATCGCAAAGGCGGACCCATGCTAGGCCGGCCCGCTCTCGATGCCCTTGCGCACGGCGGAGAGCGCGACGGCCAGCTCATGCGTGCGCAGCGGGTAATGCAGCGTCTCCGTGCCGTCGTCGGGGATGGGCGCGGCGATGATATAGGGCAGGCCCTGCGCGCCGGGGCGCAGCCGGCCGAGTGCCCCCGCCAGGAAATTGCGCTCGGCACCCACGATCAGCAGCAGGTCGCACGCGGCGATGTCGTCGAGCGCGTCCTCGATGGTGGTGACGCCCCAAGGCTCATAGCCGAGCGCGGCGATCAACTCTTCGTCGCGTTCCAGCGCCTGCGGATCGGGGTTGAGGAGCAAGATCGTCTGCCCGTCGCCGCGCATGAGGGGTTGCGGCGCGCGCGCGCGCTCCTTGTCGACCAGCGGCAGCCAGATGGCGAAGCGACTTCCGCGCCCGATCTCGCTGCGCACGTCGATCGAGCCGCCATGCTGCTGCACGATCTCCCAGGCCGTCGAGAGGCCCAGCCCCGTGCCGTTCGCGCGCGTGGTGAAGAAGGGATCGAAGAGACGCGGCAGAGCGCTCGCGGGAATGCCGTGCCCTTCGTCGGAAATGGCGATCGCGACATAATCCCCCGGCCGGATGGCCGCATGGCTGAGGCGCCGGGAGGCGTGGACCTCGATATGCTCGATGTCGCAGCGGATGCTGCCGCCGTCCGGCATGGCGGAGGCGGCGTTGTGGCAGAGGTTCAGTAGTACCTGCTGGAGCTGCACCGCATCGGCTTCCAGCGTGATCGGCGGGATATGATCGCCGAGCCGGAGCATGATGCCCGAGGGCAGCGATGCGCCGAGCAGGCGCGCCGTCTCCTCCACGAACGGGCCCAGCGGCACGGCCTCGTGTGGCCGTTCGGCACGGCGGCCGAAGCGCAGCACCTGATCCACCAGCATTCGTGCCCGGCCGACGGCGGAACGGATCTCCATCAGATTGTGGTTGGCGGGCGAGCCGCCACGGACGTGCAACTCGGCTGTTTCGGCGAATCCGGCGATCGCGCCGATGATGTTGTTGACGTTGTGGGCGATGCCGCTGGCGAAGGCGCCGATCGTCTCCATGCGGCGGCCCTGGGCAAGCTTGCGTTCGAACTCCAGTCGTTCCGTCTCCAGCTTGTCGCGGTGGAGCGCCTGGAGGATGGCGACGAGCGCCGCGGACAGGCCGGTCATCGTCTCGGTCTCAATGCGGAGCGGCCCCCGATCGGCCTCGATCCCGAGCACCACCGCATCCTCGCTCTCGGGCGAGCGCAGCAGGATCAACGCTTGCGGCAATACGCCGCTCTGCGCGATCGCGGCGCGCTGCTCGGCAGGGAGGGCGGCTAGCGAGCGCAGTTGGATGCGATCGTCGACCCATGGCTGCTGGCGGATCGCCGCCTCGACCATGGCGCGGCTGTGCGCAGGGGTGAAGTCCTCGCAGCGGGACCAGAGATAGCTCGTCGAGCGCGCGTCGTTGAGCAGCAGATAGGCGCGGTCGGCATCGACATGATGGGCGAGTCGCTCCAGCGCGCGCTGGACTCGTTCGGGCAGCTCGCGCGACCGCGCATCGATCATCAGGCCGAGGATGGTCGCGTGGAGATGCTCGAAGTCGCCCCGGCGGCGGAGCGAGCGGACATGGAAATAGACCTCCAGCGCCAGCATCAGGAAGACGAGCAGAGCGAAGGCGGTGATGCCGACAAGAGCCAGCTTGCGGCGATGGAGATCCTGATTGATCGCGTCATCGATCCGGTTGACGGCGAGGCGCACCTGTTCGAGATCGCGGTCGACGGGCACGGCCAGGAAGCTTGCGGCGATCTGATCGATGGCCGGCAGCAGCTGGACGAGGAGCCTGGCATGGTTGAGGAGCTGGCGCGCCTCCTCGCTGTCGGCATAGTCCGGCGAATGCTCGTAGCGGGCGATACCCAGCTTGGCATCGGCGACGACATTGGGCGTGGTGTCGAGTGTCAGGCGCAGCACGTGCGCGGCGAGCAGGCTGGCCTTTTTCGAGGCGGCGGGCGAAGAGGACGTGACGGTGATGCGCGCCAGTGAGTTCTGAAGGAGCGCGTTGTCCGACTTGAACTGCTCCGCCAGCATCATGCGGGCATTGCCGTCCTCGGCGAGTCGGCGGACCGTCGTCTCCAGCGCCGGGTCGCGCGCCGACAGGCGGGTCAGCCTGGCGAGCGACCCTTCGATCTCCGCCGTGTCCGCGGTCATCGGATCGTAGTTTCGCAGCAGGCCGGCGCGCGCCATCAGCAGGTCGCGCTGGAGCGCCCGGTCAGCCAGCGCGTAGGAATCCAGTGCGTGATAGGCCTCGATGGTCCAGCGCCGTTCGGCCATGCTGGGCATCAGGACGATCCAGAGCCCCGCGCAGGCGACCAGCGTAGCGATCGCCAGCGTGGTGCGCCACAGCCTCATCGCCTAGGCGCCTGGACGGGGCGGCCCTCGTAGGTGCCGGTCAATGTCTTGAGAAAAGCGGTGATGTCGGCCACGTCGCGGGGCGAGAGCGTGATGTCGAGCTGGGCGCGCGCCATCGACAGCACGGCCGACGAGAGATCCGGCGCGCTGCCGTCATGGAAATAGGGCGCGGTGGTCATGACGTTGCGCAGACTGGGCACGCGCAGGATGGCGGGGTCGGGGGAGGCGAGCGGATGGAAGATTCCATGCCGCTGGAAGAGGTTGCCACCGACGTTCACGCCCTGATGGCAGGACACGCAGCCGACCGACTGGAAGCGCGCCCATCCGCGCTGCTCTTGCGGGGTCAGCGCCTTCGCATCGCCCGCCAGCCATCGATCGAAGCGGGCGTTCGGCGTCGTCAGCGAGCGGAGATAGAGCGTCAGCGCGTCGATCGTGGCGCGCTCGTCGAGCTCGCGATGATAGGCGGCGCGCACCTGCGCTGCGAAGACGGAATCGCGCCGCAGCCGCTCGATGCCCGGCCCATCGCCGCCCATGACATGTGGATTGCGCAACGACGCGGCGATCATGTCGGGCGCGCTCAGGATGCGCCCCGTCCAGGTGAAGCGGAAATTGAGCGTGCTGTTGAAGACGGTCGGCGTGTTGAGCTGCATCGGCGAGCCGTCGTCGCCCTTGTCGAGCCGCCAGGGGCTCGCGCCGCTGGTGGCGACGTCGTGGCAGGACTGGCAGCTGATGCGCCCGTGCAGCGAAAGGCGGGGATCGGCAAACAGGCGCTCGCCGATTGCGACCCTGGTCCGATCCAGCGCCGGCTGTGGCGGCAGCGGGAGGACGGGATGGCGCGCGTCCGCGGAAAGCGCGCGCAGTGCCGGAACGCTGGACGCAGCCAATATTCCTGCCCCCAGCGCCAAGGCGAACAAGGGCAGCGGGTGCTTCAACTCACCCGCACGTCGGCATCGAAGATGTAGCCCACGCCCCGCTGGGTGCGGATGAAGCGGGGCGCGCGCGGATCGTCTTTCAGTTTGCGGCGGAGGCGCAGGATCTGCACGTCGATGCTGCGGTCGAACACATCCTCATGCAGACGCGTCGCCTGAAGGAGATGCTCGCGGCTGAGCGCCCGGCGCGGGGCCGCGACGAAGGCGCTGAGCAGCGCGAACTCGCCCTTGGTCAGGGCCACGCTGTGCCCGTCCGGAGAGGTGAGGTCGCGGTTGCGCTGGTCGAACTGCCAGCCTTCGAAGCTGTAGCGATGTTCCGTACGGCGCGCCGGTGTCAGGCTGTCCATGTTGCGGCGGCGGAGCGTGGCGCGGATGCGGGCGAGCAGCTCGCGCATCCCGAATGGCTTGGTGATGTAATCGTCGGCGCCCAGCTCGAGGCCGACCACGCGATCGATCTCGTCGCGGCGGTGGCCGGTGATGAGGATGATGGGCACGATGCTCTTGCCGCGCAGCTCGCGCAGCAGGTCGAGCCCGTCATCCTCGCCCAGATGCAGGTCGAGCACGATCAGGTCCGGCTCCCGCACCGCCAGCGTGTGCATCAGCCCCTTGCGGCCCGATACGGAGCTGGCGCGCATGTTATGCTCGTTCAGATAATTGACGATCATGCGCTGCATCGCGGGCTCGTCGTCGACGACGAGAATCCGGGCGGCATGCGGTTCGGTTACGGTGTCAAACGCTTCGAGCATTCGCATGTCCGGTCCCACTTCCCTCGATACGCAACGGTTACACGCACTAGACCGCCTTTCGTCCGAGGCAATGTTGCGGTCACAGGCGCTGTCATCGAAACGAACCGTCTGCGATGAGTGGCACCCGTCGCGGGACGGTCTGCGGTCCGCGCCATCTGAAATGGCGACTTGCGGAGGGCCGCTCTAGCGGGAAGGATCTTACGCGTCCATGCGCGCGAGCCGCTTGCGCGCCGTTGCATTACATCTGAAACGCGACGCATTCCCGGCGACATTGGTTTGAAACCCGGCGACCGCCATTCCCAGGGCCTCTGGCCATCGGGAACACTGTCGATGCTCTTCACATCTCTCCTCATCCTGCCCGTCGCGAAGAAGCACCCATGAGGGGTGGGCGCGTCGCCTGGCGGGAAGGATTGTTTCTGCGCCAGCAGCATTTCCAGCAGCAGGACCGTCATATCGATGCGGTGGTCGCGGCCCATGCGCGGGGCACCGGCCCCTATCGCTGGGGCGTGATCGAGCTTCAGATCAACCGCGATCTGGCGGCTCTCGGCAAGTTCGCCGTGGAGAAGCTCGTCGGCATCCTGCCCGATGGGATGACCTTCGCCATTCCCGGCGACCTGCCGCCGCCCGCCCCGGTCGATGTGCCCGCCGATACCCGCGATGCGCTCCTCCAGCTCACCATTCCGGCGCATCAGCCGGGCGCGGTCGAATATCGCGCGCGCGGGGAGGGCGGGAGCGAGGCCGTCCGCTTCGTGGTGGATGAGGAAGAGGTCATCGACAATTTCGCCGAGGAACGCACCAGCGAGCCGCTGGAGATCGCGCGGCCGAACCTCGCCTTCGGCATCACGCGTGACCAGACCTATGGCCGCATCCTGCTTGGCCTCGCGCGCATCCGCGAGACGAGCGCCGGCGCCCTGCTGTTCGACGAGCGCTACATCGCGCCGTCGCTCGACATCCGGGCCAGCACGCGGCTTGCGGGCTTCCTCTCCGACATCATCGGCCGGTCGGCGCAGAGGATCGAGGAGTTGGCAGTGCGTGCCGTCGAGGCGACCGATGGCGGGGCCGAAACCTTCGCCAATTTCCTACTCCTCCAGGCGCTCAACCGCTGGAAAGGCCAGCTCGACCATCTCGCCGCGCTGCCGATGGTACATCCCGAGCGGCTCTACGAGTCATTCCTCGGCATGGCGGGCGAACTCGCCACGCTGACCCATCCCGATCGCCGCCCGCCGCCTTTTCCGGCCTATGACCATGAGCGGCTGCGCGAAACATTCGAGCCGGTGGTCGAGGCGATCCAGTCCGCGTTGTCGGCGGTGTACGACCGCTCCGCCATCCAGCTCCCGCTTCAGCAGGCGGGGCCAGGGGCCTACACCTCGCGGATCACCGATCCGACGCTCTACCAGACCGGCTATTTCTATCTGGCTGTCAGCGCGCGCATGTCGCTCGACGATGTCCGGGCGCGCTTCCCCTCGGTCGCCAAGATCGGGACGGTGCAGAAGATGCGGTCGATCGTGGACTCCGCGCTCGCCGGCGTGCCGCTCCGCCATACGCCGACACCGCCGCCCCAAATCCGGGGCATTCCGGGCTATATCTATTTCGAGCTGGACCGCTCCTCACCCGATTGGGCGGACTTCGCGAACGCGCCCGCGCTCGGCCTGCATGTCGCGGGCGACTGGCCGGAGCTGAAACTCGAGCTGTGGTGCGTCAAGAAGGCGACCTCGCGATGACCGACGATCGCGCCGACAGCGAGCGGACGGTGTTCCGCCCGACGCCGCTCCAGGAACTGAGGTCGCGGAGCATGGGTGGCGGCACGGCCTTCGTGCCCGCTGCCGTCAACGGCGAACATGGAGCGGCTACACCGACGCGCTTCATGTCCGATGAGGACATGCCTGAGCCGCCGCCCCGCGCGCGGCCGCGCAACCTGATGCTGGAGGCGGGATCGCCGCTGCTCGCGCTGATCGCGGCGGTGCGCTCCGGCCGGTTGCGCATCGAGCTGCCGCAGCTCCACCAGAAAGCCACGGCCGCCGCCATGCGCTTCGACGATGCGCTGGCGAGCGCCGGCTATGACGATGAGACCCGTCGGCGCGCGCGCTATGCCGTCTATGCGACGGTCGACGATGTCGCGCAGAACCTGCCCGGCAAGGCCGCCGACGGCGCCGAATGGGCGCGGCGCAGCATGGTGGTGCGCGGCTTCGGCGAGAATATCGGTGGCGACCGCTTCTGGGCGCTGCTTCAGGAGATGCTCTCCCGGCCGGCGGATTATGCCGAGCTGATCGAGCTCTACCATGCCTGCCTCGCCGCGGGGTTCGAGGGGCGGCACCGTATCAGCGACGACGGTCGGAGCCGGTTGCGTCAGATCCTGACCAGCGCCTTTGCGGCACTCCCCCATGCGCGCGGCGTCTCCGATACCGAGCTGGTGCCGCACTGGCGGGGGCAGCCGACGCCGCTCCGCCGGGTGGGCTTCTGGACGCCTCTCGCTCTGGCGGCGAGCGTTCTGCTGGGCGTGCTGCTGCTGGTGGTGCTGGCGTTGCGACTGGTGCTGATCGAGACGGGGCAGCCATCGATGGCGACGCTGCTGGCGATCAACCCCGACCAGTCGCTCCGGCTCTCACGGAGCGCGCCGCCGCCACCGCCTCAGTCCGATGCGCAGCAGCAGCGTGTGCAGGGCTTCCTCGCCGACGAGATCGCGCAGAAGCTCGTTGTGGTCGAGGAGGATCCCACCAGCCTGCGCGTCCGCACGACGGTGGGGCAGCTCTTCCAGTCCGGCTCGGATGCGCTGGAGCCGGGGCGACAGGCCCTGTTCGAGCGTATCGCCGATGCCGTGAACAGGGAGAAGGGCGGCGTCCGCATCGAAGGCCATACCGACAGCGATCCGATCTCGACACTGACCTTCCCCGACAATCTCGCGCTCTCCAAGGCGCGGGCCGAGGCGGTGGCGCGCATTTTCCGCAGCCATCTCACCGACCCCTCGCGCGTGACGGCGGCGGGGCTGGGCGCGACCCAGCCGATCGCCAGCAACGCCACGGCCGGCGGCAAGGCGCTCAACCGCCGCGTCGAGATCGTCATTCCACGGAGCCAGTGACATCATGGAAAAGCTCATGCGCGGCTGGTGGGCGCTCGCCGGCACGGCCGCCCTCATCCTGACGCTGCTGGCCTCGATCGGATTGCCGACGCTGTTTCCGGTGCTGCGGGCGACGTGGATACGGATGCTCCTGATCGGTCTCGTCGCGCTCAGCCTCGCGGCGGCGGCGGGGTGGCGCTGGTGGCGCGGACGCAAGGCCGCCGACAGCCTCGCCGCCGAACTGGCCGAGCCGACGCCCGAGGAGACGGAGGGCGCGCTGCTCTCGGGCCGGATGCGGGATGCGCTCGCGCAGCTCAAGGAGACGGTGAACGGGAGGCGGGATTATCTCTATGCCAAGCCCTGGTATCTCATCATCGGCCCGCCGGGCGCGGGAAAGACGACCGCGCTGCTCAACTCCGGCGTGCGCTTCCCGTGGAGCGACAGCGCGCTGAAGGGTGTGGGCGGCACGCGCAATCTCGATTTCTGGTTCGCGGACGAGGCGGTGCTGGTCGATACGGCCGGCCGCTACACCACGCAGGACTCCGACGCTGCGGCCGATGCCGCGGGCTGGGAGAAGTTCCTGCGCCTGCTCCGTCGCGCGCGTCCGCTTCAGCCGGTCAACGGCATCCTCGTGACGCTGGGCGTGGACGAGCTGATGTCCGCGACGCGTGAGGGGGTCGATGCCCACGCCGCCGCCGTCCGCCGCCGGTTGGCCGAGCTGCGCCGCGTGCTGGGCGTCACCGCGCCGGTCTATATGCTCTTCCCAAAGACCGACCTACTGGCCGGCTTCGACGAATATTTCGCGGACCTGAGCGCCGAGGGGCGACGCGCGGTGCTGGGCGCGAGCCTCCCGCTCGGGAAGGCGGCCGATGCCGCCGCCGTGATCGCCGAGTTCGATCAGATGATCGAGGCGGTGTGGGAGCGCAGCGCGAAGCGACTCCAGGACGAGCCCGATCAGCGTCGCCGCAGCCTCATCCTGTCCTTCCCGGCGCAGCTCGCATCGCTGCGCGCCCGTTTCGCCCGCTTCGTCGAGGGCGCCTGCCCGCCGGAGGGTGAGGGCGGCCATATGCTGCGCGGCTTCTATTTCGCCAGTGGCGTGCAGGAGGGTGCTCCGCTCGACCGCGTGCTGAGCGCGATGGCGGCGGTCTATGAGGAGGAGCAGACGCCGGCGCGCGGCGGCTCGCGCGGCAAGGCCTATTTCCTCAACCGGCTGCTGACCGAGGTGGTCTTCCCCGAAGCCGGCCTCGTCCGGGCCGAGCTTGCCATCCGCCGTCGCCGACGGATCGTCATGGGCGCGGCGCTGGGGGCGATGGCCTTGGCCGGCCTCGCGATGGCCGGCCTCTGGGTCAACAGCTTCGCGCACAACAAGGCATTGCAGTCCGCGCTCCTCGCCAGCGGGCAACAGGCGATCGGGCAGGAGCAGGCGAGCGGCATCGATCTGGTCGAGGTGCGCGAGAGCGACCCCGATCTGGAGCAGGCGCTGCCGCTGCTCGACCGGCTCCGCACGATGCCGCGCGGCTTCGCCGACCAGCAGGCCGGCGGCCCGCCCTGGTCGATGCGGCTGGGGCTGTTCCAGGCGGGCCATGCGGATGCGGCGCGGCAGGCCTATCTGGAAGCGCTCCAGCGCGTGATGCTGCCGCGCATCCTGCTTCGCCTCGAACAGACGATGCGGCAGGATGCCGATCAGCCGATCAAGCTCTACGAACCGCTCAAGACCTATCTGATGCTGGGCGGCTACGGCCCGCTCGACGCGGCGGCGGTGCGTGCCTGGGTGGTCGAGGACTGGCGTACCCAGTCGCTCGCGGGTTCCGATCGCGCCGAAGTCCGCACGCGGCTTGGGAAGCATCTCGACGTGCTGCTGGCGGACCCGGACATCGGTCGCGTCTGGCCGGGGCGGCGGGCGCCGCTCGACGGGGCGCTCATCGCCAGCACGCGCGCGGCGGTGCAGACGCTGTCGGTGGCGGACCGCGCCTATGCGGTGCTGCGTCAGCGCGCGGCCGCGACCGGCAAGCCCGACTGGCGGGGGGATAGCATCCTCGCCGCCGGTGACGCACAGGCCTTCGCCAACGGGCCGACCGTGCTCCAGATGTCGGTGCCGTGGTTCTTCACCGCTGACGGTTATCACAAGGCCTATCAGCCCGGCCTGCTCGATGTGGAGGCGGAACTGGGCCGCGACCTCTGGGTGCTGGGGCCGGATGCGGCCAAGGCCTCGATCCGCGACCAGCTCCCTGCCATGCGCGCGGCCGTCGCGCAGGATTATGCGCGGGACTATATCCAGGCGTGGGACGCCGTGCTGGGGACGCCGCAGCCGGCCGACTATTTCGCGAACCGTGCGGCGCTCGGCGCCTTCACGCGAACGCCGTCGCCCATGAAGACGCTGTTGCTGGAGGCCCGGCGCAACACGATGCTGGGGAGCGACGGCGCGGGCGGGGGCGGATTCGACGCGGGACATGCGATCCAGGACCATTTTCGGGGTGTCGCGGATTTCGCCGGGCAGAGCGTGAGCGCCGCCGCACCGGTCGACGAGCTAGTGAAGGCGATCCGCCAGGCGGCGGCCGCCACCACGGCGGCGGGCGTGCCGGGCGTGACGCTCGACGGCGGGGCGGTGCAGGGCCAGCTCGCGACCGCGCTCGGCGATCTGTCGACGGCGGGCGTGGTCGCGCCGCCGCAGCTCCAGCCGTTCGTCGCGCAGGCGACGCGGCGCGGGCGGGGCGCCGCCACCCGCACCGCGCTTTCGACGCTGAACCAGCAATATACGGCCAATGTGCTGCCCGCCTGCCTGTCGGTCGCGCAGGGGCATTATCCCTTCGTCCGCAGCGCCCGGAACGACGTCGTGGTGGCGGACCTTCAGCGAGTCTATGGCGCCAACGGCCAGATCGACGGCTTCACGCGCGATCGGTTGCAGCCGCTGCTCGATACCGCCGCGCCGGTCTGGCGCTGGCGGGGAGGCGATCCGGTGGCGCAAGGGCTGAGCCCGTCGAGCGCCGCCCAGTTCCAGAAGGCGGCGGCGATCCGCGATCTGATGTCGGCGGGTCTGGCGCTCGACGTCAGCCTCGCATCGCTCGGGCATGGCGTCGATGCGGTCGAGATTTCTGCTGGTGGCACGACCTACCGGCTCGATGGCAAGGATATGGCGAGCCACCCGCTGATCTGGACGCCGACCGGCCTGCCGCACGCTCACATCGTCCTGCTCTCGGGCCGCAAGGAGGTGCATCGCGACCAGTCGGACGGGGCATGGGCCCTTTTCCACGTGCTCGACGCGGGGCAGGTCCGCAATGCGGGCGCGTCGGCCATCCAGGCGACCTTCGGCTCCGGCGATCAGACCGCGAGCCTCCTCATCCGCCTGCCTGCCACTAGCAATCCGTTCGGACGCGGTGGGCCTTTCTCCTTCCAGTGCCCGGAGAGGCTGTGACGATGGGCGGTGCGTTCCTGTTTGGGAAGCTGCCGGCGTTGGGCGATTTCGTCTGTCGCAACATGATCCCGGCCCAGCGCGAGGCGTGGGATGCGCGCTGCATCGACGCGATAGCGGACGCCCACCGCCGTGGCGACTATGAAGGGCTGGAAGCCACGTCGCCGCACGGTTTCCTGATCGCGCCGAGCGTGGACGAGCCCTTCTGGCAGATCGCCTGCGTCGCCCCCTCCTGCGACCGGGCGGGGCGGCATTTCCTCCTCGTTCTGGGCATGGCGCGCGAGGCGCCGTGGGGCGAGGAATGGCGCACGCTGGCGGGACGGCTGGAGTTCTGCCTGCGCGCCGCGATTACGTGGGGGCTTGATGCCGAGGCGGTGCTGGAACTGATCGGCGAGACTCTCGTGACGGACGAGCCGGCGCCGATCAAGACATTTGCCGGATGGCGGACCGACTGGCTCGGCGCCTCCCCGGCCACGCAGGAAAGGGATGATTGATGGCACCGATGCTCCGTTTCGAGCAGGGCGTGCGCACGCATGTCGGGGCCGTACGCAAGATCAACGAGGACTCGCATCTCGCTCGCCCGGAGGATGGATTGTGGGCCGTCGCGGACGGCATGGGCGGCCACATCAAGGGTCAATGGGCCTCCTCGACGATCGTGCGGGCGCTGAGCGAGGCGACGCTGGGGGGCACGTTCGAGGAAGCGGCCATGAGCGTCATCGCCGCGCTCGAGGAGGCCAATGGCGAAATCTGCCAGGCCGCGTGGGAAGCGGGCGGCGCGATCGGCTCGACGGTGGCAGTACTGCTGATACGGAGCGGGCGTTGCGCCGTGCTGTGGGCAGGTGACAGCCGGGTCTACCGGTGCCGTGACCGCGCGCTTGAACCGCTTACCACCGATCATTCGCAGGTGGAGCAGATGGTCGCCTCGGGCCTGCTCGATCGCGCCGAGGCGGACAATCATCCGATGGCGCATGTCCTCTCCCGCGCGGTCGGGGTGCGCGAGACGTTGGCGCTCGACCGGATCGACGGCGAGGTGGAGGCGGGGGACATCTTCCTGCTGTGCAGTGACGGACTCAGTCGCATGGTCCACGCACCGGAAATCCAGCGCCTTCTGATCGACAAGCCGCCGCGCGCGGTCGCCGCCCAGCTGGTCGACATGGCGCTCGACCGAGGCGCGCCGGACAATGTGACGGTCGCGGTCGTCGGCTGCGACGCGACGACGCTGCTCGAGAGCGATTGAACCCGGCTAGTCTCGGGCAGGCAACGGAAAGGTTTTCGATGGGAGCGCGTTTTGTACGGGGCATGACGGCGATGACCGAGCAGGACATCGCGGCCGATGCCAACAAGACAAGCCTGACGCTGCGCGTAAACGGCCAACCCTTCGCGGTCTGCACGAGCGAAGCGGGGATTCATGCCGAAAGCTACGCCTGCAATTTCCTGCTGGCCGCGCTGGGTAACCAGGATCGCGGCGCCAGCGCGCTATTGGCCGAAGCGGAACAGGGCAGCCGGCCGGGCGGCCTTCCTGACAAGGGTTGCTATGATATATTCCTGACACGCTCGCCCTGCGGCGCATGTACCGACCGGATCTTGCAGGTCCATAACCTCCTTCCGGAAAACAGGACGCTTCGGCTGTTCTGCGCAACCGTATATCGCGGGACCAGGAATGCGGAATCGCGCGCGAACATCGTTAGACTGAAGGGCCACGGTGTGCCGGTCCTCTTCTGGGATGCGGCCCGGATGGCGCTGGCGGGTGATATCGATAGCGCGACGCTGCTCCGCGTGGCGCACCATCTGAGCTTGTGGGACAGCCGGGAAGCCGACGGTGGGCGTGCGGACCATAAGCTCGGATCCCGGATGGCCTCGCCGGACCTCGGCCTGCTCCCCCTCGACACGAACTCCATTTATTACGCCAAATGAGGCCGTGCGGGCGGGGGGCGATCAGCCCTCCCGCCGACGCGCTTTCATCTCCGTGATATGCCGGTCGTAGGCGACGCGGAATTCCTTGGCGAACATGTCCATGAAGGCTTCGTCGGCGCCACGCACGACGCCTTCGAACTCGCGCTCATAGGCCTGCCACAGCGCCGCCTCGCGTGCGCCGGACAGCAGGCGTGACAGCCATCCGCGCGTCTCCTGCCGCTCGCGGATCGCGGCGGGCGAGAAGCGGGCGAGCACTTCCGCCAATGCGCCGCGCATCGCGCCCAGCGTCGCCATCTGGTGCGCCTGGAGGTCCTGAT
The DNA here is from genome assembly GCF_000383095.1 of Sphingomonas sp. PR090111-T3T-6A. Lineage (GTDB taxonomy): Bacteria > Pseudomonadota > Alphaproteobacteria > Sphingomonadales > Sphingomonadaceae > Solisphingomonas. The sequence continues at coordinate 233,758 of NZ_AORL01000015.1, forward strand.
GCGCGTCTTCCACCGCGCGCGCCGCGTCCATGAAGCCGCGCTCCGGCGGTTCCAGGAGCTGGAGCAGAGCGCGTTCGGGCGCGCGGATGAACTTGAGCGGGTTGTTGCCCTCCAGCTCGAGGCTGGTCGCCTGAAGGCCGAGTTGCGCCTTGGCGCGGGCGCGGGCGTCGACCATGAGGACGAGCCCGCCGACCATCTGGCGCAGCATCGCTCCGGCATTGGCAAGGACGGCAGTGGGCGCGCTGCGGACCTGATCGGGCGCGAGGCCGGTTCCCCGCAGGAAGGCCTGCCACCCGTCCGGGGTTGTCGTGACCGCCGGTTCCGAAGACGCTGGCGCCGGGGTTTCCGATGGTGCCTCGATCCGGCCCCAGCCTTCGGCTTCCTGCTCGATGCGGCCGAAGTCCCCCTGTGACCAGTCGATCTCGCTTTCCCGCGCGAGTTGCCCCCAGATGTCGCCGGCTGACGGTGGCACGGCCTCGCGCGGCTCGCTCGACCATGGGGAGGGGCGGCTGAGCGGGGCGGGGGCGTCCCATCCGCCGCCGTCGGGAAGCGGAGGTGACACGCGTGGCGCGGCAGGACGCTCGGCAACCGGCGCCCACGACGCGGCAGGCCGGGGCTCGGGCGCCCAGTCGCCCCATGCGTCCGCCGTCGCCTGCGGCTCCGCCACGGCTTCGGCAGCCTCGCTGCCGGGGCAGCGTGCCACGACCTCATAGCCGCCGATCAGGATGCGATCCCCGTCCGCGATGGCGTGCAGTGCGCCCAGCCGCTCGGACGCGCCGTTGACGAAGGTGCCGTTGGTGCTGCGGTCGGCGAGGAGATAGGCGCCGTCGCGATAGCTGATCTCGCAATGGCGCGAGGAGATGTGGTTGCGCGGATCGGGCAGGCACCAGTCGGCATGGGTGGAGCGGCCGATCATCGCGCCGTGGCGGTCGAGCCGGAGGGTGGCAGGCTCGCCATTGTCGAGCGTATCGCGATCCTGGATGGTGAGGATGAGGGTCATGGCTGTCCTTCCGGCGCGCCCGCGGCGAGCCTGCTTCCATAATCGAGTGCCTGATGGAGCGCGGTTGCGCGGGACGGCGTGTCGGCCACCGCGATGAGAACGGCGCCGGCGGCGAAGCGGCCGACCGCGCCTTTTGGCGCGGGGTAGGGAGGCTTCCCTTCCGGCGCGAGCGACCCGCCCGAGGTGAACACGGCAAGCCCGCACAGCCGCGCGGCGCTCGGATCGGGAGCTGCCCTGGCGGCATGATAGGCGGCTCGCCGATGCGTCTCGGACGGATCGGCGAGCCAGGCGGAGACGGCCGCCATCACGCGCGGGTCGGCCTGCGATGAGCAGCGCTCGACGGTCCGTGCGGCCCAGAGGACGGTTTCGTAACGGGGGAGTGCCTGCCCGAGGAAGCGCGCCGCGTCGCGATCGTGCGCCTCGGCCCGGAGCGCCTCGAAGAAGCGGTCGGGCGCGTCGCCGTCGCCCGGCGCGGGCGGCCAGCCGAGCAGCGCGCCGATCTGCCGCGCTTCGGTCCAGATCGTGCGGGGCCAGCCGGTCATGCGATCACCAGCGCCCCGCCGAGCAGATTGAGCATCACATCGCCGGTGACGGTGGTGATGCTGCCGTTCAGCGTCATCGTCGTTTCGGCTTCCCCCGTGACGGTGAGGCCATTCATGACGATGCCGGCTTCGCTCAGCCGGATCTGCGTCGGTCCGACGCTGAGCGCGATGCCCAGCGCGTCGATGGTGATGCTGTTGAGGCCGACCTTCAGCGTGATACGCTTCGCCGCCTCGATCGTCGCCTCGCCGGCACGGACCGAGACACTGTAGTCGCCGGTCTGGACTGTCGTCGTGTCGTCGCGATGGATCGTGGCGGTGCGGTCGCGCTTGATGCGCGCTTCGTCATCGAGCAGCACCTCGGTCAGCCGATTGCGCTGGGCGCGCAGATAGACCTGCTCCGAGCCGCCCTTATCCTCGAAGCTCAACTCGTTGTAACCGGGCGCTGGGGGCGTGCTCTCGGCGCCGTCATAACTGCCCGTCGCGCCGATGGTGTGCGACCGGTAGAGCGAGCGGGTGCGATGCTCGGGCAGCGCATAGGCGTGCACATGCTCGGAATTATAAACCCGGCCGGTGACGATCGGCCGATCGGGATTGCGATCGAGGAAGTCGACGATCACCTCCTGATCGGTGCGCGGCAGGGTGACATGGCCGAAGGCCGCGCCCGCCGAAGGATGCGATACACGCAGCCAGCAGGAGCGCGCCTTCTCCGGCGCCTCGCCCGGCTTGCCCCACAGGAAGCGCACGCGGATGCGGCCCATCGCATCGACATTCGTGTCGTCCGCGCCGCCGACCATGACGATCGCCGTCTCCGGCCCTGCCACGGGGAGCGGCGTCACGAAGGGCGCGCGCCATTGCGTGTCGCTGGTCACCGCCTCGACATGGATGCGGCGCGGCTCCTCTTCGTTCCCGGATCGATAAGGCTCGGCATATAGGCTGTAATCAAGGGCCGTCAGGATGAATTCCTGGCCTCGCTCGAACGCGGCATCGGAATCGAGTGTGAAGGAGCCGCCGCAGGCGAGGCCGATCGCATCGCCCATGCCGGTGTAGAGCCGCTGGCGCGCGCGCGCCGATTCCAGCCGGACCTTGGTCCAGTGGTTCGCCAGCCCCTCGTCGACGAAATCGCCGGTGAACTCGTAGACCTCCTGCGTGTCGGCCGGGTTGCGGGCGGGGCCATCGGTGCGGCCATCCTTGGTGCGGGTCTGCTGATAGTCGAAGCTCTGGAGCAGGAAGCGGGTCTCTCCACCGCTGGTGACATGCTCCTGCCAGTCCCACAGCGCCTCGGCGAGGCCGCCGCTGCGGCCCGACCAGTCGGCGCGCAGCTTCACCGTCTCATAGCCCGGTGCCGGCTGGTGCGCGCCGCGTCCATCGGCCAGCACGAGGATATGGTCGTCGCGCTCGTGGCGGAAATAATAATAGATCCCCTCGCGCTCCATGAGACGCGAGAGGAAGGCGAGGTCGCTCTCCCGATACTGGGTGCAATAGGGCCAGGGCTGGTAGCTGTCCGTCAGCTTGCTGTAGTCGACATGGCGGCTCTGCTCCTCCAGCACCTCCTTCAGGATGTCGACGACGCTCTTCTGCTCAAAGATGCGGTAGGCGCGGTTGTGGCCGAGCAGGTGCAACCACGGGCGCAGCACCAGCCGGTAGTGGAAGCCCTGATCCTCCTGCCGCAGAAAATGCGCCTCGATCAGGAGGGCGTGGAAGAAACGGACGGATTTTTCCTGCTCGAAAACCTCGATCATGGCAGGTCGTCCGAGAGCGAAAAGGAAATCCACCTTGTCCTCGACGACGACCTCCGCGTCGATTTCATAGATGTCGCTCAATCGCTCGTGGGATTCAAACCTGATGAGCTTCAGGGTCGATCCGACGTCGAGCGTCATTTCTGCCTGGCGTTTCATGCAACGATACTTCCTGCGAAGTTACAATTGTCGCGATTGCGAAGATTGAGCGCGGATATTTGTGGTTTAAATCGCGAAGAGTTCGCGGCCGGTGACGGCCGCCTTCGCCAAGGAGTTACCGCGTCATGACGCTCGATCTCGAAAAGCTGCTGGCCCCGGTCGCGGGGGAAGACCCGACCGGCCCCGACCTCGCCTACGACCCGCAGCGGCACCAGATCGAACAGGCGTTCGACTCGTCCGTCTCGATCGACGCCTCGGGCGTGGCCGAGGCCGCGGGTGAGACCGACTGGCGCCCGATCATCGCCGCGATCGCCGACCAGTCCGAGCGGACCAAGGATGTGTGGCTGCCGGTCTATCTCTGCCGTGCCGGCGCGCGCGGAGGACAGCTCGCGATCGTGGAGACGGGTGCCCGCGCGCTGGCGGGCCTGCTGGAGCGTTTCTGGGAGCGGGCGCATCCCCGGCTGGAGGAATATGGCTTTCTCGGCCGCAAGGGTGCCTGCGACACGCTGGCGAGCTTCCGCGAGTTTGTCGGCCCGCTCGGCCGCATCGTGCTGGTGGAGCACGGCCGCCTCGGCCGCTTCACGGCGGAGGATATCATCCGCTTCCATCGTGGCGGCGAGGGCGAGGAAGGCTATGGCCCCTTCCGCGCGGCGCTGGCCGAGGGCTCTCTCGAGGGACTGGCCGACGCCGCCCAGCGTGTGGAGGCGATCCGGGACAGCTTCCGCCGCGCCGACGTGTTGCTGATGGACCATGCCGGATCGGAAGGCGGCACCAACTTCGCGCCGGTTTACGAATGCCTCGCGGCGATCGCCGGCGCCATCGACGCTTTCCTGCCGCGGCCGGAAGTGGCGATCGAAGAGGGAGGCGCCGAAGAAGGGGAGGCGGCGGCCGCGACGTCGGGGAGCGGTGCGCGCGTATCCGGCACGGTTCGCAGCCGGGACGACGTGGTCCGCGTGCTCGATCTCGTGGTCGACTATTACCGGCGCAGCGAGCCGGCGAGCCCGGTGCCCATGCTGCTGGAACGTGCCAAGGCCTGGGTCGTGCTCGACTTCATGACCGTGCTGCAGGACATCGCGCCCGGCGCGCTCGACGATGCGCGGATGCTGCTGCAAAGCCGCCTCGGGGGCTGAGTGGAAACGGGGCACGGTGATCCTCCAGCACGGGCTGATCCAGTCGTGACCGTCCATTAATCAGAGCTATGGGTGCGCGATAATCAAATGGGGTTTCACTTGAAACGATGGTGTCTTTGTTAGCCGCCGGCGGGCGGTGCGCTGGGAAGGCGGTCCGCCACTGGGCGTGAACGAGATCGGCGGCGTCACGTTCATTCGGCCGCTTCTCGCCGAAGAGCCCGACGGGCTGGGGCGTGACCACCGTGCCCTCCAACGCAGCGTTGATCACGTCGGCTGGCTTCTGCTCGAGTGATGCTAGGTGAAAGGACTCCGCGATGATCTTGTCCGCTGTGAACAGGCGTGGAGCAGGAAGCATGCCGGGGCCGTGCAGGAGCAACCTGGACTTGACGACGTAAGTTTCGGGGTCCGATCGCCTCGCGATATAGGTGAGCGACGCTGTGACGTTGTCCGTGTAGCTCGCGCTTGCGTTGAAGAACTCAACTATGGCGCGGTCGTTTGGCATAGAGGTTTCTATGAACGCATCTTTGCCGGCAGGAAACGCGGTGCGGCGCCATTCGCTTGGATGTCCACTTTCTCGACCTCGTCGTCCGACAGCTGCCAGTCGGCTACCGACCAAGGTTGCATCATTCGCGAGAGCGAACGAGAGTATTGTCGGTTAGGC
>NZ_AORL01000016.1 GCF_000383095.1 Sphingomonas sp. PR090111-T3T-6A
GTGCCGGGCGCCAGCTTCGCGGGCACCTTGATGTTGTTGTAGCGGGCGAGCTGGTAGAATTTCAGCCGGTTGCCGAGGAAGCGCTCGGCCAGCCCGATCATCGTTTCGCCGGGCTGGACCGCGCGCGTCTGGTAATTGGGGCCGAGCAGCTCCACCGGATCGCGATCGAGCGATTCCAGCAGGACATGCGCGTCGGGATCGTCGGGGCGGTGCTTCAGGATCGCCTGGAGCTTCTTGCGCGCGGCCACTTCCTTGCCCTGATTGAGCAGGGCGACGACGGCCTCCGTCTCCGCGGCGATCTTCGCCGCCGCTCTGGCCGCCGGCGTCTGCGGATGCGGCGCGCCGCCCGGCCCGCCGGCCGTGCAGGCGGCCAGCGCCAGCGCAGGCAGCAGAGCGATGCTCGGAGGCAGGCGGCGGAGGATCATGCACGGAGCCTTTCGGGCGGACCGGCCGCCAGCCGTTCGGATAGAAGCTCTTCGTCGCGGACGAAATCCCGGAACGCCGCGGCATCGAGCGGCGGCGCGAAATAATAGCCCTGAAAATGGATGCAGCCATGGCGGCGCAGCCACAGATATTCGCTGCGCCGTTCCACGCCCTCGGCCACCACGCGGATGCCGAGGCCCTTGCCCAGCGCCAGAATGGCGCGGCAGATCGCCTGGCTGTCGGTTCGCTGGTCCACGTCGGTGACGAACTCTCGATCGATCTTCATCTTGTCGAAGGCGATGCTGCGCAGCGTGCTGAAGCTCGAATAGCCGGTGCCGAAATCGTCGATGGCGATGGCCACGCCCAGCTCGCGCAGATGCTGGAACAGCCGCGCGCTATGCTCGACGTCGATCGCCGCCACCGTCTCGGTCAGCTCGATCTCCAGCGTGCCGGGGGAGAGCGAATGACGGGTCAGCGTCCGTTCGATCAGCCGGGCGAGGTCGATGCGGCCCAGTTGCCGGCCGGAGATGTTCACCGCCACGCGCAGGCCCGGCAGCCCATCCCGCTGCCAGTCGCGCGCTTCCCGGCACGCCCGGTTGAGCACCCAGAGGCCGACCTCGTCCGCCAGTTCCGACGCCTCCATGATCGGCACGAACTGCGAGGGGGGGATGTAGCCCTGCTCGCGGTGGTTCCAGCGCAGCAGCGCCTCTGCACCGAAGACGCGGCCGGCCTTCGCATCGATCAGCGGCTGGAAATGCAGCTCCAGCTCCTTGCGGTCGATGGCGCGGCGGAGATCCTGCTCCAGCTCGTAATGCTGGCGGGCGGCCTCGACGGGATCGGTATCCTCGCCCTCGCCGGACTGGCCGATACCCCCGATGGCACGCGCCAGCAGGATGTCCGGCCTGATGCCGTCCTGCGGCGCGCGGGCAGTGCCGATGCGGATTTCGGGGAGGATTTCGCGATCACCGTCGCGGATGGCGTCGCCCAGCGCATAGCCAAGCGCGTCGAGCTGGGCGAGGGCGGCCTCCGTGGTCCATCCCGCGTCGTACCAGATCGCCAGCCGCGAGCGGTCGACATGCGCGATCAGCCGGTCCTCGCCCAGCATCCGCCGTGCCCGTTCGACGATGACGGCGAAGGTCCGTTGCGCCAACTCGGGCTCGAAGACGCTGAGCTTCTTGAAATCCGCGAGCGTCACCACGCCGAGCAGGCCGCCCTCCTCGATCTCCTGCTCGATCCGCGCGGAGAGCGCCTCGCCTGTGGGCAGGCCGCTCATGGGAGGCGGCGGCTCGATGGGCGCGCGATCACAGACAAGCGGAGCCGCCTGCCGTGCACGCGCCAAGGTGCGCCGATCGATCAGGAGCACGCGGACGAAGCACCCCGCCGCCAGCACCGCCGCGACGCCGGCCAGCCACGGGCCTCGGCCTCCATCGCTCGCCAGCCGGGCGGACAGGGCGGACAGCAGCAGCCCCGCGCCGCAGGGCAGGGCCTGCCCCGTTGCGATGCCATGCCACCTTCCGCCGGCCGATCCCGCTACTCGCGCCACAGATCCTCGCAATGTTGAAGAAGTTCCATAGCATCGGCATCAGAAACAAGGGGTTAAGAGAGGTATGACGTTTGGAGGAGATGCCAGGGCATTTCCCGTCTAAGGGCATCCGCGCGAGGAAAGGCGGAGGTTGGGAATGATCGTGGAAGGCGGCTGCCATTGCGGGATGGTGCGGTTCGAGGTGCGGCTCGACGGGCCGGAGGTCGAACTGCTCGATTGCGATTGCTCGATCTGCCGGATGTCGGGCCATCTCCACCTGATCGTGCCGGATACGCGCTTCCGTCTGGTCGAGGGCATGGGCGAGACGACGACCTATCGCTTCGGCACCGGCAAGGCGCGGCATATCTTCTGCAAGCAATGCGGCATCAAGAGCTATTACCGCCCGCGTTCGCACCCGGAAGGCATCAGCATCAACTGGCACTGCCTCGACGAGGGCCATGGGCTGACAGCGAGGATCGTGCCGTTCGATGGCGTTTACCCCGCCTGAACCGGGCCGCTCTCGGCCTCGGCGGCGACATCCTCGCCCAGCAGCACGTCGGTGAAGCGGCGGCGCCACCAGAGCACGTCCTCGCGCTCCACCACGTCCATCAGCGCCCGCCATCGCCGGATGCGCTCCTCCTTGGGCATTCCGAGCGCGGTGACGATCGCGTCGGACATCTCCTCGGCGCTGTAGGGATTGACCAGCACCGCCTCCGACATCTGGAGCGCGGCGCCCGCGAAGCGGGAGAGGATCAGCACGCCGGGGTCTTCCGGGTCCTGCGCGGCCACATATTCCTTGGCGACGAGGTTCATGCCGTCGCGCAAGGGCGTGACGAGGCCGATCCGCGCCGCGCGATAGATGCCGGCCAGCACATGGCGCGGGAAGCCCTGGTTGACGTAGCGGATCGGCACCCAGTCGATATCGGCATAGGCGCCGTTGATCCGGCCCGAGAGCCCTTCGAGCTGGAGGCGGATGCGCTGATAGGTCTCGACGTCGCCGCGCGACGGCGGGGCGATCTGGAGGAGGAAGACCTCCTTGCGCTGCTCGGGATGGTCGATGAGGAAACGCTCATAGCCGTTGAAGCGCTCTTCCAGCCCCTTGGAATAATCGAGCCGGTCGACGCCGACGATCATGTCCCGCCCGTCCGCGCTGTCGCGCATCCGGCGATAGGTGAGCCGCGCGGCGGGGCTGGCGGCGGCCTCGACGAACTCGCGCGTGTCGATGCCGATCGGGCAGGCGATGGCGCGCACCTGCCGCTCGCCCAGATGGATCGTGCCGTCTTCCGCGAGCGTCGCGCCCATCTCGTGGACGGCGAAGTCGCGAAAGGCCTCCAGCCATTCCTCGGTGTGGAAGCCCACCACGTCATAGGCGAACATCGTCGCCACCAGCTCGATGGCACGGGGCAGCGAGGAGAGCAGCCGCCGCGGCGGCCAGGGGATGTGGAGGAAGAAGCCCATCCGGTTCCGGCAGCCGCGCTTGCGCAGCTCGGCCCCGAGCGGGATCATGTGATAATCCTGCACCCACACCACGTCGGCCGGCTCGATCAACGGGCGGATGGTGTCGGCGAAGCGTTCGTTGACGCGCTGGTATCCGTCCGCGAAGCCCCGCTCGAACTCGGCGAGATCGATGCGGTAGTGGAACAGCGGCCACAGCGTCCGGTTGGCATAGCCGTTGTAATATTCGTCGATATCCTGCTCTTCGAGATCGATGGTCGCGGTGGTGACACCTTCGCTGCGCTGGAAGTTGATCTGGCCGGTGAACTCGTCGGTCTGCTCGCCCGACCAGCCAAACCAGATGCCCCGATATTCGCGCAGTGCCGCCTGGAAGGCCACGGCGAGCCCCCCTTGCGCGCCGGACTGGCCCTTGGGCGCGGAGACTCGGTTGGAAATAACGATCAGACGATTCATCGGATGGCGGCCCAGGGTTTCGACAGAAGAACGGCGCAGTTGATCATGCCCACCAGCGAATAGGTCTGCGGATAGTTTCCCCAGAGTTCGCCAGTGGCGGGATCGATGTCTTCGGAGAGCAGGCCGGCGGTGGTGCGGCGCGCGAGCATCTCCTCGAACAGGCGGCGGGCATCCTCGGTGCGGCCGGTCTGGTAGAGCGCCTCGATCAGCCAGAAGGTGCAGACGTTGAAGGCCGATTTGGGCAGGCCGAAATCATCCTCGCTGTCGTAGCGCAGCATGTCGGTGCCGCGCCGGAGCCCCGTCTCCAGCGCATAGAGCGTCGCGCGGTAGCGGCGGTCCTGCGGCGAGAGGAAGCGCAGGTCGAGAAGTTGGATCAGGCTGGCGTCGAGACGATCGCCGTCGAAGGTGGCGGAGAGGCGCTGCGTCTCGGTGCGCCATGCCATGTCGACCACGGTGGCATGGATCTTGTCCGCGCGATCCTGCCAGAAATTGGCGCGGTCGGGCAGGCCCAGGCGGTGGGCGGCATTGGCCAGCCGGTCGCAGGCAGCCCAGCACATCGCGGCCGAATAGGTGTGGACCGACTGCCGGGTGCGCAACTCCCAGAGGCCGGCGTCGGGCTTGTCGTGCACCTCCCACGCGAGATCGCCGATCGCCTCCAGCGCGGTGAAGTCCTCCACGCCCGCCATGCGGAACAGCCGGCTGTCGAAGAAGGCCTGCACGTTGCACAGGACGATCTGGCCATAGGCGTCGTGCTGGACCTGCTCATAGGCCTGATTGCCGACGCGCACCGGCCCCTGGCCCCGGTAGCCGGCGAGGCCCTCCTCGATCCGCTCCTCCAGCTTCGCCTCGCCCAGCACGCCGTAGAGCGGCTGGATATGCCCGCCGCGCGAGCCTTCGACGATGTTGCGCAGATAGGTGAGGTAGCTTTCCAGCACGTCCAGCGCGCCGAGCCGGTTGAGCGCCTGCACCGTGTAATAGGCGTCGCGAATCCAGCAGTAGCGATAGTCCCAGTTCCGCCCGGAATCCTCATGCTCGGGGATCGACGTGGTCAGCGCCGCGACGATCGCGCCCGTCTCCTCATGCTGGCAAAGCTTGAGCGTGATCGCAGAGCGGATCACCACGTCCTGCCACTCGAAGGGTGTCGCAAGCCCGCGCACCCAGGCCTGCCATTCCACGGTCGTGTCGTGCAGCATCCGCTCGATGGCGGGGGCGAGGCCGGTCGAGAAGCTCTCGTCGGGGCCGAGGAAGAAATAGAGCGGATGCTCGACGCGGAAGACGCGTTCCTCGACGATATAGCCGATCGGCGCGTTGGTGGAGAGGCGCACCGCCTCGCGATCGAGGATGTAGCGGATGTGGTGCGAGCCGGCGGTGTGATCGACATCGCCGTTGCCCCATCCGCGCGTTGGGCGCAGTCGCACCCGGATGCGCGGGCTGCCCGCCACGGGGCGGACGACACGCACGAACGCCACCGGGCGGTAGACGCGCTCGTTGCTGGTGAAGCGCGGGCAGAAATCGATGATCTCCACCGCATTGCCCTGCTCGTCCTCATGGCGGGTGACGAGGATGGGGGTGTTGCGCAGATAGGCCTGATCGCTCTTCACGCAGCCTTCGAGGTCGATCGCCCAGACGCCCTTGGCCTCCGCGTCGCCGGCCTCCACGCCGGAGAGCAGCGAAGAGAAGACGGGCTCCCCGTCCACGCGCGGCAGGCAGGCCCACACCAGCCGCCCGGCGCGATCCACCAGCCCGGAAACCTGGCAATTGCCGATCGGCCAGAGATCGAGATTGGTGGTCATAGGGAACCTTCCGGTGCTGGATGAGCCGAAGATGTGCCGGCGATGCGGCCGAGCCAGTCGTGCACGGCCGCGACATCGGTGAGACGGTAGCGGGCCGCGGTCTGCCGCTCCCCGCCGCCGCCGACCAGTATGCCTGCGCCGCCGAGTGCCTCCGCCGCGACGAAGCCGGCCTCGTCGGTCAGGTCGTCGCCGAGGAAGAGGGGGCGGCTGCCCTCCATCGGCGGCTCGGCGAGGAAACGGCGCACGGCGTCGCCCTTGTTGGCGCCTGCGACGCGCAATTCGCACACCATCTTGCCATGCTGGACGGAGAAGCCCTGTTCATGTGCCACCCGCTCGGCCAGCGCGATGGCGTCTGGGCCGATGCCGGGCGCCTGCCGGTAGTGGAGCGCCACGCCGAACGGCTTGTCCTCCACGACGATGCCGGGATGCGCGTCCGCGAGGCGGCGGAAGGCGTCCACCGCGGCGGCGACCGCTCCGGGCGGGGCGGGGGCCTCGCACCGGCCGTCTGTCCAGCGCAGTTCGAGGCCGTGGCTGCCGGCGATGGCGAAGGGCGGCACGCTCTCCCCGGCATGGAGATAGGCGATGATCTCGTTGGCCGGGCGGCCGCTCACCACCGCGAGCCGGCCCTCCAGCCGCCGCGCCAGCGCCGCGATCAGCACGCGCAGCGAGGCGGGGACGACCACTGCATCGTGCCGATCCGCGATGTTCACCAAAGTACCATCGAAATCGAGAAAAAGGCTGATCCGTCCTTCGGCCAGATTGACGGGGACGGGGAGCAGTGAGGAGACGGATTCAGGCATCGGGTTCCGGCAAGGTGAGCGTCGCTGATGAGCAAACGCAGCACGGCAGGATCGTTCCGCCGCCGGACAGTTTTTTTCCGGTTCCGGTCGCGGCGGACGCGCGCCGATCCGCTTCCCGATCGGACACAAAGACCGTAGGGTTGCAGACAACAGGATGAAGAGGATGACAGGGGTGGCGACGGATACGGTCGAAATCGAGGAGGGCGCCGCCATCGGAGCGGCGCGCGCGCGGCTGGTGATCGCGGCTTCCTCGGTCGGCACCATCTTCGAATGGTATGATTTCTTCATCTACGGCACGCTGGCGCCGATCATCGGCCGGCTGTTCTTCCCGGCGGGGAACGAGACGGCGCAGTTCCTGCTGGCGCTGGCCTCCTTCGGGGTGGGCTTCGGCGTGCGTCCGCTGGGCGCTGCGCTGTTCGGCTATCTGGGCGACCGGCTGGGCCGCAAATACACCTTCCTCGTCACGGTCGCGGTGATGGGTCTCGCCACCGCCGGCGTGGGCCTGGTGCCCACTTATGCGCAGATCGGCATCGCCGCGCCGGCGATCCTGATCGCGCTGCGCATCGCGCAGGGGCTGGCGCTGGGCGGCGAATATGGCGGCGCGACCGTCTATGTCGCCGAGCACGCACCCCGCCACAAACGCGGCTTCTACACGAGCTTCATCCAGGCGAGCGTGATCGGCGGCTTCCTGCTGAGCCTGATCGTCGTGCTTTCCTCGCAGGCGAGCGTGACCAGGGAGGTGTGGGATAGCTGGGGCTGGCGCATTCCCTTCCTCTTCTCGCTGCTGCTGCTCGTGGTGTCGCTGTGGATGCGCCTGCGCCTGCATGAGAGCCCGGTGTTCCAGGCGATGAAGGCCGCCGGACGCGTGTCCGGCAACCCGCTGAAGGAGAGCTTCTCCAGCCTCGCCAATTTCAAGCTCATCATCGTCACCATGCTGGGCATCGCCGCCGGCCTGACGGTGATCTGGTACACGGCGCAGTTCGGCGCGCTCTATTTCCTCCAGAACGCGCAGCGCCTCGACGACATGTGGACGCGCATCCTGATCGGCATCGGTGCGGTCATCAGTCTGGGATGGTTCATCCTGTTCGGCACGCTGAGCGACCGGATCGGGCGCAAGCCGTCGATCGTGCTGGGCTATGGGCTGACGCTCATCCTGCTCTTCCCGCTGTTCCATGCGCTCGCCTCGGCGGCGAACCCCGGCATGGCGGAGGCGGCGCGGCGCGCGCCGGTGATCGTCTCGGGCCCGCATTGCGCCTACAACCCCTTCGCCTCGGGGCAGCAGCGCGACGAATGCGGCCAGATCCTCGATCATCTGGCGAGCAAGGGCGTGATCTACACCAAGATGCGCACCCCCGGCATCGCGCTGGTGGTCGGCGGCAGGCCGGTGGCGGATCGGTCTCCGGCGGGCATCGACAAGGCGCTGATGGCCGCCGGCTGGTCGGTCGAGAAGGTGAAGCCCACGATCGGCGGCGCGGTGGTGATCGTGCTGGTGGTGGCGGCGCTCGGCATGCTTTCGGGCATGACCTACGGGCCGGTGGCGGCCTTGCTGGCGGAGCTGTTCCCCGCGCGCATCCGCTATAGCTCGATGTCGATCCCCTATCATGTCGGCACTGGCTATTTCGGTGGATTCCTGCCGTTCATCAGCCAGTATATCGTCGCACGGTCGGGCAATCCCTTCGCCGGTCTGTGGTACACCTTCGCGGTGGTGGCGATGGCGCTGATCGTGACGATCTTCTGGGTGCCCGAGACGGTGGGCGCCGATCTCGACTAGCCGCTCCGCCCCCGCTATCGCCGCCCGCGTGTCTGACTCTGCTCTTCCCGCCCTGCGCCTGACCGTCGACGGCGATGCGCTCGCCGCCAACTGGCGCTGGTTGCGCGCCCAAGGCGGGGCGGCCGCCTGCGGCGCCGCGGTGAAAGCCGACGGCTACGGCCTTGGCGCGCGCGAAGTGGTCGCCCGGCTGGCACGCGAGGGTTGCCGCGATTTCTTCGTGTCGAGCTGGGCCGAGGCGGTGAAGCTCGGCCGGATGCCCGAAGGCACGACCCTCTCCGTCCTCCACGGCGTGCGCGAGGCCGATATGGCGCCTGCGCGCGCCGGTTTCGCCCGGCCGGTGCTGAACTCGCCCGAGCAGGTCGCGCGGTGGAAGGCGGCGGGCGGGGGCGTGTGCGATGTGATGATCGACACGGGCATGAACCGCCTCGGCCTGCGCCCCGATCAGATCGGCCTGCTCGACGGCCTCGCCATCGAGACCGTGATGAGCCATCTCGCCTGCGCCGACGAACCGGATCATCCGCTCAACGAAGCCCAGCGCGCCCGCTTCGCCGAGGTGGCGGCCGGGGTGCCAGCGCAGCGGCTGAGCCTCGCCAATTCGGCGGGCGTCTGCATGGGGCCGGACTATGGCTTCGATCTCACGCGCCCCGGCCTCGGCCTTTATGGCGGCGTGCCGCGCGCCGAGGCTCAGGGGCATGTCCGCCCCGTCGCGCTGGTCGAGGCCGAGCTGATCCAGCACCGCACCGTGCCTGCCGGCGAGACGGTGGGCTATGGCGCGACCTGGACGGCGCCCCGCGACAGCCGCATCGCGATCCTCAACATCGGCTATGCCGACGGCTATCTGCGCGGCTTCTCCAATGTCGGGCGGGTGCGCGCGGGCGATGCCTGGCTGCCCGTCGTCGGCCGCGTTTCCATGGACCTTCTGGCGGTCGATGCGACCGGCCATGACGTGGGCGAGGGGGACTGGCTCGCGCTCGATCCCGATCTTCCCGAGGCAGCCCGCCGCTCGGGTCTGTCGCAATATGAGTTGCTGACAGGCCTCGGCCGCCGCTATCAGCGCCGGTGGACATGATAAAAGCCATCCCCGCTTTCCCCCTTCTTGCCTTCGCCGCGGTCGGGCGCCTCATCGTGGGGCTGCTCGCGATGGTCGGCCGGGTGACGAAGTTCGCGCTCACCACGATCGTGCGCGCGGTGACGCCGCCTTACTATCCGGCGCGCCTGTTCGCGCAGATCATGGAGATCGGTTGGTTCTCGCTCCCCGTCGTCGGGCTGACCGCGATCTTCACGGGCTCGGCGCTGGCGCAGCAGATCTACACCGGCGGCTCGCGCTTCAACGCGTCCTCCACCGTGCCCGCGATTGTCGTGTTCGGCATGGTGCGCGAGCTGGGGCCGGTGCTCGTCGGCCTGATGGTGGCGGGCCGCGTCGCCTCGGCGATGGCGGCGGAACTGGGGACTATGCGCGTCACCGAGCAGCTCGACGCGCTCGCGACGCTGCGCACCGACGGCTATCGCTATCTGATCGCGCCGCGTCTGGTGGCGGCGGTGCTGGCGCTGCCGGTGATGGTGCTGATCGCCAACTCGATCGGGATCATGGGCGGCTATCTGCTGTCGATCTACAAGCTGGGCTTCAATCCGGCCTCCTATCTCGCCACCACGCGCCAGTTCCTGGAGTGGGACGATATCCGGATGGCGGTCGTGAAGGCCGCCGTGTTCGGCTTCATCATCGCTCTCATGGGCTGCTATAACGGCCTGCACACGCGCGGCGGCGCAGCCGGCGTGGGCAAGGCGACCACCGACGCGGTGGTCTCGTCCTTCGTGCTGATCCTGTTTTCGGATCTGGTCATCACCATCGTGGCGTTCGGCTGATGGCGACGGGCATGCTCCCCAAGATCAAGCTCACCGACGTGGTGAAGCGCTTTGGCGAGAAGACCGTGCTCGACGGGGTGAACCTCTCGGTCGAGCCCGGTGAATCGGTGGCGATCATCGGCGGCTCGGGCACGGGCAAGTCGGTGACGCTGAAGTGCATTCTGGCGCTGCTCATCCCGGACAGCGGATCGATCGAGGTCGACGGGCAGGAGATCGTCGGCGCGCGCGCGAGCGAGATCGCGAAGATCCGTTCCAAGTTCGGGATGCTCTTCCAGGGCGGCGCGCTGTTCGACTCGATGCCCGTGTGGCGCAACGTCACTTTCGGCCTCACGCAGGGCCGGATGCGCGAGCCCGCCCGGATGCGCCGCATCGCCGAGGAGAATCTCGAGCGGGTCGGGCTGGGCAAGGACATCCTGAACCTCCGCCCCAACGAGCTGTCCGGCGGCATGCAGAAGCGCGTGGCGCTGGCCCGCGCGATCGCGCCGCGTCCGGAGATCATCTTCTTCGACGAGCCGACCACAGGCCTCGATCCGATCCGCGCGGACATGATCAACGATCTCATCACGAGCCTCGTGAAGGATCTGGGCGTGACCGCGCTCACCATCACCCACGACATGAGTTCGGCCCGCAAGATCGCGGACCGGGTGGCGATGCTCTATAACGGCCGCATCATCTGGCACGGCCCGCGCGATCGCCTCTATGACAGCGGCAATCCCTATGTGGACCAGTTCGTCCAGGGGCGGGCGGACGGCCCGATCCGCTGAGGACGCCGGCGATGTTCGATCACATCCACCATGTCGCGATCATCGCGTCGGACTATGCGCGGTCCAAGGCTTTCTACACAGGCGTGCTGGGCCTGCCGGTGATCGCCGAGGCCTATCGCGCCGAGCGGGATAGCTGGAAGCTCGACCTGAAGCTCGGCGATGCGCAGATCGAGCTGTTCTCCTTTCCCGATCCGCCGGCCCGCGTCTCGCGGCCGGAAGCGTGCGGCTTGCGGCATCTCGCTCTGTCGGTCGCCGATCTGGATGCGGCGGTGGCCCATCTGACGGCGCATGGCGTCGCCTGCGAGGCCGTTCGCGTGGACGAATATACCGGCCGCCGCTTCACCTTCTTCGCGGACCCGGACGGCCTGCCGCTGGAGCTTTACGAGCGCTAAGCGCCGCTCCGGCGGGCGCGACGATTTCTCCCGCAATTTCAATGCTGCAATCCGCAGGCTGCATTTCGGAACCAACGAACGCGCCGGAGTGACAGTATCAAAGGACGGGAGAATGGCTGCGGAGCCAGCGGGCGCCCTGCGGAAACGCGTGATTGCCGCCTGTGTCGAGATCATGGGATGCCCGGCCGAGCATTGCGAGCGCGTCGTCGGCCCGATCGAGATCGTGCCGCGCGGCTGGACGATCCGATCGTTCAACGGCGATCCGACGGACAACATGATCGCCCGTCAGGTGGTCGATCTCATGTCCCGCATCTGGGAATGCGCGCCGGATTCCCGGATGTCCGCCCGCGAGGCCAGCGACTCCGCCGTCGCGGAGACCCGTTCCCCGGATCATGAGGACCGGCGTCTGTTCTGGTCCGATGCCGATGCCCTTCAGGCGATGGGGAGGCCGTCCATGAAAGAGGAAAGCCGCGGCTAGGCGGCTTCCGCTGGAGAGCCAGCGCGCGGAGCCCTTTCAGACCCGCGTGCTGACCCTGATTCAAGCGCTCAGCGCTCCACGCAGAGCGCGATGCCCATGCCGCCGCCGATGCAGAGCGTGGCGAGGCCCTTCTTGGCGTCGCGCTTCTCCATCTCGTAGATCAGCGTGGTGAGAATGCGCGCGCCGGACGCGCCGATCGGGTGGCCGATGGCGATCGCGCCGCCGTTGACGTTCACCTTCTCGGCCGGAAGCCCCAGCTCCTGACAGACCGACATCGCCTGCGAGGCGAAAGCCTCGTTGGCTTCGATCAGGTCGAGATCGTCGATGGTCCAGCCGGCCTTCTCCAGCGCCTTCTTCGTCGCGGTGACGGGGCCGATGCCCATGATCGCCGGATCGACGCCGGTCGACGCCCAGCTCTTCACCCTGGCCAGCACCTTGGAGCCGCGCTTCGCCGCTTCCTCGGCCGACATCAGCACCAGCGCGGCCGCGCCGTCATTGAGGCCGGAGGCGTTCGCGGCGGTCACCGTGCCGTCCTTCTTGAAGGCGGGCTTCAGCTTCTCCATCGCCTCGATGGTCGCGCCGTCGCGGATATATTCGTCATTCTCGACGATCGTGTCGCCCTTGCGGCCCTTGACCGTGACGGGGACGATCTCGTCCTTGAAGCGGCCCGAGGCGCGGGCGTGCTCGGCCTTGTTCTGGCTGGCGACCGAGAACTTGTCCTGATCGGCGCGGCTGATCTGGTACTTCTCGGCGAGGTTCTCGGCGGTGATGCCCATGTGGTAATTGTTGAAGGCGTCCCACAGGCCGTCGACGATCATCGTGTCGACCATGGTGAGGTTGCCCATCTTGGTGCCGCCGCGCATGTTCTGCGCGTGCGGCGCGAGCGACATGCTCTCCTGTCCGCCCGCGACCATGATCGAGGCGTCGCCGTTGGAGATCGCCTGCGCCGCCAGCGCCACTGCGCGCAGGCCCGAGCCGCACACCTGGTTGACGCCCCACGCCGGCACTTCCTTGGGGATGCCCGCCGCGATCGAGGCCTGGCGCGCCGGGTTCTGGCCCTGCGCCGCCGTCAGCACCTGGCCGAGGATGACTTCGGAAACCTCCTCACCGGAGACGCCGGCCTGCGCCAGTGCCGCCTCGATGGCGACGCGGCCAAGCTCGTGCGCCGGCGTCGAGCCGAACGCGCCGAGGAAGCTGCCCACGGGGGTGCGCTTCGCCGCGGTGATGACGACGTCAGTCATGAATCAAAACTCCTGCTGGGACTGCATGGAACCTTATCAGGCCATATGGGGACGTGTCAGCCATTCGGCCAGCGTTTGCCACAGCGTGGCGCGCGCTCGCCCGCCGACGACCATGCCGACATGTCCTTGCGCCAATGTGACGCGCGTCCCCGCTCCCGTGGCGCTGGCCGCGGGGACGATGCGGTCGGTCGTGGAGATGATGTCGAGCAGCGGGCAGGCGAGCGCCGCCGGATCGACCGTCCGTCCGCCGACCGTCCAGCGTCCTTCGCCCGGATCGTCGCGGCCGAACATGGCCTCGGCCAGCTCCTGCCCGGCGGCGGGGGTGAGGGGAGCGCCGTCATTGGCCCAGTCCTCCAGCGCGACGAAGCGGCGGATCGCGTCGGGCGAGCGCTCGCTTTGTCCGAAGGCGACGAACTTCTCGACCGTGCGGCGCGGATCGAGCCGCCAGAAGGCCGCCTGCAGTGCCTCGACGGGGAGAAGCCCCATCGCCTGCGCGGTGGGGCGGGCCTGTTCCCAGATGTCGGCCATGCCGGCCCTCGCTTCGTCCGGGAAGCCCGAGAAACGCCACGGCGTTGCGATCAGCGCCAGCGCGGCGGGCGGGCGGATCGTCGCGGCGGCGAGCGCCATCGTGCCGCCGAGGCAATAACCCGCCATCGCCGCATCGCGGCCGGCCGTCTCCAGCAGGGGCAGCAGGAGCGTCTCGACATGGCCGGCGATGCCGAGCCCCGCCTCGCCGGGCGAGGGCTCGCCCCAGTCGACCAGCAGCGGCCTGAGCCCCTGCGTCGAAAGCCAGCGCAGCATCGAGACGTCGGGCAGCAGGTCCAGCACATGCGGCGGGTTGATCAGCGAGGGCACGAAGACCACCGGCCGCCCCTCGCCGCCATAATCGAGCAGCGTCGCGCGTCCCGCCCGTGCGATGGCGGGCATGGGCGCGGGGCGCGGCGCGCGCGGCGCGGCCTGATAGGCGCGCAGGCCATGGAGCGCAGCGGCCATCTTGTCGGGGTCGTGCCCGGTTTCGCTGCGCAGCATGGCGAGAAAGAGGGGCAGGGGCCTCGGCCTGTGTTGCGATGCGGAATGATTTGATGTTAGCGTATCTTGGCTCGGCGGCGTGCCGGGGGGAGAAGGACGAGTCATGGCGAAGTCAGCTTCCGGGTCCGATACGGTCATCATCAAGAAATACGCGAACCGCCGGCTCTATAACACCGAGACGTCGAGCTACATCACGCTGGACCATCTCGCCGCGATGACGCGCGAAGGGCGCGACTTCAAGGTTCTCGATGCCCGCAGCGACGAGGATATCACGCACTCGGTCCTCACCCAGATCATCATGGACGAGGAAACGCGCGGACAGACCTTGCTGCCGGTGAATTTCCTCCGCCAGCTCATCGCGCTCTATGGCGATTCGATGCAGTCGATGGTGCCGCAATATCTCGAAGCCTCGATGGAGGCGTTCCGCCGCAACCAGCAGCAGTTCCGCTCGGCCATGGAAGGCGCCTTCTCGGGCGGCCCCTTCGCCGAGATCGCCAAGCGCAACATGGCGATGTTCGAGGCCGCCGCCGACGCCTTCAAGCCGGGCGCCAAGCCCGCCGCGCCGGCCGGCGAGGAAGCGCCCGCCAAGGACGACGAACTGACGGCGCTCAAGGCCCAGCTCGCCAGCCTTCAGGACAAGATCGACAAGATGGGGAAGTAAGGGGCTCCCCTTACTTCTTCACCCACACGCGCTGACCGCCGATCCAGGTTTCCTGGACCTGCGTGGTGCGAATGGCCTGCGGATCGGTGGTCGTCAGCGGGTCGCGATCGACCAGCACGAAGTCGGCCATATGGCCGGGCTCCAGCGAGCCGAGCCGGTCCTCCGCCTTCGCCGCATAGGCCGCGCCCGTGGTGAAGGCCGCGAGCGCCTGCGGCATGGTGATCTTCTCGGCCGGTTGCCAGCCGCCCGGCGGCAGGCCCTCGGCATCCTCACGGCTGACGGCGGCGGCGAGGCCGGGGAAGGGGTTGGGGCTCTCGACCGGATAGTCCGACCCGAAGGCGAGCGGCACATGCTCGGCCTCCATCGTCGCCCAGGCATAGCTGCCCTTGAGGCGCTCGGGGCCTAGCCGGGCCTCGGCCATCTTCCAGTCGCTCGTCTCGTGCGTCGGCTGCATCGAGGCGACGATGCCGTTCCTCGCGAAGCGCGGCAGATCGGCCGGATCGACGATCTGGGCATGCTCGATCCGCCAGCGGCGATCGCCCTTGTAGGTCTCGGCCAGTTCCTCGTAGGCGCCGAGCACCTGCGCGTTGGCCGCGTCGCCGATGGCGTGGACGGCGATCTGGAAGCCGTCCATCGCAGCGCGGCTCATCAGGTTCTTGAGCTTGGTGTCGTCGAGGAACTGGAGGCCGCGCGTGTCGGGCTTGTCGGCATAAGGCTGCTTGAGCCATGCGCCCCGCGAGCCGAGCGCGCCGTCCGCGAAGAGCTTGACGCCGATCATCCTGAGATGCCCGTCATAGAGCCACGGCGTCGGCCCGGTGCCTGCCACCGACAGCGCGGTGTCGACGCCCAACCCATAGCTCACGATCCGCACGCGGAGTTGCCCGGCGTCGCCCGCACGGCGCAGGACGTTCCAGTCGTCCGCGCTGGTACCCATGTCGCAGGTGGCGGTGATGCCGAAGCTGAGCAGCGCTTCCTGCGCCTTGCGGAAGGCCTCGTCGCGCTCCAGTGGCGCGGGGCCGGGGACGGCGCGGAGGATGAGGTCTTTCGCGGCATCGACGAAGACGCCGGTCGGCTTGCCCTTCGCGTCGCGCTCGATCCGGCCGCCGGCGGGGTCCTTGGTGGAGGCCGTGATCCCCGCCGCCGCCATCGCCGCCGTATTGGCGAGCAGCGCATGGCCGTCGACGCGGGTGAGGACGACGGGGCGATCCTTCACCGCCAGATCGATGTCGGCGGCGGTCGGGAAGCGGCCGAGGCCCCATTTTTCCTGATTCCAGCCGAAGCCCTGCACCCATGCCGGCTGCGGATGGCTGGCGGCATAGTTCGCCACCTTGGTCTGCGCGTCGGCGAGGCTGGTGGTGCCTGAGAGATCGACATGGGTGAGCTGGAAGCCCAGCTCCATCACATGGCCATGCGCATCGATCAGGCCGGGGAGCAAGGTGCGCCCCTTGCCGTCGAGCTTGAAGTCCAGCCATTCGGGCCGCTTGTCGTTCGGCTGGAGCAGCTTCGAGACCTTGCCGTCCTTGCCGATCAGCAGGCCGGTGAAATGCTCGATCTGCCCGTCCTTGCCGACGGTGTAGCCGTTCACATTGTCGAGCAGCCCGCCGACGGTGGGCGGGGCGGGGGCATAGGCCTGCGGCTGCTTCTTTGCCGCGGCGGGGCTCGCCAGCGCTGCGAGGGCCGCCAGCGCGGCGAGCGTGGCCCTCACCGGGGCAGCCGTCGGACCAGCGAGGAGGTATCCTGCCGGCCGCCGCCCATCGTCTGCACCTCGGCATAGAACTGGTCGACCAGGGCCGCCACCGGCAGCGTCGCGCCGTTGGCCCGAGCCTCCTCCAGCGCGAGGCCGAGATCCTTGCGCATCCAGTCCACCGCGAAGCCGAAGTCGAACTCGTCCTTCGCCATCGTCCCCCAGCGGTTGACCATCTGCCAGCTCGACGCGGCTCCGCCCGAGACGGCCTCGAAGGTGCGGTCGAGATCGAGATCGGCCGCCTGCGCGAAGCGGAGCGCTTCGGAGAGGCCCTGCACCACGCCGGCGATGGCGATCTGGTTCACCATCTTGGCGGTCTGCCCCGCACCGGATTTGCCGATATGGACCATCCGCGAGGCATAGGCCTGCATTAGCGGCTGGGCGGCCTCGAACGCCGCCCGGGAGCCGCCGCACATGATCGCGAGCGTGCCGTTCTCGGCCCCCGCCTGCCCGCCCGAGACGGGCGCGTCGAGCACCAGCAGCCCGTGATCCTTGCCCTCGACGCCGAGCTGGCGGGCGATGCGGGCGGAGACGGTGGTGTGATCGACGAATAGCGCGCCCGCCTTCATCGCGCGGAAGGCGCCCTTCGGCCCGAGCGTCACCTCGGCCAGATCGTCGTCGGTGCCGACGCAGGAGAAGACCGCGTCCGCGCCCTCCGCTGCTTCCGCCGCGCTGGCCGCCATCCGGCCGCCATGGGCCGCGACCCAGGCTTCGGCCTTGGCCGCGCTGCGATTGTAGACGGTGAGGTCGTGGCCTTCGGCCGCGAGGTGACGAGCCATCGGGGCGCCCATCACGCCCAGCCCGAGATATGCCAGTTTCGCCATAGGGCCGCGGGCATAACGCACCTTTCTTGCCGCCGCCAGATGGTCTAGGCGGGCTCTATTATGGCAACGCTTGAAGCAACCGCACGTCGCCCCGAGGATCACCCCGTCGTCACCATGACGGACATTCGGATCGCGCACGAGCGCATTGCTCCCAGCATCGTTCGCACGCCGACGCTCTATTCGAAGACGCTCTCCGCGCTGACGGGCGCCAATGTCTGGCTCAAGTTCGAGAATCTCCAGTTCACCGCCGCCTACAAGGAGCGCGGCGCGCTCAACAAGCTGCTCCAGCTCACCGACGAGGAGAAGGCGCGCGGCGTGATCGCGGCCTCGGCCGGCAACCATGCGCAGGGCCTCGCCTATCATGGCGCGCGGCTCGGCATCCCCGTCACGATCGTGATGCCCAAGCCCACGCCCACCGTGAAGGTGCAGCAGACCGAGGGCCATGGCGCCGAGGTGATCCAGACCGGCGAGCGCTTCGACGACGCGCAGGCGACGGCCTATGAGATCGCCGCCCAGCGCGGGCTCACCTTCGTCCACCCGTTCGACGACCCGGCGATCATCGCGGGGCAGGGGACGGTCGCGGTCGAGATGCTGGAGGATGTCCCCCAGATCGACACGCTGGCGATCCCGATCGGCGGCGGCGGGCTCATCTCGGGCTGCGCCACGGCGGCGCGCGCGATTCGTGCGGACATCGACGTGGTCGGCGTGCAGGCGGAGCTTTATCCGTCGATGTATGCCGAGCTGAACCATGTCGATCTGCCCTGCGAAGGCGACACGCTGGCGGAAGGCATCGCGGTCAAGCGGCCGGGCAACATCACCCGCGAGATCGTGCGCGCGCTGATCCGCGACGTGGTGCTCGTCTCCGAGCGCGGGCTGGAGGAGGCGGTGTCGCTGCTGCTCCAGATCGAGAAGACGGTGGTGGAGGGCGCTGGCGCGGCCGGGCTCGCGGCGCTGATGGCGCATCCGCAGCGCTTCGCGGGGCGCAATGTCGGCCTGGTGCTGACCGGCGGCAATATCGACACGCGCCTGCTCGCCAATGTGCTGCTGCGCGATCTGGCCCGATCGGGCCGGCTCGCGCGCCTGCGCATCCGGCTTCAGGATCGCCCGGGCGCGCTGTTCAACGTCGCGCGGGTGTTCGACGAGCAGCAGGTGAACATCATCGAGATCTACCACCAGCGCGTCTTCACCACGCTGCCGGCCAAGGGACTCATCACCGATATCGAGTGCGAGACTCGCGATTCCCGGCATCTCGATCGGCTGGTCAAGGCGCTGACGGACCACGGCTATGAGGTCAGCCGCGTCGAGCTTGCCTGACCAAAATGACCCGCTTTGGCGTGAATCGTCGCGAAACGGGCCGTTAACTTTCTTTTAACGGCTCGTGACTCTTCCGCGCAGGCGGCACTTGCCTCATATAAGGTTCAGGAACTTTGTCTGGGACGAGAGGACGGCCAGGACGGTGAGTGCACCCTTCCGTTTCCCGCGATTCTTCGTGACGACGCCGAGCCCGTGCCCCTATCTGCCGGGCCGGACCGAGCGGAAGGTGTTCACCGAGCTTTCCGGTCCGCACGCGAGCGAGCTGAACGACGCGCTGGGCCGGATCGGCTTCCGGCGCTCGCAGTCGGTCGCCTATCGCCCGAGCTGCCAGGGCTGCTCGGCCTGCGTCTCGATCCGCGTCGTGGCGGACGATTTCGCGCCCAACGCCACCCAGCGCCGGCTGATGCGCCGCCATGCGGACCTCGTCGTCACCGCCTGCAAGCCGTGGACGACGGAAGAGCAGTTCGATCTGCTGCGCCGCTATCTGGGCGCGCGCCACCCCGGCGGCGGCATGGCGGACATGGATGAGTTCGACTTCGCCGACATGGTGGAGCAGACGCCGGTCAAGAGCTTCGTCATCGAATATCGCGAGCCCAGCGGCGAGGATGGCCGCCCCGGCCGGCTGATCGGCGCCTGCCTGACCGACCAGCAGGGCGACGGGCTGTCGATGATCTACAGCTTCTTCGAGCCCGATCATGCCGAGCGCCATGGCCTCGGCACCTACATCATCCTCGACCATATCCGCCGCGCGGCGGCGGCGAAGCTGCCTTATGTCTATCTGGGCTATTGGGTCGATGGCTCGGCGCGGATGCAGTACAAGACGCGCTTCCGCCCCGTGGAGCGGCTCACCGCCGCCGGCTGGCAGCGCTTCGACCCGCCGGAGCCGAGCCCCGTGCCGGCCGGCCGCGAGCCGCTGCCGTCGAAGGAAGTGCCGATCGGCTGATCCGATTGGATAAGGCCGGGATGTCCCGGCCTACATCCACCACATCGCGAACGCGCCGGCTGCCGCCGACAGGATCGCCACGGCGGCATAGCGCCAGCCGGAGCCCCCCGTCACGAGCGGCACGTCCGGCAGCGGCGGAGGCGGCGGGGCGGCTCCCGGCTTCGGGAAGGCGCGCTCGACGCGGTCCAGCAGGTCCGGCATCCGGCGGAGCAGGCGGCCGAAGTCGAGCAGGCGGTCGGCGATGGCGGCTTCCGGCCCCAGCTCGCCGCGCAGCCATTCGCGCACGAAGGGGGCGGCGACCTCCCACATGTTGATGTCGGGATCGAGGCTGGTCGCCACGCCCTCCACCATCACCATCGTTTTCTGGAGAAGCAGGAGGTGCGGCTGGGTCGGCATGTCGAAGTCGCGGGTGATCGCGAACAGGCCGTCGAGCATCTGCCCGATCGAGATGTCCTTGACCGGGAGGCCGCGGATCGGCTCGCCCACGGCCCGGAGCGCCGTCGCGAACTCGGCGAGGTTGTGGTGGGCGGGGACGTAGCCGGCCTCGAAATGGATCTCGGCGACGCGGGCATAGTTGCCGGTGATGAGGCCGTGGAGGATTTCCGCCAGCCACAGTCGCGCCTGACGGTTGATCCGGCCCATGATGCCGAAGTCGATGGCCGCCAGCCGCCCGTCTTCCAGCGCGAACAGATTGCCCTGATGGAGATCGGCGTGGAAGAAGCCCTCCGCGATCGCCTGCCGCAGGAAGACGCGGACCAGCGTGCCGGCCAGCGCCTTGGGGTCATGCCCCGCCTCGATCAGGGCGGTGCGGTCGGAGAGCTTGATGCCGTCCAGCCATTCGAGCGTCAGCACCCGGCGCGCGGTGCGCTGCCAGTCGATCGTGGGGACGTGGAAGCCGGGTTCGGCCTCCATCGCGCGGCCCAGTTCGGACGCGGAGGCAGCCTCGCGGCGCAGGTCCAGCTCGCGCGCCGTCCACTGCTTGAAGGTGGCGACGACGAGGCGGGGGCGCAGGCGCGCCAGCTCGCCGGCCATCGCCTCGGCCTGCGCGGCGGCCCACTCATAGGTCTCGGTCGCGCGGGCGAACTCGTCCTCGACGCCGGGGCGCAGCACCTTGACCGCGACCTGCCGTCCGTCAGTCGTCACCGCGCGGTGGACCTGCGCGATGGAGGCGGCGCCGACCGGCACCTCCTCGATGCTCTGGAACAGCTCCGCGATCGGCCGGCCCAGCGACTGCTCGATCGACGCCTTGATGAGCGGGAAGGGGACCGGCGGCAGCGCGTCCTGCAAGCGATAGAGATCGAGCGCCGCCGCCTCGCCGACCAGATCGGGCCGCGTGGCGAGCGCCTGCCCGAACTTGATCGCGGCCGGGCCGATCGCCTCCAGCGCGTCGGCATAGCGCGGCTGCTCGGGCACGCGCGCGCCGAAGCGGGCGATGCGGACGAGACGGCGCAGCGGCGTGGGCGTCAGCGGATCGCGCTCGATGCCGGTCAGCGCGCCATGGCGGGCGAGCGTGCGCCCCCAGCGGAAGAGGCGCCAGAGATGCGTGGCGGTGCCGGTCATCGCGTCACGCGGCCGTCATGGAGGGCATGGCGCAAGATCAGATCTTCCAGCCGCTGTGGATCGCGACGAGGCCGCCGAGGATCGGCTCGACCTTGGTGTTCACGAAGCCGGCCTCGCCGATCATGCGCTTGAAGGTCGGCATGTCGGGGAAGCGGCGGATCGATTCGATCAGATAGCGATAGCTGTCCTCGTCATGCGCGATCAGCTTGCCGACCTTGGGCACGATCTTGTGCGAATAGGCGTCATAGACTTCCTTGAAGCCCGGCCAGGTCGTGGTCGAGAACTCCAGGCAGTAGAAGCGCCCGCCGCGCTTCAGCACGCGATACGCCTCGCGGAGCGCCTTGGGGATGTCCGTCACGTTACGGATGCCAAACGCGATGGTGTAGGCGTCGAACTCCTTGTCACCGAAGGTTAGCGTCTCGGCGTTCTGCTCGCTCCAGATCAGGCCTTCGATGCCCTTCTTCTGCCCGCGCTCCATGCCGACCGCGAGCATGTGCGGATTGATGTCCGACACCGTCACATCGGCGCCGCGGCGCGCCATGCGGAAGGCGATGTCGCCGGTGCCGCCCGCCATGTCGAGGATGGCTTCACCCTGGCGCGGCTTCACCTGACCGACGAAATGATCCTTCCACAGGCGGTGGAGGCCGCCCGACATCGCATCGTTCATGATGTCGTAGCGCTTGGCCACGCGCTGGAAGACGTCGCCGACCATGCGCGTCTTCTCTTCGGGGGCTACCTCCGTGTAGCCGAACGATACGGTGTCGCTGCTCATGGGCTCGCGCTTAGCCCAAGCCTTGCCGCCCAAGCAATTCGATCCTAGCTCTCCTGTCACAATATGCCTGAGCTTCCCGAAGTCGAAACCACCGTGCGAGGCCTCGCGACCGTGCTGGACGGCCGCCGCCTCACCCTCGTCGAGCCGCGCCGTGCGGATTTGCGCCGGGCCTTTCCGCCCGATCTGCGCCAGCG
The DNA here is from genome assembly GCF_000383095.1 of Sphingomonas sp. PR090111-T3T-6A. Lineage (GTDB taxonomy): Bacteria > Pseudomonadota > Alphaproteobacteria > Sphingomonadales > Sphingomonadaceae > Solisphingomonas. The sequence continues at coordinate 21,997 of NZ_AORL01000016.1, forward strand.
CCTGACCGGCGCGCGGGTCACGGGGCTGGGGCGGCGCGCCAAATATGGCCTGATCGATACGGACCGGGGTGACACGATGGTGTTCCATCTCGGGATGTCAGGAAAATGGCGGATCGACCCTGAGGCGCTGGGCACGCACGACCATCTCGTGCTGGAGACGGACGAGGCGCGGCGCCTGTCGCTCGCTGACCCGCGCCGGTTCGGCTCGGTCGATCTGGTGCCCACCGATGCTCTGGAGCAATGGCCCGCCTTCGCCGCGATGGGGCCGGAGCCGCTCGGCCCGGACTTCCACGCCGCCGCGTTGGCGCGGGCGCTGGAGGGCCGCGTGGCGCCGATCAAGGCAATGCTGCTCGATCAGCGGATCGTGGCGGGACTCGGCAATATCTATGTGTGCGAGGCGCTCCATATGTCCGGCATCGCGCCCACGCGAGAGGCCGGGCGGATCACGAAGCCCCGACTGGAGCGTCTGGTCGACGCGATTCGGGAGGTGCTCGCCGCCGCGATCGAGGCAGGGGGATCGACGCTGCGCGACTATGCCCGGCCGGACGGCGAGCTTGGCTATTTCTCGCACCAGTTCCGCGTCTACGGGCGGGAAGGGGAATCCTGCCCCTGCGGCGGGACGGTCGTCCGGCGGGTCGACAGCGGCCGCTCGACCTTCCATTGCCCCCGCTGTCAGCGCTAGGAAGGGCTCAGGACGGGCATTTGCCCAAAGGCGTTGACGAAACGACGCTTCTTGCGTAGAGGGCACGCCTTCCCGGCTCGGCTGTGCCCGCGCCGCCAATCCATTTGAGCAGGTTCGAGGACACACATGGCGAACACGCCGCAGGCCAAAAAGCGCATCCGTCGTAACGAGCGCCGTAACGAGATCAACGGCGCGCGCGTCAGCCGCATCCGCACCTTCATCAAGAAGGTCGAAGCGGCGATCGTCGCGGGCGACAAGGATGTGGCCGCGGCCGCGCTGAAGCTCGCCCAGCCCGAGATGCAGCGTGGCGTGTCCAAGGGCGTTCTCCACAAGAACACCGTCGCGCGGAAGTTTTCGCGCCTGACGAAGGCGGTCGCCGCGCTCGGCTGATCGCTGTAATATTACACCTTCGTCTTTAAAGGCCCGTCGATCATCCGATCGGCGGGCTTTTTGCATGACGTTCATGTGACAAGCAGAAGTCGGCCTCAATGCACGATTCGCGAGGCATGCCTCTCGACGCGAAAATGTAACATATTGATTATGCGGCATTAACTACGCCGTTTCCCCGAAATGGGCGGGTTTGCGTGTCAAGGCGGTATATTTCACCCTCGTGACGTTTGTGGGCCTTGATTGGGAGGGCGCCGCCTCCCTAAAACGATCTTCCCGGCAGCGTCGAATCAGTTCGGTCGGCGTGAAGGGGGACAATTTTGTAATCGAGCCATTCGAGGCCGGCGGGCGGGGGCGCCTCCGGTGACGGTATAGCTTTGTCTGCGGCGAACCGCTTGTACCAGCGGGGGACGGGGGAGGTTGCGTGAATCAGGCTATCGGCACGATCGGGATGATGACTGGCCAGCACGACGATCCGATCGAGCTGGCCTGGGAATCGATCCGTGCCGGCCTGCGCCGCGATTGCGGAGCGCGCACGTTCGACAACTGGCTGAAGCCGGCTCGCCTCGCGGGCTTCGATGACGAGGACGGCACCGTCCGCGTCGCGCTCCCGTCCGAGTTCATGGCGAACTGGGTCGACACCCATTATTCCGAGCGCCTGCTCCATGCCTGGCGCGCGCATCTGCCCCAGGTTCGCCGCGTGGTGGTGCTGGCCGGCAGCGAGGCGCCCAAGCCGGTGCTGTTCGCGATCGACCCGGCGGAGCCCGCCGAGGCGGCGATCGTCGAGGGTGCCCCGGCCGAGGCCGACGAGGCGGAAGCCGGCGGCATCGAGGGCATCCAGCTCGAGGCGCGCTACACCTTCGACAGCTTCGTGATCGGCAAGCCCAACGAGGTGGCCTACAACGCCGCCCGCACGGTCGCCGAGGGCGGGGCGCTCACCTTCAATCCGCTGTTCCTCCACGGCAGCACCGGGCTGGGCAAGACCCACCTGATGCACGCCATGGGCCATGAATATCGCCGCCGGCATCCGCGATCGAAGATCGTCTACATGTCGGCTGAAAAGTTCATGTTCGAGTTCGTCAGTGCGTTGCGTGCCAAGAACACCCACGGGTTCAAGCAGCGTCTGCGTTCCGCCGACCTCCTGATGATCGACGACGTCCAGTTCATCGCGGGCAAGGATTCCACCCAGGAGGAATTCTTCCACACGATGAACGAGATCATCTCGGCCGGTAAACGGCTGGTGATCACCGCCGACCGCAGCCCCCAGGACTTGGAAGGCATCGAGAGCCGTATTCTCTCGCGCCTCTCCTGGGGCCTTGTGGCGGACGTCAATCCGGCCGACTTCGAGTTGCGCCTCAACATCATCGCGCGCAAGCTGGAGACGATGCCGCACGTCAACGTGCCGCAGGAGGTGCAGCTCTTCCTCGCCAAGCGGATCGCGTCCAACGTCCGCGAACTGGAAGGCGCGCTGAACCGCGTCGTGGCGTATGCGATGCTGTCGAACCGTCCCATCGACATCGCCTTCGTCGAGGAGACGTTGACGGACGTGCTGCGCGCCCACCAGCGCCGCATCACGATCGACGAGATCCAGCGCAAGGTGTCGGACCATTACCGCATTCGCCAGTCGGAGATGACATCCGCGCGCCGCGCGCGCGAGGTCGCCCGTCCGCGCCAGATCGCGATGTATCTCGCCAAGCAGCTCACCCCGCGTTCGCTGCCCGAGATCGGCCGTCGCTTCGGCGGGCGCGATCACACCACGGTCATCCATGCCGTCCGCCAGATCGAGAAGCTCCGCAAGGCGGATGCCGAACTCGACGCCGACGTGCGCCTGCTGCTTCGCCAACTGGAGGCCTGAGCTAAGTTTCCCGGTGGGGGAGGGCAACCTCTCCCAGCTCTGAACCCTCTCCCTTCGGGGAGAGGGTTTTTTGTTGGGCCGGTGGCCCGCGCATAAAGAAAAGGGCGCCGGAGGAGCCCTCCGACGCCCTTGTTCCGTCGCGAACTCAGCCCTTCTGCTTGGGCTTGTTCGGGATCGTGATGCGGATGTCCTGCCCCGAATTGCCGGGGAAGCCGGTGAACATCGCGTCGATCAGGTTGGGCACGATCTGCGTCAGGTCGTCCGTCGCCGAGTGGGCGCGGGCGCGACCCTCGAACAGGCGCTTGCCGTCGGCGCCCGTGATCGTCATGCCGAGGAAGCTCGAATAGATGGTGTAGCTCTCGACGTCCGGGCAGCTACCCCAGAAGGGATCGCCCCAGCCATAGCCCCAGCCGCGGCCACCCCAGCCCCAGCCGCCCCAACCACGGCCCCAGCCACCCCAGCCGCCATAACCGCCCCAGCCGCAGTTGAAGCTGGGGGTGGTGGTGACCTTCTGCTGGCCATGGTCGACGCCGTAACCGACCTGCACGATCAGATCGGCCGGCGAATCCGATACGGCCGGGCGATAGCCGAGCTGAGTCAGATGCGCCGCGACCTTGTCGGCATAGGTGGCGAATTCCAGCCCGCCGCGATTCCGTGCCTCGGTGGGCTCGACGCGGAAGGTCTGCCCCTGCGGCGCCGGCAGGCGCTGGAAGCGCGAGACGTTGGCAGTGAAGTTGCTCGCGCAGCCGCTCATGGTGAGCAGGGCAAGGGGAGCGGCGAAACCGAGCAGCGCGCGTTTGATGTTCATGGTCGACCTCTTGGCGGAGAAAACCGCATTACCGGGGCGTGACGGCCACTCCTCCGCCAAGCGTGCTGAATATGCGTTGAACGTATTGATCTGTCACCGGGTTTCGCGCGTGAGCCCAAGTGCCGAATAGGCTCCCGCGACGATCGGCTCGGCCGCCGCGCGCGCCTTGGCTGCGCCGTGGGCGAGGATGCGGTCCAGCTCCGCCGGATCTTTCTCCAGCTCGGCGAGACGTCCCGAAATGGGCCGAAGAGTCTCGACGAGCAGCTCGGCCAGCGCCGGCTTGAACGCGCCGAAGCCCTGGCCCGAGAAGCGCGCCAGCACGTCCGCCACCGACTCGTCGCTGAGCGCGGCGTAGATGCCAATGAGGTTCTTCGCCTCGGGGCGGGCGTCGAGATCGGCCGGGTCGGCGGGGATGGGTTCCGGGTCGGTCTTGGCCTTGCGAATCTTCGACGCGATCGTGTCGGCATCGTCGGTCAGGTTGATGCGGCTCATGTCCGACGGATCGGACTTGGACATCTTCGCACCGCCATCGCGCAGCGACATGATGCGCGCCGCGGTCGGCGGGATCATCGGCTCGGGCTGGATGAACAGCTCGGTCTCGAAATCGGTGTTGAACTTGATCGCGATGTCGCGCGCGAGCTCGAGATGCTGCTTCTGGTCGTCGCCGACCGGCACATGGGTCGCGCCGTAGATCAGCACGTCGGCGGCCATCAGCACCGGATAGGTGAACAGCCCGACCGAGACGCCCTCGCGATTCTTGCCGGCCTTGTCCTTGAACTGGGTCATGCGGTTCAGCCAGCCGATCCGCGCGGTGCCGGAGAGGATCCAGGCGAGCTCGGCATGGGCCGAAACGGCGGCCTGGTTGAACAGCACGGACCTGGTCGGGTCGATCCCCGCCGCGATCAGCGCCGCCGCCATCGAGCGGACGTTGCGCGCCAGCTCCTTGGGGTCGTTGTGCACGGTGATGGCGTGGAGATCGGCGAGGAAGAAGAAGCACTCGCCGCCGTCGCGGGCCACTTCGTCCTGCATGCGGACCCAGTTGCGGATCGCACCCAGATAATTGCCGAGATGAAGGTTTCCGGTGGGCTGGATGCCCGAGACGACGCGTTTTGCCATAGTGGCGACGCGTGTCGCCCGCGCAGACGCTCAGGTCAAGCGCGGCGGCGGCGGAGCAGCGCTTTCGTCTCGCGCCAGTCGAACGCGCCGAACAGGAAGGCGCAGCCGAAATAGCAGACTCCTGCCGGTACGATCAGCAGCAGCAGCGCCACGATCCGCGCGCCGAGCGAACCGCCCGCCCGCGCCGCGCACAGCGGGTCGAGCCACAGCAGCAACGCCGCCATCGCCAGCGCCGCCAGCGCGAGCCGGATGGCGCGGCGCTTGAGCTGCGCGTCGATCGAGAAATGCCCGCGCCGGTGCAGCACCCAGTAGAGCAGCCCGACATTGATCCACGCGCAGCTCGCGCCCGAAATGGCGAGGCCGACATAGGACAGGTTGGTGCCGAACACGAAGAAGAGGTTGAGCGCCATGTTGCACGCCATCTCGGTCATCGCGATGCGCACGGGCGTCCTGGTGTCGGCGCGGGCGTAGAAGCCGGGCGTGAACACCTTGATGAGGATGTAGGCAGGCAGGCCGCACGAGAAGGCGGTCAGCACCGCCGCCGACGCCTGCGTGTCGTGCGCGGTGAAGGCGCCGGTCTGGAACAGCGCGCGGATCAGCGTGGTCGAGCCGATCATCAGCCCGGCGGTCGCGGGGAGGGTGAGGAGCAGCGACAGTTCAATCGCGCGGTTCTGGGTGACGATCGCGGCTTTCTCGTCGCCCTGACCGATCTGGCGCGAGATGACGGGGAGGATCGCGGTGCCGACGCCGATGCCGACCAGCGCGAGCGGCAACTGGTTCAGCCGGTCCGCATAATAGATGTAGGAGACGGCCCCCTGGCCGAGGAAGCCCGCCGCCAGCATGGTGATGACGAGCAGGTTGAACTGCACCGCCCCAGCGCCGATCGCGGCGGGCCAGATCACCGAGAGCAGCTTCTTCACCTCGGGGTTGAGGGTCGGGCGCTTCAACCTCAGCCTCACCCCCGCCGAGCGCGCGGCGAGGATCAGCCACAGCAACTGCGCGACGCCCGAGATGGTGACGGCCAGCGCCTGCGTGTGCGCGATGTCGATCGCGTTGTTGCCCCGGAAGAAGAGCAGCGCGACGATCATGCAGATGTTGAGCAGCACCGGCGCCGCCGCGTTCACCCAGAAGCGGTTGAGCGAGTTCATGATGCCGCCGAGCAGCGACACCAGCGAGATCAGCGCCAGATAGGGAAAGGTGAGCTGGGTCAGGTGGACGGCCAGATCGAACTTGGCCGGTCCGCCGCCTTCCTTGAAGCCGAAGGTGATGAGCCACACGATCGGCCGCGGGAAGGCCATGATGAGCGTGGTGAACACCGCCAGGAAGGGCAGCAGCACCGAGAGGACATTCTCGGCGAAGCGCAGGCCTTCGGGCAGGCCCTCGCGCCCTTCCGTCTCCGCCTGTCCGACCACGCGGTTGAACATCGGCACGAAGGCGGCGGAGAAGGCGCCCTCGGCGAAGAGGGCGCGGAACAGGTTGGGCAGGCGCCACGCGACCAGGAAGGCGTCGTTGGCGAAACCCGCGCCGACGAAATGCGCCATCAACTGGTCGCGGACGAAGCCGAGGACACGGCTGGCGAGGGTCAATCCGCCGATCGTGGCGGTGTTCTTGACGAGACTCATCCGGTGCCGCGTCCCCGGCTTGCGATGTCGGTGATCAGGCCTGACCGGCCGGCTCGCCCATGATCCCGCCCTGCTGGGCGAGCTGCGAGAAATAGAGCGCGTTGAAGTCGATCGGATCGAGCATCAGCGGCGGGAAGCCGCCGTCGCGCACCGCATCGGCCACCACGCGGCGGGCGAACGGGAAGAGCAGGCGCGGCGCTTCGCCGAGCAGGAAGGGCTGGAGCGCCTCGGCCGGCACGTTGCGCAGCGCGAAGAGGCCGCCATAGAGCAGCTCCAGCTTGAAGGCGACGCCTTCCGGAGCGGTCGCCGTGATCTCGATGCGCAGCGCGGACTCATGCAGCTCGTCGGCCACCTGCTGGGTGCCGATGTTGAACTGCACGTCGATCTGCGGCTGGTTCGGCCAGTTGTAGACGGCCGGAGCGTTCGGATTCTCGAAGGAGAAATCCTTCACATACTGCGCCATCATGCCGACCTGCGGCGCGCCCTCCTCGCCGTCGGGCTGCGGCACGGTCAGGAAATCGGGGGCCTCGTTCTCGGCCATCTGGCGTCATCCTTGTTGGCTTGATCTGGCTGCCCGCGCAGCGCGCGAAGGCATGAGGGGCGCGTAGCAGCCGTGCCCGGCAAGGGCAATGCCACCCGCCCGCGAGACGGGCCGACCGTGCGAGATTTGAAACCGGAGCCCGGCTCCCCTATGTAGGGGGCGAGTTATGACCTGCGGGCGCGGTGTGCCCGGCTGTGGAGGTTCGGTGCCCGAGATCATCATCCTGGCTTGCGTCGCCCTGTTTGTCGGCCTGCGGCTCTATGCCGTGCTCGGCCGCCGCACCGGCCATGAGCAGTCGATCGTCAAGCCCGCGGACGTTCAGCCTTCGTCGCTGGTCGTCCGCCCGGCCGCCGAACCCGTGGTGGAGCGCAAGGCCGAAGCCGTGGGAGCGGCTTCCGCGATGATCGATCCGCATGCGCTGGACGGCGTCCGCTCGCTCGTCTCGGCCGATCCGCATTTCGATGTGGCGGGTTTCCTCGAGGGCGCTCGCTCGGCCTATCGCATGGTGCTGGAGGCGTTCTGGCGCGGCGACGAGGAGGAGCTTCGCCGCCTCGTCGACGACGAGGTGTACGACGCCTTCCGCGAATCCATCGAGGCGCGCCGCGAGGCGGGCGAGACGGTGGAGAACCGCCTCGTCGCGATCGAGCGCGCGCAGATCCACAGCGCCGGCATGGCCGGGCAGATGGCGGTGGTCGCCGTCCGATTCGATGCCGACATCGCCGCCGTCACCCGCGACGCCGAGGGCAATGTCGTCGCCGGCTCGCTGACCGACGCCGTGCAGACCCACGACCTCTGGACGTTCAGCCGCAACGTGCGGATCGACGATCCCAACTGGACCCTGATCGAGACCGACGAGGCGGCATGAGCCGTCTTCGGCTCGCGGCCGTCGCCGCGCTCGCGCTCAGCGTATCGGCCTGCGTCGCGCCGCACGGCGAGGCGCCGGTGCGGCCGGTGTCGCCGCCGCCCGTCCATCCGGCGCCGCCGCCTTCCACGGGCGGCAAGGGGCCGGTCCCCACCGTCACCACCGGCACGGCGCTGACCGCCGGCGTGCGGCCGGGGCCGTCGATCACCTCGCTGCCGATCGATCCGGTGCGGGCGCGAGGGGCGCTGGCGGCGTTCCGTCTGTCCTGCCCGGCGCTGCTCAAGCGGACGGACAAGAGCGGCCTCACCCGCGCCACCGACTGGCAGGGAGCCTGCACGGCGGCGCCCACCTGGCCCGATGCGCAGGCCGTGGGCTTCTTCCAGCGTTATTTCGAGACGGCGCAGGTGGGCGAGGGGCGGCTCTATGCCACCGGCTATTTCGAGCCCGAGATCGCCGCCTCGCTCCAGCCCGCGCCGGGCTATGGCGTGCCGATCTACGGTATGCCGGACGATCTGGCCGAGGCGGACCTCGGCCTGTGGGCGGCCGACCTCAAGGGCCGCAAGATCCGCGGCCATGCGGTGAACGGCAAGTTCGTCCCTTACTTCGACCGTACCCAGATCGAGACCGGCGCAATGCAGAGCCATGCGCCGGTGCTCGCCTATGCGGCGGACAAGATCGAGTTCTTCTTCCTCCAGATCCAGGGCTCGGGCCGCCTGCGCCTGCCCGACGGCAGCGTGATGCGGATCGGCTATGCCGGGCAGAACGGCCTTTCCTACACCGGCATCGGCAAGGCGATGATCGCGCAGGGGCTCATCACGCCCGACCAGGGATCGATGCAGGGCATCGTCGGCTGGCTGCGCGCGCACCCCGATCAGGCGGACGGCGTGATGCGGCAGAACCGCAGCTTCATCTTCTTCAAGCCGCTGACCGGCCCCGGCCCGCTCGGCGCCATGGGCGCTCCGGTGACGCCGCGCGCCACTGTGGCGGCGGACCCGGCCTTCACGCCGCTCGGCGCGCCGGTCTGGCTCTCGGCGGACCGCACCGATGCGGCAGGCCTCTGGGTGGCGCAGGACACCGGTGGCGCGATCAAGGGCGCCAACCGCTTCGACACCTTCTGGGGCGCGGGCGACGACGCGGCGCGAATCGCGGGCGGCATGTCGGCGCGGGGGACCGCCTATCTGCTGCTGCCGGTCGGCACGGTCGCACGGCTGAACGGCGATGCCGGACAAGCCGCTCGACCCTGAAGCGCGCGCGCTCTGGCAGCGTGTCGCCGAGACCGTCCGGCCTCTGAAGGGGCGTCGCCTGCTCAGGAAGGCGGCGCTGCCGGCGGTGTCGGTCGAGAAGCCGATTCCGGTCCGCGCGCCCACGCCCAAGCCGATCGCGAAGGCGACCACGCCCGGCGACACGCTCGATGCCGGCTGGGACCGGCGGCTGCGGCGCGGCGTGGTGGGGCCGGACCTAACAATCGATCTCCACGGCTATACATTGACGGCGGCGCATGAGGTGCTGGAGGCGGAACTGGGCCGCGCGATCCAGCGCCATGCGCGGCTGGTGCTGCTGGTGACGGGCCGCCCGCCGCGCGACTCGACCGAACGGATCGACGGCCGCCCGGTGCGGGGCGCGATCCGGGCGTCGATCGGGGACTGGCTGCACCACTCGCGCCACGCGAGCCACATCGCGGCGGTGCGCAGCGCGCACCCGCGCCATGGCGGGGCGGGGGCGCTCTATGTGGTGCTGCGGCGAACGCGGGGGTAGGGGAGTATCTTCCTTCTCTTTACGGAAGGAAGCTTCTTTGTCGGGTTTTGCCCAATTGCAGTCGTGGACAGCCAAGCCTTGCTTCCGCATAAGTGACCGATGCGTTGGTGAGACGAGGAAGAATAAAATGTTGCTCTACGGCATCATCCTCACACTCCCTTGCGTCGCGATGCTCCTGTTCCCGAGCCGGCGAGTTCAACGTGTGGAAGATCGCATAGCACACGGTGAAGACAGATTTTTCGAAGAACAGCGCACCTACCAGAGCTACTCGCACCTACGAAGTGCGAGGGCTATTCGTATCTTGGGCGCACTCGGGACCATCTGTGGCGTGGGTTATTGCCTCATGCAGATTTACGCGAGGTAAGATCCGCTTCTCGCGGTCGTCGCGCCGAAACCTGCCCGACCGTTCTCCACCAATCCCCGTCATGCCGGACTTGATCCGGCATCCAGAGCCATAAGCGTCTTCTCATCCGGCTCTGGACCCCGGCTCGAGGCCGGGGTGACGATCAGGGAGTAGGCGGGGAGGCGTACGATGGGCGCGGGCTTTCACCCGTTCCGCCCTTACCCCACCACCTTCCGCAGCACCGCCTCGTAGATATCCGCGAGCTGCCGCAGGTCATCCACCGCCGCGGCCTCGTCCAGCTTGTGCATCGTCGCGTTCGGCAACCCGAACTCCACCGTCGGCGCGATCTGGGAGAGGAAGCGGGCGTCCGACGTGCCGCCCGTGGTCGAGAGTTGTGCTGTGATTTCCACCACCTCATGGATCGCGTCCGACACCAGCGTCGACAAGGCGCCCGGCTCCGTCAGGAACGCCTCGCCCGAGATCATCGCTTCCACCGTCGCGCGCGGGGCCTCCTCGGCGACGATGCGGCGGATCTCGGCCTCCAGCGCATGGCCCTTCTGCTCGTCGTTGAAGCGGATGTTGAGCCGCGCCCGCGCGCTGCCGGGGATGACGTTGGTGGCGGTATTGCCGACCTCGACGTCGGTCACTTCGAGATTGGAGGGCTGGAACCAGGCATTGCCATGATCGAGCCGCCAGCTCTGGAGCCGCTCCAGGATGCGCACCAGACGCGTCACCGGATTGTCGGCGAGGTGTGGGTAGGCGACATGGCCCTGCGTGCCCGGCACCTCGATCCACGCGTTGATCGATCCGCGCCGGCCGATCTTGATCGTGTCGCCCAGCCGCGCGTCGGAGGTGGGCTCGCCGACGAGGATCATGTCCGGGCGGATGCCGCGCTCGGCCATCCATGCGATGATCGCGCGGGTGCCGTGGATGGCGGGGCCTTCCTCGTCGCCGGTGATGAGGAGGCTGATCGTGCCCTTGTGATCCTGCACCCGCTCGGCCGCCGCGATGAAGGCGCCGATCGCGCCCTTCATGTCGACCGCGCCACGCCCGTAGAGCAGGTCGCCCCGGATCGCGGGCTCGAACGCGCCCGAGGTCCAGCCGCTGCCCGCCGGCACCACGTCGCTATGGCCGGCGAAGGCGAAGTGCGGCGTGCCATGGCCCCGAATCGCAACTAGGTTCTCGACCGGTCCGTGCGGCGCCTCGCCCGAGGTGAAGCGGTGGACGGTGAAGCCCTGCGCCTCCAGCGCCTGCGTCAGCACGTCCTGCGCGCCGGCATCGGCGGGGGTGACGCTGGCGCAGCGGATGAGATCGGCGGTGAGCGCCACGGGATCGATTGGACCGGTCATGCGACAGCGGTTAACCTTATGGGCGCGACTTGAACAGGTGCCCTATGCCCCGGATTGACCTCAATACGATCGAACCGAAGACCGGCAGCGGCTATCCCGAGCCCTACAACCTCGCGGCGCAGAAGCGGCAGGTTCGTCCGCTCTCACGCCCGGTGGGGCTGACCGACTTCGAGGCCAATCATGTCATCCTGCCGCCGGGCGCCTGGTCCAGCCAGCGGCACTGGCACGAGGGCGAGGATGAGTTCCTCGTGATGGTCGCCGGCAGCGCGATGCTGGTCGACGATGCGGGCGGGACGCCACTCTCGCCCGGCGATTGCGCGGCCTTCCCCAAGATGGACGGCAACGGTCACCACATCGTCGCGGGTGAGCAGGGCTGCACCTTCGTGGTGATCGGGGTCGCCGAGACGAGCCTCTGCCACTATCCCGATGCCGACCTGCTCTACGACGCGGCCGCCGACCGCTATCTGCACAGGGACGGGACGCCTTACGCCTGATCCGGCAGCGTCTCGAACTTCTCGATCACCCAGTCCTCGGCCTGCGCGCCGGCGATCCAGTCCTGCATGAAGGGGTGCGAGAAGATCGCCTGCATATAGGGCAGCGCGAAGCGCGGCACCGGCAGGGCGTAGGTGACGATCCGCGTGCAGACGGGCGCGAACATGATGTCCGCCGCGCTGAACTGGCCGAACAGGAACTCCCCGCTGCTGCCGAAGCGCGCGCGGGCCTGCGCCCAGAGCTGGTAGATGCGCGCCAGATCGGCCTCCACCGCTTCGGAGGGCTTATAGTCCGGGAAGCGGCGGCGGATGTTCATGCTGCATTCGCGGCGCAGCGCCGCGAAGCTCGCATGCATCTCGGCGGCCATGGAGCGGGCCATGGCGCGGGCGGCGTCATCCTCCGGCCAGAACTTCTCGCGGCCGACGCGATCGGCCAGCCAGTCGACGATGGCGAGCGAATCCCACACGACCGTGTCGCCGTCCCACAGGATCGGCACCTTGCCGGAGGAGGGAGCGAACTCGTCGCCCTCGCGGATCTTGTCCCAGCTCTCGTCGTACAGCGGGACGACGATCTCCTCGAAGGGGAGCCCCGATTGCCGGACCGCGAGCCAGCCGCGCAGCGACCAGGAGGAATAGGCCTTGTTGCCGATGATGAGCTTGAGCATGGGCCGGGTTGTCGCGGGGCTTCGGCCCAGCGTCAACCCGGTGCGGGAACCTCAGGCTGAGATCGCGTCCAGAACGGCGGCGCGCAGCTCCGGGATGCCCGCGCCCGTCTCGCTGGACGTCGGCAGGATCACGGGATGCGCGGCGACATGCTTGCGGGCTTCGGCCTCCGTCTCGGCCATCACCCTGGCGAGTTCGGTCGGCTTGATCTTGTCCGCCTTGGTGAGGACGAGCTGGTAGCTCACCGCCGCCTTGTCGAGCATCGTCATCAGCTCGCGATCCACGTCCTTGAGGCCGTGGCGGCTGTCCACCAGCACCAGCACGCGCGACAGGACGGCGCGGCCGCGCAGATAGTCGTTCACGAGGAATTTCCAGCGCTTCACCATGTCCTTCGGCGCCTTGGCGAAGCCGTATCCCGGCATGTCCACCAGCCGGAAGGCCAGCGGTTCGCCCACGTCGAACAGGTTCAGCTCCTGCGTCCGCCCCGGCGTGTTCGACGTGCGGGCCAGCGCGCTGCGGTTGACGAGCGCGTTGATCAGCGTCGACTTGCCGACGTTCGACCGCCCGGCGAACGCCACTTCCGGGGCGTTCGGATCGGGCAGGAACTTCAGGTCCGGCGCGGACTTGAGGAAGGCGACGTGGCCGGCGAACAGCTTGCGCGCCGCCTCGATCCGCTCCGCCGCCTCTTCCGGGGTGAGCGTGTCGTTCACTTGGCCTCCGCCGGTGCCGGCGCCGGATTGCGCCGGTTGAGCCACTGCATCTGCGCGACCGTGATGAGGTTGGACGCGATGTAGTAGATTTGGAGGCCCGCCGCGAAGGGCGACATGATGAACATCATGAACCACGGCATCAGCGCGAAAATCTGCTTCTGGCTCGGGTCCATCGACATCTGCGGGTTGAGCTTGAACTGGAGCCACATGGTGATGCCGAGCAGGATCGCCAGCACCGACAGATGCATGAAGCCGGTCGGCTCGAACGGCAGGAAGCCGAACAGGTTGACGGGCGTCAGCGGATCGGGCGCCGAGAGATCCTTGATCCACAGCATGAAGGGCTGGTGGCGCATCTCCAGCGTCAGCGTCAGCACCTTGTAGAGCGCGTAGAAGATCGGAATCTGGAGGAAGACCGGAAGGCAGCCGGCGAGGGGATTGATCTTCTCCTCCCGGTACAGCTTCATCATCTCCTCCTGGAGACGCGGCTTGTCGTCCTTGTGGCGCTCCTGGAGGGCCTTCATCTTCGGCTGCACCAGCTTCATCTGGTGGGCCGACTTGAACTGCTTGTGGGCGATCGGGAACATCACCGCGCGGACGAGGATCGTCAGCAGGATGATCGCCACGCCGAAATTGCCGACCTGCTTGAACAGCCAGTCGAGGATCTTGAAGATCGGCTTCTCGAACCAGATGAACCAGCCCCAGTCGATCGCGCGGTCGAGCTTGGCGATGCCGGGCTTGCCGACATAGCGGTCGAGCAGCGCGGCATCCTTGCCGCCCGCGAACAGATAGGACTGCACGGTGGCCGACTGGGTGGGCGACACCGTCTTGGGGGCGACGCTGAACTCGGCCTGATACTGGCCGTTCAGGCCGCGGAACTCGGCGTCGACCGGCTGCGACTGGTCGGGCGCGACCGCGGTCAGCCAATATTTGTCGCCGAAGCCCAGCCAGCCGCCGGTGGTCTGGAAGCTCTTGCCGGCGGCGCCGGCCTCGTCGAGATCCTTCCAGTCGACCGAATAGTCGGCGGCGTTGTTGAACACGCCGATCGGGCCGACATGCTGCGCGTGGCTGGTCGGGTCCTTGGACTGGCCGGTGCGGTTCACGAAGCTGTAGGGGCGGGTGATGATCGCGGTCTGCGCGCCGTTGGTGACGCTCTGCTGGACCGTGAAGAGATAGCCGTCGTCGACCGAGAGCTTGATGGCGAAGGCCTGGCCCTGGCCGTTGTTCCACGTCAGCGTCACCGGCTTGTTCGGCGCGAGCATGTCGCCGGTCGCCGTCCAGAGGGTGTTGGCGTTGGGCAGCGCCACGCCCTGACCCGTCCAGCCGAAGCCGGCGAAATAGGCGTCCGACGAACCTTCCGGCGAGAAAATGCGGACGGGCGGCGAATCTTTGGCGATCGTCTCGCGCTGGGTGGTGAGCACGAGGTCGTCGAGGCGCGCGCCCTTGAGGTCGATCGAGCCGGCGAGCAGCGGCGTCTCGATCTTCACGCGGGGCGATTCGGCGAGCACGACATTGCGATCGCGCACGGCGGCGGGGCCGTTCGGCACGGGCGTGGCGCTCGGCAGCGGGACCGTCTTGCCATGCACGATCTGGGTGCTCGGCTTGTTGGCGGTCGGGAAGACGCGGTCAGAGATCAGCGCCCAGCCCAGAAGCACGAGTGCGGACAATACGAGCGCGAGGATCAGGTTGCGCTGTTCGTTCACCGAAACACCCCCAAGAGGAAAAGCAGATGCGGGGCCCCGTCAGGGCACCGGGTCATATCCATGGCCGCCTAGCGGGTGGCAGCGGCAGATGCGCCGCGCCGCCAGCCAGGAGCCGCGCGCAGCGCCATAGCGCGTCCAGGCCTCGATCGCATAGGCCGAACAGGAAGGAATGAAACGACAGGTCGGCCCCATCATCGCGGAAGGGCCCGCCTGCCAAGCGCGCGCGACGGCGACGAGGCCGCGCGTGGCGAGGCCTCCGGTCGTCATCGGGCGAGCTTTCGGAGGGCCGCGCCGAGCTCGTCGCGCAGCAGGGCGAAATCGCGCTCGATCCCGCCATTGCGGCCGATCAGGATATGATCGGCGCCCGCGAATCCGTGAGAGGGGAGCAGTTCGGCGGCGAGCGCGCGGAAACGGCGCTTCATGCGGTTGCGGACCACCGCATTGCCGACCTTCTTGGTGATGGTGATGCCGACGCGCATGGTCGGATCATCATCCTCGCGCTTCCTCACCAACAGCACGAAGCCGGGCATGGCCCGGCGCAAGCCTCCGTTCGCCGCGAGGAAATCCGCGCGGCGCCGGAGTTTCGTGAGGACGAGGTCGCTCAGGCCGAGAGCGACTTGCGGCCACGCGCGCGGCGAGCGGCCAGAACCTTGCGGCCCGACGCGGTGGCCGAGCGGTTGCGGAAACCATGGCGACGCTTGCGCACGAGGTTGCTGGGCTGGAAAGTGCGCTTCATCGGTCAATCCCTTGAACGTCTGCGAACGAAAAAGGGCCGCCGGAAGGTGGCGGCCACGGTTGCCGGGTCCGATAGGGAAAGGGGGCCGAAGAGTCAATCCAAACCGGCAGTTGGCCGCGATATGGTTTGACCGGCCGCTCCGGGACAGGATGCCGGAGATGGTTTCGGGCCACCGGCGGGCATGGCGGCGCTCCCGGCGATCCGATATGATGCCGCCGGTTTCAGGGCGCGGAGAATGTGTCATGTTCAGGCGAATGCCCGTGATGTCACTGGCCGGCATGAACGCGGTCAGTGCGGCTGTCTCCGTGGCGATCATCTATTTCGCCTTCCGGGATTGGCCCGCGCGTTACGCCAGCCACAGCCTGTCTTGGAGCGTCGTGGCCTTCTTCCTCGCTTTTGTGAGCCTCTCGATCGCGGGAGTGATCGCGACGGCGCTTTATGCGCACCGGAAGCGCGAGACCCTCCTGCGCGTGGCCGCGGCGCCGGCGGTGCTGTTGGGGGCAGGCTTCGCGCTGGGGGTTCTGAAGGCGGCCCTGACCGGGGATTTCTAGAAGCGGCCGGAATCTCTGTCAGGCGGCAAGATTCTGGGAGGGCGACAGCTTTTCCCGTTCCCGCCGGCGTCGTGCGCTTGCCCGGCGCATTCCCCAGTCCACCCATTCGCCGAGCCTGGGCCAGCGGCGCTTGGCGCGGACATAGAAGCGGCGCGCCCAGGGCGAGGTCTCCAGCAGCAGCGCGAATCCCGCCGCCAGCACGAAGATGCCGCCCGGCCCCGGCAGCAGGCCCACGATCGGTGCCGCCAGAATCAACACCCAGCCCAGCGCGAACAGCACATGCTGCATCGCGTGGGTGCGTCGCCAAGCCTGCCATCGTGCGCGCCATGTCATCACGGATGAATGTGGGGCAGGCGTGTGACAATCGCAATCGCTGGACAGGCGCTTCGGCGCGGTTAGGGTGCGGATCGGGGCATATCGGGGGGTGGCGTGGTCGCGATTGTCTCGACCGTGGCGTTTCTGGGGCTGGAGGCGAGGGCCGTCGAGGTGCAGGTGCAGCTCGCGGCGGGGTTGCCGGCGTTCGTCATGGTCGGCCTGCCCGACAAGGCGGTGGGCGAAAGCCGCGAGCGGGTGCGCGCCGCGCTCGCCGCGATCGGGCTGGCGCTGCCGCCCAAGCGGATCACCGTCAATCTGTCGCCGGCCGACCTGCCCAAGGAGGGCTCGCATTTCGACCTGCCGATCGCGCTCGGCCTGCTCGCCGCGATGGGCGTGGTGGACCATGAGACGCTGAGCGGCTTCGTCGCGGTGGGCGAGCTGGGGCTGGACGGGCGGGTTGCGCCCGCGCCGGGCGTGCTGCTGGCGGCGCTCCACGCGTCCGAGCAGGAGAAGGGCCTGATCTGCCCCGCCGCACAGGGGCCGGAGGCGGCGTGGGCGGGGCGCATCGAGGTGGTCGCCGCGCCCGATCTGCTGGCGCTCATCAACCATCTGAAGGGCAGCGGCCAGATCGCGCCGCCGGGCGCCGGGCAGGTCGAGCCGCCGGTGATGGGGCCGGACCTCAAGCAGGTGAAGGGGCAGGAAACCGCCAAGCGCGCGCTGGAGATCGCGGCGGCGGGTGGACACAACATGCTGATGGTCGGGCCGCCGGGGGCGGGCAAGTCGCTGCTGGCGTCCTGTTTGCCGGGCATCCTCCCCGATCTGGCCCCTGCTGAGGCGCTGGAGGTGTCGATGGTGGCGAGCGTCGCGGGAGAGCTTCCCGGCGGCCGGCTGCTCCGTGCCCGGCCGTTCCGCAGCCCGCATCACTCCGCCTCGATGGCGGCGCTGACCGGAGGCGGCCTGCGTGCGAAGCCGGGGGAGGTGAGCCTCGCCCATCTCGGCGTGCTCTTCCTCGACGAGCTGGCGGAGTTCCAGCGCCCGGTGCTCGACTCGCTGCGCCAGCCGATCGAGACGGGCAGGGTGTCGGTCGCGCGGGCGAACGCGCATGTCACCTTTCCGGCGCGGGTGCAGCTCGTGGCGGCGATGAATCCGTGCCGGTGCGGACATCTCGGCGACGCCTCGCTCGCCTGCGCTCGCGCACCCCGCTGTGCGGCCGATTATCAGGCGAAGGTGTCGGGGCCGCTGCTCGATCGCATCGATCTTCATGTCGAGGTGCAGGCGGTGTCTGCCGCCGATCTCGTCCTGCCGCCGCCCGCCGAAGGCTCGGCCGAGGTCGCCGGGCGTGTGGCCGGGGCGCGGGGCGTGCAGACGGCGCGCTACCGGGGGCATGCCGCCCGCACCAACGCCGAGGCGGACGGCGACCTGCTCGACCGCGTCGCCACGCCCGACGAGGCGGGACGCGCGCTCCTCGCGCAGGCGGCAGAGGCGATGCGCCTCTCCGCGCGCGGTTATCATCGCGTCCTGCGCGTGGCGCGGACCATCGCGGATCTGGCGGGCGCGGAGACCGTTCAACGCCTCCACGTCGCGGAGGCGCTGAGCTATCGGCGGAGGGCGCCGGTCAACTGACAGGGAGGAAAGACGATGGAATGGATGATCCTGCCGCTCAAGCGCTACGCGCAGTTCACCGGCCGTTCGACGCGCCGGGAGTTCTGGATGTGGGTGGTGTTCCTCATCATCGTCTCGATCGTGCTCAGCGTCCTCGACGGGGTGCTGGGGCTCGGCGGTTCCAACAGCGTTACGCACACGAGCCTCGCCGGGCCGGACGCGACCGGCTTCAGCTATGGCGCGACGACCCACGGGGGCTGGCTCACCGGCCTGTTCAGTCTGGCCGTGCTGGTGCCCAACATCGCGGTCAGCGTCCGCCGGCTGCACGACATCGACCGCAGCGGCTGGTGGATCCTGATGCCGCTGGCGCCCTATGCGCTGGGCGCGATCCTGATGGCGGGCGCGCACGCTTTCATCGTGGCGGGACTGGCGGTGTTTCTGGGCTTCGTCGGCGCGATCGTGCTGCTGGTGTGGTACTGCCTGCGCGGCACGCCCGGTCCTAACCGCTTCGGCCCCGATCCGCTGGCTGACATGTCGGACCTCAACGAGACGTTCCGCTAAGCGGGGACGTGCGAGCGCTACCATTAGAGGCTTGACCCGGACAGCGTTGTCGTCCGACGATAGGGCCGCGCCGCGACACAGACAGGCGGCGCGAGGAGGGGCATGGCCAGTTCAGCGATCGGGGCGCACGGGCGCCTTCCGGATATCGCCTGGCCGATGCTCCGGGGCGGACCGTTCCGGCCTGCCCCGCCATCATCGCCGACCGTCCGGCCCACCTGAGAGGATGCCCATGCGCGCTTCGTTGTTCCTGACCACCGCCGTCGCCTGCGCGCTGGCGAGCGCGGCCACCGCCGCCATCCCGGCCGTGAGCCCCACCGCCTGGAAGAACACCGCGCTCTCGGCCGATCAGCGCGCCGACCTGCTGGTGAAGGCGATGACCGAGGACGAGAAGCTGCTGGTCGTCACCGGCTATTTCGGCGTGCAGCAGGATTGGAACAAGTTCCAGTTCCCCGAGGCGCGGCTCCAGTCGGCGGGCTTCGTGCCGGGCGTGCCGCGCGTCGGCTTCACCCCGCAATGGCAGAGCGACGCCGGCAGCGGCGTTGCGACGCAGGGCGAGGCGACCCCGGCGCTGGAGCGCACCGCGCTGCCGTCGGGCATCCTCAGTGCGTCCACCTGGGACCCGGCGATGGCGGAAGCCGGCGGCCGCATGGTCGGCGCGGAGGCGCGCGCGTCGGGCTTCAACGAGCAGCTCGCCGGTGGCATCGATCTCGATCGCGAGCCGGGCAACGGCCGCAACTTCGAATATGGCGGCGAAGATCCGCTGCTCGCCGGCACGATGGTCGGCGCCTTCATCAAGGGCATCCAGTCCAACAGGATCGTCACCACGATCAAGCATTACGCTTTCAACGATCAGGAGACGGGCCGCAGCACGGTCAACGTCCATATCGACCCGACGGCGGCGCGGATGTCCGATCTGCTCGCCTTCCAGATCGCCATCGAGAAGGGCGATCCGGGCTCGGTGATGTGTTCCTACAACCTCGTGAACGGCGCACACGCCTGCCAGAACGACTGGCTGCTCAACAAGGTGTTGAAGGGCGACTGGGGCTATAAGGGCTTCGTCATGTCGGACTGGGGCGCCCAGCACGACACGGTGAAGGATGCGCTGGGTGGGCTGGATCAGGAGACGGGCGTCTCCAAGGCCGACAATTATGTCTGGCGCGACAAGCTCAAGGCCGCGATCGCGAGCGGCAAGGTTCCGATGGCGGTACTCGACGACAAGGTGCGCCGCATTGCCCGCGCGCTGATCGCGAGCGGCGCGATCGACGATCCGGTCGCGCCCGGCCCGATCGATTTCGCCGCCCATGCCAAGGTGTCGCAGGCCGACGCCGAGGCCGGCATCGTGCTGCTGAAGAATGAGGGTGGTATCCTGCCGCTCGCCGGCTCGGCGAAGACGATCGCGATGATCGGCGGTCATGCCGATGTCGGCGTGCTGTCGGGCGGCGGCTCGGCGCAGGTCTATTCGCCGGGCGGCAATGCCGTGCGCGGGCTGGGCCCGAAGGCGTGGCCGGGGCCGATCGTCTATGACAAGTCCTCGCCGGTCGAGGCGCTCAAGGCCGAGCGGCCGGGCGCGGCGATCTCCTACAACGCCGGCACTGATCCGGCGGCGGCCGCGGCGGCGGCGAAGGGGGCGGATGTCGCCATCGTCTTCGTGACGCAGTGGACGGCGGAGTCGCTCGATTTCCCGCTGACGCTGCCGGACAATCAGGATGCGCTGGTCGCGGCGGTGGCAGCGGCCAATCCCAACACCATCGTCGTGCTGGAGACGGGCGGCGCCGTCACCATGCCGTGGATCGGCAGCGTGAAGGGCGTGGTCGAGGCCTGGTATCCCGGCACGCGCGGCGGTCCCGCCATCGCGCGGGTGCTGACCGGCGCGGTCAACCCCTCGGGCCATCTGCCGATCAGCTTCCCGCGCTCGGCCGAGCAGTTCCCCCGCGCGACGATCGCGGGCAAGGGCCTGCCCGAAACACAGGTGTTCGACGTCACCTACAGCGAAGGCGCGGCGGTCGGCTACAAGTGGCTGGACAAGCAGGGCGCGACCCCGTTGTTCCCGTTCGGCCACGGCCTCAGCTATACGAGCTTCGCGGGCGACGGTGTCTCGGCGAAGCTGGTCGGCGCGGACCTTCGGGTGAGCTTCCGCCTGCGAAATATAGGCAAGGTGGCGGGCGCCGATGTCGGCCAGATCTATGTGTCGCCGGTGGCGGGCGGCTGGGAGTCAGCCAAGCGGCTCGGCGGCTTCCGCAAGCTCATGCTCAATCCGGGGCAAGTGGGGGAGGCGACTGTCACGGTCGATCCGCGCCTGCTCGCCGTCTGGGATGAGGGCCGTCATGGCTGGCACGTCGCTGCCGGCCGCTATCGCGTGACGCTGGCCACGTCTGCGGCCGATCAGGGGGAGAGCGTGGAAGTGACGTTGCCCGAGCGCTGGCTCCCCGCAGGGCAGGGCGTGAAGGGCGGCGCCTGAACGGCGCCGCCCTCCCGCGTCACTCGCCGATGATGCGGACGAGCGACGCGGGGGCCTGACCCGTCGGCAAAGTGCCCGTCGCCGTGAGGCGGCGGGCCTTGTCGTCCCAGTTGAGCGTGGTGGTGCGGCCCGCCTTCGTCGTCACGCCATCGTCGTCGAACAGCGTGAACTGGGCGTCGCGACCCGGATAGACGCGGATTTCCTCCAGCGGCTGCCTGGTCATCGTGCTCGACACCTGCGCGCCCATCGGCACGATCGAGCCCGCGCGGACATAGAGCGGGATCTTGTCGATCGGCGCCGCCGCCTCGATCCACTGGCCGCCGGCGATGCGCTTGTTGGTCCACCAGTCATACCAGTCGCTGCCGGTCGGCAGGTAGACTTGGCGAGCTGTCACGCCCTGATCGGTGACGGGCGCCACGAGGAAGGCCTGCCCCAGCATATATTCGTCACCGATGTTGGCGACGGCCGGGTCGTTCGGGAAGTCCATGAACAGCGCGCGCATGAAGGGCGTGCCCGTCTCGCTCGTGTGATGGCCGAGGCTGTAGAGATAGGGGATGAGCGCGTAGCGCAGGCGCAGGAACTGCTCCAGCACAGGCTCCGCCGCCTTGCCATAGGACCAGAGCGCCGTCGCCGGGCGCTGGCCGTGGATGCGCAGCGTCGGCGTGAAGGTGTTGTACTCGAACCAGCGGGTGAACAGCTCCGGATAATCCGGGTAGCTCGGGGGGGCGGCATCCGATCCGGCCGGGTCGAGCAGCAGCGGGCGCTCCGGCGTATGCGCGCCGGGGGTCTGCCAGCCGCCGGTATCGCTGCTCCAATAAGCGAGGCCCGTGGCGGTGAAGTTGAGGCCCGTCGGCACCTGACGCTTCAGGGCTTCCCAGCTCGAATCCACGTCCGACGACCAGAACAGGCAGCCGTTGCGCTGCGCCCCCAGATAAGCGGCGCGGCACAGGATCAGGTTACGGAAACCGGGGCGATCCTTGGCCGAGCCCTCCGCCACGCTCGCCGTGTGGAGCAGCGGGAAGACGTTGTGATACCGGTCGCCCGAGCCGATCGAATAGAAGGCGCCGTCCGGCACCAGATCGGGCTCGGTCTCATCGAGCCAGAACCAGTCGAAGCCCTTGGACGCGATATTGTCGCGGATCTTGCCCCAGAACCACTGGCGCGCATCCGGGTTGGTCGCATCGAGCAGTGCCCCCGCGCGGTCCGAGCGGATGGCGAGGCCGTCGATGGGATTGCCGTCCTTGTCGTGGAGCAGCCATTCCTTCGAGGCGAGGAAGTTGAAGTAGCGTGATTCCTTCTCGAAGCGCGGCCACACCGATATGATCGAGTGCATCCCCATCGCGTGCAGCTTGGCGTTCATGGCCGAGGGATCGGGGAAGGCGGTGGGATCGATGTCGAGCTGGCCCATCCGCGTCCAGTAGAACCAGTCGAGCACCATCACGTCGAGCGGCAGCTTGCGCTGGCGATAGCCCTCGGCGACCGACATCAGCTCGGCCTGGCTCTCATAGCGCGCCTTGCTCTGGATGAGGCCGAAGGCAGCCTTGGGCGGCAGCGGGGTCGGGCCGGTCAGCTTGGCGTAGCCGGCGGCGAGGTCGTCGCTGGTGGGACCAGTGACGACAAAGAAGGAGACGCGCTCGCCGACTTCGGAAGTGATGTGGGTGCGGCCGTTGAGGCCCGCCGACACGGTGGTTGCGGCCGGGTTGTCCCAGAGGATGCCGTAGCCGTGGCTGGAGATGAGGTACGGCACGCAGACCGTCTCGCCGGCCGGCGCGTCGTAATTGTGGCGGCAATCGATGGTGCGGCCGCGCAGATCGAGGATGCCCTCCTGATTCTGGCCGAGGCCGTAGAAATGCTCGTCCGGCGTCGTCGAGAAGCTGGCGCCGACGCGGAAGGTCTTTTCGCCGTTCACGGTGTGGGGCGCCATGTCCCAGCCGTTCATGGTGACGATCGGCTTGCCGTCCGCGCCCTTGATGATGACGGTCGCGCCGGGGAGGGCAGGCGCGAAATAACGCTGCATCTGGGTCGGCGGCGTCGGCTGCGGGCCGGTGGCGACGGTGACGTTCAGCTTCGACGAGGCGAAGACGTCGCCGCTCGCGTCGGTCGAGTGCGTCCAGCCCGTCGCGTCGGCATGGGCCGAGAGGCCGTAGCCCGGCTTGTCGGCGGAGAGCGCCTCGTCGGTGGCGATCGTCACGCGGACGATATTGGCGGCATAAGGTTCGATCGAGACGAAGGCGCCATAACGATCGACGGTCGCCATCGGAGCGGCCGCAGCGGCCGAGGAGAGGGTGATAGCGGTAACAGCCGTCGTCAAACTCAGCCAGCGAAGGCGGCGCGTCTTCTCGGTCATGATCGTCCTTGAGATCGTGGAGGCTCAATCTACCAAATATCGCATTTATCAGAGAATGCGAGGCAGAAGGGCCGCGACCTTCGGATGGGTTGCACCGGACAGGGCCGGCGCACCCATCCGGGAACGCTCAGTGGCTGTCGTTCTGGAAGGCTGCGAGAGCGCGATCACGGGCGGCGAAGGCGCGCTCGCGCACCTGCTCGGCGGCGGCCAGTGCGCGCTCGCGCTGGGCCTCGGCCTGGGCAAGGGCACGGTCCCGCTGCGCGTCGGCCAGAGCGAGGGCCTGTTCGCGCTGCATCTCGGCGTGCGCCCGCGCGCGCTCGGCGGCGGAGAGGGCTCGATCCCGCTCGCCCATCGCGTCGCTGACGATCTTGTCGATGTCCCGTCCGCACAGCGCGAGCGTCTGCCAGTCGGCCGTTTCGGAGACGGGCGTCCCCTGCGCGCCGCAGGTGGCGGCCATCGCGTGGCGGGTGGAGGCGATCTGATCCCGCGCCATCATGGATTCGACCGGGTGCCCGGGATGCGCCACGCGGGCAAGGGCGGCGGCGCGGTGGGCCTCGGCGGCTTCGCGACGGCCTTCCGCGGCTTCGCGGCGCGCTTCGGCGGCCTCGCGGCGGCCTTCCTCGGCGGCGCGGCGCGCTTCCTGCCGCGCCTGTTCGGCATCGGCACGGATCTGGGCGATGTCCGCCTGCGAGAGGATGACGGGCTCGGCCGTGTTCGCCTCGCCCGAGGCGGTGACCAGCAGGCCCGTGCCGATCGCGCCCAGCGCCAGCATGCCACCCAGCCACAGGCGGGCCGAGCCGACCGGCCGGCGCGCCATCGTCTGGAGGCGGCGCTTCAGTTCGGCCTTGTGGCTGAGCGCGCAGGCGACGCCCGGCATCCGGGCGGACACCGACTTGAGGACGGCGCTGCCATAGGCGTGACGCTCGGCCGCGCTGACGCCCGCCAGCACGGTGGCGTCGCAGGCCAGCTCCTGATCGGCGCGGAACAGGCGATAGGCCTTGTGCGCCAGCGGATTCCACCAATGGAGCGCCAGCACGAAGAGCGCGACCAGATTGGCGAGGATGTCGTTGCGGTCATGATGCGCGCCCTCGTGCAGCAAAGCGAGCCGGCGCTCCGCCGGGCCATAGCGCTGCATGAAATCGGCGGGCAGGAAGATGCGGCGCTTGAACACGCCGGCGGCGACGGGGCCGTCCACCTGCTCGGTGATGAGGATGTCGACGCCGCACTCGCGGGTCAGCAGCACCGCCGAGCGCATCGCATGGCGCAGGAAGCCCAGATAGCGCAGCATCTGCCAGCCGAACCAGAGCGCCGCGCCGCCCAGCCACAGGACCATCAGCATCTCGGTGAAGGGGATGTGATGCGGTACGACGGCAGGCGGCAGGGGCGGCAGGGGAGCCGATGGCGGCAGCGGCACGGACGGCGGGGTTGCCAGCCGGACGGCACTGGCCGGATCGACGAGGCCGACGACCGAATGGCCGGGAGCGACATGCCACACCGGCACATAGAGCGTCCGCCAGCCCGGCAGCGACGGCATCAGGAAGCGCAGCGCCGGCAGCGCCCACAGCCAGTAAGCGACGCGCGGGCCGAAGGCGACGGCCGCCGGCTTACGCAGGGCCAGCACGAGCAGCGCCAGCAGGGTGGTGGCGATCAGGGTCTGAAGGGTCCACTCGGTCACGGCCGCAACTCCTTGAGGAGGGCCTCCAGTTCGGCGATGTCGTCGGGGGTGAGGCCGTCGCCCTCGGCAAGGTGCGCGACCAGCGGCGCCGCGCGGCCGCCGAAGAGGCGGTCCACCAGCCGGCGGGATTCGCCCGCCACATAGCGCTCGCGCGCCACCGCCGGGCGATAGAGATAGCGGCGGCCGTCTTCCTCATGGGCCAGAACGCCCTTGGCGAGCAGCCGGCCGAGCATGGTCTTCACCGTCCGGTCGCTCCACTCGCGCGACGCATCGATGCGTTCCGTGACTTCGGCGGCGGTGAGCGGTTCGTCCGCCGACCACAGCGCCTCCATCACGACAAGCTCCGCTTCGCTGATCCGTTCGGACACCGGGCACGACTCCATCGATTACAGGTGTAGTCGTATATGACTACGAATGTAGTCGTCAAGCCCGGCCGGGCAGGTGCCGTTCCATCTGGCGTTCGCCTCTCACCTGTTGCATAGGAGCGCGCGAAGGGCGTCCATGTCCTTCCAGCCGAGCGGCTGCGCGGGCGTGGTGAAATTGGTAGACGCGCCGGACTCAAAATCCGGTTCCGCAAGGAGTGTCGGTTCGAGCCCGACCGCCCGCACCATCGGCCGACCGGGAGTCGGCACCTTTCTTTATTCCTGTCGCCCTACGCCAATGGTCGAACGCGGTCCGTCCTGACGGTCGCAGTAAATGGTCTGTTAAGATCATGGGGCCACAATCCCCTGCCGAAAAGGGTGGCGGCTTTCGAAGAGCTGCCTCTGTCCGTTCGAACAAGCCGCCAAGTCGGCTTGTGTATCGGTTCGTTGCGTATGTGTCGTTTGCGGAACGGCGGCGGAATGGGATCATGGCGATGACATGACCGAACCGCGCGACGGGGCGTGTTCTGCTTGGCCCTGTCGTGCGGCGGAAGGGTTGCAATCTGCAACGCAGGGCTTAGGCGATCCCTGCCTTCGCGCGAACGAGTCGCGGGGTGCGGCGGCGGCGGCCCTCTCTGGGCCGATGGTCCTGATCGTTGCTGCGGATTTCAACGGAATCGAGGATCGGGACGATGCGCTCTGGCTTCGTGCTGGCGGTGTTGGCGGCTGTGCTCCCTTCGGCGCCGGCCTTTTCGATGGGAATGACGCTCGGCGAGCGGGCGACCGTGCTCGCCGCGCACAACAGCGAACGCGCCGCCGTCGGCGTGGGGCCGATCCTGTGGAGCCCGAAGCTCGCCGCCGATGCGGAGCGCTGGGCCGTGCACCTCGCGCGGATCAACACCATGATCCACTATGGTTCGATGGGCGAGCCCGACAATGGGGAGGGGGAAAACCTCTTCATGGGCACCGCCCGCGCCTATCGGGTGGATCAGATGATCGGATACTGGTCCGACGAAAAGCGTGTCTTCCGCCGCGTCCGCCGCTGGGATCAGAACGGCCGGACGTTCGAGGCTGTCGGCCACTACACCCAGATGGTCTGGCGCGACACGCGCGAGGTGGGCTGCGCGATCGCCAGCAACTCCCAATATGATTTCCTCGTCTGCCGCTATGCCCGGCCCGGCAACGTGCTGGGGAGTCGCCCCTTTTAAGTCTCGCGCCGACATCGCGAAGCCCGGCCGGTCGTGCTAAG
This sequence comes from Sphingomonas sp. PR090111-T3T-6A, assembly GCF_000383095.1. Taxonomy (GTDB): domain Bacteria; phylum Pseudomonadota; class Alphaproteobacteria; order Sphingomonadales; family Sphingomonadaceae; genus Solisphingomonas. Next base: position 48,737 of record NZ_AORL01000016.1, read on the forward strand.
CGCGGACAGGCGGCCGGGCGGTCGATGGTGGAGCAAGGCTGGCGATGATGGGGCAGTCCAAGGCGGACGGCGTGACGAACGACAATGGGGACGGGGACGAGCTGCCCGACCTCACGGCGTCCGCGCCTGAGCCGGAGCCCGCACCCTCCGCCGCCGAATCGAAGGCCACCGCCGCGGCGGCCGAGGGCGGCTATCATCGCGACCGTCTGCTCGCCTCGATCGCGCTCGCGATGGGGCTGGGCCTTGCGCTGGCGCTGCCCTTCGCGCTCCGGGCGGGGGCGGAGTTCTTCCTGCCCGTCACCGCCGCGCTGGTGATCGCGATCGCGCTGGTGCCGCTGCTCGAATGGCTGGAGCGGCGCGGCGTGCCGTCGGGGCTGGCAGCCTTCTTCTGCCTCGTCTTCTTCCTCGGCATCGCCAATGTCGCGATCGCGGCGATCGTGGTGCCGGCGAGCAATTGGGTGTCGCTGCTGCCCGAGCGGCTGGGCCGCATCCGCACCACGGTGCGCCCGCTGGTCGACGTCTATTCGAGCCTCAACCGCTCGATCAACGAGATGGCCAACACCATCGCCCTCCACAAGGCGGCGCACGCGCGCACGGTGACGATCGAGACGCCCAACTCGCTGCTCTCCCTGCTGACCACCTCGGCGCCGTTCGCGATCATCCAGATCTTCTTCGCGATGCTGGTGATCTATTTCTTCCTCGCCGGCTGGACGCGGGCGCGCCGCCACACCATCACCAGCCGCGCCACCTTCGACAGCGCCATGACGCTGGCGCGCGTGATCCAGGAGGTGGTGGACGCGACATCCCGCTACATCGCCACCATCACCACCATCAACGTGACGCTGGGGCTGATCGTGGCGGGCGCGGTCTATGTGCTGGGGCTGCCGACGCCGCTGATGTGGGGCGGGCTGGTCGCGCTGCTCAACTATGTCCCCTATCTCGGGCCGATCGCGGCGGCCGCGCTGCTCGGGCTGGGCGGGCTCATGACCTTCGCCGATCCCTGGGCCGCCGCCATGCCGCCGCTGATCTTCGTGGGGCTTCACCTGATCGAGGCGAATATCGTGACCCCGATGATCGTGGGCCGGAAGCTCACCATCAGCCCGCTGCTGATCCTTGTCGCGCTCAGCTTCTGGGGCTGGGTGTGGGGCACGGTGGGCGCGGTGCTGGCGGTGCCGCTGCTCATCATCATCCACACCGTGCTCGATACGGCGGGCAGGCCGGATATCGCGGGTTTCCTGTTCGAGCGCGGCACGCTGGCGGGACGAGCGAAGAAAGATTGGGAAGGGCGCAACTCGCCCGTTGACAGGGTGGGGAGCGTCCCTTAGAGGCCCCTCCACCCCAGCGATGGGGTGCCAAAGCGCGGGTGTAGCTCAGTCGGTTAGAGCGCCGGCCTGTCACGCCGGAGGTCGCGGGTTCGAGCCCCGTCACTCGCGCCATTTGGAACTGGAGCCTGGGCGCCGCAACCGCCTGGCAGGCTCCCGCCTCCCGGAACAGGTCCGGGTATCCCCGGTGCCTTGGAAGGTGTAACGTCCCAGCCGTGGGACGCTGATGCGCGGGTGTAGCTCAGTCGGTTAGAGCGCCGGCCTGTCACGCCGGAGGTCGCGGGTTCGAGCCCCGTCACTCGCGCCATTCACGAGAACAGGCGGCCTCCGTCGGGAGCCGCCTTTTTTCTTGTCCCGCGAAGAACTGAATCGTTCAGCCGAGCGAGCGCACCAGCCGCGTCGCGACTCCGATCCACGGCGGGTCGGCGATCACCTGCTGTCGTCCGCCGCCCGCCAGCGGCAGGACGTGGAGCCGATCCGGATCGCGGCCGATCAGTCGCCCGAACAGGAAGCGCCCGGCCGGGCGCGGCAGCAGCACGTCGCGGTTGAGCGCATGGCCGAAGGCATCCGGCGCCAGCCTGTCGAGCCAGAGGATGTCGCCCGCGCGATAGTCGCCCTGTCCGGCCTCGACGATCAGCGCCAGCGCGCCCGCTTCGGGGCGGGGCGGGGTCACCACCGAGGACTGGCGCGGCGCGACCGCCCCGCCTGCGCCGAGGATCGCGGCCACCGGCAGGTCCGCCACGTCGGGCAGGCGCACCAGATCGGCCGCCTCGACGCCCAGCGCCTTGGCGATGCGGTTGAGCCAGCCGACCGACACGGTGCGCGTGCCCGTCTCGAGTCGGCCGATGGTCTGCGCGGTGGTGGGGGGCTCGCAGCGTTCGGCCACTTCGGCGAGGGTCATGCCCTTGGCGCGGCGCACATCGCGGATGCGAGTGATCATTCTGCCTCCATAACCGAACCGGTTATTCGCTTTCCTACATCATATCCTTTGTGGCATCCGATGCCAGCCGGAACGTAAGGAGAACAAATCCATGATTCGTCCGCTGAGCGTGCAGGGCCAACGGGTAATCGAGGCGATCGGCGCGGGGAGGCGGCTCCAGCGGCGGCCGGGGGGATGGGCGGCGGGACCTCTGGTCGCGCCGGACAGCCTGGTCGCGGAACTGGAGCGCAGGCGGCTGGTCCGCCGCGCAGGCGAGAGGCTGGTGCTGGGCGATGCCGGCCTCGCCTGGTGCCGCCGGCAGGACGGCGGCGCGAACCGCCTGCTCGCCGAACGTGCGCTGCCGCAGGATGGGGAGGCCAAGGGCGCGCGCCGGGCGCGGAGCGTCACCGTCAACCTCGCCGAGTCGCCGCTGGGCTGGCTGAAGGCGCGCGGGCTCGTCGACGATCGCCAGTTCGAGGCAGGGGAGAGGCTGCGCGGCGACTGGACCATGGCCCGGATGGCCCCGCGCGTGACGATGCGCTGGGACGCGGCGCCGCGATCCTCGACGGCGCGCGGCGCACCCGATGCGCTCGATCCGACCCTTGCCCAGATCGCCGCGAAACGGCGGATGGAAGGGGCGCTCGACACCGTGGGGCCGGGTCTTCGCGATGTGCTCTGGCGGATCGTCTGCGCGGGCGAGGGAATGGAGACGGCGGAGCGCGCGCTGGGCTGGCCGGCGCGGGCCGGCCGCGTGGTGCTGACGCTGGCGCTGGATCGGCTGGCGGATTTCTACGGGATGGCCTGAGCGCCAGCGCCAGTCGGGAGGGGCGAAGCTCGGTTCAGGGCGCGGAGGCGTTGCCCGGGTCGCGCAGGGCCCGGCCTACCTGGCTGGCGATCCGTCCGCGCTGCATCGGCCCCTTGTCCCTTGCGTCGGTCCGGTAAAGCGCCGTGAGATAGGCCTTGTCGAAGGTGGTGAGACCTGCGGGTGCATGATCGCCACGCGGGAAGAGCGAGAGGATGGAATCGAGCCCCGCCGTCGATCCGCTCGGCCTGATCTGGGAGAGGGTGATAAAAGCGAGGTAATCCGCGAGCTGTTTGTAGCTGACCCCCTGGAGCCGGCGGCTGTCCACCACCACGGTCATGCGCGAAAGATAGGTGGAGATGTTGGCCTTGATGAGCGATCCGCCATCATAGCTCATATTGTAACCGCCGGAGAGCGTCGCGTCCGCATGTTCCTTGGTCGGCAGGGAGCCGACACTGAATGGCACCCCGTCCGAGCCCGTGAACCCGATGGCGCTGATCCAGCGGACGGTGTCGCTGGTCTTCTGGAAATGATCGAGGGCCGCCACTTCCCGGCCGGAAACCAGATCATGGCGGCGATGGCGCATTTCGGAGACCAGCCCCGATGGATCGTCAGAGGCGATGATGACGATATTCGGCTGGCAGCCCGGTCCTTCGGCCTTCAGACGAACGCTATGGGCGATCTGGCCGATTTCGTTGGCGATATATTGCCCGTTTTCCTTGGGAAAGCCGGCAACGGAGATGCAGACCGATTGGTCCCATCGGGCATATTGCCAGTCCACCCCGCCGATCGTCTCATGCTTGCCGAGCGACCCGACGAGCTTTCGGATCTGGGGCCGTGTCAGTTCATGACCTTGAACGATGATTTCGTTCCGGCCCGCAATGTCGGGGGCATTTGTTGCGGGCGCCACGGGGGCGGAGACCAATACCAAGGCCGTCAACAGCTTCGACATGAGCCCTACTCCGGCAGACGATGCTATCGCTTGTGTAACAAAGGGTGGGGGTTCCGTCTCCCCCTTGCCACAATTATGGGGTAGATCGGGGAACGGACGGCTAACCGCCGGCCTGCGAGGTGCAGAGCATCCGCCAACAACAAAAGAGAAGGAGACCTTCCGCTTGACCACCACGATCCAGGACATTCCCGCGATCCTCGACGAGCTGATCGAACGCCATGAGCGTTCCGTCACCAATCTGCGTCGCGCCATCGCCGCCTATCTGTCCGACCGGACGCTGCCCGACAGCGAGGCACGCGGCCGCGGCATGTTCGCTTATCCGGAGCTGCGCGTCGATTACGAGGCGGAGGGGCATCCCCGCATCACCCGCGCCTTCGGCCGCCTGAACCAGTCGGGCAGCTATGCGACCAGCATCACGCGCCCGCGCATGTTCCGCCGCTATCTGGAGGATCAGCTCACCCTGCTGGTGCGCGACTATAAGGTGCGCGTCTCGGTGGGCCTGTCGGACCAGGAGATTCCCTATCCTTATGTGCTGGACGGCTCGGACGAGCTGTCGCTCGACGGCGCGGTGCCGCAGGAGCTGGCGCGCTGGTTCCCGAGCGTGCGCCTGTCCGATATCGGCGACGAGATCGCCGACGGCCAGTTCGCGCTCGCCAACGATCCGACCCGGCCGCTTTCACTGTTCGAGGGGCCGCGCGTCGATTTCTCGCTGGCCCGCCTCAAGCATTACAGCGGCACGCCGGCCGAGGATTTCCGGCCGTACATCCTGTTCACCAACTATATCCGCTATGTGGACGAGTTCGTCGCCTGGGCGCTTTCCGAGCTGAAGAAGCCCGACAGCCCCTATGAGGCGCTCTCGGTCGCCGGCCATGTGCTGGTGACGCGCGACACGCCCAACCCGGAGCGGGCCATCGCCGAGGGGCCGTGGCGCAAGGTGCAGATGCCGGCCTACCACCTGATCGGCCCGAACGGCCGCGGCGTGACGCTGGTCAACATCGGCGTCGGCCCGTCGAACGCCAAGACGATCTGCGACCATCTGGCCGTGCTCCGCCCCGAGGCGTGGCTGATGATCGGCCATTGCGGCGGGCTTCGCCCCTCGCAGACGATCGGTGACTATGTGCTGGCCCACGCCTATCTGCGCGACGATCATGTGCTCGATGACGTGCTGCCGGTGGAGATCCCGATCCCGCCGATCGCCGAGGTGCAGCAGGCCCTCTTCGCGGCGGCCGAGGTCGTCTCGGGGGAGAGCGGCGACGAGCTGAAGCGGCGGCTGCGCACCGGCACGGTGGTGACCACCGACGATCGCAACTGGGAGCTGCGCTACACGCTCTCCGCGCTGCGCTTCAACCAGAGCCGCGCGGTGGCGATCGACATGGAGTCGGCCACCATCGCCGCGCAGGGCTATCGCTTCCGCGTGCCCTACGGGACACTGCTCTGCGTGTCGGACAAGCCGATCCACGGCGAGATCAAGCTGCCGGGGCAGGCCAACCGCTTCTACGAGCGGGCGATCTCGCAGCATCTGCGGATCGGGCTGGAGACGATCGACATCCTGCGGGCGGAGGGAGCGAAGCTCCACTCGCGCAAGCTGCGCAGCTTCGACGAGCCGCCCTTCCGGTAAGAACCTGATCCTCCCCGAGCATGCTCGGGGAGGGGGACCATGCGAAGCATGGTGGAGGGGAATGGCGTTGCGCTTTGCCCCTCCACCGCCTGACGGCGGTCCCAGCAGGCTGGGGAGGATAAGGACTATCCATAACCGTATTGTTATGTAACAAGTCGGTTATGGAAGATGGTCTGAGTCGACAGCTCACCGCGATCGCCGATCCCACGCGCCGCGCGATCCTTGCGCGGCTAGCGCTGGGGGAGGCGAGCGTCGCCGAGCTTCAGAAACCCTTCGGCATCAGCCAGCCCGCCATCTCGCGGCACTTGAAGGTGCTGGAGGCGGCGGGGCTGATCGAGACGGGCCAGTCCGCCCAGTCGCGCCCGCGCCGGCTCAAGCCCGGCGCGCTGCGCGAGGCGGCCGACTGGATCGACCAGTTCCGCAATCTCTGGACCGACAGCTTCGACCGGCTCGATGCCTTTCTGCGGTCCGAGGGGACGACACCGGGAGAGGAGTGACCATGGCCGCCGAATTCGTGATCGCGCGCACCTTCGATGCGCCCCGCCAGCGCGTGTGGGATGCCTGGACCAGGCCGGAGCAGTTCGCCCGGTGGTTCGGCCCCAAGGGCGTGAAGAGCACCCCGCACATCTTCGAGTTCCGCGAGGGCGGCCGGCTCCATGCGCGGATGGATTCGCCGGACGGCAACCATATGTGGGCGCTCAACATCTATCGCGAGATCGTGCCGATCGAGCGGCTGGTGTGGGAGCATGGCTTCTCCAACGAACAGGCCGAGTTTGCGCCCTCGCCCTTCGGGCTGCCCTGGCCGCTGCGGCTCCTCACCGTCGTGACGCTGGAGGACAAGGGCGCGCAGACGGTGCTGACGCTCCGCTGGAAGCCGCTCGACGCCAGCGAGGAGGAGATCCGTGCCTTCACCGAGACGATATCCTCGATGACCGGCGGCTGGACCGGCACCTTCGACCAGCTCGACGATTTCCTGCGCGAAGCCGCCTGATCCCCGCCTAGGGCCGGCCGGCAGGTCCGCGCCGGCCAGCGGGCGGACGTCGCGGAGCAGGGCCTCCAGCGCGTGGCCCGGCTCCTCCAGCATCGGCAGGTGCGCGGAATTCTCGAACCAGACGACCCGCTTCGAGGGCGCCTTCACGCGCGCCAGCCAGTCCGCGGCGATCGAGGGCGGCGTGGTGGTGTCATGCCGGCCGAGGAAGAAGACCACCGGCACGTCGATGCTGCGGACCTGCTCGAAAGAGAGGGACGCGAGCTTCGGCCACATCGTCTTCATCGTGAAATCGCTGCCGGCATCCCACGCCTTGCGGTCGGCCAGCGTATATTCGGGCGAGAGCCGGCCGGCGTGGAAATAGAAATCCCCATCCTGCCGCCCCGCCGCCAGTCCGCCATAATGGATCGACCATTTCCGCTCCGTCGCCGTCTTGGCGGGATCGAGATGATCGGGGGCGGGATAGGGGGCGATCTCCTCCAGCTCCTTCACCGCTTGCGCGTTATGATCGGCGCGGGCCTGCTCCAGCACCTGCGCGTAGCTGATCTTCTCATTCTCCTGGAAGTCGATGAGCTGGCCCATGCCGACATAGGCATAGAGCAGGTCCGGCCGCTTCGCCGCCACCGACAGGCCGACGGCGGAACCCCAGCTATGGCCGAGCAGGAAGATCTTTCGCTTGCCGTAGCGCTTGCGGAGCAGCTCGATCAGTTCGATGGCGTCGTCGCGATAGCGATCGGGCGCGAGGGTGGGGGCGAGTGCCTGCGGATCGTTCAGCGGGAAGGACTTGCCCGCCGCACGCTGATCCCACTGGACGACCGTGAAGAAATCCTCCCATGGCCGCTGGAACGACCAGGCGATCGGCATCTCCACGGCCGCCGGCCCGCCATGGACGAAGAGCAGGATCGGATTGTCGCGATCCGCGCCGCGGACGTTCACCCATTGGCGCGCGCCGCCCAGCGTCACCTCGAAGCTCTCCTGCACGCCGTGCGGCGTCACGATCCGCTGCATGTCGGCCATCTGCATGCGGCCGGGCGTATAGGGGTCGCCGTCGGCGGGAGGGCTGGTCTGCGCGGCGGCGGCGGTTGCGAGGCCCAGCGCCGAAAGCAGCAGGATCGTCCGCTTCATCCATCCCCCCTCCATGAGCAGGTGTATTATTACGATAAATCACTAGGCAAGGGATCGTGCCTCGTCAATGGCGGGAAGGCTTTGTGGACGGCGGCGATGATGGTAGGCGCGCCGCCATGCTGAGCTTCAAGGACATCACGGTGCGCCTCGGCGGCCGCGCCATCATCGAGGGCGCCTCCGCCTCCATCCCGCAGCGCGCGCGCGTCGGCTTCATCGGCCGCAACGGCGCGGGCAAGTCGACGCTGATGAAGGCGCTCGCGGGCATGATCGAGCCCGACGGCGGATCGGTCGACATCCCGCGCGGCGCGAAGTTCGGCTATCTCCGGCAGGACGCCCCCGGCGGCCCGATGACGCCGTTCGAGACGGTGCTGGAGGCCGACACCGAGCGCGCCCAGCTCCTCGCCGAGAGCGAGACCGCGCACGACCCCCACCGCATCGCCGAGATCCACGAGCGCCTGAACGCCATCGACGCGCACACCGCCCCGGCACGCGCGGGGCGCATCCTGAAAGGTCTCGGCTTCGACGACGCGATGCAGGCGCGGCCGATGGAGAGCTTCTCGGGCGGCTGGCGGATGCGCGTGGCGCTCGCCTCACTGCTGTTCACGGGGCCGGACCTGCTGCTCCTCGACGAGCCCTCGAACCACCTCGACCTCGAAGCCGTCATGTGGCTCGAAGGCTATCTCCGGGCCTATCGCGGCACGATCCTGCTGATCTCCCACGAGCGCGATCTGCTCAACAATGTGGCGGATCATATCCTCCATCTCGATCGCGGGCAGACGACGCTCTATGTCGGCGGCTACGACGCCTTCGAGCGCCAGCGCGCCGAGCGCGCCGCCCAACAGACCGCCGCCCGCGAGAAGCAGCAGGCCGAGCGGGAGAAGCTCCAGGCCTTCGTCGATCGCTGGAAGGCCAAGGCGTCCAAGGCCAAGCAGGCGCAGAGCCGCGTCAAGGCGCTCGCCCGGATGCAGCCGATCGCGGCCGTGGCCGATGACCCGAGCCTCACCTTCTCCTTCCCCAACCCCGAGGGCCTGCGCCCGCCGCTCCTGACCCTCGACAATGCCAGCGTCGGCTATGAGGCGGGCAAGCCGATCCTGACGCGTCTCGGCATCCGGCTCGATCCGGACGACCGGGTGGCGCTGCTCGGGCGGAACGGCAACGGCAAGTCGACGCTCGCCAAGCTGCTCGCCGGCGAGTTGAAGCCGATGGACGGCGTGATGACCGGCGCGCCCAAGCTCAACGTTGGCTACTTCACCCAGTATCAGGTCGAGGAGCTGGACCCGACCGAGACGCCCGTCGACCTGATGGGCCGCCTCATGAAGGGCGCGACCCCGGTGGCAGTGCGCTCGCAGCTCGGGCGCTTCGGCTTCTCGGGCGACAAGGCGCTCACCAAGGTGGGCAAGCTCTCGGGCGGCGAGCGCGCGCGTCTGGCGCTGGCGCTGGTGACGCACTCGGCGCCGAACCTCCTCATCCTCGACGAGCCGACCAACCACCTCGACGTCGATACCCGCGAGGCGCTGGTGCAGGCGCTGGCCGAGTTCCGCGGCGCGGTCGTGCTGGTCAGCCACGACCGGCACATGCTGGAGCTGGTGGCGGACCGGCTGCTGCTGGTCGACGGCGGGGGCGTCAAGGAGTTCGACGGCACGCTCGAGGAATATGCGAAGTTCGTGATCTCGGGCGGTGGCGAGGCGTCGAAGCCCGGCGGCACGGCGGCGGCGTCCTCGGGCGGCAACCGCAAGGAGGATCGCCGCGTGGCGGCCGAGCGGCGCGAGGCGACGCAGGGCCTGCGCAAGCGCGTGAAGGAGGCGGAGACCGAGATCGCCCGCCTCCAGAAGCAGCTCGGCGAGGTGGATGGGGCGCTGGCGGGGACGCCCACGCCGCCGCTCAAGCTTATGACCATGGGCCAGCTCATGAAGCGGCGCGGCGATGTCGAGCGGCTGCTGGAAGCGGTCGAGGTCGACTGGGTCGAGGCGAGCGAAGCGCTCGAAGCTGCGATGAGTGATGCCTGACGAACCCTTTTGGTACTTTTCATATTGACAGCGAACCGCTGATGTGACATAAGCGGGGCAAGCTAGAGAATTGCGTTTGGGGCCGGGCGGTGGCGACACCGTGTCCGGCCCTTCGCATGTCTGGAGGGCTTCGCGCATGACCGTGACGAAGAAGAAGGCGCCCCGTCGCTGGACGCAGGCGCGCCAGCGCACCTTCCTCGAAACGCTGGCCCAGACCTCGAACGTCGCCGCTTCCGAGCGCAAGGCGAAGATGCCGGTCGGCAGCGCCTACCGCGAACGCCGCCGCTCGCCGGGGTTCGAGGCGGCGTGGCGGGAAGCGTTGGCGGAGGGCTATGCGCGGCTGGAGCATACCATGCTGGAGCGCGCGCTGCTCGGCATCACGCGGCGCGTGAAGAAGTCCGACGACGGGCAGGAGACGGTCGAATATTCGGACCGGCTCGGCATGGCGCTGCTGGCCGCGCACCGCGCGTCGGCGCTGGCGGCGCGGCCGGGCGTGGCGGGGACGGCGGCGGAAGGCGAGAACGCCCGCGAGTGGCTGGCGCGCAAACTGGCCGAGATGAACCGGCGGATCGGCGGGGATGCGGAGTGACGGGGCCGGCGGAGGCAACGTCGGCGTCATGCCCGACGCATCCCCACCATCGTCACCCCGGACCTGATCCGGGGTCCAGCTCCCTCGGGGCTGTCGCAGAAGAAGAAGCGGGATCCCGGATCAAGTCCGGGATGACGGAGAGTGTTGGAGATGACGGAGATGGGAACGCCGGCCCGGTCCGCCTGCTCCCGGTGTGACAACTCATATCGAAAAGGAAGGGGCGGATGATGCGCAGGGATGAAACGCATACCGCCGTCGATCTCGCGCGGCTTTCCGATGCCGAGCGGGCGCGGGTGTTGAGGCTGATGCCGGTGGCGCGAGCCGAGGCCCTGCGTGCGGACTGGCGCTTCTGGGCGCGGCCGGAGCAGTTGCCGCCCGAGGGCGAGGACTGGCGCATCTGGCTGCTGATGGCAGGGCGCGGCTTCGGAAAGACGCGGGCCGGGGCGGAGTGGGTTCGCTCGATCGCGGAGGCGGATGGTGCGGCGCGGATCGCGTTGGTAGGCGCCACGCTCGCCGAGGCGCGGGCGGTGATGGTGGAGGGGGAGAGTGGCCTCCTCGCTATCGCGCCCGATGCCGCGTGGCCGGTCTGGGAGCCGTCGCTTCGCAGGCTGAGCTGGCCGAACGGGGCGATCGCCACTCTCCACTCCGCCGCCGAGCCCGAGGCCCTGCGCGGGCCGCAGCACAGCCATGGCTGGTGCGACGAGATCGCCAAATGGCCGCATGGAATGACGGCCTGGGATAATCTGATGCTGGGCTTGAGGCTCGGCGAGCATCCCCGCGTGGTCGCGACCACCACGCCGCGTCCGGTGCCTTTGGTGCGGGCGCTGGTCGGGCGGGGGGATGTCGTGGTCACGGGCGGGCGGAGCGTCGATAACCGCGCGAACCTGCCGCCGGATTTCCTGAGCGCGGTCGAGCAGGCCTATGGCGGCACGCGCTTCGGCCGGCAGGAGCTGGATGGCGAACTGATCGAGGAGGTCGAGGGCGCGCTCTGGAGCCGGGAGCTGATCGAGCGTTGCCGGATACGCGAAGCGCTTGAGCCGGTTCGCGTGGCGATCGGTGTCGATCCTCCGGCGGGGGCGGGCGAGGGCTCGGATGCGTGCGGGATTGTCGTCGCCGCGCTCGATGCCGAGGGCGTCGGGCATGTGATCGAGGATGCGACGGTGCAGGGGCTCGGTCCCGAGGGCTGGGCGCGCGCGGTCGCGTTGGCGGCCGAGCGACACCGCGCCGACCGGATCATCGCCGAGGCCAATAACGGCGGGGCGATGGTCGAGAGCGTTCTGCGCGCCGCGGACTCGCGGCTCCCGGTCCAGCTCGTCCATGCGCGGCAGGGCAAGGCGGCGCGGGCCGAGCCGGTGGCGATGCTCTACGCGCAGGGGAAGGTGCGCCATGTCGGGGGCTTCCCGGCACTGGAGGATGAGATGGCGGGGCTGCTCATGGGTGGTGGCTATGCCGGGCCCGGCCGCTCGCCGGATCGGGCGGACGCGCTCGTCTGGGCGCTCACCGCACTGATGCTGACGAGCGGCGGAAGCCCCCAGGTGCGGCGGCTTTAGACCCCGATACGTTATGCCGGACCTGATCCGGCATCCCGCTTCTTCTTCCCGGAACGCGGCAGGGTAGCTGGACCCCGGATCAAGTCCGGGGTGACGGACGAAACAAGCTCTTCTTTTCAGGAGACGATCATGCGGCTTTTCGGATGGAAGGCGGCCCGCCCCCAGGCGCGGCCGGCGCTGACGCGCGCCCTCGGCACGCTGTTCCAGCCCCCCGGCGGCGACTGGCCGACCGGCTATGAGGCGCAGGTGCGCGCCGCCTATCTCGGCAATGCGATCGCCCAACGCGCGGTCAGGATCGTGGCGGAGGGGGCGGGCAGCATCTCGGTGGATGCGTCGCCCGAGGGGCATCCGGCGGCCCGGCTGCTGGGGGGTATCATCGAGACGGCGGCGGCGCATCTGCTGCTCCATGGCGACGCCTATCTCCAGATACTGACCGATGCGGACGGCGTGCCGGCGATGCTCTATGCGCTCCGCCCCGAGCGCGTGACGATCGAGGCGGACGCGACCGGCTGGCCCGCCGCCTATCTCTACCGCACCGGGACGAGCACGATGCGCGTGCCCGCAGCGCCCGCCGATGGACGGCCGGGGCTGATCCACGTTCGCACCATGCATCCGCTCGACGATCATTATGGGCTGGGCTGTCTGGGAGCGGCATCCGGCCCGGTGGCGATTCACAATGCGGCGACGCGCTGGAACAAGGCGCTGCTGGATAACGCCGCGCGGCCGTCCGGCGCGCTGGTCTACGAGACGGGGGACGGCGCGACGCTCAGCCCTGAGCAGTTCGAGCGACTCAAGGCCGAGATGGAGGCGAGCTTCGCCGGATCGGGCAATGCCGGGCGGCCGATGCTGCTGGAGGGCGGGCTCAAATGGCAGGCGCTGAGCCTCACCCCCGCCGACATGGACTTCAACAATCTCAAGGCCGCCGCCGCGCGGGAGATCGCGCTGGCCTTCGGGGTGCCGCCGATGCTGCTCGGGCTGCCGGGCGACAACACCTATGCGAACTACAGCGAGGCCAACCGCGCGCTGTGGCGGCTGACCATCCTGCCACTCGCCGCGAAGATCCTCGATGCGATCGGGACGGCGCTCGGCGCGTGGTGGCCGGAGCTGAAGTTCGCGATGGACCTCGATTCCATCCCCGCGCTGGCGGTGGATCGGCAGGCGCTGTGGGGGCAGGTGACCGCCGCCGATTTCCTCAGCGACGACGAGAAGCGCGAGATGCTGGGCTTCGCCCCGCGAGGCGGTGCGGCATGACCGACACCGCAACCGCCGTCCTCGCCCGGCTGATGGAGCAGGGGCGCGAGCAGGGGGCCGACCTCCTGACGCTCCGCGCGCTGGCCGAGGAGGCTAGCGAACTGGGTGCTACCCGCGCGATGGAGCGGCTCGGCCTCGCCGATGCCCGCGCGCGCGCCGATCTCGACCAGCTCCGCGAGCTTCTCTCCGCGTGGCGCGATGCCAAGCGGACGGCGCGTGATGTCGTCGTCGGCTGGGTGGTGCGCGTGGTGCTGGCGTTGCTGATGCTGGGGCTGGCGGTGCGGCTCGGGCTTGTCGCGCTGGTGCGGCCATGAAGCGGCTGCGCTTCGCGGGCTATGCCGCGCTGTTCGACAAGGCCGATCGCGGCGGCGACGTGATCCGTCGCGGCGCCTTTGCACGCGCCGTCGAGGCGGGGGCCAAGGGGGTGCCGCTGCTCTGGCAGCACCAGCCGACCCGCCCCATCGGCCGCATCGAGCGCATCGCTGAAGACGCGCGGGGCCTGCGCGTCATCGGCCGCTTCACGCCCGAGGCGAGCCACGCCGCCGAGGCCGCCGCGCTGCTGCGTGATGGCGCGGTGGGGGGCCTGAGCTTCGGATACCGCGTCCGCGCCAAGCAGAACCGGCCGGGAGGCCGCGAGCTGACCGATCTCGATCTGGTCGAGGTCTCGCTCGTCACCTTCCCGATGCAGCCGGGCGCCCGTGTCCACGCCGTCCACGAGGAGGAAAGCGAATGACGTCCGTATCTTACGAGGAGAAGAGCATGATCGAGACCAAGGCCGATCCGCTGGAGGCGAGCTTCGCCGGCGCCGACGACATCGCGGAACTCCGCGCCGGCATGGCCGACCTCAAGGCCAAGCTCGACGGCGCCACCATCGCCGCCGCGCGGCCGGTGCTGTCGGGCGGTGGCGCCCGCGCGCCGGAAACCAAGCAGTTCGTCGACCGCTACCTCCGCCACGGCAACACCGCCGCGCTGGAGGTGAAGGCGCTCGACGGCGCGACGGGGGCGACCGGCGGCTATGCCGTCCCGACCGAGATCGACTCCGCCGTGGACTCGACGCTGGCCAGCCAGTCGCCGATCCGCTCGATCGCCAATGTCGTGCGGGTGGGCTCGTCGGGCTATCGCAAGCTCGTCGCCGTGGGCGGCTTCGCCTCGGGCTGGGCGGCCGAGGATGCCGCGCGCGCCGAGACCGGCACGCCCACCTTCAACGAGATCGCGCCCCCGATGGGGGATCTCTTCGCCAACCCGGCCGCCACCCAGCAGATGCTCGACGACGCGGCGTTCGACGTCGAGACCTGGCTCGCCGGGGAGATCGGGGTGGAGTTCGCCCGCGCGGAAGGGGCGGCCTTCGTCAACGGCGACGGCGTCAACAAGCCCAAGGGGTTCCTCAAAGCCCCCGTCGCCGCGCAGGACGACGACGCGCGGCCCTTCGGCACGCTCCAGTATCTCGCCACCGGCGTCGACGGCGATTTCCCGGCGGCCTCGCCCGAGGACATCCTGATCGATCTCGTCCAGTCGCTGCGCGCGCCATACCGGCAGGGTGCGGTGTTCGTGATGAACAGCTTCACGCTCGCCTTCATCCGCAAGATGAAGACGGCGGACGGCCATTTCGTCTGGCAGCCGGGGATCGCGGCGGGGCAGCCGGATACGCTGCTCGGCTATCCGGTGATCGAGGCGGGCGACATGCCGGACATCGGCTCGGGCACGACGCCGATCGCGTTCGGCAACTTCAAGGCGGGCTACCTCATCGCCGATCGCGGCGAGACGGCGGTGCTGCGCGATCCGTTCACGGCCAAGCCCTTCGTCCACTTCTACGCGACGCGGCGTGTGGGCGGGCAGGTCTCCAACTCGGAGGCGATCAAGCTGCTGAAGTTCGCGGCGGCCTGATTTTTCGGTCGCCCGACATGTCCGGCCGGGGGCGTCCCCCTCGGCCGGATTTTTTGTGCCTGTCTTCGGTCGGGAGCGTTGCCCATGCGCCTTGTCACCACGTCGCCCGGCGCGACGTTCGATTATTCCATCCACTGGCCGCGGGCAGCGCTGCTCGGCGTGCCGATCGTCGAGAGCGACTGGGTGTCGGTCCCGGAAGGCCTGTCCTTCGATCCCTTCGCGGAGGAGAGGTGCACCGCCGCGCGCATCTCGGGCGGCGAGGCGGGGGCGCGGTATCGCGTGCTCAACCGCGTGACGCTGGCCGACGACCGCACGCTCATCCGCGCGCTCGAGCTGGAGGCGGGGCGATGAGCGCGCCCGACGGTGCGCTGGCCGATGCCAAGGCGCTGCTGCGCGTCGATGCGGCGGACGAGGACGCCCTGATCGAGACGCTGATCGGCGCCGCGATGGGCGTGTGCGAGCGCTTCACGGGCCTCGTGCTGCTGGCGGCGGATCGGAGCGATGCGGTTCCCGTGGCACGGGGCTGGCAGAGGCTTCCCGCAACGCCGGTGGCGGCGATCACCTCGGTCGCGGCGCTGGGTGTCGGCGCGGTGGCGACGCCGCTCGCGGTGGATGCCTATGCCATCGACATCGATGCGGCGGGGGATGGCTGGGTGCGGCTGTCCGCGCCGGTTGCGACCTCGCGGCTGCTGGTCGGCTATCGGGCGGGCCTCGCGGCGGACTGGCCTTCGCTCCCTGAGGCGCTCCGGCAGGGCGTGCTGCGGCTGGTCGCGCATCTCCATGCGCATCGGGACGTCATGGCGGACGCCGGTCCGCCCGCCGTGGTCGCGGCGCTGTGGCGGCCGTGGCGACGGATGCGGCTCGCATGAGTGGGGCGGAGTTCGCGGGCGCGCTCGGGGAACGGGTGTGCCTCCAGCGGCGCTCGGGCGAGCGCGACGATCTCGGCGGGGCGGGCGGCGCGTGGAGCGCCGGCGTCACCGTCTGGGCGGCGATGGCTCCGGCCGGCGCGGCCTCGTGGGGGCAGGGCGACCGGCCCGGCGCCGCGCCCCGCTGGCGGGCGACGATCCGGGCGATTGGTGCTGATGTCCGGTCCGGCGATCGGCTGACCTGGCGCGGTGCGGCCTACGCCATCCGCTCGGTCGAGGCTGATCCCGCCGCGCCCGACCGGCTTCTTCTCACAGTGGAGGAGGATCGATGACCGACTTCTCAGGTTTCGCGGCGGCCATGGTCGCGGCGCTGTCGGGCGCGGAGATGCGCGCAGCGACGGCGATTGCGGCGGAGGTGCCGGCCGATGTCGCCGTCTCGGTGGTCGAAGGCGGCATCCGCCTCGTCGGCCGGGCGCTGTCGCAGCGCTCGCTCACCGACGCGCGGTTGCGCGATTTCGCGGGGCTGGTGCGATGAGCGGCGCCGCGATCGCGCTCCAGCGCGCGCTGGTGGTGGCGCTCAAGCCTCTCGCGCTCCCCATCTATGACGGCCCGCCCGCCGATGCCGTCTGCCCCTACATCGCCATCTCGGACGGCTCGACCACCGACTGGAGCACCAAGACCGAACGCGGCCGCGAGCATCGGCTCAGCATCGCGATCTGGGACGACGGCCAGACGCCCGCGCGCCTCCACCAGCTCCTCTCAGACGCGCAGGACGCCATCGAGGCGATGCCCCGCGCGCTCGACGGGCAGCGGATCGTCAGCCTTGTGTTCCTCCGCGCCCGCGTCGTCCGCGACCCGGACGGGCCATGGGCGGGGCGGATCGATTATCGGGTCCGCACTCTGGAGGAATGACGGTCTCCCCTCCCTGAAAGGAGGCGCGCGCTTCGGTATCGCGTCGCGCTCGCCCCGGACGAACCCACCCCAAATCCCTCCCTTTCAGGGAGGGGCTTTCCTATCAACTACAAGGAGAATGCTCATGACCGCCGAAAGCGGCAACGCCTTCCTGCTCAAGGTCGGCGATGGCCAGCCCGTGCCCGGTTACGCGACCGTCGCGGGGCTTCGCGCCACCCAGCTCTCCATCGGCGGCGAGCTGGTGACGATCACCAACAAGGACTCCGGCGGCTGGCGCGAGCTGCTCTCCGGCGCCGGCACGCGCAGCGTCTCGGTGGCGGGCAGCGGCGTGTTCACCGGCTCCTCGGCCGAGGCTCGGCTCAAGGCCAACGCGCTCGCGGGCACGCTCGACGACTATCAGCTCAGCTTCGAGAGCGGGGAGACGATGCAGGGGCGCTTCCTGCTCTCCAAGCTCGAATATTCGGGCGATTTCAACGGCGAGCGGGCCTACACGCTGGCGCTCGAGTCCTCCGGCCCGGTGGTGAGCCAGTGAGCGCGCCCGCGAACCCCGCGCGGGGGGAAACCGCGCTCACACTGGGCGACCAGACGCTCACCGTCCGTCCGAGCTTCCAGGCGCTGGTGGCGGCCGAGCAGGATGTCGGCCCGCTCTTCGCGCTGGTCGAGAAGGCGGCGGCAGGCCAGCTCACGCTCGCCGATACCGCCGCGCTCATCTTCCACTGCATCGTCGACAAGCCCGATGCGATGACTCGCGAGGCGCTGGGCGAACTCATCACCCAGACCGGCCTCGCCGCGCTGACGCCGCTGCTGCGCTCGCTGCTCGGCCAGATCATCAAGGGCAAATGACGTTCGCGGAACGGGCGGCGCGTCTGGCGGGGATCGCCGGCGCGCTGGCCGGGTGGCGGCCCGACGAGTTCTGGGCCGCCACGCCGCGGGAGCTGGAGACGCTGCTGGCGGCGTTCACAGGCGGAGGGGGTGGGGGCCATCCGCCCCCCGATGCCGCCGTCATCGCCGCCTTGAAGGAGCAATTCCCCGATGGATGATACGATCGAGACGCTCATGGTCGGCGTGCGCGCCGACACCGCCGGCTTCGCACAGGATGCGGCGACGATGCAGGCCTCGCTCCAGACCTCGCTGGGCACGGGCGCGGACAAGGCGGCGACGCTGATCGAGAACGGCCTCGCCCGCGCCATCCGCACCGGCAAGCTGAGCTTCGAGGATCTGGGCAAGACGGCGCTCTCCATCCTCTCCCAGATTGCCGCGCAGGCGGTGAAGAGCGGGCTTTCGTCGCTGTTCGGCGGGAGTGCGGACAAGGGCGGAGGGCTCGTCTCGCTCGGCACGGATGCGCTGGGCGCGCTGCTGGGGTTGCCCGGTCGCGCAACGGGCGGGCCGGTGTCGCCGGGCCGGGCCTATCGCGTGGGCGAGAATGGCCCGGAGACCTTCGTGCCGGCCTCCGCCGGCAATATCGTCCCCGCGGGCGCCACCGCCGCGCGCGAGGTGCGGGTTGCGATCAGCGTCAACGCCCCGCCCGGCGCGGAGCCGCAGGCGCTCGCCCGCTCCAGCCGGCAGGTGGCGCGCGCCGTCTCCCGCGCGCTGGCGCAGGCGGAGCGCTGAGCCATGGGATACTGGCTCGACGGGAGCAATGCCGGACTGTCGGCGCTCGTCGCCGGCTCGGACGGCGCGACGCTGACGCTGCGCGATCCGCCGGCCTATCCGGTCGCGGCGGGGGCGTTGGTGGAACTGCTCGAAGGTTGCGACCGATTGTTCGATACCTGCCGCAATCGTTTCTCCAACGTTGATAATTTCCGGGGGGAACCCTATCTGCCCGGCAACGACCTGCTGACCCGCTACGGCACCGGCGGATGACCGCGATCGAGGCGCGGATCGTCGCGTCGGCGCGGGCCTGCGTCGGCGCGCGCTTCCGCCTGCACGGGCGCTCCCCGGAGACGGGGCTCGACTGCATCGGCGTCGCCGCCCTCGTCTACGGCGTGGCGGACCCGCCCGGCGGCTACGCGCTGCGGGGCGATCGGCTCGACGATCTCCGCGCCGGGATCGCGGCGGCGGGGTTGCGACCTGCCGGAGGCGAGGCGCGGCCCGGCGACCTGCTGCTGCTCCGCCCCGGACCCTTCCAGTTCCATCTCGCGATCCTCACCGATCGCGGCTTCGTCCACGCCGACGCGGGTCTGCGCCGCGTCACCGAAGTACCCGGCGCGCCGCTTTGGCCGCTCGCCGGGCGCTGGCGGCACCCCTGAACGCTTGAAAGGAAACGCATGGCGACGCTCGTGCTCACCGCGGTCGGCTCGCTGATCGGCGGGCCGATCGGGGGCGCCATCGGCGCGCTGGTCGGCAACCAGATCGACCAGGGCCTGTTCAGCCCCAAGGCCGCCAAGGGCGCGCGGCTCGACAGCCTCGCGGTGCAGGCCTCCTCCTACGGCACCGACCTGCCGCGCCTGTTCGGGACGATGCGGGTCGCCGGCAGCGTGATCTGGGCGACCGACCTCAAGGAGAGCGAGCAGACCTCCGGTGGCGGCAAGGGGCGGCCGAGCAGCACCAGCTATTCCTACTCCGCCTCCTTCGCGGTGGCGCTGTCGGCGCGGCCGATCCGGGCGGTGCACCGCATCTGGGCGGACGGATCGCTGCTGCGCGGCGCGGCCGGGGACTGGAAGGGCGGGCTCGGCGCCTTCCGCCTCTATTCCGGCGACGAGACGCAGGCGGCCGACCCGCTGATTGCCGCCGCCGAGGGGCTGGACGCCACGCCCGCGCACCGGGGCCTTGCCTATGCGGTGTTCGAGGATCTCCAGCTTGGCGATTTCGGCAACCGCATCCCGTCGCTCAGCTTCGAGGTGGAGGCGGATGCCGCGCCGGTGACGCTGGGCGCGATCGCGGCGGACCTGTCGGGCGGCGAGGTGGGCGGCGCGGACGGCCCCGCGCTGATCGGCTATGCGGCGACCGGCAACAGCCTGCGTGGCGCGATCGAGGGGCTGGCCTCGGCGCTGCCGGTGGCCTTCGCGGACGATGCGGCGGGCCTGCTGCTGGTCGATGAAAGCGCGGCGCCCGTGCTGATCCCGGCGGCCGACCTCGGCAGTGCGTCCGACGGCAAGCCCGCCCCGCGCCTGACGCTCGACCGGCAGGCGGCCGGCACGCTCAACGAGGCGCTGTCGATCAGCTATTACGATCCGGCGCGCGACTGGCAGGTCGGCTCGCAGAGCGCCCGGCGCGAGGCGGCGGCGCGGCGGGTCGGCACGATCGATCTCGCCGCCGCCGTCGACGCCTCCACCGCGCGCGGCATCTGCGAGGCGCGGCTGGCGCGCGAATGGGCGGGGCGGACCAGCGCGACGATCAGCCTGCCATGGCGGCATCTCGATCTCGCCGCCGGCGCGCTGATCGAGCTGCCGGGGGAGGCGGGCGCCTGGCGCGTCACAGAGCGCGCCTTCGAGACGATGCTGGTGACGCTCACCGCGCAGCGCCTGCCGGACAAGGTGAACGCCGGCCTGCCATCCGCCAATCCGGGCAACGCGCTGAGCCAGCCCGATCTCGTCGCGGGGCCGACCAGTCTTGCGCTGCTCGACCTGCCCTCGCTCGGCCATGACGCGCCGGCCAGCGCCGCGCTGCTGATCGCGGCGGCGGGGGCCTCCACGGGCTGGCGCGGGGCGACGCTGTTGGCGAGCCTCGACGACGGCGCGACCTGGCAGGCCATCGGGCAGACGGCGCCCGCGGCGGTGATCGGTACGGCGCGGACCCTGCTCCCGCCCGGCGGCGCGATGCTGCGCGACATGGTGTCGACGGTGGATGTCGAGCTGCTCAACGATGCCATGTCGCTCACCGGCAGCGATGCGGTGGGGGCATCGGCCACGGCCAATCTGGCGCTGATCGGGGACGAGCTGGTCCAGTTCGCATCCGCCCGGCAGATCGGCCCGCGTCTGTTCCGCCTTTCCGGCCTGCTGCGCGGACGGCGGGGGAGCGAGTGGGCGACGGGCGGCCATGCTTCGGGCGAAGCCTTCGTGCTGGTCGAACCGGACAAGCTCTTCTCCTGGGCGCTGCCCGCCGGCCAGACCGGCGGCACGATCCGCATCGCCGCCAGCGGGATCGGCGACGATCTTCCCGCCGAGGCGGAGATCCTGTTTCAGGCGCGCGCGCTCCGCCCGCCCGCGCCGGTGGCGATCAGCGCCGTGATGCAGGCCGACAATTCGATCCAGATCGGTTGGATCAGGCGAAGCCGCACCGGCTGGGACTGGCTCGACGACACCGACGCGCCCCTCGCCGAGGAGAGCGAGCGCTACCGCCTGACCGCCAGCCACTCCGGCCCGGCGCCGCTGACCGTCGAGACGACGCAACCCGCCGCCACGCTCTCCGCCGGCGATCTCGCCGGGCTGGGGCAGGGGCCGCTCCTCCTGTCGGTCGCGCAGATCGGCACCAGCGCCGCCTCGCTGCCGCCCGCCACCTTCACCCTGTCGCTGGGAGACTGAGATGTCCGATGCCACCCCCCGTCTCGCGCTGCCCTTCATCGCCCCCGGTCAGGCGCAGAAGGAGCTGTTCCACAACGAAGCCCTGACCCGCATCGACGCGCTGCTCCAGGCGGCGGTGGAGGCGGTGGCGGTGGACGACCCGCCCCCGGCCCCCGTTCCGGGGCAGTGCTGGATCACCGGCGCGAGCCCCACCGGCGCGTGGGCCGGCCAGCCCAACGTGCTGGCTGGCTGGACCGAAGGCGGATGGCGCTTCTTCGCGGGCAGGGCGGGGATGATCCTCTGGTCCAATGCGGACAAGCTGTTCGTCTGGTTCGACGGCACGCTGTGGAGAATGGGAGACGTCGTCGCCCAGCGGGTTATCGTCGGCGGGCAGCAAGTGGTGAGTGTGCAACAGTCGGCCATCGCCGATCCGGTGGGGGCACTTCGACTGACGTCGAAGCCCGTAACGCTATCGTCGCGATTCTCGGCGCATTGAGGGGCCACGGCCTCGTTGCCGTCTGATTTTTTTGCGGTGAGGCGAAACCGATGGCCGATCGATGGGTTGTCGCCGGGTCTGCCGGGGAGGAGATCAACGACGGCTATCCGATTGTGTCGGATATGCAACAGGTGCCGAATATGCGCGCTTGCGCGGATATTCCTCATTGGTTAGGCTTTTTCTGTTCCCAGACGGGAATTGATAGAAAGGGGATTAATATGCGGAAGCTCGCCCTTGTTGTGGCGCTGGCCTCCACCGCGTTGGCCGGTCCCGCCTTCGCGAAGGATAAGGCGTGGTATGTAGGTGTCGAAGGCGGCGGGATGATCGTCGAAGATTCGCACTACAGCATTGCCGGTACGTCGGATGCCCTCAAGGTCGATCAGCGCACGGGCTTCGACGTCGATGGCATCGTTGGCTATGATTTCGGCATGTTTCGCGTTGAAGGCGAAGCGGCCTACAAGCGCGCCGAGAACTCGGGGCTGACCAATTCGGTCACCCTCGATGGTGTTGCGCCGGGTAACTACCGGAACTCGCGCACCGGCAACACCAGCGCGCTCAGCTTCATGGTCAACGCGCTGCTCGACTTCGGTGACGATAAGGGCATCAGCGGCTACGTCGGCGGTGGCGCCGGTGTCGCCCGCGTGAAGGCCGACTCGTGGCGCTTCGGCGCCGACTTCCCGGATCTGGTCGACGATAGCGACACGCGTTTCGCGTGGCAGGCGATCGCCGGTGTCCGCGCGCCGGTCACCGACAAGATCGACGTGGGCGTGAAGTATCGCTTCTTCGACGTCACCCGGGTCAAGCTGACGGACCTCAACGGCGATCAGACCAAGGGTCGCTTCCGGTCGCACAGCCTTCTGGCGAGCGTGATCTTCAACTTCGGCGAACCGGCGGCCCCGCCGCC
>NZ_AORL01000017.1 GCF_000383095.1 Sphingomonas sp. PR090111-T3T-6A
GATGCGCGACGCCGTCCCCTCCACCCCCGGCTCCGCCGGCGGTCCCCCTCCCCAGCGGGCTGGGGAGGATGTGCGCATCCCGATGCTCCGCCAGCAGATCAAGAAGCGCGAGGGCCGGCCCAACATGTGCCTCGCCGATTTCATCTCGCCGCAAGGCGACTGGATCGGCGGCTTCGCGGTGACGGCGGGCCATGGCATCGACGCGCATTCCGCCCGCTTCAAGGCGGCGCATGACGATTATTCGGACATCATGCTCAAGGCGCTCGCCGACCGCCTCGCCGAGGCCTTTGCTGAGCGGTTGCACGCGCATGTCCGCTCCGATCTCTGGGGCTATGCGCCGGGGGAGCAGCTCACCAACGAGGCGCTGATCCGCGAGCAATATCGCGGTATCCGCCCCGCGCCCGGCTACCCGGCCTGCCCGGACCACAGCCTCAAGCCGATCCTGTTCGACCTGCTCGACGCGACGAACGCGACCGGCATCACGCTCACCGAGCATTTCGCGATGTTCCCGACGGCGGCCGTCTCGGGCTTCTACTTCGGCCATTCGGATGCCGAATATTTCGGCGTCGCCCGCGTGGGCAAGGACCAGCTCGAGGACTACGCCACCCGCCGCGCCGTCGATCTGGAGACGGCGACGCGCTGGCTGCGTCCCAATCTGGACTAAGGGCGATCGTTTCGGGGGCTTGAGAGGGCCGCGGACGCATGGCAGCGTCCGCGCCGTCTCATCGGAGTGCGCCCATGAAGTCCCTGTTGTTCACCGTCGCCGCCCTCGGCCTCGCCTCGGCCGCCTCGGCGCAGTCGAACGCGCCCTTCACCGTCGAGGAGACCGGCAAGGGCTTCTACCGGCTCGACGACGCGGTGCGCTCGGTGAACGGCGGCGCCGCCACCATCCTGATCGCGCCCGGCACCTATCGCGACTGCACCGTGGTCGAGCATGGCCGCGTTGCCTTCCGCGCGCGGACGACGGGCACGGCGATCTTCGATGGCGGCATCTGCGAGGGCAAGGCGACGCTCGTCCTGCGCGGGAATGACGCGATGGTGGACGGGCTGACCTTCCAGAATCTCCGCGTATCCGACGGCAACGGCGCCGGCATCCGCATCGAGCATGGCGACCTGACCGTCATGAACGCCACCTTCCGCAATTCGGAGGAGGGCATCCTTTCCGCGGACGATCCGGGCGCCACGATCCGGGTGGACCGCTCGACCTTCTCAGGGCTCGGCCGCTGCGACCGGGGGCTGGCCTGCGCGCATTCGATCTACATCGGCCATTACGGCAAGCTCTACGTCACGCGCACCCGGTTCGAGAAGGGGCGCGGTGGCCACTATCTGAAGAGCCGCTCGGCGCAGGTGTCGATCACGGACAACAGCTTCGACGATTCGCAGGGCCATGCCAGCAACTACATCATCGACCTGCCCTCCGGCTCGACCGGGCTCGTCGCGCGCAACGTGATGGTGCAGGGGCCGGACAAGGAGAATCATTCCGGCTTCATCGTGATCGCGGCAGAGGATCGCTCCAATCCGTCGGCGGGGCTCACCATCACCGGCAACACCGCGACGCTGGCGCCGGGCGTGCACTACACCCCGGCCTTCGCGATCGATTTCAGCCATGAACCGCTCAAGATCAGCGGCAACAGCATCGCCAAGGGCATCACGGGCTTCGAGACCCGCTGAGCGGCGGCACCCGCTCCGGCTCGCTCTCTCTCCTTCCGTCATCCCGGACTTGATCCGGGATCCCGCTTCTTCCTTTGACCGACGAAGGCAGCTGGACCCCGGATCAAGTCCGGGGTGACGGAAAAAGAGGCGGCGCGCGCTTGGGTCTTACTTCGCGCAGTTCCCGCCGAGATCGACGCACTGGCCGTCGACTTCCGGCGTCTTCACATGGGCGATGGCGGCAAGGGTCGGGGCGATGTCGACCGTCTCGATCGGCGTGGCGCGCGCCTCGGCGGTGGCGCCCGGCCACCAGAAGAGGATCGGCACCTCGCGATCATGGTTCCACGGCGAGCCATGGCCAGCCACCACGTCGCCCGGCCCGCGCGGCATCCCGAAGGTGGTGCGCTCGGCATAGGCGACCGCGATGTCGCCCGAGCGATCCTTGTCGTAGCTCTCGTGGAAGCGCTGGACGAAGCTCAGCTCGGTCGGCGGCGTGTGCGGCGGGACGGTGGCGGCCTCGACCTGCTCACGGGTGAAGACCTCGCGCACCTCGGGCTGCTGCTTCAGCCACGCGATCGTCGCCTCGCGGACCTTGGAGCGCAGCGCCTCGTCCGGGCCGACATTGATGGTGAGCTGCTGCGGATCGTCGCCGACGATCGGCTCGTAGCCGAGCCCCGTCTGCTCCATCACCGCCTTGTTGAGCTTGCTCACGAAGGTGAAGCTGTCGAGGCGGCTGGCCTTGTCGTCATGCTCATGCTCGCGCTCGGCGGCGTCGGTCGCGCCATGGTCGGCGGTGAGCACCACCACCACCGGCACGCCGAGCTTGCCGAGATAGCGCACGAACTGGCCGAGCGTCTTGTCGAGCGAGGCCTGCTGCACGCACATCTCGGCGCCGCCATTGCCGTAGCGGTGGCCGATATAGTCGTTCGCCGAGAAGCTCACCGCCAGCACGTCGGTGGCGGGGCCGTGGCCGAGATGGTTGTTGGCGATCACCTGCTCGGCGAACTCCGCGGCGACAGCGTCGAACAGCGGCGAGGCGCGGAGATTGTCCTGGAAATCCGTGGTCTTCAGGAAGCGCGGATTGTCCTCGACATGGGCGGCGATATCCGGCGGCACGCGGCCGGAGATGTCGATCCTGCCGAAATGGTGTGGCTGTTCCAGCGCGGCGCAGGCGGCGGACGGCGCGGCCCAGAGCACCGGCTTCTTCGCCTTCCAGCGGGCGAGGATGGCGCTGTTGAACTTCGCGGCCGGCTGGGTGACGGCGGGCGTCGCCGGGCCGGCGAAGGGCGAGGTGGTGAAGCCTTCGCCGTCCACCCACCAATAGACGCCGTCCGCGTGCTTGCCGGCCATGGTGATGGCGGCGCGATCCTTGCCGGAGACGGCGAAGCTGCGCGCGCCGGGCTCCTGCGCCTTCACCCAGTCGCCGAGCGTGGTGACATGCATGTTCTGCGGCCCGCGCGCATTCGGATCGGACGAGCCCGGCGCCTGCACGCAATAGATGCTGGAGCCCGTCTTCGCGTCGAACCAGCTGTTCGCGACGATGCCGGTGGCCGAGGGATGGCGGCCGGTGAGGATGGTCGAGTGGCCGGGGCACGTCTCGGTCGCGGCGTGGCTCTGATAGCCGACCGGGAAGGACACGCCCGACGAGAGGGTCTTCAGCCCGCCGGTGTAGCTCGGCAGATAGCGGCGATAGAGTTCGGACGAATATTGATCGACCGAAATGGCGACGATCAGCTTGGGTTTCACAGGCGGCGGCGCGGCCATCGCCGGCGTGAGCGCAGTGCCAAGCCCGAGAAGGGCTGCAAAGCCCCCTGCAATCATCGATGAACGCATCTATATGCCCCAGTGTAACGGTTCGCCGCGCTCACACGAAGCATGGCGGTGAGAGCAGGATCAAGGGCGGCGATGGCGGTGGTACGTTTCGTATTGATGACAGTCGCTTGGCTGTGTGCGTTGATGGCCGGTCTCGGGACGCCCGCGGCTGCGCAGGGGCTTCCGGGCGGCGACGGCCCGCATGTCGCCACCGCACTGGTGCCCGAGAGCCTTACGCCGGCTGCCGGCCAGCGCACCACGCTGGCGCTCAGCATGGCGCCGCAGCCGGGCTGGCACGGCTATTGGCAGACGCCGGGCGACAGCGGCTTCCCGCTGCGCGCCACATGGACGCTGCCCAAGGGCGCGAAGGCGGGCGATCCCGCCTATCCGGTGCCGGGCACGCTGGTGATCGCGGGGCTGATGAACCATGTCTACGAGAAGCCTTATGCGCTGCTGGTGCCGTTCGACGTGCCGGCGGGGCTGGCCAAGGGCACGCTGCTGCCCGTCTCGGCCAAGCTCGATTATCTCGTCTGCAATCCCAGCATCTGCGTGCCCGAGAGCGCGACCGTCTCGGCGACGCTGACCGTCGGCGACGGCGCGGCCGATCCGTCGGCGGCGGCGCGCTTCGCGGAGTGGCGCAAGGCGCTGCCGCGACCGCTCGGCTCGCCGGTGGCGTTCGAGGCGAAGGGCGGCAAGTTCCGCCTCGCCGTGCCGCTGCCGGCGGCGGTGGCGCTACATGATCCGCATCTCTTCGCGGCGACCGATGGCGCGGTGGATTACGCCGCCCCGCAGAGCTTCTCCCGCGACGGCGACACGCTCGTCATCGAGACGAAGGCCGGACCGAGCGCGCCCAAGAGCTTCGACGGCGTGCTGGCGCTGGGCGACGGGAGCGGGCTGTCCTTCACCGCTGCTCCGGGCGTGGTTCCGGCGGCGGGTGCGCCGCTCGGCAGCGAGGCCCCGGCGACGGGCGGGCGCGGCACGCTGGGCCTTGCGCTGATCGCGCTGGGCGGGGCGATCCTCGGCGGGCTGATCCTGAACGTGATGCCCTGCGTTTTCCCGATCCTCAGCCTCAAGGCGCTCAGCCTCGCCCGTGCGGGCGGTGACGAGCGCGAGGTGCGGCGCGAGGCGCTGGCCTATACCGCCGGCATCATCCTCGTCTGCGTGGCGCTGGGCGGGCTGATCCTCGCGCTTCGGGCGGCGGGGACGCAAGTCGGCTGGGCGTTCCAGTTGCAGGACCCGCGCGTGATCCTCGTGCTGATCCTGCTGACCAGCGCGATCGGCTTCAACCTCGCCGGCCTGTTCGAGTTGGGCGCGGTGACGGCGGGCTCGGGCCTCGCCGGCAAGGGCGGCGTCTCGGGCGCGTTCTGGACCGGCGCGCTGGCCGCCTTCGTCGCGACGCCCTGCACCGGGCCGTTCATGGCCGCCGCGCTCGGCGTCGCGCTGGTGCTGCCGGTGGCGGCCGCGCTGCTGGTGTTCGCGGGGCTGGGGCTGGGGCTTGCGCTGCCCTTCCTTCTGCTCGGCTTCGTGCCGGCGCTGAGGAAGCGCCTCCCTAAGCCGGGCGGCTGGATGGAGACCTTCCGCCGTATTCTCGCGGTGCCGATGTTCCTGACGGCGCTGGGGCTCTGCTGGGTGCTCGGCAATCAGACGGCGGCGAACGGCGTGGTGCTGGCGCTGGGCGCGGCGATGCTGCTGACGCTGGGCCTGTGGATCACGGGCCTTCGCCAGCGTCGCTTCAAGGCGGCGGCCTGGGCCCCGGCGGCGGTGGCGCTGCTGGTGGCGCTGGGCTCGATCGCGCTGCTGCCCAAGGGCGGTGCCAAGGCGGAAGCGCAGGCGACCGCCACCTTGCAGCCCTTCGACGAGGCCAAGCTCACCGCGCTGCGTGCCGAGGGCAAACCGGTCTTCCTCTATTTCACGGCGGACTGGTGCCTCTCCTGCAAGGTCAACGAGAAGACCGCGATCGAGCGCGCCGAGACGCAGGACGCCTTCCGCGCGGCCGGCGTCACCACCATGGTCGGCGACTGGACTGACGGCGACGCGAAGATCGGCAAGTTCCTGGAGGCGCATCACCGCTCCGGCGTGCCGCTTTATCTCTGGTACGCGCCCGGCAAGAGCGAGCCCGAGGAGCTGCCCCAGATCCTCACGCCCGGCCTGCTGGCGGGGCTGGCCCGGCGATAACGGCTCATTTACGACTGAGGTCTAACCATAGCCGCCGCGCCGACGCGAAAGGTCGTCCAACCACGAGGCAGGTTCCGCTCGATGCTCCTCAGGCTCCCTCCCAAGGATGTGAAGCTCGGGATGTTCATCGTGTCCTACGAGGGGAGCTGGGCTGACCGTCCTTTCTGGCAGTCCCGCTTCCGGCTGGAGAGCCCGGCCGACCTGCGCAGGCTGCGGCACAGCGCGATCGAGGCGATCGTCATCGACACCGAAAAAGGGCTGTCGCCGGCGGAAGCGTCGCGCCGCCGGACGCCCGCCCTGCGCAGCGCCGATCCCGATCGGGAGCGCGCTTCCCGGGCCGTCGCGAAGGGCAAGCGGGCGGTGATCCGCCTGTTCGACGATGTGCGGATGGGGCGCCATATCTCGGCGGAGCGACTCGCGCCCGTCGTCGCCGAGCTGGCGGACGAGGTGGATCGCAACGCGCGGCTCATCCTGCGCCTGCTGCGGCTCAAGAATCGCGACGAATATACCTATGTCCATTCGGTGGCCGTCTCGGCGCTGATGATGAACTTCGCCCGGCATCTGGGGCTGGACGAGGCGCTGCTGCCCGAGATCGGGCTGGCGGGCCTGCTCCACGATGTCGGCAAGATCGCGATCCCGAGCGACATCCTCAACAAGCCGGGTCAGCTCACCGAAGGCGAGTTCGCCGTGATGAAGGGGCATCCGGGCAACGGCTACGACCTGCTCCGCGCGAGCGGCAGCATCCCCGAACTCGCGCTGGACGTGTGCCTCAGCCATCATGAGCGCGTCGACGGAACGGGTTATCCCCATGGCCGGAACGGGCAGGGGCTGAGCCTGCTCGCGCGCATGGGCGCGATCTGCGACGTCTATGACGCGCTGACCTCCGACCGGGCTTACAAGGACGCCTGGACGCCCCAGCACGCGCTCGGCGCGATGCGGCGCTGGAAGGGGCATTTCGATCCCGAGCTGCTGTCCGCCTTCATGGCGAGCCTCGGCATCTTCCCGATCGGCACGCTGGTGCGCATCCGCGATGCAACGCTGGCGATCGTGATCGGCGAGAATCCCGAGGAGCCGGCCTGCCCGATGGTCCGCTCCTTTTATTCGATATCGAGGAGCTGCATGCTTCCGGCCGAGGATGTGGCGATCGGCACGCCCGGCATCCTCTCGCTGGAGGACCCGGCCGACTGGGGATTTGAGGATTGGGGCGACCTGGCGCATGAGCTGCTGGGCCGGGCGCTCCCCGCGATCGGAGAGGGCGAATGAAGGCTGTGGCGATCAAGCGCGCCGAGGAACTGGACCGGGGCTATGGCGCCGGCGGCGGCATCGAGGAAGGCATCGTGCGCGTGAAGGCGGCGGCCGAGGCGCATCAGATTCCGGACGCGCAGACCTGGCTGTCGGCCATCTTCATCCTCGTCCGCCGTCTGCGGCGTACCCCGGTGGCGGATTAAGCCCGCGCGGCCGCGAGATGGTGGAGCACGATGCCGCTGGTCGTCGCGACGTTGAGCGAATCGAACCCCGGCGCCATCGTGATCCGGACGCTGGTGGCGCGGCGCAGCAGGTCCGCTGACAGGCCGGGGCCTTCCGCGCCCAGCAGCACTGCATTGCGCCGCGCGACGGGGGCGTGGGAGAGCGTCGTCGCGCCCGAGGGGCTCAGCGCCAGAGCGGTGAAGCCGTGGCGGTCGAGCAGGGCGAGCGGGTCCTCTTCTCGCGCGATGCGGGCGAAGGGCACCAGCAGCGCCGCCCCCACCGACACGCGGATCGCCTTGCGATAGAGCGGATCGCAGCAATCCGCGTCGAGCAGCACCGCCTTCACCCCGAAGGCCGCCGCGTTGCGGAAGATGCCGCCCATATTGTCATGGTTGGCGATCGCCGAGAGCAGCAGCACGTCCGCCTCTTGCGGAAGGCGGGCGAGCAGGGCGTCGGCATCGGGCGTGTCGATCCGCTTCCCGATGGCGAGGATGCCGCGATGGAGCGGGAAGCCCGCGATCGCATCGAGGACGCGCTGCTCCACCGCATAGACGGGCACGTCGTCGGAAAGCGGCGCGATCAACTCGGCGAGCGCGGGCAGGCGGTGCGCCGCGATCAGCAGCGATTGCGGGCGATAGGCCGCCGACGCGATCAGCATCGCCAGCACCACCTGCCCCTCCGCCACGAACAGGCCCTCGCGGCCGACGAGGTCGCGCTCGCGGATATTGCGATAGGCCTCGATCCGGGGATCGTCGGGTTCGGAGACGGGCAGGATCGTCGGCATGATGGCCCGCGCGATAGGCCATGCCGCCCGCCACGCCAATGGCCGGAGCCGTTTGGCGGGTCGCCCGTTTAGGCGCACAATCCTCGATCGAGGGCGGGTAGGGAAAGGTTCGAGCCATGACGGACATCGTGCGCCACTTGTCGATCACGCTCCGGCCGGATGCATCGCGGACAGTGATCCGTCCCTTCTCGCCCTCCGACCCGGCGGGTTTCGCCGTCCCCAGCCATCCGCGCGCGCAGCGGATCGTGGACCGGCTGCTCAAGCTCGACGAACGCTGGCTGCATCTCGGGCTCGAACGCACCACCGCCATCCTCGGCCAGCGGCATCGCGACATGGAGACAATCCTGATCCGCCGCTTCCACGAGATGGAGGGCCTGTGCAGCCGGGACGGCATCAGCCACGCCCAGCAGCTCGTCATCGGCGGCTTCTTCAGCGAGGAATACAGCTTCGAGGCGGCCGCGCTGTTCAACCCCAGCATCGTGATCCACTGGGATCAGTCCGGCCTGCCCGAAGGCGGCATCCGCTTCCTGATGTCCCTGCGCGGGATCGGGGAGGGGCATGTCTCCTCCGTCACCTTCCGCACGGGCACCTGGGTGCCGGGCAAATATGTCGAGGTGGACCCGGTGAGCCCCTATGCCGTGCCGCCCCGCATGGAACGGATCGAGGGCGAGACGGACGAATCCGCCATCCGCCTCTTCTTCGAGGAGAGCCAGGACCTGTCCGAGGCGGTGATCTTCCCGATGGCGCCGAGCCAGCGGCAGGGGATCGAGGACGTCCGCCTCGTCCGCTTCGTCGACGACGACGGGGCCTGCACCTATTACGGCACCTACACCGCCTATAGCGGCGCGGACATCCGATCCGAGCTGCTCAGCACCAGGGATTTCCGCACCTTCGAGATGCGCCCGCTGCTGGGCGACGCGGCGGGCGGCAAGGGCATGGCGCTCTTCCCGCGCCGGATCGACGGCCGCTATGTGATGCTGAGCCGGCACGACAACGAGAATATCTGGCTGCTCCGCTCCGACGATCTCCACACCTGGAACGGCGCGGAGAAGATCGTCACGCCCTTCTGGCCGTGGGAATATGTCCAGATCGGCAATTGCGGCTCGCCGATCGAGATCGACGAGGGCTGGCTGGTGATGATCCACGGGGTCGGGCTGGTCAGGAACTATACGATCAGCGCCTGCCTGCTCGACAAGAAGGACCCGTCCAAGCTGCTGGCGCGGACCCGCGAGCCGCTGCTCCGCCCTGGCCCCGAGGACCGGGACGGCTATGTGCCCAACGTCGTCTATAGCTGCGGCGCGATGGTGCATGATCGCACGCTGCTGCTGCCCTATGGCGTGGCCGACAATTTCGCGACCTTCGCCACCATCTCGGTGGACGACCTGCTCGCGACGATGGAGTGAGGCGTCAGTCCGCTTCGGGGGCGACGATCTCCGGCGTGTCGAGCTGTGCCTGCCTGGTGGGCGCGGCGGGGGGCGAGCAGTGCCGGCCGAGGCCGATGCCCTTCAGATAGCCGCGCCGGACCGAGCCCGCATAGACGGCCGCCTCGACGCGGCGCTGCTGCTTGTCCGCGCCCGTCACCACGCGGACGAGGCCGAGGCCGGGGATGATGCTGCGCACCGCCTCGCCGGCGGCGGCGGCGGCGATGGCCGAGCCTTCGCCCTTCTTCTTGCCCGGCACGTCCACGTCGGCGCCGAGCGCGGCGTTGAGCTTGCCCACCTCGGCCGAAATGCTGGCGCAGGTGCTGATGCCCTTCAGCGAATAGGGGGCGGACGCGGCGAGCTGGAGGATCTCTGGGATCTTGTCGTCCTTGATCCGCGTGTCGCGCAGGGGCGCGGTGGCGGCGCGCTCGACGCCGCTCTTCTGCTGGGCGGCGGCGGGAGCGGTGGCGAGCAACGGCAGGGCGAGCATGGGAATCAGGGCGACGCGCATCAAATCCTCCGGCCGGCGGGACGAACCATCTTCCAACCGCTGTAGCGCATTTCCGATCCGCTCACATCTCGCGCAGACCGGCGGCGGGGCGGGCGGCGAGCGCAGGCAGGCTGCCGAGCACGCCGATGCCGAGCGTCATGGCGATCGCGGCGGCGAGCGTCCCTGCCACCACCGCCCAGTCCGGCGCGAAGGGCAGGGCGAAGACCTTGACCACCACATACCATCCGCCGCCGCCTCCGACCGCGATCGCCACGGCGACGAGCAGGGCCGAGAGCAGCGCATATTCCAGAGCCTGCCCGCCGAGCAGTTGCCGCCGGCTCCCGCCGAGCAGCTTGAGGATCAGCACGTCATAGCGTCGCGCCCGTCCCGACGCCGCCACTGCGCCGACCAGCACGACGATCCCGGCCGCCACCGTCACCGCCGCCGCCGCGCGGATGGCGAGCGCGATCTGGCCGAGCAGATCGCCCACCTGCCCGATCAGGTCGCCGGTGCGGACCATCGTGACCGAGGGCAGCCCCACCGCCACCGCGCGCGCGATCGCGCCGTCGCGGGCAGGCGGCGCATAGACGCTGGCGAGCAGGCCATGGGGCGCTTCCTCGATATAGCCGGGCGAGAAGACCAGCGCGAAATTGAGCCCGAGTCCACCCCAGTCCACCTTGCGCAGCGCCGCGATCCGCGCCGGAACCTCGACGCCCAGCACCGCCACGGTGATCGTGTCGCCCACATGCAGGCCGAGCGTCTGGGCCGCCTTGTCCTCCATCGAGACGAGCGGTTCGCCCCGATAGTTCGCTGGCCACCAGCGCCCCGCGACGACGCTATTGCGTGGCGGCACGGTGGCGGACCAGGTGATCGTGCGGTCGCCTTTCAATATCCATGCGCCGTCGGGGATCGATTTCATGTCGGCGACGCGCTGGCCTTTCAGCGCCACGATGGAGCCGCGCAGCGACGGCACCGTCTCGATCCGCGCATTCGGCGCGGCCTGCGTGATGAGGGCCCGGAAGCGGGCGGAGTCCTCGGGCTGGAGATCGATCGCGAAGAATCGCGGCGCGCGGGCCGGAGCGGCGGCGTGGATCTCGCTCGACAGGCTGGTGTCGATCACCGCCAGCGCCACGAACAGCGAGAAGCCGAGGCCCAGCGCCACCACCAGCCGGTCGGTCTGCGCACCCGGACGGTGGAGATTGGCAAGCGCGAGCCGGAAGAAGGGCCGGCGCGGCCTCGGCAGGCGGGCGAGCAGGAGGCGGAGCCCGAAGCCCAGCAGCCACAGCCCCACGACCAGCGCCGCCGTCGCCCCGACGAAGCCGAGTGCGATGCTCCGGTCGCTGGCGGTGAGCACGGCGATCCCGATCAGGGCCGCGAGCAGCGCCGCCATGCCGGCCAGCGTCGCGAGGCTCGGCCGGGTGAGCGGGGCGAGGCTGTCGCGCAGCAGCGTCGCGGCGGGCACCGAGCGGGCGCGGGAGAGCGCCGGCAGCGCAAAGAGCAGCGCCACCAGCAGCCCCAGCGCGGCCGCCACCAGCAGCGGCACCGGGTAGACGGCGAGCCGCGGCGGCACGGGCAAGGCGTCGCCCACCACCGCCTCCACGATCGCCGGCACCGCCGCGCCGAGCACGAGGCCGCCAAGGATGCCGCCGCCCGCCACCAGCCCGAGCTGCAACAGGAACATCGCCGCGATCGCCCCCGATCGCGCGCCCAATACCTTGAGCGTGGCGATGGTCCGCGTCTTGCCCGCGAGATAGGCGCTCACCCCGCTGCCGACGCCGACCCCCGCAATCGCCAGCGCCGCGAGGCCGACGAGCAGGAGGAACTGGCCGAGCTGCGCAATGCCCTTCTTGAGCGAACCGGCGGCATCGTCGGGCGTGCGCTTGCTCCAGCCGGCGCTGGGGAAGCGGTGGATGAAGCCGTCGCCGATCCCTGCCGCATCCGTGCCCGGCGGCAGGAGAAGACGATAGCGGCTCTCATAGAGGCTGCCCGGCTGGATCACGCCCGTCGCGTCGAGCCCGGCCATGTCGACCAGCACGGTCGGCCCGAGGCTGAAGCCTTCGCCGAGATGGTCGGGCTCGTTGTCGATCAGCCCGACGATGCGGAGCTGCGCCATGCCGATGCGTATCGTATCGCCGACATGGACGCCCAGCCGATCCGCCAGCACGGGCGCGACCGCCACCTGAAGCCCGTGCGGCCGCCCCGCCAGCGCGCCGCGCTCCAGCGTGAAGCGCCCGACCAGCGGCCAGCGATCGTCAATGGCCTTGAGCGACACCAGAGCCGGCGCCTGCCCGTTGAGCGGCTCGGCCATGGCGCGGGCGCGGATCGTCTCGGCGACGGGGCCGGCGGCGGCGAAGGCGGCGCCTTCCTCGACGGTCGCGCGGCGCTGCGAGACGCGCATCTCCAGATCGCCGCCGAGCATCGCCCGGCTCTGGTCGTCGAGCGCGCCGAGGATGCTGGCGGAGAGGCTCCCGATCCCGGCCAGCGCAGCCGTTCCGAGGAACAGGCACAGCACCAGCAGCCACAGCCCGCGCCCGCCGGCCCGGAGATCGCGCAGGCCCAGCCGCCAGCTCAGCCTCATGCGGCGCGCCGGTCCGAGACGATGCGGCCGTCCTCCAGCGACACCACCCGCTCGCAGCGTTCGGCGAGCGAGGGATCGTGGGTGATGACGACCAGGGTCGCGCCGGCCTCGCGGTGGCGCTCGAAGAGCAGGTCCATGATCGCGATGCCGGTGGCATGGTCGAGATTGCCGGTCGGCTCGTCGGCGAAGAGCAGGGCCGGGCGGGGGGCGAGCGCGCGGGCGATGGCGACGCGCTGCTGCTCGCCGCCGGAAAGCTGGGCGGGATAATGGCCGGTGCGGTGGCCGAGGCCGACAGCCTTCAACTCCGCCTCGGCACGGGCGAAGGCGTCCGGTTCTCCGGCAAGCTCCAGCGGCACGGCGACATTTTCCAAAGCGGTCATGGTGGGAAGCAGATGGAAGGCTTGCAGCACGATCCCGATCCGTCCGCGCCGGGCGACGGCCAGCGCATCCTCGTCCATCTGCGCGAAGTCGAGACCCGCCACCTGGACGCTGCCCCCGCTCGGCCGCTCCAGACCGCTCAGCACCGCCATCAGCGAGGATTTGCCCGAGCCCGACGGCCCGAGCAGCGCGACGCTCTCGCCTGCCGTCACCGCGAGGTCGATGCCCCGCAGGATGTCGACCCGCGCCGGCGGACGGCCGAGCGAGAGCGTCAGATTGCGCGCCTCGATCACGATGCTATCGGGGGAAGCGGCGGCTTGCGGAGAGGCTGAGGATGGCACGGCTCTGGAGATATGGTGGGCGTTGGGCGCTTGTCTATCTCGGCTTGATGACGGCGATGCCGGCCGAGGCGGCGGGCCGGTTGATCTGGGCGCTGGGGGACAGCCTCACGGCGGGCTATGGCCTGCCGCCGGCGGACGGCTTCACCAGCCAGTTGCAGGTGGCACTCCAGAAGGCGGGCGTCCCCGCGACGGTGCGCAACGGCGGGATCACGGGCGATACCAGCGCCCAAGGGAAGGCACGGTTGCTCTGGGGCCTGCGCGGGCTGGGCGTGAAGCCGGATCTCGTGATCCTCGAACTCGGCGCGAACGACATGCTGCGCGGGATGCCGCCTTCGCAGACGGCCGCCAATCTCGATGCGATCATGGACGAGCTGAAGCGGCGGCAGATCCGCGTGCTGGTCGCCGGGATGCGCGCCGCGCCGAACATGGGGCCGGCCTATGCGCGCGGCTTTGACCCGATCTATCCGCGTCTCGCGAAGCGCTATGGCGCGCGCTTCTACCCCTTCTTCCTCGACGGGGTGGCGGCGGACATGACGCTGCTCCAGGCGGACGGGATGCATCCGAACGCCAAGGGCGTCTCGATCATCGTCGGCCGCATCCTGCCGAGCGTGCGCGCGGCGCTGAAGCCCTAGCGGGCGAGGCGGCCGTCCTCGATGGCGCTCGCCTCGAAGGGGAAGAGCAGCTTCGGATCGGGCGCGTCCACCTTGGAGGCGACCTTCTTGGGCGCGACCTCGCGCAGCAGATGGCGGATGATGGCGAGGCGGGCCTTCTTCTTGTCGTCGGCGCGCACGACGTGCCACGGCGAGAGCGGCGTGTGGGTAAGCGACAGCATCTTGTCGCGTGCGTCGGAATATTCCGACCATTTCTCCTGCGCTACCTTGTCCATGTCGGACACTTTCAGCGCCTTCAGCGGATCGGTGCGGCGGGATTCGAGGCGCTTTTCCTGCTCCTTCTTGCTGATGTCGAGCCAGAGCTTCACCAGCTTGATGCCGTTTTCCACCAGCATCCGCTCGAAGTCCGGCGCGTCGCGCAGGAAGGCGGCCTGCTCGTCCGGTGTGGAGAAGCCCATCACCACCTCGACGCCCGCCCGGTTGTACCAGGAGCGGTTGAAGATCACGAACTCGCCCGCCGCCGGCAGATGGGCCATGTAGCGCTGGAAATACCATTGCGTCCGCTCGCGGTCGGACGGCTTGGGCAGCGCCACGGTGCGCGTCTGGCGGACCGAGAGATGCTCGGTGATGCGCTTGATCGATCCGTCCTTGCCGGCGCCGTCCCGTCCTTCGAGCACCAGCACGATGCGCTCGCCGGATTCCATCGCTGCGGCCTGCGTGCGGACCAGCGCGACCTGGAGCGTTTCCAGCTCCGCCTGATAATCTTGTTGGCTCATGCGGGGAACGACGCCCCACAGCCGTTACGGTTCCGAACGAACCCTCCTGTTTCGTGACGCCCGTGGCGCAGCGGCTGTTCAGTCGTCATGATTCTCGTCCGTCTCCCAGGGCTCGCCCACGCCGACCAGCAACAGGCTGATATTGTCATTCCCGCCGGCCTCCAGCGCGCGGGCGAGGAGGCGGTCCGCCATGTCCCGGATCGATCCGCCCATGGTCGCCGACAGCGTGCCGTCGAGGCATCCGCGCGACAGCCCGTCCGAGCAGAGCAGGAAGAGATCGCCGTCGCGCACGTCGATATCCCGCCGGTCGACCGCGACATAGGGCGCGGTGCCGAGCGCGCGGGTGATGACATGGGCGTCGGGATGATGATCGGCCTGATCGGGGCGGAGCGCACCGGCGTCGATCAGGTCCTGCACCAGGCTGTGATCGCGCGTCAGCCGCTCGATGCGCTGGCCGCGCAGGCGATAGGCGCGGCTGTCCCCCGCCCACAGCACGGTGCCGCGCGGGCCATCGATATGGAGCGCCACCACGGTCGACCCGCTCTGCGCCATCCGCCGCCGCGCGCCGTCATGGACACGCCGTCCGGCCTCGATCAGCGCCGCCTCGATCGCGCTGCCGTCGAGCGGCTCGGCGCTTTCGGAAAGCCGGTGGAGCGCGCTCACCACCGCCTGCGCCGCCAGATCGCCCGAGGCGTGGCCGCCCATGCCGTCCGCGATCGCCCAGAGGCCCGCGGCGGTGCTGTCGAGCACCCGATCCTCGTTGATCGTCCGCACCCGGCCGACATGGCTGCGCGAGACGGAGACGGGGCGCCGCAGCGGCTGCGCCTCAACCGCCGGCCGCGTGACGGATGCCCCGCGGAACCAACCCGCGAGACGCGGGAGGAACGTCATGATTCGCCATGCTCCAGCACGCGGGCGATCTTGCCGTAGGTGCGCACGAAGGCCTCGTCGAGCGATCCGCCCGTATCCTCGTCGATCTGGTGGCGGAGGTCGGCATGGCGTCCGGCCACCTCCTGCCACTGGAGCGTGGCGCGGCTCTTGAGCAGCGAGGTGCGATTGCCGACGGCGGCGTCGATCTCCTCGGGATCGAAGCTGTCGATCGCGACGCGCAGCGAGGCCTGAAGGCCCGCGAAGGTGGCCACCAGATGGCGCTTGATGTCGGTGAACGAGGCTTTCAGCGCCGCCGGGCCGGAGAGGAAGCCGTTGGTCCCCGCCAGCAGCAGGTCGATCGCGAGGCGCTGGGTGGGCGCCCATTTGAACGGGTTGTTGCCCGTGTCGCCGATCGTCGTCTGGTTGAGGTTGAAGCGGCTGCGTGCGCGGTCCCGCTCGGCCATCAGGTCGCCGATGCCGAGCACCATCTGACGATAGACCGCGCCCGCGCGGCGCATGATCTCCATCGGGTCTTCCGCCGAAAGGCTGGAGGCGTCGAGCCCCGCGCCCTGGCAGAAGGCCTCCAGCAGCGAACCGTCCTCGAAGACGGGCGCCTCGGACGGGCCGTCCGCCCATTCGCCGGGCACCTCGGTGGAGCTGCCGAGCGGCTGGGACAGGATCATCGTGCGCGTCTCGGCGCCGGACGAGAGCTGTTCGCTGGGCGCGGGCGCCGCCACCAGCCGGAAGCGGCCGAGGCGCAACGTGCTCGGCAGATCGAGCAGGATGTCGGTGTCGTCGGGCAGGCGCAGCCCCGTCGCCCCGTCATAGACGCCGTTGGCGCCGACGCAGCGCACCCTGAGCCGCCCGTCCTGCGCGTGGAATTCGCAGTGGCGGCGCGAGATTTCGCGGTCGGTATCCGGGATCGGCCAGTCCGAAGCCGGATCGCGGCCGATCCTCAGCACGCCGTCGCGCAGCAGCCGCGCGTCGATGGGATGAACCGGGTCATTCTCATCGAACAGACGCAGCATGAACATGGCGGTCTTCCCTCAGGCGGCCTGGCGGGGTGCGACGATGGTGGATGTCAGCGACGGCTCCTCCTCCGCCGGCGCGGCGGCCAGACGGGGCTCCAGCGCGGCGGCGGCGTGGTTGAAGGCATCGAAGGTCGCCCCGAACTCGTCGCGGCGGCGATGCGAGATGCGGAAGGAGAAATTGCCCTCCGCCGCATCCTCCAGCGCCTGTTGCAGGCGGCGGAGCGGACGCTCGATCAGGTCGGCGCTGAGCCAGCCGATCAGCAGCACCACCAGCATCACGAAGGCCGAGAGCGCGATCAGCAGATCGCGGCTGGTCGCGATCGCCGCGTCCAGCGAGGAGCGGCGCAGCACGAGGTCGACCTTGCCGAAATCGGCGCCAGCATAACGGATCGGGCTCACGAAGCGGAAGCCGGTCAGCCCGTTCGGGTCCGCCACGTCGGTGACGACGTCGTGGCTGGCCGAGGAAACCGGCGTTTCCCCGCGCGGCGCGACATAGAGGCGGCCGACAAGCTGCCGGTCGCTCGCGGCGCGGACCATGCCGGTGCCGTCGACGATGACGAGGCGTGCGATGCTGTCGTCGCGCCCGGCCGTTTCGATGAAGGCCTGGAGCGGCGCCCAGTCCTGCTGCTCGGGCGGCAGGCTGGCATTGTCGGCAGCGAGCACGGCGGCGTTGCCGGTGACGAAGGCCGTGATCGACGAGCCCGAGACGATGGCCATGTGCTCGAGCACGCGCTCCTGCCGGTCCAGCACGGCGGTGACGCTGGCGGCGAGCGCCAGCGCGGTGGCGCCAGCCAGCATCAGCGGCAGCTTGAAGCGCAGCGCGAGGCCCCGGCGGCGGGGGCGCTCCTCATGGCGGCAGGCCTCCCATTCGCGGCGGAGCGCGGCGAGAAGCTGGTCGCCATCGACAAAGCGCTTCTCCGGCTTCTTGGACAGCAGCTTGTCGATGATGAAGCGCAGGCCCTTGGGGCAATCGGGCGCGAGATGGGCGATCGGCTCGGGCTCGGCCTGCGCGATCTGGAGCATCAGCGTGGCAAGCGTCCCGCCCGAGAAGGCGGGCTTGCCGGTCAGGATCTCGTAGAGGACGGCACCCAGCGAGAAGAGGTCCGAACGATGGTCCACCGTGAGGCCGAGCGCCTGCTCGGGGCTCATATAGCGCGGCGTGCCGATCATCAGGCTGGTCTGCGTGCCGAGCAGCTGCGCGTCGCCGGACACCGGGTCCGCCTCGCCGATGCGGGCGACGCCGAAGTCGAGCAGCTTGGCGGTCTGCCCATCGGCCGAGATGAGGATGTTGGAAGGCTTCACGTCGCGATGCACGATGCCGCGCGCATGGGCGTAGGCGAGCGCATCCGCCATCTGGATGCCCAGTGCGAGCACCCGCTCGTAGCCCATGCGGCCATGCGTCTGGAGCACCTCGTCGAGCGGCTGCCCGGCGACCATCTCCATCGCGATATAGGCGGTGCCGTCCGCCTCGCCGACGTCATGGATGGTGGCGATATGCGGATGGTTAAGCGTGCCGGCGGCGGTCGCCTCGCGGACGAAGCGGCGGCTGAGATCGGGGTCGCTGCGATATTCGGCCTTCAGCGCCTTGATCGCCACGACACGGTCGATCCCCGTGTCGTAGGCGCGGAACACCTCCGCCATCGCGCCTTCGCCGATGCGATCGTCGATCCTGTAACGGCCGAGCATCGTCATGTTGCGTTCCCGGAAAAGACTCCGCCGATCATCCTATACCCCAGTCATGGTTAAGCAATCGTTCCGCTTATCTCTTGACCTGAACGGCGTGGGCGATGCGCTCCGCGCGGGCGAGGTCGCGCGCGATCAGCGGGTTCGCCGGATCGAGCAGCGCGGCGCGGCGCAATAGCGTCAGCGCACGGCCGACCTGACCCTGGTTGAGCGCGTTCAGCCCGGCGCTGCGCAATTGCCGCGCGAGCGCGGGATTGGCCGCCGGCGCGGGCGGCGGCGTGGGCTTGGCCGGACGGGTCTCGGGCGGC
>NZ_AORL01000018.1:0-18068 GCF_000383095.1 Sphingomonas sp. PR090111-T3T-6A
GCCGGCCGCCGCCGAGGCGCAGCCGCTCTCGCCGTCCGCCAAGCGCGCCGCGATCGAGACCGGCGTGGACGTCTCGACCGTCTCCGGCACCGGCAAGGATGGCCGCGTCACCAAGGAGGACATCCTCTCGGCGAACAAGGCTCCGGCTCCGGCTGCTGCCCCGGCCGCTGCCGCTCCGGTCACCACCGGCGGCGCGCGCAAGGAAGAGCGCGTCAAGATGACGCGCCTGCGCCAGACGGTCGCCCGTCGCCTCAAGGAGGCGCAGAACACCGCCGCCATGCTTACCACGTTCAACGACGTGGACATGTCGGCCGTGATCGAGGCGCGCGCCAAGTACAAGGATCTGTTCGAGAAGAAGCACGGCGTCCGCCTCGGCTTCATGGGCTTCTTCGTGAAGGCCGCGTGCCAGGCGCTGAAGGACATCCCGGCGGTCAACGGCTCGATCGAGGGCGATGAGATCGTCTATCACGACTATGCCGACATCTCGGTCGCCGTGTCGGCGCCGAACGGCCTCGTCGTGCCGGTGATCCGCGATGCGCAGGACCTGTCGGTCGCGGGCATCGAGAAGACGATCGGCGACTTCGGCCGCCGCGCCAAGGACGGCACGCTCAAGATGGACGAGATGAAGGGCGGCACCTTCACCATCTCCAACGGCGGCGTGTTCGGCTCGCTGATGTCGACCCCGATCATCAACCCGCCGCAGTCGGCGGTGCTGGGCCTCCACCGTATCGAGGAGCGTCCGGTGGTGGTGAACGGCCAGGTCGTCGTCCGCCCGATGATGTACCTCGCGCTCAGCTACGATCACCGCCTGATCGACGGCCGCGAGGCGGTGACCTTCCTCGTCGCGCTCAAGAATGCGATCGAGGACCCGACCCGTCTGCTGATCGACCTCTAAGCGCGATCATATCGACGCGCATTGCGGCGCTCCCGGCGACAGGTCGGGGGCGCCGTTTTGCTGTGCGGTTTCTCCGAAACGGATGCGCTTGCCGCCCGCTCGATCCGTAACGGACGGGCTTGCGCTACCTCCCGCCCCGCCTTCCGCGAGACAAAGGCGCGCCCGGACGACCGGGCAGGGTGCAGGAGGGACCGCCATGAGCGTCGCATTGACGAAGGAAGATACGCTTGCCCATATCGACTATCAGGATGCGGGCCTGAAGGTCGACGATCCGAACCTGCTGGTGAACCAGGTCTCGTCCACGGGCGGGCAGATCATCATCGTCTCCGCCTTCGAGTGCAGCCTGGTGCTGAACTATTCGTTCGGCGCGATGTCGCTTCAGGTGAGCGTCGTGCTCCAGACCCCGGTGGGCAGCATCACCATCATCAACGCCGAACTCGACCCGAACAATCCGACGGTCAACCTCGGCGGCAGCATCGGCCCGTTCAAGGCGGAGGCGACCGTCAGCTTCAATTTCGGCACCATGGTGCTGAGCGTCAGCGGGCAGGTCTGCGCGCCGCTCGTCGGCTGCAAGAAGGGCAGCGCGTCGATCCACGTCTGATGAAACCGGCCGCCTCCGTCTTGGGGTGGGGCGGCACCGTCCATTCGAGGAGACCAGCCATGAAGAGGCCCAGCCTGATCGTCGCGGGTGCGGCGGCCGTCGCCCTTGCCGCGGCCATCCCGGCATCCGCGCAGGTGACGATGTGCGACGCACTCGCGCTCTACGGGAACGCCACCGCGAACGGCGACTGTCTGTCGCTCAGCCCCACCTCGCAGAATCTGTGGGTGTGCGGGCTGCAAGCCGCCCCCAACGACGTCCATCTCACCTTCAACGCGTCGACGCCGCTGCACCTGACGGTGCGCATCACGGCGCCCGCCTGTGAGGGCAACACCCAGATCAACGGGACATTTCCGGGGCATATGACGCTCGCCAGCACCAAGGCGATCTGCGGCGTGGCGGTCGGGCCGATCCTGACGCGGCTCAACGCGATTCCCCAGTTGCCGTCGTC
Source organism: Sphingomonas sp. PR090111-T3T-6A (assembly GCF_000383095.1). Classification (GTDB taxonomy): domain Bacteria; phylum Pseudomonadota; class Alphaproteobacteria; order Sphingomonadales; family Sphingomonadaceae; genus Solisphingomonas. Next base: position 1,945 of record NZ_AORL01000018.1, read on the forward strand.
GGGCAAGACGCCCGGCAGCGTCGTGCGGGGCGCGTTCATCGTCGCGCTCGAACATGGCAGGACGGATCCGTCGACCGCGCAGGGCTATATCGATCTCGCGACCAAGAAATATAAATGCCCCTGACCGGCTGACGGCCTTCCGGCCCGGCTTCGCCCCGATGGCCGGGCCGGAAGACGAACGAGGAGGAAATCCTCCGCCAGATGGTTGCTTTGGCGGTCACAAGCTCTATGTCGGCGCCATCTTTTGATGCACGGCAGAAAGTTCGGTCATGGCGGATTACGACTTCGACGTTCTGGTCATCGGCGCAGGCCCCGGCGGTTACGTCGCGGCGATCCGCGCGGCGCAGCTTGGCCTCAAGACGGGCTGCGTGGAAAGCCGCGAGACGCTCGGCGGCACCTGCCTCAACGTCGGCTGCATTCCGTCGAAGGCGATGCTCCACGCCTCCGAACTCTATGAGGAAGCGGCCTCGGGCAAGCTCGGCAAGCTCGGCATCAAGGCGCAGGTCGAACTCGACCTCGACACCATGCACGGCCAGCGCAAGGACGCCGTGAAGGGCCTCACCGGCGGCATCGAGTTCCTGTTCAAGAAGAACAAGATCGAGTGGCTGAAGGGCCATGCCGCCTTCACCGGCAAGGACACCGTGCAGGTCGGCGACCGCACCGTGCGCGCCAAGAACATCGTGATCGCCACCGGCTCGTCGGTGACGCCGCTTCCGGGCGTGACGATCGACCAGAAGGTCGTCGTCGACTCGACCGGCGCGCTGGAGCTGGCGAAGGTGCCGGGCCACATGGTCGTCATCGGCGGCGGCGTGATCGGCCTCGAGCTGGGCTCGGTGTGGAAGCGCCTCGGCGCGAAGGTGACGGTGGTCGAGTTCCTCGACCAGATCCTGCCCGGCATGGACGGCGAGGTCCGCAAGGAAGCCAACAAGATCTTCAAGAAGCAGGGCATCGAGTTCAAGCTCGCCACCAAGGTGACGGGCGTGACCGTCAGCGGCGACAAGGCGACGCTCACCGTCGAGCCGGCCGCCGGTGGCGCCGCCGAGACGATCGAGGCCGACGCCGTGCTCGTCTCGATCGGCCGCAAGCCGAACACCGACGGCCTTGCGCTCGACAAGGCGGGCCTTGCGACCAACCAGCGCGGTCAGGTCGAGATCGACCATGACTTCCGCACGTCCGTCCCCGGCATCTGGGCGATCGGCGACGTGGTTCCCGGCCCGATGCTCGCGCACAAGGCCGAGGACGAGGGCATCGCCGTCGCCGAGAACATCGCGGGCCAGACCGGCATCGTGAACCACGACGTGATCCCGTCGGTCGTCTACACCATGCCGGAGATCGCGGGCGTGGGCCTCACCGAGGAGCAGGCCAAGGAGCGCGGCGAGGTGAAGGTCGGCAAGTTCCCGATGCTCGCCAACTCGCGCGCCAAGACCAACCATGAGCCGGACGGCTTCGTGAAGGTCGTCGCCGACGCCAAGACCGATCGCGTGCTCGGCGTGTGGATCATCGCGTCGGTCGCCGGCACGATGATCGCGCAGGCGGCGCAGGCAATGGAATTCGGCGCGACGTCGGAAGACATCGCCTACACCTGCCACGCGCACCCGACCCACTCGGAAGCGCTCAAGGAAGCCGCCATGGCGGTGACCGGCAAGCCGATCCACATCTGAGCCCGAACGAAAGGGCCGGCTCCGTCCAGAAGGGCGGGGCCGGCCCTTTCGCGTATCTGGAGGACGTCCATGGCGAAGGTCTTCACGGTGATCTTCTATCGCGCGACGACGGACGAGGCGGCGCGGGCGGCCTATGTCGAGCTGGCCGGGCCGGCGATCGTCGAGGCGGGCGGGCGCGTGATCGCGCGGGGCCTGCCGCTGGCGGTGAAGGAGCAGGGGCTCGACCAGCGCTCGCTCATCATCGAGTGGGACAGCCTGGAACAGGCGCTCGCCGTCTATCAGGGCGAGGCCTACAAGGCGGCGCTGGAAAAACTCGGCAGCAGCGCCGAGCGCGACATCCGCATTCTCGAAGCGGTGGACTGAAGGCACTCCGCAAATCCACGAGCATCCGGGCTGCTGCCAGCGCAGCGGGCAAATTGCTGATGATGTCCATGAACGTCATGGGTGTTCCTCCTCAATGAAGGACACCCTCGTAGGACGCTCGATCCGTGGAGATTACGGCTGGTCGTGCCTAGAGCCCGAACACGCTCCACCCCGTCGCATCCGCGAGGCGTTCCAGCGCCAGCGAGCCGAGCTGGGAATTGCCGTTGCGGCTCAAGCCCGGCGACCACACCGCGATCGAGGCCTTGCCCGGCACGATCGCCAATATGCCGCCGCCCACGCCCGATTTTCCGGGCATCCCCACGCGGAAGGCGAAGTCGCCGCTCTGGTCGTAATGGCCGCAGGTGAGCATCAGCGCGTTGATGCGGCGCGCGCGCTTGTCCGAGATGACGCGCCCGCCCTCCGGGTGCGCGCCGCACAGCATCAGGTAGCGCCCCGCCATCGCCAGTTGCCGGCAGCTCATCGCGATCGCGCAGGCGTGGAAATAGACGCCCAGCGTCAGCTCGACCGGGTGATGGAGATTGCCGAAGGCGCGCATGTAATGGGCCAGCGCGCGGTTGCGCTCGCCGGTTTCCTGCTCGGAGCGGGCGACCGCCTCGTCGATGGCGATGCCGTCGTCGGAGGCCAGATAGCGGATGAAGTGGACCAGCTCGCCGATCGCTTCGCGCGGGGCGTGGCCCGCGAGGTTGACGTCGCTCACCACGATCGCGCCCGCGTTGATGAAGGGATTGCGGGGGATGCCCTGCTCGGCCTCGAGCTGGACGATGGAGTTGAACGCGCTGCCCGACGGCTCGCGGCCGACGCGGTTCCACAGCCGGTCGCCCACCTTGCCCAGCGCCAGCGTCAGGGCGAACACCTTGGAGATGGACTGGATCGAGAAGGCGGTCTCCGCATCGCCGCCCGCGAAGACCTGTCCGTCCGCCGTCACCACCGCCATGCCGAACTGGCCCGGGTCCACGCCCGCGAGGCTCGGGATATAGGTCGCAACCTCGCCGCGATCGGGGGCGGCGCGCATCTCCTCGACGATGGAGGCGATGATGGCTTCGAGATTCATGGCCCGGTGCATAGTCGGCATTGGGTGCGGGGCCTATGCTTTCCTGACGCCGGCCTCTCGACTTCCGGTCGCGCAGCCGCCTAGTGTCCGGTCATGCATCCGTTGCCGCTGCCCCTGCCGACGATCAGCCCGCTGCTGCCCTGGCTCGACATGGCGGGGCTGGCGGTGTTCGCGGCGTCGGGCGCGTTGCAGGCGGCGCGGGCGCGGCAGACGATCATCACCTTCTGCTTCTTCGCCTGCGCGACGGGCACGGGCGGCGGCACGACGCGCGACCTGCTGATCGGCGCGCCGGTCTTCTGGCTGCACGATCCTGTGCCGATCGCGATCTGCCTGGGCGTGGCGGCGCTGGTGTTCCTCACCCCCCGGCGATGGTGGCCCGAGCGCGCGCTGGACTGGTTCGACGCCATCGGGCTCGCGGCCTATGCCGTCTATGGTGCGGGCAAGGCGCTGGGCTACGGCATCCCGTTCCTGCCGGCGATGGTGATGGGAGTCGTCTCGGCGACGATGGGCGGCATCATCCGCGACATGGTGGCGGGCGTGCCGTCGATCATCCTGCGGCCGGAACTGTACGTCACGGCGGCGGCGCTCGCCTCGGGCCTGTTCGTGACGCTGACCGTGGCGGGGCTGCCCGCGCCGCTCCCGGCGATGATCGCGGCGCTGGCGGGCTTCAGCCTGCGTGCGGCTGCGATCGCGCGGGGGCTGGCGCTGCCCGCCTATCGGGAATAGCGAGGGCGGCTTTATCGCTTCGAGCGCGAGCGGGCGAGCGTGCAGCCCGCCCAAATCCCGAACGCGAGGCCGGCGATCGCGAGGCACCCTGTCAGCGCGAGCGCCACGAAGGTGAGCGTCGTGTCCCGATGCATCGCGGCGAAGAGATTGAAGGCGATCAGCAGGAAAGTGCCGGCCCACAGCCACCACGCGCGGCGGATGATGATCGCATTCGCTTCGTTCACGGCTCTTCTCCACCCCTATGCCCCATCATAGCCCTTTCGCGGGGCGGGAGCCATGGGGAGACGGTTCAACCCCCCGTCGGCTCGGGAGGAGGAGACTGCCGGGGAGCCAGATCGCGTTGCCAGAAGACGACGTCGTGCCACTGGCCATGCTTGAAGCCGATGCCGGGTTGGGTGCCGGCGTGGAAGAAGCCGAGCCGCTCGTGGAGCGCGGTGCTCGCCGGATTGCCTGCCGTCATCACGCCCATCGCGGCGACGAAGCCCCGCTCGGCGAGCGCCTCCAGCAGCGCCTCGTAGAGCATCCGCCCGAGGCCGTGGCCGTGCGCGTCCGCCGAGAGATAGATCCCCGTCTCCGCCACCCAGCGATAGGCCGCGCGCGTGCGGTAGGTCGAGCCATAGGCATAGCCGACCACCGCGCCGTCCCTCTCGGCCACCAGCCAGGGGTGGGTGGCGGTCACCGTCTCGATCCGGCGGCGCATCTCGGCGGCGTCGGGCGGATCGAGTTCGAAGGTGATGACCGTGTCGATCACATAGGGGCGGTAGATCGCGGCAAGGGCTTCGGCGTCGGCAAGCGTAACGGGGCGGATCGTCATAGGCCCGCCTGCGCCATCATCTGCCGCGCCGCTGCAAGGTCGGCGGGCGAGGGGGGAATGTCGCCACAGCCGATGCAGCGCGCCTGGATGGTCGGTCCGGTGAGGATGCGGCGTGCGTCACCCAGCGCGCGGGCGAGCATCCAGTCCGGCCGCTGGCCCAGCGCGGCGAAGGCGTCGGCGCTGCGGGCTTCGTCCACGCTGCCCGAATTGCCCGCCAGCATCTGGAGCAGGCGCAGGAAGGCCGGCTTCTCGCGCTCGATATAGACGGGGTGGACCTTCTTCGGATCGAGCTTCGCCCGCCGCGCGGCCTCGGCCATGGCGTCGTCGAGCGTGCCGAAGCGATCGACCAGCCCGAGCTTCTGCGCGCTCACGCCGTCCCACACGCGGCCCTGGCCGATCTCGTCCACCCGCTCGACGGGCAGGTGGCGCGCGGCCGCGACGAGGCCGGTGAAGCGCGCATAGGTCTGGGTGATGCCCGCCTGGATCAGCGCGTCCACCTGCGGGGTGGTGCCGCGGAGCGTGTCGGGCTGGCCGGAGAGCGGCGTCGCGCGTACGCCGTCCGCCGAGAGGCCGATCTTGCCGAGCGAGCCCTCGAAGGTGGGGATGATGCCGAACACGCCGATCGAGCCGGTGATCGTGTCCGGATCGGCGAGGATCGTGTCGCCCGCGGTCGACACCCAGTAGCCGCCCGAGGCCGCCAGCGTCCCCATCGAGACGACCACCGGCAGCCCCTTGGCCTTGGCGGCGAGGATGGCTGAGCGGATGCGATCCGACCCCGTCACCGATCCGCCGGGCGAATCGACGCGGACGACCAGCGCCTTGAGGTTGCCCTTGGCCACCGCCTTGCCCAGCGCGTCGGCGATGCTGTCGCCGCCCGCGGTGCCGGCCGGCGCCTTGCCGTCGACGATGTCGCCCGCGACGGTCAGCACGCCGATGGCGTCGCCGGTGGAGGGGACGGGATTGGCGCTCTCCCAGTCGTCGAGCGCGATCTTCTTGTAGTCGCCGGGCGCCGCCTTGTCGGGCTTGCCGGCGATCTGCGCCACGCGGTCGCCGAAGGCGAGGCGGTCGCCGAGATGATCGACCAGCCCGAACGCCTCGGCGCTCTCCGCCAGCGTGCCGTTCGGGATGCGCCCGGCGGCGAGCCCCGCGAGATAGTCGGCGAAGCGGGCCTTGGGCCGCGCCTGCGCCACCTCGGCCTGCCAGCGGGTCCACAGCGCGTCGATCAGCGCCTGATTGGCGGCGCGGGCCTCCGGCGAGGCCTCGGTGCGGGTATAGGGCTCGACCGCCGACTTGAACTTGCCGACACGATAGACGTGTGCATTCACGCCCAGCTTGTCGAGCAGGCCCTTGTAGTAGAGCTGCGACCCGCCCGGCCCCGGCGTCAGCACCGCGCCCAGCGGATCGAGCCAGACCTCGCTGGCGTGGGAGGCGAGCTGGTAGCTCGGATCGTCATAGGCGGTGGCATAAGCGAGCACCGGCTTGCCCGCCGCGCGCACCTTGTCGAGCGAGCGCCCGAGCGTGGCGACCGCCGCCTGTCCGCCGCCCATGAAGCCGTCGAGATCGAGCACCACCGCCTTCACCCGCTTGTCGGCGGCTGCGGCGTTCACCGCGCGCACCACGTCGCGCAGGCGATACTGGTTGATGTCCGGCCCGCCCGCGCCCGAGACGAAATCGATGGGCCGCGCATCGGCGGGCTGCTCGGCGAGGCTGCCGCGCAGGTCGAGCACCAGCGCGCCGCCGCCCGCCGGGAAGGTGGGGCGCCCGCCGCTCGACAGGGCCGCGAAGATCACCCCGAAGAAGAGCAGCAGCACGATCAGCGCCAGCACGTCCTTCACGGCCTTCAGGAATCGCCAGAGAGCCCGCAAGAAGCGCATGCGCGTCACCTTTCCGTCTTTGTCTTCGGGCTAGAGTAAGCGCGGGTTGCTGGCAATCGGCCTGTCGCAGCCGGGGCACGGCCCGCGATGCGGCGATTGAAAATTCTTCCATGGACGCGCCTTGACGGTGCCATCCACAGGGCCATATCCGCGCCGTTGGCACTCGTCATCGAGGAGTGCTAACACGTCATTCGACATCGGCCCGAGTCTCCCCCGTCCGGGGCAGGGAGCGGGCCGGTCGCACACTGAGGAAAGGGTAGCCTCAATGAACTTCCGTCCCCTGCACGATCGCGTGCTCGTGAAGCGTGTCGAAGCCGAGGAAAAGACCTCGGGCGGCATCATCATCCCCGATTCCGCCAAGGAAAAGCCGCAGGAAGGCGAAGTCGTCGCCGCCGGCGCCGGCGCCAAGGACGAGGCGGGCAAGGTGACCCCGCTCGATGTTAAGGCGGGCGACCGCATCCTGTTCGGCAAGTGGTCGGGCACCGAGGTGAAGATCGACGGTCAGGACCTCCTGATCATGAAGGAATCGGACATCCTGGGCATCATCGGCTGATCGCCGACAGCATCCCGGATCGTTTCCAACCTATTCTAACGCAAGGAATTTCAAATGGCTGCGAAAGACGTCAAGTTTTCGCGTGACGCCCGTGAGCGCATCCTGCGCGGCGTCGACATCCTCGCCGATGCGGTGAAGGTCACGCTCGGCCCGAAGGGCCGCAACGTCGTCATCGACAAGTCGTTCGGCGCCCCGCGCATCACCAAGGACGGCGTCACCGTCGCCAAGGAGATCGAGCTGAAGGACAAGTTCGAGAACATGGGCGCGCAGATGCTGCGCGAAGTGGCCTCGAAGCAGAACGACAAGGCCGGCGACGGCACCACCACCGCGACCGTTCTCGCCCAGGCGATCGTCCGCGAGGGCATGAAGTCGGTCTCCGCCGGCATGAACCCGATGGACCTGAAGCGCGGCATCGATCTCGCCGTCGCCAAGGTCGTCGACGACATCAAGGGCCGCTCGAAGCCGGTTTCGGGCACGGGTGAAGTCGCGCAGGTCGGCATCATCTCGGCCAATGGCGACGAGGAAGTCGGCCAGAAGATCGCGGAAGCGATGGAGAAGGTCGGCAAGGAAGGCGTCATCACCGTGGAAGAGGCCAAGGGCCTCGAGTTCGAGCTGGATGTCGTCGAAGGCATGCAGTTCGACCGCGGCTACCTGTCGCCCTACTTCATCACCAACCCCGAGAAGATGACGGTCGAGCTGACCGATCCGTACATCCTCATCCACGAGAAGAAGCTGTCGTCGCTCCAGGCGATGCTGCCGATCCTCGAGGCGGTTGTGCAGTCGGGCCGTCCGCTTCTCATCATCGCCGAGGACATCGAGGGCGAGGCTCTGGCTACGCTCGTCGTGAACAAGCTGCGCGGCGGCCTGAAGGTCGCGGCCGTCAAGGCGCCGGGCTTCGGCGATCGCCGCAAGGCGATGCTCGAGGACATCGCCGTCCTGACCAAGGGCGAGATGATCTCCGAGGATCTCGGCATCAAGCTCGAGAGCGTCACGCTCGGCATGCTCGGCACCGCCAAGCGCGTCACCATCGACAAGGACAACACCACGATCGTCGACGGTTCGGGCGACGAGGCCGCCATCAAGGCGCGCGTCGAGCAGATCCGCCAGCAGATCGAGATCACGACCTCCGACTATGACCGCGAGAAGCTCCAGGAGCGTCTGGCGAAGCTGGCCGGCGGCGTGGCCGTGATCAAGGTCGGCGGTGCGACCGAGGTCGAGGTGAAGGAGCGCAAGGACCGCGTCGACGACGCCCTGCACGCGACCCGCGCGGCCGTGGAAGAGGGCATCGTTCCGGGCGGCGGCGTGGCTCTGCTCTATGCCACCAAGGCTCTGGACGGCCTCAAGGGCGTCAACGACGACCAGACCCGCGGCATCGACATCGTCCGCAAGGCGCTGCAGTCGCCGGTCCGTCAGATCGCCCAGAACGCGGGCGTGGACGGTGCGGTGGTCGCCGGTAAGCTGATCGAAGGCAACGACGAGACGCTCGGCTTCAACGCCCAGACCGAGAAGTATGAGAACCTCGTCGCCGCCGGCGTGATCGACCCGACCAAGGTCGTCCGCACCGCGTTGCAGGACGCCGCCTCGGTGGCCGGCCTGCTGATCACGACCGAGGCCTCCATCGCCGAAGTGCCCGAGGACAAGGCTCCGGCCATGCCCGGCGGCGGCATGGGCGGCATGGGCGGCATGGGCGGCATGGACTTCTAAGTCCGAGCCACTCTCGCTTAGGCAAAGAGAAGGGCCGGGGGAGCGATCCTCCGGCCCTTTTCTTTTTATGCCGCGTGTGCGGGGGATGGGTGGTTAGAAGTCGTCAATTCCCCTCCCTGAAAGGGAGGGGGCAGGGGTGGGTTCGCCCGAGGCGGAGACTGACGGCTGACACGATCCGTTCCGCCACGCCATCTGCATGAGAGCGAACGTCGCTGTTCCAGAACCGCAGTACCTGCCAGCCGAGGCCTGCGAGAAAGGCCGTGCGCCGACCGTCATATTCCACGCTGTTCAGATGCTGACTGCCGTCGAGTTCCACCGCGATCCTTGCAGTCCGGCAGCCGAAATCGACAATATAGCCGCCGATCGGTAGCTGTCGCGTGAAGCGAGGGCGGACATGGCGAAGCCGCGCCCATAGCAGGCGTTCCTCGACGGTTGCGGTACCACGCAGGGCGCGGGCTTTGGATACCATGTCCGGAGCGAGGCGGGGCATGGCATGAGACTGCCGCCACGCGATCCGGGGGACAACCCACCCCCGACCCCTCCCAGGGAGGGGAGGATTTGTCCGCTAAGCGGGCGAAACCTACCGCCCCTTCGAATGCGGGATTTCGCCTGACACGGTTATGACTGCCACCACCCATGGCGGTCTTTCCCAGTGCCGGTCCAGCGTGGCGAGCGTGCGAGGAAATTGCGCCGCTCGTGTCAACTTCATCAACTTCGGGCGCTTCCGCCGTCTCCCGGCGCTCATCCACAAGCTCCGGACAGCAAAAAGGCCGCGGCGCCGGATGGGGCGCACGCGGCCTTTCGCGTATGGGCCGGCCGGGCGCTGAGGCCCGGCCGAAAACCATTACTGCGCGTTGGTGGTCGCAGCCACGTTCGCGTCGGCAGCGGCGCCGTTGTCGAGCGCGGCAGCGCCGTTGTCGAGCGCCGCTTCGTTGGCGGCGTTGACGTCGGCGATCGCGTCGTTGGCGGCGGCGTTCAGGTCGGCCGAGACGTCCGCGTTGTTGGCGGCGGTTTCGGTCTTCTTGCAGGCGGCAACGCCCATGGCAACCGCGACGATGAGCGGCAGCGCGACAATCTTCTTCATGTGCATCTCTTCCCTGATGACGGAGCACTGGTTTGGCTTACCGGGTGCAAAGCACTAGCAAGCCCCCCAAGCCGGGGTGAGGCCTAGCGTTTCTCCGCTCGCCTTGCAATGCCGAGCGTGAAGCTGATCTATTGCGGCGTATCGCTTTTCGGGGCGGGTTCGGGCGAAGTCGTATCCGGAGTGGAGGAGGCCGGCTGTTCCGGCGTGGGCGCGGTGGGCGTGGCGGCGGGAGTGCTCTGGTCCGGCCCAAGCTCGTCCAGCGCGGCGTTGAGGTCGGCGTCGCTGCTCCCGTTGGCGCCGCCGTCGCCCTCGTCGCGGTCGTCGATCAGGGCCTGACGATGCTGGAGGTAGGCCGAGCGCGCCACCGCATAGGAATCGGCGCTGGTGTCGAGCAGCGTGTCCGCGCCCGCGTCGATCAGGTTGGCGCGCGCGTCGACGAACTCGAAGCCGGTGAGCGCCGCCGCCGGCCAGAAGCTCAGTTCCTTGCGCACCACGATGCGATAGGGGTCGGCCCATTGCGCCGCGACCGTGCCGACGCCGTCGCGGATCGTCGAGGGGCCGTAGAAGGGGAGAACCAGATAGGTGCTCTTCTTCACGCCCCAGACGGCGAAGGTCTGGCCGAGGTCCTCGGGCTGGCGCGGATAGCCGTTGCGGCCGGCCACGTCGCGGAAGCCGGCGATGCCCACCGTCGAGTTGATGACGAAGCGGCCCATGGCGTTCAGCGCGCGCTTCGGCTTCGCCTGAAGCAGGGAGTTGATGAAGTTGAACGGCTCGGTGACGTTCTCCAGCATGTTGGAGAGGCCGCTGCGCACCGGATGCGGCATCACGGTGATATAGCCCTTGGCCACCGGCTTCATCACCGCCTTGTCCAGCGCGCGATCGAAGCCCCACATCTTGCGGTTGAAGCCCTCATAAGGATCACCGGGGGTCTTGGGCCCGGTGGTGGCGCAGCCGGCGAGAAGAGCCAGGGCCGGCAAGGTGAGGAGTGCGCGCATCCGCATCGATCCCTTTGATGTTCGGACGGGTGTAACAGGCCCGCCTTGGATTAGGTTGCCGCTTGCCATCTAGGCCGAACCCGTACAAGTCGATTGACCGATATAAAGATATCCTTATATCCTTATCGGTATGAAGGAAGCGCTCTCCATCTTCCGGGCTCTGGCCGATCCGACGCGGCTTCGGATCGTCGCGCTGCTGCGCGTGATGGAGCTTTCGGTGGGCGAGCTGGCGCAGGTGCTCGGGCAGAGCCAGCCGCGCGTCTCCCGCCATGTGAAGATCCTCGCCGATGCGGGACTCGCCGAGCGGCGCCGCGAGGGGAGCTGGGTGTTCCTCGCGCTCGGCGATACGCGGCGGGTGGCGCCGGTGTTCGCGGCGATCGACGCGTGGGAGAGTGCGCACCATACCGATGGCGACCTCGCCCGTCTCGATGCCGTCCGGGCCGAGCGCTCGGCCGCGGCGGAGCGCTATTTCGAGGGTCATGCCGCCGAGTGGGACGCGATCCGCTCGCTCCATGTCGCCGAAGCCGAGGTGGAGGGCGCGATCGGCCGTGCGCTCGATGGCCGTCCGATCGGGCGGCTGGTCGATATCGGCACCGGCACCGGGCGGATGCTCGAACTGCTCGGGCCGCGTGCGGAAAGCGCCATCGGCATCGATCGCAGTCCCGAGATGCTCCGCTTCGCGCGCGCCAAGCTGACGGCGGCGGGGCAGGCGGAGCCCGCGCTGGCCCGCGCCGAGCTGCGTCAGGGCGACATGTACGCGCTGCCGCTGGCGGATCGGTCGGCCGATCTCGTCGTGCTCCATCTGGTGCTCCATTATGCGCAGCAGCCCGCCGCCGCGGTGGCCGAGGCGGCGCGCCTGCTGGGGCCGGGCGGGCGGCTGCTGATCGCCGATTTTGCGCCGCATGACCGGGAGGAGCTGCGCGATCAGGCGGCCCATGCGCGGCTTGGCTTCTCGGATCAGCAGATGGCGGAATGGATGGGCGCGGCCGGGCTTGTGCCCGCCGTCGCGGATACGCTGGAGGGGGATGAGTTGACGGTGAAGCTGTGGCTGGGCGAGCGCCCGGCCGAGCCGGTGCGGAGGGTTGCATGACGCCGACGATGGCCGATCTCGAAGAAGCGCGCCGCGCGCTCGACGCGCCGTTGTTCGCGGATATGGCGGGCGACGCGCAGGTGTCGTTCGAATTCTTCCCGCCCAAGAGCGAGAAGATGGAGGAGCAGCTCTGGTCCGCGATCCAGACGCTGGCGCCGCTCGGCCCGCGCTTCGTCTCGGTGACCTACGGCGCCGGTGGCTCGACCCGCGAGCGCACCCACGCGACGGTCGCGCGCATCGCCAGTGAGACGGCGATCCCGGCCGCCGCGCATCTCACCTGTGTCGAGGCGACGCGGGGCGAGGTGGACGCCATCGCGCGCGCTTATTGGGAGGCGGGTGTCCGCCACATCGTGGCGCTGCGCGGCGACATGCCGCAGGCCGGCGCCCCCTTCGAGGCGCATCCCGAAGGCTATCGCAACGCCGCCGATCTGGTGGCGGGGCTCAGGAAGGTCGCGCCGTTCGAGATTTCGGTGGCCGCCTATCCCGAATGCCATCCCGATTCGGCCAATCCGCAGGCCGACATCGACAATCTGAAGGCCAAGATCGATGCGGGGGCCACCCGCGCGATCAGCCAGTTCTTCTTCTCGCCCGAATGCTTCTTCCGTTTCCGCGACCGCGCGGCGGCGGCGGGCATCACGGCCGAGATCGTGCCGGGCATCCTGCCGGTCTCGAACGTCGCCCAGACGCGCAAGTTCGCCGGCCTGTGCGGCGCGGCGATCCCGAGCTGGATGGATCGCCTGTTCGAGGGGCTGGACGACCATCCCGCCGCCCGCCAGCTCGTCGCCGCCACCATCGCGGCGGAGCTGTGCCGCAAGCTCTACGCGGGCGGCGTGCGTCACTTCCACTTCTACACGCTCAACCGGGCGGAGCTGGCTTATGCCATCTGCCACCTGCTCGGCCTGCGCGGCCACAAGGCCGCTCTGGAGAAGGCCGCATGACCCACCCCGTTTCCCCGGCGGCGATCCGCTTCCATGCCGAGGCGGCCAAGCGCATCCTGCTGACCGACGGCGCCTTCGGCACGATGATCCAGGGCTATGGCCTGGACGAGGCCGCGTATCGCGGCCCCTACGACACCGGCTTCGACCAGAAGGGCAATAACGACCTTCTGGCGCTGACCCGGCCGGACATTATCGACGCGATCACCCGCGCCTATCTGGAGGCCGGGTCCGACATCGTCTCGACCAACACCTTCAACGCCAACACGATCAGCCAGGCGGATTACGGCGCGGAAGCTCTCGTCCGCGACATGAACCTCGCGGCCGCCCGCATCGCCCGCAAGGCCGCCGACGAGTTCGAGGCCGCCGACGGCCGCCCGCGCTTCGTGGCGGGGGCGGTCGGGCCGACCAACAAGACGCTGTCGCTCTCGCCCGACGTCAACGATCCCGGCTTCCGCGCGATCGATTTCGACACGCTGAAGAGCGTCTATCGCGAGCAGGTCGACGCGCTGCTCGATGGCGGCTGCGACTTCATCCTGATCGAGACGATCTTCGATACGCTGAACGCCAAGGCCGGCGTGATGGCGGTGATCGAGGCCGGCGAGGCGCGGGGCGAGCCCGTGCCGCTGATGATCTCGATGACCATCACCGATATGTCCGGCCGCAACCTGTCGGGCCATTCGGTCGAGGCGTTCTGGGCGACGGTGCGCCATGCCCGGCCGCTGACGATCGGGCTCAATTGCTCCTTCGGCGCGCCGCAGCTCCGGCCGCATGTCGTCTCGCTCAGCCACATCGCGGACACGCTGATGATGGTCTATCCGAACGCCGGCCTGCCCAACGATCTCGGCCAGTATGACGAGCAGCCGCACACGACCGGCGGTTTCATCGCCGAATGGGCGACGACGGGCCTCGTCAACGTGGTCGGCGGCTGCTGTGGCACGACGCCGGATCATATCGCGGCGATGGCAAAGGCGGTGGCGGGCCATGCCCCCCGTGCGCTCCCGACGCCGCCCGTGCGCATGACGCTGGCCGGCCTCGAACCGATGATCGTCGCGGCCTGACAACAGACGAGCCCTCTCCCGCGCAGGAGGGGGCCGCCGGAGAGGCTGGTTCAGCCCCCTTACGCTTGGGATTGTTCGTGATCGCAGACGCTTCGCTCCGCCCGGCCGCCGAACCCGACACCGACCGCGAAGAGGCGGAACCGGCCAGCCGCGCCATGTTCGTCAACATCGGCGAGCGCACCAACGTCACCGGATCGGCGGCGTTCAAGAAGCTCATCATGGCCGGCGATTACGCCAAGGCCGTCGAGGTCGCGCGCCAGCAGGTCGAGAACGGCGCGCAGGTGATCGACGTCAACATGGACGAAGGCCTGCTCGACGCGGAGGTGGCGATGACCACCTTCCTCAAGCTGATCGCCGCCGAGCCCGACATCGCGCGCGTGCCGGTGATGGTCGACTCGTCCAAGTGGAGCGTGATCGAGGCGGGGCTGAAGTGCGTCTCCGGCAAGCCGATCGTCAACTCGATCAGCATGAAGGAGGGCGAGGAGGCCTTCCTCGCGCAGGCGCGCAAGGTGATGGCCTATGGCGCGGCCGTGGTCGTCATGGCGTTCGACACGGTGGGGCAGGCGGACACCAAGGACCGCAAGGTCGAGATCTGCGAGCGCGCCTACACGCTGCTGACCGGCATCGGCTTTCCGCCCGAGGACATCATCTTCGATCCCAACATCTTCGCGGTGGCGACGGGGATCGAGGAGCACAACAATTACGGCGTCGATTTCATCGAGGCGACGCGCGAGATCCGCAAGCGCTGCCCGCACGCGCATATCTCGGGCGGCCTCTCGAACCTCAGCTTCTCGTTCCGCGGCAACGAGCCGGTGCGCCGGGCGATGCATTCGATCTTCCTCTACCACGCCATCCCGGCGGGGATGGACATGGGGATCGTCAACGCCGGCCAGCTCGACGTCTACGACCAGATCGACCCCGAGCTGCGCGAGGCGTGCGAGGACGTCATCCTCAATCGCGATCCCGACGCCACCGAGCGCCTGATCACGATCGCCGAGAAATATCGCGGCCAGAAGGATGTCGTCGCCGACAAGGCCGCCGAGGAGTGGCGCGGCTGGCCGGTCGCCAAGCGGCTCGAACATGCGCTGGTCAAGGGTCTGGACGCGTTCGTCGTCGAGGACACCGAGGAAGCCCGCCAGAATTTCGCGCGCCCGATCGAGGTGATCGAAGGGCCGCTGATGGACGGTATGAACGTCGTCGGCGATCTGTTCGGATCGGGCAAGATGTTCCTGCCGCAGGTGGTGAAGTCCGCCCGCGTGATGAAGAAGGCGGTGGCGCACCTGCTGCCCTTCATCGAGGCCGAGAAGGAAGCCGGCGCCAAGGCCAAGGGCCGCATCGTGATGGCGACCGTGAAGGGCGACGTCCACGATATCGGCAAGAACATCGTCGGCGTGGTTCTCGCCTGCAACGGCTATGAGATCATCGATCTCGGCGTGATGGTGCCGTGGACGACTATCCTCGAATCCGCCAACGAGAATGACGCGGACATGATCGGGCTTTCCGGCCTCATCACCCCCTCGCTCGACGAGATGGTGACGGTCGCGGCCGAGATGCAGCGCGCGGGCATGAAGATGCCGCTGCTGATCGGCGGCGCGACGACCTCCAAGGTCCACACCGCGCTCCGCATCGCGCCGGCCTATCAGGGGCCGGTGATCCATGTGCTCGATGCGTCGCGCGCGGTCGGTGTCGCCTCGACGCTGATGAGCGACACCCAGCGCGACGGCTTCGTCGAGAAGACGGCCGCCGAATATGACGCCGTCCGCAAGGCGCGCGAGGGCAAGGGGCAGAACGAGCTCGCCACGCTCGAAGAGGCACGGGCGAACAGCTTCCCCTTTGACGAGGCGCACAAGGCCCCGGCGGCCGCGAAGCCCGGCGTGCATGTCTATGAGGACTGGGATCTAGCGGACCTGCGCGAGTATATCGACTGGACGCCCTTCTTCCGCGCCTGGGAACTGCACGGCAACTATCCGGCGATCCTCGACGACGCAGTGGTGGGCGAGAGCGCCCGTTCGCTCTACGCCGACGCGCAGGCGATGCTGGACAGGATCATCGCCGAGAAGTGGCTGACCGCGAAGGGCGTGGCGGGCCTCTGGCCCTGCCGCCGCGACGGCGACGACATCGTCATCCAGCTTCCTCCCCGGAACGGGAGGGGGACCAGCCGCAGGCTGGTGGAGGGGCGATGCGCGACGCCG